>CAWDKY010000016.1:0-327286 GCA_963802945.1 uncultured delta proteobacterium
CTCAAACAAAAAAAGGCAAGTCCAAACGACTTGCCTTTTTTTGTTTTATTAATTTTTTATATAAAAGTTACCGGACTTTTTCGGCAATGCGCAGGCGCACCAGCGACCTTTTCAAGGCCGCTTCGGCCCGCAGATAATCAATGGCCTCAGTCTTGGCCATGGCCAGGCGTTTTTCTGCCCGCTCCTTGGCCCGCCTGGCCCTTTCGACATCAATCTCCCGAGCCCTTTCAGCCGCCAAGCCCAGGATGGTGACTTTATTATTGGAAACCTCGGCAAACCCTCCGGTCACAACCAGATATTCCACCTGGTTGTCTTTACGATAACGCAGTTCGCCCGTTTGAAGGGTGGTCAGAAATGGGATGTGATTGGGCAGGATGCCGAATTCCCCCAAGGCACCATTGGCCATGACAATATCCACCTTCTCCTTGACCACCAGTCGGTCTGGAGTAACCACTTCTAATTCAAGTTGTTCCGCCATGATATTTTACCGCCTATTCATCTTATGCTAAGCCGCTGCCAATCTCTTGGCATTTTCCACGGCCTCATCAATCCCGCCGACCATGTAGAAGGCTTGTTCAGGGAGGTCATCATGCTTGCCTTCGATGATTTCTTTAAATCCGCGGATGGTTTCCTCGACCTTAACGAACTTACCATCTTTACCGGTGAATTCAGCGGCCACAAAGAAGGGCTGGGAGAGAAAACGCTGGATCCGGCGGGCCCGGGCCACCACCAGTTTATCCTCATCGGATAATTCATCCATGCCCAGGATGGCGATGATGTCTTGCAGGTCTTTGTATTTTTGTAAGATCTGCTGAACATTCCGGGCCACAAAGTAATGTTCCTGACCCACGACATTGGGATCCAGAATTCGGGAGGTGGAATCCAAAGGATCCACCGCCGGATAAATACCCAACTCGGCGATCTGCCGGGAAAGGACCACGGTCCCATCCAGGTGGGCAAAGGTCGTGGCCGGGGCCGGGTCGGTCAAGTCGTCGGCCGGCACATACACACATTGTACCGAGGTGATCGAGCCTTTGCTGGTTGAGGTAATCCGTTCCTGGAGTTCTCCAAGGTCCGTTCCTAAGGTCGGTTGATAACCGACGGCCGAAGGAATGCGTCCCAGGAGGGCCGAAACCTCGGAACCGGCCTGGGTGAAACGGAAGATATTATCCACGAACAGGAGCACATCCTGGCCTTCTTCATCGCGGTAATATTCGGCCGCGCTTAGCGCAGTCAAGGCGATCCGGGCGCGAGCCCCGGGGGGTTCAGTCATCTGACCATAAATCAGGGCTGCTTTGGGTAAAACCCCGGAGTTTTTCATTTCCAGATAGAGGTCGTTTCCTTCACGGGTCCGCTCTCCCACTCCGGCAAAAACCGATATCCCGCCGTGATGCATGGCGATATTGTGGACCATCTCCATCATGACCACGGTCTTGCCCACACCGGCGCCGCCGAACATCCCCATCTTGCCCCCTCGGGGGAAAGGGACCAATAAGTCGATAACCTTTAGACCGGTTTCCAAAACCTTGACCGAAGTATCCTGTTCTACAAAGGTAGGGGCCGGCCGGTGAATGGGGTAATATTTGTCGGCCTTGATAGGTCCCAAGCCGTCCACCGGCTCACCGATGACATTCAGAACCCGTCCTAATCCGGGTGCGCCTACCGGCACAAGAATCGGCTGGCCGGTATCCCGGCCTGCCATTCCACGAACCAGACCATCGGTGGTATCCATGGCGATACACCGGACCACGTTATTTCCCAAATGTTGGGCTACTTCCACCACTAAATTCTCTTGACGATCATCAATGGCCGGATTGGTAATACGAATGGCATTGAGGATGTTGGGCAGTTTCCCTTCCGGGAATTCCAAATCCACAACCGGTCCGATTACCTGTACAATCTTTCCAATGCTTCCTTCGGTTTTTCCGGTTTCCATCTTATTTATAAACCTCCTCTTAAGGTTTTAACCTTATACTAAAATAATTAAGCAAGTATTCTGGGATTCGCGGTGTTGAGTTCTTGTTTTTTTAGTTTCCACTTTGAATCCTTGACCCCTTGAATCCTCGAATCTTTTTATTTATTTCTTTAAAGCCTCTGCCCCGCCGACAATATCCATCAGTTCCTTGGTAATAGCGCTTTGGCGGGCTTTGTTGTAAATTAAGGTCAAGCTGTTGATCAGATCCTTGCAGTTCCGTGTGGCATTATCCATGGCCGTCATCCGGGCGGCATGTTCGCTGGCCGCATTTTCCAGCATGCCCCGGTAGATTTGAACATTGATATACCGGGGCAATAAATCCTGCAATATTCCCTCTACCGAGGGTTCATAGAGATATTCCAGTCCCTGTGGCCTCTTCCTCTTTTTCTGTTAAGGGGGCGATGGGCAGCAAGCGAAGCATTTTAGGCCTTTGAACGGCCATATTAATAAATTCACCGTAGAGGATATAAACCTCGTCCGATCCGCCTGACAGGAAGTTTTCTATGACTATCCCGTCCGATACCGGTGGCTGTCGCCGGATCAAAGGAATTAAAAATATCCGTGTACTGGGAACGGACGTCATATTTTCTGCGCTTAAAATATTCGGCTCCTTTTTTACCCACCGGAACCAGAGAAGTTTCCACTTGTTCCTGTTTCCTGGCCTTAATAAACTTCTCGCCGGCATTGATCAGGTTGACGTTAAAGCTTCCGCAAAGACCCCGGTCGGCCGTAAGTGAAATCAATTCCACCTTTTTTACCGGTCTTGCATTCATCAATGGGAAGGCCTCGGGATCAACCCGGGAAGAAAGATTATTGATGACCTCCAGAAATTTTCCGGCATAGGGGCGGAAATTTTCCATCCGTATCTGGGCGCCCCGCAATTTCGATGCGGCCACCATGTTCATGGCCTTGGTAATCTGCTGGGTCTTTTTTACGGCCCCGATTTTTCTTCTTATATCTTGAAGTGTCGCCATGCTTAAGACTCTCTATTGAGCTGTTAGCTTTCAGCTATCAGCCCTCAGCTAAAAAAGTAATTTTTCCGTTGATCGCCGATCGCTGACTGCTGTTTGCTATTTTATTTGTGCTTGGAACTGGGTCTTGAATTCTCCAATGGCTTTTTTCATTTTTTCTTCCAATTCCGGGCTGATTTCCTTCTTTTCTTTGATTTCGGAAAGAAGGGCCTGATGTTTGGATTCCATAAAGGCAATCATCTGTGTCTCAAAATCCTTCAGTACATCCACGGAGAGATCATCCAAGAACCCGCGGGCACCTGAAAATAGACTGATAATCATCTTTTCCATTGGCATAGGTTGGAACTGAGGTTGCTTGAGGATCTCCACCAGACGGACACCGCGGTTTAACTGGGCCTGGGTGGCCTTGTCGAGCTCACTGCCGAACTGGGCAAAGGCCGCCAATTCCCGATATTGGGCCAGGTCCAAACGCAGGCTTCCGGCCACTTGCTTCATGGCCTTGACCTGGGCATTACCACCGACCCGGGAAACCGAAAGACCGACGTTGATGGCCGGCCGTACCCCGGAGAAAAACAGACCCGGTTCCAGATAAACCTGCCCGTCGGTAATGGAAATAACGTTGGTCGGGATGTAGGCCGACATGTCGCCGGCCTGGGTTTCAATGATCGGCAAGGCGGTCAAACTGCCGCCGCCCAGATCGTCCCGCACCTTGGCCGCGCGCTCCAGCAGACGGGAATGGTTGTAAAAAATGTCGCCGGGGAAAGCCTCCCGTCCGGGAGGACGGCGAAGGAGCAGAGAAAGCTGCCGATAGGCCACGGCCTGTTTGGAAAGGTCATCGTAGATCACCAGGGCATGCCGGCCTGAATCGCGGAAATATTCTCCCATGGTGCAGCCGGCAAAGGCGGCGATATACTGCATCGGGGCCGGGTCGCTGGCACAGGCGGCCACGACGACGGTTTTGTCCATAACCCCGTTGCGTCGAAAGGCCTCAACTACCTGGGCCACGGTGGATTTTTTCTGACCGATGGCCACATAAATACAAAAAATATCCGAATCTTTCTGGTTGATGATGGCATCCACGCACAGGGCGGTCTTCCCGATCTGCCGGTCACCGATGATCAGCTCCCGCTGGCCGCGGCCAATGGCGGTCATGGCATCAATGGCCTTATATCCGGTGTACATGGGTTCTTTCACCGGCTGACGTTCGATAACCCCGGGGGCCTTCAACTCGATTTTCCGGAATTCCTTGGCATTGAGCGGGCCCTGGCCGTCTATGGGAGTTCCCACGGCATCGATGACCCGTCCCAGAACGGCCTCACCCACCGGGACTTCGGCGATTCGACCGGTCCGTTTGACCACATCCCCTTCCTTGATATGGATGTCTTCCCCCAGGATGGCACAACCGACATTGTCTTCTTCCAAGTTCAGGGCAATGCCGTAAATGCCTCCGGGAAATTCCAGAAGCTCCATGGCCATGGTTTTTTCCACCCCATAAACCCGGGCGATACCATCTCCGACGGACAGGACGGTCCCTGTCTCGCTGAGTTCCACTTTTTTATCAAAATCTTGAATCTGCTGTCTTATAACTTGACTGATTTCTTCGGCTCTGATTTCCATACTTAGACACCCTCACCCCTTCTTAAGGATTCTGTTAAACTCTTAAGCTGAGTTTTTAAACTTCCATCCAAGGTCAAATCCCCCACCTGGGCGATAATCCCGCCTATGATGGAAGGGTCTTGTTTGACCGTGACCACAACTTCTTTTTGAACGACCTCTTTCAAGGCCGTCTGGATTCTTTGAACGATATCATCGCTGAGCTGGATCGCAGTGGTGACCAAGGCCCTTTTGATATTGGACAGCTCATCGGTCAACTGAGCATAGTAGACACTGATATCTTCCACATATCGGATGCGCCCCTTGATCATGAGAAGCTGAATAAAATGAGTAACAATCGGGGAGAACCCGGCCTTTTCCAATATCGCTTTCAGGAGTTTGTTCCGACTGGTAAAATCATAGATCGGACTTTGGAGAACATATTGGGCCTGAGTCTCTCTCTTCAATAAATCACAAAAGGCCTTTAGCTCTTCCCCATATTGAAGATAGTTCCCGTCTTCTTTTCCCAGGGAGAGAAGCGCCCTTGCATATCTTCGGGAAACAGTAAAATTTCTCAATTAATGGGTCACCACCTTTGCCAAGTATTCACCGATCATGAGTTTTTGATCGTTCTCGGTGATATTCTTTTTCAATAATTCCTCGGCCATCCGAACGGCCGTTTCAGACATTTCCTGCTTCAGGGATTGACCGGCCTTCTGCATTTCCTGCTGGATGGTTATTTGGGCCTGATCAACGATCCGTGAAGCCGTTTTTTGAGCATTGTCAATGATTTTTTGTTTTTCTTTTTCGCCTTCGATCTTGAATTCGGCCAGAATGGCCTCTCGTTCCTGGTTGATATTGGAAACCCGTTTCTCCAAGGCCTGAAATTCCCGAATAGCCTCTTCCTTTTTGGCCTCTAATTCCTGAAGTTCTTTTTGGATGGAATCCTTTCGATCTCCCAGGGCTTTCATTAAGGGTTTTCTCAGCAAATAAAAAAGAACCCCGAAAAAGATAATAAAATTAATGGCCCGGAATATGAGGTCCCAAATTCTTTCCGGAGTTTCCCCGCCGTGTCCGGCAGCCCCGCCGGCAGCCCCGCCTTCATTGCCGGAAGAGGCATAGACCAATCCTCCATAAAGAATCAGAAAACAAATCAAAGGGAGATAAGGTGCGATGGTTTTTAACAGGGTACGATAAAAGACTTGAATAGAAGAAAAACGAGGGGTAAACATTTAAATCGTCCTCCCTAAAATCTTTTGGGCTATTTCCCGGGAGAAGGATGCTACTTCTTCGGAAAGCTTTTTTCCTGGCCTCTTCAACCTGCTGGGCGATTGTTTGCCGGTTTTGGGCTAATTCAGCCTCAATCTTTTGGTTGGCTTGCTGCAGAAGTTTTTTTTCTTCTTCCTGCCCCTGCAATTTAAAGAGGTTTTTTTGTTCAAAGCCGTCTTTTCTGGCCTGCAGTAACCTGTCCTGATAATCCTGATCCTTTTGAATCATATCCGAATGGGCTTTTTGGGCCTCTGCCGCCAGATGGGCGACCTTTTCCGCCCGCTGTTTCAGGATGGTTCGAATAGGCTTATAAAGGAGGATATTTAAGATAAGCATCAACAAAAGGACGTTTATAATTTGGTATATAAGGGACTGGTCGATATTAATCATTTTTTAACCCTTCCTGTATTTTAGAAAGATTAACCTGGAAGTAATAAAAGAAGTGTTTATGAGATTAATGATTTGATTTCATACACCATAAACAGGCATTTCTTATCGTATTTTTTATCTCCTGTCAAAGGTTTTTTGAAAAAAATTCTTAAATTACTTAAAGGCCACGACCTCCTGCTAACGGGCTTTACTTTTTAGGTTTTCTCGGGTTACTTTGATTTAACACATTGAAATTAATCATATATAATTTGTTTCCCGCCGGGTAGGATGGATTCAAATTCCTTGCCCCCTATCTCCCAAAAAGCCCGGACCAGCCGAAAATTCATTTTTTTCTGAATGCAAATGCCGACCATATAAGGAGCCAGTTCCGGTTTGAGGTCAAGATGGGGGAAAACACAGTTTAAGCGATTGGGAATATTGTAACAGTAATCAAGGGGACACTTCCTGTATGAAATGTCTTATCCGTTTCCAGGTGTGGCTTACCTTGGTGGGTGTTATAATTTAGGAAATGTCACTTTTTCCCCTTTATTGCCGAAATTATTAACCTGTCCTTGGCCTTTCTTATTTATCCTTTTTCCCTTGACTTCTTTTCCATGATTATTTTATTTAACAATTTATGCTTATAAAGAGAATCCTTACCCGATATTCATTTAAATCCCATACCAAAAAGAGAACTAAAAAGTATTGCCTTTGGCAGGGTATCATGCTGGTGGGGATATTCCTCTTGACCACATCCGGAGTAGGAAGCCAAGGGCCGACTTTCCATTCTATCCTGACCAAAGACCAAATTTCACTTGCTCCGGATACCCGATTCTCCATTAATGATCGGATTTCCTTCCAGACCGTTTGGACCGGCCTTACAGGAACTCATGAAGAGAAGGTACGCTGGATCAGACCTAACGGGATAACCCATGAACAAACCAGACTGACTTTTACCATCCCCTCCGGAAACCCCTCTTATAGCACCTCAGCCTGCTGTTTGGAATTCCCAACAAAGCAAATGGTTTTTATATCTGCTCATCGGCTGAGCTATCTCGGCACCTGGAGAGCTCAGCTATTCCTTGATGGAAGATTGTTGTCAGAATATTCTTTTTCTATCTACTGAGATTTAGAACCCCATTCCCCAGATAAGCCATTGAGAGTTTAATATTTTATTTAGTGATTTGCCTCCATCAATAATACTCTTAAGATTATTCTCCAACGAATCGATGATCAAAGATTCCTGGATCTTCCTAAGCTTTAACAATGGTTCAAGCAATGCAATAGGATATTTAGTCAAATGATCGGAGACGTGTTTTAGGACATGATTTAATGGGTTTGAAAAGTCTGCCTTGATAAAATCCGTTAACGGTAAAAATCGGCGATAAAACCTAAATTTGAACTAAAAATATATTTAATTCCATTTAATTTGGCAACTTGATCGGATGATTGGCTAACCCATTATCTCCAGATATTTAACCTGAAATAACCTAAATAAGCTAAAACCATATATATTATCGTTCTGCCTGTCCAACAAGCTGCAAACACTTTCCAGAATGAAACGCGTTTGGCTCCTAAACCCAGCAGAGCCGGTATTTGGAAAGGATTGGGTAATGCAAACATAAAGAAAATAGAAGCGGTAGCATGACGATTTACACTGTTCATAACCTTTCCGACTTTATCAGTTTTAGCCAATCTACCCACTATGGCGTGGTAGTCCCTATAAACCCAATCCGGGATTTTAAAGATTGTTAAAACCCGGTAACCGCCGAAACTGTACCCATATACCAGCATATGCCCAGTAGCGACTCCCAGCCCTGATATAAGTGCCACCAATACCGGATTATAAAGGCCTCCCATCGTAAATACTATAACAGCGCAAAAAGTCGGTATAGCCAGGGGAGACCCGGTGATTAAGGCATTAATAAATAGACCCAGATAACTATATGTTTGCCGATGGGTGAAATAATCTCTGTGGCTCAACATTAAAACTATAACAACTATGGTGGCGACAAATATAACCTGCGAGACAATAATTAAGGCATATTTATTGAGCGTAGATCCCTTTTTAATTTTGAGTGTATCCACTTCCATCAATCAGATACGCTTTCCCGATAGTTGTATATTCCCAACGTTCTCGGGGCTTGATATGGCTTTTCGTGAAATGTTTTCAAGGTCAACCGGGTTATCAATGTCTACTGAAAAAGTCGTAGAATGCGATTCGATAAAACGCATCTTTACGCATAAAGTGAGGTATATTGCTTGCACCAATTTAGACTCGGTTACTCTATTTCTAAGAAGATCGAATAGAATTTGAAGGAACAAAAGCGCGCTACCTTTCCCTGCGATGCGGTAGGCAAAGCGACCCCAACCTAATACACTGTGCCTGTGATCACGGATATCTTGCCCCGCTTTAAAAAGACTATTTAAAGAACGCCCCTGATTATCACATATCTCTACTCTATACGGACTATTATTATTCGCCTGTGTCGTTCGAAAAAGTCGACTATGAATCACATTTGTTGATTGAGGGCTATAATTATCACCCCATTCGTTGAGATGTATAGTTCTGAAGCGACGTTCTGCATATTCTTTCTTTAAGAGGCTATTCCTGATGACGGTGAAGTAAAAATCGGCATCGCTCTTAGCCGCTTGGTTTATTAAGGCATCAAAATCCCGAGAAGTTACCAAAGGGATATCACAGGGAACCACGAGGATGTGTCTGGGGTGGATGTTGTTTTCTCCAAAGAACTCAAACAGTTTCTCCATGCCGCTCATCACACTGTCTACTATCGTGGGCTGCGGCCTGTTGGATTTCACCAAAATGATTTTTTCATGAGGCGATATTGCTTTTTGCAGATCCTCATCCTGTTGATGTACGATGAAAACCTTTTCTACTTGTGAATGGCAGAGTGCTATCGATACATAGTCAACAACTGGCCTTCCTCTAAACGGCAGGAGAGCTTTGCATTTTATGTTTCCCAATTCAGGGAAGAGGGAGGTATGACCACAGGCAAGTACCACTGCAACAACAGGTATATCTGTTGTTCCCTGCTGATTCAATGGGATTCGTGTGTTGTTGGTCATTTCATCCTCAGTCGCTTAATACCATTAGAGCTAAAATGATAATAGTAACTGCCTGTGATTTTTATTATGGTAATTATATATCCGTCTCAACTTATCGACAACAATCTCAATCAACAGCGAATTGAATCCTATTCAATGTTACCAAGAGGGTTAAACTCAAAGGATCGTTGACTCATAATGAATGTTACCGGAAGGAAGTGTTCGGTAGGAGGAAAAATTATGAGTCCACGATCGAAAAAAGGATACCTGGGGGCCATTGCCAAACGATATAAAAAGGCCACTAAAAACCAAATGCGCTTGATTTTGGATGAATACTGTGGCGGCTACCCAATATCATCGAAAGCATGCCATACATCTACTCAAGGGCATTAAACGGTTCACCAAGCCCCAACCTAAGCCACGAGGTCCCAAGCCTCTGTATGACCCTCCAGAACTGCTAAAGGCCTTAAGAAAAATTTGGCTGTCAGCCAATCAGCCCTGCTCCACCTGGTTGAAAGCCAAGGACCAGTTTCATCTTCCGGGATTCCGCCTTCTTATCATGTTGGAAGACTGGAAAAAATTTAACCCCCGTCGAAAAGGATGGGATCAGCCTCCTTTTTCAGCCGAATCGTTTAATTCGACCTCGGGAAATAGCGCTGGGCCGCATCGCTGCCTTTTAGAATGCCCTTATTGCTCAGCTCGATCTCTCGACATCCGGACGGTCGGCAAAAAGACCGACAATGGCCTTGTGGGCGCCTAGGTTGATATAATGGCAGTAAAAAGAATGCAGCTTTTATATGGCGATATAATCCATCAAATGTCAAGCGCTATTTTCCGTTTTTTCTCAAATTCAAACCTTAAAATAGCCGGTTTAATTTTTATTTTAAGACTTAAGAAAATCGCCTGCTTCAATTTAAGGATGCTGACGAAAATTTTCTGACTCAAAGCCCTTTACTTTTCCAAAAAAAAGTCCCAAAATATCTGAACAAGGAATGTTTGGCCATCTCGGGGTGGTGTTTAACTGGCTCCTCAATCCAAACCACTGGAGTCCTTCATTTACCCTAATGCAACTTTGAAAGTTTACTATGTGAAAGGAATGACAAAATGATTTCTCTCCCAAGATTTACAGGATTTCCAAAACAGACGGTCACCTTTTTCCGCAACCTCACCAAAAACAACAACAAAATGTGGTTTGATCAAAACAAGGAGGTTTATGAACAGCAGGTTGTGATTCCGGCCAGGGATTTTATCGCGGCTATGGGTGATAAGTTGAAAAAGATCGCCCCTGGGGTTCATGCCGATCCGCGGGTCAACAAGTCTATTTTTCGCCTCAACCGGGATATCCGTTTCAGTCATGACAAGACCCCTTATAAGACCCATCTGGGGCTTTGGTTCTGGGAAGGCCAAAGGCCTCGAATGGAATGTTCCGGATTTTATTTCCATCTGGACCCGAACAGGTTCATGCTGGGAGTCGGGCTGTATGCTTTCCCCAAAGATATGCTGGAAACCTATCGCCAGTCCGTTGTCAATCCCAAATATGGACCTGCCCTGACTAAGGCCATAGCGGGTATCAAGAAAAACAAGGATTACTACATAGGTGAGCAGCACTATAAAAAAACACCTCAAGGGTATGATCCCGCCCATAAAAATGCCGAGTATCTGCTTTATGACGGACTCTTTGCCGGAGTGGAACTGCCCATTTCGACCGAATTGTTTTCCGAAGGGTTGGTGGATTTCTGTTTTGAGCATTATAAAAAAATGGCCCCCCTTCACCATTGGCTGCTGGCCCTGACCGAAAGGGTTTGAAGGGGGAATACTGCAACGGGTTGAAGATGGTCTTAATTCTAATGGGGGTAACGGCCGGTCAGCCAAGCGTAGAGTCAGAAGATAAAGATGAGGTGAAACCAACTATGACTAAAGAAAATCCGAATATAAAAATCGCCACCTTAGCCGGGGGGTGCTTTTGGTGCAGTGAAGCCGATTTTAGAAAAATAGACGGCGTGGTCAAAGTCATTTCAGGTTATACCGGCGGCCACAAAAAAAATCCCACCTATCAAGAGGTTTGCCAAGGATCCACGGGGCACGTGGAAGCGATACAAGTCCATTACGACCCAACGAAAATATCGTATCAAGGCCTACTTAATGTCTTCTGGAGACATATCGACCCGACGGATCCCGGCGGCCAATTTGCAGATCGCGGTCCGCAATACCATACCGCCATCTTTTATCATGACGAGGAGCAAAAAAAGCTGGCCGAGAAATCCAAAGAGGCATTGAATCGTTCCGGAAAGCTTAGCAAACCCATTGCTACTGAAATAAAACCCTTGGGTCCATTTTATGAAGCCGAGGAATATCATCAGAATTATTGTCAAAGGAATCCCTTGAGATATAAAACCTATCGGTATGGGTCGGGCAGAGACCAATTTATCATAGAGAACTGGGGGAAAGCCAAACAGAACCCTCCATCCAGAAAAAACCAGGAGTACCGGAAACCGGATGAAGCCGAGCTGAGAAAAAAACTCTTGCCCTTACAATTTGACGTGACGCAGAAAAACGGCACTGAACCTGCTTTTCAAAATCTCTACTGGGATAATAAAAAAGAAGGTATTTATGTGGATATCGTTTCAGGAGAGCCCCTGTTCAGTTCCCTGGATAAATATGATTCAGGGACCGGTTGGCCAAGTTTCACTAAACCCCTGGAGCCGAACCATATTGTGGAAAAGGATGACCGCACCCTTTTGATGCAGCGTACCGAAGTCCGGAGCAGACAGGGTGATTCCCACATAGGGCATGTCTTTCCCGACGGCCCGAGGCCCACCGGACTTCGCTATTGTCTCAATTCTGCGGCCCTGCGTTTCATTCCCAAAGAGGATCTGGAAAAGGAAGGATATGGGGAATATAAAAAGCTTTTTAAAGAAAATTAGGGCCTCCGCCGAAAAGAAATACTGATCTTCATTTGATCCCTTGCTTCAATGTTCCTCTTAAGGATAATAAAACCATCGATAATAAGAAAGGGAAATGGATTATGATAAAGGCGGCGGCCGTTGTTCAACTCCTCTTTATTCTCCTGATCGTCGGGTTTTGTACCTATCAGCTCTTTCAAGGCCGCTTTGATTTGGCCCTGGGTATGCTGCCTGTTCTGATGGGCTATTATTTATTTATCACCGTCCGAAAAAGAAAAAATCTTTCTACTGAAGAAGATGATGAAGAGAGATAGAAGACGGCCCATGTTATTTCACCAGAGCTTCGGTTATCATGGAAGAGAGAAATTGGACATTCATTCCCATTTGATAATGGTCGTTCAGATTGCTGAGTTGGGTATGGCAGTTTTCGCAGGCCGTGGCCAGGATCCGGGCACCGGTTTTTTGGACCTGGTCCACCTTTACTTTTGAGGATTTCATCCGAAAATCCAAGGTGTCCTCCCCCAGGGACACCAGCCCCCCGCCACCGCCGCAGCACCAGTTATAGCGGACATCATCGATCATCTCCCTAAAATCGTTGGTCAGGTGCTTTAAGATGTAACGGGGTTCGTCGATCACCCCGCCATTTCGGGCAAGCTGGCAGGGGTCGTGATAGGTCACCGGATCTTTGAATTTATTCTTGTCCAGCTTGATTCGTCCTTCCCTTAAGTATCGGGCATGGACCTCGGTAATGGAGGTAACCTTGAAGGGCTGATTTCCCGGATTGTTGTTTCATAACCCGAAAGGCCGTTCCGCATTCACAGATGCAGACTTCTTTGACTTTGAGACGTAGGGCCTCTTTAACAATTCGGTCCAGGATCAGTTTGGTCCGGGATGGATCCCCGACAAAGGCCCCGAAATTGACCGCCTCAAAAAAACTCAAGGTCCAGTTTTCTTTGGCGGCGTTAAAAATGGCCGCCGCCGGAATGATCGAATGGGCCCCGGCCAGGGCCACGTAAAGTAAGTCCGCTCCTTCTTTATCAACCGGGATCGGGGTTTGCCCGGCCTCGACCTTCCACTTTTCCACCACCTGGTTCTCTAAGTTTTTTATGGCCGTCAAAAAACCCTCTTTAAACAAGTCCAAGGACTTGCCCTTCTCGATGGAAGAGTCGGCCAGCATGCTCAATATCTCCGGTTCCGTCCCGTCCCCAACCAACAACAATTTGGCTATGGACATGAGCATCTGCGTGTCGATGCCATGAGGACAATAGACCATGCAGCGCCGGCAACCCGTGCAGGAATAGGCGGCCTCATATAATTCCTCCAGGGCCATCTCGGTCAAGGCCTTGGGTTCACCCAGGGTCGCAGCCGGATTCCATCGGCCTTTAAAATATTTTTTGTAGATTCGCCGCACAATCTCGTGGCGATAGGCGGCGATATGTTTGACCTGGCCGGTGGAAGCATAGACATGACAGGCGGTGGTACAAGTCCCGCACCGGGAACAGGTCTCCAAATAAAGCCTCATGGCCTGGTTTAACTTCGATTGGAAGAGTTTTAAAAGATTCTCTCGGGTCTGGCTGTCCATAATCAACCCCTCCTTAACTTATTCATGGGGATGGTGAAAAAAGAATGCATGATCTTGCTGAAGGGGAAGAACATGATAAAGAGGTTGGCAAAGAAGACATGCAAGACCAGCATAAAGGAATGTCCGGACTGAAAAACCGCCGACGGGAGTTCCGGTCGGGAAAAAAGCAGGCTGGTGAGATAGATCTGATAATCTCCGGGCGACATCTCCGCATAACCGTACCAGCGCCTGGCCCAGTCCATTTGGCTGCCGAAAAGGACGGTCAAAAAAATCAGGATCAGGAGATAATAATCTTCAGGGACCGATAATTCCCGGATAGGGGAGGCAAAACGCCGGAAGAGCAGATAGAGCAGGGCGATGATCAGGGTCAGACCGACAAAGCCTTTTCCCAGAAAGATCTCGTGTTGCCAAAACTGAAAAAAGGTGAATCCCTTGAAAAGCTCCAGATGTCCGATAATCAGAAGTAGGATGGCGATATGAAAGATCATCAAAAAGAACCACAGGACCGGATTGTGCCGTCTAACGGTTGGCAAAAGAAAACTATCGTGCAGGACCCATAACCATTTGGGTCTCTTTTCCGGAAATATTTGAAGGGTTGTGGGCTGGATGGGAGCCCGCCAGATCTTGACCAACCGGTAAGTACATCCGACCACAAAAATCAGAAAGGCCAGATAGACCATGGGAACCAGGATGAGATAATAAATTAGTTGCATGCCATTCTCCTTAACTTATTCGCCTTGGATAAGAAAATATAGTTCGGAGTTTAGAGACTTCGACGAGCTCAGTCGAGTCGTTCGGAGTTCAGAGAACCCCAAAAACTATGATTCGTGGTACGCCTTCCCTTGGCCCCTTGAATCCTTCGAGCATCATTTATTTCTTTTAATATAAATCTTGATAACCCCATCCCCCTGGTCGGTTTTCAGGATCTCATTCCCGCTGGTCCTGGCCCAGGCCGGAAAGTCGGACAAGGCCCCTGGATCGGTGGTTATGGCCTCGATCACCTGTCCGACTTGAATCTCTTTGATACCTTTGCTGACCTTGACCACTGGCATGGGACAAGGCAGCCCCTTCAGGTCCATCACTTTATCGACTTTGATTTCTTCCATGATTTTTTCCTCCTAAGATTTATTCTCAAAATAAAGCATACTGGACGGCATAGTAAAAAGCTTTCCCGCCAAGGCGGGACTGGGCGCGCAAGTCCTGAGGAATGAGGCGTACAAAGAGGTACGCCGCAATAAGCCTGCCCCGCTGAAAAGCCGGGAAGGATGCAGCGCAATCCCGCGAAACGTGGGACTGATGGACTTTTTACTGAGCCGTATCAAATAAATAATTGGATCTTGCTGTTCATAGCCTCTTCCAAAAATTTGGCCACACCGCAAAAGGTCAAATCAGGATAGTTGATCATTTCTTCCCTCTTAAAACCCATCAGGTCCATGGACATTTCACAGACATAAATCTTGACCCCCAGTTCACCGGCCATCCGGACCATTTCTTCCAGGGAGGCCACGTTTTTCTTTTTCATCAGGGATTTCATCATGGCGGTCCCCATGCCGGCCATATTCATTTTGGACAATTTGGCCTGGCCGGTCCCTTTGGGCAGCATGGCCCCGAACATGGTTCCCATCAGGTCCTTGCCTCCCACTTTTTTGTCTTTATCCCTCAGAAGCGGGGTGCCCCAGAAGGTAAAAAACATGACCACTTCCATACCCATGGCCACCGCTCCAGTACCTATGATAAAGGCGGCCAGGGCCTTGTCCAGATCACCGCTGAAAACGATCATAGAAATTTTATTTTCCGCCTTACTAGCGGTCAGATTTTCTACTTGGCTTTTAAGGGCGGTTATTTGTTTTTCAAGTTCTTCCTGCATAGATTCCTCCTCTATTTTTTACTTAGTTTGTTAATATGATTAACAGTATAACTCGACCCATTCAATTCAGACCAGTTTTTCCTTAATGGTCTCCATGGCCGATCGGAGTAATTCTAAGGAATGAAGGACTGATTTTCGATCCTCAGGCCTCAAATGGCTCAATAATTGATGATGGATTTCTGTTATGAAATCATCAATTTGTTTGGATTTTTTTTGTCCGGCCTGGGTCGGGCTGAATAATTTTACCCGGGCATCTCCAGGATCATCTATACAATGGATAAGCTTTTTCTTTAATAATCCTTCCATAATTTTGGTCACCCGGCTCTTGGCCACCTCCAATTTTTGGGCCATTCCTTTGACCGTCAGGTACTTTTCGTTTTTAAAAAGGAGGATACAACGCAGTTCGGCCGGAGTGAGATTGAATTTTTGGGATTGAAAAAGCACCCTTTCCTGACAACAGTGTATTATTTCCTCAACCAGTTCCTTGAGCCTCCCAGCCTGATAAGCGGCTAATTTTTGAGGATTGGCTTTGCTTTTATTGTTCATAGTGTTAACAATATAAATCCTTAAATCTCCTATGTCAAGAAAAATTTGGCTGAGGACTCTTAAAGGGCATCTGAGATCTTTTTTCTAAGGTTTTTTCCACCAATAACCCAGGAGCCGTTTTACCGAGTCAACCCTAGAAGAATATTTGGTAAGCAGGGCCACAAAAAATCAGGGAATTATTTTGGATTAATAAAATAGAAGGGGGCCAAAGGCCACCTTTTCATTGACTAACAAGACCGCCTTGTCCTATACTCAAGCCAATTCAGAATCTAAGCATAGAAGATAAAAAAAGGAAGAAACGTTTATGCAAAAAATTTCCGTCCCCTCACATCTCTGGTATGAGAATCGAGAGCGTGAATTGACCTTCCCTGATCGCTGGAAAATCCAGAATCTCAATTCACTCGGATTCGAAAAACCCGGGCTTAATTCAAAACAAATAAAAGAAAAGATCGATCACCCTGTTGAGGGTATGACCCTGGAGGAATTGGCCCGAGGGAAAAAACAGGCGGTTATTGTCTTTGATGACATGACCAGGCCCACCCCAGTTAAAGACGTGGCTCCCCATGTTTTAGCCTCCCTTCACAGGGCCGGCCTGAAGAAAGACCAGATCCGCTTTATTTGGGCCCTGGGCTCTCATGGGGCTTATGACATGATCAATGCCCGCAAAAAATTGGGGGAAGAGATTGTGGAGAACTATGCGGTTTACAATCACGACCCTTTTCAGAACACCGTGTGGGTCGGAAGGACCCCGACCGGTGTGGAACTTTGGTACAACCGGGAATTTATGGCCTGCGACCTGAAGATCGGTATCGGATGCATCACTCCCCATGTCCATGTGGGCTTCGGAGGAGGGGCCAAGCTTATATTGCCAGGAGTGGCTGCGATTGAAACCATCAATCAGTTCCATAATCAGTTTTTCCGTGATCCTGCCAGTACCGGCCTGGGTAACTTCGAAAATAACATCTTGCGTGCCGAGTGTGATGCCGCCGGAGATGCCGTGGGGCTTAACTTTAAAGTGGATTGTATGATCAACCGCCGGGGGGAGATCACCAATCTCTATGCCGGTCCTTTCCGGGCCACCCATGCCGCCGGTGCCCAAGAGGGAAAGGAACACTATGGAATCCCTTATTCCAGTTATTATGATCTGGCGGTTTGTAATGCCTATGCCAAAGCCAACGAATCGGCCATTGCCTTTGTTCTGGGTTTGCGGGTTATTAAACCCAAGGAGGGGATAATAGTCCTGATGTCCGATGCCCCTGAAGGGCAAGTCCCCCATTATGTATTTCGAGCCTGGGGAACCGACTACGGCGGACGCCAATATTCCCCTCGAACCCCAGGTCTCATTCCTCACTTGATGAAGAAATTGATTGTCATGGCCCCTTTTCCCGACCGGACGGGCCTGGATATGATTTGCCATGTGGATGATGCGGTTTTTGTCAAAACCTGGCCGGAATGTCTGGCTATTCTGGAAAAAGATTTTCCCGGGGAAGCCAAAGTGGCGGTGATTCAAGACGGGACGATGCAGTATATGAAAAGGGGTTAGTACAAAAAAGTTCAGAGTTCAGAGTTAGGGGAATCCTATTTTTCCGAAAGGAGGATTATTATGAAAGCGATTTTTACTATGTGGAGAAATACCCGGATGATCATCCTAACTGCGGTTTGCGCAGCCATTTACAGCGCGGCCCTGCTGGCCTTCAAGACGGCCATTCCTCTGATCCCCGGCATTACCGAGGTCAGGGTCGGCAACATTTTTCCTATGTCTTTCGGGTTGATGTTCGGACCGGCCGGGGCCTGGGGTTCGGCCATCGGTAACCTGATCGGGGATATCTTCGGCGGGACTTTGACCCCTTCCTCTTTGGCCGGTTTTGTAGGTAATTTCCTTCTTGGCTATCTTCCCTATACTTTATGGACTAACTTAGTCCCTTTTAGCCAAAAATTTTTTAATTGGGATGTCCAAATTTGGCGCAATTGGGTGGCCTATTTCGTGATTGCCTTTATCTCTGCAGTAGCTTGCGCTGTGGTCATCAGTGTCTTTGTCGATTTCATGGGCGTTGTTCCCTATAAGGTCCTGGTTAAAATAATCACCTTGAATAACACCCTGGGCAGTTTTATCGGGGTGATTCTTCTGACTTCGGTTTTTAAGTTGGTCAAGGATCACCTTCAGCTCTATTGGGAAGACGTCATGGACGAAGCCGACCAGGGCAAGCCCCTGGCCGGACCATTAGGGGCCTGGGTGGTCACCATAGCAACGTTCTTCGGCCTTTTCGGGGGCCTGTTGGGGAATTTCCCGGTGAGTGTTCTCGGCTGGGTTTCCACAGCGGCCATTTTGATCGGGAGCTTTCTATTATAATTAGTAAAAATATAAGTAGTACAAAAAATAGGATTCGATCCCGCCGATGGCGGGACTTGAATCCTTGAACCCTTAGAGATTATGGCCATCGCCGTCTCCTTCGAAAATCTTTCTTTTACTTATACTGGGAAAGAAACCCCAGCTATAAAAAATATCCAGGCGAAGATTGCAGACGGTTCCTTTGTTTGTATCATGGGTCACGGCGGAGCAGGTAAGTCTTCCTTATGTTATTCCCTCAATGCTCTGATCCCCAAATTTTTTCGCGGCACTTATCTGGGACGGGTCGTTGTCAAAGGAACGGAAACGGTCCAATCCAATGTTGCCGGTCTATCACATCAGGTGGGACTAGTATTCCAGGATTTTGAGAGCCAACTTTTTTCCACCAATGTGGAATTGGAAATGGCCTTTGGCCCGGAGAACCACGGCCTGCCGCATCCTGAAATAGAAAAAAGGATTCAGGAATACCTGCAATCAATCGGGCTGGAAGAATTCAGACCAAGACAGCCGGCCACCCTTTCCGGAGGGCAAAAACAACGCCTGGCCATCGGTTCGGTCTTGACCCTGGAGCCTGATATCCTGGTCCTGGATGAACCGACTACCGATCTGGATCCCGGAAGGGGCGGAGGAGGTGCTGGCCATAGCCCGGAACCTCAGGCAGGAAGGACGCACCCTGGTGATGGTGGCCCCTGAACCGGAAATGGCCGTAGATGCGGACCAGATCTGGTTGATGCGGGAAGGGGAACTGATCGCCCAAGGACCTCCCAAAGAAATCCTAACGGATTTACCAAGGCTCTCCCATTGCGGGATCAAACCTCCGGCTTTGATGGAACTATTTCAAACTATGGACTGGCCCGGCCGGCCGTTGACCGTCACGGAAGCGATGGCCCTTATAGATCAATACCGATTGGTTCCAAAACGGGAATACCAACTTCCGCCGATGGTTTCTGCTCAAACCCAAGGTCCCTTTATTCTGCAGGCCGAAGGCTTGGAATATATTTATTCCCTTCATGGGGTAAAGGCTTTAAAGGGAATCGATTGGAACGTTGCTGAAGGAGAATTTATTGCCCTCTTAGGACAAAACGGCTCCGGAAAAACCACCCTGGCCAAGCATTGCAACGGTCTGTTAAAACCCACGGCCGGCCGCATGCTGGTCCGGGGAAAACCGACCCAAACCTTCAAGCATAAGGATCTGGCTCAAGAAGTGGGGTACATTTTTCAAAACCCGGACCATCAGATCTTTGCCCGAACGGTTGAAGAGGAAGTCGGTTTCGGTCTGAAGGTCCTGGGTATGGATTCGAAAATCATCCAACGGCGGATGGCCGAGGCCCTGGAGGTCGTCGAATTGCAGGGTTATGAAAAACAACTGCCTTTCACTCTGACCAAGGGGGAGAGGCAGCGGGTGGCCGTCGCCTCAGTATTGGCTGTGCAACCCCAGGTCATTATCCTGGATGAGCCGACCACCGGACTGGATTACAGTCATCAGCGGCGCATGATGGACCTGCTAAAGCGATTGAACCAAAAAGGGCACACCATTATCATCATCACCCATTCCATGTGGGTGGCTGCCGAATATGCCCACCGAACTGTTGTCTTAAAAGAAGGGGCCATTCTTCTCGATGGTCCAACCCGGCATGTTTTTGCCCAGGAATCCAAATTGGCCGAGGCCTCTCTTTCTCCGCCTCCCCTGGTGCAAATCAGCAACCGGCTCGGCCTCCAGGCCCTGACCTTGGAACAAATGGTTCAGGAACTTCAATAATGGATATTTTTCTTTTTCTTGACCAAGATACCCCAATACACCGATTGGATCCCCGGACCAAATTGATTTCAGCCGCGATCCTTTTCGGCATCTGTTTGTGCTTTAATCATCCCCTCTACCTGGCCTTGATCAGCGGCAGTGTATTGCTATTGGCTTTTTGGGCCGGGGCCCTGCCCAACTTCTGGAAGCTCCGGTTTATCCTTTTGCTGCTCATCCTCTTCAGTTTTGTCTTGTGGCCTTTTTTTGTCCCTGGGCCGACCCAGTGGTGGTCCTGGGGTCCCTTTCACCTCAGCCGAGAATCGGTTTTTTACGGACTGGCCATGGGCCTGCGATTGGCCACCTTTGTCGGCATCGGTTTAATTTTTCTTTCCACGACACGTAATGAAGAACTGACCAACGGACTGATACGCATGGGGGTCCCTTATCCGTTGGCTTTTGCCTTGTCCACAGCCCTGCGGCTGGTGCCGACCTTTGCCGGGGCCGGGGCGACGATCATCCAGGCTCAGGTCTCCCGGGGTCTCGATCTAGAATCAGGGAGTATCTTTAAACGCCTGGGCAAGTTTATTCCTCAGGCCGTTCCCCTTTTTATTTATGCTATTCATCACACCAACACCCTGGCCATGGCTCTGGAGTCCAAAGGATTCGATCCCAAAGCCAAACGCACATTTTATTACGACCCCCAGATGAAACCCATGGATTATGGGGTCCTGATATTTTTTGTATTGCTTCTGATTGCCCTGCTTTATTTGCGCTTGGGATTAGGCTTGGGTGTAGTCATTAAAGGCCGGCTTTAGAACTTATTAAGGGTCTCATAGTAATATAGACAAATGGTGTTGCCGGGGTAGGGTGGCCTTCTTTTCAGGGATTGTCCACAAGGTCACCTTCTGCCCCTATCCCGGCCCGTCCAGCAAAGTTTGATTCGAGGCAGGGCATACACCGTAGCCCGTTTCCGGCGTTGGTGAAGGCCTGCTTCTGATTTAGTTAAATAACTGGCCCGGAAAAGAAGCTTAGGACTAATTGGGTGGCAATCCTGAAAAGAAGGCCACCCCACCCCAATTAATTCGAAACTAATCGTTTCATTATATGTTCAGATAACTATGAGACCATTAATAAGAAAAAGATTAGGTCAGCGGTTGATTACTTTCCCGATCCTATTCCACCTGACCCCATCGCTTCCGGAGGAATAGTAAACCTGCCGAACTTTCCCGATCACATCTCTTAGGGGGACAAACCCGAAGATGCGGCTGTCAATACTATGGCCCGGGTTGTCTCCGGTCACCCAGATATGGCCCTGAGGGACGGTCTCTTTTTTCCCATTGACCTGTTCGATACTATCTCCGGGCAGTCCCTCGATCCTCTTCATAAAGACCTTGCTTCGGTCGTTCGGATAAACAAAGACAATAATATCGTTTTTCTTTGGTGCCATTCTTCCATAAGCCGTCTTATCGGCAAATACCCGGTCCCCTTTGAGGACTGTGGGCTCCATACTTACAGACGGGATCTTAAAGGCCTGTATCACATCCCTCTTGATATACGAAAAAACAGTCCCCAGGATAATCCCGGACCCCAGCAACCAAATGGCTAAATAGAAATACCATCGGTTGTGGGGAATCCTTTGTGAAACATTCCCCATATTTTTTGATCTTCTAAAGGCGTCGATCATGCCTGCACTATAGACCAACAAGACGACTGCCAAGGTGCCCAAGACCCCGAATAAAAGAAAGGGATCCGGCATCAAAACCGTCCACCTGAAACCGATCACATAACACACATTGAAAATGATAAAAATGCTTATTCCCTTTAAAGGATCGCCGTTATAGACCTGACCCATTCCCGGCATGGTCAAGGCCAGCAAAGCGGAAATCCAACCGTTTCTTTTTATGCTTTCTTCTTTTTGATTCATCATTCCCTCCAGATTTTGTTTATTGTTAATACATCAGGGCGGCCTATCGGTTCCTTTTATTTACAGACTACAGGAGAAAAAACGGCAAAATAAATCCGGAGAAGATTGATGATGCCTAGGGCTATCCCTCCAAAAGACAGGGCATATCGGATAATCGGTTTCAAAAGAAGGTTTTGTGACCAAGACTTTTTTGGTCTCTTTAACGCTTCATAGGTAAAAACCTGTCCCATCACTCGAGAAACAAAATTCTCAGAAGGCTCAAACCTTTTCATGTTCTTTTCTTCCTAAATGTTTGGAAAGTGTTTTTTTGATCTGCTGCCTTGCCCTGAAGAGCCGGGATTTCACCGTACCGGGGGATACCCCATCCCGAAAGGCAATCTCTTCCAAAGGAATGCCTTCCAAATTTTTCAGAATGGTATTTCGGTAATGGGCCGGCAATTTTTCTAAGGCCTCTTCAATGGCCTCGCTTTGTTCCTTAAGGATCAAAAGATCCTCCGGTGGTCTCTCCGGAACAGAGATATCCGGGGCGTCTTCTATTGGAATGAAAAATTTGTTCCGTCTCTTTCTCATCTCGCTGAAACAGCGATTTCTGGCGGCAATAAACAGCCAGGCCGAAAAGGGGGTGCCTCGTTTTGGATCGAAACGAGGCAGTGATTGGTAGACGCTCAGAAATACTTCCTGACCGATGTCTTCAACGATCTTCTCGTCCCCTATGAGGGCGAAGATAAAATGAAGGAGGGGCCGATGATATCTTTCCACAATACGGGCATAGGCCTCAATATCCCCCTGTTGAACGCGTGCAATGATGTCGTTATCTTCCAAAATATTCTCGTTCTCAGGCCGAACTGACTTTATGATTAGTACGCAATACCCTTGGAAAGGTTTCCTAAATTATATTGGAGAAGAAGTATATAAAAAGTAAACAGAAAAAAAGCATTATTTCTTGCCTATCTTCTCCTATTGTGATATTTTTAAAGTGATTTCGGTCCGCAAGGGCGGATTCACAGTGAGAAATTAGATAAAAAATTCTCATCGCCCGCATTTCCTTCGGCAAATACGAGGAATGCGGGCGATTTGCCTTTGTAAATGAACAGCATCCCCTCTAAGTTGACCACTAAACGTATTTTATTTTTTTGGCTGCCCCTGGAATCCACCTGGCTGATGATGGCCATGGAAGGTGCCCTGATGAGTGCCATTATTGCCAGGATGGCCGCCCCCAAGTTCAATCTGGCTGCCTTTGGAGTGGCCTTTTCTTTCCTCATGGTTCTGGAGGCCCCGCTGATGATGATTATCAGCGCCACGACTGCTCTGGTCATTGACCAGGATTCCTTTCTCAAAATGCGGCGATTCACTTTTGTCCTGATCGGAATAATCACCCTGATGATGGGCCTAACGGTTTTTCCCCCTGTCTTCTATTTCCTCAGCCAAAAACTGATCGGCCTTCCGGAACATATTGCCCGCCTTACTTATGGAACGGTTCTCATCTCAACCCCTATCCCCTGGGCCATCGGATATCGCCGGTTTTATCAGGGGGTTTTGATCCGTCATAATCAAACCCGCTATGTGGCTTTGGGAACAGCTATCCGTTTGACCGGCATAACTTCGCTTGGGTTGTTATTATATCGCTTTTCCTTATTGGAAGGTGCTTGGACAGGGGCCATCATTCTCTTATTCGCCGTTATCCTGGAGGCGATTTTGAGCCGGTTCTTGGCCCGCGGTATTATTCATCATCTGCTGTCGAAAACCGAAATTAAAGAAGGGGATGATGGGGACCACCTGACCTATCGGGCCATTTTCCACTTTTATTTGCCGTTGGCCTTGACTTCCCTTTTGGCCTTAGGGGTCCAGCCGGCGGTGACTTTTTTCGTTGGAAAAAGCCGTATGGCCATCGAGTCCTTGGCTGTGCTTCCGGTTATTTCCGGGTTGACATTTCTCTTTATGAGCTGCGGTATGTCCTTTCATGATGTCGTCATCGCCCTGGTAGGGGATAATAGTCGTAATTTTAAGGCCCTGCGCAATTTTGCTTTGGGCTTGGGTGTGATTACCGTCGGACTGTTAGCCTGCATTGGATTCACTCCTCTGTCTTATTTCTGGTTTCATAGGGTTTCCGGCCTGTCTGTTGAATTAACGCAATTCGCCCTGACCCCGGTTAAGCTATTAACTGTCATGCCCGGTCTTTGGATGCTGGTCACCTTCCAACGTTCGGTCCTGGTCAGTATCCGTCACACCGCGCCGACAACCTGGGCTACCGGGCTGGAACTGCTGATTGTCCTGACCACCCTTTTCGTGACCATTGGTTATCTGGATTTCGTCGGGGCTGTAGCCGCGGCTACAGCTTTTCTCCTGGGTCGAATTGGCGGTATAATCTACCTTGTCCGGCCTTTTTCAAAGGCTGTAAAAACATTCCAGTAATAATATTTTTCCTATGAGGAACAACAATCGATTTCACAACCCAAAACATCGTCTAGTATATTTTTCAAAATTAAGCCAGGCTATTCAAATCAAGTCTTTCTTATTGGCAACAACCCTGACGGTTATTTTTCCGTTGGTGTTTGGGTTAATGACGACCTGGGCAGGCCCGCCCTTCTTTACGGATGATCCTGAGCCCGTTGAGTATAAGCATGGAGAATTCTACATCGCCTCCCAATATATTCACAGCCAGGACGGCAATTCGGCCACCTTACCCCATTTTGAATTTAATTATGGGCCTCTTCCTAATGTGCAACTGCACTTAATCGCTCCTTTCCAATATATTAGACCGGAAGGGGGAGACTCCCAATACGGTTATGGAGATACCGAATTTGGCATCAAGTTTCGTTTTATCCAGGAAACCGATTTGCTGCCCATGGTGGGGACCTTTCCTTTGATAGAATTTCCTACCGGCAACAGCGATAAGGGTCTGGGCAACGGGCAGACCCAAATATTTTTACCTCTCTGGATCCAGAAAAGTTGGGGTCCCTGGACCACTTACGGCGGGGGAGGATATTGGATCAGTCCAGGAGAAGGCAATAAAAACTGGTGGTTTTTCGGTTGGCTCATACAACGTGAGATTACTAAAAAATTAACTTTTGGAGGAGAGCTCTTTCATAAAACCATCAGCCATGAAGGAGGAGAAAGCAGTACCGGCTTTAATGTGGGGGCTATCATAAACCTTACCGAGGACCATCATATCCTGCTTTCGGCTGGTCGGGACTTTGACGGGCCCAATCTCTTTACCGCTTATATAGGCTATCAATTTACTTTTGGGCCGAAGGGGCCTTGAACATGGACAAGAAGCGTATTTCCCGTCACGGCATCAAGGGGGACTTTGCACTTGGAACTAATTAGTTGCGCTACATCCTGGAGAAAACAGAGTTAATCGTCATCGATGCTTTGGAGGCTTCCCTGCAGCCACCAGGGCATCTGTCCAAGACCAAGGTAAAGGAGAGGGGCCATGAGCAACCCGACACGGGTCAGCAACCCGACATACAGTTTTCTGCCTATAGAAGTCGAGGGATTCGATGCCCTGGCCGAACTGGCCTTGGATATGCGTATGTATTGGAACCATTCGGCCGATGAAGTGTGGAGAAAACTTGATCCTGATTTATGGGAACTGACCTATAATCCCTGGGTCGTCTTGCAGACGGTCTCTCGAGACCGGATCGAGTTATTATCGGCCGACCCGGTCTTCCGCCGAAAGGTGGAAGACCTCTTGCAAACCAAGCACCAGGAGGAAGAGTCTTCTGCCTGGTTTCAAAAAAATCATTCGGAAACCTCGCTGACCTCAGTGGCCTATTTCAGTATGGAATTCATGTTAAGTGAAGCCTTGCCTATCTATTCGGGCGGGCTTGGAAACGTGGCCGGCGATCAACTCAAAACCGCCAGTGACCTGGGTGTGCCGGTGATTGGCGTGGGACTGCTTTATCAGCAAGGTTATTTCCGCCAGATCATAGATAAGGACGGGGTCCAACAAGCCCTATTCCCGTATAACGATCCCGGTCAATTACCGATAACACCTTTGCGTGAATCGAACGGGGAGTGGCTTCGGCTGGAAATCAAGTTGCCTGGGTACTCGGTCTGGCTGCGGGCCTGGCAGGTCCAGGTCGGCCGGGTGAAGCTGTATTTGCTGGACAGCAATGATCCGGCCAATTTTCCGACCCGTCGTGGGATCACCAGCGAATTGTATGGGGGTGGGCCGGAGTTGCGTCTTAATCAAGAAATGGTACTCGGGATCGGCGGGTGGCGACTTCTGAACACTTTGGGTCATAAGCCCGAAGTCTGCCATTTAAATGAAGGCCATGCGGCCTTGGCCGTGCTGGAACGGGCCAGAACCTTTATGGAAGAGACCGGACAGCCCTTCGATGTAGCCTTGGCCGTCAGCCGAGCGGGCAACCTCTTTACCACCCACACGCCGGTCTCTGCCGGTTTTGATTGTTTCTCTCCGGATCTCATCGAGCAATATCTCGGGTGGTACGCCCAGAATATGCTGGGCATCTCCATCCGCGATTTGCTGGCCCTTGGTCGTAGGGACCCGAACGATTCTTCTGAACCATTTAATATGGCTTTTCTGGCGGTAAGAGGAAGCGGAGCGGTTAATGGGGTAAGCCATTTGCACGGACAGGTGAGCCGGTGCATCTTTCAGCCCCTTTTCCCGCGTTGGACGGAAGATGAAGTGCCGGTAGGTCATGTGACCAACGGGGTCCATATGTCGAGCTGGGATTCGGAAGAGTTCGATGCCCTGTGGACAGACTCCTGCGGAAAGGACCGCTGGAACGGAACATTGGAGACCCTGGAAGAGGACATGCGCCGCCTTCCCGACTCGAGGCTTTGGGAGTGTCGTGCTTCGGCTCGTCAGACGCTCGTAGAATATGTACGGGAACGGCTTTACAGGCAGCTGGAAGCTGCCGGGGCATCTTCAGAGGAGGTTGAGCGGGCGAGGCATCTTTTAGACCCCAACACCTTAACTCTGGGCTTTGCCCGGCGCTTTACCCTTTACAAGAGGCCCAATCTATTGTTGCACGATCCTGAAAGGTTCTATCGCCTTCTCACTAATTTTCAACACCCAGTACAACTTCTCATTGCCGGCAAGGCCCATCCTGCGGACCAGGCCGGTCAGAACCTGATTCGGGAATGGACGGATTTCATTCGACGGGCCGGAGCCCATAACCATGTGATCTTTTTAAGCGACTATGACATGCTTTTGACTGGACAACTGGTGCAGGGAGTGGATGTCTGGATTAATACGCCCAGACGACCTTGGGAAGCCTGTGGGACAAGCGGCATGAAAGTGCTGGTTAACGGCGGCTTAAATCTGTCGGTGCTGGATGGCTGGTGGGCGGAGGCTTACAACCCTGAAGTGGGGTGGGCCTTGGGAGACGGCCGAGAACATGACGATGATCCGGCCTGGGATGCCGCTGAAGCCGAGGCCCTTTACCATCTGCTCGAACAGGAGGTCATCCCCGAATTCTATACCCGCGATGAGAACGGTATTCCAACGGCCTGGGTGGCTCGGGTACGGGAGAGCATGGCCCGGTTGACACCGCGATTTTCCGCTAATCGCACGGTGCGTGAATACACCGAGCAACACTACCTGCCAGCTGCGGCCGCCTATCGTGCGCGCGCGTTAGATCATGGGGCGAAGGGCAGACAAGTGGTCGATTGGCAGAAAGCCCTGAAAAAGAATTGGCCCACACTGCGTTTCGGTGAAATGAAATGGGAAACGCATGACGAACAACACGTCTTTGATGTGCAAATTTGTCTCAATGATCTCGATCCCGAGGCCGTCCAAGTCGAGCTATATGCCGAAGGGACCAACGGCGAAGGCCCGGTGCGGCTGGAGATGAAGCGCCTGCACCCTTTGACGGGCGCTGCGGGCGGATATATTTACCGTGCCTCGGTTTCTGCGACCCGACCGGCGACGGATTATACGGCCCGGGTGATACCACACTATCCCGGTGTTGCTGTTCCTCTGGAAGCGCCTTATATCCTTTGGCAACGATGAGGCGGTTTCGACTGGAGAGACGATGGGAAGCGGCCGGTTAGTTCAAAAAAACTGGTGATCGAAATGTGTTTTAGTTAAATAATTGGCCCGGCAAAGAAGCTTCCAGGTTCAGGATGGACCACCCCCCAAAAAAGACCCCACCGGACCTCTTATGTTGATATTATTTCGTGACCCTTAATAAGACGGAACATAGAAAGAGAAAATGATGAACGTGGAGGAAAAATGATGCGTATTGGCATAGCGGCAGATCATGGTGGATTTGAGTTAAAAGGGCAATTGACTGAGGCCCTCAAGGTAACTGGTTATGAAGTAACGGATTTCGGCTCCCATGAGTTGGTTACCGGAGATGACTACCCGGATTTTGTGGTGCCTCTGGCCAGGGCGGTGGCACGGGGTGAGGCCACTCGGGGCTTGGCCATCTGCGGCAGCGGAGTAGGGGCTTGCGTAGCGGCCAACAAGGTGCCCGGTGTCCGGGCAGCTTTGATCACGGATGCCTTCTCCGCTCATCAAGGGGTAGAAGACGACGACATGAACGTGATGTGTTTGGGCGGCCGGGTCACCGGACAGGCCCTATCCTGGGATTTGGTCCAGACTTTCCTGAGCGCTCGCTTCAAGGGAGAGGAACGGTTCAAGCGCCGTCTGGCAAAAGTGGCGGTATTGGAAAGAGTGTGAAATAAAGAGGGACATCCATGAAATAATAACTAGACAAGGTCCCCAAGACTTGAGCTGCCGGGGGACACCTTCCCATCCGTTATCGACAGATACTCACCTAAGGAATATTTATTTCGGGATATACGACTTCACCTATAAGTCTACTAAAAGGGTAGCCCCTAAAATTAACTATTACTGATTGAAATTGAGTAAAACGTCAATGGGGGGGCAGAGCGTGAGTAACACGGAGATTCATCCAGGTCCACTTAACGCTCTTGTCTTTCATTATTTTCCGTTATTTTCATTTAACTACATGACTTTGCCCGGCCGTACAATAAATCTGTCCCTTAATATTCCTTAACTCCCTTTTATTATACTAGCTGGGCAACGCCTGGAGTAGGATTTCCGGTAGCATCCATATGTGGTACTTTTCTTTGTCCTTTATCGTGCGGTGCAGATTATGATAGCAGCCTGTGCAAATGGTCACGATGTCACGATTGACAAAGCTGTTGTTCAATTTCTCCATGTGCGGCGGAATGAAGCAGCAGAGATTGCTATCCGGTTCTTTCACCTGTAACCCCTGAACTTTTCCTAAAAGGCGGCGGGCAGGCTCGATATCCAGTGTGTGCTCAGTAATGCGGCGCCGGAAGCGATAGCATCCAGGATAGTAGTTGATCGCCATGTTCAGTCTGCCGCCAGGGAAAAACTGCTCCAGCAGGGCGCTGTACGAAATGACGGGAATTGAAGTTTCGTCGGCTAAATTGGCATAGCTTGGCTCGCAGGCAGCGCAAAAAAGGACGATGGCCTTCACTCCCAGAGCCTCCGCCTGCTTGAAATTGCCGACGACGAACTCGCGGGAAAGCTCTTTGCTTCGAGCGATATCATCTTCATTTTTCGCTATCACGGCCGGTTGGCCAAAAGGCAACCAGCCGCAACAGAATTCTTTGCCCAGGACGGTATAGCTGATCTGCAGGCGATCCAGAAGGAACTTCAATGATCCAATCGCTTTTGGCATCGCCTCCGACTGGGCGCAGCCCATAATGATCGCGTAATCAGCTTTTTCTCCTATGGGAAAGCCGATATCAGTTAGTACTTTCGCCTTGCCCTGCCAATCCGTACTATACGTTCCATGCTCTCTCACGTTATCGATCAATTTTTCGTCAATCATTTCTTCCTCCTTCGTGTCATGACTTCGTCAGCCAAAACGTGAGAAACCCATTCATTAGCATACTTCCCATATTACCATAGCCTATAAAACCAACTTTTTTCATATTAGCTTTCATCTTTCCCATTTAAGATAACGTCTCGGGTCACCGGGAGCTGGATTTATCGGCGATCCGGTGCAGCCGATTGCTATGAAATTTTTTCCCCCTTATTGTTTTTGGTCGTTTTGGGAGTCATCCATTCGTCGTTCTCGGAGTGTAGAGACGGCCTAAGTTTTGAGGACCATGCCTTGGGAGCGGTGTAATGTCGCGCGATTAACTTTTGCTCCGCAATAGCACTATCCCCAGCCACGGGTAAAATAAGATACCAAGCAACATTTCTAAAACCATTAGAGGCTGGGCCACCATTTCTTATGAAGGCTGACGCCGCATAGTCTCAGGTTGTCCACGCCGAATGATTGCCCACCCAGCGAGAAGGATCAGACCGGCAACACATAGATAAGCGAATACATCGCCAATCATGCTGTAAATCGTCCTGACGCCGCGCATCGGAATAGAGGTCAGTATGATACCCCTCTTGTCGGTGAAGTAATCCTGGCTGCCGAGTACACGCCCCTCGTAATCGGTGATCAGCGAGATGCCTTTCCCGGTAGGGCGTACCAATGAAAAACCGTTTTCAATTGCACGGTAGACAAACATTACAGAGGCTGATCGGGCAAAGGGGGCAACATCGTTGGATGGTGCGAACAGGATGTCTGCACCGTTCTCCCCAGCCTGTCGGACCCGTGCTGGATAGTACGTTTCCCAGCAAATGGAGGCGCTCATGCGGCCATAAGAAGTATCTACATAGGGCAATGGGCTTTTGCCCGCAATGGTGACAAAGGCTTCGTCGAAAGGCACGAGATATTTCTTATCGTATGTCCAGAGTGATTGGCCCTTGTTGTCGATCAGTATTGATCGGTCGAGTAGATAAGGCAGCCTGTCGGTGCGAGTGAATACGCCAAGTGAAACTTGCACGTAAGCATTGTATTGCCGCGCCAGAGCCGCCGCGCGCTCTACCGTGCCTCGCTCGTCTTCTGCTAGGACCCATGCTGCTTCTTCCTGCCAACTGGCGATTTTCGCGCCCCCCTTCAGCGCCGTTTCTGTTCGCGCCAGCATCTCCTTCACCGTAGCTTCAAATCTCGGACGCACTGCGGCACGTTCTGCGTCGGTAGATCGGTTGAATGTCATCCAATTGATCTTGTCGATAGCTGCCTGCCAGATCGTACCCTCTGCGGTGACAGTCGCTACTTGGACTGTCTGAGAGGACGGCGGGGTGAAGGCCAACCGGATACTGCCGAAAAGTTGAGTCGCCACCAGGGCCGCAAGAAAAAGTCCTAATATGCCGCGTATGGCTCGCCAGTCGAAATTATGTTCCCAGAGTGCATTAGCTGCTGAAGCGAACCACATGATAAGGAAGGTCAATCCCCACATGCCGGTGATCGAGACTATTTGTATCAGGGCTAGGTTGTCGAATTGGGAATATGCGGGCGAAGCCGTACCGCTTACCTTGAGCAGGGACAGTATCCAATCTACCGTGGTGAACGCCAGAGGGAAGATGAGCAGCCGCGGCCGTTCCCCCAGTCGCTTGTGGAGCGCACGATCGGCCGCGTAGGGAAGCGTCCACACCAGTGCCTTGAATATTACGTTTCCGATGAAGCCAAGAAGGTTGAACGGGAGACCGCGTCCAGCAATTGAATTGCCTATAAAGTAGGCAACGAAGATTAACGGCAGGGCTACGAACGTCCGCCGCGAGGTTCGCGAGAAGCGGAGCAGGAATACCGGAGCAAACCACGCCGCCAGGGGGATCACGGTTTGCCAGGTCACAAACGGTACTAACAGAACCCCGATCAGCAGCCACAACCAACTCAGGCGCTCGGTTTGAATTTTGTTTTGCTCCATTTCGTCTCCCTTTTAGGTTATGTCCAGAACAAAAAATAATTGTCAATCACTACCTTGACAAAAACAAAGCCCCACCTCTCTCCTGAGAAATAGGGTTTATTATTCTTCCATTGACGCTCCCTGTTTAAAGGTTGCCAACAAGAAAACTTATTTATTTTATTTATAATTTCTTACTCTTTAATAACTAAAAAGTCAACAAATTACAGGTTCCTTTTAATTAATTACCGTTTGAAATATTGTCTTTTTCCCAAAAGATAATTTTGAGGAAGAAGCCCTCAAGGTTCCTCGAACAGGGTCTCACCTGACTGAATTAAAATTTTACACCCACAACTCTTGCTTGGGAGCTGGACTAAAATTGAGGATTGAGGGTTTAAATAAATAATCCCCTACTGTTAAATAATGAGGCTCATAGATTATTTTCATACATTATAGAAAGAAAATATTTTGATTTTATTTTTGACGAAGCCCTCTGGAGATGTTATTATAGAAGCCAGTGAAGCAGACCATTCGTTCCTCGTGATTGGGTTTATGGGAGTTCATGGCCGCCAGCCAATCTAAGTTATCGAAAAATTTTTATTACCGTTGTCCTTAGTTCGGTAGATAATGCGGGACTCTTCCGGGAGATAGGTTGTTTGTCACTGAGAGAAAGAGGCCCGGATGATATAACGAGCCAGGGTTTTCATTCTGCCGTGAATCGATAATTTTTCTGAACGGTAAGGTTTATTGATGATGTCAATCGGAGTCATTCTCATGATGAAAGGAGGTGAAATCATGAAAAAGATAATTGTTTGTATCATATCGCTTCTATTTTTGCTCTCTGTCACAGGGCTTTCTTTTGCCACAGAGAAAGAGACGGTGCCGGCTCCTACCAAGGCAGAGAAGAAGACACCTTGTGTCCACGGTAAGCACCTTCGCGGCAAGGTAACCGCAGTCGATGCGACCGCCAACACCATCACCGTAAAAAGTAGGAAGGGTGAGGTAACTCTCTCGATCGATGACAAAACCAAGTTCTCCAAGGACAAGACCATTGCCGACGTGAAGGTGGGCGATTGGGTATTCGCAAAGTGCAAAGAGATGGACGGCAAACTGGTTGCATCAAAAGTCATGGCGAGAACTCCTCATGCTCACAAGAAAGCTAAAATGAAGGACGAGAAGAAAGAGGAAAAGAAGTAATTTCTTCCACCATCCAAAAGCAAAAGGTGAAATAGGGATATCCCGTTTCACCTTTTTGTTTTTCAGAAGTTGCAATCCGCAATATACTTCTACTATGTTTTGGTGGGGTCTCTGCTTGTCTGCCATTGGTTTAAATTTCCGCCGACTTGATGAAGATTACTGCTTGAACTCCTATCTTTTATTCAAAAAGGAGATTTGGGAATAAGGGGACATAATGCTGATTTATAGACATCGGGAAACCATATTTATATTATGTCCTCCGAATCTACACGATTCAGCATTCGCCGGCGGCTTTTTCTTTCTCCATAAGCCGGAGCATGGTCACCGCGCTATACTGACCTACGGATTTTGTTTCTCGCACTACCACAGAAATGCTTTGGTTCGGCAGGACCCGAGTAACTCCTTTTAACGAAACAGGCTGATGATCAGCGCGCGTTCCGCGCGGGAGTTACTGGTACAACTGATTGGTACACCTGCATAATGACCTTCGCGATTAGTTTGTGACCTGACTGGCTGGGATGCACATCGCACGTCGGCGGGTTAGTTGCCGGGTTACTGGCGTTTAGCAAACCAGCGACACAAGCCTTCCCTTTCGCGAATGAATTCGAAACTGCAGTCTCGAATGCCGAAAACACATCGGCTATCTCGGCACCGTAAAGGGATGCTGGTGCGCTAATCGCTTGGTTCAATCCCTGGGTCATTGCGGTCGCACCCTGGTCCGAGTAATCGAGCGAGTAGTAGTTCACGATGATGATGAGGCCATTGTAACCTATGGTGCGAAGATCGGCGAGGATGCTATGCATGTTAGCCGCTACCGTGGCAAATAGCTGCGGGGCACCCTGCGCGATGCACACCGGGTCGTAATTGCACTTTTTTTCTAATAGAAACAAGTCGTTCGCCCCGAGGCTGATCGTTACCAGTCGTGTGTTGCGATGATGCTTGAGGAATTTCTTGGCGAAAGCACGTTGCGTGTGGCTGTAATAAACGTGCAGGGGAACCAGGCTACGATAAAAACGGCATCCATTATCGGCGCCGGTCAACGATAGAAAGCTGCTCGTCGTCTCACCCGGACAGCTCGCATCCACCACGTTCAAATTCAAGTAGAAGCCGAGGTAATCTGCATACGGCACGAAGTTTGTGGGATGGAAATATTCGTACCCCGCCTGGTCTATGTACCCGAATGCCACGCTGTCACCAAGTGCGAGGTAATCCTCGTTAATGAAACTGATCTCCAGGGCCAAAGCGGATCCGAACGCGAATAGGGTGATCGTCATAAAGACACTGAAAATCAGGCGTAATTTCATCACGGCCTCCTTTGCCTTAGGGTTTTGAATTGCTTTTGTTCCCAGGCTCTTCAGGCGCTTTTCCGAGCGCGGTGCTTTATTGCTTAAAGTATTTACCTACCCCGACAACACAGCCGAAAAGTCGGCGTTGACAATGGGCAGGTTTGCCGCGAAGGTGTTTGAAGCGAGCAGGATAAAAGCGAAGAAAGGTACAAACTCGCACATGATTTCTCCGCAAGTTACTACGATAGAATTCCCATTTTGTCCCGGCACTTGGTCATGTTGTTCCTTGTCACCCCAGACGGCAAAAGCTTTTTGTTAATAAGATTATAAAACAAGAAAAACAACACCGTCAAGGAGAAAAACAGAGCGGAAGGCAAGTGGACAAAGGGTGTCTTCTGAAGAAAAAGGGATTTTGCAGATCTGAACTTTACAAATAGAAGATGCTAAAAAGAAAAGGGAGCCTTCCAAAATTTGGACATACTGCTCCCTTTACATCCAATTTCCTCTTATTTTAAACGGACGAATGATCCACGGGAACCCTAAAATCCTGGTCAAAGGCTTCCTCATAGAAAGGAAGTTAGGAATTCGATGTAATGTTAGGATAGGTATGAATAATTCTTTCTGGAAATGCAAGATTATTCCCTGTTCGCCATTAGGTACTGATGCCCATCTGAAATGATCAAGTTTTCATGGCTCGGCCGGATTGTTGCTTACAGAAAGAAGTTTCTGATGCCTCAGCCCCTTCCGAAACAGGAAATGGGTTTGCAGTAATTATCAAAAAGTAATCCTCTGATAAAAAATCTTTTTAGCCGCTTCGGCGGTAAAAATATACATCCCCACGATGACGGCCAGCAAAGGGAAGAAATAAAGGGGCAAGGTTTTGAACCCAAACATGGCTCCCAAAGGCGTGTAGGGAATAAGCAGCGTTACGATGGTCACCAAGACGGTGGCCAGGGTTAAAGCCTTGCCGGGTTTGCTCTGAAAAAAAGGCCGCCGCGTGCGTATGACCAGCACGATCAAGGCTGCTGAAATGACCGACTCGATAAACCAGCCGGTTCTAAATTGAGCCGGTTGAGCCTTGAGCAGAAACAAAAGGATCCCGAAGGTTAGGTAATCGAAGATGGAACTGATCAGGCCAAAAGTAATCATAAAATTTCGAATAAAACGGAGATTCCATCTCCTTGGTTTTTCCACAAGTTCTTGGTCCACCCGATCGGCGGCGATAGTCAGCTCCGGGAAATCGGTCAACAGGTTGGTCAACAGGATCTGCTTGGGCAGTAAAGGCAGAAAGGACAGAAAGAGGGAGGCTCCGGCCATGCTGAACATGTTGCCGAAATTGGCACTGGTGGCCATAAAGACATATTTCAAAGTATTGGCAAAGGTGGTCCGGCCTTCTGCTATGCCTTTGGCCAGGACCTTTAAATCCTTTTCCAAAAGAACGATATCAGCCGCTTCCTTGGCTACATCAACGGCCTGATCCACCGAAATGGCTACGTCAGCGGCATGGAGGGCCGAGACGTCGTTAATGCCGTCTCCCATGTACCCGACGACATGACCTGCCTTTCTTAAGCCCAGTATAATACGTTCTTTCTGATTAGGTTCGACCTCGGCAAAGATATCCGCTTCCGTGACCAATTGAGGCAAGGCCCGGTTGCCGGTCTTTTGGAGGTCAGGGCCGGTGATTATTTTGAGATCGGAAAGACCCATTTTACGGCCGATGGTGGCTGCCACCAAATGGTTATCCCCGGTGATGATCTTCAAAGAAACTCCCAGACCCTTGAGGTGATTAATGGTTTCCACAATCCCTTCCTTGGGCGGGTCAAAGAGGACCAGGAAACCTAAAAAGATTAAATTGTTTTCCTGATCTTTGGTCAGAACGGCCTTGGGCTCCATTTCTCTATAAGCCACCCCGAGCACACGGAGCCCTTGGGCACTGAATTCCTTGAAATGAGTCTGTATCTGATCCTGGGCCTGGCTTAGATCCACCTGGGTTCCATCGGTCTTTTCCGCCCGGGAACAGGCCGAAAGGACATTGGAGAGGGCCCCTTTGGTGATCAACAAATGCCTTTTCCCTTGAGAGATCAGGATACTTAAACGTTTACGGATAAAATCATAAGGCACTTCATCCAGTTTTTGAAAGCCGGTCAGATCAAAGGGACGAAAGGTGCGGATGGCCTGATCGATCGGGTTGCTAAATCCGCTTTCGTAATTGGCATTCAGATAGGCATAAAGCAAAACTTTTTCGTTATCCCGGCCTTCCCAATCCAGAGCCGAATGGACTTTGACCAAACCCTCAGTCAACGTGCCGGTCTTATCGGAACAGAGGACATCCATGCTGCCGAAGTTTTCAATGGAAGTTAAACGCTTGACAATCACCTTTTCCCGGGCCATCTTTTTAGCCCCATGGGCCAGGTTGATGCTGATGATGGCCGGTAAAAGCTGGGGGGTTAAACCCACCGCCAGGGCCAGGGAAAAGAGGAAGGAATCCAGAACCGGTCGGACCAAATAAACATTGATGCCAAAGATGGCTATGACCAGGATTAAGGTTATCTCCATCAGAAGATAGCCGAATCGCCGGACGCCATGTTCAAACTCGGTTTCCGGGGGCCTGAGTCTCAGCCGTTCGGAAACCCGGCCGAATTCGGTTTCGATTCCGGTTTGGACCACCAGGGCCTGGGCACTGCCGCTGACTACATGGGTTCCCATGAAAAGGGTGTTGGTCCGTTGGGCCAAGGGTGTTTCCGCAGCCAGCACAGCGGCCATTTTTTCAACCGGATAGGTTTCCCCGGTCAAGGAGGCCTCATCTACAAACAGATCTTTGGAGTTCAGAACCAGCCCATCTCCGGGGATGACATCTCCGGCCTTCAACTGGATGATATCGCCGGGCACGACCTCTTCGATCGGGATTTCCTTGGTTGTCCCTTCCCGTAACACCGTAGTCTCGATCTGCACTATTTCCAGTAATTTTTTAACCGCCTGGGTTGCACCCCGTTCCTGCCAATAACCCAACAGCCCACTAATCAAAACGATGGTCAAGATGATCAGGGCATCGACCGGATCCTGAAGAAATAGAGACAAGCCGGCCGCAAAGATCAGGATGAGGATAATAGGACTTTTGAATTGGTTGAGGAGCAAGGTCAAGGCATCTGATTTTTTAGGGGGCTTGAGAAGATTAAGCCCATACTGCTTAAGCCGATTCTGCGCCTCGATACCGGTCAATCCCTGGGGGGAAGTCTCCATTTCCCTAAGGATTTGGTCAGGAGGTATACTCCAAAAGGCGGGTATTTTTTGATTCATGGCCGATTTCCTTCGTCCTCTTATCTATTGGTTATTCTGGGATGATATCCTTATTTTACATAAATTGGGCGCGCGATTCTCTTGGTTTATCATCCTTAAAATCTACCATACCATATTACTCGCTGATTTTTGTACCATCATCCCGAAACCGAAAAGTACCATCAAAACAGGGAAGGCCAAAATAAATTGGTTAAGCTGATATTCAATAAGTCTTTTCTATTGACAACTATACCCATTTATGTTGAATCTTCAATAAGATTTATTTTGATCATATCATTTACAGTCCATAGTCCATCTAATGTATTTTCGGTTTCGAGGGAAAGATGACAACCCGCTTCGAGACAAACGACAGAACAGTCATTATTCGTCCCTGTCAACCGTCTGATGCAGAGTCGGTGTATGAAGCAGTGCGTGAATCAATAGCAGAATTGTCGCCGTGGATGCCATGGTTTCACCTGGAGTACTCCATCGAGGATACCAAGACCTGGTTCGGATCCCGTCCTGATAGGTGGCAGAAGGGAACGGAATATGATTTCTTGATCGAGAATCGATCCGACGGCCGCCCGCTTGGCATTTGCGGTCTAAATAACCTTGATGGCGAGAATCGGCTTGCCAATCTTGGGTATTGGGTCAGAACAAGCAAAGCCCGACAAGGCGTGGCGACTGCCGTCGTGCCACTGGTGGCCCGGTTTGGTTTTGAGGTGTTGAAACTGAACAGGATCGAGATTATTACGGCCATGGACAATGTGCCGAGTCAACGCCTGGCGATGAAGATTGGGGCCTCTCGGGAAGGCAGGCTGAGGCAACGCCTGGTTGTGCATAACCAAATCTACGATGCGATCCTATTTTCGCTTATTCCTAAGGACAGCCGACCCCAGTATTGAGAACGACCGAGAGTTCCGCTGAGTCCCTTGTGGATAAGTCCCAAGAAAAGACCAGCCCGAAAACCACGGACGGAAGAAAATGGTACTTTAACGGGTCAATACTACAATGTACGGCTAAAACGTCATCGGTTTGACCCCGGAGACTTTGATACTGGCCACCGATTTGGCCAGCCCTTTTGCCTTTTCCAAGTATACATCCAGGTTTTCTGCAACGGCCTTGACTGTCGGGTCATTGGTCATCAAGTCTACGGGGAAAGTCTTCTCATCCATAATCCGTATTTCAGCAAATCCCGCTTCTTTAACGGCCTCAAGATATTCCTCTTTCATCACTGCCCCGGCCAGACAGCTCACATAGGCACTGACCGAATTCTTAATCTCCTCCGGAAGTTCTTTCAGTATTACGATATCTGAAACCATGAGTCGGCCTCCGGGTTTCAGGACCCGAAAGGCTTCCTTAAAAACTCTTCGTTTATCCGGAGAGAGATTGATGACGCAATTGGAAATGATCATATCGCCCTGATTATCAGCCACCGGCAGGTTTTCAATTTCTCCAAGACGAAATTCCACATTCTCATAATTTCCTTTTTGGGCGTTTTGCCGGGCCTTATCGATCATCTCCGGGGTCATATCCACCCCGATCACCCGGCCGTTTTTTCCCACCTGGTTGGCCGCCAGGAAGCAATCAAAGCCTGCCCCGGAACCCAGGTCGATGACCGTATCCCCTTCTTTTAAAGCCGAATGGGCCAGGGGATTCCCGCACCCAAGTCCCAAATTGGCGCCTTCAGGTACGGCTTTCATTTCTTCTTCTTTATAGCCGATTCTCTTGCTGAAGATCTCGGTTTGCAAGGTGGGGCCGCAACAACTGATTGATGGCCCACAACAAGATGAATCTTGCTTGGCCACCTGGGCATATCTATCTCTCACCTCTTTTTTAATTTCTTCCATTTTCATTATAATAACCTCCTATCCTGATTGTTGAATCGAAAAACTGTCCAGTTTTAAGATTCCGCCAAATGAAAGATTCTTCATGAGAACTTTAAGAAAGGTCCAATTTTGTTCAAGGTCAAGGAAGACGAAAATTTTAACCACAGACATACATTTATAGTATTTCGAGGATTAAAATTTGAGTTTGACACAGAGATTGGGCAAAAGGGGACATTTTTCAAAGTTCTCTAGGCAGCATTTTGCATATTCATTATAGGCCCGAGAAAATCCTTAACCCCTAGAGCCAAATCTTCCGCTTTAATCAAGGAAAAGCAACAAATCTTCCCCTCTTTCTCCCAACTGACCAAGGCTAATTTATCCCCGGCCTTGATATCGGCCTTGTCCCGTAATTCCTTAGGCAGCACCATCTGGCCCCGATCATCAATACTGATCAGCGATTCGACCCGGCAACAATTTATTGCTTTGCTTTTGCACGAGCTTACTGGCTTTTTAGGCATGATTCAGACCCTCCTTTGTTCTTTGATCTAAAAATTCATACCAATAAGAATATTCTGAAAAATCAGATTAACCATAATATAAGACAACCGAGGAACGCTGTCAAGTATTTTCTGAAAAGAATTTTGGGTATCCGGTAAATTTCAAGAGTTAGCCCTTGGCACACATTTTTTTATTTTGACATTTTTCCGTGTTAGGCATTTAATAGAGATGCATGGATGGAGGCCGAAAACCTCCTTTTTCGCTTCTATAAACGGCAGGAAAAATGCTGAGGGCATTATGCCTAATGAATTTACGGCAATTATTGAAAAGGATGGAGATTGGTATATTGCCTATTGCCCTGAATTTCCTGGGGCAAATGGGCAAGGCAAAACAATCGAGGAATGTAAGGCCAGTTTAGCGGCAGCGATCTCACTTATATTGGAAGATCGTCGTGAGGATGCCTTGCGTGGATTAACAGAAGATGCAATTCGTGAAGTTGTTGCAGTCTGATGAAGAGATAAACCCTCCTGCGGCATTTGCGTCGATATGGTTGCTTCCTCAAGAGGGAAGGCGGATCAAATTCGCCATGGATGAATCCATCTTCCGGTGCAGTGGAAACTATCCCTCGACACACCGAAATATCCAATAAGCTTTCCGGGAAAATTTGTAAAGGGTTGGGAATTCCTGATATCCATAAAGAAAATTAAAAAATGATGCAAGCATGGTCTATCAAGAAAATCCACTGGAAGTCTGATAGCCACCGCTGATTTCAACGTAGGGATAAAGAAAAAGTGCTATTTCAAGGCCTGACCCTACTCCCTGTTACCTGCCCCCCTTAATCCTCAGTAGACGGAGTGGACTTGATGGACCGCATAGACACAGATGAATGACGGGATTTGCGGTTCTCGGAGCGCAGGCGGTAAAGGCGTTCAGTAAAGCCGCCTTCGGTTTTAAAGGCTGTTGCCTGGGCAGCCAGTTGTCGATCGAGCAAACTGCAGGCGACTGTTAGCAGGACCAAGACGGCGTTGGCGGCAATTTCAGGGAAGATGGACTGTTTGGGCCTGATGGTCGATTGCTTTTGTCCACTCACTCCACGTTGTCCACCTCGTCCATGACCATACACTTCCCGTACCCACTGCGCCAGCTCATCGGCTGTGGCGCACCTGCGGTTGATCAGTTCTTGTCTGCGGGGATCGTCACGATCCCAGATCGACAGTCCGCGCTGACGCAAGAAATCTTCGTAGTCGAGCCGCAGTTCTTCGAGGCTGGCCCGTGCCACGTTGGTGAGTTTGAGTTCGGTTTTTTTCGAGGTTCCCGAGGCTTGACTCCCTTCGGCGATGTTCTGCACGCCCGACCGTGCCGCCTGCACCATCTGATCGTGAGTGCGGCTGCGTTTTTCGATGTAGCGGTCGCAAAAACGTGCCGTTATATCATAAATCAGTTGTGCCAACTGAAAGCTCTTTAGATTTCGATAGCCGCCATGTTTCGGTATCAGGGGTTCGTTGGTGGCCATGTTATATAAAGTGTCCCGATGTGGAGGTCTGTCCAATGGCCCTTGGCATTCCGATTTTATTTTGTTGTTTCCTCAATAATTGTGATTTCATCTTCGGTCAATTCATATAGATCATAAACCAGTTGGTCGATTTGGTGGTCATTAGAGTCGATTTGACGTTGGAGGACGATCTTTTCTTGGTCAGTTTTAGCCTCGGCATAACCTTGCTTGTTGTCCACGTCCCAGCCCAGGGCCTCAAAAAATGGATCCACAAACTCCCGGCGCAATTGGGTCTCGTTGTAGGGGTCGGAGTGGTAGGCTTCACGATTCTGTTCGAATCGCTCAATCAACTTGAGAATTTCATGGGGAATGGCCACTTGTCCTCCGCTTTAAGTAATTACTTTACCATATAAGCGGCTAAGGTCAATTGAGACAAAAATAATTCTCTTTTGAGCCTCTTGCAAGAGTCCAGTTATGTCATTCCGGCCCCGCATCAAGTGCGGGATAGACTCCAGCCGGAATCCAGTCTTTTCAATGCATTCTGGACACCGGCTTTCTCCGGTGTGACGAAATTTGAGAGATTTGCAAGGACCTTTTTATTAGGGAATCAGAGTTTGTCTTCCTCTTGCATCTTTCCAATGGATCGTCGGAATACGGCTCTGGCTATATGGTAGTCCCATTCGGCCTCGACTTGGGTTGACAGGGCCCGGACCAGGGCGGTCTGAGCATCCAAGAGATCGGTGATGGTTCCGGCCCCGACTTCATAGCGTTCCTTGGCCATACGCATACTCTCCTGGGCATCCTGAACCAAAACTTTGGTTGTCTGCACCGCCGCATAAGCTTCATTGATTTTGGAGTGGGCTGTCCAGACCTCTTGCCTCACCTTTAAGAGGAGTTGCTTGGCCTCGGCCTCTTCCCTGGAAACTTCTGCCTTGGCCTTGTCCAATTGGTGCTTTCGAAAAAAACCCGTAAACAGGGGCCATTCGATAGAGATTCCGGCCAACCACTCTTCATCCTTGGGAAAAAAATTTGAGTCTTGCCGGCCGTAACTTCCCTCGGCCCGGACCTTTGGGCCAAAGGCGCTTGTAGCCGCCTGCACCCCCCTCTGCTGGGCTTCGATGCGTTTAAGAGCGGCCTTGATCTCCGGACGGTTTTGGATGGCCTGATTCAAGGCATTAGAAAGATCGAGGGAATTCGGAGACCCTATTTCTTCTCCTTTGGTTTCAATGACAAGAGACCTCTCTGCGGGCAGGCCCATCACCGTATTCAAACTCCCTTTAGAAATACGGACCAGATTTTCAGCCCGGACCAGGGCTAGCTCGGCATTGGCCTTTTCCACTTGGACCCGAAGGACATCGGCCTGGGAAACCGCCCCGGCTGCCTTTCGTTCTTCGGCCAATCGTAAATGATCTTTGGCCCGGATCAAATTTTGTTCAGCTACCGAGAAAGTTTCCATGGCTGCTGCTAATCCATAAAAATCCTGATGAACACCTAACACCAGATCCTGGATGACCCTGGCTTTTTCCTCCTCAGCCACCCCTTGTCTGGCCAGAGCCGATTGGTAATTGGCCCGCCGTTCGCCGCTGTCAAAAAGGGTATAGCGGGCCCGGATTCCAGCCTTCCAGTCGTCGGTTGGGCCGACGATTGTGGGGATGGACCGGCCAAGGATACTGCCAAGGGAAGAAATCCCATTGGGCAGAAAGGCATGTTGTTGCCAATAGGAGTAACCTGTTTGGAGGCCCAGCTCGGGATAATAGGGGGCCTTGGCTTCTCCAGCGGTCTCTTTGGCCGCCAGCACACCCATCATGGCCGATTGTTGGCTGGGATTGGTTTCCAGGGCAATTTTTATGCAGTCTTGGAGGGACAAGGGTTTATTGGATGAATCCACCTTGGGAGACTCAGCCCGAACCGGCCAGGTAAATCCCAGAACGAGTACGGCTAATCCCAAGAATAGAGTGATCAAGCTAACCCTATTAACTGCTTTATTGAAAGGAATCATTGCGTCCTCCTTGTGCTTATAACGAAAACAAGAGTAATGAATTCCGAATATCGAATTTCGAATTATGAAGTAATTTCCTTCCACCTTTCTTCGACATTCATTATTCGTTATTCGACATTCGATATTAATAGAAAAATACTTTGGTGCTTCACAGCAGACCTATAGGTTCATTATGACATAGTTTTTCGAAACCGTTTTGAAGCTGTCCAAAGAACAAACAAACCCATGATGGCCAAAACCGCCATATGGGGCCATAAGATTGCCATCCCCACACCTTTAAGAAAAATCCCCCGGATGATAACCAGAAAATAACGCAGGGGATTAATATAGGTGAGCCATTGGATGACCTCCGGCATATTGGCAATGGGAAATACAAACCCGGAAAGCAGCATAGCCGGAAATACAAAAAAGAAGGCGCTCATCATGGCTTGCTGCTGGGTCTTACTGACAGTGGAAATAAGAAGTCCTACCCCCAGAGTGGTCATGACATAAAGTCCGGTGGCCAGGAAAAGTAACAACAGGTTTCCCCGGATGGGTACCTCAAACCAGAAAATTCCGACCAGAGAGACCAGAAGTACATCGATGAAACTGATCAGGGTGAAAGGGACGGTCTTTCCCATAATAAATTCTTTGGGTGTAATGGGAGTGACCATGATCTGTTCCATGGTCCCGATTTCTTTTTCACGGACAACGGCCATACTCGTTAACAAAAGCGTGACCAGCATGACCAGCAGAGCGATCACTCCGGGCACAAAAAAATTCCGGCTTTCCAGATTATCATTGAACCAGGCCCGGCTCTCCAGGTCCACCTGACCAAAGACCAGCCCTCCACCCAATAGGCGGGAGGACCTCTCGGCCAGGGCTTCCTGGGAATATTGGGCCACAATTTTATTGCTGTAACCCAGAACAATGGCCGCCGTATTGGAATCGGTCCCGTCCAGGATCAATTGCAAGGGGGCTTTACGCCCGGCGGCTAAATCCCGGCCGAACTCCTTGTTGATATGAAGAAGGATCTGGACCCGCCCTTGATCCATCAATTCCCGGATTTGATCTTCCCGGTATACAAATTCATCGACCTGAAAATAACCGGATTTGACAAAACGATCCACCACCTCACGGCTGTAAACGCTGTTGTCCTGATCGTAAACCGCCATGGACACGTTTTTGACATCGGTTGTTACGGCATACCCGAAGATAAGCACCTGAAAAACAGGCATTATAAAAATAATGGCTCTCGATCTGGGATCGCGAAGGATCTGAATAAATTCTTTGACCAGGATCTGCTTAATTCGTTCCCACATGATTAGGCCAGTTTCTTTTTAAATTTCTTTATGGCCAAGACAAACATCAACAAGGAAAAAATGATCAGAAATACACCTTCCACGGCCAAAATCCTGGGACCGACGCCTTTTAAATAAATCCCTTTTAAAAGGGTGATGAAATACCTGGCAGGAATCAGATATGAAATCCCTTGCAGGACTTTTGGCATACTGCGGATGGGAAAAGCCAGACCGGAAAGCAAAAAGGACGGCAGAAAAGTGGCTACCATAGCGATTTGGCTGGACAGCAACTGGCTCTTGGTGGTGATGCTGATGAACATACCTAAGGACAAAGTCCCGACGAGGAAAACCGCCGCCGAGCCGAAAATCAAACCCGGATTTCCCCGAAGAGGTACATGAAAAAGAAACTCGCCCATCAAAACGGCCACTAAGACATCAAACATACCGATGCAAAAATAAGGGATCAATTTTCCTATAATCAACTCCGGGGCCTTGACCGGTGTGGAAATCAATTGTTCCATAGTCCCCTGTTCCCATTCCCGGGCCACGGTCAAAGAGGTCAGCAAAGCGGCAATGACCATCATGATGACGGCCAGTAGGCCGGGAATGATATAGTTCCTGGATTCCAGGTCGGCGTTGAACCAGACCCGGGGATGGAAGTCGATGGGACTTTCAACCGCCCGTCCTCCCTGGCGTTGAATTTCCTTCAGAGCGACGTCCTGATTATAGCCCATGGTGATCCCTTCAGCATAACCCATAGCGATGGTGGCCGTGTTGGAATCACTCCCGTCGATAATCAGTTGAAGAGGGGTCTTGCGTCCTGAAGCGAGGCGGCCTGAAAAATCCGGCGGGATGATCAGGGCAGCCAAGGCCCGGCGAGAATCGATGGCTTCTTCCACCGCACGGTAGCCCTCCACATAACCCTGGAGAGAAAAATAGTGAGAGCCCAAAAAGCGACTGATCAAATCCCGGCTGACCTGGGATCGATTCTGATCCCAGATGACCATGGGCACATGATCCACATCAAGGGTCAGAGCATAACCAAAGAGGATCAAGAGGATCATCGGTATGGCGATACCCATGCCCAGACTTCTCGGATCACGGAAAATGTGGAGGAACTCTTTACGGGTCACGGCCCAGGTGCGTTTCAGTTTCATTTGCGCACCTCGGCTTGAGGCTGCTCAGCCCGGTCACGGGCCTCGATCAGGGAAACGAAGACGTCTTCCAGGGATGGGATGATTTTTTCAATGCGGAAGACTTTAAATCCTCGGTCAACCAATGTGCTTTGAATATTTTCAATGGCTTTAACGGCATCCTCGACAACGAGATGAATCCCCTTGCCGAAAAGGGCAGCCTCCCGGACAGCAGATATCTTTTCAAGGACTTCCATGGCTTCCTGGGGCCGTTCGCACAGACATTCCAAGACTTCCTCCTGCATCCATTGGGTCTTCAGCATTTCCGGGGTCCCCAGGGCAATCAATTCTCCCCGGTAGATCAGACCGATCCGGTCGCAGTATTCGGCCTCATCCATATAATGGGTGGTCACAAAAACCGTCACCCCTTTGCCTGCCAGCTCATAAATAAGATCCCAGAACCGGCGACGGCAGATCGGATCCACCCCTGAGGTTGGTTCGTCCAAAAAAATGATCGGGGGTTCATGGAGAACGGCGCACCCCAGAGCCAGGCGCTGTTTCCAGCCACCGGAGAGCTCGGCCGTTCGAGAATTGCGGTGGTCCATAAGGCCCGCCATTCGGAGCACCCAATCTTTCCGTTCTTCTTTTTTTCCCTCGGGAATATTGTAGATACCGCTGTAGAAATTGATGTTTTCTTCCACGGTCAGATCTTCATAGAGGGAAAATCTCTGGCTCATATAACCAATATGAGCTTTGATCTTTTCCGCTTCCTTCAAGATATCGAATCCGGCCACTGTACCTGTTCCGCCGCTGGGGGCCAAAATGCCGCAAAGCATGCGGATGGTAGTTGACTTGCCGGCTCCATTTGGTCCCAGGAAACCGAAAATCTCCCCCTTTTTTATCTCAAAGCTGACCCGGTTCACGGCCGTAAAGGCCCCAAAACGCCTTTCCAGATCTTTAACAACAACGGCCTGGCCGTTTTCAGAGGCTGTCATTGGCCTTCCCGCTGATGAATGATCTCCCCTCCTTTTCCTATAGGGAGCTTAAAATTTAAACGAGAAGGACTTTCCTCTTGTTGGGCTACTACTGAAATAAAGATATCTTCCAGAGAAGGTTCAATAGGCGTGATCCCTAATGATGAGAAGCCGGCCTGAGTGATCATCTTTTCAACCTGTTGTGATTCCTCCCTGGGTTTTTCGGTAATCAGGTGAATCCGATCGCCGAAAAGGCCCACTGAATCGGCTGCATAATGTTCCCTTAGCAAGGCCGTAACCTTTCGAGGCTGGTCGGAACGAACCTCCAGGATCGTTCCCTTCATCAGATGCTTCATTTCTTCGGGAATCCCCAGAGCCAATATTTTTCCTTTATGAATGAGACCGATCCGATTACACCTTTCCGCTTCATCCAGATAAGCGGTAGAAATAAAAATAGTCACTTTTTCTTTTAGCAGTTGATAAAGGATGCGCCAGAAGTCCCTCCGGGAGACCGGGTCCACTCCGTTGGTCGGCTCATCCAAGAAAAGGACCTCGGGGGTATGGATCAGGGCACAGGCCAGCCCCAATTTTTGTTTCATTCCACCGGAGAGATTCCCGGCCTGTCGTTTTTTGAAAGGGGTCAAATTACTGAAACTCAAGAGGCGGTTGATCTTTTCTTCCCGCCCTTTTCGGGGAAGACCATAGATATCGGCATAAAATAAAATATTTTCCATCACGGTGAGATCGGGATAGAGACCAAAGCGCTGGCTCATATATCCGATTTTTTCCTTGATGGTCTCGGCTTCCTTGATAATGTTGTGACCGGCCACCCAGGCCTCTCCAGAGGTAGGGTCCAGGATGGTGGATAAAAGACGCATGGTTGTGGTCTTGCCGGCACCGTCCGGGCCCACCAGACCGAAGATCTCGCCTTCGGCGATTTCCAGATTAAGGGAATCCACCGCAGTCAGACCGTCAAAAGATTTGGTCAAGTTTTTGGTTTTTATAGCTGCCATATCATTCTAAATCCTAACAACTGAAATTCGAAATCCGAAACAAATCCAAAATTCAAAAATTCAATTTTGATGATCTCGAAAAAAGTCGCCAAAGGCCAATGTTAGTCATTCCGGTCCCGCATCAAATGCGGGATAGACTCCAGCCGGAATCTAGTATTTTTTGGAAGTTATGAATCTTCTGGGCACCGGCTTTCGCCGGTGTGACGACTTTTTACGAATTCGTTAATTTTGTAAACGTTTTTTCCATTGATATTTGTTTCGAATTTGTTCCCTATGGTCACTCCCATCCCGATTGCATCGGGATGGGTTCCCGGTTTCGTGCTTAGAATTTCGAATTTTAATTTAAAAATATTTCCCCATCGGCCGGCATGCCGGGTTTCAACTCCATATTGGGATTGGGGATCTCCACTTTAATGCGATAGACCAGTTTCACCCGTTCTTTTTGCGTTTGAATATTTTTGGGGGTGAACTCGGACTGAGGGGCGATAAAAGAAATTTTACCCTCGTAGGGTTTTCCGGGAAAGGTGTCGGTGGTCACCCGCACCTTTTGTCCCACCTTGACTCGCCCCAAATCGGTTTCGTTGATGTAGGCCCGCAGATAGAGCTGGCTTACATCGCCCATTGAAATGATCGGGGTTCCCGGTGAAACATATTCACCGGCTTCCACGTTTTCCGAAAGGACCATCCCTGAGATAGGAGACAGCAGGGTCGCATATTGCAACCTGGTTTGCGCCAGTCCCAAAGCTTGTTTGGCCTGTTCCAAGGTGGCTTGGGCCTGCTCAATTTTTTCCTGGCGCGGACCTTTTCGAACCAGAGTAAAAAATTCCTTGGCCTCCCGGATTCGGGCCTCGGCCGCCTCATAGGTAGTTTTGGCCAGGTCAAATTCCCGGGTAGAGATGACCTCTCTTTCATATAGTCTTTTCTGTCTTTGAAACTCTAGGGTAGCCCGGTCTCCGTCAGCCTTGGCCCGTTCCAAAGCAGCCTGGGCCTGGGCGATCTCCTCCGGTCGCGAGCCGGCCTGCAGTTCGGCCAAAACGGCCCGGGCAGTGGCCACCTGGGCCTGACGCTGGGCAATTTCCAGTTTCAAATCTTTATCGTCCAGACGGGCCACCACCTGACCGGCTTTTATCATTTGTCCTTCACTGACCGGCCGTTCTTCCACCCGCCCCGGAATCTTAAAACCGACTTCCACATCGGTAATCTCAATGTTCCCTGAAACCCGAATACGATTCAAATCCTGGGCGCGATGATTCTTAAAATAAAAAATGCCGGCAATCGCAGCGGCGATTACCAACAACAAAAGGATGATGATCTTCTTTTTCATGGCTGATATCCCTTTGAGAGGATTATGGAATTGTTGACAGTTGAGGATACTGAATCAGATCCCCGAATAGGACATACCCCTCGAATTATTTCATTATTTTAATCCTTAGTTACCCGGTCTTCTTGACATAGGCATGAAAGGTCCCTTTTTCATCTTCCACTCCCAGACACTCATGACCCGTTTGCTTGCACCAGTTCGACATATCTTGCTTTATCCCTTCATCATCGGCCAGAACTTCCAATACCTGCCCTGGTTTTAATGCTTTGATTTTACGGGCCGTTTCCACGATAGGCATGGGACAGTAAAGTCCCACACAATCCAGTGTTTCATCTGCTTTCATGGTTTTCCTCCTAAATCATCCTGCCCCAATCGGGAGCCATGAGGCATGGGAAAAAGTTCAAGGATTCGAGGGGTCAAGGATTCAAGGACCGCAGGGCGGAGAGAAAGGCAAGGAAGGTTAAACCCTGGAATCCTTGAATCCTGGAACCCTATTTTTGTATTAAATAAACAGGTTAACTTTGCTGTCCCTGGCCACAGCCAAATAGGTGGCCACGCCGGCAAAATTATTAACCTCCGGGATAAAAGCATCATGTCCGATTCCCATCATCCCCATGGAGGTGGTGCAGGCAATAAATTTGACGCCGAACTCCTGAGCAATCTTAATCTGCTCTTCCACCTGGGGAAACTTGATATCCTGCATCAATTTCTGCATCATCCACTTGCCCATACCCAGCATGTGAAATTTTGATAAAGGCAATCTCTTGGAGCCGCCACGGTTCATGGTATTGAGCATTTTTCTCATAATCCCTTTGCTGGAAATGCGACCCTCATTTTTTTTAATCAGGTTAAGTCCCCAGAAGGTAAAGAACATGGTTACATCCATTCCGGAGGTCGCCCCTCCGATAGCCAGGTTAAAAGCAGCCAGGGCTTTATCCATCTCCCCGCTAAAGACGATAATAGTCATCTTGTCCTGTTCGGCCATTTGATCCTCCTCCCACCCTGTTAATCCAAGGGTTCTCCACATTCAGGGCATTTTTTTGTTTTTTTCTCAATTATTATTCCACAATTAAGACAATGGACATGAACAACACGGCATGCCTGGCAGAACGAGGGTTTGGATTCTATAATCTCCTCTTCGCAATAGATGCACAAGCATTGCCCTTCGGTTTTAGGTAGCGCAGGCTGCTTCGTTCTCATGGTCATGATCCTCCTCCTCTTCTTTTATCTTTTCTAAACCTTTTATCGTTAAATTATTTTTCTTGGCATAGTTGGCAATGGCTTTCCCCAAAGCCTGGGCTCCCAGATTGGAACAATGATACTTATTCTTAGGCAGATCACCCAGCTCCTTGGCCACGAAGGCTGGTGTGATCGTCAACGCTTCTTCGAGGGTTTTACCCTTGGCCATCTCACTGACCTTGCTGGAAACGGCAATGGCCGCCCCACAGCCGAAGGTTTGATATTTCACGTCTTCCAGGCGACCATCTTTCACTTTGATGTAAAAGGTCATCATATCGCCGCAAACAGGGTTACCCACTTCACCAATACCGTCGGCATCTTTAATTTCACCGACATTACGAGGATTGGTGAAATGGTCCATCACTTCTTGACTATAAACCGGCATACCATCAACTCCTTTCTTCTTTTAAAAATTTGGTATAAAGCGGAGACATCTGCCGTAATTTTGTTACGATGGGAGGAAATTTTTCCAGCACATAATCTATATCGTCCTCTTGGGTGCCCAAGCCCAATGTGAGCAGCAACGAACCCTGGGCGATTTCATGGGACAAGCCCATAGCGATGAGAACATGCGAGGCTTTTAGGGCCTTCGAGGTGCAGGCCGAGCCGCTGGATACGGCAATACCGCTCATGTTCATGAGCATCAGCATGGCTTCCCCTTCTATAAATTCAACGCAGAAGCTGGCATGATGAGGAAGCCGCCGAAGGGGATGACCGGTGAGCACCACATGATCGATTTTTTCCAGCATCCCTTTAATCAATCGGTCACGGATTCTAGAAAGCCGACCGGCGCGTGAACCCATATCCCTCATTGCAATCTCGGCGGCCTTGCCCAATCCGATGAAGGCGGGCACGTCCTCCGTACCCGGCCTTCTTCCATTTTCCTGGATGCCCCCATCCATCATGGGGATCAAGCGGACTCCTTTACGGACCCATAATGCCCCGGAACCCTTGGGACCATAAAACTGATTTCCGGCCAGGCTCAAGGCATCAACCTTAAGTTCTTTGACATCGATCGGCACATTTCCGGTGCTGGCAACCGCATCGGTATGGAAAAGAATTCCAGCCTCCTTTACTTTTTTGGCGATCTCCAAAATGGGTTGAATAGTACCCACCTCTCCATTGGAGTGCATAATGGATACCAGAACAGTATCTTTTTTGATTTTATTAACTACCTCATCCGGATCGATCAGGCCGTATTTATCAACCGGTACCAGGCTGAGTTCATATCCGTCCTTTTCCATCCTGCGGACAGTATTAAGCACTGAAAAATGCTCTATGGCCGAAACCACGATGTGCTTCCCTTTAGCGGCCTGCCCTTGAGCCAACCCTTTTATGGCCAGATTATTGGATTCGGTGCCGCTCCCGGTGAAGATTATTTCATCGGTGTTGCCGTTGATCAGTGCGGCGACCTGGTCACGGGCGGTATCCAGGGCCTCACGACTCTGATCACCCCAGTCATGAATGGACTGAGGATTGCCGTAAATATCCTTGAGAAAGGGAAGCATGGCCTCAATCACCTCAGGTAATACCGGCGCCCCGGCAATATAATCGAGATAAACTTTTCGACTCATTGTCGTTTCCATAATTAGGTTACCTCCTTATTCCATTTTGGATCTGACCCTCTCTGAGCCATTTCTACAGGGTAGTCTAAAAGGGTATTGACTAAGATTTTCTGAATCCTGCCATATATTTTTAAAAATAATCATAAGGGGTATATTAGTCAATAAACACCTCTGCATCGGCTCTCTGTTTCTGGTCCTCTAATTCGACCATTCCTTATCTTTCCCGAAAACAAGGGAAGGGATTTATGAATGTTTTCACCCTGACGATATTCATAATCATTTCATGCAAATAACAGCAAAATAAGTTAATTCCTTTAGAAATTTATTATCAGTTCCCGGCTACTAATTTTTCGGCTTCACTGATTTTATTTTTGTATATTTGGTGGATCAGGTTTTTATCGAATTCCCATTCCTCCAGCAGCATGGCCTCTTTTTCTTCCTGAGTGAAGTAATTCATAATAGGCATGAAAAAGTGCTTGTCTTCCTTCTCGATATGCTTAGGATAAAAGTCGACCAGGAATTTCATCCGGTCGAGCATGAGGGCTAAAGCTTTCGGGTCCCCTTTTAAATATCTTCCTTTGGCTTCAACCAGATCGGCAACGGTCTTCCTCCCTTGCTGATGTTCTTCAACCAATTCATTCACAATCTGTTTATGTTCCCCGGATAAGGGTTTTTGGTTTAAGTCCCGGAAGAGGATATCTTCTTCTTTTCCGTGGTGGCATCGGTCGGCATACATCCGAATGAAATCAACGGCCAAATCGATAAATTCAAGGTTTATTTTTCCTTGTTGCTCCATTCGAGCAATTTCTTTTTTAATCACCGCGATCATCTTTTCGATCAGCCGGTGTTCGATCATGAGGGGACCTATGGGTAACATGGTATAACCTCCTTATATGTTTTTTGTTCTTTTAGAGGTCCTTTTTTTAAAAGGAACGACCACAGGGATTTCTATCTTAACGGCCTTCTCAAATATCGGCCAGGCCTTTTCCATATGTTCTGAGATGTTGAACTTCCCTTTGCTCAAATACCAGAAGATGGCCGGAGGTTGAACAAGTCCCAAAAAGATGACCGAAACCGTATCCGGATCAAGGCCGGGCTTGATTTGGCCCAGGCGCTGTCCGCGAGCGACCAGTTTGGCGACCTGGCCCAGAATTCCCCGAATAAGTTGATACACGGCTGTTCTTCTCTGAGGATGAGCGGTGGATACTTCTTCGGAAAAAATAATCCTGGGGATGGCCTGAAATTCTTGGACCATCTCCAGGTGACGCAACATTAGGAATCTAAGTTGTTCCAGGGGGGAAGGTGATTCCTTTTGTACCTGGCGAATATTTTCAACAATCAATTCCTGAATCAGCCCCAAGGTCGCCTCCAGGATTTCCTTTTTCCCTTTATAATGCCGGTAAAGGGCCGAAGGGACCAACCCGACCTGCCGGGCCACGGCAGCAACACTTAATTCTTTCATTCCCTTACGGGCAATCAGGGCCATAGCCGCCCCGGCGATTTGTTTCTTACGGGTTTCGCTGTTTTGTTTTTCGGCTCTCATGATGGATAACAATAGTGAATTCTGATTCACTATTTTAAAACATTAAACTGGCCTGTCAAGAAAAAATATCGCCTTAAATCGCCGTTCCAGCTTACCCGTGGATAAGCCGTTTAGAAATAAGGGGGGAATCCGAGAGGAACTCTTAAGCAGACTTTGCTCGAAGGAAAAGGGTTAATCATTCCCTCATTCTTTCCGAAGCTCCTGTTTTTCCAAAATCGGGTTTCGAATTTACAACATGAGTCAAGAGCAAAATCCTTTGCCATGGGGTACCCGCTATTTCAAGGATGGTCGAATCCGTACTTTTTTTTCATCGTCTGAGAAATTTGGCTGGTGATTTTCAATGCCCGATCGGCCTCCTCGGGCGACAGGAGGACCGTCTCACAAGAGGGCAATACCCAGGAAGACTCTAACAAAATATTTTTGTCGATCCCTTGTTGCACCAATTGTTCGATGCCTTGCTCCAGCCTTTGCATAAGGCTCTCCGTGGTTTCCCCTTGGAGAAGATCGCTGACCACCGGGACAATACCCCAGCCCAACATCCCTCCCCGTTTTAAAAAGGATTGAAGTTCTTTGGGATAAAGGGCAACATTCTGCGCATGCTGAAAGGCGTCGAAATTGACGACTTGTGCCTCGGAGCTTAAAAGGAGAGACCAATCAATATTGGCGCAGCAGTGCACCCAGGTGATTCCCTCCAAATGGGCAAAGCTCAAGTTGATGGCCTCGATGATCTCTTCCCGGGAGCCGGTACCGGCCGAAGAAGTAAAATTGACCAGGGTGGTCTCCGGCAAATCGGCTACCACCTCAATATCCGGAATTTCCGACTTAATCTTTTTTTCCAGCCACCGGGCTTTGGCATTCAGACCCTTGATCAATATATCCCGCAACGTTTCGTTGTGGATCGAGGGGGTGCCGTCCGCCTGTTTGAGCATATCTCCAAATAACAATGGTCCGGAGGTATGAAATACCACCCATTTGAGTTTGGAAGGTCGGGATTGTCGTATCCGTTCGAGCATATGATAAAAAAATGGGGCGGTTTTGGGAGTGGTTGCGAAATAGTCCAAATCATCGGCATCAATCCGGTCATAGAACTCCAAAATTTCCCCTTCTCTTTCGGTTGACAGATCGAAATAAACGATTCGTCTTTCCCGGTCGAACACCAGGCAGGGGATCCCCTCCAGCATCCAGCGAATACCCCTGGTCATGATCGGAAGACAAGGCGCTTCCGGAAAACATTCCAGGATGGTATCAGCAGCCCAATCCATGTCGCGATAGGGCACCGCCCCCATCATCGTTCCGGCAAAACGAGGTCTTTGATGCATTTTTAACATCTTTCAACTCCGATATTATTCCTGAAACCTTTGTCTTGTCTGTTTAGCTCGACCCGGCTCTTTTTGTGCAAAGAGTTTAATGAACGATTTGGTCAATGAAAATCTTATTTGCCCGTGGGAACCTCGGGATAAAGTATTGAGCCGGCTTTCATATAGCGCGTCATGTGGCGCATCTCTACGATTAATTGGTTGCTGTCCCGCTCCAACATTTGAGTATCAAACCATAAATATTCCGTTTTACTGGTCGCACCCACGGCAATAATCTTGCTTTTTACTTGGTAAGAGACACCCATCATTACCGGACCATTGACAAAGCGTAATTCATTGGCACCATAGAAGGATGTCCCCTCGGCTTTAAAAGGAATCGTTATCTGCATCAGACGCGCCACATGGCTGGGCGGAAGAATCGCCGGTCCCCAGGGAGATTTGCCGGTATTCCATTCCACTGTGTCCTCGCTGGTTCTTACCCGTTCGGCCAACTCAGCGGCTGTCACGGATACTTCTTTTATGGGTGACTCCCATCCGATCTCAAGGTCTTTGAGAATGCGCAGCTCGTTCTTTGGGCTACTTTTTAGCTCCAGGGTCTGCAAGTATGATGATTCTTTAAGGTTGCCTACAGACAGTGTGCCATGGGCCACTTGATGTCCGTCCCGGGATTCAAGGCGTGTTTGTACCAGAACATCGCTTTGACCCAAGGGCGGCGAATACATGATTACTCTTAATTCTTCATCGTGCAACAGGGCATAAGTGAAAAACAGGCTGATGACCCCTTGTTCGAAACTCCGTTGCCCGAATACTTTTAGGAGAACCGGCGGGAAGAGATCAAGGTGCATGGTGCCGGCGACAACCCCGCCTCTCATTCCAACCTTTTTGCCGACCGCGTCATCGTGGATGGAGTGAACCATACTGGCGGCTGCATTGATGGCCTTACGCCATTCCCCATAGATGTTTCCTTCCTGATCCTTTATTCCGTTAGACATAACCTCATACCTCCTCTGAAATATTTTGTAGAAATGTTAAATGTAATCATCAAGGAGAATCTTGTTGGCCTCTCCCTGTAAATCTCCGTCAGTGATGAAAATCAGAACAAGTCTATCCTCAACTTCCGGTAAATATTTTTTTTGCCTAGTAGCCGACCTGATCTCTTGGACTACTGGGTCTAGCCCGGATTCTTTAACATAAGTCTGAGCCAGCTTCAAATACTTTTTTTCAGCTTCTACTTAGGCGCCATGCGCAAGGCCCCGTCCAGACGAATAGTCTCACCGTTGATGTAGGGATTGATAAGAATATGTTCAACAAGGAGGGCGAATTCCTCGGGGACCCCCACTCTTTTGGGAAATGGAACGGATTCATTGAGGGCCTTTATGTTGTCCGGCGGCAGCATCATCAGCAAGGGCGTTTTGAAAATACCCGGAGCAATGGTGTTCACCCGGATTCCCAGACCGGAAAGGTCGCGGGCCATAGGCAGCGTCATTCCAACGACTCCACTCTTGGAAGCCGCATAGGCCGTCTGCCCGATCTGACCGTCAAAGGCAGCGGTACTGGCCACGTTGACAATGACTCCCCGCTCTCCATTTTCATCCGGCGCATTAGCGGTCATGGCCAAGGCTGACTTGCTGGCCACGTTAAAGGTCCCTATCAAATTCAAGCGTACAATCTTCTTAAAAGTGTCCAGATTATGGGCCCCGGTCTTGGACACCGTTCGTTCCGCCCAGCCGGTTCCCGCACAATTGATGCAAAAGTGAATGCCGCCGAACAGTTCTTTGGCTTTCTGGATCGCTTTATTAACATCCTCTTCGGCGGTAACATCGCATTTGATAAAATAAACGCCTTTACCTAATTCCGAAGCAAACGCCTGACCTGCTTCTTCCTGTACATCCAAGATGATTACATTCCCATCCGCCGCAACAATCCTCTTTACCGCAGCGGCCCCCAGGCCGGAGGCTCCTCCGGTTATTAGTGCCGTCCTATTTTTAATATCCATCGTCTCCTCCTTTATTTATTTAAGATACGGATAGGGTCGAATCAGATCTGCTCCTGTCGTTCCAACCAATACCTTGCAGCAAAAGAAATATAATAGAAATTATACACCAAATTGAGGGAAAGTAGTCAAGGGAGAAAGAGATGGTCGCCCGGGGTTAAGCGATTCGGGTACGTTCTTTCAATGATGATCCCGGAGAGAAACGGCTTCACCGAAAGCCAGTGTAGTGTAATAGTAATCACTCGTCAGTCTTGTCATTCCGGACCCCGTATCAGGTACGGGGCAGGCCCGATCCGGAATCCAGTCTTTTCAACCTGGATTCCCGCTGGAGTTTATCCCGCACTTGATGCGGGGCGGGAATGACTGCATTAGGGCTATTGTAAACCTGTTATTGAGACACTTCACTAGGAAGGAAAGGGTTGATCCTTCTCTCATCCTTTCCGAAGCCCCTGTTTTTCCAAAAGAGAGCTTTAAATTTACAACCTGAGTCAAGAGCACACTTGACCGCTTTTCTTTTCATAACAGAGCCGCCAGCTACTCCCTGAAGACGAATGGAAGTGGTAAGAGAATCACGCCTATAATAATCAGCACTATGGTGTTGCTAAATAGATACGGATATCCCATTAGAACAATTCCGGTGATCAGGAAGATCGTCTTGCTTTGTTTCTTGCCATAGACAAAATAAGCCAACCCAAAAGTTCCTGTGATTATCCAGACTAGAATGTTCGTTACAGAAAACACTTCTTCTTCACCCTTTCATGGTTTGCTGGATGTCCCTGGTAAGGTGATTGAGATTCTTCGGCTCCCCCATGGAGGAGATCAATACATGACGCCCAACGTTTGCCTTCACCTGCAAGCGCGCGGCAGCGCGATTGTCAGGTGCAAGGCTTTGTTAGCCACTTCCTTTCATACTTTTTGATAGTTCGCAAAGAAGCCGGTCGATATCGCTAACTTGAAGTGTGTTTAGTGGAAGCCGTACTGTTGTCTGCAGTTTCTTGGCGGAATGCCTCTCGATGAGCTCCTTTTCGAAAGTACTGCTCAAGTTCACCGCTATAATTAAATGCTGCGAGCTATATCCACACGCCCGGAAAACAGTAACGTCTCCGGTAAGAAAATGAATTTCAGCGCCACCGATTCTTCTTTCGGGCCACTTTTCTAGAATATACTCAACCTTTCCGCGGTTTTCGGCACTAAAACGTTGAAGTAGTCCCGCCAAGGACCCTTTCTCTCTACCTGCTTTTTGAGGAGTTGCTTCGTACAATATCATTCCGTTTCGAACTTCCGGTGGAAGGCCCCTATATATGGGTTCGAGAGCCAGAACACTACCTACATGTTTCTCCATCTCTAAATCATCATGAACCCAACAGATTAGGTAATCTGCACGAAGGCCTGGATGTTTCTTAAGATCCGACCGGAGTCCACTACTATTCAATTTAAATTCAATTCGAACTTCTTTCCATTCACCTCTCCTGTCGACGCGCACAAATGCCTTCGCATCGAGGTATTTGGTATGGGAAAGACCCTCCTTATGCGGGTCTAGTTCAAAGGTCGTAAATGCGAATTGGTGAGGCAGGTACTGCCATAGCAGCCCCATCATTAGATAAACGCCGTTCTCGGCGTTGGGATAATACATGAGACCAGTAAAGTCATTAGGGAGATTGATATTCAAGCTGCATTCCTGTCTTTTATCTGCATGTTGCTAACGAGCCTGTAGAAAAACTCCGAGAGATAATTTTTATGCTATTTTCAGGAGTCACTTCTTTACCCTCCCATTCATGAGATCGTCGATTGTGTAGAGAAGGGACAAAAGGGTCACATCTTAATTATTAATTATTTTAGCTCTTAGTCTATCAACTCGTTCTTTTAATTTTGGAGTCTTACTCACTTCACTCAAAAAGTTCATATATCGAACTGTGATCCCAGCGCCCGATATCCTTCCAAAGAACTCTCCCAGCTTAACCCCGGATTCTCCAGTTAGATCACGCGGAAGACAAATTGCCATATCACGGGGCATATTTTTCTTTCGGCCTTTAGATACAATTATTTTTTCATCACAACTAAATTCTTTAGCCACTAATTTTATGATTGTTTTCAGGTCAACCCTTGGTTTTAATTTCTTTAATTGCGGGATTTCCTTTTCTTCTTGCCGCAAAGACAGATATCTGTCTTTCACCCAATCCACAAAATCCGCCGAGCCAAGTATAAAACCAGCGGTAAGGTCTTTAACAGGATTTTCCAATTCTTCAATCTTAACGCTTTCCACAAAATCTTTGTAATGCTCCTTAGCCACATTAGCCGTCCTGCCAAACTGAGAAAGCAACCATTCTGTTTCCAGCCATTTCGGTGTCTTGATTTTTCCGATAAAGGCACCATAACTGCTCCAAGCGTATTCTGCCGGGCTTTCGACCATTTTGGCTCTAACAGGATTTAAGTGGATGTATCGGGAAAGTTCTTTCAGATATTCGTCCGCATCAACTAAAATAGATTTAAAACGTCCTTGAAAAAGATGTCCCACCCTGTCACGCTTCCGATTAAAGTAAGCGGCATAGCTGACATGAATCCATTGCATGGCTTTACTTAAATTAGGCTCAAGGGTTTCAACCAGGCAATGATAATGAGTTCCCATTAGACAGTAAGTGTGAATTTTTAAAGAATACCATTCCACCGCCTTTTCAAGGCATTCAAGGAATCTTTCCCTGTCTTTTTCATTCTTGAAAATTGAATCACCTGCATTGCCGCGATTCATAACATGATAAAAAGCGCCTGCAAATTCCACTCTCAGCGGTCTGGCCATAACATTTTTCTGATTGGTTTTCCCTGCTTTCCAAATTAACGCGATGTTTTAAAAGATAAAATTAAAGCAACAAAAAGTCAATAATTAATATTTAAGATCTGACCCCTGCTGGTGTTTTTTATCGCTTAAAATTCGAGCTATGTATATTCTTCAAATCGACATGATATACAGAAATAGGAGGACTCTTCATGCTGGCCAACCGAAGTAGGTAAGTCTATCCTTGACTCTTTCTACTTTTTATTATTTGAATCGAAAATGGATTTCTATTTTTTCCTCAACGATTTAATCTGAACCCGCACCGATTTCAACACCTCAGACGTTGCTTCGACGGTAGTCCTGGTAACTTAGTAACTTAGGAAAAAATTCCAATCAAATTGGATAGAATATTTATAACACCTTAGGCGGTTGAAAAGATTTTTATTGTTCACCGCAAAGTCGCAAAGAACGCAGAGAAAATCATATTTGTTCAATCCCGTGAGAGGAGGGATTGAACAAAACATCTCTGGCCTCCGGCCAATTAATTACCCGGAGGGTAACGAAGCTTATCAATTGTTGGTCTCTCACCGGCAATTGATAAATTTTCCTCTCTGCGACCTCTGCGCCTCTGCGGTGATTGGTTTCGGCTTGTCCGAGTTAGGTTTTTTAGATTATAAGAAATCTCAGAGCTATTTTAACCTTTTTATGGGTGGGCTCTATTTTCAGGCCATCTCGCTTTTAACAGGACCAACTTACATTATGGGTCTCAGACCTATACCTGTTGTGGTAAAAATTTCTTGCTTTACTACTTAAAACATGAAATCCTCAGATCAAGGAAGAAAAAATGCTATCCAACCCTTTTGAGATCATTCTCGGGATTTTTTGTGTAGGAGGTCCAGAAATCTCTCATCCGCAAGATGCCTTGGTGTATCTGATCAAAGGCGAAGAGAGCTCCGCTCTCATCGATGCCGGAGCGGGAAAGGGTTCGGAGGTGATATGGGAAAATATCCAAAGGGCGGGAGTGAATCCCGAGGATCTGACTTACCTCATTCTGACCCACGGCCATGTCGATCATATCGGTGGGGTCTCTTTTTTTAAGGAACGGGCCCAATGCTTTACGGTTGCCCACGAATTGGATCAAGAGGCCATCGAGTCCGGCGATCCAAACTTAACCGCCGCTTCCTGGTATGGCCTGAGTTTGCCCAGGCTTAAGGTCGATCAGGTGCTAAAAGCAAAAATCGAAGAACTCCCTTTGGGTCATAAAGAAAAACTCGTCTGCCTCCATACGCCCGGCCACACCCCGGGTTCGATTTCCCTTTACATCGATCGGCAGAAACAACGGGTCCTCTTCGGTCAGGATATCCACGGTCCGTTTTCTAAAGCCTTTGGATCCAATTTGAGCGATTGGCAAAATTCCATGGAGGAGCTCCTGGCCCTGAAGGCCGATATCTTGTGCGAGGGACACTTCGGAATCTATCGAACCGCCCAAAAAGTGAAGACCTACATCGAACAGTATATGAAACAATATTTATCCTGAATCCAGAAATCAAAACCTTCCTAAAGGTTAGAAATGAATTTGGGAGGGAGTTGTGCCCTTCCTATAAAATTGGCCGCTTCTTTTATGGTCTGAGGACCTTGAAGGACCATCATTTTTGAAATGCCGTGAGCCAGCCATTTCTCTTGTTGATCAAAGGCCGTGGCTTCTGCCAGACAGATGGTCTTGCCCATTTTGATGCGGCGGCCTTTGATAAACATTTTTCCGACATTGGTCGGGGCAAGAAAATCGACTTTCAGATCAAGGGAAATCAAGCCCGCATCTTCATCCAGTTCACCATAGACCGACCAATAAGCCGCCGTATCGATCGCCGAAGCATAGGCTCCCCCATGAATCCCTCCAAAGGGGTTAAGATGCTTATTCCCAACATCCATCTCGACCAGCGAATATCCTTGATCTAAATCTTTGACCTGCATGGACAGCAGTCTGAAATAAGGACCTTGATTGATAAGATCAATGACCGCTTCTACATGTTTTGGATTAAGTTCTCTCATCGTCCTCTTTTCAATGAGGGATGGCTGTCCTTCATTGACCCTTGGCCATGGAACTCCCGGGTTCGATGGTTTTGTTAATCAAAATCACTGAACCCGGGGAACTCTCTTTATCAAAACCATAGCAGGCCGCTATGGCAATTTCTACCTCGATGTTGCAAAAGTTTCGAAGGTTGCAGATCCGAGGCGTCCAGGGCGAAGCCGTATACGCATACTGCGAGTCCTGGACAACAAAGGAGATGCGGCCTTCCAAATTTTCCCGAAGGATAAAAATTGATCGATATTTTATTAAAATCCAAACTTCTTGTAGCGTGACTTTTGACACCAACTCTGAAATCATCAAAATAAACTGATTTCAAGGATAATAACTTGTTCTTCGATAAATTTTTATGCAACTTCGAGGTGTTACTACCTCATGCTATATCCGCGGGCATCAAGACAGGCACCCATTGCCCGTAGAAAGTCGGCGCTCTTCTGGGCTCTCTGATCAAGAGGCATGGAAGGTGACATCTTAGTTGGGTCGTATCCTGTCTGGCCCACAGCCCAACTGTGGCACCCATTACGATCACTCTCCAGTTTCTCTTGGCTCTGACCTTGGCGGGGATAAATGAACACCTGGCCTCCCATCGGAGGGGCCTGACTATCTTTGTTGGTGGGAGCCTGACTAACTTCGCCCGGAGGTGGGTAATAATACGGTGGAGGTGGGGAGTAATAGGCCGGAGGTGGATAATAATAGGCCGGGGGGTAGTAGTAACGTGGGGCCAGGCTCCAAGCCCACAAGGCACTGCCGATAATCAATCCGGGAAGAAACCATCCGCTCCCATGATAGGCCTCGGCCTGGTTGGACGGTATTAATAAGGTTAACATTAAAAGGATACCTAATAAACAAATGAGCTTTTTCATGGGTTTTTTGACCTCCTTAAATAGGGTTCTCCTTCATCGACCCCTCTTCGCTTTTTTCCCATTTAGATGCGGAATCCAGGGATCGGGTTAAATTAATTTTAACTCTTTTTCATGCCACTCTTCAATAGATTTTTTTATGAAGCCTTTTACTTGAGAATAAATCTCAAATTAACAGGTTGCTGAAACCGGGCACCGCTCCGAAGGAGTGGGAGTGAGCCGAGATTTGGGGCGAACAAAAAGGCCCATCAATCCCGCCAACGGCGGGATTGCTCTCATTCCTCCCCGCCTTTCTGCGGGGCAGGCTTATTGCGACGTACTTTTATGTACGCCTCATTCCTCAGAATTTCTTCGCATAAATGGCCATGCTCAGTCCCACCCCTTCGGGGCGGGTTCCCGGTTTCGGGCGCCTTGTATGTGGACCTTTTTGAGCAACCTGTAAAATATGTGTTTTTCAGCAAACTGTTAAAGAAATGAGTCAGAAAAATGCGTCAGTTATTTAAATAGCCCACATACCAAGACCAAAGGCCCCTTTCTTAGGATCACCGGACTATTTGAGGCAAGCGATCAGAGTTCCCAAAGAGAAATGTGTATAAATTCTGGGAGGCTGCCCCTTTTTTTCCCCTTATCAGCTCCCATTTGTAAAGTCCAGACCTTCAAAGTCCCTTTTTCTTCAGAAGACGCCCTTCTTCCCTTTGCCTTTGGCCCTATTTTTTCCCTTGACGGTACCTTTTTCGTTCATTATACTTCCTCCATTCCAAAGAAAAGCCTTATCTAGAGTAGCTAAACCAAAAAAACAGGAGGTAAATGATGAAACACAAAGTTTGCAAAAGGAGTAGTTCGGTAGCCTTGTTTCTGGCAGCAGCAATGATGTTGGCCTTGGCCATTTCTCCGTCTATATCTTCGGCGGCAGTGTTCAACAACGATACTAAGCCGGCTTTCTCCGTCACTTATCCAAGCGATTGGGTGGCTAATCCTGATAACGTTAAACTATATCATGTATTGTTTAGCGCAAAAAATCCTGCCGGCATTCCCATTCTGAATGTACAGATTCGGGAAATTCCTGCCGGTGCTAAGCTTGAAGACACCGGAAAACTTTACAAGAAACTCATCCTCGATCCGGAACAAGGTGTTCCTACGGAAATCGTCTCAGACAAAGTGACCACCTTGAAGGACGGAACAAAGGTCAATGAAACCTTACTGAAATACAAATTTAAAAATTGGTTACCTCTTCAAGCGGTCGTTATTGCGGTCTTTAAGGACAACAAGTGGATACGTGTTGATGTTCACCAGTCAGTCAATGACGCCCCATCATGGGATATTGTCCGCTCGCTGACCTTTAAGAAATAGTCGATCCAAAGCACGATGATAGGAACGATGTCATAGAGCGAAGAACGGTTTTTAAAAATTCGTTATTTCCCTCCTAAGTATTTCTAATTTTCAGCGGTTGGAGTTTAATCTCCAACCGCTGTGCTATTTGCCGTCTGGTTAAAAAAATTAGCGAAAGAACTATAACAGGGAGTGATCAATAACATCCTTTCGCCCATAGGCTTTTGGCTAACTAACCAGAGACCCTACCCAAACCATCCCTTGAACTCCAGATAGACTTATCGGATTCCCAGCTTCCTTTCTAAGATCAGGATTTTGGGGTTTCCCCGGATCACTGATTTAGATAAGAGAAGATCAGGATGCATAGGGAGTTGTATGTCTGACTTTTGGAAGTTATGTCCTTAGGTTACCACCTCTTGGCTTCATATCGCTCAACACGGCCCCTATATCCCCCAGGAAATCAGTCCAAACAACACTAATCCTATAATTTAAACTCTGTTTTTTCTCCTTGACCCCTTTTGGGGCTTATTTTATACTCTTAAAATAAAAAGGAAATTCTTATCAAATTTTATAACTCCGTGTGTCTGCCGAAGGCAGGCCTGAAGGTTTAGCACGAAAATAAGGATGACAATATGAAGGTGTTGTGGGCTCCCTGGCGGATGGAATATATCGTGAATACTGGAAAAGAAAAGGCCTGCATCTTTTGTCCGGGTGAAAAAGTAAATCTGTCCGACCGATCCATCCTCTTTCTAGGAAAACGTTCCCTGGTCATGATGAACAAATATCCATATATTAACGGCCATGTATTGGTGGCCCCCTTAAGACATGTGGCCGTTTTGGATCAATTGGAAGAAACAGAAAAGGTTGCCCTGATGACCATGGTAAGTCATTCGGTTACCATTCTAAAAAAAACCATGGGCGCCGAAGGATTCAATGTGGGTCTAAATCTGGGAAGGGTGGCCGGGGCCGGAGTGGAAGATCATCTCCATTTTCATGTTGTTCCCCGTTGGAAAGGGGACACCAATTTTATGACCGTCTTTGGGGATCTCCGAGTGATCCCCGAACACATGGAACAAACCTATACCAGATTGCTTCCTTTTTTCAAGGAGGTCAAGGAGGAGTGACGTGCGAACCTTTAAATTATATTTCTATGGTCTCCTTGTTTTGCTTTTTGTCATCTTTGTCATTCAAAATTATTCCACTTTAACTAATAGCGTCTCCCTTCGATTGAACCTGGGCATCCTGGCCCTGGAATCGGTCCCTTTGCCGTTTTTCGTGATTGTGCCGGTTATCTTTTTTTGCCGGGCTTCTCCTGGCTACGGTTATCGGGTGGGTGGAACGTCGCCGCCTGTCTAAGGAGATGAAGCAATTAAAAAGAAGCCTACGTGAGCCCGAACCTAAGGCGGTGCCTTATGAAGAAACACCCGCAACCTCCTTCTCCACCAGGCGAAACGGGAAAATTGACTTCGGAAAGCAAAACCTCTATTCCCTCTTAATTCTTTTTTTGTTCATGACTAAAATCACCCCCATGCTGGAACAATATCTGGAGATCAAGGAAAAATACCGGGATTTTGTCCTTTTTTATCAGCTGGGGGATTTTTTTGAGATGTTTTATGAAGACGCTTTACTTGCCTCCCGGGTATTAGAGATCACCTTGACCTCCCGTCACAAAGGAGAACTAAGGATCAGGTTCCCATGTGCGGGGTCCCGATTCATGCCGTTTCCGGATACATTGCCCGCATGGTGGAAAAAGGCTACAAGGTGGCCCTGTGCGAGCAAGTGGAAGACCCTAGCCCAGGCCAAAGGGATCGTGCAACCGTGAAGTGACCCGGCTGATCACCCCGGGACTCTATATTGATGATAGTGCCCTTAAAAACAACCGTTATCTGTTAGGCCTGTCCTATCAGGAAACACGCTTCGGTCTGGCCTCGGTGGATTTGGCCACCGGAGAATTCAGGGTGACGGAAGTCAGCGAACAGGAAAAGGCCTTCGAAGAGATCGGCCGGATCAATCCTTCGGAAATCCTTGAATCAACCGGGCCTTAAAACAGAACCCTTCGGCCCAGCCTATTCTGGATCAACTTTCTCCTTATTTTCTGACCTATGGTGATGAGGGGACTTTTGAAAAGGGCAGGGCCGAAGATTTGCTGATCAAGCATTATCAGGTCCATACCCTGGCCGGCTTCGGGGCAGGTGCGTTAACCGAAGGCCTTCGGGCCGCAGGGGCCTTGCTTTTTTATCTGATGGAGACCCAGAAAGGAAGTGTTTCTCACCTCCAGCCCTTGCAGGTCTATCATCTTTCTCAATACATGATCCTGTCCGAGACCACCCAACGGCATCTGGAACTGACTCAGACCTTGTATCGGGGGACCCGTCAAGGATCCCTGATTTCGGTTCTCGATCAGACCATGACGGCCATGGGCAGCCGAAAACTCAAACATTGGCTCAATTATCCCCTGCTGGATCTGGAAAAGATCCGTGGGCGGCAGGATCTGGTCGAGGCCTTTTTTGAAGATCCCATCCTGCGCCAGGCCCTTCGTTCCCATCTCAAGGAAATCTATGATATCGAACGGCTGGTGGCCAAGGTCTGTCTGAATCAGGCCGGGCCGAGGGACTTGGTGGCCTTAAAAAATTCCCTGGCCCATGTGCCGGCCATCGGCCGGATTCTTGAGGAAAGCTCCCATCCCCGGCTGAAAGAAATCGGGGCCGGAACGGATACCCTTCCTGAAGTGACCGATCTTATTTCCAGGGCCGTTCTGGATGAACCTTCCTTGAATTGGAAAGACCCGGAGGCCCGGATTATCCGTCCGGGCTATCATGCCCAGTTAGACCGGTATTTAACGGTCACCCGGGAAGGCAAAGAATGGATTGCACAATTGGAAGCCAAGGAGAGAAAACGGACCGGGATCAATTCCCTGAAGATAGGGTATAACCGGGTATTCGGTTATTATATCGAGGTCTCACGGCCCAACCTCCCGTCCGTTCCCTCCGACTATGAACGCAAACAGACCCTGGTCAACGGCGAACGTTTTCTGACCCCGGAACTCAAAGAATATGAAGTCATGGTTTTAGAGGCCGAAGAAAAACGTTGGCAACTGGAGGTTGAGCTTTTTCATGAGGTTCGACGGCAGATTGCCCAGGAAAGCCCCCGGCTGCAAAAAACAGCCGGACTGCTGTCCGATCTGGATGTCCTGACTTCCTTGGCCCAAACGGCCCAGGAAAACCGATACCAAAAACCTTTTCTGAATGAAACGGATGTCATTTCTTTAAAGGACAGCCGTCATCCGGTCATTGAAAAAAATCTGCCGGCCCAGCGTTTTGTCCCCAATTCTATTGAACTGGATAATGAAGAACAGCAGATGATCATCATCACCGGTCCCAACATGGCCGGTAAATCCACGATCCTGCGTCAGGTGGCCCTGATCTGTCTGATGGCCCAGATGGGTTCCTTTGTCCCGGCAGAAAAGGCGGAGATCGGTTTGATCGATCAGATTTTTACCCGGGTAGGGCGCCTCGGATGATCTTTCCTCCGGTCAAAGCACCTTTATGGTGGAAATGCAGGAAACGGCCCAGATCCTTCACCAGGCCACCGATCGGAGTCTGGTCTTGTTGGATGAAATCGGCCGGGGGACCAGCACCTTTGACGGTCTCAGTATCGCCTGGGCGGTGGCCGAATATCTTCATGACTTAAAAGGAAAAGGGGTTAAAACCCTTTTCGCCACCCATTACCATGAATTGACCGACTTGACCCAGACCAAAAAAAAGGTTAAGAACTATCATGTCTCGGTGAAAGAGTATAACCAGCAGATCATTTTTTTAAGGAAACTGCAAGAAGGGGGCACGAGTCGAAGCTATGGGATTCAGGTGGCCAGGTTGGCCGGCATCCCTGTCCCGGTGATTGAAAGGGCCCGAGAGGTGCTGAAGAACCTGGAAAAGGGGGAACTGGATTTCTGGGGTTTCCCTGCCCTGGCCTCTTCCAGCCGGGAACAAGGCCACTCATCCGGCCCAGATGGAACTCTTCTCCGAGGAGGGTCAGATGCTTCGGGAACGCATGAAGGCCCTTTCCATCGATGAAATGAGTCCCCTTCAGGCCTTACTGACTTTAAAGGAGTTGAAGGATCTCCTTGAAAAACAATAGAATTCAGAATAACATTAATATAAGGATTCAAGGAGTCAAGGGGCCAAGGACCCAGGGCGGAGTGAAAGGCGTGGAAGTAAAACCATTTGAACCCTGGAATCCTAGAATCCTTGAACCCTATTTTTAAACTAAAAAGTATGAATAGTAATTTCGCCCAACGCCGAACGACCAAAGCTGAACGTTATTTTTATATTCATCTGTTCCCATTTAGCTTGATCCTCATACTGATCGTCATGAGTTGGGTTTTTGAAGGAGCGTTCCACAAGGTCTGTTCCACTTCGGTGGACCAGGAAATAGAGACTAAATACAACCAGACCAGAGAGGCCTTCTTTGCCCTCGACAAGTCTCCTCAAAGGAAACAGCGCCAACATTGGCAGCCCATGATCGAGGGATTTAAGGAGATCTACAAACAGCATCCTCAGACCCCCTGGGGAGAAAAATCCATGTTCATGGTGGGCCGGGTTGCCTATGTCCTTTTTCAATGGTCAGGGATGGAACCCGATCTGGACCTGGCCCTCGATCATTTTTCACGCTTCGTCAATCATTATCCACAAAGCCCCCTGGCGGACGACGCCCTCTTTTTTAGCGCAGAAATTTATTTTCTACACAAGAAAGACCTGGAAAAGGCCCGTCAAACCATTCTTGACTTTGATCAAAGAGTATCCGAAAGGGGACATGAAAAAGCGGGCTGAAGAATTGTTAAAGGCCATGGACAAGAGCAACCTTTTATCCGAAGCGGATAAAACCGATCTGTTCAAAGAAGAGGAATCTATTGAAAACAATAAGGCTTCGGAAGGGACAGAGCGCCTGTGGAAAACCTACCCGCAGGTTACCGGCCTGCGTCATTGGTCCACTCCTTTTTATACCCGGGTTGCCGTGGACGTTGAAGGTAAGATTGCCTATCGTCAGAAACTGCTGAAAAAGGATCCGTCGATCGAGAAACCGGAAAGGCTGTATCTGGATCTATATCCGGCCCGCTTGGCCTTAGGCACTTCCCCTTTAACCATTCAGGATGGACTGCTCAGGGGGGCCAGAATAGGTCAGTTCAACGGATCAACCGTTCGACTGGTCCTGGATATCGAGAGCATCAAAGGATATAAAATATTTTTCCTGGAAAATCCCTTCCGGTTGATCGTCGATGTTTCCGGCAAAGAAAAAATCGTTGCCCAACCTGTCGAACCTCCCAGCCGGGAAAAGAAACTTTCTTTGGCCCAGCAGTTGGGATTGGGGGTTAAACGCATTATCATCGATCCCGGGCATGGAGGTAAGGACAAAGGGGCCATCGGCAAGAACGGCCTGTACGAAAAAGACCTGACCTTGAAAATAGCCCAAAAATTATCTCAACGGATTAAACAGGACCTGAATATTGAGGCCTTGCTGACCCGGGATTCGGATCGCTTTATCCCTCTGGAAGAGAGAACGGCCATAGCCAATACCCGGCATGCCGACCTGTTTGTCTCCATTCATGTCAATGCCAGCCCCAATTCTCAGGCCGAAGGGATCGAGACCTACTTCTTAAACCTGGCCACCGACGAAGAATCCATCCGGGTGGCGGCCTTTGAAAATGCCACCTCGACCAAGCGGATCAGTGACATGCAAAAGATACTCAAGGATCTGATGCTGAATACCAAGATCGATGAATCTTCCCGTTTGGCCGGTCACCTTCAACAAAACGTTATTCAGTCCTTGAATGAAAAATATTCCCCGATCAAAAATCTCGGGGTCAAGCAGGCCCCGTTCTATGTCCTTATCGGGGCCCAGATGCCCGCTATTTTGGTGGAAACCTCTTTTATCTCCAATGACCGGGAAAGAGAACTCTTAGGTCAGGAGGATTATCTGGATCATATCGTCACTGGTCTTTTGAAAGGGATCGAGGGCTATATCAAAGAAATCAAATTGGCTGGGTTATAAGGAAAGGAAATTGAATTTCCTGGATTCCGGCTGGAGAGACTGTGTCGTAATAGCGGACAGCGCCATCAAAGCCGTCATGCCGGCGAAAGCCGGCATCCAGAACTTAATGAAAATACTGGATTCCGTGTCGCGCTTCGCTTGCACGGAATGACAAAAATATAATTGCGACACAGTCTCGGAGCCAGAATGACCAAAAAGGAATGGGGATTATTTGCCTTCTGGAAGTTGAGGCAGCAAAGATTTAAGATTCTCTCCCCTATGTTTGGGACAATACTCAATCGGTTGAGTCCCGGCCACATAAGAATTCTTCCTGTTTTATTGGACAGTCCGGAGCCGCTAAATAGCCAGTGGTGGGATCAATCAAGGCCGATACGACTGTATCCGGCTGAGGGAAGTCCATAACCGGTTTATCGGCCAAAACCGAGCGCATAAACCGGGCCCAGATCGGTGCACAGATCGCCCCTCCGGTAAAACCTTTTCCTCCGGGTCTGGGTTTGTCATAACCCACCCAAACACCCGCTATGACCTGGGGAGTATAACCGATAAACCAGGCATCCCGATAATCATCGGTGGTGCCTGTCTTGCCGGCGGCCGGTCGTTCCTGGCTGAAGCTGTTGATGGATTTGGCCGTTCCATAAATCAGCACATCCTTAAGCATCTGAGTCGTAATAAAGGCGATGGCCGGAGAAAGGACGGGATTAACTGCCGGATGGATTTTCAATCCAGGTATTATGGTTTTTATCAAAAATACGGACAATCGTTCTGGCCTCAGGACGCAAGCCGCCGTTGGCCAGAGGGGTGTAAGCCAATACCAGATCATTTAAAGTCACTTCTTCGGTTCCCAGGGCCAAGGAGAGGTCATTGGGGGAACGTAAAGAAAGGCCCAGAGACCCGGCAAAGTTGACGAAATAAGGGACCCCGATGTTCTCCAGCAATTTAACCGTGATGATATTGTTGGAATAAGCCAGGGCCTGCCGCAGGGAAAGCGTTCCATAGAGCTTTCTTTCATAGTTCAGGGGTTTCCAAATTTCATTATTGCCTCGGTTATAACCCACCGGTGTATCATTCCACAGAGAGCTGGGAAGAATCCCTTTATCCAGGGCGGCGGCATAGATGATGGGTTTAATGGCCGAGCCGGGCTGCCGCTTGGCCAAGAAGGCACGATTGTAGGGATTCTGTTTAAAATCGACCCCACCGACGGCCGCCAGGACATCCCCTGTATTGGGATCCAAACATATCAAAGCACCCTGCAGCCCTGAGGAAATTTTTCTGACCCCTTCGCTCAAGACCTTTTCAGCCAGCCTTTGCATGGGCAGATCCATGGAAGTGGTGACTTCCAAACCGCCTTGTTCGATGATCTCCGGCCCATATCTTTCGATTAACTTGTTCCGAACATGGGCCAGATAATACGGGGCTTCCCCGGGTTTTATAACCGAAATAGGACGGCTCCTTAAATGGTCTCCCTGGTGCGGCGAGATCATCTTGAGTTCCACCATGCGTTGAATAACCAAATTTCTCCGGTCCCGGATCTTGGCCGATTCGGCTAAGGGATTAAACTTTGATGGGGCTTTGGGAACCCCGGCCAGCAAGGCGCATTCGGCCTCGTTTAATTCCTCCGGATTTTTATCAAAATAGAGTTGAGCGGCCTGGGCAAGACCCCAAGCCCCATTTCCAAAAAAAACCTCATTGAAGTACATTTCCAAAATCTGAGGCTTGGTGTATTTACGTTCATATTCCAAAGCCAGGAGACTTTCCTTGACCTTCCGCTGGAAGGTTTTCTCCCCGGAAAGGAGCCTATTTTTAATCAACTGCTGGGTGATGGTCGAACCCCCTTGGGCTATTTTTCCTTTAACCACATTTTTAACCAACGCCCTGGCAATCCCTCGAATGTCAATCCCTTTATGTTCGTAAAAACGGGCGTCTTCAATAGCTACCAGGGCCTTTTGCAGGAAAGTGGGAATCCGGTCGATGGGAACCCAGTATCTTTTTTCCGGAAGGATCCGGCCCACAAACCTTCCCTGGTTGTCAAAGACTTTGATGGTGATATAACGGGGCGGCAGAGGGGGAAAGTTGGCCGTTTTTTCCTGGGCCCAGGTTAAAGATCCGGAGGCGACAATAAAAAACGAAAACATCAAGGCGAAAAAAAACCATTTTTTAAAAATAGCCATAACCTTGGCGAAAAAAGCGACCACGCCTTCCTAAGTAAAATGGATTTAATTTGAAATAAAAAATTATAACAAATTTCTTGACAAAACAACTAAAAAAAAATAGCTTTATTTCTTTTGTTGGGCCGTTAACTCAGGCGGTAGAGTATCTGCCTTTTAAGCAGAGAGTCGCTGGTTCGAGTCCAGCACGGCCCACCATGCGCGTCCCCATCGTCTAGCCTGGCCCAGGACACCGGCCTTTCACGCCGGCAACACGAGTTCAAATCTCGTTGGGGACGCCAAAGTATATCGTAGGATTAGTCGATTTAGCTAACCCTTTATTTTTTCCCGGTGACCAAAAAAAGTACTTATTAACAGGTTGCTGAAAAAGGCCCATCTATCCCGCCAACGGCGGGATTGCCCTCATCCTTCCCCGCCTTTCGACGGGGCAGGCTTATTACGACGTACTTCTGTGTATTCCTCATTCTTCAGAATTTCTTCGCGTAAAAGCAACGCTCAGTCCCACCCCTTCGTGGCGGGTTCCCGGTTTAGGGCGCCTTGTATCTGAACCTTTTTGAGCAACTTGTAAAAATGAGTTTTCCCGCAAACCTATTAATTCAACCTATGCTCTTTTAAGGATAGTAAAAACCGCATTGGGACCGGCGCCGCTGCTATGGCAAATGCCGATCCGGGCTCCTTCAACCTGCCGCGGCCCGGCTGTCTCCCGCAATTGTGTGATAACCTCGGCGATCTGCCGGGCCCCCGTGGCTCCCAGAGGGATGTCCGCACCCGACCAGGCCTCCGTCGGTGTTGGCCGGAAGCTTCCCGTCGATGTCAAAGTAGCCTTCCTTAAGCAGGCGCGGCGACTCGCCGGGTTGGCAGAAACCCATGTCCTCAATGTCCGTAAGAAAGGCCGGCGCCATCGCTTCATAGACTTGAATAAGGTCCATATCCTCCGGCCCGTAGCCGGAGATTTCCCAGGCCTGTCTCACGCCCTCTTTGACCAGGTTGGCGGTCGCCTTGAACTTTACGCTCCCCTCCCCGTAAATTCCGGTGGTGTGCACCGAGGCCGCCACCTCGATCTTTTTGGTCCGGGAAATGCTGGATTTGAGTTTGTCCCCGCTGCAAAGGATGATGGCCACCGCTCCATCCACCATGGCTGCGGCGTGCATTAGGCGCACCGGAGCAGCCACGACGCGGGAATTGATGACATCTTCGATAGTCACCTCTCCGCCCTGATACCACCGGGCATAGGGGTTCTGATTGGCGTTCTTGCGCTCCAGCACCACCACCCTGGCCAAATCTTCCTCCGTGGCCCCGTAGTTTTCCATATAGCGCACAACCCCCTGGGCATAGTTGGCCGGCTGCACGTTGAATCCCAGCGCCAGTTCCCAGGGTTTGAAGGCGGTGCTGGCCAGCAGGCCGCGGCCCATTTTTTCAAAACCCAAAACAGCTACCACATCATAAATTTCGGTCGCCACCATCAGATAGGCCAGCCGAAAGGCAGCCGAAGAACTGGAGCAGGCCTGCTCCATATTGATGATCGGGATGCCGGTGAGTCCCACCTCGGCAATCACCTGATGGCCCTTTCCGGTTCCGGCATAGACGTTTCCGCAAAACGCCGCCTGGACATCCTTCCATTCCATCTCAGATTCATCCAGGCAGTTTAAAAGGGCCTGGCTGGCGAAGTCATAGTATTCCTGGTCTTCATAGCGCTGAAAGCGGACCCGGCCCAGCCCTCCGATATATACCTTCCGCATGGCTCTTAATTCGCTTATGGATTTCATTGGCGTAAGCTCCTTTCTCCTATTCCTGTACCGGCCTGAATTTATGGGCCAGGACTTTGTTACCCTCTTCATCGACCCCGAGTTCTTCAATCACCAGTTCCACGGGCATGCCGATGTGCAGTTTATTGAAATCGCCTCCCGTAAACATCGCCTGGACCCTTACGTTCGGCAGATTGATCCAGCCGTAAGCGTAGGGGGCCTTGCCCAGGAAGAATTTCGCGGGTTGCTGCATGATGACGCTGAAGCTGTGGATTTTCCCCTGGCGGTCAAGTTTCACGTCTTTCAGGCCCCGATGGCCGCAGCGAATGCAGACCCCTTTTTCTCTTTTGGGGAAGAACACCTCTCCGCAGGCGGTACACTCGCTTCCGATCAATTGCGGCTTCTCATCAGGAGAGGCTGGGGTGGTCCACAATCCCTCCCGGACTGGTATGGTTTTTTGAACATCAGTCATCTGTTATGATTCTCCTTCCTTAATATGTGATACCTTCAAAGCCAAATGATGTTGTTGGTATTTGGTATAAGGTCCACGGTATAAGGTTTAAGGTTTCCTCGAACCGTAAACCTTGGACCTTGAACCTTTCTTTTACGCAAACGCCCTCATCCCCAGGGTTTCACGGCCCACGATCAACTGTTGGATCTGAGTGGTCCCATCAGGAATCGTATAACAGCGGGCGTCCCTGAAATAGCGCTCCACAGGATATTCTTCCGAAAGTCCGTAGGCCCCGTGAATCTGAATGGCCTTGGAGGTTACCCTGACCGCAGCCTCGGTGCAAAAGGCCTTGGCTAATGAGCATTCCTTATAGCAGCGGACCCCTTTGCCCAATAAAAAGAAGGCCCGATAGGCCAGAAATCTTCCGGCATCGATATCGGCCATCATATCGGCGATCATGGCCTGGATCAACTGAAACTGGCCGATGGGTTTGCCGAACTGGGTCCGTTCCTTGGCGTAGCGAATCGAGGCATCCAGGGAGGCCTGGGCCACACCGACCGCTGATATGGAGGCATTGGCCCGGGCGAAGTTCAATGAATCCAAGGGCTCACCCGTGACTGTTTTCTTTGGGCCTTAGCAGGTTTTCTTTGGGAACTCGGCAGTCTTCAAAGATAAGCTCGGCCGTAGGAAAGGATTTGACCCCTAATTTATGGATCTCCCGGGAGGTAAAGGGAGATTGGGCCTTTTCGACCAGGATCTGTGCCGGACGTTGTTTGCCGGTGGAGGGATCGACAATCTTCAGTGTCACAACGACATAATCGGCAATCGTTCCATTGGATATCCACATCTTGGTTCCGTTGATCACATACTGGTCTCCATCCAGGACGGCCTTGGTCTCTATCGCGGCCGTGTCTGAGCCCACGTTGGGTTCGGTAATGGCGCTGCAGATAATGGTGTCTCCATTTAAAAGACCCGGAAGGATCCTTTTTTTCAATTCCAGGTTTCCCGAATTGGCGATCCTGCCGGCCGAGGCGGAGGTGATGCCCACTATGCCCCCCAGCGAGGCATATCCACGTCGGAGTTCTTCAAAAAGGATCGGCCATTCCATATGGGTCAAGCCCGGCCCTCCGTCTTCCTCGGACACCAGGGTGCCCACGTATCCAAACTCCTTGAGGTCTTTGAGGAAGCGATGGGCATCCTCCTTGCTCATCGGGCCTTTGCGGTCATATTCATCGGCGATAGGCACGATCTTTTCATTGATGTACCGCCTGACGGTTTCCTGTAGCATCTTCTGTTCATCAGTAAAATCAAAATTCATTGTTTTTCTCCTTTTTAGAATAGGCCATTAGGCTGAAGACTGAAGGTAAGTCAAATGCATTCCCTTAACGTCCTTCGTCATTCAGCCTGCATTTCTGTATTGCCATTCAGTCTAATACCCGTCAGTCTTCAGTCTGCCTTTTAATTAATTTTTCTTCCCTTTCCTTTCCAGTAAGGTTCTTTAAGGTCTTTTCTGAGGATCTTGCCGTTCTGATTTTTCGGAAGCTCCTCGATAAAATCCACCGAGGTCGGTTTCTTATAACCGGCCAGATGTTTCTTGCTGAATTCGATGATCTCTTCTTCTGTGGCAATCATTCCCTTTTTCAAAGAGACGGCGGCCTTGACCGTCTCACCCCATTTTTCGTGAGGTATGCCGAATACGGCCGCTTCCAATACAGCCGGATGCATATAAAGTACATCCTCCACTTCCTTGGGGTATACGTTGAATCCACCGCTGACGATCATGTCGTCTTTGCGATCAACTAGAAAGATATATCCGTCCTCGTCCAGGTAACCCATGTCCCGGGTATGGAGCCATCCACCGCGAAAGGTCTCGGCCGTGGCCGGGGGGTTTTTCCAATATTCCCGCATCACCTGGTCGGACTGGGCCACAATCTCTCCGATTTCACCCGGAGGAAGGAAGTTTCCATTCTCTCCCATAATCCGCACCCTAGCCACGGTAACCTCTCTGCCTACCGAGGCAAGGCGTTTGAGTTTCTTTTCCGATCCGTCCAGAATATGATCCTCCTTGGTGAGCAAGGTCAGAGGCATGCTTCCTTCGGTCAACCCGTATCCCTGGACAAAGACATTACCAAAAACGGCGATCGCTTTTTTCAAGATCTCCGGGGCGATGGGCGAGGCCCCGTAGCGAATGGTCTTAAGACTGCTTAAATCGTATTTTTCAAGATCAGGTTCATTCAAAAGCATAACGATCGTGGTCGGCACCAGATAGAGTGTGGTAACCCATTCCTTTTCTATGGTTTGAAGAAGCAACCGGGCATCGAACCCGGGAAGAATGACCACCTTGGCCCCCCGTATAAAATGGGGGTAGATCATGGAACCGCTGGCATGGGTTACCGGGGAGGTGAGCGCCACTACATCGGTGGGTTGAATATTCAGTCCGTCTATAAGGACATTATACACACTCATCATGGCCCCCCGATTATCTTGAACTACACCCTTGGGCCGGCCGGTAGTGCCGGAGGTATAAGATAAACGATGAACATCCTCATCACTCATCGCCACACAAGGATCTTTGGGAGAGGCCTTGGCAATGAGTCTCTTCATAGGAGAGCATGCCCGGCGGAGGTGTTCCGGTCACGCAAATGGTATGGATAATCGATTTGGCCTCCGGCAATATAGATCCGATAATCCCGGTGTATTCTTCCCCCACGAATACGGCCCTGGCCTCTGAATTATCGAGTATATAGAGGTGCTCTCTGGCGGAATTGCGCATATTCAGGGGCACCCGGGCCATTCCGGCCCCGTCAAGGCCGCAAAAACATTCGACACTCTGATAAGAATTGGTGAGCAGGACAGCCACCTTGTCTCCTTTCTTCAGACCCAGATCGAGCAGGGCATTGGAGATTCGAATGGATCTGTCAAGCAGTTCCTTGGCTGTAAGTCTTTTTTCCGGTGAGACCAGGATCTCTTTGTCCGGGAACAATCTGGCGGTCTTGATCATTACATCGTGTGGGTTCATTGAAAAATTCCTTCCTTTATTGGAAAATACCGTTCAAAGTTCAATCCCGCCGATGGCGGGACTTGAATCCTAAAACCTTATCTTTATATTGCCCCTTCTTCCCTGAATCTTTTTATATCCCCTTGAGAATATCCAGTCTTCAGCAGGACCTCTTCGTTGTGCTCTCCCAATTCAGGCGGCGGCGACTGGATCTTTCCCGGAGTTTCGGAAAGTTTTATCGGGAAGGCCACCTGCCGAAGGGATTCACCGGAGCTGAGCTTGATCTCTTGGATCATCTGCCTGAAAATGACTTGAGGGTCCCCCAAGGCCTGCTCCGGGGTATTGACCGGGGCCACCGGCACATCAGCTTTTATCAGGATTTTGACCCATTCCTTTCTGGTCTTTTGAGAAAATACGGGCTTGAGTTTGTCAACCAGTTCATTCCGCCGTTGATGCCTTTCCGCAACCCCAATTCCCACAAGTTCATCCAGGCCCATCGCCCGGCACAAACGATCCCAGAACCAGTCTTCATGGGCGATTCCCAGGGTAAAGGGTTTTCCGTCTTTGCCCTTAAAGACCCCGTATCCTGCGTCATAGGGACGCTCCGACGAGCCGGTATTGAAAAAAAGGCCGAATCGAATGGACATCCAGGAAAGGAGTCCGTCAAACATGGATACATCGATGTATTGTCCTTTCCCGGTATGGCCTCTGGCCATCAGGGCGGCCAGAATGCCTATGGTCGCAAACATCCCCGAAGACAGGTCTCCGATGGCAATGCCCGGAGGTATGTGATTGCCTTCACTGTCGTGGATGGAGTCCAGCATCCCGGCCATGGCCATATAATTCAAGTCATGACCCGGCAGATCCCGGTAAGGTCCGTCCTGCCCATATCCGGAGATGGAGCAATAGATCAAGCGGGGATTGATTTTGTTTAAAACCTCATATCCCAGACCCAAACGTTTTATCACTCCAGGGCGGAACCCCTCGGTGAAGACATCGGCCTCCTGAACCAGCCGCATCATGATCTCTCTGGCCGACGGCTTCTTCAAATCAAGGGTGATACTTTTTTTATTCCGATTTAAACCCCTGAAAAAACCAGGGTTGCGCCGGGCCGGGTCACCGATCTTCGGCTGTTCCACCTTGATAATCTCTGCACCCAAATCCCCAAGGAGCATGGAACAATAGGGCCCTGGGTATTGATGGGCGGAATCCAGTATCTTAATGCCCTGTAATGGTAAAGTCATATATTTCCTTTTAAGAAAAAATAGCCAGTACAATGGGGCGCGAGAGGTCCTCTTTTCAGGGATTGTCTAAACGGCAATCCCTCGCCCCTTATTCTTCAGTAGTCCTTCGGGTTTTAATCCGCCTTAAAATGAGGCTTTCGTTTCTCCCGGAAGGCCATCAGACCCTCAGCCCTGTTTTCTATGGCCGTTGGGGTGGACATCTCCTGGACGCTGACCGCCAGATCCAGTTTCAAGGCCGTATTAAGATCCACCTGCATCCCTTCATTAACGCATCGTTTGGCTATTTTCAGACCATGGGGAGGAAACTCCAGCATCGTCTCGGCCAGTTTAATCGCTTCATCCAATAAGGCTTTTTCCGGAACGATCTTATTGATCAATCCAAGCCGCAAGGCCTCTTCGGCACCTATGCGCCCTGCTGTATAGAGCAGCTCTTTTGTTTTGGTGATGCCGATGATTCGCGGCAGCCTTTGCATTCCCCCGGCACCGGGAACCGAACCGATCCTCAGTTCCACCAACCCGAACTTGGCGCTTTCCGTGGCAATACGCAAATCACAGCATAAAGCTAATTCAAGACCACCTCCCAAGCAAAAACCGCTGATGGCCGCTATGAAAATCCGAGGGTCATCTTCAAACTTTTTAAACTGATCGCGCGAACTGGGGCGTGATTGGCCGGGAGGAAACACCTCTTTAATATCAGCCCCGGCGCTGAAACATTTTTCTCCACCGGTAAAAATGACAACTCTTATACTCTTATCCGCTTCTACCTGCTCCCAGATGTCTTTCATCTCGGCCTGCATCTGGGTATTGATGCTGTTAAGATTTTCCGGCCGATTCATCGTTAGGATAGCCATATCATTTTTCTTTTCAAAATTCATCGTTTCATAGGCCATTAGATAGTCCTCCTTATTATTTTGAGATCCTTAAATGTCACACTTTCCCTTTCTTCAAGAAAGGTAACTTTCTCTCAGTTCCGGGTTGTCAAGCAATTTCCAGGAGGGGCCTTGCATAACCACCCGCCCATTTTGCAACACAACTCCTCTATCAGAAATCCGTAAAGCCATTTGGGCATCCTGTTCTACCAAGATAATAGTGGTGCCCGCCTGGTTGATTTTTTTTGTAACCGTACTCACTTCCTTGCGCATAATAGGGCTCAATCCCAGGGTAGGTTCATCCAAGACCATTAATTTGGGGACGGCCATCAACCCGCGGCCGATAGCCAGCATTTGTTGCTCGCCTCCGCTCAAATTCCCCCCCAGCTGGTTTCTTCGTTCGCTGAGCACGGGAAAGATGTCATAAACCTGTTCCAATGATTGTTCGAGTTCTTTTTTCAAATGGGTCAGGTAGGCCCCGATTTTTAAATTTTCCAATACCGTCAGGGTCCCAAAAATTTCTCTCCCTTCCGGTACCTGAGCAATTCCCAATTTAACAATAACATGAGGAGGAAGACCGTTGATTTTTTTTCCATTGAACCGGATTTCTCCACTCCCTGGCTTTACTAACCCACAAATAGTATTAGCTAAGGTAGTTTTCCCAGCACCGTTTCCACCCAATAGGCAGACGATTTCCCCTTCCTCTATATCCAAAGAAACTCCCTGCAGGGCCTGGACCCCGCCGTAGTGTACCTTCAGATCTTTTATTTCAAGCAACATCTTTGCTCTCCAATTTTTCTCAACCTTCTTCCGTCCCCAGGTAGGCTTTAATCACTTCGGGGTCTCGCTTTATGACTTCTGGCGATCCTTCGGCGATCTTTACCCCATACTGGATCACAATGACACGGTCACAGACCCCCATGACCATTTTCATATTGTGTTCCACAAGCACAATCGTTTTCTTTAATTCGGTTCGGATGCGACGGATTTCTTGGGTCATGGCCAGAGCTTCCGAAGGGTTCATGCCGGCCACCGGCTCATCCAGGAGTAAAATCTGGGCATCTGTGGCCAGGGCCATGGCAATACCCAACATCTTCTGATATCCGTAAGGAATGTCCTTCGAGGGGATATCTTTCTTGTCTTCTAATTGCAATCTTTTCAGGGTGGATAGGCTTTTCTCCCGCACTTCCCGTTCCCTGGAACCATAGGACTTCGTATGTAACATGGTCTTCCAAAAACCGGAATCTTTGTACAGATGATGGGCAAGGATAAGGTTTCCAAGACAGGAAGTAGCCGGAAAAAGACCGGCGCCCTGGAAAGAACGAACAACCCCTTTTCGAGCAATGGCATCCGGTCTTAGACCGACCAGGCTTTTTCCTCGGAAAGAGATATCCCCCTGAGTCGGTTTTATAAATCCGGAAATAATATTGAAGAGGGTCGTTTTCCCGGCCCCATTAGGCCCGATGATCCCCAAGATTTCCCCTTCTTGGACTTCGATATCGACCAGGTTCAAGGCCCTTAATCCCTTGAAATCTCGGGATACCCTTTTGATTTCTAAAATAGCCATCTCTTTCCCTTTAACCCGGAGGTATCTGGAGTGACAAGCTTTCCATTTGCTTTTTAAAAAGGTTTTTCACCTTCGCCGGAAGGCTGAGAAGACCCTCAGGAAGAATAAAAGTAACCATAATAATGACACCCCCGTAAAAAATATAGACCCAGCGGGCATCCACGTTGAGCAGCCAGGATTCGATCATAACCATCAAGAACCCCCCCAGTACCCCTCCCAAGGCCACTGAAGCGGCTCCGCCTACGGTAGCCTGAATCTGAACAAAGATGGATTGGTGAACGGAGTAACTTCCGGGATAGAGACAACCATAGTAGTGGGCGGTGAAGGCCCCGGCAACTCCGGCAAAAAAACAGGCGGTCACAAAATTGATAACTTTGTATTTTCGCGGGTAGACTCCCAGGCTCTCGGCCAAGTTCTCATTTTGAGGGAGGGACTTAAAAGTTCGGCCGAGAGCTGAATGATCCATTCGCCACATAAATAGCCCGCTGACTAAGAGGATCATCAGCAAGATGTAATAATTGGAAAAAGGAGAATCGAACTGAACCCTGCCCCATCCGGGAAGAGTTAGAGGGCTGAATTTAGGTATTTCCAGAATGCCTCCGTGGCCGCCAAAAAATTCCAGACTCGAAAAAATTAAGCGGACCACTTCGGCGAAAGCAAAGGTGATGATGGACAGGGACAGCCCTCGAATTTTAAGAACGACCATTCCGAGGGCCCAGGCCACCAATCCGGAGGCGATTCCTCCGCCCAGAAGCCCAATCCAGGGACTGATCCCGAGCTTCTGGCCCAAAAGAGCCGAGGTATAAGCCCCAATGGCCAAAAAGGCCACCTGCCCCAGGCTTAAACAACCGATCCTCAGGATCATCAGCCAGCCCATGGCCAGAATACTGGCTACCCCGCAACTGATAAACATACCAATACGTGCCGGGTTGGGAAAAATAATCGGTAGGAGAATTAAAACCGGGATCAGGGCGACCAGTCCCAACCCCTTTAGGTTTCTTTTAATGAAATTCATATTCAACTCCAAATAGACCCCGGGGCCTGAACAGAAAAACAGCAATGACCATGATAAATGAGGCCACCTCAGCGATGGGTCCTAAATAGGTCACCCCGATGGATTCCATGAATCCGATCAGGAGACCAGCCAGAATTGACCCTTTGATACTCCCCATTCCCCCTACCGCTACAATGAGTAAAGCCTTGAATACGAGACTACCTCCCATAAAAGGGTTGATATAAAAAAGAGGCGTAATAATCGCTCCGGCAAAGGCGGCCAGGAAAGAGGCAATACCCATAACCAGAAAACGGATGGATCGTATATTTATCCCCTGAAGACTGGCCACCTTGGGATTTTCTGCCAGAGCCCGGATGGCAATACCCTGTTTGGTTTTTTGGATCCATAGATACAGGCCTGCAACGATAATCCCGCATAAAACAACTACCATTATACGTTCCAGGGAAAGGGTGGCCCCCATCAGGGAAACGGTCCCTTTAAAATAGGACCCAATCGAGACGTCTTCTCCTTCAAAAATGAAAGCCAGTATCCCTTCCAGGACCATACTCACTCCAAGTACCGCCCCCAAAGAGGCTACCTTGACCTTGTTGGTCAAAGGATACAAGATGGCCCATTCTATCAAAATTCCCAACCCGCCTACGACCCCCATAGACAGGAGTGTGGCCAGGAAATAATTAACGCCGGCCACTTTGGCCAAGGCATAGACTAGATAAGCACCACAAATATAGAGCGTTCCGTGGGCGAAGTTCAACACCCGTAAGATGCCGAAGATCAAACTAAGGCCCAACGCCAGCAAAATATAGTTGGCCGATAATACAAGGCTGTTCAGAATGGTTTGCATCAATTCGGTCATGATGATTCATTCCTCTATCAAGGTCATTCGAGAGAGAACAGCAATCTTAAGTTGTTCATGACCAGGATATGGCCTGGACATTCCACTGTTTCCACTTCAAACTTTTAGGAAAGAAATTAAGGGGTCACCTCCAGAAAACTTTCTAAATATTTCACCTGCCCCTTCCCGACAATCTCACTGTACGGTACGGGAACCGTCATATGGTTCTTAATGCCATAAGTTTTTTCACCACTGGCCCGCAAAGGAGTTTTATGAAAACTACGAAATTCCATAGTCCGGAGGACCTTGAGGATCGCATCAGAATCAAGGCTTTGAGCCTTCTCAATAGCCATCAAAAGGATATGGGGTCCCATAGAATAGGCCGTGTCCGTGGTTTTCATATTAGGACATTGCTTTTCATAATATTTTTCCTGCTCCACACCCAAAGGGTTATTTTCCTCAGGGGAGACCATGATGCCTACAAACCCTTTGGAGGCTTCAACCCCGGCGATATCCTGCCATTTTTCCAGGTCACCGGGCATGGAGGTTGGATAACCGATACGCCCCTTGTACCCCAGTTCTCGCGATTGTTTCACGATCAAGGCAGCCGACCCCGGAGGTACTTTCAAATGTAAATAATCCGGATTAGACTTTAAAGCTTTACTTAAGAAAGGATAAAAATCTTTTGTTCCGGGAGGAACAAGAATAAAGTCTTTTATGGTCAACCCCCTTTTCTTTTCATTTTTGAGAGCCCCCTCTTTGGAAAGTTTCGCCACCAGGTCATCGGTAAAAATATACAAGACACTCTTACAGTGAAACTTCTCCCTCATCAGAGAGCACAAGGCTTCACTTCTTTCCTCGTCACTAGAGGCCACTCTGAAAAGATAAGGCCACTCCGGTTTTGGATTCCAGGTCGGCCCCCCGATAACGGCCAGTTTTTTTTCTTTTGTGGATAAGGGAGCCCAACCCGAAATCGATTCGGCCCCGAAAGAACCCACCAAAAAATCAACCTTGTCGGAATAAATAAGCTTTTCAGCCGCTGCCCGTCCCCCGGCCACGGTATATTTGTCGTCGGCAAAAACCATTTCAATCTTGTAATTTTGCCCTTTGACCGTAACCCCTCCCCGGTCATTAAAAAATTTTTGCAGGGATTCCATGGTACATTTGGTGTTCAATCCCCATTGAGCGGCCGGTCCGGTCAAGGGGTTGATGACCCCCAATTTGAGGATATTACTTTCGGCCTGTAGGGAGTAAACGGCTCCCCACCCCAAGATAAAGGCCCCGATGAACAACCCCCCCATTACCTTCAAGAAAAACTTTCTTCCTGCCATGACCCCCTCCTTGAATTTTGATAAGGTTAAGGCGTAATAATCGAAACGCTTCCCCAAAAGTTGACTTTATTTTTCCCCATCCTGGTTTCCTTGAGGAAAATGATGCCACCTCTGCTCTCCAAATCGATCGGCGATTCTTTGCCTTGAGAAAAAAACATGCCCCTGCTTTTTAAATCAAGACTTTGAAAAGCAGAGTTAATAGAGTAATGGAATTGAATTTGGTTACTATACATCTATTTCCAGAGCTCGGTTACAGCTCCGGAAGGGGGAGGTGTTATCACCCATAAATTCTTTGTCCCCTGGTCTCCGACTACTTCCCATCGATGAGGAAGAGTAGAAAAAAAATGGAGGCTGTCTCCTTTTTTCAAAGAAAAAACCTTCCCGTCGATTTCATAATTTATTTCCCCTTGCAGGCAGAATATGAATTCTTCACCTGGATGGATTTCTGGTTTGGCGGAGCTTTTCGTTCCCTTTTTGAGATGGGCCATCAGGGCCAACATTTTCCCTTGCTTTAAACGAAGGGCCAGGTATTTTATCTGCGTGGTTCCAGAGGTATTTCGAAAGGCTTTTCCTTTTTTTTGTGGGAGGTATTCAACATTATCGACGTATTCGAAGTCGCCGTTATGTTCTTCTAAAAAATAACCGACCTTCTCTTCTAAGGCATCGGCGATTTTCAACATTACGGTAACCGTCGGGGTCATTTCACTGCGTTCGAGTTTGTGGATGGTCGTCACTGAAACCCCGGCTATTTCAGCCAACTGATTTAAAGACAGGCCTTTTTGTTTTCTAAGATGGGCTATTTTGTCGCCTATCGAGGAGACGATTTGATCAATAAATATTCCTTTCATATTATCCTATGGATTATTACCGCCCTCATAAATTATAGTTTATATTTTTATAAATTATATTTTAGGTTGTCAAGAAATAATTCAGCCGCCCTGACCGGGCAGCAGGGCATTGGCCTCTTCGATCATTTTCTCGATCAAATCGGCTGCCGGACGGATTTTCCGGATTAATCCTGCTGCCTGACCCAGACCCCGTCTCCCAGCACCTGCATCCGACTCCAAGGTATTCATAATTCCCGGGCGGTCTTTTTCCAGAAATTTTTTGGCTTCCCTGAAGAAAAGTCCTTAATGATCGGGTGAGCCGTTTTATCTCCCCGGATCAGGGTGGTATCCGTTTCTCTGGCCAGCACAAGCATCTCTTTGAAGGCCGGAGAGATTTCACATTTTTCGACAGCCAGAAAGGCCGTGCCCATCTGAACCCCGGCGGCCCCCAGGGCCAGGGCCTTAGCCAATCCGCGTCCGTCCCCGATGTCTCCCCGCGGCAATAACCGGCCACTTCAACGTATCCACCACCTGGGGGACCAGCACTAAGATGGAAATTTTTTCCCTGCCGGTCATTCCGCCGTAGGCACCAGTAAATCTTTTAATTTAGGGGTGCCCCCCCTTCTTCCAGACGGGAAAGAATTCCCTGGATGATTCCCCCCTGAGTTTTAGGATCACAAAAGCTGAACATGACCTGGGAAAATTGGGTTTGCAAACCGCCCAGGCAGCCGAATCCCTCGATTAAAACGGTCTTGGCCCCATTTCGTCCCGCGGCCAGGGCGGCCCCGATACCCGCCGGTCCACTACCGACCACAATCACATTCGCTTCAAAGAAAACATCGACTTCCTTCTGAGGTTGCCGAACGTTCAACCCGCGAAAAGATGATTGCCATTGCCGACAGTTATTTTGAAGGCATTGAACCGAACACTGGTAAATTTGTTCCCTTTCACCCCGATTGCAACCAGACGGCCAACGGACAGAAAACTACCACGGTCCGGTCCCACTTGGTTGTAAGGAACAATTCGATAAAAAAATCTTTGTTTATATCACCAGAGTAAGAAACCGCCGCTATTTAATCGTTGATGAAGAAAGAGGTCTGCTTTTTAGGATCTTTATGATGGATGTCCTCGGGAAGAAGGAGGATTTTGCCACCTTTCCCTTTCTCATGGATACGCTCCCGGCCTATATGTACATGCCGCATACCATATTCCTGGTCAAACTTTTTAAAATCGTAAGCGGTCAGATACGGGAAATCGAGGCTTTAATGGTTAACATCCCCCTGGGGGCCTCCTCCGGCTGGCCGGATTGAGTGAGAGTAGATCCATTCCAGAATCCTCTTGGCCGCCACCTGAGCTCCATCGGTCCTGAGCCTGGATTGACGCGCAGGCTGCCGGATAAGTCCTTCCAAATAAGATCTCCAATGGCCGGAATATAATTTTTCTTTCGGCATATAACAACAAGGCAAATACTTTTTAATGCCTTTGACCAGGATCGGATATTCCGGGAATTCTCCTCGATCGGAGTAAATCATCGGGGTACCATGAGACAGACAATCGGCCAATATTCCATATCCGGGTTTGGTGATCACAAAATCAGCGGCACAAACCAGGTCGGTAAAAGAAATCCCTTGTTGCTCGACCCTTTTGAAAACCGGTGATTTCCAGTCTAACGGATATTTAATTAAAAACAGATAGTCCGGAGATAGCCGCCCGATCTTTTGAATTGCCCGTTCCTGTAAATCCAAACCGCTAAAACCGATCAATCCGATTTTACGGTTCGGGGGAAGATCAAGAGTCTTGCGGACCTGGGCTTTTCCCTTCTTGGATCTCCTGGCCACCAAGGGAATGTCCTCAATTTTTTTAAAGGCCTCCATTTCTCCGTAGAAAGGAAGACGCAATAATAGTGCCCCTTCCCGGTAATAACTTCGGATGATCTCAGCCAGGAGAAACCACTCCGGATCCCTTTTGACCATAAAAAGAATAGATCCAGTCCCAGGAGAAATTACTTATACCGACCGACGGCAAGCCCATTCTCCCGGCAGCGGCTATGGGGATAAAGGGGATATCGCAAACTATCCCGGAAATACCCCGGGCTAAAAAAAATTCTTGCTCCTTGCTTATCAGTTCCTCAGCCGAAGCCAGCAATTTTTTTACACTCTCTTTTGTTTTTTGGAGATTAAAGCGGACATTATCTATTTGATCCAGGCCCACATCAAGGCTTTCTGGCAGTATCTCGACCGGGCGAGACAACCCCTCCTTAAATAAAAAAGCCGGGGTAATTGTTTTGATGATGAGCTTACAACCCAGACGAAGTAATTCATTGATAATTTGAATAGAGCGGACAGCATGGCCATAACCATGCCCAGAGAGGTAATAGACTATTTTTTGAGAAGACACGAAGAATCTTGCAAAATAAAATGCGAATATTTCATTTTTTTCAAAATTGTATAATCCATCCAATTATGATATATAAACAAAAACTACGAAGTGTCTCAAAATTATTTCGAACAAGAAAAAATTTATTCATTAAGGATTTGCTGGGAATCAACGATTGACCCCGATAAGATCACTGAGAAATAATTTTGATCAATACCTTCCTGGTTCTTGGACCGTCGAATTCACAAAAGAACAGGGATTGCCAATGCCCCAGGATCAGACGCCCGTTTTCAATCATTACTGAAACCGAAGAACCGATTAGGCTGGACTTGATGTGTGCCGGCGAATTCCCCTCACCATGACGATAAGGTCCTTTGAACGGAACCAGTTGGTTAAGCATTCTCAGGATGTCTTCCTGAACATCGGGGTCAGCTCCTTCGTTAATCGTAATTCCGGCTGTTGTATGAGGGATAAAAACCAAGGCCAGCCCATCCGAGACTTGGGTCTTTAAGATCACTTCTTCAATTTTCCCGGTTATGTCCAGGAACTCCGTTTGTTGTGAGGTGGATATCGATAAGGTAATCATCAGACCTCCAATCCCTGAATTCCGAAATTCTTTGTTAAATGCCTTCGGTTTTTTTTCGAAGGCATTACTTTCCTTTGACCCAGGAAGGAATGATGATCCCCCCTTCGGTCTTTTGTTCTTTTTGTTCGGGCGCAAGATCATCGTTGGTATTTTCCGTTAATAGGGCCGTTTCTATCAACCAAAGCAAGAAAGGGTTTTCTTTACCTGGCGAGGGTCCTTTTTCCTGATCCAGGGTGCTTGCCCAATGGAAAAGATGTTCGGCTTCTTCCTTTTGTCCCTTGAGATAATACAAATAGGCGGCTTCTTCCAGATAACGAAAGAGACCTGTCCGTGTCTCCGGCGGGAACAATTCCTGAACCGCCCGGTCAACCACAGCCTTAAGTCGCTCTCTTTTTTGAATCTCATTTAGGATCAAAAGGCTTGTCCGGATCTCTTCAACGGCCATGAGGTAGGTTTCCAGAATTTTGGGCTCGGGAAGTAAATAGACAATCTCCGGTATCCTAGTCAACAAACGAACGTCCAGAGAAAGAGGTTGAATCGGTTTTTCTGTTGCCAAAAGAGACCGGATAATAGGGGATTGTCCGACCTTCTTTTTCCCCTCCAGAAAGCTGGTGATTCCCGAATAGACCCCTTCTTCCTCGTTGGATAATTTGGAACGTCGATCATGGGCTTCCTTCAAGACAAAAACCGCATGTCCGAAATCAGCTTCTAAAAAGGCGTGACCGGATTGAGTTTCCAGGTCCGCCAAAATGTTCTTAACCCCTCTTTTACTGACCTCTAAAGCTGTAAGGCTTTCCAGCCCTTCGCTGCTGATCAAGGAAAAAAGAAAAAGTTGTCCTTTCGCCGGCCTGGGGATTAATAAAGCTATCATTTGATTTTTTAACCCATCAAATTCCGAAAGATAGCCCACGGCCTGAAATGGTTCAATCTTTTTCAAGATTCCCCCCTCTTTTTCCGAATGCTGATCAGGGGAAGGGGGAGACTCAATCCCTTTTTGTTTCAGCAAGTAGAGGGTCCTTTTGATCCCTTTCTGAATCGACTTTGACCGGATCCTTCGGTTGAGATCAAGTAGGAACCAAGGGGAAAAAGGTCGCTTATGGGAAGTTATTTTTTGCAGAAAAATATCGGCCAGGGCAGGATTATCATCTAGTTCCCAGGCCAGAGTATTTATGATTTCCTGGGTTTCAGGTTTTGATTTCTCGGTTTCCCGGAGCTGTTTGAATACCGTTTCTGCTCTTTCTATAAGCTGCGGGTTGAAAGTATCTTTTTTAGGCAACTGAGGTTTTAAATTCCCGGGCATAAATCCTATTCCTTAAAAAAATCAGAAGTTGCAACAGAGTTAAGAGATAAAATAAAATTTAACTTTTATTTTGTCATGCTTACTCTTTACTTGTCCATCAAAAAATAGTTTTATTGAAGGGGCTGGTTCTTCTTTTTTCATCGGAGTTGCCTTAGGCTACTCGGACAAGAAAACGCCTGCCAATCGGCATCGAATTAGGTGGGGGCCATTGGAAAATTGGGTTACTTGGATTTAGTCTTTGTAGCTTAAAAACAAAAGCCAACCTTTTCAGGTTGGCTTTTATACTAAGGAAAGGAGATAAAGAGATTTATTTTCTTGCTAATTTAATATGCAAATCCAATGCCAAAGAAAAAGAAGGCCAAGTGTTTTTTATAATATAATGATTTAATTTAGTAAATTGAATATCCCCTGTTTCTCCAATAGCCTTCCCCCGCCTCCTTTAGTAAAAATATTTTTACCAAAAAGTGGCTGTCGTGGATTGTCTATAAGTAACATATTGGATTTATTAATAAATACCAGTAGAATATTTTTTACCACCTTTTAATCCTTTAATAACATCTGGTTGACCAAATTATATACATCGGCCACTAGGATGCTTTGAAGACATTTGTTGTCCCGGCAGGGGGAGTTTCGATGATTATAGGCTGTCAGGCAGGGTGAGCAGGGAAAATCAGCATAGAGAACGTGGGTGTTTTTCCCCAAAGGCGAATATAGCCGTGGAGTCTCCGGACCGAAAAAGACAAAATTCTTAATAGCCGTCAAGGATGCAAAATGGGCTGGGCCGCTGTCATTGGTGATCAAGAGATCGGAGAAACTGAATAAATCCATCAATTCGGGAAAGGTGGTTTGGCCGGTAAACTGGATACATCGCCTATTATTCAGGCCTTGCTGCACTTTTTTTGTGGTCTCCTGATCGGCTTCGGCCCCTATGAGAATGATAACGTTTCGAGGATTGGTTAAGATACGTTTTCCCAATTCAATGTATTTTTCAACCGGCCAGGCTCGAATGGGAATTTCACCGGCACTGGGATTGAAAATAATCAGCTGGCTTCCTTGACTGATTTCCGGACAAATCGCCTGTAGTTTTTCCCGCAGACGTTTCATCCCGGATTCCGAGGCTTGATAGGAGGCGGTCTCGATGGCTTGATCCAGGATGACATCTTCCATGGCCGGCCAGTCTTTTTTGGGATCGTTTAATACCCGGGTAAAGGATAGAAACGATTTACTGATATGCTGCTGGTAATTATATTGGATCCGGTGGGTATGAAGATGGCCGCGATAGAGGCCCTCCATACGGTATTTATGGAATCCAATCCGAATCGGGGCAGCGCTTAAATAGGTCAATAGGGCCGTTATCCGGGTGAATAATTCCAGATCAAAAACGCAATCCATCTTTTCCTTGTGAATCCTGACCATCACCTTCAGGAAATCGGCTAAAAAAGAAAAAAGGGATTTATCCCTAATGACGAAGACATTTTTCTCAGGCATTATTTTCAGAATGTCAACGCTGGCCCGATTTTTTTCAAAAATTAAAAAAAAGAGTTCGGCAGAAGGATTTTCTTTTTTAAGAGCCTTCATGGCCGGATAGGCCAGGATGGCGCTTCCCATCTCCGAGAGTTCTATGAAAAGATATTTTTGGGGTGATCGGGGAGGTTTTCTGGCCAGGGGCTTCAAAAAGAAACTGACTATAGTCAATAGCCAACAGGCCGGAATACCGGCCCAATAATCAATTTTTCTTACTTGGTCAACGTTCATAGGTTTTTTTCATTTGTAATCTAAGCCTTGATCTCTAAATTAGAGATTCAGGATTACCCCTTTGAAAACTCAAAAAAATAAGACCCCCAAACGTAAAAATGTTAAAGTCAAATCTTCTGTTTCTGATATATTTTTAAAAAGCCATAACCCAATAGAACCGCAAACCAGATCGTACAAATCCGGATGATGATCGTGGCCGTTGTAGCCAGGGCTTTGGGTACCTGAATCAGGAGGAGGAGACTGGTCATGCTTCCTTCGGCCGCTCCGATTCCGCCCGGAAGCATGCTTAAGGCCCCGGCCAGGGTGGAAAAGGCGTAAATAAAGGTGGCTTTAATCCATGAAATCTCCCATCCCAATCCTTTGAAGACGATCTGAAAAGCCAGGCATTCAGAAAACCAGGCCATCATCCCCAGGATGGTAGCCCAAAAGAGTAATCCGAAACCCATGAGATCATGAAGAGTGTGAAAGGCCTTGGTTAGCGGGGTCTCCAATCGGCGACCCCAAGAAAACCGGCGTAAAAAAAAGAGGAGACCGTAAAACACTTTGGGGGAAACCAAAGGCAGCAAGCCCAATACCAAAACCAATAATCCCACCCATAAGATCCGGGATCCGAAGGCGAAGGAGATTCCCCCCAGCAGGGTTAAAAGATAAACCGCCAAAAGGTCCGTAAACCGTTCGGCCAGGACGATGGGGCCTGAACGGGTCAGCGGGACCTGCTGGCTTTCCTTGAGCAAATAGGATTTTAATAATTCACCCATCTTCCCAGGGGTCACGGTCATAACCAGGCCGCTCATAAAGATAAAAAAACTCTCTTTCCTGGTCAAAGAAATTCCCACTCGTTTTAAATAGTATTCCCAGCGCCCAAAGCGAATGAGATAGTTCATAAAGGCCAAGGCTAAAATCAAAGGCAGGGTCCAATAAGAAAAATCCTTAAAGGCCCCAGTGACCGCTCCCCAGTTCCCATACAGCGACAGACCTAAGAATACCGCAATCCCCAGACCTAGAAAGAGAAAAAAACGTTTCGATAGAATGGAAAATTGGGGATCGGCCATTTTATTTAACGGTAAATGACGACCAATACCGTTATGGTCCAACCCAGGACGGCCAAAAGAAGCGGACGATCAGTCAGCAGAATTTCCTCGGGTCGGCCGCCTTCCACCTTTTGATGTACCAGATAAAGATAACGGAAAATCCCATAGAGCACAAAAGGCAGGGTAAAAATCAGATTGGGGGTATGGAACTTGGTTATGGTTTCTTCCGAGATGGTATAAAGGGCATAACTCATCACCGTGGTGGCCGTCACCACAGCCATCATTTGGTCCAAAAGGTATGGAGAATATTCTTTTAAAATTCCTCGATGGTTGGAGGCATCTTCTTTAAGGAAGACCAGTTCGTGCCGTCTTTTGGCCATGGCCAGAAACAAAGAAAGGAGCATGGTACAGATTAACAGCCAATGAGAAAGCTGGACCCCAATCGCGAATCCGCCGGCCACGACCCTTAAAACAAACCCGGCGGCAATGGAAAAGATATCCAGAATAACCAGGTGCTTTAAATATAAGGTATAGCCAATCTGGAGAAGGAAATAGGCGCCCATGATCTGGGTCAAGGGGATCGAAATCACCCATCCTCCTAGGAAACTTACAATCAAAAATATGAAAGCAATAATGCCGGCCAGTGATCGGATTCACCCGACCCGAAGCCAGGGGACGATTTCGCTTAATCGGATGCTGCCGGTCTTCCTTAAAATCTTTTAAATCGTTGAAGATATACACCGACCCGGTCAGGAAGCAGAAAAGGCAGAAGGCTTCCAGAGTCTTGAGGAACAGCGGCCCATTAATAAATTTTGGGAAAAAAGTAAAGGGGCGAACAAGGCCCCGTTCTTGATCCACTGTTTGGGTCGTAGGGTGAGAAAAAGGTCCTTAAGAAGAGTAAACGGGTTGTTATTTTTAGCCATTTATCACCTTCAACAATTTATTTTTTCCCCGATCGGCACTTTCCTGGGCGAATTCGTTAACTTATGATAGCTATAACCAAAGGATATTGTGAGAAGTTTTTAATATATCCTTATTGAGAAAAATTGGCAATTAAAAATAACCGGGCTCCCCGACATAATAAGGGTAATTTCCGCCATACTTTAGTTCGCCTGAGCAGGCTCCCGCGCAGGAGATGGCGGCGATGTTTCAGTCCCTACAGGCCATTTGAAATAAAGGATATAGTACCTTCTGACAACAAATCAAAAAAGTTCCTAAGGAGAGAAAAAGGCATGGCCAACACGAATGAAAAGTGGGTAGAAGAACAGGCAGCTCTGACCAAACCGAATAGAATCCATTGGGTTCAGTGTACAGAAGACGAGATCCGGCGTCTTATTGAGATCGGCATCAGGGTAGAGATGACAGGCCCTCATCGGACCTTTCGGGAATTAAATCACGATGCATTTCCAAACTCATACCTCCATATTATCATAGAAGAGGTTTTCTCGTTCTATTCCCCGGATTATGACTTGATGCAATACCCCTGCCGCATCGAGTCTGGCTGTATATGGCCTATGTTTACCCTCTCTCAAAGAATGGCGATTGTTAATTGAAACCAGGATATCCCTATCCGCTATAATAGTTCTTCTTATTTCTGCGCTGCTTCCATGAGCTGTTCCACGGTCACAATTGACCCATATTTCGCTTTCAAGCTTTCCAAGCCTTTGCGTTGTTCTTCGTAGACTTCAAACAATTTAGGAGGAACATGGTCTTCTTTTTTGTAGGCGGCTTCCTGTAAGTCAATGCGCCCGATGATGTTGTCCACATAGAAGGCGAACTGTTTGTCGTACAGCGCTTTCGGATATTCTTTGTCAATCCCGGCAAAAAGCTTTTTCAGGTCCTCGTATTTCGGGATAAATCCGATCGGCGTTTCGATGGCTTTGACATCGCCGTTGGCATACAGTTCCAGCCAACCCAGCCACACTTTCACGTCGCGTTTTTCGCCCAGCAGTTTATTGCCTTCGCCGCCGCGCGCGCCGTGAGTCAGGAAGTAATTGATCCCGGCCATAGTCGGCTTGACTTTAATTTTCGGGGAGTTGAAGAAGAGAAACTGCGCGTCCATGTAATCGGCCAGTGGGCCCGGAATAAACGGCTCATTCGCCCAGGGCTGACGACGTACACCCGACACACCCACTTCCGTCGCCGTCGCGGCGGACAGGATTGACGCACCAATCACCACACCGTGATCCGGATTTTTGGCGACCACAATGGGTGGCATGGTGTCGCTATCACGGCCGCTGTAGGTGATCACTTTCACCGGTACGCCTTTTGGGTCTTCAGCCATTTTCTCGTTATAATTCGGCATATTGATGCTCAACAGGGTAAAGCGGGCGTTCGCGTTGGAAGGCGGAATCGGTTTGCCGTCTTCATCCAGTTTACCTTCCCACCATTCCCCCGTGTAATTCACGCCTTTTTTGGGGATTTCTTCACCGCAGCCAACCCAATAAGGGACTTTTTGCTCGTCAATTAAGACGTTCGTCCAGATCACTTCACAGCCCGGTTCGCGGATACACTTCATCAGATAGGGGTCGCCTTCGCGGTTCACGTCTTCCACGATCCCGAAGATGCCGAATTCTGGGTTGACGGCCCGCACAATGCCCTGATCATCAATCCAGATCTGGGCTAAATCGTCGCCGATAAAGTCTTCACCCACCATCGCCGTTGTGGTTTTGCCGCAGCCCGACGGCGCCGCACCGGCAAAATAGGTACTGCGTCCGCCCGGGCCGCACAGACCGGTGATAAACATGTGTTCCGAAAGCTGCGATTCTTTCTGATAGTACGTTGCTAAATCCACAGCAAACCGATGATTGCCTTTCTTCATCAGCAGGGTGTTTCCGGCATAGGTGCAGTGCATGGAAAACGTGGTCAGCCAACTGCGATCCATAAATACGCGCATTTTCGGAAAATTGGCCGGATCTCCCGTGCCTTCACTGTGTACGTTCGTAATCACATACCCGGCCCGCGCTACTTCCGCGTCAAAGTGCGTATATACATTGCGATACAGCAAATTCGCAGAGTGCATAACGTAGGTTGAGGTGGTAATCTCAAGCGCCGGCAACGAGGCTTGCGCGCCAATCGGGCCACGGTTGAAGAACCCGACCAGCAGCATTTTGCCTTGAGCGATGCCGGTCATCTGTTCTTTCACATAGGCATGCCCTTCCTGGCGCAGAATCTTTTTGGCCAGTACGCTCACCTCTTCATCTTCGTTGACAATGTAGAGCGTTTTATCCACCACGCGGCCCTGTTCTTTGGCATAATCAAAGTGAATGGTGTGATCTGGCATGGCCAGGGGCGCTTCTTCGCCTTTGGCAATACTCATCTGGCGAACGGCTTGTATATCGGCCGCCGAACCGGTATTCACAAACACGGCATCCGGCTGCATCAAGGCAATAGCATTCGCAATCTTTAGTAAGGCTTCTTGATTCGTAATTTTCTGAAGCTTGGCCAGGTTAACCTGGTCGCATTTTTTCGCGAAAAGCGCCTGTGCTTCTTGTACTGTTTTTATCCCGCCCAGATCGGCGAGGATATCAATCCCTTTTTTCAGCTTTACCATCGAGTCGTCTCCTTTTCTTAAAGATTATAAGCTACTGCCGCTAATGAAGCGGTGCTGAGCGATTTTTCGAGAATACCGCCCGCAAGGGCATGCAGCCGAGTGAGCGCGCGCTCCTGCAATTGGGTTCGGCGCATTATGCATCAAGTTCTATTCCTTCTTTTGATTCTTTTATATCATCTGTATTGTACAGATGCAAGGTGCTGTGTGTGCACGCACAGAGACGCTTCATTCGGCGTCAGCGGGAGGCGGCACGAAACGGAAAAGTCGCCGCCTCTTAATATTCCGAAAACATCCAGGATAAGTAAGGTCAAGGAGGAAAACGGAAGGTTTCCCCGACCATCGGCCATCTATTCTTCTTTAACCAGGTTGGTGCCTTTCAAATAAATTCCTTGTCGTTGATCTCCGAGAGGATCTATTTTGGGTCCACCGGCCACTGGATGCGCAGCACCATACCCCCGGTCTGATCCGCTGCATTAATTTCAACGTCATTTCCAATTGTCTGGGCGTCCTGAACCGCCACATCTTCTCCCGCATATCCCTGCTCACCGGCGCTTTCCGGGGTTCCCTTTTTGATCTGGACAGCACCAACTGCTATGATTGGGACGAAGAACCGGAAACCTGCCAGATACGCCCTGGCTATTTTCTTTTGGATATTCCCCCGGCCTTGACCCAGTCTTGGGAAAAACGCAGGCCCTCCAGCAAGCGGCCTTGGAAGAAAAGATTAAAAAGAAGGATTGGAATTGAGCCGATTTTTTTATCCAGGATTTCCCGTATGTTAATTGCAATAGCTTTAAAGGAATACGGTTTTTGAGGGGCCTCAATGCCCTGTTGAAGAATAAAATTGGCATGAATGCCGTTAAACTGTATCCCGTTACCAAAAGTGACGATACTGACGGTTTGATTTTCTTCATTTCCTCATAAGCTTCCCGTCCACTCATCTTCGGCATAAACACATCGAAGAGGACAAGATCAATTTTAGGGTATGCTTTTTTAAAGCAAAGGCACTTGTTTCTCGGTATTATCGGTCCATTGAGTTATTTCCATAAATTTTCCGACCGAATTACAGAGAGAGAAGAGACACAATCTGCTGATGGATTTCATCAGGGGGCATAGTGGCATCGATTACGGTGATCCGCTCCGGTTCCTTCCAGGCCAGGAGCAGGTAACCCTGACGTATCTTTTCATGAAAGGCCCGGGCCTCTTGTTCAAAACGGGATTCCTTTTGGGATTCTTCGGAGTTATTGATTCGATCCCAGGCCCGGGAAAGGCCTGTGGATACCGGCAGGTTAAAAAAGAATGTTTTATCCGGCCAGAGAGAGCCCAGAACCTGCGGTCGTAATTGGTTCAAAAGTTTTTCATTCAATCCTCTGGCCAGGCCCTGATAAACGGCGGTGGCATCCCAGAAACGATCCGAAATTACCCACTGCCCCTTGGATAGGGCCGGAAGAATTTTTTCATTAACGTGTTGGCAGCGGTCGGCCAGATATAGAAACAACTCGGCCAGGGGATCCAACTTCTTGTTTTTCTGATCCAGCAAAATGGCCCGGATTTGCAGACCGATCTTGGTCGCCCCCGGTTCCCGGGTGACCAAGCAGGGAATGCCATGATCTTTCAGTACCTTCCGCAGACGCTTGATCTGGGTGGTCTTGCCGGAACCTTCTATGCCTTCAAAAGTGATGAACATGGTTTAATAACAGTTTGATTTCCTTTGAGTTGGCCTGAGTATAAAATAAGCCCCTAGAGGGGTCAAGGAGAAAAATAGACTCATAACTCCTTCCCACGGTCCCTGGAAATAAAATTTAGTTAATATTTTTTCGAGACCATTAATATTGAAGAGGGCAGTCCTGGTTTTCTTTTTGACGAAGTCAACGTAAGATGTTACTATTAAGCCGTAATACTGAACCATTAGTTCCCCGTGATGGGGGATATGGAGGTCATGGCCTCTAGTCAATCTAAGGCACCTAAGAATTTTTCTTATCGGTCGTCTTTGGATCAGTAGATAATCTGGGCCTCCTAAGGTGAAAATCACCAGGGATTCAATATTTGAGAATTATTTTTGCGACCTATTGCTCCGAGGCAACCATTACTGGAAACAAAATGACTAACGTTTCGAACTCTTGTCACTCCTAAGATGAATAAAAAAATGAAACGTTTTTTTGACTTTACGACAGCATTAATTTCAATAACCATGATGGCCCTAAACAAGAAAGCTCATGACTTGGTTAATTTTAGATCCTTGTGTAAACAGATATGAGACGAAAACTATTCCCTCTGAAACCACCCAAGAAGATCCTTTTAATAGCATCACGGCGAATAGGAGATGTTCTCTTGATAACTCCAGTTATAAGATCGATACGCCATGCATATCCGGGTGTAAAAATCGATGTCGTTGTCTTTAAGGGTACAGAGGGTTGCATCTCGGCAAATAAAGATATTAATAATATTATTGGAATTCAGCAAGACGCAACCCTCCGAGAACAGGTCAAAACAGTATGTAAACTATTTCGCAAGTATGACCTATCCATTTCGACACTTTCTGGAGACAGACCTATTTTCTACTCGTGGATAGCTGGAAAAAGTTGTATAGGATTCGTGGAAAATGGATATAAATACCTATGGAAACGATTGCTTTTAGACAGATATGAACTATTTGACAATTATGAAACTCATACCGTGGCAATGAATCTGTCTCTACTTAAGCAGCTCGACATAAAACCAATGTCAGAAATTACCGCTTCATGGACCAATGAGGATGAGATAGCGTTCAGGCAACTTCTCCCATTTGATATGGAGAAAAAATCTTATGCCGTGATAAATGTTTATCCCATGTTCAACTATAAGAGGTGGAATCTTGAAGGCTGGATAAACCTTATCAGCTGGCTTAATAAGTCGAAAGGCTTGGAAATAGTATTGACCGGAGGCAATTCATCAGATGAGCTAGGATATATCTCCTTGCTTCGTCAATCACTGCCCAACGACAGCATAAATATTGCAGGGAAAGTCAGCCTGAGCGGAGTTGCTTATCTGTTAAGCAAAGCATCCGTATATATTGGACTTGATACAGCGGTTACACATATGGCCGCGGCGTTAGGAATTCCAACGATTGCGCTGTATGGGCCAACAAATCCAGTTAAATGGGGGCCCATGCCTAATAACGTTTCTTTTTCAGGTAAAAGCCCTTACAAAAGAAAAGGATCTCAGATAGTAAAAAATGTTTTTCTTTTACAGGGGCAAGGTGATTGCGTTCCGTGCCATGAAGAAGGTTGTGATAGAAACGTTAGAAGTTTCAGCAAATGCCTTCAAGAGATATCTGCAGATGCTGTGATTGAGGCCGTAGAAACAATGATGAAGCGAAATCGTTTGCCCAATATTGTTTAAGAGACACATTGATAATATGGAAAATAAAATAGTAAAGAGTTCTCGCTGATCAGCATTTGCAAGAGATAAAGGGAACTTCGGAAGTGTATAGAATGATGTTCTATAAAAATACGATTAAAATAATTTTAGGACATTTCATTCTAGTAGTTGGCACGAGCGGCTTTTTCAAGGCGTATTACAAAGTGGCAAAAGGTACGAAAATGACCGGTACCGTTAATCCCCATAATGAATATCTTATGGTTACATCGCAATTAGGAATCTCAGGCCTTTGCGCGTTTTGTATCTTTTTTTAATGCATAGCCTTGAGCATCCAATTCGAATTTATTCTTTTATAAAATGATAGCCCGGGGTTTTGTGTTGACAATTTTATCAGCAAGTAGGGTTACCTCGATATTGATGGGTCATACCGAGAGAACATTTTATATATGGATGAGCGCTCCTTTATTCGGAGGATATGTATCTAATCGTCGCCAAGAGGGTCATCGTGAGATTATCAGTAATAATCATAACGAAAAATGAAGAAAAGAATATCCGGGTTTGCCTGGATTCCGTTGCCTGGGCTGATGAAATTATTGTTCTTGATTCCGGCAGCACGGATGCCACGGTTACGATATGCAAACAGTATACTGATAAAGTTTATGAAACGGACTGGATTGGTTTTGGGCATCAGAAGAACCGTGCATTAAACTATGCGTCTGGAGATTGGGTATTGTCACTGGATGCTGATGAATGGATAACACCGGAGTTAAAGGCCGAGATTCTGACGGCTATAGCAAAATCCAGGTAGTTATGTCGGCTTTTGAGATACCGCAGATTGTCCAGTTATTGCGGTCAATATATGCGCCACAGTGGATGGTGGCCTGATCATGTTACTCGTCTTTGCAGAAGGGGTATGGCTCGATTTAACGAGCAACTAATTCATGAGAGAATGATTGTTGATGGGAAGCGTCGGCCGTTTATCCAATCATATAATGCATGCGTCTTTTAAGGATTTGGAACATGTATTGACTAAGCTTAATCGATATTCAACCGATAATGCCAATTTATTACTTGCCGAAGGGGAAAAATCTTCATTATCAAAAGCGATATCTGCATGGGTTATGGAGTTTTATCCATACCTATATCGTGCACGCCGGATTTCTTAGATGGCTGCATGGGATTTATCCTTGCAGTTTCCAATGCAGAAGGCACATACTACAAGTATTTAAAACTAATGCATGTTAAATAAAAATAAAAGATGAACATTGCCATCATTGTTACAACATATAAAGGACCAAGGCCGTCATTCCGAGTAGTATGGCCTGGAAATGATGTATCCCAACAAGCCCGAAAAGGGAGTAGATTACTTTCCGCCCTCTGTGCCAACTTCAGAAGCCACTCGATCGGTCGCACTGGCCTCATTTCCTGTTGTCGAGAGAGCCTGTTTTGAAAGATATTATAAAAATCGTGATCGCTGGTTTGACTACGCCTGAGATCTAAATCCAGTCATCAATGCATAATGTCTATTGATGGGCCAGCAAGCTGTTCATCAAAAGGGATGGAAGCACAAAAGCCATGAGTCCGAATGGTCTGGGATGGATGATGGGTGTTTTGCTGAAGGTTACTTATGTCATTCTGAACTATGATAGCTGTTTGCATGTAACCGTTTATCAATGCCATTTATACACCAAGTTGATTCAGTCTGGATGGCCTGTTCAAGAAGTCTGTCGTTGTGCTCCAGGGAGTCCTGTGGATTCGCGGGATGAAAAAGATGGAACGACAAGGCTCTGAATCTAATGGTCTGCCTCTGTACTCCGCTGCTCATTAGTCGGGCCGCAAACTCGCTGTCCTCTCTTCCCCATCCTTCAAAATCCTCATTGAAGCCATTTACGGCAATGCCGTCGGCACGCCAAAACGCGAAATTGCATGTTCTGATTCCATGGAGATTCATACTCTTACGAGTGACCAGCCTTGAGAGAAAAACAGAATGGATAGAGTTCTTCCGGTTTATAAGACCATTCTCAAAAAAGGAAAAACACAACTGTTTCTCTTGTAGGACCTGTGCGCTTTTGCTTGGGGTTAGAAGAACCCTGGAGCCTTGGGAGAAAAAACGTCGCCGCGCGACTTTTGCGTGGTCCTCAAGGAATGCCTTGTGCAGTATTATGTCTCCATCGATGAAAATAATATACTCACCCGTTGCCTTAGCAAGGGCCTTGTTCCTGATTTGTGCCGCCCGGAATCCTTTGTCCTTTTGCCAGATGTGGTAGATGGGGACTCGATGGTCCCTCGCAATTCGGCAAATTAGATCCCGTGTATCCTCCCTCGATCCGTCATCGGCAATAATGATCTCATCTGGTGGTTGAGTCTGGCATAGAGCGCTCAGTAAGGAGAGCTCAAGGGCCTCCTTCCAGTCGTAAGTGGTTATAATGAGAGAAACAGCCACGTTCTCGGTTCTCCGCATGACAGTACCCGGATGTTGCAAAAGCCGAGGATGCTGTAGATCCGAGGTGGCAAGGGTGAAGTTGTACTTAGGTGCTGCGAACCCTTGCCAACCCCACCTGTGGCGGGACATCGCACGGCTTTCCCGAAGGGTAAAACTGATTGATATTTTATAAAAATCCCCAAATGCACCTCGTTCCTCACCCGTCAAATCCCATCAAAATCGCCGTAAAGGATAGCACTGAAGTAGGCAAAGGTCATACCGCCGTGGTGCCCCAAGAGATAGGAGTCAAAGAGCATAATGGTCAGAAAAAAGACCGGTAGAGCTAACCGTAAATGTCTGAAACCACCGCGGGTATTTCGTGAACACCGAATCTGTAAATAGAAAATAAGTAATAGTGACAAGAGACCGATGACGCCGAATTGTGCCTGAACGAGAAGATAATTGTTGTGTGGGTTTACAGTACTCACCACATCTGGTGATCGGGTCTGATTGACCCTTTTATACTCTTCGGCAAAGTCTCCCGTGCCTACACCAAATAAGGGGTGTTCTTTGATGATTTCAAAAGTGTTCAAGAAAAAGGTAATACGGTCATTACCATGCGTTGATTGTTTATTCATTTGGAAATTCAAGATCTCGTCCACCGCTTCATTCACTCGCTGATGAAATGTAGAAGTGAACTGATAGGAGACGAAGAATAGTACCAACACTACCCCACAGGAAGTGGCCAGAGCCTTCAGCGGTCTTCCGTGAAAATACTGGAGGCAAACCAAGATTAGCATTACAAAAAATACGAGCTGCCCAGTTCGGCCTATCGTCAAGAACAGGTTTATGGTCATGATTATGAGAAGAACCGCATACACGGTTTTCTTCCATACTGCAAGCTGGCAAAATAAAAGGGCATGAAGGAGCAGATAGGTGGACAGGGCCAAAAGGGGATTAAAGGAAACGTGAGTCATGGGCATAAAGTTAATCACATGTAGCAGATTGAGGGAAGAAAGAAAGCAGAGCAGTGCCATACCCAAAAGATAAGAATCGAAGTAGTATGGGATATGCTCTCTTCTTACATAGACCATTATCGTCGGCACCAAAAGTAGTTTCCATTGTTTGTTGATCATATGCAGTCCCCATGCGACATCATGGGTCCAGAGAAGGCCGACCACATGCAACATGAAAAACGCGGCGAGTGCCATCACGATCTGATTTTTGCTGAAGCTCTTGACATGCTCCTTCAGGTTCCCGTCCAAGAGAAAGCAGATGATGATCGCAATGGCCACTGTTGTACCCACAGAGGTCGAAAGCGTCAGGAAAAGGCCAAAAACTATTATGAGATAAGAACCCATTTTCGAGAGGTTCTGCCTAAACACTCTCACGCTGGCTATTGGGAGTTGTCCCACGGTCATTTCTTGCTCCTTCACTGCCTCGGCCAGGGCTGATACGGTCGGGGTTTCCATCGCCGGTGCAGCCAACACCATTATTCAGGGGGATTGCGCAAATAATCTTCAATGATCCGGTGTTTGATAAGAAATTGCTTTTTGATGGAAAGAGTATAGGGAATGAAAAAGATACAGTCAAGGAGAAAGATAGGGGCCAAAGGTAAGGGGAATTAGGAGGTCTTCTGGAGAAAATAGAGTTTTGTAGTTCTGGACTTTACAGATAGAAGGGGATAAGGGGAAAAGAAGAGGCAGACTACCAAAAATTGGACAAACTACTTCCTTTACATCCAGATCTTCCTTATCTCAAACGAAGGAGTGATTTGTGGAAGCCTCGAAGTTCTGGTCAAAGACTTCCTCATAGAAAGGAGCTGGGAATCCGAATAGTCTATCTGAAGTTCGAAAGATTTGGGTTTGGGTGGGGGTCTCTGATTTGCCTGCCATAAACCCAAATGACCTAAAATTTTGTTGATCACTTCCTGGTCCTCGATAATGCTGATTATCCGCATCAGACCCTGACATTTGGGGCAGGTCAGGGGATCGACTTCATATATTTTTTGAATCAAGCGAGCCCAATTCCTTTTACTTGCTTGTTGATCGGCCAGAAGTATATGGATTGCCCAACAACCTGATTTTCTCAAGTACAACCAAATAATAATCAAGCACTTCTGTAATGTTGTTTTTCTTATATTACTAATTCATACAACATTTCAATCCGTAATAAACACAGTTCACGCTCGACGACAAACATCGGATCCACCCCCGCGTTTATGATAAAGATTTAATTGACATACAAGGCTAAAGCTTCTATCCTTCATACCAAAGGAAGTTCTTATCAATGCCTGGAGAGGCACTATTTATACCGTTCTGCTGAGTAAGAAAGGACAATGAGACGATTAGAAAGGCATTGGTCACCGGCGGTGCCGGCTATATCGGTTCCCACTGCTGCAAGTGGCCGCGGCAAAGCGGCTGGTAACCGGTTGTGATCGACAACCTGACGTACGGCCACGAGGAGTTTGTTCGCTGGAATGACTTTGTCCGTGGCGACGTTGGGGACAGCGCTCTGCTCGATGAACTTTTCAATAGCTACAAATTTTCGGAAATCGTCCATTCCGCCGCGTTTGCCTATGTGGGCGAATCGGTCGTAGACCCGGCCAAATACTACCTGAACATTTTTTGCACCAGTGTGACGCTGCTGGAGGCAATGCGCCGGCACGGCGCCGGCACCATCGTCTTTTCTTCTACCTGTGCCATATATGGAAATCCGGTGCAGCTACCGATGACCGAAAGGCACCCGCAGAATCCGATCAATCCCTATGGCCGGTCGAACCTGATGATCGAGCAGGTCCTCGCCGATTATAACCGGGCTTATAGGCTCCGCTACGTAAGCCTGTACTATTTTAATGCCGCTGGCGAGATTGGCGAGCAGCACGAACCGGAGACCCACCTGATCCCGCTGGTACTGGATGCTACAGCCGGCAAGCGGCCCCAGGTCGAGGTCTACGGCAACGATAATCCTCCCGCTGACGGCACCTGCATTCGTGATTACATTCACACGACCGATCTGGCCGATGCTCATGCGAGAGCCTTAGTGTATCTGGAAAACGGCGGCGCCAGCCGAGCCTTCAACCTCGGTACCGGCAGGGGGCATTCGGTCATAGATGTGATCAGGTCCGTCGAGAGAGTCACCGGCCGGCGGGTACCATTCTCCGTTCGGCCGCGCCGGCCCGGGAATCCGGCCGAACTGGTCACCGTTACTGAGATGGCCCACGTTTGTCTGCAGTGGTGTCCGGAGTACGTTAAGCTCGACGCGATTGTCGCCACGGCATGGCGGTGGCACCAGAGGGAGCGACAGTCATGATATTCGCGTTGTTCGCCCATGGTGCAGAGTTCTACAGCAAGCAAGCGTATCTCGCTGCCCGCTCCATCATCGTCCGGCAGCCTTCAGCCCAGGTGGTCATCTACACGAACCAAACACTTGCCGACCCCCAGCTGGATATCAGGCAGATCAGCCGATTCGAGCTGGAGTCCTGGGGGGGGCCTCTGGCATTCAACCACCGTCAAAAGGTGGGCATGTTGATCCACGCCCATCTGGAACTGGGTGACGACACGCCGTTTTGCTATCTCGATTCCGATATGTACTGCCGGACCATGCCGGCTGCGCTCATGAACCCTGGCGGCAAAGCGCTCTTCTACGAGAACGAGGGACCGGTCGGGCCATCCTTTCATAGCAAGCTCTATGACTTCTTCATCGAGCGACGAAAAAGACTCACCATGGCGGGGTATGGTGCGCTACAGCCGAACCCCACCATGTATAACTGCGGGCTGATCTTTCTACCGCCGGGAGCCGGGCGGCTGCGGATCTTCGAAGAGGTACTGCGGCTCACCGATTTCCTCTGCCTCCGTTTCCCCCGAAAGATGACATGGCTGGAGCAGACCGCGTTCTCCTATTTGGTCCCGCTCCATTACGATGTTGCCACGCCGGAGGCGGGGTTCGAACATTACTGGAACTGCAATTCCGAAGTGGCCCGGTTGCTGGAGAAGCTGAGTCTAGCCGACATCAACGCGATTGCCGTCGAAGAAGATCGTTTCGCTGAATTGCTGCTGCGGGCAAAAGCAATGCGGCGCCAGTATGACAATAAGTTGAGGCAGACCATCAGGAACTGGAAAAGGAGTCTGCGTAAGAGAATCACCGTCATCAAAGCGCGTAAACTAATCGGAACGTAATGATTTGAAGGACTTGAACGTCAGCATCATCACATTCACACATTGTAGGTGAAACAAGTAATCACTTACTTCCTGAAACAAAGCATCCGAAGATTGTTACAAAGATCAATCCGTTCAAATGGTATTAATTAAGCATCGTAAAAAAGAGGCATACAGGAGGGCTGCTTCAATATTGTTTAAAGAATGTCCTCTTGACAGGCGGTTCGTCCAAAAGGTGATTCGATTTCTTAAAAAGACGGATGTCTCGATATGTCCCTTCCATGACCATCGGCACAGCACCCCATATTTTGTGGCCTAAAAGACCGTTCTTCTGATATTTCCCCCGTCAAAAGTAATATCTTTGATAGAATGGATAATTAAAGATAAATATGCTATGGAGAAAACCGAAAACCAATTTAATTATTTGATAAGAAGTTGCTTTTTGATGGCAAGATTATCAAACAAGAAAAAGAACACCGTCAAAGAGAAAGATAGGGGCCAAAGGCAAGGGGACAAAGGGGGTCTTCTGGGGAAAATGAGGCCATGGCGACAGATTTTCGGCTCGAAATACGAAAGGTCCGTGCGGTGGCCTCGGCCAAGGTCCGGGACAAGGTCCCGGCCACGACGGGCCCCATTAATAATATTAACCTTTAACCTTCTTCTCCTCTCCTCAAGGAGGTCCGGCAGATATGCCGGGCCTCCTTTATTTTTTTCCCAGTAACCAGTCATACCCCTTTGCGGCAGGCAGCACAAAATATGAAAATAAACCTTCGAATCATTCGATTAAGAGTTTTTATTCTGAATTCTGACTCCTGGATTCTGGATTCTTGATTTTTATTTTCGAACTAAACAAACCGACTACCGCACAAAGGCCTTACGGCCGGCATAGATGGCGGCGTTTCCTAATTCTTCCTCAATGCGCATTAACTGGTTATACTTTTCCAGCCGTTCACCCCGGCAAGGGGCCCCTGTTTTGAGGTGCCCGGTGCCCATGGCCACGGTAAAATCGGCAATGAAGCTGTCCACCGTCTCGCCGCTGCGGTGGGAAACCATAGCCCCCCATCCGGCCCTGCGGGCCATTTCTATGGCCGCTATGGTTTCGGTGAGCGTTCCGATCTGGTTGAGCTTGATGAGGACGGCATTGGCTACATTTTCTTCGATGCCGCGTTCAATACGCTTGACATTAGTTACGAATAAGTCATCGCCCACCAATTCAACTTTCTGGCCTATGGTTTGATTGAGTAACTTCCAGCCCTTCCAATCATCTTCAGCTAAACCGTCCTCCAGAACGATGATGGGAAATTTTTTTGCCCACTTGGCATACATCTCAACCATTTGGGCTGAAGTCACTTTGCGGCCTTCGGTCCGCAGGTTGTAAAACCCCTTCTCATAAAAGCCGCTGGAGGCCGGGTCAAGGGCAATGGAGATTTGCTCCCCCGGTCGGTAGCCGGCTTTTTTAATAGCCTGCAAAATCAGTTCGACGGCTTCGGCGTTGGTTTTAAGCGCTGGGGCAAAGCCACCTTCATCGCCTACTCCGGTGGCATACCCCTTATTTTTCAGTACCCCTTTAAGGGCATGATAGGTTTCACTTCCCCAGCGTAGGGCTTCCCGGAAATTCGGGGCCCCCAAGGGAGCAATCATGAATTCTTGAAGGTCGGTCCCTTGCCAATTGGCATGAACCCCTCCGTTAAGAATGTTGAACATCGGTACGGGCAGAATTTTAGCCGATACCCCTCCTAGGTAACGATAGAGTGGAAGACCAACAGCATCCGCAGCCGCCCGAGCCGTTGCCAGACTGACCCCTAACAGGGCGTTAGCCCCCAGTTTGCTTTTGTTGGGCGTGCCGTCGAGGTCTAACATCTTTTGATCCAGACCCGACTGATCCAAGGCATCCCAGCCTAATAGGGCAGAAGCTATCTTTTGATTCACATTCTTAACGGCCTTGAGGACCCCCTTGGCTCCGTAGCGTTTTGGGTCTCCATCTCGCAGTTCTAAAGCTTCATGGATACCGGTGGAGGCCCCGGAAGGTACGGCGGCCCGGCCCCAAGCACCACATTCCAAAAAAAGATCAACTTCAACAGTAGGATTGCCACGGGAATCTAAAATTTCCCTGGCCCAAATTTTAGTTATGGATGTTTCCATGCCCTAACCTCCTCAACTTTTTCCACGCTTTAGTTTGTTATGTAAATTTTTATTTTATCATAAACGAAACCCGATCTAAAGGCAATAGCTCAACTGCACCTAAATGCATCACTGCTGAAAAATATACCCCAAGGATAACGAAGTTCCGGCGATAGCTCTTAAAAGAAATAAAAAAGTAATTTTAGAGATCATCACGCAATATATTGAGTACCTTCAGGAGAATCACATTCCATTTTGACGAATTTACTTTTTAGATCTGTTGCAAAAGGGATATATCGCCACGACAGCGGTATTGATCTGGCAGAAATCTCCCTGAGCGACTGTTTTTGAATATTATCATGGGGAAGCCAAGAGGAAGATTCTTTTATAGGCCCGACAGGGAAGGAAAATTTGTTTCGAAGACAGGAAGGGGGGTTGACTTTAATTTTTAATAGGTTTAAATAAGTTATATTAACTTGGCTTCATAAACATAAAGCGAATAGCCATCAGCAGCCTAACCGCTGGTCGCTGAACACCGAACGTTGAACGCTTTCAGAATCGGAAGGACCGTCCATGAAGCAGCCCACCAAGACCCCATTTTCAAAATTAGAGATGGGGTTTTTGTTTTGATAAGGGATATTAAACCGTCATGCCCCGTCGAGGGGCATGACATCACCAGACATGAAAATAGAGCAGGTCGAATGGTTAGCCTCAAACTCTATTTTCGCACTAAAGAGATAACAGAATGAAAACAAAGAATCGATTCCCCCATGGCCTATAACAATAACGGAAAATCGCTCGAATCCTGGATTTGGGATGCGGCCTGTTCCATCCGCGGGGCCAAGGATGCACCGAAATATAAGGACTATATTCTCCCGCTCATTTTTACCAAGCGCCTTTGTGATGTCTTTGATGACGAATTGAATCGCATTGCCAAGGAAGTCGGCTCCCGGGCCAAGGCCTTCAGAATGGTCAGGCAGGACAAGAAGCTGGTCCGGTTTTATTTACCCTTGGAGCCGAAGAACCCCAACGACTCGGTCTGGTCGGTCATCCGAACCGGTAAGGATACAACCAGGTCACCTGAAGATAGATATCTGGAAAAACTGGGTCAAGAGCTGACGACCTACCTGCGGGCCATTGCCAACGCCAATCCATTACTCAAAGGGATTATTGATAGAATCGACTTCAATGCCACCACCCACGGCCAGCGCGACCTTGATGATGATCGTCTTTCCAACCTCATTGAGAAGATCAGTCTGAAGCAACTCGGCTTGGCCGACGTGGAACCGGACATTATCGGGCGAAGCTACGAATACCTTATCCGCAAATTTGCTGAAGGCAGCGGCCAGAGCGCCGGCGAATTCTATACACCGGCTGAAGTCGGCTTCGTCATGGCCAGGATCATGGATCCGGAACCGGGCACGGAGGTTTACGACCCTTGTTGTGGCTCAGCCGGACTGCTTATCAAATGCCAGTTGACTCTGGAAAAGAAGATGAGTCTTCGATCCAAAACCAAATATGCTCCGCTTACTCTTTACGGTCAGGAGTACGTGCCTGAAACCTGGGCCATGGCCAACATGAACATGATCATTCATGACATGGAGGGACAGATCGAGATCGGAGATACCTTCCGCAATCCGAAGTTTCGGAAAAACAATCGCCTTCAGACCTTTGACCGGGTGGTAGCCAATCCCATGTGGAATCAGGATTGGTTTGTAGACAAGGACTACGAGAATGACGAACTGGACCGTTTCCCGAAAGGGGCCGGGTTCCCAGGTCGCAAGGCCGATTGGGGCTGGGTTCAGCACATGCTGGCCAGCCTGAATGAGAAAGGCCGGGCGGCTATAGTCCTCGACACCGGGGCCGCTTCCCGTGGTTCAGGCAATGCCTCCAAGAACAAGGAAAAGGAAGTCCGCAAATGGTTCGTGGAACAGGATCTGATCGAAGGGGTTATTTATCTCCCGGAAAATCTTTTTTATAATACCACGGCCCCGGGGATCATCCTTTTCCTGAACAAGGCCAAGCCGAAGGATCGAAAGAACCGCCTTTTTCTCCTTAACGCCGCCCGTGAATTTGCCAAGGGGGACCCGAAAAACTATATCACCGATGAAGGGATCATTCGGATCAGCGAAACCTTTAAGGCCTGGAAGGAAGAGAACAAGTTCTCCCGGATCGTCCTGAATGAAGAAGTAGCTAAGAACGACTACAACATTTCCCCCAGCCGTTACATTCATACAGGGGAAGGCGAGGAATACCGGCCCATTGCTGAGATTGTTGAAGAATTGAATGTCTTGGAGGAAGAGGCAAAAGCCACCGATGCCGCTCTCAAGGGTATTTTAAAGAAGCTCGGAATATGAAGAAAAAGAATAGCTCAATAGTACAAATTCGGGACGCACTGCGTCCCGAATTCTATAGGACCATCGCTGAAATTCTGCGGATTGCCCGTGTCAAAGCCTATCGAGCGGTCAATTTCACTATGGTTGAGGCCTATTGGAATGTAGGTCGGATGATCGTTGAGGAGGAGCAGAAAGGGAAAGAGCGTGCAGATTATGGAATCTTTCTTATCCGTAATCTTTCAAGTTGTTTGAAACAAGAATTTGGTAATGGCTTTACTGAGAGAAATCTGCGTAATTTTCGTCAATTTTATTTATGGTTTCCAATTCGGCACGCACTGCGTGCCGAATCTTCTGAAATTCACAAAAAAGAGCCATTACCTGACAACCCGGAGTCAATTCGGAACGCACTGCGTTCCGAATTGACCTGGACCCATTACCGGTTACTGCTCCGTGTTGAAAATCCGAAGGCTCGGGAATGGTATATGAACGAAGCCGCCGATCAGAATTGGAGTACCCGCGCCCTGGAAAGGCAGAACAACTCTTTATATTACGAACGCCTGCGCATGAGTCGGGATAAGGCTCCGGTGAAGGCTGAAGCCATTGATAATATTTCGGCGCTTCCCGCCAAACCCGAGGATTTCATAAAGGACCCCTATGTCCTTGAATTTCTCGGCATGCCCGATTCCCATAAATTCCGTGAATTCGAACTGGAACAGGCCATCATCGAGAAACTTCAGGAGTTCATCCTCGAACTCGGTCGCGGATTTGCTTTCGTCGCCCGCCAGAAACGTATCCCAACAGAGACGAAAGATTTCTTCGTTGATCTTGTTTTCTATAACTACATTCTTAAATGCTTTGTCTTAATTGATCTTAAAACCGGCGAACTCACCCACCAGGACATCGGCCAGATGGATATGTATGTCCGGCTTTACGAGGACAAGATGAAGGGGGAAGGTGACAACCCAACCATTGGTATCATCCTCTGCACAGAAAAAGACGCCACGGTTGTCAAATATTCCGTGTTAAAAGGGAACAAACGCCTTTTCGCCTCCAAATATAAGCTCTACCTGCCCACCGAGCAGGAGCTGATCGAAGAAATCCAACGGGAAAAACAGCTGATTCTCAAGGAACGCCAGGAACGGTATGGATGAATCTGAATTGAGAAAAAAATGAATGCAAAGAAAATAGACCTGATCCTCGGCCCTCTTATTTAAAAAAGATCGGTTTTATTTGGGGTGGAAGTGGAAGTAACGTGAGAAAGAAGAGTACCCCTTTCTCCGGTTGGACAAATTTAAACTTGAAAATTAATATTGTCCATGATAAACCTAAAGACATGATTCCTCGAACTCTGGAACAGACCATCCGAAGGGCCCTGAAAACTTTCCCGGCTACCTTGGTGACCGGCCCGAGACAGTCAGGAAAAACCACCCTTTTAAAGGAACGGTTCGGGAAAAGTCATCATTTCATTTCTTTGGAAGACCCGGATCTTCGCCGAATGATTGAAGAAGATCCTCGCGGCTTTCTGGCCGACCATCCCCCGCCGGTCATTCTCGATGAAATACAGTATGTTCCCCAACTTCTTCATTTCATAAAATCAGCAATTGATCGGGATCGCCGGGCAGGGCAATGGCTTCTTTCCGGATCGCAAAGTTTTTCTTTGATGCAAGGGGTCACCCAGTCCCTCTCTGGACGAGTGGCCGTTCTTTCTTTGCTCCCCCTTTCTCAGGAAGAAAAACGGGGGATTAAGGGAAAGGGTTTAACCCTGGATCAGATCTTGAGGGCAACTTTTTCACATCCGGACAAATCCTCTCAAACCCCACCGGGAAGGAAAACCCTCAACCTTGAGGATTGGATTTTACGTGGTTGTTTTCCGGAAATTAGGACAAATCCAGAGGTCGATCGTCAACTCTGGATGGGAAGCTATATCCAGACTTATCTGGAACGCGATGTCAGGCAAATAGTTAATGTAGGGGACCTGACTACCTTCCATCGGTTTTTAAGGCTTACCGCAGCCAGAACCGGTCAAATATTGAATCTTTCCGACCTGGCCAGGGATGTCGGGATGAGTGTTCCCACCATCAAGAAGTGGATTAGTATCCTCGAAGCCAGCTACCAGATCTTCCTTCTGCCCCCCCATTTTAACAATCTTGGCAAACGGATAATTAAAAGCCCTAAGATTTATTTTTTAGATACCGGGGTGGCCAGCTATTTAATGGGTCTTCATAGCCCCGAACCTCTGAGAAGGGGGCCTATGATCGGCCCCCTTTTTGAAACCATGGTGGTCTCCGAATGGGTGAAGACCTTTTACCATCGGGGAGAAAGGCCGGAGCTTTTTTATTGGCGTTCAAAGTTAGGAATGGAGGTGGACCTGATCATCGACCGCAATGGGAGGCTTTATCCCATGGAGATCAAATCAACCGCTACTTTGCTTCCAGGCCATGTAGAGGCCTTATTGAAATGGAAGGATCTGGCCGGTAAAACCGCAACACAGGGACTGGTCATAGCCAATATCGAACAACTATGGAATTATAAAGGCCTGCGAGCTCTTTCTTGGGAAAGAATATGGTAGGGTTTTATTGAATAGCCTGCCCACCGAGCAGGAACTGATCGAGGAAATTCAGAGGGAGAAACATTTGATCCTCAAGGAACGCCAGGAACGGCATGGATAAGCGGATGAAGAAGACGAAACAAATTTCCTCCGTGATTCAAAAAAGTAACGTCATATCGACAGAGATTGGAAACCTTCCACGTAATTGGCCGGTTCAGCGGTTTGATGCTATCTTTGCAGTCCAGCAAGGGAAACAGGTATCGAAGAGTAATCGGGTTGGTGAAAATCAGCGGCCATTTCTTCGGACAAAAAATATTTTCTGGGGGAAAATCGATTTATCTGAGATTGATGAAATGCATTTTTCAGAAGCCGATGAAAGAAGATTGTCTTTAGAGCCCGGAGATTTGCTTATTTGTGAGGGCGGTGATATTGGCCGTACAGCAATTTGGCAAGCTGAACTTACCTCCTGTTACTATCAGAATCATCTTCACCGTGCACGAATAAAAGATTTAACAACTGCTGATTCAAAATTTGTTCTTTATTGGCTGTGGTACGCATTCGAGATTGGTAGTGTTTATTTTGGGAGGGGGAATGTGACCACAATCCCCAACCTCTCACAGTCTAAACTGTGCGAGCTTCCATTGCCTGTTCCCCCTTTACAAGAGCAGCAGCAAATTGCCCACATATTGGGGATTGTGCAGAGGGCTATTGAACAGCAGGAGCAGATTATTCAGAAGACCACGGAACTAAAAAAATCCCTTATGCAAAAGCTTTTTACTGAAGGCCTCCGCGGCGAACCCCAAAAACAAACCGAAATCGGCCCAGTGCCAGAGAGTTGGGATGTGGCAAAATTTGCCGACTTGTTCCAGATTAAGCACGGCTACGCATTTGATGGGACATTTTTTATGCCCAACGGTCATTACATACTTCTGACGCCAGGTCATTTCTTCGAAGGCGGGGGCTTTCGTGATCAGGGTGAGAAGACAAAATATTATATAGGTGATTTCCCAGCGGGCTACCTTCTCAAAAAAGAAGACCTCCTCGTAGTAATGACGGAACAGAAGGAAGGTCTTCTCGGAAGTTCGGCCCTTGTGCCAGAGTCGGACCGTTACCTGCACAATCAGCGGCTTGGTCTGATTCAAAAATTGGATGAAACGCGTTTGCGCAAAGGCTTTCTCTACCACCTATTTAACACACCAGAGATTAGAAAACGTATCTCTATGACCGCGAGCGGCTCCAAAGTCCGACATACATCGCCAAGCAAGATTCGAGAAGTTTGTGTAGCTTTACCTCCACTAGAGGAGCAACGTCTTTCGTTTGAGATTCTCGAATGTGTGGACAAAAGTATAGACGTGGCAAAGCGCAAGCAAACGGTGCTCAACGAACTATTCCGCACGCTTTTACACCAGTTAATGTCAGTACAATTGGAGGACAAAAGATATGCCTGTTAATGACGAGGAACGTACTCAGTCTGTACCAGAAGAAGAGGCCTTAAGAATGATCGGTGAACTTACTCTAGGCCTTCATATGAATCATTCAAAGGAATTGAATTGTGGCTTACCTGCAGAAAGGCAATGGACTTCGTCACAAATAAATTCGTCTGATTTTTTTATAGAGGAGAATATCGTTCGATTTCCATCAATTGAGGCACGCAACCGTTTTATTGCTTCGTATGTATTCGAGAAAAATCGGCAGGCATTTGCAAAAAACCCCCAAATGTGGCTCACAACAGCTAAAGATCTATGGCGGTGCGAGATTGGCAATCAAGATACTGCATCAGGACGCCTTCTGGCATTTGTGCATAAGGAGGAAAATTTATTTGCCATTGCGATAAATGCGATTGAAGAAGAATTAATGGAGGTCTTTGATGTCCTTCATTTAATCGAAGCAGCACTACCATATCTTGATGATTTAACAGCCGATCAGATTCTCAAACTCTGCAATGTTCAGCATGAAAAGACAAAAAACGATTTTGCTGGCGGTATGTTTTTCAATAAACTCGAGAAAACTCTGGTAAATCATCAAGATATTTGTCGGACGATACATGACCGCCTCAGACTGGATCCCCTTGAGACAACAATTAACCTGCACCCGGTTGTTCTTATAGCACTTTCTAAGTCAGAGTTGGAGAGTGCAGTTAAACTTGCCCTTATAGATACACAATCTTCAAATATAATTCTTAAAAGCAAGGCTTTGTGGACCCTTGGGCTCTTACTCTCCTCACCGGCTGATTTGAAGGAAATGATACCAACTGTTTCATCTACTATCATTAATAATATGTCAGATCCGATTGAAAAAGTGCGTACAACAGCGATTTATGCTGCCGCCAATGCCGTTATGATTGCTGATGCATTTATTGAACCTCTAAGTAAATTAGCTGAAGCCGATAATCAAGATGCACTTGCTGCAATTGCTAATATAATGATGCTCAATATAAAGGAGATGAAAACCAAGGCCTTTTTTAATGAATGGGTTAAACTTCTTTGCAAGCTGACACCTCAATCAAACTTGGCTATCGACAATTTAGATCAGATACTAAGACAGCTATTATCTGAGGAAGGTCACCAAAAATTTGTTATTTCTTGTTTGACTGAATGGGCCGAACTCAATTCAAAAGACATCCACCGAGATAAGTCTATTCCAGAATTGTTTGATGGGACTATGTATGAATTAGTAAATCAACCAGTTTTACTTTCCCAGATGATTACCGAGTGGTTTCTTTCAGATTTCAAACAACTAGCCTCTGCAGCGGCTGGAGTCCTGTCCCATTTGCTAGTTAGGGGATTAAAAAACCCCGAATTTGATCCTCAACGATTAGATACTCTGGATCAAAAAGATTTGGTATTCTTGGCAAGGCGAATGTTGGGTTATGTTTCCTCTGAAGAACATCTATTGTCATTAACGATGTCTTTTCTCAAAACTAAAAATGCCGAAACAAGAACTTTTGGTATCGTTCATTCCTTGTTATAGTGAACGTCTTAAATAAGTGGACATAAAGATTTTATCTTTTGAGGTTTCCATCGTTGCGACCTTTTAAAGACAGAGACCTCCAGGGTTTCAAGAGTCTCAAAAAAGGCATTCGTTGTTTCCTCATAGCGCATGGTTCGCCAAAGAGTTTCTTGATAATTCAGCTCCGGATGGTAGGGCGGAAGATAGTGAAGATGCACTCGACGGTGTTGACTCCGAAAGTGCTCCACCATCTCTCCCCTGTGCCATGGGGCTCGATCTATCCAAAGATCGATACTCTTATCTTTGAAACGTATCATGATGCTTTTGAGAAGCCGCATAAAGCCCTCGGTATTGCCCTTCCTCCATTTCATCATGCCATGCAGCCCATCAACGGGAGCGACCCATCCAAAGAGATTAAGCCGCTTCTGATGTTGGCTCCGGGTGGAGACGTACGGTTGCGTTCCTTTCTTTACCCAGACACGACCCAGCCTCGGATGAAGACTAAACCCGCTTTCGTCCTCAAACAGAATGATTCTTCTTCCTTCGCTCTTTTCGGCCTGGCGGAGTTTTTTTTAATTCCCTCTGAAATGCCTCTACCCCTTCCTGGGAAGCCTGAACAAACCGGTACATCGGCTGCCTCAGGGAATACCCCAACTGACGTATCCACCGTTGGGCATGGCGGACATGGATGGTTATGCGATGAAAACGCTTCAAATATTCCGTCAAGACCACCCCATCCCACCGGACCCGGGCAATGCCATAGTCTTTCGGAGACTTGGACAAGACCACGTCCAGTTCCCTCTTCAAGCGATCATCCAAGTGGGAAGGCCGGCCAGGGCGAAATCGATCGCGGACAGCCCCAATTCCCTCCTCGTTGCTCTTATGAATCCATTTCACCACCGTCCACCGGGTCAACCCGAACAGTTCGGCAACAGCCGTGGATTTCCACCCGGCCAAGAGCAGAAGATAACCGGCGATCCGCATGCCGATCCAAGCTCCCGGAATTTCATCGGCCATTCGTAACAAGGTCTCTCGCGTCATCTTTGGGTGATCGAGGCTTAGAGCTTTCATGGCTTTCCTCCCAATGTGATTTTATTGGGAGTCATTATAGCATGGAATGCACATAATGTCTACTTATTTATGGCGTTAACTATAATTGACGAAATTGGCGAGGATTATCCTGAATCTACAATCGATATATTAAAGAAAGCTAAGGACAATTTGACAGAGCCTGATTGGATAAATTTTTATTCTTTTATTGTTGATGAAATAGAAGGACATTTAAAATCTCTCGAAACTTTACCAAACCTTGTAGAGTTAAGACCATCACCAAGTCTCCAGCGTAAATTTGCATTAGCTCGCGAAAAACAAATGAACAATGCAACTGAGGAGGCCCAAAAAAAATCCATTATCCGCCAACTCGCCACGGAGATCCCAATAAAGGCGGGACATGCATGGTTCAGCTTCCGAGAAGGGAGTTATACCAACTCAAGCTATATGCAATCATTTTCCCATTCGGTCACACTACCCCGACGGCATGTCCTTGACTCTGTGGGATACGATATAAGTCATCTTTTTATGCGACTTGCCAAGCGGGAGGATGCATGAGATTAATCCTATCCCAATATCTTCGGTCACTTAAAGAGCGCAATGAATTTGACAGTCTCCTTCCAAATATTTTGCTCGCAATGGGTTATGTCCCAATCTCAAAACCACAAACCGGAATCCGTCAGTACGGGGTTGATTTAGCAGCAGTAGGAAATGCACCTGAGGATGGGGTTCAGGAATTGATATTAATGGTTATAAAACGAGGAGACATAGGGCGAAATGAGTGGGATTCTGGACCGCAATCTGTTCGACAGAGTCTGAACGAAATCTTTGATGTTTACCTTAAAACGCATGTTGAACCCGCACATGAGCCACTTAGGAAAAAAGTCGTCTTAGCAACGACAGGGGATCTTAAGCAAGATACACAGATCAATTGGGACAATTATGCAAGGGAGCATTCTGATCGCGCTGTGTTTAATTTTTGGAGTGGAGATTGCATCGCCATCATTGTAGAACAACACATGCTTAACGAGTATGTATTTAGCGCGGAAGACCGCACGAATTTAAGAAAATCCCTCGCCCTAGCAGGAGAACTTGAATATGAACAAAGGGATCTCCATCGCTTGTTCCTTCGACAACTTGGCCTGAATTATGAAGGGGAGCTTTTAGAACTGAAAGTTCTTCCCCGTAATTTAGTCAAAGCCTTACGTGTTATTAATTTGTCATCTCAGATGTTCTCACGATGGTCCGAAGATGAAAATAATTTGAAACAGTCATTAACGGCCTCAGAACGGGCGATGCTTTGGTCTTGGCATCGTATCCAACTTGAAGAAATAGAAGACAGACAACAGTACTATCAAGAGTTTAACAATCTATGGCAAAGTTATAAAAGGGTAGCACATCAATATTTTCAGAAATTACAGTCCCATTTATACGTGCGAGATGGTCTATCCGGGTACTGCCGAGAAAACGCTCAGTTTTCCCTAATTGTTTTTGAGCAAATTGGTCTAATTGCATCAATTGGACTTTCCCAATTTTTGGCAGTTAGTGACAAGGAAACTCAAAAAGATGGATTTAAAAATGCCAATGTAGTCGCTGATGGGTTGGCCAACCTGCTAAAAAATAATCCCGTTTCCGGCTCTCCAAGACTCGACAATAATATAGTTGATATTGTGCTCGGTATGCTACTTCTGTTTTTTACGGGCCATATTTCTCAGGCTCAAACTTGGCTTGCCGAATTGGTGAAAAGAATCGACTACACCTTAAAAATTAAACGAAGTTTCCCAATCTGCACAGATTCACCCGAAGATCTCGTCGAATCAATTGTTTTCGAGGACGAAGAGTTTAATAAACGCTTAATGAAAATGTCTTGGTTATTACCAACACTCGCGGGATTTTCTGTAATTCTTAATCGATATGATCTCTATGAAGTTTTATCAAAGAATTCAAAGAAAGATTATCCTGAGGTTTGCCTTCAGTTATGGCATCCAACAAGCCAGGAAATTTCGAAACATCTTTATTATTGGGGCGCCCAATACCATTGTGGGGAGACGGAAGCCCCTATCATATTGCCGGAAACCGCGGGCGAGTATCGAACCCAAATGGAAGCCCTTCTTAAGTCAGAACGGCATAATGTTGTGAACACATCAACGGCAGCGAAGGCAGGAATCCCGGCGATTGATTTAATTGCCTGTAGACATTTTAGAACCCCTGTTGCTCCATTCTTCTGGTATCAGCTCTTACAAGTCAAAAATTTTAGCCCGAAGCAGGAGGATTTAGTTGCACCCCAATAGACATAAAACCATCTAAGTCTGTATCCCTACATATGTTTAGGAGATTGACTAGAATTTTTTTTATAAGGAAGGGCTGGGCATATTATGAGAGATAAAACTATGTCACAGACTCTATCGCTTGAATCGATCTTGGCAACTTTAAGAATGCATAAAGAGGAAATCCAAAAGGAATTTCCTGTAAGGCGGCTTGCGCTTTTTGGATCTTTGGCTCGGCAAGAGGAGACGCTGGAAAGCGATGTAGATATCCTCGTCGATGTCGATCCCTCCATTGGACTTAAGCTTATGACCCTTGCCGACAGACTTCAAGAAATACTCCATTGCAAAGTTGACCTCGTCTCTCGTAGGGGTGTGAAGCCATCGCTGCTTAAAGTGATTGAAAAGGAAAGTATCGATATTTAAATATGGCTTCTTTGTCTTTGAACGGGTAAACCCAATTTCTGCGACAATCTGTCGCACAAATTTCTTAAGTCGAAAATTGATATATGGTAGTTCCCACATGACCAACCCTACTGAACATAAAACCGTCCAATCACGAATCCTTTCCTATGCTCAGGAGATCGGATGGAGTTTTGTTGCGAGGGAAGAGGCGGAAAGAAGGAGAGGGTTTGGGACTGGGGGACAAATACCTGAAGAGCGGGCCAGGAATAGTTCACTTTTCTTTGATGACCTGCTCTATGCCAAGGTCCGAGAATTTAATCCATTTTACAAAGAAGCAGCGGGGGCTTTGGTCGGGCAGTTTGGCCGTATTCAGGCCGGCATCCAGGGTAATCGGGAATTCCTTTCGTCCCTTCGAAATGCCGGGAAATATTTTTATCCCGAGGAAAACCGGGAGCTGGATCTTAAGCTAATTGATTATGATGACCCTCAAAAAAATTGCTATGAGGTCACCGAGGAATATTATTGGCACAACGGCCATTATGGGAACCGGGAGGATATCGTCTTCCTGATCAACGGCATTCCAGTAATGGTCTTTGAATGTAAGAATGCCGCCAAATATGAAGCCATTGCCATCGGCATTGACCAGATCCGGCGATATCATGATGAGACCCCGGAAATATTTGTGCCCGAGATGATCTTTGCCGTTACCGAGGCCATCGGCTTTTCCTATGGGGTCACCTGGAACCTGGTACGGCGGAACATCTTTAACTGGAAAGATGAGCAGATCGGCAACCTGGAGGCCAAGGTTAAAAGCTTCTGTTCCATCCCTCGGGTCCTCGATCTCCTGAAAAAATATATCATTTTTGCCGAGAAGGAAGAGGAACTCCAGAAGTTCATCCTGGCCCAGCACCAGACCACGGCCGTGGACAAGGTGGTCCGGCGAGCCCATGATACCGGACGCAGGCGGGGGCTGATCTGGCATACCCAGGGGAGCGGCAAGACCTTTACCATGATCAAAGCGGCCGAGCTGCTCTTTAAGGCCCCGGAGTCCGAAAAGCCCACCATCCTGATGATGATCGACCGCAACGAGCTGGAAGACCAGATGATGAAAAATCTGGCGGCTTTGGGTTTGCAAAACGTCGAACAGGCCGACACTATGGCCCGTCTCAAGCAATTGCTGAAATCCGATTATCGGGGGATCGTCGTCACCACCATCCAGAAATTCCGGGACCTGCCGGCCAACATCAACCCAAGGGAAAACATCTATGTCCTGATTGATGAGGCCCATCGCACCACCGGCGGCGACCTGGGTAATTTTCTTATGGCCGGTTTGCCTAAGGCCACCTATATCGGGTTTACCGGCACCCCTATCGATAAAACGGTTTACGGCAAAGGGACCTTCAAGACCTTCGGTTGTGAAGATGATAAGGGATATCTGCACAAATATTCCATTGCCGAGAGTATCGAGGACGGCACTACTCTGCCTTTGTATTACAACTTGGCTCCTAATACCATGCGGGTGCCTCATGAAACCATGGAAAAGGAATTCTTTGCCCTGGCTGAGACCGAAGGGATAGCCGATATCGAGGAGCTGAACAAGATCTTAGACCGGGCCGTGCATTTGAAGAATTTCTTAAAAGGGAGAGAACGTCTCATCGAGGTGGCCCAATATGTGGCCGGGCATTATCAGGAGAATGTGGAACCCCTGGGCTACAAGGCCTTTCTGGTGGCCGTGGACCGGGAGGCCTGCGCCTTATACAAAAAAGCCCTGGATCAATTTTTACCGGGCGATTATTCGGAAGTGGTCTATACCGGCCTGCATAATGACCCGCCCCATCTGAAGGAATTCCACATAGACGGGAAAAAGGAACGGTAGATCCGGAAGAACTTTATCAAGTTCGGGGAGTTTCCCAAGATCCTGATCGTTACCGAGAAGCTTCTGACCGGTTTTGATGCCCCGATTCTTTATGCCATGTACTTAGACAAACCCATGCGCGATCACACCCTGCTTCAGGCCATTGCCCGGGTCAACCGGCCCTATGAAAACGAAAAAGAAGAAATGGTCAAACCCCATGGCTTTGTCCTGGACTTCGTGGGGATCTTCGACAAACTGGAAAAGGCCCTGGCCTTCGACAGTGACGAGGTCAAGGCCGTGGTCAAGGACCTGAATCTCCTTAAGGCCCTGTTCCAGAGCAAAATGGAAAAAAAGGCCCCGGAATATTTGAAGCTGATCGAGAGGAAATTCGATGATAAGGACGTGGACCTTCTGATTGATCATTTCCGGGACAAGGACCGGAGAAAAGAATTTTTTAAAGAATACAAAGAGCTGGAAATGCTTTACGAGATCATTTCCCCTGATGCCTTTTTACGCCCTTTTCTGGACGACTATTCCACCTTATCCGCCATGTATGACGTGGTCCGTAAGGCCTATGCCAAGAAGGTTTATGTGGACCGGGAATTCCAAAGGAAGACTAATCAACTGGTTCGTGAAAAAGTCGGCACTTTTGGGATTGATCCAGTAGAAGAATTTGTGGCCATTGATTCGGAAACTATTGAGTTGATCAAAAAGAAAAAAGGGGGCAATAACACCAAGATCATCAATCTGATCAAAAGCATTGAAAAGGCCGCCGAGGAAGAAAGTGATGATCCCTTCCTGATTTCCATGGCCGAACGGGCCAAGGCCGTGCTGGAAGGTTTTGAAAACCGGCATATATCCACGGCTCAGGCCCTGGAAGAGCTTTTTAAAGAAATCCGGCAAAACGAACAACGGAAGAAGGAACAACAGGATAAAGGTCTTGACGGTTTGACCTATTTTGTCTACCGGACCCTGTTGGATGCCGGGATCAAGGAAGCGGAACAGGTCAGTAAAAAGATCAAGATGGCCTTCCTGGAATATCCGCACTGGCTGTCCAGCGAGAAGGAATTGAGGGAACTGCGGAAGGGGATCACCTTCGCGATTTTTAGTGTGGAAGAAAACATTGAAAAAGTCAGTTTCATTGTCGAAGACCTGCTCAGTTTGTTGGAAAGGGCCAAGCGGATTTGATCATGGTCAATTGGGGGAAAAAAGAGGAATTCAAGGGCAGGGTCAGAAATTGGGCTGAAAAACTTGACGTCCAAGTCCGGATGGTAACGATTCGGCCTATGAAAAATAAATGGGCTTCTTGTTCTACGGTTGGGAATTTGACCTTTGATTCAGAGTTGTTGAAACGGGGGCCAAAGGAATGGAATTATGTCATTGTCCATGAACTGCTCCATTTTTCCGTTCCCAATCATGGACGCCTCTGGAAAATCCTGATGAGGGCCCATTTGGGAGAATATGAAAGGGTTGAGGAAAAACTTAGGAGCCGCATCTCAGACATTTGTGTTGACGCATAATGTGGCGGTTGGGGTCAGGCACTGGTAATAAAACAATAACGGTTTATCATTGAGGTCTTAAAAAGAAATCCTACCAGCTTCGAAGAGGGATGGGGCTTTTTGTTTGAACCCCATCCCTCAATATTTCTGAGATTTTTTTCTATCTTGTCATCCCCGTTTTTTCTCTTTTTTCCTTTTTTCTATCTCTTCCCAGCGCTCCCGCCAGGGCTGCCAAGAGGGTATCTGCTTTTTCCTTGGGGATATCGAAAATACCTAGCGGTTTTCCTCTGAATTTCTCCGGAGCAGGCCACTTTTCAACCTGCTGCGCCAGGGATTCCAAATAAAAGTCAGAACCGCCTAAGTATAGCTGCTTGGTCTTGCCCCTTCTTGAAAAGAGAGGCAGGACCCCCTGGTCCACTTCATAACCCACACCAGCCAGGACCTGGTGCCCGCGCCAGCAGGCCCTCTCATGAGAGTCGCTGGTCCAGGCCTTGGCCATGGCCACCTCCTGATCACAAGGCAGGTTCTCATTGAGTTTCCAGACGGCCTGATAGGTAAGCCATCTGGAAGCGTCCACCTCGCTCAAGAGAAAGACGCAGTGATCCTGGACGTACTGATTGATGCCGATGGGCAAGTCGAATTGAATCCTCGTCTTGGCGTAATCGACAGTAACCTCCAGGACGCGCTGACCGGCCCCGACCATATCGGCGCAGAGCAGCACGGCTCCCTTTTTTATCACTTTTTCAAGGGGGGCCCAACCCCGATGCAGGGAACCGACGATGTTATTTTTTGAGACCTTGACCCTTTTAAAGGTGACCGCACATCTGTTTGTCGCCCGCCGTGGTATCCAGAATTTCATAACTTATTCCCGGCGCATTGGCATCCACCAGAAACAGGGTGATCCCTTCTCCAGGCCTTTTCCCTTCGCCGGTCCTGGTCACACAGAGGAAATAATCGGCTATTTGGGCGTCATGAACGAACAGCTTCGGCCCGTTGATGATGTAATCATTTCCTCTCGGAGTGGCTCGAACCGTGATCCCTTCCGGTTTCCAGGCCCAGTTGTCCCAACTGGACTCCGGTTCGGTTAGGGCCAGCGAAAGCACCAGTTCGCCTCGGGCTATCCTCGGCAGCAGGTCGATTTTTTGTTTCTGACTCCCTGCCTCCAATATGGTCAGCCCGCAGAGGATAACGGTGGACAGATAGGGACTGGGCAGCATGGCCCGGCCCATTTCTTCAAAAAGTACGGCCAAATCAATAAAATCGCCTCCTGTCCCTCCGTATTCTTTCGGGAAAGGCAGTCCCAGCCATCCTTTATCGGCTAGCTTATGCCAAAGGTCCGGAGAAAATCCTTTATCATCTTCTTCTATGGACCGGACCAAGCTTTCAGGGCATTCCTTCTCCAGAAACGCCCGAGCTTCCTTCTTCAGTTCTATCCTGGGCTTCATTTAAAGAAAAATCCATAATTCGGCTCCTTTCTTGGAATCGTCCCCTTGATTTATTTTTTCTTGGCTTGCAGAGATTCGGCAATGAGTTTTGTTAAACTTGGCCGGCACCCTGGGCAGACCAAGTCCTCTTCCGGCCGCGACAATCTTATTCACTTCCAGGGTCCCTGCCGGATGCACACTTCGTGCTATCTGCCAGCGGCGTTCTATCTTTCCGGCGAACTTGGCCCATTTCGATCCGGACCGGAGTTGGCCGTACAATCCCATGATGTTCATCATTCTCACCGGGTGTTCGGTTGAAATGATCTTGTTAAAAAAACCGCTCAGGTCATAAGGCTTTGGAGACAACTCTTTCTTTTTGGAATGCCGCCAAACCGCCTCCCAGGCGATGAGTCTTTGTATCTCCAGATCAATGGCCATCCCGGCCAAGGTCTTCCGGACTTCCGGGTCCTTGATCAACGGCTTTCCGTTGCGTTTAGTCTTCTTGCAGAACTGGACAAACTCCGTCAGCATCTGCTTGCCGACAGCAGGATTACCTGTTCCGCTGCGCTCGAATTCAAAGGCGGCCATGGCATGATAAAACCCGCGATTGAGTTCCCCCAGGAGGTTGTCCTTTGATACTTTTACGTCCTGGTAGTAGATATTGACTTGGGTGCCGAACCCCATAGTTCCCTGGGCCTTGTAGGTGATCCCCGGGGTATCTCCTGGGACAAGGAAGAGGCTGATGCCCTGATGCTTCGGTCTCGCTATCTGCGGTCCTGGCCAGGGTGTAAAGGTAATCGGGCTTGGTAAAGGTGGTAATAAAGGTCTTTTGTCCGTTCAGGATGTAATAGTCCCCTTCCTGGACGGCCCTGAGTTTTTGATTGGCCTCGTCCGACCCGGCCTCAGGTTCCGTAAAGGCCTGATTCCATATGGCCGTTCCATTGGCAATCCCGGGAAGAAATTTTTTCTTTTGCTCCTCTGTGCCGAAAATCTGAACCGCTGGCCCGGCGATATGCAGGCCTGAAAAGTTGGGCCATCGACCGCCGGTATAGCCCCATTCTTCCTCAACGATACCCTGTTCAGTCGGGCTGAAACCAAGCCCGCCGGTTTCCTTGGACCATCCAGGGGTCAGGTACCCCTTCTTGCCGGCCTTTTTCTGGAGTTGCATCCAGAAATCGGTCTGGTCTTTGGTCTGGGAGAACATGGTTTCTACGCCCGGTTCAAAATCTGCCGGTATCTCCTTTAGAAAAAACTCCCGTACGTCCTTTCTTAACTTCTCTTGTTTTTCCGTAAACCCGAAATCCATAACATTCCTCCTTTTTAAATGTTAAAAAAATTTAATTCAGCTGATCAAAAGAAAAATTTGCACCACCCCTTCGCGCACAAACTGAAACCAGATAACATTATATCATGTGAATGAACAGGGATATGAAAAAATTACCCTAATGGTCTATTGCTACAACCCCATCATCCTAGCCACAATGGTTTTCATGATCTCGTTGGTGCCGGCGAAGATGGACATAACCCGGGTGTCCCTCCAGGCCCGGGCAATAGGGTATTCCTCACAATAGCCATAGCCCCCGTGAAGCTGAAGACACTGATCGGCCACTCGCTGGGCCATGTCGGTGGTCCAGTACTTGGCCATGGAGACCTCCGTAACGATGTTTTCCCCTTCCATGTGTTCGGCGATCAATTTGTCCACAAAGGTCCGACCCAGCTTGATTTCCGTGGCCATCTCCACGATCTTGAATTGATTGGCCTGAAATTTGGAAATGGGTTTGCCGAAGGCCGTCCGTTCTTTAACATAAGGGAGGGTGATTTCCAGCATATATTCGGCCCCGGCCACGGCCCCTATGGCACAGACCAAGCGCTCTTGCTGGAGTTTCTCCATGAGCATGTAAAAACCCCTTCCCTTATCACCCAAAATGTGATCCTTCGGGATGCGGCAGTCGGTAAAAAAGAGTTCAGCCGTGTCCTGGCTGTGCCAGCCGATTTTTTTTATCTTTTTCCCTTTTTCAAATCCGGAGGTTTTGGCAGGGACCAGGAACAGGGATAAGGCGGCATAGGGGTTCTCGGCTTTAGGATCCCGGGCAACCAGGATCAGCAGGTCACAGTTGAGACCATTGGAGATAAAGGTTTTTTGTCCATTGATGACATAGGAATCCTTGTCCTCGACGAAATGGGTTCGGATGGCAGCCAGGTCCGAACCGGCGTTGGGTTCGGTCATGGCAATGGCCGTGATAATTTCTCCGGAAATGCACCCCGGCAGATATTTCTTTTTCAATTCCTCCGATCCGAAGGCGGTGATATAGGGAACAATGATATCGCTGTGCAGAGAAGCGGCCAGACCAGTGTGGTTGGTTCGGGCCATTTCTTCGATCATAATCACCGAATAAAGAAAGTCGGCCCCCAGTCCACCATATTCTTCCGGCACATCCATACATAGGAAACCCTGTTCTCCCATTTTTTTCCAGATGCTCTTGGGAACGATTCCGGCTTCTTCCCATTCTTCCACATGAGGGGTGACCTCTTTTTCGAGAAATTTTTGCAGGGCTTCTCGAAAGATCCGATGCTCTTCGGTATATTTTAGGATATCCATGGGGTATATTCTCCTCTTAGCGCTCAAAGCCCGGTGTCTGCACGCCCGCAGGTGCCGGAGCTAAAAGCAATAATGAAGATTAAATCACCAGCTCTGCTGGGCAGGCGTGATAAAATCTCCTTCCCGAAGGCCCCGGAAGAGGGGTAGGTCGGGAAGGAGATTAACGTGAAAGACTTGCAAAGTTTAGCACAGGTAAAATGGGAGTGCAAATATCATATCGTCTGGGTTCTCGAATATCGCCGGAAGATATTTTTTATGAAAAAATCAGGAAACGATTGGGAGAGATAGGATTGTGCTGGGTCCATATCGGTTTACTTCTTTCAGCCAGACCTATTAAACACCTAATGCGAAAAGTGTTCTCATCTTTTGGAAACCGGGTTCACACTTAATTGGTAAAAATGAGGTTTGGTTAGTGCCAAGGCTTTAAATTTAATCCGCCGCTTTTAACCAGCAATCCTATTTCTAGCCAGCCTCTCGTACTAGTGTTGATACTACCATGAGACCCTTAATAACAGGCAAAATAATGGATAAAAATAAATAAGCCCTAAAAAATGCCCGGTCAGCCTTTGGCTTAATCCTTTATCTAAGGGTTGGTATCAGTTTTGCAGATAAATAAGATAAACGAATTAAGAGTTTTGGAGAGGATTTAGAGGCTATGGAAAATAAAAGAAACCAAGGTTTTTCCTTGTTGGAATTGATTATCGCCCTCAGTATACTCAGTATCGGCTTTCTGTCTCTTACCAGCTTGTCAATTACTGTAATGAAGACCAATAAATTAAGCCAAAATAAGACAGCGGCCCTTCAATTAGCCCAGGAGAAGATGGAGTCGCTAAAAGCCCTTCCTTTTTCAGAGTTGCAAGGGGAAGTTGAAACCGGATTAAAAATTGGCACAGTGGGAACAATTTTTCAACGAGAAACAACGGTTCAAAAAGGGAACGGGTCTTCTTTGGCGGACATCAAGGTCCGGGTGTTTTGGCCCAGTACTGTAAACCCAACCCATTTCCATTCCACAGAACTTCTTACCCAGATTGCCGGCTAAACATGGGCCGGGTACGTAATAAAAACTGGCCTATACCTTATTTGGAATTCCACGCTTAACGAATTCAATGAAGGTTAAATACGAAACATAAAAATTATTCTAAGGATCCAAGTCCCGCCTCTGGCGGGATTGAACCCTCGAATCCTGGAATCCTTGAGCCTTATTTCGTATTAAATTGACACTGTTCTGTTTATAAGAGAGAATATCATTCATTTTCTAAAATTTATTTTTTGCCAAGAAGGAGAGAATTTCTATGGCGAGGTCAACCAGTACCAAACCGGAAAAATCAGGAGCTCAAAAATCATCCAGAACCTCGTTTGAAAAGATAAACTCGGAATACCGGCAGGCCATCAAAAAATTGCACCAATCCGAGCAACTACTCCGGGCCTCGGAACGAAAGTACCGATCTCTGGTGGAAAGTATTCCCGACATCATCTTTACCCTGGATTTGGACGGGACCATTAACTACATAGGACCTCGATGGAAAAAAATTTTGGGGCACGATGAATCCGAGGTAATAGGAAAATATTTTATCCATTTTACGCCTGCCGAAGAACATTACTTTTTGGCCCAAGTTTTTAAGGAAGCCAGAAATGATAAAAAAAGTGTAGAGAATATCCTTTGGAAATATATTCGAAAAGATGGGCAAATTCGCAATTTTTCCGGAAGTGCCGCCCCGCTGTTGAATGAGCAAGGGCAGGTCGTGGGGACCATGGGGATTGCCAGGGACATTACAGAACATAAAAAACTTGAAGAACAAGTCATTCAGGCCCAGAAGATGGATTCCATAGGGAATCTGGCTGGTGGGATCGCTCACGATTTTAATAATCTCCTTGGAGGGATCCTGGGCTATGCTTCTTATGTCAAGAAGAAGATGTCTCCCAAAGATCCCTTGGTTCATTCAGTACAAAATATTGAACGATCGGCTCAACAGGCCGCAGAATTAACCAAGCAACTATTAGGATTTGCCCGACGTGGTAAGAATCAGGTTAAACCGATTAATTGTAATGCCCTTATTCAGGACCTGATCCAGTTTTTGGGACGGACGATAGATAAACGGGTTACCCTGGAAGTGGAATTGGATGCCCATTTACATTTAATCGAGGGAGATGAGACCCAGCTTGAGCAATCCTTGATCAATATTTGTTTAAATGCACGCGATGCCATGCCTTCAGGTGGTATTCTGAAAATCGTTACTGCCAATCAAACCCCACAGGTTGATCTCTTAAAACAACGGGGAAGAAAAGAAGGAGATTATATAAAGATTACCCTTTCGGATACCGGAACCGGCATGACCCCGGAGATCCAATCCCAGATCTTTGAACCTTTTTTTACCACCAAAGAACCGGGAAGAGGAACAGGGCTGGGACTTTCTATGGTCTATGGAATTATTCAAAATCATGGTGGGTATATTGATTTGAAAAGTGAGCCTGGACAAGGGACCTCCTTTGAACTTTATTTGCCGGCCATACCGGAGGTGATGATCGAAGAAAGTTCACCTTTTCCTCAAAGCTCAACACTCACCAAGGGTTCCGAAACCATTCTTGTCGTAGATGATGAAGAAATTATTCGGCAATTAGGGGCTGACATCCTCGAGGATGAAGGCTATAAGGTACTGATGGCCTCAAGAGGAGAAGAGGCCATTCAGATCTATCAGGAAAATCGGGAGGATATCGCCCTGGTGGTCTTGGATGTAGTCATGCCCGGTCTGGGGGGGAAAGAAACCTTTCTCAAGTTGAAAAATATCAACCCCAAAATAAAAGTGTTGTTATCTTCAGGATATAGTACTAATGAAGAAGTGGGGGGAATCCTCAAGGAAGGGGTAGGGGGCTTCGTTCAAAAACCCTATCGGGATGAGGAATTGATTGGGAAGGTCAGGGAGATACTGGATGCCTAATACAGATGCAGGATATAAGATGCAGGATACTACCGAAGAGAATCTTGGAAAATATTGAGCATTCGATACCCTTTTTTCTTTAAAGGAATCCTGTCAAAGAAAAAAGAAAAAAATGGGAAGGAAGAAGAGACATTAATGAAGCTGAAAATGAAATGGTTCATAAGAATCCTCGTTGTGCTTACGGTAGGGATTGTAATCGGATCGGCGTATACTTTTTCTGAGAATATCCAAAAAGATCGTCCGGCAAAAGAATTTTCCTTAAAAGATCTGCAATCTAAAAAAGTGCGTCTTTCTGATTTTCGGGGGAAAGTGGTCCTAGTGAATTTTTTTGCCACCTGGTGCCCCCCCTGCCGTAAGGAAATTCCTGAATTAATAAAGATCTATCAGCGGAACAAGAAAAAAGAGGTAGTGATTCTGGGGATTTCACTGGATGCGGAAGAGGCCTCTTTTGTGCTTAGAAATTTTGTCAGGGTGATGAAGATCCCTTACCCCATCCTGATCGGAACCGTGGAAGTGGCGGAAGACTATCAAATTTTAGGGGTGCCGACTACTCTGGTTATCAACAAAGAAGGGAATATATATAAAAGATTTGACGGACAGATACCCCCGATGCATTTTGAAAATGCCTTAAATGACCTTCTTGAAACAAGATCTTGAAAGTTAATTATACGTTGGGTAAAAAATGCTCAATCTTTTTTTTCATAGCAAAGGGATCTTCAACCCCAAACCACCAGAGGTCCGGTCGGCCGGATAGTTGGGAACGAAATTGTAAATGGCCGATGCCTAAGAGGCGATGGACAACACCCCTATGAACTTCAAGGCCAGCAATTCCTTTCAAAGGAAGGGACTTTTTTTTGGCCTGACCCGAAAAACCAGATTCCCGAAGGGCCTCGTCCTTTGTTATTCGATAGAAAGTGGTTTTTCGACGGAAAAGAATAAATAATGCCAAAATAATAGAGACAGCCAATCCAAAAGGCAGGCTTATTCCCGCCTTGGGATTGATAATTGGCCCGAATCCAAAAATGAGGATAGCTGCATAAAAGACAAAATAACTTTTCCAGGAAGGTTGGAGGGTCAATAAGTCCTCTTGCTTCACAGTAGTTGTATTTTGGTCCATGGCGGGTCTCTAAAAATCGATCAAAGAAATTTTTTGAATCCCCAACAGTCCAATGTTCTAATACTCCAATTTTTCATTATTCCGTATGCTGCCTTTGATAAAGTTCCACCTCATGGATCGACCAATAATAGATATCGTCTCTCCCCTTATTGACAATTTGAAGATAACGCATCGGCGTAGGAGAAAAAATAAAATCCATATCCTGGCTGTTTTTTAAAAGGGTTTCCCCTGTCCAATGGAGGAGAACGGGGCTCATGATTGGGTCCAATAAGGTCCAGACTTGCCCGTCAGTCGAATAACGAATTGACAAGTTACGGGGAAAATCATTCACGGAATTTCCTGTCAATAGTCGTATTCGACCTACCTTTTCCATTTTCCCAAAATCAATTTGAAAGTAGTCCCCGGGGACTTGCGGCCTACCCGTGGTCCAACGGGTGGACATCTTACCATCGGCGGCTAACTGGGCCTTTAGGGGATTGACATTGGTTTGAAAACGCCAGGGTTTTGAGGAAATAAGTTGATAATGTTCGGTTGTGGAAGGAATGGAAGAAATCCAATAACCTTCAATTTCATTTTCTTGGAAAGGGCGTTTTAGTATTTTTTTTAGAAAATGGATTAAGGATGAGGCCTTTTCTTTCTCAACCACAAAGGCAGGATTAGAAAGAATCTGGACAAGATCTCCCTTTCCGTCTTGAAGGGCCAAGGTCCTTTGTTTGGCCCGCCAATCGAGCGGAAGCTGGGATTGTATCCATGGGCTGGTAAAAATATTGACGGGATTAAACCGTTTCAGATACGAAATCAATGGCTTCACATCATCGGATGCCGGTTCAGCTTTGTGCTTGGCTTGATAGATAAAACACTCGGCGACGGACCAATAGTAGGTCGGGTCGCTCCCGAGTTGGGTGAGTCTGAGAAAACGACCTGGTTGAGGCGAAAAGGTGATATCAACCCGGCCTATCCCGGGACGATAAAAGGGGTGGGGGCCGGACCAGAACAGATCTTCCCATATCCCATGAACTTCACGGACCGTTTGCCACTTCCGGCCGTCTTGTGAGATTTCTACCTGCAGACCTCGGGGTGTGTCTTCCTGTTTTCCCGACAAAAGAGTAATCCGGCCCAAATCTGGAACGATCTGGCCCAAATCGATTTGGAGAAACAACCCCGGTTCCTGAGGTTTATTGGAGGACCAACGAGTATTCAGGTCTCGATCAAAAATATTTATTGTTCCTTCTAAATTAGAATTGGTCACAGCCTTCCATTTTGTTGGCTCCAGTTCTATGAACAGAAAAGGGGGAGGTGAGAAATTATGATAAATACTATATCCGAAAACTTGGCTTTTTTGATAGGTTCCCCCGATATTTATTAATGTGTTTTCAAAATTCTTATTATCCCTGGCAAAAAGAAAGGCAGCCTTGGGGTCTCGATCAATCCAATCGGTATAAGCGGGATAACGATCGTCGCCAGGTTGAGCGAAGATGATCTCCTCTCGTGAGTCAAAGGTTAATCGTACTGAGACCCAATAGTCAGGGCAATAAACCCTTCGAATATTTCTTTCCTTTAAGAATTTAAATAATTCCTGCTCATTTTTTCTGGCCTCTCTAAATTGGTTTACCTGTATTTTATTAATAAGGGGGACCGTGGTAACCGTGCCGTAAATATTAGAAAAGAGGGTCAGGAGAACCAAAAGAAAAGCCGATACTGTAGAGAAGGAGTATAATCGCCTGGCAAAAACGGCCAACAGGATAGGCAGCACGGAAAATAAGGGTTGAAGATAACGACTGGTATGGTTGGAGGCAAATCCGCTCAAAGAGAAAATAACGGGAAAAAGAAAAAGAAAAAGGAGTAATAGATCCAGCCCGCTGCTTTGGCCAATTTTCAGTTTAATCAGGCTTAAAAAATTTTTTCTTCTGGATAGGAGGAGGAATAAAAACGAAATGAGGTAGATAATATATAGAAGAAAAGAGAAATAAGGAATATAATATTTCTCGGTATCGTTGTTCTTCAGCCCCAAGATTTCCGGAAATCGATAAAGAGAAAAATCTTTTAAAGAGGTTAAAAACGATTCATCTCCTCCTGAAGTATCAAAAAGATAGTGCCAGGTTACCAGCGGATGGTTAATATTATGAACCCAAAGGGGCAGGCCCCCAAGCATAAGGCCCAACAGAAAAAAAAGAGTTGTCCATCGTCCCCAGAACCATTTGTCTTTAATAAAAAAAAGGAGGAAGATAGGTGTTAGATAAAAGACGACCAAGAAATGGGTCCATATCCCCAGGCCGCAGAGAAATCCTAAAAACAAAAAATTCCTTCCCTGTGTTTCGTCACGATATAGTATTTTCTGGCTAAAAATAAAAAGCAGGACTCCGATGATCGGCGTTTCGATATAAGCGGCCCGGGCCAGAACCGAGTGGAAGATCAGATAATTGGAAGCTAGAGCCGTATATAAAGATGATAGAAGGGCAGTCTCTTTATCAAAAATAAATCGGGCCAAATAATAGATAAAGAGAATAAAAAAAAGTGATTCAAGACAAATAGTCAAATCAAGGGTAAAACGGGAAGCAGCAAAGAAATAGAAGATCGTGGAAACCAGATAGGCCTCGATACTGCCGCAATAATCTTGGGCGTAAAAGAAGAAAGGGAACTCCCCTCCCAAGATATGGCGGGCCATCAGTCCGGTGACGGCCTGGTCCGAATCCATTTGGGGGGTAGAAAGGAAAAGGAGACGGATAACTGCCCCCAGGATGAGAATGAAAAAGAGGAAATAACCTGGTTTTATTTTTTTGATCTTCATTCTCTCTCAATCTCTTTCATATATTTGGTGATGACCTTCCAACGCCAGCTGAACTTAGATTTATAATCCGGTTTTATCTGTAATGAGATTATCTTAGGCCAAATAGGGCGATCCGATTCAAGACGGAATTCCAAATGTATTGGCCCAGTAGGGATCTGAAGGGAGAGCCTTAGGCTCCCGATATTTGGTTTTAAATCTATCCGAGCCAGTTCCTTCGAAAAAAAGTTTGATTGGAAGCCAATTACGATTAACCGGGAGGAATTGGGTGGGTTCACTTCTACTTGTAAATTGGCCTCTAAAAACCCCGGGAGAAAGGTATGTGGTAGCCACATATGGAAGTAGTTTGATTCGGATTTTATGGAGGGATCAGGCCATAATTGGTCCAACTCCCCCAAATCTCCGAACCGTTTGGGCCAAAAAATACTCTCGGCCAAAAGCTCGGCCTGTGTGGCATCGGCCATTTTCCCCAGAGTTATATTAAAGTTTTCCTCCTTGCTGGCAGCCAGACGACGATAGAGAGAAAGAAAGCCCGGTTGGTGTTGATGTAAACGGGCCAATTCCTGATTAGCCGCTTCATGCTTGCCTTGGGCCGCCAAGGCTGTGGCATAAAATAAAGAGAGTTCAGACGGGGCATTTTTACGGCCCAGCCCAAGCCGTGCTATTCTTTCTAAATCAGGCCAAGCCTCATACCGAAAAAGCAAAGGGGACATCTGTTCAGGCTTGGGATAAATGCCTAACCAGAGGACCTGGTTGCCGGGTTTGGGGACTAATGCAACCTTATACGTACGGGGGAACCATGGTAGTACCCGTCTATACGGCGTAAAAAACCCGGAGGTGATACCCCCCATTTTAACCTCGGTCGGAAATCCTAACGCCGGGCCGAAAAAGATACTCCCTTGACCATGCCCTAAAAGAGTATAACCCATCTGGTTTATGGGTAGCGTATTGAAGAGATATTGCTTCTTCATTTCCACTGAGTTGGAAAGCAGGTCAAAGGGTTGACATTGAGAACTACGACTACCCAAAAAGGCCGGCTCAGGGGATCGGACTCTGGAATGAGGCAGAATCAAATCAGACGAGGATTGGTTTACATCGAGGCGAAAAAAGTTAATGATTGGGTTTTCCCAATAGGTATTTCTTAGATCAAAAACCTGAACAGGTTGATAAAGGTGGCTGTTAAGAGGAGGCTCCCCCCAGAACTGTTCTACAACAGTCGTCTTTAAAGGGGGTGAGTCTGGGATGTTTTTATCCTGGAATTGCTCCTTCACAGGGGTCTGGATTACTGTAATTCCTGCGTTAACTGGAATCCATGTCCCACCGCTGATTTTAGTATCATATAACAGACGTGACCCGGCATCGACATGTTGAAGAACCCAACGCTTGGCCAATTGACGTGTGTCCGGGAAACGAGCCACTCCGGCATCCGACAAGGCGACTAATGTTTGGAAAGTCAGAAAAAAACCTAGGAGGAGCAAGGCGATATTACGGTAAAATGGATAACCCCATAAATGTTTTAGCCAAGAGATAATCAGACTTGCAATGGCAATGGCCAAGAAGGGGGAAAGATTTACAAAATCCCATTCCCTGAGATACGACAAACGGAATCCTATAATCAGTAAGGCACAGATCGTGGGGACTAAAAAAAATCGTTCTTCTTTTCGGTGCCTTAAAAAAAGAAAACCAATTCCCAGCAAACTTAGAATCATCCACGGCAGATGAAAACGATAGGCCATTCCCCGCCAGAAATAAATGAGCCCTATTTTGATTGGATCTAATTGACTTTTACTCAAAAGCGTTCCTATAGAACCATTTAATAACTGTACAATAGATTCCCCAACCAGATTGTTGAACCAAGAGGTCGGATTAAACCAAAAGTAAGAACCGAAAGTCATCCCACAGAACATTCCACCTAAAACGAGAGCAATTCCTCGGAATTTTCGAAAAGGAGAAAATAGCACTGCTGTCATTGCAGTTAAAACAATGTATCCGCCATATATTTTCATGGCCACTGCCAGCCCTGCGCAAAGACCGGCCAAGAAAATATCGATCCCCTTCTTTGACTTTAAAAATTGGGTGGAAAACCATAGGCAGGCCATTACCCAAAAAGTCTGCGGAATTTCCCCCATCTCTTGGCGACAATAAGTCAAGTGAATGGGGTCACAGGCTACCAAGAAAGAAGCTAGTAACCCGGTCCAGGGCCCCCAGAGATTCCGTCCAACAAGAAAGGCAAATAAGGGAATAAAAGATCCTAAAAAGGCCTGAAAGGCCCGTACGAAAAGTATGTAAGGTGTAAGATCTTTCAATGTTTGGGAATTGAGTTCAGGGACAGGACTATTAATACCAGTTATCGCTCGCCATAGCCTTAGGATGTTGGAATAAAAATAAATATGGCCAACCGGATAGCTGTCTGGTGGTTCGGGATCGCCCTCGATAAATTGGGGGATCAGCTGCAATTGCTTGAAAGAATCGCAATGTACGATGTAATCCGGTAGGCCATGAGATAACCCAGCAAGGCGCAAAGATAAACCAAATAAAAGGACGACTATTAGACAGGTGGTTAAAAGCAATTTTTGTTTTTGTTCTGATGAGTATTGGACCAACAAGCTATAAATGCGGCCAAGCGAAAAGGTGGTTATTAACCAAAAAGGGAGGGTGAGCCATAAAAACCCTCGTTCCGCCAAAATATCCCAGATCGGCCAGCCAAGCAAGGCGGTAATTAAAAGGGCATAGCCGGGGAATCGATAAGGCTGATCCTTGGGCAGTAATTTCAGCCAGTAAAACCCTTTGCCAAGGATTACTGTTAAAATCAACCCAAGCACTATTCCGCCTAAACTACCCCCTATCATCCGCCAGTAAGGTACTTCCCAGGCTATAAAACCAAGGTAATAAATTTGAGTCAGAAGGCCGAGTATCAGACCGGCAATCATCCCCGGAATCAAGCCAGGGGTCTTGAGTTTAGCACCTGCGTTTTGTCCTTCTTTGTTTTTCACAATAATCTCAAAAGAATTAGAAAAGGATTCTTAAAAATTCCATTCAGGGTTGTTCCCTTTTTAGCCCAAGATTAAGGATAGCCACTTTTTCCCCATTGACCTTTATGTTGCATCTGATCTCTTGATAACCCGGTAAATTGATCCTGACTTCATAAAGATCAGGAGGCAGGTTCAAGCGGGAGACGTTATAAAATCCGTGACTGTCGGTTAAGACAGCTGCCTTTAGGTTCTCCCCCTGAAAGACCTTGAGGTTGGCTTGAGGGATGGGCCTTTTCCCCTGGACATCCATCACCCTTCCACTGATAGCCATAAAGGTATTCTGAAGAATGGAAAGATACCTCTCTCCATATCCCTTATAGGCATATCCCTGGGTATAAACGGTCTTGGTGGAACTTTGATCCTGAGTGGTGAAACCGATTTCCCGAGTCGGCTCGATCTGAGTTGCCTCATTCCACTCATTAAAAGAGGTGATCAGGGCCATAGGGACATACGGATCCATAAAGGGTAATACCGTTTGCTTAAGGGCTTGGGTAAAAAATGACCCCTCCTCCCCACCGGGCTGAAATTGACGGGGAATCACCGGGTGATTTTCTGAAAGCCGGACTCCTCTGTCGTTATAGCCAGGAATAATGGCTGGAATAAATTTAACCTCTTTGTCGATAGTTGATTGGTATTCGCTGTATAAGTCATGAATATCAGAAAGAAAGGTACTGATGCTTCCATAGCCCATCTGTTTGGGTTTGGCCCAGTTATACATATTATAGGCGGTAATTCCATCAAACAATTTGATCCGATTTATTTCAGGGTGGGTGGAAGGTGGGAGAAGATTTGAGCGCATGACATACCAGAAAATTTCATCTCCGATAAGGAAGGGGTTGAAACCCATCTCTTGGAGGCCTCTTCTGAGACTATTGATGGCTGCCGGGTAATCACCAATAAAGGTTCGTGTTAAATAGATGATCGCCACCGGACGTCCTTTGATCTTCAGGTAGGAGGGATGAGAAAAATAATTTTGGGCTAGGAACTTAAAGTCGGAAAGTATTTTTTTTGTCTTGTCCGGGGTAAAATCGATCCGATCATCGGCCAACCCGAGCCCGGAGGTTTCATAAAAAATGCAAAAACGAATATCATTGATATTTTTTGCCTTGAGGATTTTTTCTCGAAGTACCCGATCAAACTCAGAATGGGCCGGCCACCAACTTACCGCCCAGAAATCAATACCGTATTGAGAGGACCAGGTGATATGTTGTTCGATGGTCTTTAGATCAGCGGAATCATATTGGCCCAAAGCCGGTAATTGGTGAGGAAGTAAACGACCATTGATATATCCCTCCCGCCAGTTGCCTGGATACCACAGGTAATAGTAGGCGCCGATGAGATATTTTTGGTTCCATCGGGGCTCCGAAGGGTCCCTGGACCGGGAGGAGGAACAGCCGACCGTTATGAAAGACAATAAAACGATAATGGATATAAAAAAAAACCTTTTCCAATAATTCCAAAGTCCGCCATTCCGACGAAAGCCGGAATCCAGAACTGATCGGGCATCCTGGATTCCGGGTCGCGCCTTGCTTGCCCGGAATGACGATGCTTGGGTGAAAAAAGAGACTTGCAGGATTCTCGAATAATATGAAAAGATAATCATAATGGAATAAAAAGGACTATATAAGTTCCATAGATAGTAATGAAAGTAAAAAGATCACGGGAATAAGAACCATAGGAAACAGATTAAGTTTTGTTCTTTCTTTTGTAAAGATTAAAAGGTTAAAAACGAATAACCCTAATGTGGCCCGAGCATAAGACCAGGGTTCCACCCATATTAATTTATTAAACAACGCTGTCATCAGACTATATCCCAGAAAAGACAGGGTGAGGGGGCTGTAATAGATAAGGACCTGGTAGAAGGCGGTAAAAATAAAATAAGAGACTAATAGTAAATACAAGAGTTCGTCAATTTTATCAAAAGAGAATCCGCCATGGCCCAGAGAAACAAATCTTTCTATTAATCCCAGAAACGGAAGACCGAAATTTTGGGTCCCTCCGAGAAAGGAAAAGATTTGAAAATGATGATAAAGGTAAAGTTGCCATAAGAAATAGGCCAGCGGTGGGAGAAGCATATAGATGGATCTGCGAAGATCTTTTCCCAAATAATATATTAGAAAAGCCATACTGACCAATAAAGTCGTTTCATGGGTGAGAGCAGCCAAGGAAAGGGAAAGGGTCTGCCAGAGGATTTTCCTTTTAAAATAGGAAAAAACGGTAATGACAATAAAAGTTATAGCCAAAGGTTCCGGTAAGCTGCGCAACAAGCAAAGCAGGAACCCCCAGAAGGCGGAATAGAACAGACTGTACCAGGGACTGAGCCCAAAATACTTGAGTATTAAAATGATAAACCAAGTCCCTATTAAAATCCCAAGGAGATTCACCGCCACCATCATGTAGGGAATCAAATTCGGTTGTCCAAGGGAAAGAAGCCAGACTGTCAGGGGGTAGATGATACGTTGATAGCGATAAGCCGGGAAATCGATATGGTCGTAGGATTGGCCCAGGACGAAGGGGTCATGGGCGATATAAAAGTAGAATTGTCCGTCATAACCGACAATGCCTTTATGAATGAGGGTTTTGGGTGTCCAGATATGCGGCGCCTTAAAATAGTCGCCGATGACCATAAAGCCGGTGATATTTTTATCAAGCTTTAAGGAAAAAAGAAAAAGGACCGACAAGAATGTGGTTAAGATTAAAAAAAGGGCAATAAATTCCTTTTTCCTAAGGCTTCTTTCTATGATATTTTTAAAAAGTTTTAATAACGGTTTAATGAGGTTCAACGTCCTGACTTTCTTTTAAGCTTTAAACCCACTTCCCCTCCCATTCAATCTCTTTAACCCCCTTCATAGGTTGCCACAAATTGGTTGACTGGGAAGGGGCTCAAACTTAATTTCTTCCACTCTAAAATCATAACCTACACCAAGGAGGTAAAAAACGGTCAAGACTATACCGCGGAAGGAGAAAATCAGGTCTATAGGAAAGAATTTCAGCATTAATCCAACTGTTCTAAATGATGTCGAAACAACCGGGAGAAAAATTACTTTCTGCCGGTGATAACCAAATCCAGATACATCTGGATACTCATCCTCAAGACTTTCGCGTTGAAAGAGCTTTGTGAGAATTCGTAGGAGATTGGAACTTCTCCGATCGACAGGCCGTTCCTGGCGATCAGGGCCAGGGATTCGGTATGAAAGTCAAATGCCCTGGCCTTCATCTTTCGCGTTAGGAGAAGTTCCACGGCTTGGCGCGAAAACCTCCTGTAACCCGATGTGGCATCGCGTAACCGCGATCCCGAGAGTCGGCTTCCCGTGGGGCGTATTGCCAGATTCATCAAGAGGGTAGCCGAATGGCTGATGAGACGTCTGTACAAAGGGACGTTTTCCGTTTCCGTCCTGACTCCGATGACCAGATCGCACTCAGGAAATTCCAGAAAACGGGGAAGCTCTTCGGGTTTATGGGTAAGGCCGGCGTCCATGGTTACCACATAGGCGGCTCCGCGGTTAAGGGCGTATTTCATGCCGTCCAGCGTCGCCTGGGGGATGTGGGTGTTTTTTTCGTGAGTGATGCAGGCGACCTGATCGAAGGATCGGACGATGGATTCGGTGTTGTCGACGCTGGCGTCATTGACAACGCAGATGTCGGCAAATGGCAGGGTTCTTCGGATCACTTCGCCGATGGTCTTTTCTTCGTTATAGGCCGGAATGACGACCAGAAAATCTTCACGTTTGAGCATAGGCATGTTAGGTTTTATATCTTAGCCTTTTCGCAATGTCAAGCCGGGCCGCCCATAAGAACCCAGGACGGCCCTTTGGATGATTAAGACAAAATAAGAGAGAAGGGATAAGGCTGCCTGGGGTTCAAGATCCTGTATGGATCGATTTTGATAATCATTGAATCCCACTCGTTTATTATTTTGATCTTCTTTCAAGAGGGTTGCCTTAAAAATCATTAAAGGTTATGATCTATTAAGACCCAAGGGCGAGGGGACTTGAAGGGTCCCCTCAGGGGTCTGTTTAAATAAAAATAGTTCTCAAAAATTATTGCTTATGAAGAGATTTATTTTGCTGGGTCTTTCCTTTCTCATCACCGGGGGACTGGTTTATTATCTTTTGACCCGAAGTAATTGGACGGATTGGCAACGTATCTTGTTCCACCTCAAGCCAGGTTATCTGGTCTGGTATCTTTTTCTGTATGCCATCGGCCTTTGGTTAAGGACTTTTCGTTATCATTTTTTATTAAAATCAGTTAAGACCCCGGTTTTGCCTTCTTTCTGGCACTTGACTTTGGTTACCAGTGTTCGCAATATGCTGGTTGACTTTTTCCCGGCCAGGGCAGGCAGCCTATCCTATATCGTTCTCTTGAACAGGGCCTTTAAGGTCGATCTTTCCCCTTGCCTGAGTTCTTTTACCTATGCCTTTCTTTTCGATCAATTGGCCATGGCCCCGTTATTAGCTAGTGCCATCTTGATCGACAGCCTGAATTCCGGTAAAAATTTATTTTGGTTATGGGGCATAACCATAGCGATTCTGGTAATAAGCTTAACATTGATTTTGACTTTGGGACCCCTGGTAACCATATTTTCCAAATGGTCCGACAGGAATAATCATCGATGGCAGAAATATCCCCGGCTAAGGAAATTAGACCATCAGCTCCAAAACTTAACCCAGTCTTTTCCAATTTTGAGACAGGCCAAAATTTTTTGGCCTATCCTGGGCCTTTCTGTTATGGTTCGAGGTGTAAAGTACAGCTACCTCTATATCCTTTTGTCTGCAGTCCTTCAGGCCTTATATGGACATTGGATCCAGCTTCCTTTTTGGCTGGTTCTCTTGGGGCTGGTTGCCTCTGAAGCCTCTGCCGGATTACCTATAAGCGGGATAGCCGGATTTGGTTTTTATGAGGGCATTTTGGGTGCCGTCTTGTCTACCCAGGGTATCCATCCTTCCCAGGCCGTGCTGGTTTCTTTCGCTATGCATTTTTTAACTCAGGTCGTGGATTATTCCTGGGGAGGAGGGGCTTTGATTTATATTTTGATTCGTTGGGCCGGTCGGAAGGAAACGGGCCGGGTGCTGTCCTATTAGTTTTGTAGAAAAATATCCGGCCAGCGGTCGTTGGCAGGGTTGTAGGTAAGGCGAACGGCTTGGGAAAAGGGGGTTCCGACTTTCCATAAAAAAATTTCATAGTCGGCAATGTCATGCTCATGGCCTCCGGCCGAGGCTCCCCAGACCAGCCACTTACCATCACGGGAAAGCCGGGGAAAATACTGATGGTTATATCGGCCGGGTAGATCCATAAAGAGGGTTGGTTGGACCTGGGTTATTGAAGATTTAAGGACCTGGGTCCCGCCAATTCCACCAGTTTCTATCCAAATCACTTCTTGACCTGAAGGGAACCAGGTGATTTCACACCCCTGGCCGAATTTAATAAAACGATTATTGACTCTATCCAGGACAAAGACCCCGGACATTTTCCCGTTTGAGGAAAAAGCCAAAAGATTTTGATCCTGGGGAGAAAATTCGGACGTGCCGATTTGTGCCGAAACGGGATCTTGGGTGCCGTCTAAGATAATTTCTTCTTTGCCGGTCTCCAAATCCTTGACCATAATTTTATTTTTTCGAACAAAACTGATTCGATCCTTGCTGATCCATTGCGGCCAGTTAGCATCCCGTACCAATAAGATTTCCTCGTTCCTGATAAAAGAAAAAAGATAGACGTCCCATGGATCAAGTTCCCTTTCCGAGACCCAGGGCCGTTGACTGCGGCAAAAGAGAATTTTTTCCCCGTCAGGAGAAAAACGGGGAAAGAAATTCACCTGCTTACTATGCGTCATTTGATACATTTTGAGATCCGGTAGGGTCATTAGAAAAATTTCATGATTGCCTGTCCGGCTGGATGACCAGACGATTTTGGCCTTAAGTCCTTGAATGCCTTTTTGGATAGTTTTTATTTGCTCCTCAGTAAAATTAGTGTCAAATTTCTTAAGCCAAAGATAACCCCCAAAACGATATACATAACGAGGGCTAAACTGAACGGTCAAACCGGCTAAAATAGAGAGACCGAATAGGATTAAAAAGTATTTTTTGGTTTTTCTGAAAAATAACTGATTCCGTGCCATCTGACCGCTTTCCCAATACCTATCAAACCATATAATGCCGCTTCTTATATTTTTTGATATAGCTGTCGAGGTAGTCATAAGCCCGCTTCTCTATCCGGGACAATAAAGGTCGAACCAGATGCCCCATTTTATTTTGCCGTTGAGTTTTCCAAGTCCAACGTTGGATATGTTTCTTCCTGTCCAAAATCATATAAACTTCAGCGTGATTAATCGTCAATTTAAGTTCATTTCGATCTAAAAAAGATCTCCCTTGGTCGTTTTCGAACCGTCTTACGAATTCCTGTTGATCGACTAAGAGCTTCCATTTTTTAAACAAAGTCAATTCATTTTTTAGAAGTCGAGCTACCCGTTGGCGGCCCTTTTGTGAATTCGGATAAAAGATATAAAAACTCTTTCTGGCATAGAAGAGGTGCTCGTCGAAGTACTGATGAATATTTTTTTCCAACTCTGCAGCCCTGATCAGTCCATGGTGTTCAAATTGTTTTTGCCACCATTCCGTAGGGGCCCAAATCAGATGACCGTTGGCAGGTATGGCCGGATCTGTGGATTCCGCATTCAGATAATCAAATGGTAATTTTTGGTTAAATTTTTCCCGATTCTCTTCCAATTCCAAAGGAAAGACCTCCCCAAAAACCTCGTCTTCTCCAACGGCAGGGATATTAAAAAAAAACAGGGCATCTTTTTGGGACAGGGCGACTACGGAATCAATATAGTCATGGAGTTTCTTGGGATGGATATGTTCCCACAGATCAAAAGCGCAAAAGGTATCGAAGGTTATCTCTTGTTTGTTATATTGGTTACTGACATCGAGAACGTCGCCGTAATCCACCTTACCCCTAAGGGTAGGCCATACCTTTTTAAAGATGTCAGGACTGAACTCGATCCCCCGCACCCTCATCTTGTGGTCAAGGTCTAACAGGAACAGGACATCGCCCCGGCCGCAGCCTAATTCTACTAGAGATTTGGGTTTAAGGAATTTGAGAATCGAAGAAAGATAAAAGGAATCAAACTTAACCTGTCCTTCCTTATAGTCGATATGGTCGTCAAAATAGGAGGTATTATAATAGCCAGAGCTGATAATGTTAGTCCATAAGGTATCAAAATCCTTTTCATCTTCAATTTGAATCAGGTCAACCGGACGGCCGTCGTTGAAGAGCTTGCCGTCGGTTAATAGGTTGGATTTCAAAATGCGCATTTAAATCTTAATGATAACCTCTAATAATGGAGATTAAACCACCAGCTCTGCTGGTACGAACCTAATAGGGTCTGCCGGTCAACCATGATAAAATTTCCTTCCCGAGGGCCCCGAAGGGGCAGGTCGGGAAGAAGATTACCGTGAAAAACCTATAAAGTTTAGCACATGTAACATAGGAGTGCAAATATCACATTGTTTAGGTTTCCAAATACCATTGTAAAGTGTTATACGGGAAAGTTAGGATGCGATTAGGCGAGATAGTTAGGGAATTATGCCGACGGAAAGGGATTGAGGCGATCGAAGAACATACTTTGATCGATCATCTCCATGAATGTTTAAGCTTTTCGCCCAAATACAGTATCTCCGATGTTACAGGATTTTTGAAAGGGGAAAGTGCTATTCGGTTGCAGCGGGAGTTTGTAGGGCGGGGGACGACAGGAAAACACTTTTGGGTACGTGGGTATTATGTGAGTACTGTTGGCTATGATGAAAAGCAGGTACGAGAGTATATTCGCAATCAGAAAAAACTTGACAAGGGGCAGATAGAATTAGAATGAGAGTAAACCGAGCCCCCTTATAGAGACCCCCAGAAAGCCATCGGATCTGCCGGGGGTCATGACTTAAACAAAAAAATTAGCCCCGTTACACGAAACGGCAAATTCAACCAGATAGAGGTATAAAAAGAATTATATTATCTCGACAGTCTATGATTATTCATCTGCGGGTGCTTGAGCCATTTCCAAAGATTAATCATTCCGGATCGATCGAGCAGTATGCTCTTGTAAACCGGCCAGGTATGGGGTCTTATTTCACCCGGAAGGACTCCCTGAAAATATTGGATGAATAAATAGAAGGTAAAAGCGACAAAAAAAGTGCTTACAATAATAACGGACCTTTTGACTATAGTCCTTTGGAAGCCCCCAAAGAAACAGGCTAAGGGAAGGGCGAACATACCCAAAGCATCTACAAAAGCCCTATGGCCGAACGACCAGGCAAAGTACCAGAGATACCAACTGGAGATGACATATAAATGGAGCAAGAGGCAAACAATTATGGGCAAGCGATAGGGCTCTAACGGGCCTTTCATTTTCCAGAAACCAAAAACCGAAAAGAGAAGTATGGGTGTCCAGAGGAAAAGCCCGTGATGCAAGTGGAAAAGGACCTTCAATATCTGAGGGGAAAAAAAATAGAACCTCTCAAAAGGAAAAGTATAGGTACTAACAAAGAATCGGCCGGTGGCTATTTTCCAAATTACAAATTGAGGAGAGAAGACCCCAAACGCGACTGTCAGCCAAAGAAAAAGTTTGTATTTTACCTGCCACAAAAAAAAGGCCCTCTTCTTTAGGCTGCCCCAATTGGTTATCCCATAAAGAGGCAGGAACGCCAGAAATACAACATTAGTATTTCTCACCAAAAGAATCAGGCCGGACACTATACCCAAAAAAAGGGTGTTCCTTAGAGAGGGGGCTGCATACCAGCGGGGCACTAGATAAAGGAGTAAGCAGATCAAGAAAAAGGAATAGATGTGGCTGAGAGAAAGTTCAATCGCAGCATAGGCGAGTAAGTTGGTCCCCAAAAACAGACACAGAAGCGTAGCCATAACCACTTTGGAGGGAAAATATCCGATCAAGATCTTAAAAAGGAGAAGCAAGCCAGCGATCGTATAGAAGATAGGGGCTATATCTACGGCAAACTGGTAGACAATGGAAAAGCCATCGGGTGCTGATCCCACAAGGGGTGCAACCAGATGTCCCAAAAGGAAAAAAGGAAATATCAGGACGGCTGTACCCATAGGGTATTTGATTAAGTACCGGCCGGTAGCCGGATAACGTATAAAACCTTCCCCACTGTGCAAATCCAAGCCAGTGGAAGTGGAGGGGTAGTCATATAAGCGTGTTGGAGAATACAAGCTCTCCATGGACAGATCATGGTAAATGAGATAAGAGGGCAGATAGGAGTAATAACCGAGGCCGTCACTCCAGATGGGGGGAATGGGATTCTCTGTTTGGTAAATTAGGCTAAGGCTTTCGGAAAAAAGGACCAGGGCCAGAAAAAAATATTTCCATAATCGATTAGGGAAAAGTTTTCCTTGCCGTCGGCGAAAATAAAACAGACCTACCCAGAGCAGAATAAGCCCCAGAAACCATAGAAAACAAAGGTATTCCCCCCAGGAAACCACATCCAACCAGGTTTTGATGTTCCCGAGTTCCAAATAGGACAACTCATCTGTACTCAAGGAGCTATAGTCGGCCTGTCCTGTCCCAGCCACTTCTATCCTAAGCCTTCCCTGTCCTAACTTATTGTTGAGGTCCAATTCCAAGAAATGAGGCCCGGGGGACAACCAATGTTTGGTTTCTTCAACCTTAAGGTGGCCGGTACCCTTCAAGATAATGATAGGACGGTTATCTATTAAAATTTTTCCGCTATCATCGCAGGATAATTTTAAATGGTAGAGCCCCTTTTGAGGGACTTGCCAGACTGCGTAGGCTTTAAGAAAGGTGCCCTGTTTGTCCAAGAATAGAGAGGTGTTGATGACCCTGTTTGGAGAATAAGACTCTACCCGCAGTTGGTGCTTGTGTGGTTGGACGTGAGGAAGGAGTATTAAATGCGAGACAAGCGGCCAGACAGCGAAGTGAAAGAGGAAAAAAAATAAACCCGCCCATAAAAGAAAATAACTGGGAATGGGTTTTTCTGGAGACGTCGTTTTCGCAGCATCCTGCTTGGGGGAAAGCATTTTTGCCTGTCGTTGAAAATAAAACCGGACCCAGAGCAGAACAAGCCCGAGAAATCCTAAAAGGCAAAGGGATTTCCCCCAGAAAACTACACCCAACCAGGTTTCGATGTTTCCAAGTTCCAGATAGGATATTTGTTCCCTTTTTAAGTTTTCATAACGGTCCTGACCAGGTCCGGCCACTTCTATTTTAAGCCAGCCTTGCCCGAGAGTATTGTTGAGGCGTAATTCCAAGAAATGAGGTCCAGGGGCCAGCCATCGTTTGTTCACTCCGACATTCTGGGGGCTAGTACCCCTCAAAGCAATGATAGGGTGGTTATCAATTAAAACTTTTCCATTATCATCGCAGTATAATTTAAAATGGTAGAATCCTTCCTTGGGGACTTGCCAAACTGCGTAGGCCGTAAGAGAAGTGTCTGGTCTGTCTAAAAACAGAAAAGTATTATCAAGTCTATGGGGGGCATAAGGCTCTACCCGAAGCTGGTGCTCGTCCGGTCGGGCGTGGGGAAGGAGGATCAGGTGCCAGACCATGGGCCAGATAGCGAGATAGAAGAGGAACAACATCAGGCCCCCTCCCAAAAGAAAATAGCTGGGAAAGGGCTTTTTTTTGGCCATCCTCTCCGGGACAACCGGTGATTGGGATACGGTTATATCCATTATTTTTTAAACAACAAACTCAGACCAGTCCTAAACGATGACGTATGATAGTCCAGACCATGCGTAGAAATATCCCTACGCTCTGGTGACGCTCAGCCAATACTTCATTGGTACGCAAAAAACTCACCGGCACCTCAATGAGACGTTGTCGACTGCGCAGGGTTTCGATGGTCATCTCCAGGACATATTCAGGACCAGTGCTTCGCAAACGATCTTTGATCTCTAAATAACAATGGCGCCAGAGAATACGGTAGGTACAGCCTACATCGGTCAAGCGGACCCGGTGGGTGATCCAGCACAGTTCCACAAGCTTGGCCAGAAAGATATGGGCCAGGCGTACCGGACCTCGCATACGGCTTCCTTGATGGATAAGTTGCCGAGTGGTGCGGGTCCCCAGCACCAGATCGGCATCGGAAGTATAGGCCAAAAGCTTGGTAAGGTCTGTGGGATAGAAGGAATAATAGCCCTCGGTTATGGTAATCAACTCCCCCTTGGCCTGTTCCAGTCCAAAAGCGATCATGCTTCCGTATTCCTCTTTTCCCAAAGGGCAGGGTAACCATCTAACCTTCGAAAGGGCCTGTATCCAGGCCGGTTCCGCCAAACCGTGAGGAACCACTACCAGCACCTCATTGACTCGTCCCTGATTATTAAACTCAGTGACTAAACGGGAAAGTCCCTCCTCATTACCAAAAGCCTGAACTACCACACTGAGGCTGGTCTGGGGCAGGCGCTTACTTTTACTTAGGAAATTGGCCCAATTCAGGCTGTCGACGTCGTTGATATTGACATACTGACCTTCCAGGAAGAAGGGCCGAAAAAATTGGCCTTCTTGAGCAGCTTGGTCCAGCACCTCGATGAAGCCAGGAGAAGAGTCCTTTTGTGCAAAAGCGGACTCCAGAAGATCAAAAACCATGGGCGACAGGAGCAGGGTTCCAGTTCCAAGGAGTTCGCCCTCTATCTTTCGGGGTTTTTCAATGAGGCGGGCGATATGTCCATTTTTAAAATGTACCGTGTAATTGCGGCGAATGCTGTCATTGTCCTGGGTCTTATACAATCCACAGATCCCCAGTGCCCCATCCAGAGGTTGAGTCAGCAATTGGGCGTGATTGGTGTCTTGATAAAATTCATCGGAGAGCATCAGAATGAATGGGTCTTGTATATGTTCCCTGGCCAGGAAAACGGAGTAGGCCAGACCACGATGCACGGCCTCGTTCTGAAGATATTCGATGTGGACTCCGAACTGTTCACCATTATTGAAGTGTTGCCGTATCACTTGGCCAAGTTCATTGACGACTATAAAAATATTTTGAACCCCCAATTGGTCCCGAAGCAAGGTCAACGTGTACTCCAGGAGAGGTATTCCCGACACCTTAAGCATCCCCTTGGGAATGTTCCGAGTGTAAGGGTAGGCCCGTGTTCCCTTACCGGCAGCCGGTATGAGTGCTTTAATTTCCGCCATGGTTATTCAGCCGATATGCAATCATGACCCTAAGGGCCTTGAGCCCCTCTTTAAGATGCCTCATCTCGGAAAGCCCCTTCTGTCGAGGGGTGTAGGCAATTGGTATTTCAACGATGCGATACCCTCGAAGGGCTAGGCAGGCAGCCAGTTCAACTACATGCTCGAAACCGGATTTTGTGAAACTGAGACCTTGAAAAGCTTCTCGACGAAGGGCCTTCATGCCGGTGTATAGGTCGGTGAGACCCTGACGATATAAAAGATTGAAGAAGATGGTTAGGATATTGTTGCCCCATTTACGGGAATGGGACATATCCACCGGCCCCCTGGATAGAAAGCGGCTCCCATATACCACGGAGGCAGTTGCCAGACGATCCAGCAAGAGGGGAATGGCTTCGGGTGGGTATTCACAATCGGCATCGATGATGATCACTTTCTCCGAGGTGGAGCAGAGCAACCCATCTATCAAGGATCGGCCGTAACCTAAGTTTTTGCCATGGGAGATGAGGGTGATGCCGGGTCTGGCTTTTAAAAATTCCCTTGTTCCATCGGTGGATCCGTTATCGATGAAAATTAGATTAAGGGTCAGGGGCAAGGCCTCTATTCGATTAAGGAAGAGAGGCAGTATTTCCCGTTCGTTGAATACTGGGACCACCACATCCGCCATTTCTCTCTCCCCTTAGTTTTGAAATGTAGATGGCCATGAAGATGCCGGACGCCTTTGTCGCTTTTTTAGTCCATCGATAACCACAACTTAACCTAAATAGCCCTTTATCACCCAAAAAAAATTGGTACTTCCTGGCGTGCACCCCATGGATTGAACACCCAAGGTTAGAGTAACGAACAGGGAGATAGCTTGTTAAGAGTTTGTCAGGAGATGGCCTCAAATTCATTGAGAGGCCGATATCCCAACAACAAATATAGACTTATACACCTCTTCGATAAAAAAGGGAAACAGTTGTTGGGCGATCCTACTATATTATCCCTTGGGTGACATTTAATTATGAATCAATGGGCGGCCTTCAATTTTTTTCGGGTCAAGGCCTTTTGTTAATTTTCATTAAAAAGATATTAAATGTCCAAAAGTAGATACTTACGGGCTAGGACCGCGGGTATCTACTTCAGCTTGATTCCCTATAGCTGGAAAACTTTATTGTTTTTCCGATGAACGGATTTAAAATAATTCTAACTCATGGATAGACCAATAATAAACCGGGTCTTGCCCTTCTTGAAGCAATCTGAGATATCTTAAATAGACGGGAGAAAAAAAGTAAAGGGTTTTTTCTCCCGTCATTTTTAAAAGGGTTTCCCCTGTCCAATAAAGTTCCGATTTTGCTGTGGCCTTTATTTCTTGCCAGGAACTTCCATTCAGGGAATATAGAAATCTGAGCGAACGAGGATAATCATTCAACGATTTCCCCAAAGACAGAGTGCATCCTTTGACCAACTGGACCGTATTTAAATCGATTTGATAATAGATACCCGGCTCTTGGGGTTTCCCACTGCTCCAACACGTGGGCAGGACCCCATCTATGGCCTTTTCAACCTCCTGGGGATTGGCATTAGAGGAAACTTTCCAATTCTTGATGGGAAGAGGAATTTGACACTTAGGACTTGAAAAATCATAATAGGCCATAAAAGGCCCTATTTCTTTTTTGCGATAGAGGCGATCGGATTCCACTAATAATTTTTCTAAGTCTCTATCTTCTTTTTCGACGATAATGGCAACCGTTCTATCAAGATGGGCTCTTGCAAATTGCTCAGCGTCGGGCTCTTCTTCTCCATTCTTCCCAGTAAGGTAATTTGAGATGACTGATCGTATCTTCCCGTTACTCTTGACTCGAATAACGGGTGAAAGCCAATTATTCGAGTAAACAAAATTGATTTTTTGCGCCTTTAAAAAAGTCAACAGCCGATCGATTTCCTGCCCCTCAGGAAATGGGCTTTTACTATTGCCCTTTTCATCATCGGGACTAAATAAAAATAATTCATTGATCGACCAGTTCGAATAATCGCTGTCTCGTAATAAACTTATTTTCAGAAATCAACATTGATGAGGAGGGAAGACCGTTTCAATTCTACCATGGCGGACATTGGTCATTGGAATAGGGCCTGTCCAAAAGGTAGGATTTTTGACCTGCTGAATCTCGGAAACGATTTGCCAGTTCTTACCATCGGAAGAAACGGCTACTTGATAAGCAGCCGGAACCTGGTAATAGACTGCAGGAATATAAGATATTTTTCCAACAGTTTCCATCCGTCCAAGATTCAATAAAAAGTAAGTCCCCTTTTTTTGATGTCCCACAGTTTTCCAGCCCGTCATAATATCTCCATCAAAGGCATTTTTGACCTGTGACGGATTAACGTTCGAGGTTCCCGTCCAAAGGTCCCGAGGAATCATTCGGACCGTTTTGTAAAGAGGCCTGAATTCGGTGTAAACGACATAGCCACCCGGTGCCCAAATTTTTTGAAAAGAGCCTCCAATAGCTTTCATGTTTTCTTCAAAGCCCTTGTTTTCTCCTTTATAAAGGTAGCCCAGGCCGGGGGAGGCATCGACCAAGTCAATATAGTCAAGCCAACCTTCCTTATAGGGATGAGAAACGATAAGGACTTCTTTACTTTTAAAAATTAACCGGTTGCCGGGCCATTCATAATAAAGACGTGTATATCCATTATTAATTAGAAAGTCTATTAGACGATTTTCTGTCTCTTCGTATTTTTGATAAGTTTGAAATTTTCCAGGGTTAAAAATGGTCCAGGCGTCATGCCTTAGATTACCGGCAAAATTGGATAAAAGTATTAACCCAAGCAGGATGATAGATGAGAAATAAAATTTCTTTTTAATATCTACCAATAATACCGCAACGAAAATAGGTAGACAGGTATAGAGGGGCAAGAGATATTGCTGACCATTATCGCTAAGACGGATGCCATAAATAGTTAAAAGATTGAGAAGGATGGTTACCAAAAAGAGGAAAAGAAGAATTTCCCCGCCGGTTTTTTTGGTGAGTCGGAAGGAAAAAGACGCCTTAAGTGCTTCCCGGAATCTATAGGCATAATAGAATAAAGCAATAAAATAAAATGGACCTATAATCAGATAACCGACAAATCAAAACGGTCTTGATTTAGAGGGGGGAAAAACCCGAACACTGATGGGAAAAGCATTGGTAAAAAATCCTCAAATAAGGAATGATATCGGCCGGTTCCCACAGGCTATTTTTCCGTCATCGGAAAATGGTGGATGACATTAAATATCCATAGGGGCAGGTGCCAATTAGGAACATGAAAATTAACAATAAGAAATTTTTACTAAAAAGGACATTTTTATCTCTCAGAAAAAGAAAAAAGACCTACAGGTAAAATATAGGTAATAATTAGGTAGTTGGTCCACCAACCGATACCTGATAACAATCCTAATGGTATAAAGAGAGCCTCTTTTTCTCAGGTGCAACATTCCGATAAATTAATGTATGGAAAATTAATAAAAGAAAACTTCCAAAAATAATGGCAAAATGATAATGGAGTCTTCCTCATGGCTCTATCCCAGCAAACTAAAGGCGGGATCGACAATAGAGCAATACTCATCAGGGCTGTTTTATAGTCAAAGAATGTTTTAGCCAAGAGATATAAAAGGAAGAGAAACAAAATGGAAAAGATGGCCGGTAAAAAGCTCCAATGGTCCAGGAGATGGGCCAAAAAACCTGAAAAAGGGACCCCCCAGAAAGGCTTCCAGGGATCCCACAAAGTTTTGGCCGTAATAAAATACAGGAAAATCTCCTTTCATTACCATAAGGCTCATTAGGCCGACGCGGTTTCATCTGGCTGAGGAAGGGGTAATAAGGGTCAGCCCTCGGGTGAGGATCGAAACTCCAATAATGACAAAGAAAAAATTTATTTCTTTTTTTTTCATTAAAAGAAAATAACTGGGAAGGGGTTTTTCTGGAGCCCTCGTTTTCGCGGTATCCTGTTCAGGGGAAAGCATTTTTTGTCGATAAAAATAAAACCGTACCCAGAGCAGGCTAAGCCCCAGGAACCCCAAAAGGCAAAAGATTTTTCCCCAAAAAACTACATCCAACCAGGTCTCGATGTTCCCGAGTTCCAGACAGGATAATTCATCTGTGCTTAAGGAACTATAGCCGGCCTGGCCAGGTCCGGCCACTTCTATCTTAAGCCATCCCTGGTTAAGGATATTGTTGAGACGTAATTCCAAGAAATGCGGGCCGGGTGACAGCCATTGTTTCGTTTCCCCTACATTATTGGGGCTGATACCTATCAGGGTGATAATCGGGCGGTTATCAATTAAGACTTTCCCATTATCATCGCAGGATAATTTTATATGGTAGAATCCGTCTTTGGGGACTTGCCAGACTGCATAAGCGGTAAGAGAGGTGTCCGGCTTTTCTAAAAATAGAAAGGTATTATCAACTCTATAGGGGGCATAAGACTCCACCCGAAGTTGGTGCTTGTCCGGTCGGGCATGGGGAAGGAGGACCAGGTGCCAGACCATGGGCCAGATAGCGAGATAGAAGAGGAACAAAAACAGGCCCCCTCCTAAAAGAAAATAACTGGGGAAGGGCCTTTTTTTTCCATCCTCTCCGGGGCAACCGGTGATCCGGATACAGGTATATCCATTTTTTTAAACAACAAACTCAGACCAGTCCTAAACGATAGCGTATTATGGTCCAGACCATGCGTAGAAATATCCCTACCCTCTGGTGACGCTCAGCCAATACTTCATTGGTACGCCTCACCGGCACCTCAATGAGACGTTGTCGACTGCGCAGGGTTTCGATGGTCATCTCCAGGACATATTCAGGTCCTGTGCTTCGCAAACGATCTTTGATCTCTAAATAACAATGGCGCCAGAGAATACGGAAGGTGCAGCCTACATCGGTCAAGCGGATGCCGGACGCATTTGTCGCTTTTTTGCTTCACCGCTAAACACAACTTAACCTCAGTAGCCCTTTATCACCCAAAAAAATTAGTCTTCCTTCTGATCGTCGGGCCTGATCGTTGATTTGTCCCCAACTCTTTCCTTTGGAGGACTGGTGCGAGTGGTTCTTAGGGTGTTTGACCTTCGGGTACCGACCTCACTCCTTCCCAATTTCCAAGAGAGACGCCCGCTTGGATTGGCTGTGGCTGGAATGGCTTAAGCTGATCACATTGAATAAAATAAAAATCTATTTTCTTGTTAACGAAAGGGATATATTTATCCTCCCCTGATAAACGGGATGGGCATAAGACCCGCCCCCCATTATGAATCCGTAAACCGTATAGCCAAACATCGCGTCTTTCTTTATTTCGTCCTCCCTTTAGGATCAAATCATCTATCAAATTTTAACGTAATAATAATTTAATGCAAGATAAATTCAAACTTTTTTAATGATTTTTTGACAAACGTTAGTTGCTTGTTGTTAGCGCCGCTTTATAGCGGCTCATAGCTGGCTCTGTCTTGATGGTTGCCCCATGTCCATGGCGCCTTATTTTTAATGTTGAAAATGATTATAATTTATATTGTAGCGGCATGTAATCAAAATTAAAAATGAAATGCAGAGGAGGCGCCTACGAAGTTTCATGAGCCGCGGTGTACAGTTACCATAACTCAAGGTTACCAAGGGGTAATAACCCTTGGCGGGAATCAAAAAGACGGGGTGGATGCCATCCCGGATTTTATTCGAGAGTTTGCGGGCCGGATTCGGTTTTGTTCAGGGCTCTCGATATAGGCCCGGCGGTCAAACCTTCAACACCCTTGGTCCCGTCATTGGACGATCAAATGGATCCAATTTCCCCAGTACATTCCATTTTCCTTAAGTTCTGGCAACTTATGAAGAATACCTGAGAATTCCCGGTTGTGATGCAGAAAAGGAAAAATTAGCCAAGTTCCTGGAAAGAGAAACCCTAAAAGTAATTAGGCCCAAGATTAGATAGGAGGATAGGAAACAAGCGAATTTGATTACTTCCACTGTAATAAATGAGTGCCAGTCCAATAGAAAGATCCTAAATCTCTCTCACGGTTAACCTCTTTTATGGACCCTGAAATTTTTAAGCCGTAGTAAATGATTTGATCCCCAAACATTTTGACTGAATAAGTCGCCTTCAGCCTATCCATCGTTCGAACAAAAGAAGCGTTATTTTCTCGGGCTACCACAAAGGCAGGCCATAAGGAAAAATTCACCTTCTTTTTCATTCGGTTAAAGAAAGGAAAAATTCCATTATATCCCCACATGGAATAATCCTCGCCATGGGTTATATCATAGTCTTCTTGAAGGCATTTGATTTTTCCCTGGGTGAGGCGGGTAATTTGCGCCGACGGACCGATATCTGCGTAAACGTATTCTATCTTTTCCTTGGACAAAAAAAGAGACAATTTCTTCTGCGGAAACGGGATTTGATTTAACCTGTTTGTCCGACTGATAAACAAATATTTCCCCAATGGACCAGGCCTGGGGGGCTGGATCGGTTATGGTGATCCTTATGAATCGAGCATCCTGGGGGTTAAAATTATTTTCAATCCGTCCATCCCTTAATTTCCAGAAGGGCCGCCCTCCAGACCAAAAAAGATAGGCCCAATTGTTTTTAACGGAAGCGGTTTCCTTCCAATCCCTCTCGTTGTTGGACAGCTCTATTCGATAATTCACGGGAAAATCCCATTCCTTCCCCTTGCCGCACAACAAGACGATACGATTTATTTTGTAAATACGCCCTAGGTCTATTTGATAAAACATTCCGGGTTGCTGTGAAGAAGATGAACTCCAACTTGTAGCTATGTTGCGATCAAAGGCCCATTGGGCAGAGGCCAAGTTGACATTACTCTGCCCTTTCCATCCGAGTGGAAGGATTTCCTGGGAAGCGGCTGAGGGAGGCTCAAAGTCATAATAAAGGACATAACCTTTTATTTTTTGATAGATTGAAAAAACCTCCCTTTTATAGGCCCCTCCCATGGCCTTAAACATCTCTTCAAAACTTTGGCGGTATTTGCCTTCCAAAACAAAGGCCGTTTTGGGAGCGGCATCGGCCAATAAGGTATATAGGGGATAACGATCTTTAAAAGGAAGACTAAATACCGGATTCTCCTGAGCATTGAAAGTTAACTCGACGGCACTCCAATATTCCGGGGCATAGACATAGAAGTTTTTTTTCTGTCTAAGAAAGGCAAAAAGGCTATCCTCCATCTGCAGTTGTTTTTGGTAGAGAATCGATTTGTTTTTTAAGTCATGGATCAAAGAAATTTGATGATCGCCATTTGCTATTAAGAGGACGGCCATCATACCGACAGAAAGAATTTTACTGAAACTTTTTAGTGCCCAACAAAAAAAGGCCAGGGTGATAGGGATGAGAGAATAAAGAGGAAGGAAATATCTTAAGGCGTCTTGCTCACTAAACCGTGATCCAACATAGATAAAACAAAAAGACATAAAAAAGATAAACAGTAGGATGGATGCATGACCGGAGGAGAATTCCCTTCGACGCCATTTCTTTCCTATCAACAAAAAAAGAAAGGATACCAGGAAAAGGGCGGCTATACCGTAAGCCATGAGAGAAAGCTTTCCCTTCAGGGCGGGGTTAAATACAGTAATAAGTCCGTAAAAAAATTTATTGATTCGAAAAAAGTAGTTCGGATTTTCTTGAAGCCGGCTAAATTTTAAAAAGGGGAACCGATATTGAATATTCCAGATCCAAAAAGGGAGACTCCCTACCATAACTCCAAAAGCGGCGATCAAAAATTTTCCTTTAATAATAAAGCCCCTTCCTTTAAAGCAGAGAAAGAAGTAACTAGTAAGTAGATAGATAATGCTTAGGGGATGGGTCCACCAAGCCAGGCCGCTGAAGAAGCCAAGAAAGAACAAGCGGGAGGGAGAAAACCCTTTCTTGGTGGCATACCGGTGGCTGTAAAGGAGAAGAAGGTTTCCCAGCCACATTATCTCTATATACCCTCCGTTTGCCAAAGCGGAATAAAGCCCCATATAATAAAGGGGGATAGCCGCGAAAAGCATACTCAGCAATCCCACTGCACGGTTAAAAAGTTCCCTACCAAGCTGAAAAATCGAAATGATGAAGAGTATGGAAAACAGAAAGGGAATGAGGTGTAAATTGAAGCGGCTTACTCCAAAAAAAGAAAAACTAATTGAGGCCAGGGCCGCCTCCAGAATTCCCTCATAAAAAGAATTCCCATAAAAAAACAGGGGGAATTCCCCTTGGGCCATATGTTTGGCCATTAATCCGATTATGGCCTGATCGGAATCGAAAGGGAGGGTTTGAATGAAAGGAAAGCGACAGAGTATGGCTGAAGCGGTAATGAGAAAGAAGGCAAGCCAAAAGAATCGAGGCTGATTCATATATTTATTTTCTTCCACTAGCCGTTCCTTACCCTAGGAGACAGGGATTAAGAAGAGCGCTGGCAACTAAATTGGGACATCTATTGCTACGGACTTGACATGGCCGTGATTTTATAATATTTTTAACAGAATATTAATGATTTTGCAAGACCCTAAATACTCTTAATTACAAAAAGGCGATCCTCCCCATGTCATCCTATGAGAGCGTTCAAAGTTATTATCGAAAAAAGGGGGCTATCTTATTATATAAGGATTATGTAGTTGGAGGTGGTTCTTTTTGGGACTTAATCCGGTATGAGATTTTTATTCAGTTAATGGCTGGATTCCCCGGTGCCGTTGGATTGGCAATGAGAAAGTTGTTTTTCCCTATCATGATGAAGAAAAGCGGCAAGGGGATTGTCTGGGGAATGAACATGGTTATTCGATATCCCCACAAGATACGAATTCAGGATCAATGTATCTTTGATGACGGATGTGTTCTGGATGCCAAAGGAGAAAGTAATGAAGGAATTTCTATTGGAAAAGGTTGTATGTTGGGATGTCAGACCATTCTGGGATGCAAAAACTCGGATATCATTCTTGGGGATCATGTGGGGATCGGTGCCCACTGTATCATACATGCTGTAGATATCAGTCGGGTGTCGATTGAAGATAATGTGGTCATAGGCCCTATGGTCTATCTGGCCGGAGGAGGAAATTATCATTTCGAACGGACGGATGTCCCCCTAAGCGAACAAGGGATGGATCTTAAAGGCGGAATTCATATAGGGACAAATTGCTGGATAGGGGCCAATACCGTGGTTTTGGATGGAGTCAAGATCGGCAATGATACGATAGTCGGGGCCGGCTCGGTCGTATCCAAAGACCTGCCTGCCTATTCGATTGCCGCTGGCAATCCGGCCAGGATTTTAAAAATGAGGCAGGAGTCGACATAAAACAGTTTTAGCCTATTCATCTATTAAATGCTATGTCAAATCAACGACTCAAAGACTTTTTATACCTTTCTTTCATTTTGTTATTAGGGCTGAGTTTTAGATTGTGGGGTATCCATTGGGGATTCCCTAGAATAGATCTGAATCCCGATGAGCTGAATGTATTAAATATTTCTTCACAATTGACATTAAAAGACCTAAACCCTCATTATTATTCTTATTCAGGTCTGACCTTCTATTTGAATTATTTTTCAACGCACCTTCTTGCCCTATTTCATTTTAATATGGATCTTGTTCCTCGCCTTTTGGTTCAGCGACTCTGGAGTGTATTTTGGGGAACCCTGACCATCTTGCTTTGTTTTTGGTCGGCCAAGGGATTATTTAATAATAAAAGGGCGGGTTTTATTGCCGCCGTCCTTATGTCCATTCTGCCCTTACATATCTGGGATTCCCATTTTGGTACGACCGATATCGGCTTTACCTTTTGGATGGTTTTTGCCTTTTTAATGAGTATCAAGGCCTATAATAAACCCTCAATGAAGTATTTCTTCGTGGGTGGGTTGGTTGTCGGGTTTGCCATTGGAGTAAAATACAATGGGGCCTTAGCCGGGATTTCTTTCTTATCGGCAGCCCTCCTCGCCTTACTTGAACATCGTATATCCTGGCAAAAGGCCGTACGATATTTTGGCTTGTCTTCCTTAGGTGCGGTTATCGCTTTTTTTATTTCCTCGCCTTATCTTTTTCTTGATTACCATCATACGATAGCCGGTTTTTTAACTGAGTATAAACACACCACGGGCAGCGGTCATTTTGGTTTTGATCTTTCGGCTAGGGGATGGCAGTATCACCCTTACATTTATCAGTTATTTGTTGCCTTCCCTTTCAGTCTAGGTTTTCTTTTATGGATAGCTTCTTTCGCCGGAGTTATTTTTTTTATTTATAAATCCTCTTTGAACAAGATAATTCTGGGATTATCCTTTGCAGCCCTTTATTTTTTTATCTTTGCCTCCTGGAAGCTTGTCCCCCTTCGCTATTATCTGCCCCTTATACCGATCCTGATTATTATTTCTTCCTTTCTTTTTGATCAACTGCTGACCAGGAAGACCAAATGGGGATTTATCGTTTTGGTGTTGGTAGCTGCCTATACCTTTGTCTTTTCAGCAACCACTACCCATCGTTTTAAACATGATACCCGGCTTGAAGCTGCTTCCTGGGCTGTTCACCACCTTAAGCCCGGTTCGCAGATTTTTCTTGTGGATCCCCACTTTGGATTTTCTTACTCCCCGTTTTTTAACCCGAAAATTTTTCGTCCGTCGGAAATCTCTCTTCGCGATTTGGAGAGCGGGTTAAATAATCATTCCTTTTCTTCTGATAGTATTTTTTGTTTAAGCAGTTTAGATTATGGGAGATATTACCGGCTAAAAAAGGATCAAATAGGGATCCGAATTTGGGATTCAATAAGGAACCACCCTGAAACATTTCAAAAAATTAATACCTTCGAGAGTTGGTTTCTCAATAAATGGCTGTACATCCAGTTGGATCCCATGTTTGAGGGTTATTTCATCTCCCCCACCATAGAGTTTTATCAATTGGTTCCTGATAAAGACTCCCCAAGGGCATCTTTATCCTAAATCCATGAATAACGACCTGGCAAAAAAAATAGGGAGGAAGGGTATAAATGCCGGTATCTCGATGGGCCCTCTGTCCATTTGCCTGATACTCTCCCTAGCTGCCGGGGTGATCTTTACTTGGCCTCTGGTGCCGAATTTTTTTTCCTCTATTCCTTACACGCTTAAACCCATCCCGGGTTTTGAGCGGGTTCCTTTGATGCCCGGTGATCATCTTCAAACCTATTACTGGTTCTGGTTATTTCCGGACAACCTTTGGGGAGGGTCCTCCCTGTTTACCAATCCTTACGAGTTCAACGGCCCAACAGGGCCAATGAGCACGGTCTATGCCAATTTTCCCCTTTCCCTGCTTTATATCCTCTTTCTGCCTTTCGGGCCCATCGGGGCGTATAACAGTCTGGTCCTCCTTTCTTTTCTATTCAGCGGCCTGGCCATGTTCCTCCTGGCCCGGACTTGGACCAAAGATTCTTGGGCCTCCCTACTTTCCGGGCTGATCTTTGCCGTGGTCCCATACAGGGTCAGTCACATTGCCGGTGGTCAGCTTTTCGGTTATGTCATTTTTTTACTGCCTCTTTGCCTCTATTTTGTAGAACTGACCTTGGAGAAGAAGCGTTTTATCTATGGGGGGGCGGCAGGGTTGTGTATAATTCTCACGTCTTTCATGGAACATCATACTACTTTTTTAACGGCTTTGACCTTAGGGCTGTATTTACCCAGCCGCATCCTGCTTATTCGACCTTTTCTTTTGGTTCAAAGAGGGAAAACCAAACCCCTTTGGCCTGGATTGCTGGGGGCTTTAATCGGCGGCCTGGCTTTTTCCTGTTTCCTCTGGATATGGTTAGGCAAAAAATCCGACCTTCCTTTCTGGCATATGGATATGATCCAGCCCTTGATTCTGGGTACGTTAGCTGCCCTTTTGGCCTGGTTTTATGTGTCCGCCTTATTGGCTCGAATAACTGTTCTCTCTTTTAGTGAGGCTCGACATTGGGTTGGAAAAGGATTTTTTCTTTTTACCCCTTCGTTGCTTTATTTATTGAAATACCGGCTGGAAATCCCCCGTCTCGGCTTGCTCCTGCCTTTGTTTTGTTTCATCTTATTCTCAATTTATCTGATTAGTCTCTTCTTAAAGCAAAGAGATCGGTTCTTGATGTTCAACCGGCCTCAAATTGTTGCCGTTTTCTTAGGGGTCGGAATGGGCCTGGCTATCGCTTCAGTTTATTTGATGCATATCAGGACCACTGTTTTATTACCCTCGATAGCCGGCAAAGGACGGACCATCACTGAAGTCCTTCTCTTTTCCCCCAAAATAGGCAACCTTTTCTTTTGGCAAGATATCAACTATGAACGATTCGTTATTTTAGGTTGGGGGTTGATTGTTTTGGCCGCTTTTGGACTGGTTCCTCTTTTTAGAGGCAACCCCAATAACCCTGGAAAATTGGCCTTAGCCGGGATCTTGGCTTTTTTGGCTGTTCTTCTGACCGTTGGCCCGACATTGAACTATTTCCCTCTCTATCAAACCTTGTACCGATATTTTCCTTTTTTCAATTACCCGAGAGCACCCGGCCGGTTTGTTATGGTGGGTTTTATTTTCCTTTGTTTGTTGGCGGCGATGGCCTTGGCTGGTATACGGGAATGGCTGGCGGCGAAAGGGTGGGGCCGCCTTAGACAATGGCTACCCCTATTGATCATCTCTTTGGTCTTGGCCGAATATCATACTTATCAACCTATGGGACTCTCCCTTATGACAAGGGACAATCGGATCTATAAGCAGATCGAGAAAGATTCGACCAAGGGAGGAAGGGTGCTGGAACTTCCTATTTGGCCGGGTGATTCCCATCAATCTTCTGCCTATGAATACACCGTCACCAGGACCCGGAAGCCCATGATAAACGGCTACGCCCCGGTGGTATTCCGGGATTATATTCAACAAGTCTTTTGGCCACTATATCCCCTTGATTTTGGGGAACTAAGAATTGAGCAGATCAAAGAATTAAAAAAACTCAAGGCAGATTTGATTACCTTTCATGATAATGCCCAGATTTATACCGAGAAGGTCAGCCCATTTCCGCCACGTTTGGCCCTGAAACGATTGATGAACTCTTCTGGATTGGAATTCTTGTCTCAAGATCAGGATATATACCTTTTCAAGTTCAATCCTCAATTTCAGAGAGCACCTTCGAATCATGAAAATCCTTCCCAACCCTCTTTATTAGAGGGTTGGGTGGAAAGCTCTCCTTTGACCAAGGGGGATAGAGGGAGATTTAAAAATGGATCCTTCATCACCTCTCCGGTTTCGGCTGTTTTTTATGCCAACCATTTGTCCCAAGAAACCGGTAGGGTTGAGATGGATCCATCCGCTTCGGGCTATTATCTGCTGATGGACGAGAGACAATTAAATCAAGGACGGCTCATTCCCCGCCCTAGAGTGGGGGGCAATGTGGCTGTAAGTATTCCCGGACAGGACCCCCCTGGATATTTAATTAATGGCGCACACCGGTATTTTCCGGCAGGAAAATATCGAGCCAGGTTTCGTCTCAAAGCCGAGCAGTCCTCTCCAAGGGAAGAAATCGGACGCCTGGAAATCATCGAAAATCGTTCCAATATCATCACCCAAAAACCCCTTTTGGGAAAAGATTTCACGACTGCTGAGACCTGGCAGGACATTCCTTTGGAATTTGAGATCACCCAAGCTAAGGATATTGGTTTTCGGATCTTTTTTTCAGGAAAGGCCCCGCTATATTTTAATTTGGCCATCATTGGGTTTTCCGATCAGATCAACGGGCCAGGATCAGTGGAAGCTGAGGATTTACTACGGCAGACTGGGACGGTGGTCTCCGATCCTTTGGCCTCAGGCAAGGAGGCGGTATTCGGGAAGGCTGGATTCCATCCGCCGATTTATCTGTGTTATGGACCTTATCGGACCCTTAAACCAGGGAGCTACCAGGCTATTTTTTCCCTTCGGTTAAAAGATCTTTCCCCCCTCTCCGAGGAAACCAAAGTGGCCTTATTGGAAGTAGCCACAGATATGGGGAAGCGCATCTTCGGCCATCGGCTGGTCAAAGTTCAGGATCTGCGGACCGATGAATATCTGCCCATTGCAGTGGACTTTAACGTTCCTTTTCGTTGTGAGTTGGGTTATCGGGTTAAATTTTTAGGCCGGGCCGATCTGTTGGTGGATAGGGTGTCTATAAAGGCATTTAAGAAAGGACAAGAGCAATAGATTCGGGCACTCCCTGTCAAGAAGAACACCCGGACCTTATAAGGTAAATATTCCTTTACGAGATTAACAGGAGTAATCCTTGGATAAAAAAGACCTTAAGGCCCTAATTGGCCAATATGCCTCTGAACCCTTGCCCCCATGGGAAGAACATTACTTGGACTATCATGCTGCCCGTTATCTGGATACCCTGGCAATCCTAGGCCCGGGTCAAGGACAGCGGCTTTTGGATGTAGGGGCTTTTCCGGGCCATATTACAGTGGCTGCCCACCATTTAGGTTTTCAGGTGGATGGGCTTACAGGCAGGGCTGAAAGCACCCCCAGCTTACAAATGATTGTTGATCGACTTGGTCGACATAATATCCCCGTGGCCCTTGCCGATGTTGAATCCGAACCTTTCCCTTTTGCTGATGAATCCTTTGATGTGGTTCTGGCCTTAGAAATCATTGAACACCTTCATTTTAATCCTTTTCGATTGTTTCGAGAAGCCTTTCGAGTTCTTAAACCCAAAGGGCGGATACTACTGTCCACCCCCAACTTGGCCCGCTTAGAAAATCATTTACGTCTTTTGGGCGGCCGATCTATACACTCGGATCTTAAGGGTCGGTTTTATGAGGTCTTCAGTTCAATCCTCTCAGCCCGACATGTCCGCGAATATACCGCTCACGAGCTGACGTATATGCTGGAATGGCAAAACAAAGAGATGTACCGTTTTGAAAAGGCAAGGATCTTTTATTCCGCATGTTTGGACCCTTCCTATTCTTGGCCTCGCTTGGCTAGGCTGATCAGTCGCTTTTGGCCTAGATTTCGATCCACCCTGCTGGTCGAAGCCTTGCGTCCCAGCCAGATGAAACTAATCCACCCGGAGGAGTTGGAACCCGTTCAAGGTTTTTATGCGGTTGAAAAACAGATGCCCGATATGGAAGGCATTGCCCAGATGCTGACCACCCTTTTTCGTTGGACCGGAGGGAGGGCTGAAATAAGCCTGCCAGCCAGCGAGGCCCCCTACCAGGTTTTTTACCTCAACCTGGTCTACTTGGTACCTTGGAGCCTTCCCCCTGGCTATTGGGATATCACGGTGGGCGGAAAGCCTGTGAGCCAGATTTGCCTGGCTCCAGATCGTATGTTCACTCAACTCCGGCTTGTCCTGTCCCACGATCTGGCTCGCCAGGGGCGCTTTCCCTTGTGTATTTCCGGAAAGACTTGGCGACCCAGGGATCATCAGGGAACCGATGATTATGAATTCTCAATTAATGACGACCGTGACCTGGGCTTAGTGGTAGGATGGGATGGATTTCTGAGGGTGGATTGTGATAGTTATGAAGCACTTCTAGCCTTAGCCCGACGGGAATCTAGTCTAATGGAACAATATGAGAATAATCAGGCAATCAACTGGCGTAAGTATGATGACCGGTGGAGTCATTTTAAAACTCTTTATTTGCTCCAGGCTGATTTTAAACCAGTTCTACCTATGGGTAAGAAGGACTGGCGTCAGCTCGGCCAAGGGTGGTATTTCTTGGAAAACTGGAATGAAGGCCCGATACGGTGGACCAGTCGGTATGCTGAGGCTTATCTTAGTGCTAAACTCGGCTCCCGGCATCTCCGTTTAAGGGTCTTTAGCGGGGAGTCTCGTTTAGGAACTCGCATTACAGGAACCCTGAAAATTGCCTTCAGCCAAGACCGATTTTCATTTATTCCCATAGCGGAAGACCCCTTTGAACTCCCTGCCGGGATTTGGACTGATTTGGGTGTGAAATTTCCACAAAAAATTCCTGCTCCGGGAATAATTCGACTGGTCCTTCAAACCGACCAATCTCGATCGCCTGCACGTCTTATCGCCGGTTCTACGGATACTCGGGAACTGGGTCTAGCGGTGGCCGGGATGGCTGTCAGATAAGGATCGGGAAATTTTGACAGACAATTTTCGGGGAATTTACTTTTTCCAATGGAAATCCCTTCGAAAATTTATTATATTAACAAAATAAATTTATTAAGTCAGGAAGGCGGTTATGAAACGTTTTCTATTTATTATTATTTCTTTATTTCTTTTTTCTCCGGCGATAAGTCATGGAGAGACCACCCAAAAAGAAATACCCAAAATTGAAGAAGCTCAGGATGAAGCACCAAAAGTTGAAGTCTCGAAGGTTGAAACGAGAACACGAGAATGGGGAGTGGCCTTAGGGTTCCGTTCAACCTATTTTGGAATGACACAAAATACCGGGGAAATATTCGGAAATATAAATTTGTTAAAAGAAAGTCAGAATTATTGGCCGATCAAGCCAATGGTCCAAGTCAATTTTTTAAAGTATTGGGCCCTTGAATTCGGCTATGATCAATTCAAAGCCACTGCTTTGTGTAAAGGGTTGTTTGGGTTCGCTAACGAAGACCCAAACTGGGCCGATGGGGCCGTTAAATGGAAGCCGATCACGATGGCCTTACAGTTTCGGTGGCCTCATTTTCATAAATCCGTTGTCCCCTATGTTTTAGGGGGAATCAGTTACACTATAACTTCATGGGATCGCAACGAATGGTATTATTACGGGTTTCCAAGCCTGGCTGAATATAACACTTGGATAAGTCAAGGCAATAGGCCTGAAGATTATCCAAACAACGGATACCGTCGTATCTTTGAGACGGATGGCTATACTATCGGGACAGTGTTAGGCGTTGGGGTGGATTATTTTATATGGAAAAATTGGGCTTTAAATCTGGATTGGCGATACAACTGGTCCCAGGTCAATTTTAAATATACACTTGCTTACGGTGGTGGGGCGGATGTGGTTCGGGTTGAGCACGGGACCTTTGTCCTGGATTCCTGGATCCTTGGCTTAGGTATAAAGTATTTTTTTTAAACAAGGATAGCACTCAATAAGCCAAAAAATGTCATTCGTCGGCAACCCAGCCTAATTTTATCGCGCTTGTCGCGCTTCGGGGTTTTTTAAAGTCTAATCCAAGATGCTGAAATAAAGATATATGCAAAAACAATCTCTTTTTAAATTTAACTTGTAATTCCCCGGAGCTTGCTACGGGGCACCAAAAAGGATGAGTTCGAGAACCCCTTGATTTTTCAATTAAAAAAAATTTACCATTCGAACCCCGAGGCTTGCTGTGGGAGTTTCATCCCACTATAAGGCTTTCCGACCTGATCACCTAGAACTAATCAAACCTGAGAAGATTGAAGCCGAGGGTTTCTATGAACTGGAAGAGCACGATGCCTGAATGGAAAGTACCGGCGGGGTTCTGTCCACGTATCACTCCCCCGATTTTCAAGACTTTTACTTAATGGCTGAAAGCGGTTTTCCGGAGGTAATTGAACGGAATAACTGTTCGGCCATTATTTGATGGGTTTTAATGTTGGGATGGGCATCAAAGGGGCTGCACCAAGTCTTGATATTTTTCAAGTAGGGGAGTAAATCAACGACTTCTATTCCATAATCAACAGGCAACTGGATATAATCAAACCAGAGGTTTCCTTGGCCTAAATAATCGACCTGGAATTGGACCTGTTCATTTAAAGGTTTATTCATGAAAAAGGATAACATAATATCATACCAATCCCCATTTTTCTTGAAATCTTTTTTCGTCGGTTTCTTTTCTGATAGTAAGTGATCCCCGGCCATTACCTTAATATTTATCATTGGCTTTTTATCGAGTAGACTCCCTCTTAATCGAAACATGACCTGATGTTTTCCTTTTTCCAAATAAACCTTGGGAGTTGAAATGATATTGCCCACGGGGGTTTTCTCCTGAGTAACATAAAGCGCTCTTCCCAGATAAGAACTAGGATCACGGACATCCTCTCCTCTTCCTTTTGAGGTCCAAGCGGCCGGAAAGGTTAACATGTTCGGAGAGGAAATCCTCTTCATCCGATCATTGATTGGTTTAAAAGGATATTCCCCTTTGTAGGGCAGACAAGGGTAAAGCAGAAGGATCCTTTTTTTAGAATAACACTTGGCTAACGTGGCCCAATCGTGGAACGTCAAACGGAACAAAAACCATCCTGGTGTCTTTTCGTCATAATCCTCTAAATAATATTGAGTATATGTGCGGTTCAAGGGTGGAAGGATAGTATCCAATTTATAATTCAGAAAATAATAAAGGTAAGAGCGTCTCATTAAAAACTGGTGAGTGGGAAAACCCTGCCAGAAACGTAGCCTGTATCCAGGATTGCTGTCGGGCCTGTTTTCCTTGTTTATTTCGAGATCGTTAATATACCATTCATAGATGAGTATGTCCGGTTGTAGCCGTGATCCTATTTGGGCCAGGATGAAAAGATGGGAATCGATTTCCCACCCCGGATAGGTCCGGGTCTCCATATCATATTGGATATTTTTTCGGTTAAGGAGTTGCAAGAGTCGGAAGGGATAGGTGTCTTTCCAATCCCGCACCCCGACTCCCCAAGTAATTGAATCTCCCTGGATCAATATCCTGGTAAGACCTGATCCTATAGGTTTTTTAAATACTGGTCCTCGATTCGTAAATGCCGGTCCTCGATCCCCCCCATTGGAGAGAAGATATTCGAAGGCCTTATTTCCTGGAGCTCCGGAAGTTTTCCTTCCTCCATCCCAAAAAACAATCCGAATAAAAAGTTCTCCCGCGACCAAAGATAATATTAATGAGAAAGAAATTAAGATAGCCCAGCGACGAAAAAACACAACTAACCAAATTATTAAAAGTCCCAGGGACCCCAGAAGACAAAAATTCTTCCCCCAAGAAACAATATCCAACCAGGTCTCGATGTTTCCAAGTTCCAGATAGGACAATTCATTTGTACTCATGAAGCAATAGTCGGCCTGGCCTGGCTCTGCTACTTCTATCTTGAGCCATCCCTGGTTAAGAATATTGTTAAGGTGTAATTCCAAAAAATGTGGGCCAGACGACAACCATCGTTTGGTTTCCCCAACATTATGGGAGCTGCTGCCGATTAAGGTGATAATGGGGTGGTTATCAATTGAAATTTTTCCATTATCATTGCAGGTTAATCTTATATGGTAAAGACCTTCCTTAGGGACTTGCCAGATTGCATAGGCGGTAAGAGAAGTGTCTGGTTTGTCTAAAAACAGAAAGGTGTTATCAACTCTATAGGGGGCATAAGACTCAACCCTCAGTTGGTGCTTTCCCGGTCGGGCGTGGGGAAGGAGGATTACATGCCAGACCATGGGCCAGAAAGCTAAGTAGAAGAGGAACAAAAACAGGGCTCCCCCTAAAAGAAAATAGTGGGAGAAGTTTTTTTTTCTAACCATACTTGCTGAGGCAACCTGTAGATCTCGAACCATTACATTCATTCCGTTTTTGCTTTTTGTTTGGGGAAAATTCGTTAAAACAGGGTATATATTAAAGGGGCCAAGACTGAAGATTCGATCAACAGTACCAGGAGACCCAGTAATAACAGCAAAATCATTATGGGGCCAAGCCATCATTTCTTTCTAATCTTCATAAATGTCCACATCTCGCCCAAGATATAACATTTCTTCAATTATCCCATAAATCCTCTCTTTTTTACTTCGGGTAACCGAGATAATCAGAACTGATGTCGGTAGCGTTCCAGATCTCCGGTTACCCGCTCACTTTTGATCCAATAGGTTTGCGTTTAACGATTACTCTTTTGATTAAGCAGATTCTTCCCGATAAGTTTTAATGCTAACCCGGTAAGGGTAATAACAGGATAAAAAATAGGCTTAGGAGTATCCTAGTATTCATCCAGGTCATCAAATAAGCAAACAGCATCCAACCATATAAATCGGACGTAATATAGGATACCCCCATAAGCGGAAATGAGGAAAAAGAGGGCTTCTAAAAACGACCATGGCCAATAAAGGCGATGATAATAAAAAAGAAACATGGTCACCATGGTCCCCAAACAGCCCAATAATAATCCGAAACCCATAACTTTTTTGGATGAAATCTCTATCCTTTCAATCTAGTTCATTGGTTTTCATCCAGTCCATTTCCGTTTCCAGTAATTGTTGTTCATTTTTATATGGTTAGAAAAGTAGCCCGCTCAAAAGATGATGGGTAAAAAGCAGAGGCCGCATGAGCTTCATGATGTTCTATAAAAAGAACAGGCCCTTTGTATCCTAGATGATTTTCGATTAATGAAGGAATCCAGAGATTTTCTTTTACCCATAAGGGCATGGCCTTCAAAAATGACCGAATTCCGAATGAGGCTTAGGCCAAGTAAGTTTCGAGAATGCGATCAAAATTAAGCAGGGGTTTATCGTAAAAAACAACCAAGATAAATCTGAGACTTCAATATCCTTCTGGGTGAGACAGAAAGCAATAGCCTGGCTTGGAAAGGAGGAATCGTGTTTTCTTCTGGTAAACCGTTCTTCCTGGGCAGCGGCAACAATCTTTCTATCCTGAAATAAAGCGGCCGCCGAATCATGATAGTAACAGAAGATGCCAAGGATATTCATGGACTTTCCTTAATTTTGATCAGCAAGTGGGAATTTTTTGCTCGGTATAAGTCTGTCTGTGCTACCTTGAACCGACTTCCTGGATAATTTGATGATCCAGGGATAAAGGGCGTCAGCAATCAACTTGTCACCAAAAGGGGTCAAATGAGCATCATGTTTCCAGAAAATTTTTTTCCGACCGGCCGAGGACAAAACAGGGCCGAGTTCTATAAAAGGAACTTTATGATCAAGGGACCATTCTCTAATCCAGCGTTCCGGCTGATGAGGATCAATCCCCTTTTCTTTACCCTTCCAAACTTTTTCCAGTCTCACGTCGCCTATGGCCTGAGGTCCAGCCAGAGAGGCGATAACAAGATTAGCCCCAATTCTTTTCGATTCGGTTTTGATCTCACTCAGAAGAGAGGAACTCCTTTCCCAGGCCTCCTGCCATTCGGCAGAAGGGGGATATTTATAGACTCCGAGTTCGGGACTGGTGATTTTTTCCAAAGAAAAGGAGGGGTGAAATAGAGTAAAATGCTGGGTATAAAAGTCGGTCAGGCGTTCAGCAATAAACCCATTTAACCGCGATCGAGGGAAAAGATAAGCATGAGAAAAGAAAGCGATCTTTCTTGGTGCTATTTCTCTCATATAAAAAAGGGCAAATTTTTGAGCTCTATGAAAGATGGTCGGCGAATTTTCCATGACATCATTTCCGCAAAAAAATAGGATGAGGACCATGTCTGGCCGATAAGCGGGCCCGTATTGTCGAAGCCAGTTCAGTTCTTTTTGTTGAGCCGTGTTTCCTTGTCCGAAGGCCATGACTTGATAAGAATGGCGACCCAAGGGATCTTCAGTCGTCAGGCGCTGCTCAAGCCTTTTATGAAAACTTTCCTCCAAAGGCATCTCGTTGGCAGCCACGTAAGAGTCACCAAGAACCATGATACGAAATGTTGAGGGGTAGGGACGGGCGAAGGGATAGTCCCGATCGTGAAATCCCAACCGGTTTAAAACAACTTGATTTTCGAAATCTTCAAAAGTTCCAGGAAGGTAACCCTTGTAAACGAAATGCCCGTAAGGCATTTCTAACTGGTAGGTGCTCTTTATATCCACGGGTAAGATGACCGGTGGATGATACCCGATTATTCTTAAAAATATCTCGGCCGCTCCCAAGGCTACCCCCAGACTGAAGGCCACTAGGATAACTGTGCCGACAAACATCCAAAAATTATTTTTCTTTGTCTGGTTTTCATTTAAAAAAAACACAGGAAATTCCTTTTATTTAAATTGATTGAAAGAAATGGAAATAAGGTTTTCCATAATCTGTTAAATATATTCGGACACCACAGGCGAGCAAAACGACTATCTAAGTCCGCAATCATTGTTGTCGAAACTGACTGATCAGCAACCATTTCTCGTACGCCCCTAGAAGGCTGTTGATCAGGATATTGATTCTTCATAGCCTTCGGAGAATATCCATCTCCTGGCCCGGGTAGGCCAGGACTATAAACCAGCCCAAACGCCTCCGCCCCGCCCAGTGCAAGTCTATACGTCTTTAGAATCCCTTGAGTGCGAGCTTCAAGGCCCTCCGGACCGGCCGCGTTATGCGGAGAACGGTTTCTCCGCTCGGCGAGTACAGTATCCAATTAGCCATCGCCTTGAACCAGGATGTCGGAAGGAAGACCCGGTACCCGAAAAGCCGGAAACACCTCTGGATGGCTTCACGGGGAAACCCCGGCAGCGTCAACAGCGAATCCCGCCAGGACACGTAGTCGTCCGGCACCGAGTCGCCCGTCGGCAGGTATCCCTTCTCCAGACAGTAATGGTAGAGTTCGGTCCCCGGGTCGGGCTCGAACACATAGAGGGTGGCCACTTCCGGGTGGATCTCCTGGTTGAGGCGCACGGTATCCATGTGCAGGGCCTCCGTCTCCTCGGGTAGGCCCACCATGTTGAAGGTCTTCACTTGCAGCCCGACGGAGTGCGCCAAGTGGGCCACGCGGAGAATGTCCGCGTTGCTCATGTTCCGGTTCAGAATGCGCCGGCGCAGGTCTTCGTTGCCCGATTCCAACCCCATATCGAGCCGTCGCGCGCCCGCTTGCCGGAGGTCCCGGAGCATCTCCTCGTCGAGGATTTCTACGCGGCCGTTGAACAGGAACGGTTTGCCGATTTCGCGAGGATACCGTTCGCAAAACTCGCGGCGGATATCCTTCTTCATCATGAAGATGTCGTCATCGAAGAAGATCTCGTTGAACCGGAACTCGCGCTTGAGTTCGTTGAGCTCCCCCAGGAGATGGGCGGCGGAACGGAAGCGGACGTATCGTCCGGGCTGCGCTTCGCTGATCCGCTTGTTGGCGCAATAGGTGCACTGGTAGGGGCATCCTCTTGATGACCGGACCCTGACCTGCGAAAGCCCATACGTGTCGATCGCGTGCTGGACGTCGAAAAGGTGGCGATCTTCGTAAGGCAACTCGTCGAGGTTCTCGATCAGCGGCCGCGTGGGATTGCGGACGATTGTGCCATTGCTTCGCGCCCAGAGGTTGCGGATCCCGGTGGGATTCCGGCCTTCCTTGAGAGCCGTCGCCAGTTCCAGCATCGGGTACTCGCCTTCCCCGACGCAAAGCGCGTCCAGGCGGGGTACCGACTCCAAGCACTGCGGATAGCACGTGAAGTGGGGGCCGCCAGCGATTGTGAAAATGCCCTTGGGCGTTCGCTCGATTAGAGGCTTTATGAAACGGAACTGCGGCGCCGTGGCATGAAATCCGATCAGATCGGGTTCCAGCCGAGCCACGTCCGCCTCCCAGCCGGCCAGTTGGGCCCGGTTGGTGTAGTGAACCACCGAGACGTTGGGAAAGCCGTTTTTCTTGAGGACGGCGGAAAGGAAGGAGAGTCCCCGTTGGTACCCCAACGGCCCGAATTTCTGGCTAAGCTCAGTGAATACTAATAGGATATTCATGGTTTATAAAATTCCGTGAAGATATCTAATTTGATATAACTTCCTTTTTAATGGGAAGAGTATAGGGAACGAAAAAGACACAGTCAAGAAGAAAAATAGGGAAAAAGGCAAGGGGGCAAAGAGGGTCTTCTGGAGAAAATAGGACTTTGCAGGCTTAGACTTTACAAACAGAAGGTGATAAGGAAAAAAGAAGAAGCAGACTTCCAAAATTTGGACAAGCTAATCCCTTTATATTTTGATCTTCCTTTATCTCAAACGGTCGAGTAATCCGCAGAAGACCTAAAATCCTGTTCAAAGACTTCCAAGCCTATACCCTATCTGTATTTTTGTTTTTATGTTCGTCGTATTTAATATTTTTTCTTGCCCTATGGTATAAAAGGTCAACAAAAAAACAGTAAGTTAAACAAACCTTGTGACGGCAGGAGGGTGGCAATGCCGATCCATAATACAGACCTATATTATGATTTTTGTGATAGAACGTATCCCAAAGTTGGTTTCTTAAAAATCTGGTGGAGCTTGTTGCATTTAGGAAAAAGTATTTTTTTGAAAAAAAAACCGGACAAGATCTAAGATCTTGGATGTGGAGATGGTAAATTTCTTTTAACATTGGGTTCAAAAGGATACATTAATCTCGGAGGAATGGATGTTCGGCTTTCAAACCGGTATAAATACAAAAACCAGCAATTCAATATTGATCAGTAAAATATGTAAGAACTACCCTATAGTCCTTCTGGGTTCGATTCCTTAATATTTTTTAATTCTTTTCATCATCTCCTGGATATAGGGCAATATGAAAAATGTGTGCTGTCTGTAATCTGTAAAAAGGGTTCTAAAAAATGATGGAACTATAGATAGCATGCATCTCCCCCCCACCCTACTGCTTTGGTTAGAGGGCGAACTTTAAAAATGCCGTTTTTGATCAAGGGGATCTTGAACTGGGTAGTTGTGATACTATCTCGACATCTTTTTCAGTCTGGTACGGTGTTACCTATCGAGACACGATTACTAACGGATGACATCATCCCCATAGTTCCATGAGCAACAGAGGGTCCCCCTTGATCTGCAAAAGTATTGTTTATAATAATAACAGCAGTGGTTTTAGGATATTTCTGCATGATCTGGACGATAGCCTGAATGTACCGAGCCCACCAGGCATAGATTTTATCTTGGTTGTCATATAAATATTGGAGCTCGGGATCCATATTTGGAGCCCACAAAAATGCATTATTAACCGTTCGCGAAAAAGCATAATATTTAGCAAGATCTCGCCCTGGGAATCCGGCCTGTCCCATCTGGTTCGGAATCATATTTAAATCGCATATAATAAGTTGGGTCGGTCCGGCCTTACAGTAACCATCCAAGTTGGTCCAGAAGGTGGTATTGAGTTGTTGGCCACTGAAAGGTGATTTTTCCAATATATTGTAGGTGACCTGTCCATGCGCCGGCTGGTCCGGGGGCGTTGTCCCGGAGCTGGAACCGGATTTGGTACCAGTTATATCTGCCAGCCAATCGCAACCGTTTAGAATCAATAAGAGCAGAGGAAGGAAAAGCATAAGTTGGATTATCTTTTTTTTTGTCATGGGTTCTCCAAAAAAGTTTTTATTATGAAAATGAATTAAAATTAATATGTGTCCCGTTAGCCGATCATTTTAAACAGGATATTTTTATGAAAATTTGCCCTGAATACACCGTTTGGGAGCGCAATGGACTTTAATTAATGTCATTTAACTCCATTTATTAAAATTAAAAGACATTAAAATATAGCCTAATATGATAGCAATAATTCAAAAAGTCAATAAAAATATCATATTGGCAGAAATTATCTGGATTTAATATGTTGTTGACCTGAAGCAGGATATTGACTAAATTATAAAGGAAATTGGTGTCAAAAAATTGTGGTCCTGAGAAATAAAGGAAAGCGTATGCCCCTGATCATTTCCATTGTAGGTTATTCCAACAGCGGCAAAACCCGTCTATTGGAAAAAATGATTCCTATCCTGAAGGCCAAAGGTTATTCCGTAGGGGTGATTAAAAAAACCGGAGAGGAATTTTTGCTGGATCAACCGGGAAAAGATACCTATAAATTCGGGCAAGCCGGGGCGGACGGGGTGGTCTTGTCCGGGGCCGGGCCTATCGCCTTTTTTGGCAAAATGGATGAAAGCGAGACCTCTATATTGGATCGGATTGAACAGTCTTTTTTCTCTGAACAGGATATCGTTCTGACCGAAGGGTTTAAAAAAGAAAACAAACCCAAAATTGCGGTGTTGACCAAGGGAAAAGAAGAAAAGCTTTTTCAGGAAATCGCCGGGAGTATAGTGGCCACCGTGGGTGAAAAAGCTGTCCGGGCGGACCTTCCCCATTTTAAACCGGATGACCCCGAGGGTTTGGTCCGGATGTTGGAAGACCGCTTTCTGAAAGACCGGAAGAGGGCCCCCATCAGGGTCATCCTGGACGGGAAAAATATCCCTATGAATCATTTTGTCCAGGAGATAGTAACCAGCGGGATCATGGGGATGCTTTCCCCATTAAAAGGATTTATAGATTCCCGTAAAATTGAAGTCAAAATCCATCTCCCAGGAAAGGGGCCGTCGAAATGAAGAAACTTAACGTAGCCCTAATCACCGGAGGGTTTTCTAATGAAAGAGAGATTTCTCTTAAAAGTGGTGGTGAAGTTCAACGGGCCTTAAATCCTGACCGCTACCAAGTTTCGGTTTATGATCTAAAGGACGGGTTGTCTCCGCTGGTGGCCGATGCTCCCCGGATAGATGTGGCCTTGATCATCCTGCACGGCCGGCTTGGGGAAGACGGCACCGTTCAGGGGCTGTTGGAATTGCTTGGCATCCCTTATCAAGGTTCCGGGGTTTTAGGTAGTGCCATTGCCATGAACAAGGGATTGACCAAGGCCTTATATCGTCTTGAAGGACTGCCTGTGGCCCGGGACCGGGTTATTCGGCAGGGGAGTCCTCTGGCCATGGAGTCCGTGGTTGAGGAACTGGGCTGGCCTATTGTGGTTAAACCCAATAGTGAGGGATCCAGTATCGGGGTACGAATGGCCAAAGATTTAAATGAACTGTGTGCGTTTATGGATAAGGCCTTCGCTTTGGATGAGGAGGTCTTACTGGAAGAATATATCAAGGGCCGGGAAATATCGGTGGGGGTGATAGGAAACCAATCCCTTCAAGCCCTGCCTGTCATTGAGATCATTCCCAACGAAGATCATGAATTTTACAATTATGAAGCCAAATACCAAGAAAAAGCGACTAAGGAAATTTGTCCGGCCGAGATGCCGGAGTCGATCACCCGTTTGGCTCAGGAATACGCCTTGAGGGCCCACAAGGCTCTTTATTTAAGGGGATACAGCCGAACCGATATGATTGTGCGGGGAGAGGATATCGTTCTGTTGGAAACCAACACCATACCAGGCATGACCAAGACCAGCCTGCTGCCCCTGGCCGCCAGGACCGCTGGCATGGATTTCAGCACCTTGCTGGATCGATTGATTGAGCTGGCCCTCGAAGATCGCCCTTTATCTTAGTAAATCCCAACCAAAAATAATTGAGTTTCCAGACCGGATGGAACGGACTAACAGGTTGCTGAAAAAGGCCCATCTGCTGCGTTGCCCTTACCCCTTGTCATTGCGGCGTACTTCTATGTACGCCTCATTCCTCGGGATTTCGGGACGCCTTGTATCTGGACCTTTTTGAGCAACCTGTAAAAAAGAGTTTTTCCGCATCCTGCTAATTTGATTTGATAATTATCTTGCTATAATAGGGACGAGTTCCTATAATTTAGGAAAGCTTTCAATATTTCCTGGCGGTTAAGGTTAATTTTCAACATTTTTATAACCTGTTGTTCCTTAGAAAGAATTAAAAATGAAAGCAGAAAGAAAAACCAAAGCACAGCTCGCCAAAGAATTGGATAAACTTCAACGTCGGATCAATAAGCTGGAAGCCGGGGAGACCAAGGTTAAAAATGCCGTCTCGGCCCTAAAGGAATCTGAGAGCAGGTTCCGAAATATCTTTGAGAGCAGCAAAGATGGCATTATCTTTTTCGACGGCAAAACGAGAAAGATCATCCTGGGCAATAAGGCCATGACTAAGTTGCTGGGATGCTCCAAGAAGGAACTGGTTGGCCGATCCATCAAATCCCTGCATCCCTCCAAAGAATTGCCCGGAATAGAAAAGGAATTCCAGAAACACGTCAATGGTAACATTTCGATTTCTCCCGGGATCCCCGTGCTCCGCAAAGACGGCTCTGTCTTTTACGCCGACATCAGCTCAAGTCCGATAACCCTTGATAAGAGAACCTACTTCTCGGCCTTCTTTCGCGATACCACCGAACGCAAACAGGCGGAGATGGCCCTGATGGAATCGAGGGAACAATATCGTTCCCTGGCATCGGCAGAAGACTCCATGTATCTTGTTGACAAAAAGTCCCGATTTCTTTTTATGAATGATTCCCACCTGTCAAGACTCGGTTTGTCATTAGATAAGGTTATAGGCAAATACTATGGTGACTTTCATTCCCTTGAAGACACCCACCGATTCAAGACGTCAGTTGAAAAGACATTTAGAACCAATAGGTCCTGCCAAGTCGAACACTTTAGTGAAAGAGATCATAAGTATTTCCTCCGTACCTTTTCCCCGGTCAGAGATGCACAGGGAAGCATGACTGCGATAACGGTGATTTCCAAAGATATCACCGAACGCAAGCGGGCGGAAGATGCGCTGCTGGAGAGCGAGGCGCGCTACCGTTCGCTTTTCGAGAACAGCGATGATGCTATTTTGTTGACGGCTCTCGACGGCAGTATTTTTCAAGCCAACGCCTCGGCCTGCCGTATGTTCGGACGCACCGAAGCCGAAATTATTCTGGTGGGCCGGAAGGGATTGGTTGATGAAACAGATCCGCGATTACCAGCTATATTGGAGGAGAGAAAACGGACCGGCAGAGTCAGAGGGGAACTGATGTGGAAACGGCGAGACGGCCAACTATTTCCCGGTGAAGCGACTTCTGTGGTGTTCCGAAGTAAAGACGGACTTAGAACTTGCATGATCATACACGACATCACCGAGAGGAATCAAGCGGAGGAGGCCCTTAAGGCAAAGGAAGAGGAATATCGTCTTGTTGTTGAGAATGCGGCAGAATCGATTTCTATTACCCAAGATGGAAGCCTAAAATATGTCAATCCTGGAGGCGTTAAAATACTTGGATACCCTCCGGAGATGTTAGCCTCAAAGCCTTTTATTGAGTTTATCCATCCTGATGATCGTGAAATGGTAATGGACCGTAATATTAAAAGAATGAGAGGTGAAGAAGTCCCCTCGGTTTATCCTTTCAGGGTTATCAGAAGGGATGGAGTGGTCAGGTGGGTTGAGGCTAAGGCAGTTGTTGTCCCATGGAAGGGGAAACCGGCTACTTTGAATTTTCTATATGACATCACTGAACGCAAGCGGGCGGAGGAGGCCTTGCGGGAGAGCGAGGCGCGTTTAAGGGCACAATATCAGGGGAGTCCTATCCCGACCTTTACCTGGCAAAAGAAGGGCGAGACGTTTGAATTGGTGGACTTCAATCCGGCGGCGCAAGTGACCACACAGGGGGAAGCCAAAAAGTATCTTGGGAAAACGGCCGCTGAAATGTATCAAGACCGACAGGAGATATTGCAGGATATTTATCGGTGCTTCATAGAAAAAAAAGTCATTAGAAAAGAATTGCAATCTCAGCATTTTCTGCCCGGCAGAACTATGATTACCACTTACGCCTTTGTCCCCCCGAATCTGGTTATGGTTCACACTGAAGACATTACCGACCGCAAGCGGGCGGAAGAGGCTCTGAAGGAAAACGAAGAGAAATACCGTAATCTCGTTGAGAGGGCCAATGACGGGATTGGTATCGGGCAGGATGGGATTATGCAGTATGCCAATGCGAGGCTGGCCGGCATTGTAGGATATTCTATTGAAGAAATAGTCGGTAAGCCCTTCACCGATTTTTTTATGCCCGATGAAGTCCCTAAAGTTTTGGATTACTACAAGCGGCGTATGGACGGTGAAGACTTATCAACCATCTATGAAACGGTCCTGCGACATAAAGATGGGCGCAAAATCGATATTGAAGTCAATACCGGTATTATTATGTACAATGGAAAACCCGCCGACCTGGTCCTGTCCAGAGACATCACCGAACGCAAGCGGGGGGAGGAGGCGCTGCTGGAGAGTGAGGAGAAATTTCGGAACATATTTGATAATTCCTCCATCGGCAAATCGATTATTTCTATAGACGGTTCTATCGAAGTCAACCAGGCCTTGAGTGAAATGCTGGGATATACGAAGGAAGAATTGTCCGGCCATAAATGGCAGGAATTTACTCATCCGGATGATGTTGAATTGATTCAGGAACACCTTGAACAATTACTGTCCGGTGAAAAAACATCTGTCCGATTCATTAAGAGATACATCAAGAAGGATGGTTCCACCTTGTGGGGAGACGTGAATGATGTATTGCAAAAAGATAAAGACGGTAAGCCATTATATTACATTTCCGGGATTCTGGATATCACCGAGCGCAAGAGGTTAGAAGAAATTCTGGAAAAAGAACGGCAGGATCTTAAGCTCATTCTCGATACTACACCGATCATAGTTTTCTATAAAGATAAAGAAGGGAGATTTTTACGCGTTAATAAGACATTTGCCGAGGCGCTTAACATGCCTGAAAGCAATTTCGCAGGAAAAACAGTTTTTGACCTTTATTCCCCTAAGATTGCACAAGGCATGACCGACGATGACCAAGAGGTTATACAATCACAACGTCCGAAACTTAAGATAGTAGAACAATATGAATCTGCAAGCGGCACAAGGTGGGTAAGGACAGATAAGATTCCGATTTGTGATACCAATGGCCTTCCGGTCGGTCTAGTAGGGTTTGCCGAGGACATCACCGAGCGCAAGCAGGCCGAGAAAGCGTTATTTCAGGCGGAAGAAAAATACCGGGCCATCGTCGAGAATGCCGTAGAAGGCATCTTTCAGTCCACAAGCGATGGGAAATTTATTATGGCCAATAGCGCAGTGGCCAAATTTTTTGGTTATGACTCTCCAGAGGAACTGATAGCCGCCATTTCCAACATTGCCGAACAACTTTATGCGCATCCCGAAGAGCGTCAAAGATATCGCCGGGTCCTGGCCGACGAAGGGGTGGTGAAAGGATTCGAGTCCCAGTTTTATCGGAAAGACGGCACGATCAATTGGGGTTCGATGAATGTGCGTTCCGTTCGAGACAATGAAGGGCGTATTCTCTATTATGAAGGTACGATTGAAGATATCACCGCCCGCAAAGAAGCGGAAGAAGGCTTGCAGAAAAGTCTGGAAAAGCTGCGTAAGGCCTTGGGAGGGATTATCCAGGCCATGTCCTTAACTGTCGAAACCAGGGATCCCTATACCGCCGGCCATCAGCGGCGAGTGGCCGACTTGGCCCGGGCCATCGCCCAGGAGATGGGACTTCCCGAAGATCAGGTGGATGCCCTGCGTATGGCCGGAACTGTCCATGATTTGGGAAAAATTTCCATCCCGGCTGAGATCCTCAGTAAACCGGTTCAATTGTCCGATATTGAATTCAACCTGATCAAGGGCCATCCGCAGATCAGTTATGACATCCTGAAGGATATCGATTTCGACTGGCCTGTGGCTCAGATCGTTCTTCAGCATCATGAAAGGATCAATGGGTCGGGGTATCCCAATGGGCTGTCGGGAAAGGCCATTTATTTGGAGGCCCGCATCCTGGCTGTGGCCGATGTCGTTGAAGCCATTTCTTCCCATCGGCCCTACCGGCCGGCTTATGGGATTGACGTGGCCCTGGAGGAGATCGAGAAGAACAAAGATGTCCTTTATGATCCTAAAGTGGTGGAGGCCTGTGTGAAGCTGTTCAAGGAAAAGGATTTCAAACTTGAATAAAGGCACCCTGGTCCGTCCCCCAAAACCCTACCGATTGATTACCCACACCGCTGATCTGGGAATGTTGGTCAGAGGTGTGGACCTGCCCGATCTTTTCGTCCAGGCCGGCTGGGCTTTTTTTGATATCATGATGGAAGCCCGTCGAATTGACTTAAAGCAGGAAAGAATGATTAAAGTTACGGCCATTGACCAGGAAGCCCTTTTAGTTGCCTGGCTGGGAGAACTCTTATACCTGTTTGAGACCCAACACCTGGTTTTTGGCAAATTCTTGATTCATTCGATGACCCCGCAGTCTCTACAGACCTTGGGATGGGGGGAATTGTTTGACCTGAAAAAACATCATTTGAAGTCGACCATCAAAGCCGTGACCTATCATCAGCTTCGTATCTGGGAAGAAAAGGGGGTTTGGCGGGCCAGGGTTATTTTTGATCTATGAGGGAAATCGGAAAATCCAGAATACAGAAGCCAGAAGTCAGAAGAAAAAACCTAAACAAAGAATCCGAAAAAAAATCTTTAATTCTGGATTCTGACTTCTAGTGTACTGTAACAGTATTCGCTTTACAAGGTTGTCATTCCGGACTTGATCCGGAATCCAGCATTTTCAACCTGGATTCCTGCTGGAGTCTATCCCGCACTTGATGCGGGGCAGGAATGACGGATCAGGACTATTGTAAATCTGTTATTAAGACCCTACAATAGCTTCGCTTTTTTGGGGATATTTTTTGAGCGAAAAAATAAAAATCCAAAAATTGGACGATTATCGGTTCCAGATCCCCCGGGAGGGAAAGATGCGGACCGATGGTCTGGTCTTTGTCTCCGAGGCCATGCTTTCTGGTTTACAGCAGGATCAAAGCCTCCAGCAGGTAGCCAATGTTGCCTGGCTGCCGGGGATCGTCGGTCCTTCGTTGGCCATGCCGGATATCCATTGGGGCTACGGCTTCCCCATCGGCGGGGTGGCTGCCTTTGATTCTGAACAAGGGATCGTCTCGCCGGGCGGGGTCGGATACGACATCAACTGTGGGGTGCGTTTACTGCGCTCCGGGTTGAGCCGCAAAGACTTAGAAGGCCGGATCAAGGAAATCGTCGTCGCCCTGTTTCGAAATATCCCTTCCGGAGTCGGCTCTCACCGTAAAGACTTTAAACTTTCCATCAATGATCAGGAAAAGGTTTTAAACTTTGGGGCCCGGTGGGCCGTCCAACAGGGTTTCGGCAGCCTGAAAGATCTGGAGCATATTGAAGAAGGCGGCTGTATCGAAGGGGCCAGGCCGGATCTGGTTTCTGCCAGGGCCTTGGAGCGGGGCAAAGACCAATTAGGCACCCTCGGTTCGGGAAACCACTTTGTCGAAGTGGGATATGTGGAATCCATTTACGATCCTGAAGCGGCCCGAGGCTTGGGCCTCTTTGATCAACAGGTGACGGTTATGGTCCATACCGGGTCCCGTGGTCTGGGACACCAGGTCTGTGATGACGCCATTAAAACACTTATCCAGGCCACGGCCAAATACGGCATTGAATTGCCGGACCGGCAATTGTGCTGCGCCCCTATCCATTCCCCCGAAGGCCGGGACTATTTGGCTGCCATGGCTGCAGCCGCCAACTTCGCCTTTGCCAACCGTCAGATTATTACCCATTGGGTGCAAGAGACATTGGAGCGGGTCTTGGGTATCGGTCCGAAGGACCTTCAATTGGAACTGATCTATGACCTGTGCCATAATATCGCCAAATTTGAGGATCACCTGGTGGATGGCCGAATGAAACGATTGTGTGTTCATCGAAAAGGGGCAACCCGGGCCTTCCCGCCCGGCCATCCTCAGATCCCTTCGGATTTCCAAGAGCTGGGTCAACCGGTCTTGATCCCCGGAGACATGGGCCGTTATTCTTATGTCCTGTTAGGGACCGATCAGGCCATGACCGAGACCTTCGGCAGCGCCTGCCACGGGGCCGGACGGGTCATGAGCCGTCAGGCCGCCAAAAAAGTGGCCAGAGGCCGGGCCGTGGTTCGGGAAATGGAAGATCAAGGGATCATTGTTCAAGGTGCCGGCCTGGGAACGATCGTCGAAGAAATCTCAGAGGCCTACAAAGATGTGGCCCAGGTGGTCGAAGTGGTGCACCAAGCCGGCATTGCCAAAAAAGTAGCCCGGCTGAGACCTATGGGTGTTATTAAAGGATGACGGCTTTGAAAAATGTCCCATTTAACCGGTTTCTTTAGGTAATTTTTTTTGACTGTCTGAATTTGTTTTTTTTTATCGAATAAATTGGTGGGCGACTTTGCGCAAATCCGGACTTTCCAGGACGTGAAAGAAACGGATTTGGGTCAGCAGGACCGGTGAGAATTGTCCCAAGGGAAGATAGATGATTTTCCGGCCCTGGTTGTGGGCGAAGGTATGACAAAAGGATCGGGGAGGACGGGCGGCAATATAGGCCACCAGCCGTTCTTCACTGTAATCAATGCCGGCCAAAAGCAGCCTCTCGGCCTTGGTTTGGGCCGTATTAAAAAAACGGTCTTTCCAGATGTCATACATACGATAAGGGGGATAACTTAAAACAAACCCGCCGTATTCACAGCGGGAGATGCCCGGACCGATGACCTCTTCTCCGGCCGGGGTGGCATAGAAGGCCATATCCGATTCCTGATCGTGTTCCCCCAGCCAAGTCAATTTCCAGGGATATTGTTCTGGTTTTTCCGGAGCAGGTTCATCTTCATGGAAAATAAAAATCACCGAACCAACCCGGCCGCGCACCTGGATCTCTTCCCGGACATAAATCTTTTTTTCGATAACCTGCCGCATCGTTTCCCGGATATCCAGGCCGTCCAGCAGAGACGAAGTAAAGGGGATCACCCTGACCTGCTCCTGGGATAAAACCCCCCGGACTTTTTTCTTGACATAATCCCCAAGGCCTTCCACCCGGATATCCTCCGGGGGATAAGAACAGATGTATTGGCCTTCCCACTGTTTTTTGTATTTCTCTTTTTCCGTCGTAGAAGGCCGTTTTTTTAAAGGCACAGGCACCAGACGGCGGCGGAAGGTCCGAAAATGTCGATAAAAACGGATCCGTTTTTGGTTGAGTCGCAGATCTTCGGCCGTTACCTCGATTTCCGGTAATTGGGGTGAGGCCTCCTGAAAAGGATAATGAGAGCCGATATCCCAAACCTCATAGGCAAAGTTGTCATTGACCATTCCCCGTGAGGCTATCAAAAGTTGGTAAAAATCCGGGAATAAGGCCCCTTGAAGCAAGGCCAGGTTGCGGGCGAATTTTTTTATCAGGTTCAAGGAATAGACCTCAACTTTTTCCCGGCTGTTTTTCAGATGCGCTTCCCTGGCTCGGTTCAGCAGGTCTTCCTGAACGGCCAGGCGATTCAGCTCCAAAAAGCCGGAAGCATCAGAAGCAGATCCGGCCCTTTCTTCTTCATATCTTTTCTGCAGAAAGGGCATTTCGGAGAGGACCTCCCGGCTGGAGGATTCCTTTAGGAAACCTACTAGGACCCCGGATCTTTTCTCCCGTCCCAAAGGCAAGCCCGGATTTTTTTCAAGCTGTTGAACAATACCTGGCCAGTGGGCCAACCCGCAGACCAGCAGGACCCGCTGGTATCGTTGGTTGAGCTTAAGGGCATGAAAAGCCATGGTTCGTTCCCTCAAGGCGTCATCCGGGGAAGGGGCCTCCTGTCCCCGTTCTTTCAGATAGGCCAGGCAATAAGGCTGATAGCCGATCCGGGTGACAGCATAGGGATCGGGCATGGAATCCATCCTTTGAGGATAGCCCTCGGTGTCCCGGTCGACAAAAAAGACCTCAAGATTTTTTTCCAGGCCCAGACGTACGGCCTCAATGATCCCATCCACCGGTTCGATGGGCAAATAAACATGGCGACCTGATTTTTCCTGATAGAGGATCACGGAGAGATTGGGAAGTCTTTTGACCGCGGTCAAGACCGGATCCCGTAGTGTCGGGGGAAGTTCTATGGCCAGGGCTTGAGGCTGGAATTCAATCCATTGTCTGTGGACCTCCAGGGCAAACTCCAGACGGTTGTGGAGAATGGGCAGAAATTTTATATTTTGATATTGGAAAGGGTTGTCTTTCATGATAAGATCGTATCATGATATGAAATGATAATCTCCCAAAAAATAAAGGAGAGGACAGTGCTATGACTATCTTCGAAGATGAATTAAGCGATCTCAAGGTACAGATCCTGAAGATGGGATCTCTGGTGGAAGAGGCCATCGTCCGGTCCATTAAATCTCTGGTGGAACGAAACAGCGCCTTGGCCCATCAGGTGATTGAAGATGATGTTCGCATCAACTCCTATGATGTGAAAATTGACGAGGAATGCATCCGGCTCATTGCCCTCCGCCAGCCCACGGCCGGCGACTTGCGATTTGTAACCACGGCCATGAAGATCACCACGGATCTGGAACGGATGGGGGATTATGCTGTTGATATCTGCGAAAGGGCCTTGGAACTTAATGAGGAACCTCAGCTTAAACCCTATATTGATATCCCTCGGATGGCCGAGATTGCCGAGGGGATGGTCCACGATGCCCTTCAGGCCTTCCTGGGAAAAAACACCGCCCTGGCCTATGAAGTGGTCAACAGGGATGATGAGGTGGATCAACTTACCGTGCAGATCTTTAATGAACTTTTACTTTTTATGATTAAAGACAGCTCGACCATAACCCGGGCCATCAAGATCTCATACATTTCAAAATACCTGGAGCGGATTGCCGACCACGCCACCAATGTTGCCGAGATGGTGGTCTATATGATCGAAGGTAAGATGATCCGGCATATCAAGGACCTGGAAGAGTAATCATAACATCCCACCCCAGTAAAAATCCATTTAAGGGAAACATATCACCATGAGCACCTTAAAGGAACTAATCCCGGAAAACCCGGTCCATGAACGAAAGCTCGATATCTATACCTATCCTTTGGAAAACGGGCAGGTTGTCGTTGAAGGCTGGCTTCGGGACGAACGGCTGATTACCGGATATAACCGCGACGGCCGCTCCCGCCCGCCGGGCGTGGTTCATTGGATTGGCGTTCGTTTGCTCCTGGGAGGCCGGCCCATCACCATTCTTGAAGCCGAGGCGGAAATGCCCATTGTCCCTCACAAGCTATGCCCAACCGTAGCCGAGACTGTTAAGAAAATTGTCGGCCTGCCTATTGTTGCTGGGTTCAGCGATCAGGTACGCAAAAGATTGTACGGGGTGGAGGGATGCAGTCATCTGATGCACCTTATCCTGGCCATGGGTCCGGCAGGTCTGCACGGATACTGGGCCAGTCAGAACCGCAAGCCCCGTTCTGCCCCGCATTCTTTCGAAGATACTCCCGATCTGGAATACCTGATCAACAGTTGCCAACTATGGAGAGAAGACGGACCGTTGATCCGGCAGATCCGGGAAACCTTAAAAAAAACCGAATAGCTTGACATTCCGCCCATAAATGATTATTGAATAACCAACCTTAAAAGGATAAGGGTGATTTATTTTCTTAATCCAGCCATTTTATGATTGAAGTTGAACAATTAACCAAATATTACGGTTTGCTGCCGGCCATTTCCGATCTTTCTTTTTCCGTTGGACAAGGGGAGGTGGTCGGCTTTTTAGGGCCCAATGGGGCAGGGAAAACCACCACCCTTAAAATACTGACCTGTTTTCTCCCTCCTACATCCGGTAAAGTCCGAGTCAATGGCCTGGATGTCTCTCAGGATTCTTTAAAGATCCGGGAGCAATTGGGCTACTTGCCGGAAAATGTTCCCTTATACAACGAAATGACCGTCGAACGGTTTCTGGCATTTGCCGCCCAGGCCAAGGGAATTAGGGCCAAGGCCATCAAGTCGAGCCTGGATAAGGTCTTAGAGGACTGTGGCTTGCAGAAGGTCCGGGGCCGCATTATCGGGCATCTTTCTAAGGGATTTAAACAGCGAGTCGGACTGGCCCAGGCCCTTTTGAATAATCCTCCGGTCCTTATCCTGGATGAACCGACCATAGGACTGGACCCGGCCCAGGTGGTGGAGATAAGAGAATTGATCCGGTCGTTGGGCCGGGAACGAACCATTATTTTAAGCACGCATATCCTGCCCGAGGTCAGTCAAATCTGTCAGAAGGTGATCATCATCAATCGGGGCCGGATTGTGGCCATCGATACGGTTTCCAATCTGACAGCCCAGGTACAGACCTCACGCAAAATCCATTTAAACATTCAGGGTCCTGAGGAAGAGGTTTTACAAGCTCTGGGGTCCCAAAAAGGGGTCTTGAAGGCTGATAAAGAATCCGATGACGGTTCTGGAAGGTATGTGGTGGAGATGGAGAAGGATCAAGACATAAGGGCCGACCTGGCACGATCAGTCGTTGAAAGGGGATGGGGATTGTTGGAGATGCACAGCCAGGAACTCAGTCTGGAAGAGGTCTTTGTCCAGTTGGTTACCGAAGAACCGGGAGGCCAGGCATGAAGGGATTTACAGCGATCTTCAAGCGGGAACTGTATGCCTTTTTCGCTTCCCCTATTTTTTATGTGATAGGGACTATCTTTCTGGCCCTGAGCGGCTATTTTTTTTATACCTCCGTGGCCTACTACAGTCTGATCAGTTTCCAGGCTGTCCAGAATCCCTATATGGGTGGGCAGGTCAATTTGAATGAGATGGTTGTCAAACCTCTATTTGACGATATGAGTATCATCCTGCTGTTGATTGTCCCTTTGCTGACCATGCGTCTTTTGGCCGAAGAAAAGAAAAACGGGACCATTGAGCTCCTTCTGACCTATCCCGTACGGGAATTGGCCGTGGTGCTGGGAAAATATTTGGCTACGTTGTTGGTCATCGTCATCTTACTGGCCTTGACCGCCATCAATATTTTGATGATATCCCGGTTTGGGATTCTAGAGTGGGGGCCTGTTTTAACCGGCTATGGCGGGCTGATTTTACTGGCCGCCGCATTTGTTTCTCTGGGCCTGTTTGCCTCGGCCTTGACCCAGAACCAGATTATCGCTGCGGTCCTGGGATTCGGGGCTTTGCTTATGTTCTGGATCATCGGTTGGAGTGGTTCGGTCTCCGGTCCGGGAATTGGCAAGGTGGTCAATTACCTGTCCCTATTGGAGCACCAAGATCCGTTTACCAAAGGCATTTTGGATACTCGGGATATTATCTATTACCTGACTTTTTTGGTATTTTTTATTTTTTTGACCTTGCGCTATCTGGATTCGCAGAAGATCAGGGGATGAGAACATTGCGGATTTCAGAATTTGGATTGCGGAATTTGGAATACTGAATAGAAGGGGAAAATTTTTTTGATCTGGTTTTCACTTGAATCCTTGAACCCTATTTCGTACTAGTGAAGTGTAAGAGCAATCACTTTACATTCTTGTCATTCCGGACTAGGAGACTGTGTCGCAATTATATTTTTGTCATTCCGTGCAAGCGAAGCGCGACACGGAATCCAGTATTTCCATTAAGTTCTGGATGCCGGCTTTCGCCGGCATGACGGCTTTGATGGCGCTGTCCGCTATTACGACACAGTCTCTCCGCGGGAATGACGGCATGAGGAATATTGTAAACCTGTTATTGAGACACCTCACAAGAAGAGTTTAAATTAAAAGAAATAATTTTCAGAAGAAACTATGATCTTGGCAAAGACAAGTAGATGGAAAGAAGGGTCTCTGTTAATCCTCCTGGCCCTGGTTTTCATTGCCATTCTGGTGGGGGTCAGCTTGATCGTCCATCGGTTTCCCTGGCGCTGGGATTTGACGGAAGGGGGAAAGAACTCCATTTCCGACCAATCGAAAAAAATCGTCAAAAACATCAACCAGGACGTCTGGATCCGGGCCTTTTTTCAGGAAGGAAACACGGCCAAGAAGAATGCTCAGACCCTCCTTGAGATTTATGCCTACACCAATCCCCGTATTCATTACCAATTCATAGACCCTGACCGGCAGCCTGCCTTGGCTAAACAATATGGGGTGCGCAACTATGGGGCCTTGACCTTGGAATCTGCCGGGAAGACCCAGAATGTAACGACCGCGGATGAAGAAGGGATCAGCAGCGGTCTTTTGCGCCTTATACAACAGAAGACTAAAAAAGTGATTTTTCTTGCAGGCCATGGTGAAAAAAGCCTTCAGGATTCTCAAAGGACCGGGTTTTCTTTGGCCAAAGGACTGCTGGAAAAAGAAAATTACCAGGTGGAGGAGATCAATCTCTTGTCCTGGACCGGCCTTCCGGCCGAGACCCGCTGTCTGGTGATTGCCGGGCCGAAGAAGCCCCTGTTCCCGGAAGAGATCGAGGACCTGAAAAAATACGTCAAGGCAGGCGGCCGGGTGATCCTGATGCTTGAACCCTACCAAGATGGAGGGGTTAAAGAATGGCTTGCCTCTCTGGGGGTAACCATTGGTCAGGATATCGTAATTGACAAGATCAGCCGTGTCTTTGGTGGGGATTATTTGATCCCTATGGCCGGATCTTACGGCCGGCATCCGATAACAGAAAAATTTACTGTGGCCACCTTTTATCCTACGGCCCGATCCTTAACCCTGACCTCCCCTTCCCCAGCAGGCATCTCTTACGATATTCTGGTTTATTCTTCTCCCCAGAGCTGGGCAGAAACCAACAAAACCAAATTGGAAAAAGGAGAGACGGCCTTTGATGAAAGACAAGATAAAAAAGGACCGCTGCCCCTGGCTGTTTTAGTAACCCTTGCTTCCCAGGAAGAAAAAGGGGAGACCAAAGAATCCAAAGGACAGGAAACAAAATCTCCGAAAGGCCAGATCGCCGTTTTCGGCGATTCGGACTTTGCCAGTAACGGCTATTTTAACCTTGCCGGCAACGGCGACCTTTTTATAAATACCGTTAATTACCTGACCGAAGAAGAGCATCTGATTTCTATCCGTCCGGACAAAACACCGGTTCGGCCCTTGTCCCTTACAGCCAATCAGGCCCAGATGCTGTTCCTGGTCCCGATGGTCTTGCTGCCTTTGGCGGTGGTTGCGGCTGGAATACTTGTTTGGCGCTCAAGGAGAAAGGCCCGGTGAATTTAAAGAAGCTCTGGATATACCTCTCCATCCTGGTGGTGGTGGCCGGTCTGTGGGCGGCATCAGAATTTATTTTTCCTAAGAAAACGGAAGAATCGAAATCCCCGTCCCTTTTTTCCAATCTGCAAGCCGACAAAATTCAGGAAATAGAATGGCAAAGAGGCTCGGAGATTGTTCACCTGAAAAAAAACAAGGATTGGGAGATCATTCGGCCGATATCAGCTGCGGCCGATGCCCTGGTGGTGGAAAACATACTCCGTACTTTAAGCTCCCTTAAGCCGGAAAGGAGTTTTCCCTCTTCAGAACAGACCTTGAAAGAATTCGGTCTGGATTCACCTGGTGTAAAACTCCTTTTTTTGAACCAGGGGAAATGGTTTGAAATTCAGGTGGGAAATAAAACAGCGGTCGGCAATGGCTACTATGTCAGGTCCTCCAATTCAACAGACCTTTTTTTAATCCAGGACTTTCCTGTCCGTGAACTGGATCGGGACCTTTCGGCCCTGAAAGAAAAAAAGGTCAAGGAAGGTCCTTGATGTCCAAGATATTAAGCTGTTTAAAAAAAAGGGATTTGTTGCATAACCCCAATATCAACGCTGATGAACTGGCTCAATACGGATGGGAGTATTTAAAGCAGGATCGGCCGGTCGATGCCCTGGATTTTTTTGAAAAGGCCCAGAACCAGGAAGGGATTCGGCGAATCAGGGAATGGAGCCTGGAGCAAGGGGATCCTTTTCTGTTGCAACAAACCAGTAAAATGCTGAAGGAGCAGGTCCCTGAAGAATCGTGGAGGAAGGTCGGAGAAAAAGCCAAGGCCGCCGGCCGGCATCAACAGGCCTTGACGGCTTTTAAGGCCGTTGCCGACGAGGAAAAAATTCAGGAGATCCAGACTTTGATGAAGAGATAAGGACCATCTCCAAATTATATTGGAAGAACGGGGTGGTGGAGTGGTGGACTGGAAAAAACAATACTCCAATACTCCATTACTCCACTACCACAATTAAAAAGCATTAGCTAAACCCTCCGAATGAAAAGTGTAAACGACCAAATGTTTAACAACAATCACAAAAGAGATTACTACGAAGTACTGGGCGTTTCCCGGCAGGCCGATGAAGAAGAAATTAAAAAAGCCTACCGTAAAATGGCCCTTCAATACCACCCGGACCGAAATCCAGGAGATAAAGGGGCTGAAGAACAGTTTAAAGAAGCAGCCGAGGCCTATGAGGTTTTGCATGATCCACAAAAGCGGGATATCTATGACCGATTCGGCCATGAAGGATTGAAGAGTACCGGTTTCAGCGGCTTTGGCGGTTTTGAAGATATTTTTTCCAGTTTCGGGGATATTTTTGAAGACTTTTTCGGCTTCGGGCGAAGAAGCAGGGGAGGGGCATCCAGAGCCAGGGAGGGAGCGGACCTTCGTTATGATCTTTCCATCTCCTTTATGGAAGCGGCCAAGGGAAAGGAATTGGAAATTAAAATCCCTCGGATGGAAACCTGTTCCCATTGCCAGGGAAACGGCCTTGAACCAGGGACTCGGCCCGAATACTGTCCCACCTGCGGCGGCAGGGGACAAGTGGTCCAGAGCCAGGGTTTTTTTAGAATCAGCACCCCCTGTCCGAGGTGCCACGGGCAGGGTCAGATCATTGCCCATCCTTGTCCCTCCTGCCGCGGGCAGGGACTGATGGAACAGACCAAAACCTTGTCGATTAAAATCCCCGCCGGGATTTCCAGTGGGTCTCGCTTGCGTTTTCGAGGCCAAGGGGAGGGTGGCAGTTATGGAGGTCCGTCGGGGGATTTATATGTCATCGTCTATGTTGAGGAACATGATTTTTTCAAGAGAGAAGGGGATGATGTGTTTTGTTCCATCCCTATTTCAATGATCCAGGCCGCCCTGGGAACCGAAATGGATGTGCCTACGTTAAACAGCTCAAAAAAATTGACCATCCCCAAAGGGACCCAAAACGGTCAAACCTTGCGATTGAAAGGGGAGGGATTTCCACACCTCCGCGGATCCGGTAAAGGGGATCAGATCATCGAGGTTTCGGTTAAAACCCCAACCCATTTAAATAAGAGACAGGAAGAACTGTTGCGGGAATTTGAGGAATTGGAAAATAAAAAAAGCGGACCCCGGTTGTTTAAAATGTTTTCTTAAGCAACGCCTTTAAAATAAATTCAATTCGGAGAGATTATCCCCACCTATAACTCCTGTTGGACTATTCGAATCTTCTTGAAAAACAGCCCATCAGACATTGCTAATTGACCATGAATTTAGAAAATAAATAATAATTTCTTACCGACGGATCGAACTCAACTTTAATTTTATTCTCAGAGGTTTTATGTATTAAATTTTCCCCTCTGATAATAGTTTGTTTCTGGTTTAAATCAAACAGAGAATTTCCCAACCAATTTTTACCTTCCTGGATATTGAGCAGATGAGCAATAGTAGGTGCGATATCGACATGAGAACCAATGGTGTCATTTGTTTTTGGTGACAAATTCTTATGACAGATCAACAAAGGGATACATTCATCTATAGACGGGTCATTAAAGGCTCTTGATTTATGGTCAGCAAAAAGAATGATTATGGTATGCTCTATTAGACCAGCCCGGTCTAACCAATGAAATAATTCCCCGATAGCCTCATCCACTTCATGTATCACCGAGATATAATTTCTTTCCAAGGTATTATAATCGGTGTTTTCAAAATGGAATAAGGATGGTGTTTCGGGGTGATAATTTCGAAAAGGCCCATGGCTTTGCACCGTGATCAAATAAGCAAAAAATGGTTTGGGCATCTTTTGGATATATTTCACGGATTGTTTAAAAAATTCCTTATCCCACGAGTAAAAACCTTTAGCCTTCCCAGAAAAAGAATCTGCTGAATAAAAGTTATCGAAACCGAGTTTTTTAAATCCCGTTTCTCTGGAAAAAATATTTCCGTAATTGGCATGAAACCCGGCGGTTGAATAGCCGTGCCGTTTAAGGACATGGGCCAGGGATTCTACCTTACCGGGTACAATCGTTTGAAAACTGGGGTGATCACTAATGGGCAGTAAACTGGTAAGAGTCGATAATTCCGCATCCGAAGAACCACCGCCATAATGTTGAGAGTAAAAATGTTCAAAAAATATGGAATGTTTTTTCAGGTTATTCAGAAATGGGGTGATTTCAATATTATTTATTTTTTTGTTCATAACTAACTTTTCTAGGGATTCTATTTGAATAATAATAATATTGGAACCTTTCAATAAGGATGAGGGCAAAGTTGCTAAGGCGATTTTTTTGGAAATTTTTCCCGGGTAGGGAATAGCCGCCTCTTCTTTGAAAAAGTGATCACGAATACCCTTATAAGCCAGCCCAGCGGCAGTCCAGGTTATTCCATAGGCTCGGATAGCATCAGTGGAATGAAAATCAATTCGTTTGGCCGGACTCTCAATAATGAACTGAGAGCTGATATAGCTTGTATAAACTAACAATAGGCCGATAGCCACATATCTTACTGTTAGATTTTTAAAATGGTTAAGCTCTATTTTTTTGATAAACAAAAAGGACAAAATGATGACTATTGGCCAAAAGGCAATTAACCAATAATCCAGAGGTTGGAGCAATTGATAAAGAATCTGTTCCTTTATTATCCATAGTTCACTACTACTTGCAAAGAGGAGGGAAGGTTCAGGGGTGTCCTGGTAGTAATTAAAATAAAGCCTCAGGGCGATAAAGGTAAAAAAATAAATGGTATTAAAGCCAATAATGAAAAGTATTTTATATATTTTCGATCCGAGTTTTAAAAAGTAAAAATAAAATACTGGAACGATCGAAAACATCATAAAGAGCTTTATAGATCGTTTAAGAATACTAAATAAGAGGTTATACCCAGGAGGCAGGATACTATGGAGGGCAATAAAAAAGTTTAGATAAGGTAATAATAATAATAAAGATATTAATAAATATAATACGTAAATCATGCTTTTGATGAATTCCAGTTCAAAGCCAAAGGGCTATTTTATTCAAATAAGTTAAGGACTTCAAGAAGAAGTCTATAACTTGACAAGGGCCAAATATTTTTCCTGTGTCTTAGAAAGGGACTTATTGCTGAAAGCTATTAGAATATTAGACAGCGAGGGGCTCACAAAGTTAAAATTAGCTTTTAATAGTTTCTTGTCGGACTCCGCGGCCTCTTGTTCTCGTATAGACCGGATGATTTTATAAGGTTAAATTTTTTAACTTAACTAAATTTCCTTCTGTCTAAACAAATTAGGTTGGCCTTTTTAAGAAAGACCCTGGGGTCTCCAAAGAAAAATCGAAAGGGGGTAGGCTGTAACCACAGGAAGATTATACGGTTTTTGGATTTCGAGACAGGGGGAAGCCATTAACGTTAACTTTAAAAAGAACCACGAAAGGAAGAAGAAATGATCAGACAAACTAAAATTTTAGTGTTTTTGTTCGCTTTACTTTTAATGAGCGGCAGCGTTTATGCCATGGACCCAGGAGATAGTGGTGCCAAAGAAGGATTTAAGGCCCATCACCCTAACCTATTGAATCTCACCCCGGAACAAAAAACCAAGCTTCAGGCCTTGTGGAAGAATTTTCGGAAGGAAACGGTGTTTCTACGCAATGACCTTAAGGTTAAACGGCTGGAGCTTAAAACCTTGTGGACTGTCCCTAACCCGGACAAAGACAAGATCATAGCCAAACAAAATGAACTTAACGACTTGAAAACCAAATTACAAATGAAGGTCATCGATTTTCGGCTAGAAGCCAGGAGTTATCTCACCCCGGAGCAGGCCGCCCAGGTTGGGATGTGGGGTCCGAAGATTGGGCACCGGCGGCATATGGCCGGGAGAATGCGGGCAGGCCATCAGAAAGACCATGGCCATTTTCTAAATTAACCCCCAATTCGTTCTTAACCCTTATATAAAAATATGGGGTAGAAGGCATCATCCTGTGTTTCGGGGAGAGGATTAGGGTTCCTAAGCGACAGAGCATCTTTTAATTGAAAGGGAGCTCTTATAAAAGAGTTCCCATAAAACAACTTGATTAAAAGGACCTTGGCCATTTTTTAAGAGAGAAGTCATTTCCGCCTCTCCCCAGGAGGAGAAAATGGTCACTATTTTACATACCGAATGGTCCAGAGGATGGGACGGCCAGGAGATTGAAAATGGTGTCTATAATGACATTAAACGCAAAAAACGTTTTAAAAATAGTTTCCATGCTTTTCAACAGGTCGAAAAACAGAAGGAAGGGATTAAAAAGCTTCTTAAAAAGGGGAAACAGGATTTGGCGTTGCGATTTACTAAAGAGCTTATTGTCAGCCAACGTCACAATGGTGGACCTAAACATATAGCCAAATCTCTATGTGATCTTGCACAATTTGCTAAGGGATTGGGTAACCAAGAACTCCAGCTAGAATTTGCTTCAATGGCAGTTACAGAAGCCCCTGGCGACGCTTGGTCATATGCAACCCTTGGGGACGCCTTCCGGTCCCTTACTGAGTTCCAACAATCTCTAGATATGTATCATACTGCAGAGGTGCTTGGAAATGTTTGTGTAGCATTATGCGGGCGTGCGGAGGTATTGAAGGACCTCGGGAAGATAGAAGAATCCCTTCAAATTTATGAGCAATGTATTCGGGAATTTCCTACTGATCTTGTTCCCCGCAATGGTTGGGCAGACTGCCTTGGCGTATAATGGCAAACTCCAACAAGCATTGGACGCTTACGACGAAATATTACGAGAAACAACTTTTAATTTAGTTACTAATAGTGGTCGTGCCCAAGTACTTCGAGATATGGGACGACTCGATGAAGCCCTCAAAGAATTTAGTGAACTTGCCAAGAGTCACCCTGAGGGTTTATTTCAGCAGTCTGCGCGTGCAGAAGTTCTCCGGGAGCTTGGCAAGTTAGAGAAGGCTGAGGAAGCTCTAGTTATTATGATCGAGCATTTTCCTTTGGCTTCAGGACCACGAAATTTATATGCAAAATTGCTCCGAGATTTAGGACGTTTTTATGAAGCGTTAAACGAGTATAATAAAACGATCATGAAATTCCCTTTGAACCCTTGGGCATACGTTGGCGTTGCCGAAACTTATAAGAAGACAGGAAGACTCCAGGAGGCACTGGATGCCTATGAACAAGCTGTGAATCATTTTCCTCGTTCTGTAACTGCTCGAAATGGTAAGGCATCTGTTTTAGTAGCTATGGGGAATTACTTAACCGCCTTAAAAATTCTCCCTACTAACTTACCAGCAACTCAGAGTGAATGGGTTGCTTATCATATTCGGGGTATGGCCCAACTGCGTTCTGGTAAATTGGAATCGGCAGAGGAAATTTTCGAATGGGGAGCAAGAGAGAGAGAATCCTTGGGTATTTCAACGTGCCTTCTTTAAAACAGCTCTTGCGAGCCTCCGCATTCAGCAAAAACGATATCCAGAGGTGTTCCCCCTTGTTCGGGAATTAATTCATCCATCTATTGAACCAATTACTCATACACTCATTATGCACGCCTCTGGTGAATTAGGTGATACACCTCGGTTCATCCAATCTTATAAATCTATTCGAAATACATCAGCACCTGTTGTTATAGAACTACGCAGAGCATTAGCAGAACGTTACAGGCAACAAACTACTTTTACCCCACCAGATAGTTGGTTCTTTCTTCATGAGTGTGACTCGTTACTTCTTGCTGCTTAGTTGTTCTATCTAAAACGCCCTGATGGATGATGGATGCTGGCCCTTAGCGCCTCTCCTTTCTCCTTGATCAATCAAAAGCAGGACCATCACTGGCCCTGCCTTTTTTATGCACATTTCAACCAGTAATCGTTAATTTTTGGAACGATCGTTTTAGAATAGTTATAGGTGAAGTCGAGAAAAATGGATTGAAGAGGCAAGTTACGTGGGAACTTGAAGACTTCTTCCTCAAACTTCAATTCTTGAAAAAACAGAAGAGTCAAACGGTAATCGTTATCCAGTCGGCAAGAGATTTAAACCATCGGCAACCCACCCAGAGACCCCAACCCTATTGAACTTCAGATAGACTCCTTGGGTTCCCAACTTTTTTACAATGAGGAAGTCTTAGACCAGGACTCTGCGGTTTCTGCAGATCACTCCACCGTTTAAGATAGGGGATGATCGGGACATATTGGTAAAAATATTATCTCTTTTAAACGAACTTATTAGCCCAAAGAGAGACTTCCTTACAACTCAAAATCTATTATAGTCTCTTTCAAATGGATTGAAGAGATGTGCCTGGAGATTGAGGGCGGCTGGCGTCACCCCGACGTATGGGGTGCTGAGTGGACCGCAGAGATATCGCCAAAGCAGGCTTCGGTGTCCGCGTAAACATCGAAGATCCTCCCCGACGAAAAAATTAGACCCTTTTGGACTCGGAAATTTTCTCCTCCACTCTTTCCCCCTCAGCCGATTTCTTTAAAACAAAAAACATATCCTCCCCAAGGGACTCAAGGGGAAGCCCGAGGGACACCGCTATTGCCCGCATCTTATTCGCGTGCTCGGGCGGCATGATGTTCCAGACGTCTTTCGTATAAAACGTTTCAACGATGAATCCGGCGGTACTAAAAAATGCCGACAACTCCCCATAGGTGAACTCCCTGACGTGGGGTCGATACATCATGGGCGGTTCGCCATGAAGGGCGCAATTAGCGGCCAATAAGCTCGCCCCGTTCGGCGTGGTCAAGATCATCGCCCCTCCGTGCTTCAGGATCCGGTAGCATTCACGGATATTACACAGAACCCCGCTATTATTGAAAAGGGCCACCTGCAATTCCTCCTCCTGTGAGTTGCCGTCGAATTTAAGCGGGGGAGGGTCCTGGTCTTTTAGATGCTCCAGGACCTCACCGCTTACGATGAGGTCAAAGCGGTTGTCCGCCAGGTAGGGGAGTGGATATCGCAGATCGCTAATGGTATTCGTGACCCTATGCCCAGGGAGAAATTTTCGGAGCGCCCAAGTGAAGATACACGATCCCCCCATCTCGCAGATTTCCCATCCCAAATGGGCAGATTGGAAGACCAGCTCAAGCGTTTCCAAGAACCTGGTTTTGTGACTCTTTATATAATTCGCGTCACTGTCACTGACCCGGGCGATCGCTTGGTCCAGATACAATTCCACATCGGCTCTGTTCATCTTAAACAAATTTTCGGTTTGCATATTCTCTCTCCTCTTAGTGGGAAATCTACCATATCCATGATCTACAGTAAAGTCTCCCGGGGGCCTTATCAAAAAGAAAATCCAGGATGCCCTTGATTCCCTTTCCATTTATGGAAATACTCTCCAAGCCGCCTCATCTGATCCAGGGGCGGATTAAATATTTCAAATTGTACTCGTTAATTTTTGGGACTATAGTTTTTGAGGACTTGCAGGTGAAAGCGAAAAATTCAAAGGCAGTGAATCAGATTTATAATATTTCGAGGAGTAGGTGACTTTTTTGGATAATCTTAATTTGATTTGTTGTCATCCTCGCAATAAAATTCCCCCAATAGTTATCGGCGATCCTGTTTATCAGGGGGACCTTAAGGCCCCTTTGCCTTCCCCTTTACAAACAAAAAAATGGTTGCGCATAGGTTGCAAATCGCAGTAATGTTGCCGTAATCTTGATTAAGTTACTATTAATAAAATTAAAAATTGCGCCTGTTACCTAATATAGGCTTCGGTCACGTAACGGCGCATCATTCGGTGGGTGTTGAAGTAATAAGCGTTTTTTCCGATGGCATTTTGCATCATCCTGAGCCAGATCCCTTTTTCCTCATAAAAGGTGGGGATGATGAGCTGTTCGAGTTTGAGGTAAAGATCCTGCGCATCCCGGGGATCATTGCCGTCCTCCAATTTGGTATCCGTCGGACTTGGTCCGATGGCCCAGCCGGTATATCCTTCAATATGACCCTCTATCCACCAGCCGTCCAGGACACTGAAATTCAATACACCGTTATGGGCCGCTTTCATCCCGCTGGTGCCCGAAGCCTCCCGGGGTCGAAGCGGGGTATTAAGCCAGACATCCACACCGGAAACCAGTTTCAAGGCCAGGTCCATATCATAATTAGGAAGATAGACCATATTGATTTGGCCTTTCAGCTTTTCCTTAAACTGAAAAATTCTTTCGATCAGGGCCTTGCCCGGCTGATCATTGGGGTGGGCCTTGCCGGCATAGATGATTTGAAGCTTGCCCGCCCCAATGGCCTTTAATCGTTCCAGATCACTGAATAAAAGATCGGCCCTTTTGTAGGCTGTCGCCCGTCGGGCAAAGCCCAAAGTCAATAGGTCGGGCTTCATCTCCACACCGGTAGTCTCTCGAACATAATGGAATAATATCTTTTTGGCTTCCATATGGGCTTCCCAAATTTCTTCATCCGGTATCCTGCTCGACACGGACAAAAAATTCAGGCTCATTGGCCCATCCGGGCAGATACTTGTCATAAAGCTTTTTGAAACCTTCACAGGTCCAGGTATAGGAATGAACCCCATTGGTGATGGCGCTTATTTTGTATCCGGGAAACATAGTTCTGGAAACCTCCACGTGTTTTTTGGCCACCCCGTTAACAAATTCACTCAAGTTGAGGGCCAGCAGGGTCATGTTCAGGACCTCCTGACCGGCCAGCCCTTTAAGCACATCAAAGGGAACGGGCTCGCCCAAAATCTGCCGGACTAAGTCATAGGAAAACCGATCGTGCCCGGCTTCCACCGGGGTATGGGTGGTAAAAACACAAAGATCTTTGACCCGGTCTATATCCCAGACCAGTTTCTCATCCCAAACCTCTTCAATAGGTTTTTTAAAAGTTTGCAGAAGTTCAAGGGTTAAAAGGCTGGCGTGACCTTCATTGAGATGATATTTCTTTATTTCAAAGCCCAGTTTTTTCAGCATGTCGCGCCCCGCCTATGCCCAGGACGATTTCCTGCTTTAACCGGTAAGCCAGGTCTTTCCCATAAAGAAAAGAGGTGATATCCCGATCTTCGGGGGCATTTCCCTGTAGGTCGGTGTCGAGAAAGAAAATCGGGATCTGTCCCCCGGTAAAACTTTTTACGGTGTAATGCCAAGCTTTGAACCAAAACCTTCCGGCCTTCAATTTCCACTGAGATCTTGGGGGAAAGCCGGGTCATAAATTTGGCCGGCTCCCAAAAGACCGGGTGTTCGGTTTGCCTGCCTTTTTCATCGAGTTCTTGACGGAAGTATCCTTTTTTACTCAGCAAGGTAACCGCCACCATGGGGAGGTTAAGGTCGGCCCCGGATTTTATGGTATCCCCGGCCAGGACACCCAGACCACCGCTGTAGGTTGGGATACTGCTTTGAATGCCTATTTCCATGGAGAAGTAAGCGATCATGGGTTCTTTGGTCAGTTCCATTAATAAAACGGCTTCAGGATTCATGGATTTCCCTTTACGAGTGGTATCTTTTAAAAAAATAGGTCAAAATTATGTAACACAATGACAATTTGGATTAAAATTGATAATATTGTCAAGTGATTATTTATTGCATTATTTTCTTGCCAATAGCGGTCAAATCGGCTATAAACTTTTATTTTAATTTCTTGCTTCAGAAATTTTTCAAGAGGGGAACTGGATGGGTAGCGTAGTCAAAAAAAGACGGAAAAAAATGAGGAAGCACAAACACAAAAAGTTGATGAGAAAAACCCGTCATCAGCGTAAGAAGAGGGGTTAACCGCCCTCAATTGTCAGAAGGGCATCGTTACCAATCGTCCAGGCGTTTTCGATTTGGATTGTACCTGCCGATAAAAAAGAAAAGTTTTCCATTCTCCAAATCCAGGCCATCCCTTCGGGTATGGCCTGTTTTTATTGGTGAGGGGGATTTTTGATCAACTCAGATGGCCATCAATAAAAAACCTATCATTTTGACCATTGCCGGATCGGATCCCAGCGGGGGTGCGGGTATCCAGGCCGACTTGAAGGTCATTGCTTTATTAGGAGGATATGGAACATCAGTCATAACAGCCCTGACGGCCCAAAACACTTTGGAGATTCAAGGAGTCCTTCCTGTTCCGCCGTCTTTTGTTAAAAAACAACTTCAGTCAGTCTTTTCCGATATTGATGTGGGTGCCGTTAAAACAGGAATGTTGGTCCAGTCCGAGGTCATTTCTCTGGTGGCCCAAACGATGAATAATTATAAGGTAAAAAAACTGGTTGTTGATCCGGTCATGGTCTCCGGAAGCGGGCATTCGTTATTAGAGGGGAAAGCTGTTCAGATCCTCAAAGGTGAGCTTTTCCCAATAGCCGGTTTGGTTACCCCTAATCTCTCCGAGGCCTCTGTCTTATCCGGCCTTTCGGTTCAGACCCTGGCCGACATGAAAAGGGCAGCTAGGGTCATTAAAGAAAAGATCAGGGGGAATGTGTTAATCAAGGGAGGGCATTTGTCCGGGGCGGCGGTTGATCTCTTTTTTGATGGGATATCTTTCCAAAAATTTTCCGGCCCCCGTATCCGGATCCGGAATACTCATGGAACCGGATGCACCTTTTCGGCCGCTATTGCCTTTTTCTGGGGTCAAGGTCTTTCCTTGAGGAATGCCCTTGGAAAAGCGAAAGAATTTATCACTGAGGCCATTGCCGGGGCCCAACCGATCGGCCATGGAATGTGGCCGACCGATCCCCATGCCTGGTTTCAAAATTGATGAATTTCTAAAAAGTCATTAAATGGGACGGCACAGCGGAGGGACTTTTAGGAAGCCGTCAAAATTGATTAACATGTAAAAAGTCGTTACCCCGGCGAAAGCCGGGGTCCAGGAGAATTTTAATTGTTTTAACATACTAGATTCCGGCTGGAGTCTATCCCGCACTTGATGCGGGACCGGAATGACGTATTTTGGTTTTGGCGACTTTTTACGAAGCCGTCAAAATTAAGGAGTATTGCTTTGACACAGATTGAATCAGCCAGAAAAGGGGATTTAACCCCAGAGATGAAGCAGGTGGCCCGAGTGGAAGGGCTTGATCCTGATCAGATCCTAAAAGGAGTGGCCAAAGGGACGATTATTGTCCCGGCCAACTCCGAGAGAAAGAAGGCCCGACCCGTGGGCATCGGTCAGGGATTGACCATAAAGGTCAACGCCAATATTGGGACCTCATCTGATCAGATAGACCTGGATCAGGAACTCCTCAAACTGAAAATTTGCGATGAGGCCAAGGCCGATACGGTCATGGATCTCAGTACCGGAGGCGATCTTAAAGAGATTCTCCAGACACTGATCGCCCATTCCCCCTTACCCTTGGGCACGGTCCCGATCTATCAGGCGGCGGTTGAAACGGTACGGGAAAAAGGAGGGATAATCCATCTGACCGCTGATAAAATTTTCAAGGTGATTGAAAGTCAGGCCCGGGCCGGGGTAGATTTTGTCACTGTTCATTGCGGGGTCACCCTTAATTCCATAGAACGCTTGCAACGGCAAGGCCGGATCACCGATATCGTCAGCCGTGGCGGGGCCTTTCTGGCCACCTGGATGGTTTATCATGCGAAAGAAAATCCCCTTTACGAACAATATGACCGGTTAGTTGAATTAGCCCGGAAATACGATCTGACCTTGAGCCTTGGAGACGGCCTGCGTCCCGGCTGCCTTCTTGATGCCACCGACCGGGCTCAGGTGCAGGAGCTGATTACTTTAGGTGAATTACGGGAAAAGGCCCTTGAAGAGGGAGTACAGGTCATGATCGAAGGGCCGGGGCATGTGCCGCTCAATCAGATCGAGGCCAATATCCTGCTTGAGAAACAGCTCTGTCGGGGAGCACCTTTTTATGTACTCGGTCCCCTGGTCACCGATATTGCCGCCGGGCACGACCATATTGCCTGTGCCATCGGGGGTGCTTTGGCCGGTATGGCCGGGGCCGATTTCCTTTGTTATGTAACCCCCTCAGAACATCTGAAACTCCCCTCCCCGGAAGATGTGCGGGAAGGGATCATCGCCACCCGAATAGCGGCCCATGCCGCCGATCTGACCCGGGGAAGCAAGCAGGCCTGGGAACAGGACCGGCAAATGGCCATGGCCCGTAAGTCGCTAAACTGGGAAAAGCAGATGGGCCTCTGTCTTGATCCGGAAAATGCCCGTAAAATAAGGGCCGAAAGTAGTCCTATGGAATCCGAGGTCTGTACCATGTGCGGGGAATTCTGCGCCATCAAATTGATTCGTGATTTTTTGAAAAAGAAATAGGATCTCTTTTTAATAAACCGCTATACCAGTTTGCAGAGGTTGCCTAAGAAAATAGATTATTGAATGTCGAATAACGAATGATGAATGTATAGGTTAGGCAAAAACAAATCCATTCATGATTCGAAATTCGATGTTCGAAATTCAATATTAGTCTTTTGTTAAAAATGCAAAAATCTGTTCGTCATCCCAAAGAAATTATCCTGAGAGCCCTGACCCAAAGCGATTTTATTTCTGGAGAGGTCTTGGCCAAAAAATTAGGAATGACCCGCCCGGCTGTCTGGAAATATATAACCCAACTCAAAGAGGAGGGTTTTAGTATTGAATCCCTTCAGGGTAAAGGTTATCGTCTTAAGGCCGTCCCGGACATCTTATATCCTGACCTGATTCGTCGGGAGATCAATACCCGTATATTCGGGCAAAAGATTTATCATTTTCTGCGCACCGATTCCACCAATCTTCAGGCCAGGGCTCTGGCCGCTAAAGGGGCTTTGGAAGGTACCCTTGTGGTGGCTGAATATCAGGAAAAGGGGAAAGGCCGTTTGAACCGCCTCTGGCAGTCTCCTTCTGGCAAAAATCTCCTTTTTTCTCTGATCCTCCGGCCGGAATGGCCGCCCCAACAGGCCTTTTACGGGACCGTCCTGGCTTCGGTTTCTCTTTGTCGGGTCATCCAGGAAGTTGCCGGGATCGAAGTGGGCATTAAATGGCCCAATGACATTTATGCCGGAGAAAAAAAAATGGCCGGGATCCTGACTGAATTTGCCACCGATCCGGATTGCATCGAATATATGATTGTCGGGATCGGGATCAATTGTAACTGGGGTCCGCCCAAACCACCTCCTGGAGGCCAGCCGGCCACAAGCCTTCTTAAAGAGACCGGCCATAAGATTTCCCGCCTCAAGCTTTTGACCCGCTTTTTGACTCTGGCAGAATCCCTCTACGGAAAGACTAAAATCGAAGGAGTCGGTTGCTTACGGAAAGAGTGGGACCGGTATTCTTTGGTGAATGATCGGCGGGTCACGATTTCCAACAACCAAAATACCTGGTCCGGTATAGCTCGGGGTATTGACGAGCATGGGGCCCTGATCCTTTGTCTCGACAACAACCGAGAGGAAAAATTTCTGACCGGTGATGTGCATTTGAGGTTTTGAAAATGAGTTACAAGAATCTGGAATCCAGGAGTCAGAATTCAGTATAAAATTTCTTCTTTCTTTTATTGTTTTCATTCTGAATTCTGACTCCTGGATTCCAGATTCATAAATTCTTCTACGGAGGCTCTTATGAAAATGAGGAAAAACAAGTCAGCCCCGTTGGTTGGGATCGTCATGGGCAGTGATTCCGATCTGCCGGTCATGGAAGGTGCGGCGAAGGTATTGAGGGAATTTAACATCCCTTATGAGTTGATGGTCTCCTCGGCCCATCGCTCCCCCAAGAAGACCGCCGAATTTGCTCGAAAGGCTGCGGAACGCGGTTTCAAGGTAATCATCGCCGGGGCCGGAGCGGCGGCCCATCTGGCCGGCGTCCTGGCGGCGGAGACCACCCTGCCGGTTATCGGAGTGCCTATCGACTCTTCTTCTTTAAAAGGTTTAGATTCTCTTTTGGCCGTGGTTCAAATGCCCTCGGGCATCCCTGTGGCCACTATGGCCATCGGGGCCGCCGGGGCCAAAAATGCCGCCATCCTGGCCGCTCAGATCTTGGCTTTGAACTCCCCCTCTCTGGCCTCGGCCTTGAAAACCTACAAACAGAAACTGGAAACCGAGGTTTGGGAAAAACACAAAAAGATACACACCATCTGGCCATAAAATCGGGCAGAAGGCGCAAGGTATACGGTATAAGGTTTTAACCCTGAACCTTACACATTGAACCTTGGACCTTTTGGGGCCCCTTGGCTCCTTGAATCTTTGAGGATTTCTTATGAAAATCATCGCCGACTTTCACGTCCATTCGGCCTACAGCCGGGCCACCAGCAAAGAGATGCATTTGCGGACCATGGCCCAGTGGGCCGGTCTGAAAGGGATTCATCTGCTGGGCAGCGGTGATTTCACCCATCCCGCTTACTTTGAAGAGATCAAAACCGATCTGGAGGAAACCGGTCATGGCCTCCTGAAATTAAAGGAAGGAGACGCTTCTGCAATCCAATTTATTTTGACTGCGGAAACCAGTCACATCTATACTCAGGCAGGCAAAGGCCGACGGGTGCACATGATGATCTTTGCCCCGGCGATCCGCTCGGTGGAAAAAATCAATCTTCACCTGGGCCGCATAGGCAATGTCAAATCCGACGGCCGTCCCATATTCGGGTTTTCCGCCAAAGACCTGGTGAAAATAGTCCTGGATATTGATCCCGAATGCCTGGTTGTTCCGGCCCATGCCTGGACCCCCTGGTTCTCGGTCTTTGGCTCTCATTCCGGTTTTGACAGTCTGGAAGAATGCTTTGAAGAAGAAACACCCAATATTTATGCCCTTGAAACCGGCCTTTCATCCGACCCGGCCATGAACTGGCGCTGGTCGGCCTTGGACCGGCTCAGCCTGATCTCCAATTCCGATGCCCATTCCCCGGCCAAGATCGGACGAGAGGCCAATATCTTTGACTGCCCGCTGTCCTTTAAGGATATTATTCAAACCATCAAGGCAAAAGATCCAAAACGGTTTTTGGCCACCATCGAGTTTTTTCCGGAAGAAGGTAAATATCACTTTGACGGCCATCGGAGTTGCGGGATCTGTTATTCCCCAGGACAAACCCGTGAGAAGGATTATCTCTGCCCGGTCTGTGGGAAAAATCTGGTGGTGGGGGTCATGCACCGGGTGGAAGCCTTGGCCGACCGGCCGCCAGGGTTTGTACCTGAAGGGGCTATTCCGGCCTTCCACCTGGTCCCTTTGGAAGAGATCCTGGGCGAGGTTTTTGAGGTCGGGGTCCAGTCCCGACGGATTCGAAAGGAATATCTTCGCCTGATTGAGCGAGGCGGTTCCGAGTTTCGTATCTTATTGGATCTTTCTGAAGAAGAACTGCGGTCTTTCTTGGACGACCGCCTGGCCGATGCAATCTTAAGGGTTCGCCAGGGCCTGGTTCAAGTCAAGCCCGGCTATGACGGGGTTTATGGGCAGGTAAAGATATTCAGGAACGAGGCCCCTGCCTCCAAACCTTCCTCTCAACTCAATCTTTTTTAGCCGCCTTTAATAAATTTTTGTCGCCGAACTCCGAACTCTGAACCCCGAACTTTTTCATATGGTTCGCCTTTGGTTCTCTCTCCGAACTCCGAACTCAAAACTCCGAACTTTTTTGGCTTCCGGCAAAAAATCCTTGACTTCCTCCCTTTTTCCCTTTATTTTCTTGGCATTATCTTTACAGTTTTAGGGTTAACTTGCATATTTTTCTCCGAACGACGAACACCGAATGTCTTTTAATCTGAAGGAGGTTTCAGATGAAAAATAAAACTTTCACTGCTGTGCTCCATAAAGAAGATGAGTTGTATGTTGCTGAATGCCCTGAAGTGGGTACAGTTAGTCAAGGGTATACGATTGAAGAAGCCATAGCCAATCTGAAGGAAGCAACTGAATTATATTTAGAAGAACTTCCTGTTAAGGAACTCTCAAAGTCGCTTATGACCACTTTTGAGGCAGCAGTCAATGCCTAAACTCACCAGGCTTTCCGGTGAAGAAACCATTAACAGATTAGAAAAATTAGGTTTCTAGTGGGTTCGCCAACGCGGAGCCATGTTATACTCAAGAAACAAACCTCAAAAGGAGACATCGGGTGTGTTGTTCCCCTGCATAAAGAATTGGCCATTGGTACATTACTCGGAATCCTTAAGCAGGCAAAGTTGAGCGTTGAAGAATTTCTTGACACATGAAATCTCAAATGTGTTTTCAGCCTTAAGTTTCTTTTTTTTCGACGAACGATCCGGCTCCCGTATGGGAGCCTCTCTGGAGCCCGGCAAAGCCGGGCGGAACGAACGCTGAACATCGGACGTCTTTTAAACCCTTTCACCCGTATTTTGTGAAGTTAACATTTCCCTGCTTGTTAATATATGTTTCCGGCCCTGATTGCCGGTTGAAGTGATAGCGGAACAAACATTTCTTTTTTCGAACGAATAAGTCTCAAAACTTTTTCTCGCCGCCATAATTCACCAATTTAAAGGGTACTCATTCCTTACCGTTCGGCCACATAAAACGTTTCCTCCTTTTGCCACTCTAAACAAATCAAGATCGGTAAGCCTGGTTTTAAGTGAATACTATAGTCTGTAGACATATAATCTGCAAAAATTTAACATTCAACAGAATAACAATTTACACTTACAAGGAGGGTTCCCTTGACTCTGGAAAATATATTCGGCCAGGTCCTTAAAAAAATCCGTTTGGAAAAAGGCCTTTCGCAAGAGCAGCTTGCCGATGAGAGCGGTTACCATCGGACATATGTAAGTCTTCTTGAACGTGGCCAAAAAAATCCAACCCTTAGAACGATCTTTCAATTATCCAAATCACTCAAGATCAATCCCTCGGATCTTCTTCAACACATTGAAATTCAAGCCAAGAAATCGCTGAAAGACGATTATTTGGAAAGGAGACGTGACTGATGAAAATTATACAAGTGGAGCGACTTATTGACGCCGGAGGATTCTCGGCTACAAAAGAATGGAAGACGATTGAAGGGCAAATCTTACAAGCAATTAAGACCATCCGATGGCCACTCGATTCCGACTCTTTTACTCTATATGATCAACCAGGAAAAGGCAGAGGGGAAGGAAATGGGGTTAAGCCGATAAAGGATGCCTGTATGCTTCATCTGAAATCTTTGGGTTGGGGCTTGAAACACATGTTGATATTGCCACTTTGAAAAAACCAGGGCCGATGGATGCAACCTATCCTGTTGGAAATCGACTTTTTTGTGTTGAATGGGAGACCGGGAATATATCCTCCAGCCACCGAGCAATCAATAAGATGGCTCTTGGGATTATTAAAAAGGTCCTCATAGGTGGCTTATTGATCCTCCCAACAAGGAACATGTACAAATACCTCACTGATCGGATAGGAAATTTCCCTGATCGGGACCCTTATTTTCCTCTTTCCAAGGCTTTGAAAGTGGAAGAAGGTTTTCTTGCTGTTATTGCGATTGAACATGATGCAGTTAGCCTGTCCGTCCCGAATCCCTAAGGGAACCGACGGTAGGGCCATGCGGTAAATGGCTATCGTCGTTTTAACATGACGATAAATTCAGTTCTCATGGTATTTGCCATGCCGGTAATTTGCCGGCTAATTTTTCGGATAAGGTGAAGTCCATGAGGGGCTCCAAGTTCAATAAACAGTTCGTCAATCCCTTGAACATTATCAGGGGCTACTTCCCAAAATTTTACTTAATTGGTTATTATTGGTACCAACCACAATCGTACAGATTCGACCGGGACGTAACACCCGGCTACATTCGGAAAGGATTTTTTCCATATCTACTTTATAAAAATCAAATTTCTAGCGAAGCGCTCTTCCTCGAAGACCGACCATTTCTTCCCCTTAACTTCGATGTCTACCCCAAAAAGCCTAAATGGAAAGAGTCATTCTCCAAATAATCTATTGCAAAGCTATAGGGGGGGGGAAAATAATATGCCGTCTATACTTGAATCCGGCAGCTTTAACGATCGGGCATCTCCCAAGCCAGGTTTCGCTTCTGCCAGTTCGCCTTCAACTCCAACCAAAACCTTCTGGATCTTTTCGGACACAAAAAGTATCGTTCTAGGATGGCCTTGAATTGATCATATGGGGACTTCCGGTTACTTCTTTCTGAATAGCCGGCGCTGTCCAAGTAAGCCAACAGCAGAAAATTATAGACTTCTTTAGCCTCACACCCTTCAGGTAGCTTATTATCCCCTACCGGAACAGGCACATAGTCAGCCATGGGTTCCATAAGGGAAAACAACTCTCCATAGGCTGGTTCAACGCGCATCTTTTTCCCTTGTTTCGGTTGCCCCCAGCCAAGGCTTTAAAATGTTCGAACACTTCCCGAGATTTTTTCAAGGCCGCCCGGATTGGGGGTAGAGGAACAGTGAGACCGTCTATTTTCGCTTGGACCATAAACCGGCAAAATGGGCTGGCATCAATACCAACCGACTTAATTCCCATCAATCGCGCTTCAATTAGAACGGTCCCCGAACCCATCATGGGATCGAGAATAGTATCTCCCGGTTTTAGTCCCATTATATTGATTAGCCCTTTAATCATTTGCGGGTGGAACTTTCCACGGTAAGGGAATAAACCATGGGTTCCATATCCGGTCTTAAACTGGTTAGTTTAGAAAAAGGAGCGCAACCTTGATGATGAATGCTGTGGCAATTGAACCGGTTCTCCGCTGCACATTAGAAAATGACGGGTAAACTTATTATCAACACTGGCAAATACGCCCCATTTCTTATAATTTCCTCATCGTTAAGAAGCTGACTTTCATAAAAAGCCAACTGGAGTTCATAAACCTCACTCAGTTGGGGAACTAGTTCAAGGTGTTTGGGAAATAAATGATGGTACATGTTGGATGATAAGACTTCGGCAATATCCTGGCCTGACTTATTCCTATTTTGTGAAATCCTCATTTAAAAGTCCTTTGAATTATTTATTTTTTTTCTTTAAGTTGATGTCGGCCGCTGGCCGTTGCGCTTTCACCCATAAATCAATTTCATCCCGATCAAACCGCCATTGATTACGTACCTTTGAACCGGGGAATATCTCTTTTTTGTGCCATGTCATAGATTTTATCATCACTCATTTGCAAATATTCAGCTATCTGCTTTACAGTCATCCACTTAGGCATTGCATTATCTCCCTAAGTTTTTCATGTCCTAAAAAAACATATTATTTCATAAAATAACCTAAAATATCGGAAGTTAAAAATAAGGAATATTTTCCAAAATAGATAGGTTGTCCCTCCTAGTCTTTATTTACCCCAAGATGAAATTCTGAGCAAAAACTTCAAACTTTTTTGCCTCCAGCAAAAAAACCTTGACTTCCCCCCTTTTCCCTTATTTTCATAACATTACCTTTGGTCTTTCAACTTTGAGGTTCAAGTTTCTTTTTTTCGACGACGACGAACGCTGAACGTCGAACGTCCTTTAAAACCCTTTCACCTATATTTGTGAAGTTAACATTTCTTGCTTTTTGAAGAAAGTTCCCGACTACATGGCCGGTTGAAGTGGTAGCGGAGCAAATAGTCTTTAATTCTGGGGACATAATACTAATTTATTAAAGTTAGGGCGGTGCAGAAAGTGGAAATATTGGGGACGGTTCCCTTTATTTTCTTATAGGCTGGATTTAAGAGCAGGAAAAAATTTCCAGAAATGATGCTCCTACCGAAAACCTCTCCTCGCAACTCACTTTTTTAACCGACTTATTCACCAGGGCGTTTCTCGGCCCGCGCACTCCCTGGCGATCTGTCCAAAGGCCAGGGCTTCGGGCAGGTTACTCCCCCCCTGATAGAGATGACCCGAAAAACGAACCCAACTCACCCGATGGTATGGAGGGGGGCAAATATTTCTTGACATCTGATGCAATAATAAATATCATCTACTCATCATGGCACGGACAACCGTTGATATAGAAACTCCTATTCTAAAGGAAATCAAGGACCTCCAAAAAAAAGAAGGACGATCCTTGGGCCAAATCATCTCCCGGCTTCTGGCGGAGGCCTTGGGGTCCAGAAAAGCGGCAATCAAAGCCCCACCATTAAAATGGACCTCACGTCCCATGAAGGCCCTTGTAGACCTTTCCGACAAAAACACCATTTATCGGATTTTGGATAGGAGCGAGCCTTGAGTTATTCGGTGGATGTAAATATTCTGCTCTATGCCTCGGACCAACAAAATCCGCATTATCCCCAGCGATTAAATTTCTTGAAAGCCGGGGGAAAGATCCGGAGCTTTTTTGTGTCGCCTGGTCAACCTTGATGGCTTATCTGAGAATATCCACTCATCCGAGTATCTTTGCTCATCCTTTGTTACCCGACGAAGCTTTGGGTAATATCGAAAAACTATTATTATTACCTCGGGTGCGTATTGTAACCAAGCAGGAAGGAATCTTAACCATCTATAAAAATGTGACTTCACGACTTCCTGTAAGGGGAAATCTTGTACCTGATGCTCACTTGGCCGCTTTATTACTACAACACGGAGTTCAAACTATATATACCTCGGACATGGATTTTCGGAAATTCGTTTTTCTTAAGATTCGTAATCCCCTTTTATAAATTTTCATCCCCTAATACTAATAAAGGGGATGGTTCTAATTATTTATTGTTTCGCCTTAAAGAGAACCATCCCCTTTACCTTAGGTGCTCGCCAAACCGCACCCCCCCAATGAGCATTGCGTTAGCCCGTTGAAAAATAGCTTGACATGTGCATACACATGTACATATACTTTTAATATGTTCAAGTGGGACCCGAACAAAGACCGACTGAACCAGAGGAAGCACGGAGTGGGTTTCGCGGATACCTTTGCCGTATTCGAGGCCCCGAAGGCTCTCACCATGGAGGACAACGAACACGGAGAAGACCGCCATGTGACCATGGGAATGGATTGCTTGGGCAGGATTCTTGTCGTGGTTTATAGGTGGCGTGAAGAAAACATCCGAATCATATCAGCGAGGAAAGCAACACGATCAGAGGTAAAAGGGTATGAAACTCAATTATGATTTTAGTAAGGCTCGGCGGGGAGCAGTGATTCCTCCCTCGGGCAACAAAGTCAGGATTACCATTCGACTGGACAAGGATATTGTAGAGTGGTTCAAGGTGCGGGTGGAAGAATCGGGGGGGGGGAACTATCAGACCCTCATTAACAATGCCCTCCATGAGTACATCACGAATCGGAATGAGACTATCGAAAAGGTCCTTCGACGAGTTGTCCGCGAGGAGTTGCATGCTGTCCGTTAAGGTAAGGGCGAACCAAGGCATGCGCACCGGGGTCACCTATTAAAAGGCCACGGTTAAGAATAACCTCTCCTAACTCATTCTTTAGGCCAAGGCTTCGGCCAGGTTGCTCCCCCCCCTGATAGAGATGTCCGAAAAACGAACCCAACTCGCCCGGTGTGTAGAGCCTGGGGATCGGGTTTCCCATCAAGGTTAAGGGTCTGGGCAAACTTGTTGTGTCTGGGACCCCCCTGAGTGTTCACAATAGCCAGACAGAGCTCGGCCGCATAAAAAGGTGGTGTCAGGTCAGCTAATTCTCGGGACTACTCTCTTTCACTGTTGGAGGGGTCAATTGTCGGGTTGTGGTCGGTTTATCGGGACTCTGAGGGATAACTCCTTCATCAGGGCTGGTCAGCTCTTGCGAAGGGTAAGGCTTAACCTCTCGATAGGGATGGGTCAGCGTCCTGGGGTCGTTAGCAGTTTGTTCATATATTTGCTGATAATTTTCCTGACTGTCATACCATCGTCGAGGTTCTGTGCCATAAGCCTCGGCTGGCTTCTCCGGATTAATAACACTGTTTCCTGCGGCCGGGCCCTGATTTCGACCAGGTTCGTTTTGATAAGGATCATAGGGATTATACCTCGAACCACGATCAGAATCAGCCAAAGCAAAACTTGCCAGTCCAATAATCCAAAGGGCAGTGAATAAGACTATTAATCTTTTCATGTCTGGGCTCTCCTTTTTGGGGGCCTATTGAAAAAGTATGAGCAACCAATCCATTCAATTTTATTAATTACCCCAATTAGAATTCTTTATAAAGGCAAATTTCAATCTTACACTTCCCGTGAGGGATGACCCAATCCCTTATCCCTCTTAAGGACCAAATGGTTTCGCTATACGGCCTGTTCTTCTTCCTTCAGGTAGCCTTGAATTTCTTCATTGCCGGGATCCTGTTTGAGGGCTTCTATAAAACACCCCTGGGCTTCCTTGTGTTTGCCCAGAGTTCGGAAAGAAAGACCCAGTAAGCCGGTAGACCTCTCTTGATGGACCCCCGTCGGGCCAGGGCTTGATGCAAGGCGTCCACTGCCTTTTGGGGAAAATCGTTCATGAGGAGGGCCTTCCCCAAATTCATCCAGTAAATCCCCTTGGTCGGCTCAATTCGGGTGGCCTGCTGGCAAAGGGATAAAGCCACCTTGATACTTTCACCCTGCTGAAGATAAAGGGCTCCCAGCCGGCTTAAACAAAAGGCGTCCTGCGGGTTGTATTTTAAGGCCTTTCTGAAACAGGACATGGCCTCTCTCCCTTTTCCTAGAGATTCCTCACTCTCTCCCAGCGTCCGGTAAATAAATCCTTTTTTATCCGGAGTTTCCTCGGCCCGTTTAAACCAATAATTGGCCTTTGTTAAATCACCTTGTTCACGGTGGAGCCTGCCCAAATTAAAGGCCAAATCAAAATTGGAGCTGTTTTTTTCAGATAGGGCTTCCCAGATCTGGATGGCCTTTTCCTTGTTTCCCATCCGGGCCAGGGAAAATCCAAGATTGAATGAGGCCATGAAATCATCAGGGGAAAGGGCCAGTATCCGGCGGAAGGATTCAATGGCCTTTTCCAAATGGTCCTGGTTGGCATAACAGACCCCCAGGCTGTTCAAGGCATTAATATTGTTCGGATCCAGAAATAAGGCCCTTTCATATTCCCGTACGGCCCCATGAATATCTCCATGGTTGTACAGCTTATCTCCGCTGATATTTAGGCTGACGGAATCAAAGGCGACAAAGGAACCGGGTCCCAGGAAGGCAAGATGATCCAAGGCTTTAATCGTGTTATCAAGGATGTCGCCCTTATGGAAAGGAGCGCAGGGGTATTCAGCCAGGGCCAGGGAGAAAGAAAGATGGAGGTCCTGCTTAAATTGTTTTATTAAATCCCTGGCCCACTCGCCTCCCGCTTTCCCGTCCATTCCCGGGATAAAGAGGATAAATCCGTCACGACCATAAGGACCGACCATTCCACCGGCCGGTAGCCGTCCTTTAAGGCCCAGGTCTATTTCTTTTTGGATTTCCAGGAGGCCCTTTTCTCCCCAAAGCTTGAGCCGGTCGGCATAATCATCTAATCGTCCGATGAGCAGGACAAACTTGTCGGTATCTTTCAATGCTTCTCGTAATTTCTGCTGAAACATTTGAAAAGACCGAAGGGAGCCGTTGGTTAAAAGGACCTCTTCTTTTAGATCTCCCATTTTTTCATCACTGGGGGAAACCAGACGAACCCGGTCGTTTGGCTGAATGTTCAGGCCCGATTCCCGAAGATAAATGACTTCCGCAATACTGATTTCTTCCTGGATCTCAAGGGGAACGGCCAGACCTTTTTCCCGTTCGGGATCACCCTCGTCCCTAATTGAGAACCGCATAAAAAAACCGACTCCGGCTTTTTGCCCCAAATTGATTACGATTCGATGACCGGGAAGAAGGTCCACGACCCTGCCGGCGCGAAACAATATTTCATCATAACTTAGGGTGATATTGTTTCCTAAAGGTTGAGCCAGTTCGAGGGCGGTCCAGGCCTGTTCCCACCAGAGGGTCATCAGAGAAGAATGGGAAGGGTTGCCTTGAAAAGTCTCCTGAGACCGGGTATTAAGGCCGGCCCAGCCTAGATGATAAATAAATTTATTCTCCACTTCCGGAGAACCTTGAAAGGGTAAGATCGGAGCCTGTATTTCTTCCTCTAGGGATGGGATAACAAAACCTATGATCAGAGGGTTGTGATGAATTGTGGACAGGATCGTCTCCTTTGGGAAACTCTTTTTGATTTCTTTTATCCAGACTCGCCATTCTGACTCCTGGGAAAGGGAGAAGGGGTCTTCCGGGGTCTCTTTGGGTTGGAGAGAAAGAAAGCCAAGCATCAAGGTCGGTGAAGAAAGTCCATCGGCAAGACTTAATTTTTCAGGTTGTTGATCGCCCCATTTTTGGGTGAATTCTTTTAACACCCCACTCACTATCTTTCGGAAGGCCCTTTCATGATAGAGGCCGGTTACCGGATCCAACTGAACCTGTTTTGTTAATGCCGTCATTTCCAGGGAAAGACCGGCCAATCGCTCTAAAAGAAGCCTTTCATTGTTCCCGGGAACCTGGGGCCAGCCGAACAGGACCAGGAATCCCAAGGTTCGGCCGTGATACATCAGGGGCCAATAAAGTCTTTTACGCAGGGGATCAAATTGCATTTTTTTTTGGTTGACCCAGTGGCTGTCTACAAATTCTTCCAGGTTTCCCCCTTCCTTCCAGGTCAAGGCAGATTGGGGGCGTTCGGGAAAATAAAAATTAAGGGAATGAAAAGAAAAGAGACCCTGGAAAATTTTGGAAAACAGGACACGAGAGGCCAATAGATCTTCCGGAGAAAGGTCGTGAATTGTTGAAAAAGGCATCAGTGCCTATCCTTTGTTGTTTAGAAGTTCTTTAATAGGAAAGATATACGGGTGCTTGAATTTTGTCAACCATGAGTTCCTAGTATGATTTACAACTTGACAGAAAAAATAATTATAGAATACTGTTAGCCGTCGTCTTAAAAAGCTTAGGAGGTTTGAATGAATATCTATGTCCGAGCTATGCGCCTGCCCTTTTTAACCGGCTCTTTAGTTCCGGTCCTTTTGGCTGCCGGCCAGGCCTATCATCAGGGCTTTTTCCGGGGGTTTGAACTACTATTAACTTTAATTGGAGTAGGTTCCCTTCATATCGCCGCCAACATGATCAATGATTATTTCGATGCCCCTGGAAGCGACATCATCAACCTTCATCCCACCCCGTTCAGCGGAGGAAGTCGGGTCATCCAGGAAGAATCGCTCAGTGCCCGTCGGGTATTAGGGATATCGATCTTTTTTTTCGCCTGGGCGGTACTTACCGGGTTGGTTCTTATTTTCATGGGCCGTCCTTATGTTGCCTTAATAGGCTTGTTAGGCCTTCTGGCCGGATTATTTTATTCAGCCGATCCTCTAAAGCTTATGTCTCGTGGTCTGGGGGAAGTTACTATCTTTTTGGCCTTCGGACCATTAATCACCTGGGGGACTTATTATGTTTTGGCCAATCACCTGACCTGGCCGGCTTTTTTTCTGGGCTTCCCCTTAGGTTTCCTGATCACAGCCGTTATTTGGATCAACCAATTCCCTGATTTTCAGGCCGATCGAGCGGCTCAAAAAAATAATCTTGTCGTTCGACTGGGACTTGAGTTCTCCCGCTGGATCTACTTATTGTTAATGATTATGCCCTTCCCCTTTCTCTTCTTCTTATGGGGAAGCCAACATTTTTCCTTCCTGATCCTTATGGCCTGGCTGGCCCTGCCTTTGGCTATAAAGGCCATCCGCATCTTCTGGAAAAACTATAATACCTATGAGCAGATCATTCCGGCCCAATTGCTGACCATTCAAACCAATATGGCCGTTGGGGTGCTCATGCTGGCGGGCATACTGATCGGTCATTTTGTCCAATGATTTTTATTGATAACAGAACTCTTTCAATGGGTCGATACTGGATAAAACCAAAAACCGATACTGGATACTTGATAAAAACCTCGCATCCGGTATCTAGCATCAAGTATCCAGTATCCGCAGTTTGATCCAGTATCCAGTAATTGCCGATGGGACTTCATCAGCCCTTCATCTCCGATAGAACCCCTTTTCTACTCGAGCCGTTATCAAAGAAATACGCCATTTCCCCTTGACCAGGATAATGGGTTGTTATATAAAAGAAAATGACGAACAGGATTTAGGCCCCAAGGGTTCAAAGATTCCTGGGTTACAGGGAAAATGTTCAGAAATTACAACGAGCTGAATGTTTAGGAAAAGACTGAGAAGATTTTTTGATTGTTTGATTTTTTTCGGCAGGTTGCTTAGGCAAGTATTTTTATGATTTATGGTATTGGGGTCGATTTGGTGAAGATGTCCAGAATCCAGGCAGCCATGGAAACCTGGGGGGAACGATTTCAACAAAAGATCTTCACCGAAAAAGAGCGATCCCTGTGCTTAAGCAAACCCCGTCCCACCCGCTATTGGGCCATGCGCTTCGCAGCCAAAGAGGCCTTCTCCAAGGCAATCGGGTTGGGAATGCGGCATGGAATTTTTTGGAAGGATATTGAGGTAACCTCCGATTCTTTCGGGAAACCGGAACTGAGGCTTTATGGTCAAGCCCGTGAAATCTGCGCTCGAGTTGGAATTAAAAACAGTTTTTTAACCTTAAGCGACGAAGACGGTTACGCAGTGGCCGTGGTGGTTCTGGAAGTATAAACAAACTGGAATCCAGAATCCAGGAGCCAGTAGTCAGAATAAAGGCCTTATATTCTGGATTCCTTCTTAGGTGTATTACTATGATCTTAGCTACAGCCCAACAAATGAAACAACTGGATCAACGGACCATTGAAGAGTTCGGCTTGCCGGGACCGGTCCTGATGGAAAATGCAGCCCGCGGGGCGGTCCAGATGATCCAAAGTCATTATCCTCAGGCCAGATCTATAGCCGTCTTCTGCGGAAAAGGAAACAATGGGGGAGATGGTTTGGTCATAGCTCGTTATTTCCATTCTCTGGGTCTAAAAGCAAAGGTCTATTTAGCCGGAGCGAAGAGGGAATTGAAAGGTGATGCCGCTCTTCAACTCCTTCTGACGGACAAACTGAAGGTCCCTTTGGTTGAATTAACCGACAAAATGGATCTTCCGGCCCTAAGGCATGAATTAATCCAATACGACCTTTTAGTGGACGCCCTTTTAGGGACCGGATTGGAAAAGAATGTCCAAGGTCTTTTTCGAAACGTGATCCAGTTGATAAACGAGCTTCCCTTGCCAAAAATAGCGATCGACATCCCTTCCGGTTTATCTTCCGACAGTGGCCAACCCCTTGGATTATGCACCCTGTCCGATTTGACCGTCACTTTCGGCTTGCCCAAGGTCGGTCAAGTCTTGTTTCCCGGATGCCGTTTTGTGGGAAGGCTTTTTTGGGTCGATATCGGCATTCCACCGATGTTCTATCCCCCTGCAAATGAACGGGTGGAATTACTGGAGCCCAAAACCCTGGCCCCATTCCTGCCCAAGAGAGATCCCGAAGGCCACAAGGGTCTTTATGGTCATGTGCTAGTATTAGCCGGTTCGAAAGGTAAAACCGGGGCCGCGGCCATGACCTGCCTGGGGGCCTTGCGGGCCGGGGCCGGATTGGTGACCTTGGGTATACCGGAAAGTTTAAATGCCATCATGGAAGTCAAATTGACCGAGGCCATGACCGAACCTCTGCCCGAAGGGCAATCAGGGACTTTAGGCCCAAAGGCCCTCAAAAGAATCCAGTCCCTTTGTGAGGGGAAAAAGGCTCTGGCCGTTGGCCCCGGTCTTTCCCAATCCCAGGGGACCAAGTCTTTAGTACAAACTCTGCTAAAGCGATTAAAAGACATCCCGTTGGTCCTCGATGCTGACGGATTGAATGCCCTGGCTGACAATCCGCAAACATTAAAGACCCTGACCGGCCGGGCCATTTTAACTCCCCATCCGGGGGAGATGTCGCGATTGTCAGGACAATCGGTTAAGGAAATTCAGGCCGACCGCATCCAATCGGCCCGTGCCTTTGCCAGAAAATATGGAGTGGTCGTTGTTTTAAAGGGGGCCAGAACCGTCATTGCCGATCCGGAAGGGCCGGTTTATCTGAATCCTGTGGCCCATTCGATATTGGCCAGCGGTGGAACCGGAGATATTTTAACCGGTTTGATCCTTGGTCTGTTGGCCCAAGGATTGTCCCTGACCGAAGCCGCTTGTCTGGGGGTGTTCCTCCACGGACAGGCCGGGACCTGGCTGGCCCGCGAGCGAGGGGGGCAGGGGATTCTGGCTTCGGAATTATTGGAAAAAATTCCCAGGCTTCTTTCTCAAAAGGACTACTGGGATTGCCCGGAAACAGAGCCCATTCCGTTGATCCGGGAGGTGAAGTTGTAGACACCTAGAATTTGGAATATGAGAATTTATCCATCACCATTTTGCAACCAGATTTTTTATACAAAGCTTGGAATCCAGGAGTCAGGAGTCAGAATCCAGAATATAATCATAAGGCGGTGCTACGATATATCTTCATTCTGAATTCTGACTTCTGGATTCTGAATTCCAATATACATTTTGTTGGGTTGGTTTAACTTACTCCTGTTTTTTTATTTCTTAAATTGAATAACTACTCTGCTTAGGAGCCCGTTATGATCCAGGCCAAAGATATCATGACTCAGGAAGTCATTACCGTTAAGGAAGACACCCCGATCTCTGAGGTGGCTCAAATCCTGACCGAAAAACATATCAGCGGGGTGCCTGTTTTGAATCCCGAAAAAGAGATGGTTGGGATCGTTTGTGAAAGTGACATTATCGACCAGACCAAACGATTACATCTGCCGACCGTGATTAATTTAATGGGTTATATCGTTTTTTTGGAAAGCGGAAAAAAATTTGAGAAAGAATTGAAAAAAATGATAGGTCTGGCGGCTGCAGACATCATGACCCGAACGGTCAAAACCGTCTCCCCAGAGACTTCGTTGGAAGAAATAGCCACGCTCATGGCCGAAAACCGTGTTCATTCCATCCCGGTCCTTAGAGGAAAAGATCTGGTTGGGATCATAGGCAAGAAGGATATTATCCGTTCTTTGGCTAGATAAAGGATGCATCTTTGGAAGAGTCCATCCTTGAAGTGATGGTTGAAAGTGAAGAGGCCACGGAACAACTGGGCCGTAAATTAGCTTCTTTGCTTTCACCCGGAGATGTGATCGCCCTCCATGGAGAATTAGGGGCCGGGAAAACTTGTCTGGTTCACGGCCTGTCCAAAGGTCTGGGGATTGAAGAAGGGTTTGTAGCCAGTCCTTCTTTTTCTTTAATTAATGAATATCCGGGACCCAGTCCTCTTTTTCATATCGACTGTTATCGCCTCCATTTGGAAGAGGAAATCCAGGAACTCGGGCTGGAAGAATATTTCGACGGTCCTGGAATCACGGTCATTGAATGGGCCGAACGGATCAGAGATTTGCCGGAAGAGCGGCTGGATATTTCATTCACCATTGTGGATGAATCCCGGAGACAAATTCAGGTTAAAGGATCCGGGGCATGGGTCAAACGTTTGCAAAATTGGAATCTTAAATTTCAGAATCCAGGAGTTGGAAGTTAGAAGTCGGAAGTAAAACGGACTGGCAAAGAGTTTTTTTCTTCTGGATTCTGAATCCTGACTTCTATATTCTATCTTGAAAAAATAATATTTTTTTCTAGTGAGGAGGAATTTCATGTCCCTGATTGTTCAAAAATATGGTGGGACCTCAGTCGGCTCCTTAGAAAAAATTCGTAATGTGGCTGAGCGGGTCATCGAAATGAAGAAAAAAGGCCACGATATGGTGGTCGTCCTTTCGGCCATGTCGGGAGAAACGGACAGACTGATCCGATTGGCCTATGAGATAACCGGATCGCCCAATCCTCGAGAATTGGATGTCCTGCTTTCCACCGGAGAACAGGTTTCGGTGGCCCTGTGCAGCATGACTATCCAAAGCCTGGGATTCAAAGCCTCGTCCCTTTTAGGGCATCAGGTCAGGATTGTTACCGATGAGGCTTATGGCCGGGCCAGGATCAGCGAGATTGATACCCGGCGGATTATGGAAGAGATAAGAAAAGACAACATTGTGGTCGTGGCCGGCTTTCAAGGCCAGGATGAAAAAGGGAATATCACCACCCTTGGCCGGGGGGGTTCGGATACCACGGCCGTGGCTGTGGCTGCCGCCTTAAAAGCCCAGGTCTGCGAGATTTTTACCGATGTGGAAGGGGTCTATACATCGGACCCCAATATCTGTCCCAAGGCCAGAAAGATGAAAAAAATCTCCTATGAAGAAATGCTGGAAATGGCCAGTCTGGGGGCAAAAGTCCTGGAGATTCGATCGGTGGAATTTGCTAAAAAATTTAAGGTCCCGGTACACGTACGCTCGACCTTTACCAATAAGGAGGGAACAATGGTGGTTCAAGAAGATAAAAGCATGGAAAAGATCTTGGTTTCAGGAGTCACTTACAACAAAAATGAGGCGCGGATTACCATTACCAAGGTGCCGGATCGTCCGGGGATTGCCACCAAGATATTTTCTCCCCATCTCTGAAGCAGGGGTAGTGGTGGACATGATCATCCAGAATACCAGTGCCGAAGGGTTGGCCAATGTGACCTTTACGGTATCTAAAAACGATTATAAAAAAACCATGACTATCGTTAAAAAAGTGGCCAAGGAGATCAAGGCCGAACAGGTCCTGGGAGACGAAAACATCGCCAAGGTTTCCATCGTCGGATTGGGGATGCGCAACCACGCCGGAGTGGCCACCACCATGTTTTCTGCCCTGGCTAAAGAAGGGATCAACATCCTGATGATTTCCACCTCTGAGATCAAGATCTCCTGCGTCATCGAAGAGAAATATACCGAACTGGCAGTAAGAACCTTGCACAGTGCTTTTAATTTGGATGAAGAACTGAAATAATTTGTGCAGGTTCAAGGTGTAAGGTGCAAGGCTTTTGATTCAAGAGTTATTTCTTTCCGTATTTCTACCGTGCAACGTTTACCGTTTACCTAAGACCAAAAGGTGTTGAGTAACCCATGAAACCCATCGATATCTACGATTGTACCCTACGGGATGGAACCCAGGCCGAGGATTTTAATCTGTCGGTCGAAGACAAAATCCGAATCGCCAAAAAACTCGACGAATTGGGACTCGCTTATATCGAAGGAGGTTGGCCGGGGTCCAATCCCAAGGATGTGGAATTTTTTAAGGCCATGAAAGGGATTTCCCTTAAACAGGCCCTGCTCTCGGCCTTTGGAAGTACCCATAATCCAAAGACCCAACCGGCGAAAGATCCCAATCTGAAGGCCCTGCTCCAGGCCCGGACCCCGGTCGTCACGATCTTCGGCAAGAGCTGGGATGTCCATGTCCGGGACGCTTTGCGCATCACTTTGGAAAGAAACCTCCGGATTATCGAAGACTCCCTGGCCCTGGTTCGGCCTAAAGTGAGCAAACTCTTTTACGATGCCGAACATTTTTTCGACGGCTATCAAGCCAACCCGGAATACGCCCTGGCCACTTTAAAAGCCGCAATTCGGGCCAAGGTGGATTGCCTGATCCTTTGTGACACCAACGGCGGGACTTTGCCCGGCAAATTAGCCTCCATTATCCAGGCCGTTAAGAAAGAAATTAAAGGGACCCCCCTGGGAATTCACGCCCATAACGACTGCGACTGTTCCGTGGCTAATGTAGTGGCTGCTGTGGAATTGGGTATCAGGCATGTGCAGGGAACGATCAATGGATTCGGGGATCGCTGTGGCAATGCCAATCTTTGTTCCATCATTCCCAACTTGCAATTGAAACTCGGGTTGCCGGTTCTGAAGCCCGATCAGCTTAAAAAAATCCGGGACGTCTCCCGGTTCGTCGATGAACTGGCCAATATCCGTCAGAATAAATATCAACCTTATGTGGGGGACAGTGCCTTCTCCCATAAAGGTGGAATCCATGTCAGTGCCGTAGTAAAAAATCCGGAAACCTATGAACATATCCGTCCGGAGTTGGTTGGGAATGTTCAAAGAATCCTGGTCTCGGATCTGGCCGGCCGGAGCAACATCCTTTCTAAAGCCAAAGGGTATGGGCTGGATGTATCCAGCAAGGATCCGGCAGTATCCACCATCCTGTCATCAGTTAAAGGAATTGGAACATCAAGGATTCCAGTATGAAGGGGCTGAAGGTTCATTTGAATTATTAATGAATCGGGCCATGGGCGACCGTCAGCAATATTTTGATCTGGAATGGTATCGGGTTACTGTTCAGAAAGTTCGGGAAGACCAGCCTCCCATAGTTGAAGCGAGCATTATCGTCAAGGTCAAAGATCAGGTTGAACATACGGCCGCCCTGGGAAATGGTCCGGTCAATGCTTTGGACAATGCCTTAAGAAAGGCCTTGCTGCGTTTTTATCCGGAATTAAATGAAATGAGTCTGGACGACTATAAAGTCCGTGTCCTGTCCAGTGTCGAAGGGACGGGGGCTCGGGTCAGGGTCCTGATCGAATCTGGAGACAGAGAAGACAAATGGGGGACGGTCGGGGTTTCCACCGACATCCTGGAGGCCTCCTGGCAGGCCCTGGTGGACAGCATTACCTATAAACTGTATAAGGAAGAAAAGAAAACCAAAAAATGACTTCTCGGAACTCCCTCATTCCCGAATTCACCCGTCTCCGGCAAAAAGGGCTTTTTATTTTTTCCATTTTAATTCTGGGTTTTATTGGATTCCAATATTGGGCAATGGATCAAAAACCAAACTTGCCGGGAAACACCCCTTGGCCTGAAATAATTATAACGATTGAACTTAACGGTGAAGTCAATAGGCCCGGCCTCATCTCCTATTCTCAACCGACTATGATTCAACAAGTGATCCAGGATGCCGGAGGGTTTCCTATAAATCAAATTTTATCTTCAAAAGAGGGAACAAGAATCCTCGATCAGGATACGACCTTGACGGTTACATCTAAGGATCATGGAATTCTCATCCTGCAGGATTCCCTGTCAGCTAAAGCCCTCTGGGTCCTCGGGAGACCCATTCCGCTTAACCGGGCCACTAAAGAGGACCTGGACCGGCTTCCCGGGATCGGCCCCAGCCTGGCCCAGCGTATTGTTGAATACCGGGAGAAGCGTGGAGGATTTTCATCATTGGATGAATTAATGGGAGTAAACGGCATCAAAGAAAAGACCTTTAAGAAAATAAAAGGGTATCTGACCTTATAGCTGAAAGCTGAAAGCCGAAAGGAAATTCGGTTCTTCAAACCTTGGGCTTTCAGGGTTGAATTAACCTCACAGGATTCTGTAAACTCGTTTTTCTCGGGTAGCTCATGAGGGCAATCCAGCCGTTGGCGGGATAGATGGACTTTTTTTAGCAACCTGTTTAAACAAGGAGGATTTATTATGTCTTCTAAAAATATTAAAAGGATCGGGATTATTACCAGCGGCGGGGATTGCGGCGGACTGAATGCCGTTATCAAAGGGATTGCCCGGGAGGCTTATTCCCTGGGAATTGAATCGGTGGTTATCCCTAACGGCTATGCCGGTCTTTATAACCTGGTGGATCTGAGCGACGTAGTCTTGCTCGATGCCGACAGGGTAAGCCGCATCGAGGCCTCTCTGGCCGGATCGGAGGCCGGCCATTCCCGGGTCAAGATCAGCAAGATTGCCGATCCCAAAAAATACGAGCGCATAAAAGAAGGTCTCAAAAAATTCCACATCGATGCCCTGATCATCAGCGGAGGCGACGACACCGGCAGTGTGGTGGTGGATCTGAGTTCCCGGGATATTCCTTGCGTCCATGTCCCCAAAACCATGGATCTGGATCTGCAACCTTATAGTGTCGGCGGGGATTCCTCCATCAATCGTATTGCTCTTTTTGCCAGGGATTTAAAGACAACGGGCTTAAGCCACAACCGTATTCTGGTCATTGAGGTCTTTGGACGATATGTCGGACATACGGCCTTTCGGGGCGGAGTGGGGGCCGAAGCCGACTGTATCCTGATACCGGAAATCCCGGTTGATTTTGATGTGGTCTATGAACACCTGTGGAAGACCTACTGCGGCCGAATAGAAAGAAGTGATGTCAAGGCCGGTACCTATATTATCGTCGTTTCTGAAGGGATCACAGACGCCAGCGGGCAATTGCTTTATGATGAATCTGCCGGGGTCGATGCCTTTGGACATAAAAAATTGGCTGGCGCCGGAAGATATGTAAGACAGCAATTGGAAAAACGATTAAAGGAAGACTCCGAAGTGAAAGCGTTTATGAAACGAGTCGGTATGTATGCCCCGGGTGTTTATGAAATACCCGAGGTGCGGGAAGTGACCCCTGGTCACCTGGTCCGCTCCGGTCAGTCATCTGCTTTTGATGTCAACTTTGGCCAAAAGGCCGGGGCGGCTGCCGTCCTACTTTTATTAAAAGATAAAATCGGAACAACCCTGGTCAGTGTGATGGGAAACCGGATCAATTATATGCCCACATCAGAAGCCATTAAACGGCGAGGCGTTGACATTGATGAGCTGGCCCTTTTTGAAAGCCTGGGGACCTGTTTTGGGAGAAAACCAAAGGAATATACTTATCAACTTCATGAACAAAAAGGAGTCATTGAGAGGCACCTTTAAAAACCAGGCAACAGGCAATAGGTAAGAGGCATCAGGGTTTGTTAGTAATAATTTATAGGCAGCAATTAAATCCTATTGCCTGTTGCTTAAAGTTATTATGATTGTTCTCGGCATTGAAACCTCCTGTGATGAAACTGCAGCTTCTGTCTTGAAGGATGGGAAAGGAATCCTTTCCAATGTGGTCTATTCCCAGATCGCCCTTCACCGGCCTTACGGCGGAGTGGTCCCCGAACTGGCTTCTCGAAGGCATTTGGATAATATCGTTCCGGTGATCGAAGAAGCCCTCACCCAAGCCGGATTGAATTTGGAAGCCATAGAAGGCATTGCCGTCACCCGAGGACCCGGACTGGTGGGTGCCCTGTTGGTAGGCTTGTGCTTTGCCAAATCGTTATCTGCGGCCAGGCGGATTCCATTATTGGGAATCAATCACATCGAAGGCCACATCTGTTCCATTTTTCTTGAAAAGGAAGTCCCCTTTCCTTTTTTATCTTTGACGGTTTCCGGCGGACATACCAGCCTGTTCTTGGTTAAGGAAATCGGGTCTTATGAGACTTTGGGTCAAACCCGTGATGATGCCGCCGGCGAGGCCTTTGACAAAGTTGCCAAGCTTTTAAATCTGGGGTATCCGGGTGGAGGGATCATAGAAGCCTTAGCAGAAAAAGGAGAGCCCAGGATTCGGTTCCCCAGGGCCATTCCATCGGCAGATTCCCTGGATTTCAGCTTCAGCGGGATCAAGACCGCTGTAGTCAATTACGTCAAAGGATTTACGACCCCCCCCAATAGCGAAACAGGATTATCCATTGAGGATATAGCCGCCTCTTTCCAGGAGGCTGTGGTGGATATGTTGATCAAAAAGGTCACCCAGGCCCGGGAAAAATATAGGATCGAACGTCTGGTCCTGGCTGGAGGGGTGGTCTCTAACGGTTACTTACGCCGCCGTTTCCACACTATGGCCTGGGAAGAGGGATTGGATCTATTTATCCCTTCTTCCCATCTTTGCACCGATAATGCAGCCATGATTGCCTGGGTTGGAAACCATTATCTGGAAAGAGGATACAAGGATTCCCTGGATATCGATGCCTTATCGAGGTGGAAGGTGGGGGCGTCCTAAAAAATAATTCGGATTTCGGATTGCGGATTTTGGAATAGAAAAAAAAGAAGGAATTATTTAGAACTGAGAAGAAATAAATGCAGGGTTGAATCCTGAAATCCTATTTTCGTACTAAAACACGTGGGATATTAAGTTAGTAACCACACTTGCTTTTGCCATGGGGACCGCACAACCGAAGCGAAAACAGGCCCAAAGAAAAGGGTTCATTGGCCTCTTTCAGAAATCGACTAGGAAGTCCCGTAACTGTGCAATCCCGACAATAGGAAGTTGACCCCGAAATAGGTAAACAGTACGCAGACAAACCCGATGATCGAAAGCCAGGCGATTCGGGATCCGTGCCAGCCTTTCATCATCCGGGCATGCAATAGGGCGGCATAAAGCAGCCAGGTGATTAAGGACCAGGTTTCTTTGGGGTCCCAGCTCCAATACGTCCCCCAGGCCGAATAAGCCCAGATCGAACCCGTGGCGATACCCACGGTCAACAATAAAAATCCGATGATAATCGTCTGGTAAATCAATTCATCCAGCATTGGAATTCCGGGGAAATAAGACGATAGGCCTTGATGATCCTTTTCCTTTTCGGTTACAGGTTTCTTGGTCAAGTACATGATACTCAGACTGCAGGAAACAGCAAAGGCTGCATAGCCTAAAAAACAGGTAATGACATGGGCTATCAACCAATTACTTTGCAAGGCCGGGAGTAGGGGCTGGATGCGGGTGTTGATATCGGGAGAAAAGGAGGCATAGGCCATGGACAGAAAAGCAAAGGGGGTGGCAAAAACTCCGATAGTTCTGGACTTTGTTTTCCATTCAATCCCGATATAAATCAGGGCGATGGTCCAGGCAAAAAAGATCAAAGACTCATAGAGATTAGAAAGCGGGGCATGACCGAATCCCATTTGATAGGATTCAATCCAACGCAGGATGATGGCCCCGGTGTGGATAAGAAAAACAATCCGGATGACCCAGCCGGCCAATCGACCCATACTCTGTTTTTTGAACACCAAAAAAATCAGATAGAAAAGGGCTGAAAAAAAGTAGCCGAAAGTTACTAAACCAAGTAAAAAAGAACTGTTCATTTCAACTGCTCCGTACCTTCTCAGTTAATTGCTCCATTTTGCGGACAAAGGCCCCTCGGTTCTTGTGGGCCGTTCCGCCCATCAAAATTTCCGTCCTTGACTCTCCTTGGGAATCCTTTTTCTCCCTGTTCCAGATCCAAACCTGTTGATGGGAAAAATAAAAGGTCACAATAAATCCGATAAGCATCAGTGACGCCCCGATCCAGATAAACCAGACCCCCGGGTCCTGATTGACCTGCAATCCGGTCAGATACTGGGTTTTGAGTTCCTGGACCTTCACATGGAATTCTCCCAGCCGGTTGCCGTGAAACTCGGGGTGGTTGGCCAGGATCCAGCCCTGATCGACTTCTTCTTGATCTTTAATTAAGATCATTCCTATGGCCGGTCCCATATCCGATAGATTGCTGACGTATCGAACCGCCTGTATGTCAAAAGGGGTTTTCGGCACAGGAACCCTTTCTTCCATTTTAAGGTCTAATTCCGATTCCTGCCCGCCTTTTTCTAAAGCGAGTTTGATGGAGACGGGAAGCTGATCCCAAGAGGATTGATAAAAATGGATGCCTTTATAAGAAAAAGGATCATTAACCCGGACAGCGGCCTTCTGCTTTTCTATTCCTTGCTCTTGGATACTCAGATCCGACCGGTATTCTTTGGGCATCCCGTTGGGGTAGAAGGTCATGGCAAAGTGATCCAATCTGACGGAAAAGCCTAATTTTTTAGGGGGGTAACCCTCTTTGATGAAAACCTGGTCTGCGCTCTCTCCTTCCTTGAGTTCCAAAAAGCCTTTAAAACCGTATAAAGACCCGATGATGGCCCCTAAAAAAATAACCAGGACGCTCAAATGGATCAGGTACACCCCGAAGCGGCTGAATCGACCCTTTTCCAGATAGAAGGCTGTTCCCTGTTCTGAGGAGAGGGGTTTCATCTTTCTAAAGTGCCAGTCAAACAGGGATTGTGCCCAAGCCCTGGAGTCCAGGGGCGTTTCTTTCAAAGTGAGCTTATGGTGAAAAGGCAGGGTTTCAAACAGATGCTCGGAAACGGACCGCGGAAAAGCCATGGCCACCTTCCAGGTGGAAGAAATTCGTTTCAGGGAACAAACCACCAGATTAACGGTCAATAAAACCAAGAGCCATTGAAACCACCAGGAATGATACATATCATAAAGCTGAAAAAAGCGAACCAGCTTATCGGCTAATAATCCATAGCGCTGCCCATAAAACGCCAGGGGTTCTCCCTGGGGCAACACAGTCCCCAGGATGGAGGTTATGGCCAGAGTGATGAGGAGGACCAGGGCCAATCTAATTGAGGAGAAAAAATTAATGATCTCAGACCCGATACTTTTTGAAGATTTTGTATTAGCCATATTTGGATAGTTACCATAACTGAAAAGATGGGACAAGTTATTAAATTCTCCGGCCAAGGTCTTTATAAAACAATGGGAAGGGATTGGTTGAAAGGATTGACTGGCCGGACTAATTGTGATACTCTTTTAAATACTAAATAAGGCAAAGATTATGTTGGATTTAAAATTGATAAGGGAAAGATTGGCTTGGGTGCAGGATCGGCTGTCCCTGCGGGGTCAGGATTTGCCCTGGGAGACCTTTGAGTCTTTGGATAAAGAACGGCGGGAGATACTCCAGGAGGCAGAGACCCTGAAGCATCGTCGGAATACGGTTTCCGACCAGATCGGGCGTTTGAAACAGGAAAAGAAGGAGGCCCGGGAGGCCATTGAGGAAATGCGTCAGGTCTCCAAACGGATCAAAGAATTGGATGATTCCCTGGCCGGGATTGAAGAACAATTTTCTGCTATCCTGCTCACCTTGCCTAATATCCCGCATGAGACGGTTCCTGTAGGTTATACCAGCGAGGACAATCCGGTTGTTCGGACCTGGGGTGAGAAACCGGTTTTCTCATTTACGCCCCGGCCTCATTGGGAGATCGGGGAGAACCTGGATATTCTCGATTTTGAACGGGCCACTCGTATGACCGGAGCCCGTTTTGTGATCTATAAAGGGCTGGGGGCCCGTCTGGAACGGGCCTTGATCAATTTTATGCTGGAACTGCACACCACCAAACATGGTTACACTGAAATCCTGCCACCTTTTATGGTCAACAGCCAGAGCATGATCGGGACCGGCCAATTACCCAAATTTCGAGATGAACTATTTAAATTGGAAGGGTGGGATTATTTTCTGATTCCAACGGCCGAAGTACCGGTGACCAATCTCTATCAACAGGAAATCCTTTCCGCCCAGGAAATGCCCAAATATTTTGTTTCCTATACCCCTTGTTTTCGATCCGAGGCCGGTTCTTACGGCAAGGACACCAGAGGGCTTATCCGCCAGCATCAGTTCAATAAGGTGGAATTGGTGAAGTTCTGTGCCCCCGAAGAATCTTATGCTGAACTGGAAGGCTTGCTGCAAAACGCCGAAGAGGTCCTCAAGCAATTGAATCTGCCTTATCAGGTGGTCAGCCTTTGTACCGGAGATCTCGGATTTGCTTCCGCCAAAACCTATGACATTGAGGTCTGGCTTCCGGGGCAAAATCTTTATAGGGAAATATCTTCGTGCAGCAATTTTGAAGATTTTCAGGCCCGCCGGGCCAACATCCGTTTCCGTCGGGAAGGGCGGACCAAGACCGAATTGGTCCATACGCTCAATGGATCCGGATTGGCCGTAGGCAGAACCCTGGTGGCCCTCCTGGAAAACTACCAGCAGGCAGACGGCAGCGTTTTGATCCCGCCGGTCCTCCAGCCTTATATGAACGGCGTCAGTTGTATTAAAAAAAAGGCTGAAGACTGAAGGCCGAAGGTTTGAGGTTGCACTTCAAAGTTCAAAGTTAAAAAACCTTAGACCGGATACCTTGACCCTTAGACCCTGTACCCGTGTTTATTCGCCGAAATAAGTGGCACAGGCAGAATCCGATTCCCAAACAGAGACCTTGCTCACTCGTACCTGATTATCATTCAGATGGCGGCTTAATTCATGAAAGAGATAACGGGCAATGTGTTCCGAGGAAGGATTTTCTACTTGAAAAGGAGCCAATTCGTTCAGGTACTTGTGGTCCAGCCCATCCAGGACTTCCTGAGTAACAGCTTTCATTTCTCCGAAGTCCCTGACCAGACCTGCTGAATTCAATTGGACGGCCCGGACAAAGACCTCCACCTTCCAATTGTGACCATGGAGTTGTTCGCATTTTCCCTGATAATTCCTTAAATGATGGGCGGCTGCAAATTGGGTGATGATGGTTAGTTCAAACATGGATCAGGATATCTTTGAAGTTTTTAAAATTTTGAGACGGTTTTGAAACTTTCTGGGCCAGTCCTTTGAGGTCCACTTGCAAACTGGCTATGTCCTGATGACGTTTTTCTATCAGACGTTCCAGTTCGGTCAGACCGTATTGAACCACCTCGATCTCTTTTTTCAGGAGTTCTTCCTGTATCCGTTGATTAATTTGTTTGATGAGTCCTGGATCCATGGCCGATAATGGCTCCCTTGCTCCGGAAATTAATTCAAGTTACGGCAATTGATTATAGTATGAAAGAAACCCTCTTCAAAGTCAAGGATTGGTTTAATCATCACTACAGGGTTGACAGGATGAAACAGGCATGCTATTTTTCCTCTAATTGAAGGAGAATAATTATGAAACAAAAAAATGCTCTTACTTCATGCCGAAAAGGTTTTTGGGGATTGACTTTTATCCTTGCTTTCTTCCTGACTGCGAACTCTTGGGCTGAAGGAGTTAAAAAGGTGGCTATCCTTCCTTTTGCCATCAACTCAGCGGAACGGATGGACTTTTTGCGGGAAGGGGTTCAGGACATGCTTGCTTCGCGCCTGACCTGGGAAGATAAAGTCCTGGTCCTAGACAGCACCCAGGTTCAGAATATCAGGGAAAAAATATCAGGACTTGTGGATGAAGCCCGCGCTGTTGAGATCGGAAAACAATTGGGAGTAGATGTGGTCCTTTGGGGCAGTATCAATGTCTTGGGTACCACGGTCAGTCTTGATATTAACTTGGTGGATATTGCCCTTCGCCAGCCCCTGAAAAAATTCTATGCCCAAGCCAAGAATATGGATGAAGTTATTATCAGGGTCAACGAATTGTCGGACACGATTAATAAAAAGGTGTTTGATCATGTCCGGAAGTCTCCAACTTCATCGGAGGCGGCAGCTCAACCCAAAAGTCAGGAGCCGTCAGCGGAAAATGCTCCTTCCGGGAAGGCCCCTCTTTCACTTAAGGGATTTACGATTAACCCCCTTTCTCCTCAGATTATTATCAATGCCGGTGGCTTTGATATGGCCGGTGTCTGGCGAAGCACTATCTTACCTTTTGCTGTTGTCGACATGGCCTTCGGTGATTTAGAAGGAGACGGCAAAATTGAAACGGTTTTGATCAGCAAGAACCGAGTCTATATCTATCGCTATATTCAAGATAGATTCGAGTTGGTCAAAGAGATTCGCGGAGGTCGTTGGGATAATTACCTGAGTGTGGATGTGGCCGACATTCATGGGACCGGGACCCCACAAATTTTTGTTACCAATTACCGGGACAACACACTACGATCCTTTACCCTTTCCTGGTCCCAGGGGGAGTATAAAACCATCGCCAAAAATGTCCCTTATTACCTTCGAGTCCATCAGTTGCCCGGAAGAGGGGCTGTCCTGTTGGGCCAGCAAAGATATGGCGAGTTGTTTTTTGATGACAAAATAGTCATTCTTTCCTGGAAAGAGGGACGGTATGTTGAGGTGGAGCAATTGAAAGTCCCTAAGGGATTGACGGTTTTTGATTTTGTTTTACTGGAAGACAATCCAGACGGTTCTCAAGAGATCCTCCATGTCAATCGCAATAACCGGTTAATGGTTTTGTCAGAAAAAGGCAAAGCCAAATATTCCAGCAGCGATTCCTACGCGGGTACAATTAACCATCTCAGCCAATCGTCGAATACCAAAGATTTGTTCGGTGGGCCCGCGGAGGATAAAGAGCTGGCTTATATCCCGGCCCGTTTAGTGGTTACTTCGGTATCAAACCCGGGGAAAAAGGAGATCATCCTGAATAAAAACAAGGGGTCGTTTTTTAATTTTCTGGACCGGTACCGCGCCTTCAGTAGTGGTGAGATCTATTCCATCTCCTGGGACGGAGGCAATATGAAAGAAAATTGGAGGACCCCGACCATCAACGATTATATCGCCACTTTCAATGTGGGTGATTTTAAGAATAACGGCCAGAAGCAACTGGTGGTGGGGGCTGTTCAGAGTACCGGATACCTTTATCTCCGATGGCCGCAGTATCTTGTATAGTTATGATTTGGGAGAGGTTAAACACCGGCCCTAAAACGGGTCATGTGGCGGTGTAGCTCAGGTGGTCAGAGCATGCGGCTCATATCCGCAGTGTCCGGGGTTCAAGTCCCTGCACCGCCACCAAAAAAAATCTAATTACTCCAACGGATCAATATACTTTTGATAAGAATTAGAGGCTTTGGGTTTTCCTCTCAAGGCCTCTTTCCTTTATCTTTCCTCCTTGAGGATCTGCGTTGTGGCCTTGATCATGAGTTGGGCTGATTTCCCGTCCTGAATGCTGATGATGGAGTTGCGGAATGAAAACTTGGGCGTATACATTTTTTTTCATCATGGCCTTTTGGTTAAGCCTGGGATCGTCCTTCTCCGGTGTTCTTTTTCCTTCCATCCGGCTTTCAGAAACCGATTATCATTTTAAAGAAGTGGAAGAGGGGACCATCCTCTCCCATGATTATTTGGTGAAGAATACCGGCTCGGCAACCCTTCAAATTCTTGATGTCCGCCCGGGCTGAGGCTGCTCGGTGGCCCATTTCGATCGGGCCATCCCCCCTGGAGGGGAGGGGAAAGTGACCTTAACCTTAAATTTAAAAGAATATCAAGGACCGGTCTGGAAATCCGCAACGATCTTAAGCAACGATCCTCAACAACCTTCTATTGCCGTGAACTTACACGGTACGGTCCGTCCTCATATTGAAATACGGCCGGCCTCTTTTGTTCAATTCAAGGGAGCAGAAAAGGGAGATCAGGAAAGGGTGATTGATTTAATAACCACTTCTCAACCTTTTCAAATCCTGAAGATTGAAAATACCTTGGGGGGAAAAATCGCCTATCAGTTGGAAACCAAGGTCGAAGGCCGGCATTATCGCCTTAAAATCATTAACCGCCAAAGCAAGGAAAACTATTCGGGAATACTCAAGTGTTTCACCAACCATCCCAAAAAGCCGGAACTTCAGATCCAAATCAGCGGCACTCTTGGCGGATAGAGGTAAGCGATGCATATTGTGGCCCTGACCCATCTTTTTTTTCCGGCCCAGGGAGGAACGGAAATCTCCCTTCGGCAATGGACTAAAGAACTGGTTAAAAGAGGACACCAGGTGACCGTGATAACCTCCAATCAGACGGCCCTGGAAGCATTTAAGCGTCCCCGAACCGACCACTCTTTGAAAGCCGAAGAGGTCCGGGAAGGGATTCGTATCTTACGATTACCCCTTACCCCCAACCAACAATATATCCTGGCCAAAACAGGGGCCATGGCCTTGCGAAGCCGTCTGCCCGGCGGAGACCGCCTCTGGTTCATGACCCAGATTCCCCATCTGCCCCAGATGATCAAAACAACCCAGGAGCTCAATCCGGATTTGATCTATGCCGTTCCGTTTCCGACCGCCACTATCTATTATGCCTCGATGGCCGCTCAAAAAACAGGCTGCCCCTGGGTTATTCAACCTCATTTGCATTTGAAAGATATAAACTCCTCTCTAATGAAAATCCTTCGCTGGCTATTCCCCAAGGCTTCGGCCATATTGAGCAATACCTTGGCCGAGAAGGCTTATCTGATAAAGCAGGGCATTCAAGAAGAAAAGATTCATGCCCTGGGACAGGGAATAGACCTTTCTCTCCTGGCGGGAGGCGATGGCCATCGATTCCGATCAGACCACGGCCTGACGGATGAACCGTTGATCCTTTTTCTAGGCCGTAAGGTGGAAAACAAAGGGATCGACACCCTGCTGGAAGCCATGCCCTTGATCTGGAAAGGGGAAGCTCGGGCGGTTCTAGTCCTGGCCGGTCACTCCAGCCCCTATTTTCAAAGCTTATACTACGGTCATCCTCTATCCCATGATCACCGAATTATCTCCGTGGATGATTTTCCGGAAGAAGAAAAAAAAGACCTGCTGAAGGCCTGTGATCTTTTGATTCTGCCCTCCCAGGCTGAAAGTTTCGGGGTGGTATTTCTGGAGGCCTGGGCCAAAGGCAAGCCGGTGATCGGAGCCCGCATACCTGCCGTAGAGGAGATGATCGTTGATGGAGAAGATGGATTTGTGATCCCTTATGGGGATCCGGTCAGTCTGGCCATCGCGGCCCAAAAACTGATTAAAGATCCCGATCTACGCCAGAGAATGGGAGAAAAGGGAAAATTCAAAGTAGAGCATGATTTTGAAATCAACCGGGTCACCGATCGCATGGAGGCCTTGTTTTTAAGCCTGATGAAATAATGACCGTGCCCTTCTCTGAAAAAAAGATTGATGAGGACAATCCCGCCAGGGCGGGACAGATGGATAATTTTCAACAACCTGTAACGGTATCGGTGGTCATTTGCACCCTCAACCGTGAAGAACCCTTGATCCACGTCCTCGAACTTTTAAAGGAGCAGAGCGTCAGCGCCTTTGGAGATCCTGGTTGTCGATCAAAGCCGGGAACACCAATCAACAACCTGGAATTATTTAAGGGGAAATCAGGACCGCATCCGCTTACTGACCCTTCTTTCCCCATCGACCACTGCCGCCCGCAACCTGGCCCGGAAAGAAGTCAAGGGTGATCTTGTCCTTTTCTTGGATGATGATGTCCTTTTTTATCCCACTCTGATACAAAATCATCTGGAAAACTATAAGGACCAGAATCCAGGGGCCGTATCCGGCAAGGTCCTTTATGACGGAAGTGAGGAAAATGATTTGCCTTGGGCCGCCAGAATCACCTGCAGCGGGAAATACCTACGAAATTTTACCACCAACCAACGATGCCTGGTCCCTACTCTTTACGGTTGTAACATGTCTATTCGTCGGGACGTCCTTCTGGAAGTCGGAGAATTTGATTTGAATTACTGGGGTAATCTTTTATGGGAAGAAGTGGACTATGCCCTACAGATCAGAAAACACGGCTATCAAATCCTGTATGATCCCAAGGCGGCCGTCTTTCATGTCATGGCCCAGAAAGGGGGCAGCAGAAACCCGCCTCCCCGGCAATATCTGGAAAGCACGGTCTTCAACGATTGGTATTTTTTCTTTAAATATATTTCTGTCTGGTTCTGGCCGTTTTTATTGTACCGCCAGAAAAAAACTTGGCTTCAATATGTTGCGGCCAATAGAGGCAACAGCATCCCCTTGATTAAACAGACGATTCGAGCCTTTCAACTCGCAAAATTAGAGCAGGGAAAATATTGTCAAAAATTGTAAAAAAACCTTGACTTGTCCTGATTAAGGCATTATAATCATTTATAATAAATCCGTCATCGACCCAGTAAGGTGTGGGTGACGGTCGAAGTTGGTGAACAAGTCGACGGGCCATGGCATCGGAGATTGTATCCTCGGTGCTTTTTTTTGGCGAGTCGTATCCCAACTTGAGAAATATTTCAAGAGGAGGGATACGACTATGCCAGAAGGAAAAGTAAAGTGGTTCAACGAGAACAAGGGTTTTGGCTTTATTGAAGTTGATGGTCAGGATAAGGATGTATTTATTCACCATTCAGCGATCAGTATGCAGGGCTTTAGAACCTTGCAAGAAGGCCAGCGTGTAAGCTTTGACATCGAGCAGGGCAAAAAAGGCCCGGCTGCGGTCAATGTAAAAACCCTGTAGAAGCTCGTTAATCCTAAAGACAAGAGGGGGGGTTGAATTTTTTCAACTCCCCCTCTTTTTTCTTGGAGACCGTTGGTCAGGGGATGAACGGTTCTTCCCTATTCTGAATTCTGACTCCTGGATTCTGAATTCCCAAGAGTTCAAACATTTTTTTAAAGATTTACGTGGTAAATCTCAAAGGCCTTTTGAGTCAGTTCTTCCCTAACAGAGGGATCCGCAATATCGATCAAGGCCTTCATGCGCTCCCGCACCGTCTTGCCTTTCAAGGCCGCTATACCGTATTCCGTGATCACGTAGTCCACATCATTTCTGGACGTGGTTACGGCCGCCCCAATCTTGAGTGTAGGGACTATCCTGGAAACGTCTCTGGCGGTACTGGGGAGGGCAATAATGGCCTTTCCCCCATCCGATTGCCTGGCCCCTCTCACAAAGTCAAGCTGCCCGCCCACACCGGCGAATTGCTTTGGACCTAAGGTGTCAGCGCAGACCTGGCCGAGAAGATCCACTTCTAAAGCGGAGTTTATGGCGACCATCTTTTTATTCTGGGCGATGACATAAGGATTGTTGGTGTAATCCACGGTGTGCATTTCAAGCATGGGATTGTCATCTACCCAATCATAAAAGGCCCTTGAACCCATCAGGAAAGTCACGACGATCTTGTCTTTGTGGATCGTCTTTTTTCGGCCAGTGATTATGCCTTTTTCCACCAGATTTTTCGCGCCGTCGGAAATCATTTCCGAATGAATCCCCAGATCCTTGAATCCGGTGAGGTTAGAAAGCACCGCGTCGGGAATGCCCCCAATTCCAAGCTGGAGACAGCACCCGTCATCGATCAGTTCAGCGGCGTGTCTGCCAATGCTTTTTTCTACCTCCGTCAACGCGCTGCTCTTCAACTCGATGATGGATTCGTTGACTTCGACAAAATAATCGATGTCCGAAAGAGGAACAAAGGATTGGCCGTGGGTCCTGGGCATGGTTGGATTGACTTCGGCCATGACTACTTTTGCCGTTTTGACCGCTTTTTTGGTGTAATCCACCGAAACACCCAGACTGCAAAGGCCATTTTTATCAGGAGGAGAGACCGTGACTATGGCTACATCGACCGGGAGCACGGACTCAAAAAGAGACGGTATTTCTCTGAACACACAGGGCAGGTAATCCGCCCTGTTTTCCCAAAGCGCATCTCGGGTTGTGGCCCCGGCGAACAAAGAAATATGGCGAAAGCTGGAAGCCAATTCAGGACGGCAATAGAAGGCCTCCCCCATAGAGACCATATGGACAATCTCAACATCTCGGAGTTCCCCTGCTCTATTGACCAGTTTCCTGGGTAATATCCGCGGTTCTCCACAGGCGTGGGAAAAAACAATTCTGTCACCCGAATGGATCTTTTTCACTGCTTCTTCCGCAGTGCAAACATGTTCCTGGTAATAGCCCATTATTATCTCCCTATCTCGCAAGATTTTATTTTAACGTTTCCCTTCGACTTCGTCAAGAGAGGAGCATCACCTCCTTATTCCAATTTTGCCGGGCTGTCCGGATATCTTTTAGTTATAATTTAATTGACACACAGGAATGGACTTTCTATACTTTTTTTTCAAAAAATATTTTATCAGAATCCATTGGAGTTAAGAATTAATGAGCCATAGGATCAAGGAGCAGGCGATGATGGTCCTTGGCAATTATGCTCAATATCGACAGCATCTTTCCTGTTAATAGGAAAAAAACTTATGGAGTATTGATTATGCGATACATCATTTTTGGAGCTGGGGCCATCGGTGGGGTAATCGGTGCGCGTTTGCACCGGGCAGGCAAAGACGTGGTACTCATTGCCCGCGGCCGGCATCTGGAGGCGATCCGGGAGCATGGACTCCGGCTTGAAACACCGGAATGGACCGAGACTTACAAGATTAAGGCAGTTTCAACTTCGGCCGAAATTCAGTTTCAAGAGAACGATGTGGTCATCCTGGGTATGAAGTCGCAGGACACCGCCGCTGCACTTAAGGCCCTTCAAACAGCAGCCGGTGGCCGGATACCGGTGGTCTGCACCCAAAACGGAGTGGCCAACGAACGGATGGCTCTGCGTCGATTTGAGAACGTCTATGCCATGGTCGTCATGCTCCCGGCCACGCATCTGGATCCGGGTGTGGTGCAGCAGAATTCGGCACCGACACCGGGCATCCTGGATGCGGGACGGTATCCTCAGGGGACCGATTCTACGATAGAAGCGGTTTGCGCCGATCTCATGGATGCCGACTTCAGCGCTCGAGTCGATAGTTCGGTGATGCGGCAGAAATACACCAAACTTCTGATGAACCTGGCTAATGCCTTTCAGGCCATTTGCGGATATGATGCGGACGGCAGGGAGTTTCTTAAAGCCGCCCGGGAAGAGGCGCTGACCTGCTACCGGGCCGCCGGTATTGACTTCGCCACAACCGAGGAATTTCAAAGCCGCCGCGGAAATATCATTCAGGTGAAGAATATCGGAGACAAGCGAAGATTTGGCAGCTCATCATGGCAAAGCGCAGCACGAGGTACAGGCACCATCGAGGCGGACTGGCTGAACGGTGAGATCTGCCTGCTGGGGCGCCTTCACGGTGTACCCACGCCCGTAAATCGATTATTGCAGGCCACCGCAAACCGCGCTGCGCGGGAGAAGCTGACTCCGGGCACGATTACGCCCGAGGACCTGCGGCGGCAGCTATGGCATCAAGAAGATTGAGATAAGATGTTGCATGCCTTAAGACTTTTCTCGTTGACAGAAATAAACTGGTTTTAAATTAAATTTAGAGAGAAAGTTTAGGATAAAAAATGAACACCCGTCAACTTGGTGGGATTGATTAAAAAACCTTTTTTCAAATTAAGAGATTACAGGAGGTCATGATGAAACTGCAGGATTTGTACAGCTTGAAAGGTAAGGTCGCCCTGGTTACCGGAGGCGGAAGAGGGATCGGCAAGTTTATTTCCACAGGATTGGCTGAGGCCGGCGCCGACCTGATCATTACATCTCGCAAGGAGAGAAACCTGGAGGCAGCGGCCCAGGAATTGTCGAAGTCATTTAATGTCCGGGTCTTGCCCATTGCCTGCGATATGGCCAAGGAAGAAAATATTGAAAACATGCTCAAGACGGCTACCGAAAAATTTCCTCGTATTGATATCCTGGTAAACAATGCCGGGGCAACCTGGGGGGCACCGACCCTTAGCTTTCCTCTTGAGAAGTGGGATTATGTTTTCACGATTAATGTCAGAGGCGTATGGATATTGACCCAAAAAATAGCCAATCTGATGAAGGACTGGGGTGAGGGAACGATCATTAACCTGGCTTCGACCGCCGGTTTGCGGGGAACAACAGAAGAGGGACATCCGGCCGTCCCTTATAATTCAACCAAAGCGGCCATTATCAGCTTGACACAGAATTTGGCCATCAAACTGGCGCCTTACCACATCCGGGTCAACGCTATCGCCCCGGGTTATTTCAAGACTGACATGATGGCCCATGTGACCAGAAACGAAGCCTTCTATAAGATGGCCACTGCGGGTATCCCACTGCAAAAAGCGGGCGACATCGACGATATGAAGGGTGTGGCCGTCTTTCTGGCCTCCAACGCCTCCCAGTTTATTACCGGCCAGACCATCGTCGTTGACGGCGGTTCCGTTGCCAAATAGGGCACTAAACCTTGGGCAAAGCTTCACATGAATTTCAGATTTTCGTCAAGCCCATTGGGTCCATCTGCAACCTGGGCTGTCATTACTGCTATTACCTGAAAAAAGAGCATCTCTACCCAAAAGGCGAGACGTTTCGCATGTCCGACGATATCCTGGAAAGATATGTCGTCCAACACATCGAAGCCTCTCCCGCTCCAACGATCAACTTTTCCTGGCATGGCGGGGAGCCGACCCTCCTGGGTCTTGATTACTTTCGCCGGATCGTGGCCCTTCAGCGCAAACATAAGCCTAACGGCCGCCGCATAACAAATGGAATGCAGACCAACGGCACCCTCATCGATGAGGAATGGTGCCGTTTCTTGGCCTCAGAGGACTTTGCCGTTGGCTTGAGTCTGGATGGCCCGCAGGAATTGCACGATCAACACCGGGTTTTCAAGAGTGGAAACCCCACGCATGAAAAGGTGATGCGCGGATACCATTACCTGCGACAGCACAAGGTTCCGGTTGATCTGCTGTGCGTGGTACAGGCCCATAACGTTCAACATCCCAGCGCGGTTTATCGGTTCTTTAAACAGATCAAGGCCCAATATATGACTTTTCTGCCTTTGGTTGAACTGGATACAAATCAGGCCGGCAGCGTCGGCCCTAATTCTGTCCCGGCTGAATCCTGGGGGGATTTTTTATGCGCCATCTTCGACGAATGGAAGACTGAAGACATCGAACGAATCAAGGTGCAGATATTTGAGGAGACCGCAAGAACTGCTTTCAATCAAGAACATTCGTTGTGTATTTTCAGAAAAACCTGCGGTGATATTTCCGTCATCGAACACAATGGGGATTTTTTTTCGTGCGATCATTTCGTCAACCTGGAACATCGCCTGGGAAATATTCAGGAGACACCCATTGTCGATTTGTTGGAAAGTCCGGCCCAGAGAGCCTTCGGTCAGGCCAAATGGGAGACACTTCCCAGATACTGCCGGAACTGCGAGGTACTGGAGATGTGTTATGGCGGGTGCCCTAAGGACCGTATCCTGCGTACGCCGGATGGAGAGGCGGGGTTGAACTACTTGTGTGCGGGCTATAAACGTTTTTTCACCCACTGCCGACCTTTTGTTGACCAGCTATCTGCTTTGTGGCGTCGGAAATCGGTTGAACGGCAAAGTCCTCCAGAGAAGGTCAAGAGCGTTCAGGCTTACCCCAAAGTTGGCCGCAACGATCCTTGTCCGTGCGGCAGCGGCCTAAAGTACAAAAAATGCTGTATGGGCAAGTAAACGCGGCTGGATAGAGTTACGGGTTACGAGTTTAAAAAAAATACTTTTCCCTTAACCCCTCGCTCCCCGATGGGGCACCACGAAGGATGAAAGGATTGCTTTACCGTAACAATATGGTGTCATTCCGGTCCCGCATCAAGTGCGGGATAAACTCCAGCCGGAATCCAGGTCAATTAAAGCCTCAAACGCCCTGGATGCCGGATCGGGCCTGCCCCGTATTTGATACGGGGTCCGGCATGACGGAGAACAAACCAACCCAATTCTTATGGCGTGGTTATTTTCGTCTAAAAATCGTAACTCGTAACACGTAATGGTCTCGCAAAAAGTCGCCGAAAGTCCATTTTCGTCATTCCGACGAAAGTCGGAATCCAGGAACTTCAATAGGTTATAAAACCCCTGGACCCCGGTTTTCACCAGGGTGACGACTTTTTGCGAGTCCATCACTCGTAACCCGTAACAGGGGATCTTCAAATATCGTTAGTTACTTCTTCAGCTTTTCTTTAAAGAAGGCTATAGTACGCTGCCAGGCCAGTTGGGCCGCCTCCTTATTATATCGTCCGGGGTTGGTATCGTTGTTAAAAGCATGTTGTGCCCCCGCATACATGTATATCTTGTAGTCGATGGCTGCCTTCTTTAGAGCGGCTTCATAAGCCGGAATGCCTCCATTGATAAATTGATCGATCCCGGCATAATGGAGGAGCAAAGAAGCCTTGATCTTGGGAACATCTTCAGGAGCAGGCTGTCTTCCATAGTAGGGTACCACAGCCGATACATCCGAAGAGTGTACGGCCAGTTGGTTGGCCATCCCCCCTCCCCAGCAGAAGCCTACGACTCCAACCTTACCGGTCGAAACAGGATTGGTTTTTAGAAATTTTACTGCCGCAAGATAGTTTTGTAAGGTTGAAGGCTCATCCAGTTTTTGAATCAACGCCGGCGCTTTTTCCTGATCTTCCGGAGTCCCCCCTAAAGGAGTTAAGGCATCAGGGGCGACAGCCAGAAAACCCTCCAAAGCGATACGCCTGGCAACGTCTTCGATATGAGGAACCAGGCCCCTGTTTTCATGGATGACGAGCACGCCAGGCTGCTTTTCCTTGCCTTTCGGCCTCGCCAAATAGGCCCGAATGTCGCCTGTCGCTCCCGGATATTTTATAGTTTCCACGAACAGACGAGGTTCATCCTTGGGAACGATCTCGGCTTGAGCGAAATTTTTTTCCAATAAAGGCAGCAGAGTATAAGCAGCGGCAGTCCCACCGGCCAGAACAGCCAACCTCTTGATAAATTCACGGCGATCAAATAATTCATGGGTGTAGTCGTCGATCAATTCAATGATTTTTTGATCCATCTTTTTCTCCTTTCTTTCAGGGATAATACAAATTATTTAACTTTAGCGACAAAAAAGCAAGTTCAATCAAAATTTGTTGCTTGCTTCCCTCCTCTATTTTTTATATACTTATATCATTCAAAAACCACTCATTAATTGAGGTTCTTTCAAATCTCTTAAATTTCGTCACACCGGCGAAAGCCGGTGTCCAGAATGCATTTAAAAGACTGGATTCCGGCTGGAGTTTATCCCGCACTTGATGCGGGACCGGAATGACATCTCTGGACTTTTGCAAGAGCCTCTATTTGTAAGGAGGAATGAGACCATGTACGAAGGGATGATAGCCGAGACAGTTGGTTTTTATGGGTGTGACAATGATCCAATAGAAGGATATCTGGCCCGTCCGCTGGGACCGGGGCCTTTCCCAGGCGTTATTGTTGTTCATCATCTACCGGGTTGGGATGAAGCAACTAAAGAAATAACCCGTAAACTGGCCTATCACGGCTATGTAGGTTTTTCCCCACACCTCCACCATCGGGAAGGCCCAGGTACCCCCGATGAACTCTTGGCCAAGGTTTGGGCTGCCGGCATGGTCCCAGACAAACGCTGTATGGGCGATATCGATGCAGCCATTCGATATCTGGAGACCCAGTCCTATTACAGCGGCAAGGTCGGCATCATCGGGTATTGTTCCGGTGGCCGGCAGGTTTACTTGGCGGCTTGCACCATCAAACGCATCAATGCCGCCGTGGATTGTTATGGGGGTCGGGTGGTGGCCAAGCCCGAGGAACTTACCAAAGGTTGGACGGTTGCCCCCATTGACCTGACCAAGGATCTGGCCTGTCCCTTGCTGGGTCTGTTTGGCGCCGAAGATCAAAACCCTTCACCTGAGCATGTGAAGCGCATGGAGGAAGAACTCAAACGATACAACAAGACCTATGAATTTCACACCTACCCAAACGCCGGTCATGGTTTCTTTTCAGTAGACCGGCCAAGTTACCGGGTAGAGGCTGCCGTTGACGGCTGGAAAAAGATCTTTACCTGGTATGAAAAATATTTAAAATGAAAATGGTTATCTAATGAATAAAGTTGAATAGGGGGGAACGCTCTTCTTACCTATGTGGTTTAGGGATCGGTTAAATCAACCGGCTTCCCCCCAATTCGTCTGAATAGCCAACCCAATTTCTTTTCTTCAAGGCGCAACATAAATAAGTTCTTGCCCAAACTGCTCAAGGATTAGAGTAAAATATTTTCTTCTTGACAATGTAGTCACATAAACATAAAATGTGTCTACATATTTCCCAGATGGAGAAGAATCATGAAAAAGGCCGGCGTTCGTGAATTGAGGCTTCATTTCAGTCAATACCTTCAAGAAGTAAAGCAGGGGGAACCATTATTAATTACAGAGCGGGGTGAGGGGGTTGCCCAAATCCTTCCACTCCTTCCCAATGAAAGCAAACAGGGCAGAAAGATCCAAGCCGCTTTGCGGCAATTGGCTCAAAAAGGTCTTATTCACCTTCCCCCAAGGCAGAAATTCGCCGGTCCTCCCAAACGGATCAAGATTCCAGGCAAGCCGTTTTCAGAAGCGGTCATAGAGGATCGCAGATGATTCTCTACTGTGATACTTCCGCTTTGATTAAACGTTATGTCGAAGAAGCAGGAAGCGATCAAGTGGACCGACTTTTTGAGGAAGGGTCGTCCGTGGTCACTTCAACAGTTGCTTTCGCTGAAATAATGGCCGTTTTTAGACGAAAATATCGAGAAGGCATACTTACCAGAACCGGCTATTCTAAATCGGTCTTGGAATTTAAAAAAGAGTATTCCAAACTTATTTTGGTTTCTATAACCCCGGAGTTAAATCAACTTATTGAAAACCTTGTTGTTAAACATCCCTTAAGAGGTTTTGACGCCATCCATCTCGCTTCGGCCCTGCTGGTTCAAAAAGAAGGCTCTATGAATGTCAATTTCGCCTGCTTTGATCGTGTCTTAAATAAGGCAGCGTCCTCAGAAGGTCTCCTAATATCTTTTTAAAGGCAAATAAATAAGTATGCTGTCCCCGGATTAAAGATCCTCAAAATGCAGGACAATTTTTTAACAGTAAAATTTTGTTCGGCCCTTCTTAAACCAGTTTTTTGATCATTTCCTACCGCTGATCCAGCCGACGAGAAGGCCGGCTATTGTATATTCCACCGTGATCCCTAAAAACAAGGTAAGGGCTATATAATTTGGATAGTTTATTGGATCGACTTTACAGTAGGCCTGCTGCGGTCAGGGTATTCTTGACGAGTACGGCCTGTTCTGGTGTGAGCGGCGGAAGAGGCGGTTTCACATCGACCCGTATCGGATGGCCCAGCAGACGCAGGGCCTCCTTCATCAGGGCATGGGGTGCGGGCGCTCCGGCGATAAGGGGCAGCAATTGATTGATCTCGGCCTGCAGGGGAGCCGCCTTCTCAAAATCGTTGGCCTTGAGGGCCTCGTAAAGACGAACCGCCGTCCGTGGTGCCACGTTCGGCAATGGACAGATGGCCCCGCAGGCGCCAACCCCCATGGTCTTGGTCAGGTTGACACAAATCCCGGTGAAGACGCTGAAGTCTTCATCGGCAGCATCGACCAGGCCCTTCACCTCACTGGTTTTAAATATGGTTTCCTTGGCTCCGACCACGTTGTCGATCTTGGCTATCCTGGCAATTTGTTCGGGGGTAAGGACCAGATGACTGTGGCTGGGGAAATTGTAGAAAAGAACCGGAAGGTCCACCTGGTTACAGACGGTCTCGTAATGCTGATAAACAGAGTCTTCGTCCAGAGGATAGAAGACCGGCAAAGCCAAAAGTAAACCGTCGGCCCCGGCATCCTTGGCATAGCGGGCCATTTTGAGGGCGGCATCGGTCCCTCTCTCGTTAATGCCTACGATAACCGGCAAGGCACCGGCATTTGTTTCGATTACAGTATCAATAACCGATTTCTGGAGGTCGTGAGTGAGGTAAGGACACTCGCCATTACTTCCGAGGACGACCAGACCGTGCACCCCTGATTTGATCTGGTAGTTGGTCATCTTGGCCATAGCCGCCCGGTCAATTCCACCGGACTCATCATAGGCCGTTACCATTACGGTAAAAATCCCCTGAAACTTTTTCACCCTGGACCCCCTTTATTGGCTTTAATCAGATTTTGAAAATCGCAACAGACTCTTAAGTTTTTCAATTTTTTCTTCGTTCAACCCTTTTAAATCTGTGAAATCCAACCAGCCATCTTTTATCAACCGGGCAAAAACCAATTCAAGCATGGAATATCGGTAATCATATTTTTGATCGACTTCCTTCCTTTTCTCGGTCAGGAAATCATGCAGTTCCCAGATATCTTCCGGTTTTTTAATTTGTTCAGCCTTTTCACGGATCCTGCCTGCCAGATAAGTGCATTCCCGCTCAAAAGCTTTTTCAAAAGCTTCCTTGGCGATCTTCTTTTCGTTCTTTGACCAATTTACATAGTTCATGGCCTTTGCATCCTGCTGGTTTGAAAATCAGTGGTAGCAGTAGCCGGAATTCATTTTTTATGAAAACCCACCTACATGCAGTTGCTGGAGGGGTTATTTAAGATATTGCTCAATGATCTCACCTTTCCTAAAACAGTCAAGAGAGTGGTCGTTTACCATACCGGTAGCCTGCATATGCGCGTAACATATGGTAGAACCTAAAAATTTAAAACCCCTCTGCTTCAAGTCTTTGCTCAAGGCGTCCGACTCTTTGCTTGTTGCCGGGTAATCCGATAATTTCCTTATTTTATTGATTTTCGGTTTACCGCCGACAAACCCCCATATATATTTTGAAAAACTTCCATAGGCTGCTTGAACTTCAAGAAATTTACGGGCATTATTTACCGTTGCTTCAATTTTCAATCTATTTCTAATTATCCCCGGATTCTGTAAAAGTTTTTCAATCTTTGCCCGATTAAATCTGGAAATCTTTTCCGGTTCGAAATTTTCAAAGACCCTTCGGTAATTCTCCCTTTTTTTTAAAACCGTGAACCAACTCAAACCTGCTTGGGCGGATTCCAAGGTCAGAAATTCAAAGATCAACCGGTCATCATAAACCGGCACACCCCATTCCTTATCGTGATATTCCACATAATCGACTTTACTCAAATCGACCCAAGGACAACGGCAAATATTATTTTTCCTATTTTTTTTCATTTGTCAACGAACTCATCTTCCAATGCGGCGTTGACCCGTGGCACGCCGCTTGCGGGGGCCGAAGGCCCCATGCAAGCATGATCGGGGTCAGGTCTATTTTTTCAACATTATTTATTTTACCTGTGTCCGTATAATACGGCTTATTGAAGAAAAATGTAATCCTAAATACGCAGAAACTTGCTTCTGGGTGTAACCGTGTCTCTCCACTGCCTTCAATATCCGTTTATTTCTTGCTTCCTTTTTTCGAATCAATTCGGGGATAATATTTTTTCCAGACTGGGTCTGTTAATAAAACGTTGGCTTTTTGATATGTCGGGAATTGCCTCTTTCCCCTTCAGATGATCTTTTAAACGTTCCACAAAAGAATCCTCCCCTAGGATGCTCTGAGCTCTCAAATCCTTCCAAATAGATTCCGATCTTATTCCAGCCCTAACAAACTGGCGATAGATTCCTTCCGCCTTCATTCTTTTGGGTGAAAGTTGCCCTAAGATCCCATCAACGGTAAGGCAGGAGGGCTTACTTCGCTGCCCTGCTGTAGCCGCATAGCTGCTCCATTTCCACTGGTTCGGGTTTTTTATGAGTTTTGCCCTTACCGGATTCAGTACGATATAACGGGAAACTTCAAGAAGATGGCTATCTTTTTGCACCAGAATACCCTTGAATCTCCCCTGGAATAAATGACCAACGGTTCCATGTCGCTTATTGAACAACTGGGTAAACACCCCATTTAATTGTCTCATCCCAATGGAAAGGTTTCCATCAGGTGTTTCGATAAGCAAATGATAATGATTATTCATCAGACAATAGGCATGGCAGAGCCAGTTATAGCGCGTGTTAACCTGGTAAAGGATTTTGAGGAAATCCTCACGGTCGTGATCATCCTTAAAAATCTCATTTTTGTTATTTCCTCGGCTGGTCACATGATAAAAAGCCCCGGGAAATACTATGCGTAGAGGACGTGCCATGAGTATCCTATATCATTACTATATCTTCAATGTCAAGAAAATAGACCTGACCCTAATTCCCGCGCCGCAGGCGGCGCCAACGGCGGGCATCACCGGAGTGCGTCAGCGTGTCCGTGTGCATGCCATCGTTGGGCTTATTTTAATCATCAGATTTTGATAGTTGTCTGATCACTTGCTTAAGCTCTAGGATCTCAATTGATTGTGGGCAACCAGACCAGTTATGACGCCAGCAGACTATAATGTCACAGCCCTCAGGTGAATGTCCATGGTCCTTAAAGTTACGGCTTTCATATTCAAATTCAATCCTGACACGCTGCCATTTCCCAGCAGCAATTTGCTGTTTAGCTTCGCAGTCCGGGAAACCCGCTTGAACAGACTCAACATAATAACCAAGTTCTTTTGCGACCATTCCAAAGAGAAATATCACTCCATTTTCATTTATTGGCTCATGCCTTAACCCACGAAAGTCAATTGGATTACCATAGGTTGGGCTACTTTCTAACTTTGTATGATGTGGAATAGACCGGCTGTGTGTAGGTTCATCACTTTCGCGTTCTATTTCACTCTGTATAGATAAGGTTGATGATTGAGATGGTGGCAGAGGCATGAGTGCAATAACATCAGCCCATTCAGGTTTGCTCATGGCGAACTTTCGAAAATAATCCGGGATGGAGGACCATGGCCCAAAGTGACTTGCAAAAGTGTTAACTCCGAAATTTCCTTCACGCCTATATTGATGTCTAGTTGGAATTTCTCTGTTCTTACGGACTAATTCTCCCCAATCTTGGAGTAGTTCAATATCTTCAATACGGATGTTTGTATCATCTGATTGTATCCCGGCTGCTTTTAGTGCAGCTCTCCAACTTTTGAAGTGAGTAAGTACTTTATATTCACTTATTCCAGAGTGTGAAATAAACTTTGAGCGCGACAATGGTTGCCCAAGTTCTTGAGCAGCTTTACGAATTGCATCGAGTATTTCATCTCGCGTTGGCATATTTTCTGTCATTTTAATTTATTCTCCATGAGCCCAACATGGGCTTCAGCGGGAAGCCCATGGTTATAGCTTCTTTACGTCAGGGAAACACCCTGCCATCCTCCCCATTATGACGATTAAGTAGAGATACGATTGAAAACAAACAAAATCGCATAGCTCCGGTTCGTTGAGAACCTTACCAACAGAATAACCAAACCCACCGGCAGGGAGACTCACCAGATTGTAAGCTGAGCCCATAGGGTCGCCATGGGTCAAGGAATTGAAGGTGTTGCAGATGTCCTGAGCTTGTTTTGTGTCCACCTCTTTACTCATGGTGGTTAGCATTGTGGCAAGACTGGGACGTTCCTTATGCCGCCAACCATTCTGCCACAAAGAGACTTCTTGAGGTTTTTCATGCAGGTACGAAATGATGGCGGCTCGCTCGATGAGGGGGCGCATGAGAACGGCTGCGGCAAATAGATAACCTTGGCGGACCAGTTCCCGAATGCTCAAGGCCAAATTAATACCCTGCGGGATAAGCTGGCAAGCCGCTTTCTGCAAGTCATTCATCTCGTTTTTATGCGTATAGGCTGCAATCTCAGCATTTGCTTCCAAGCAAGACAGAATAACCTGGTCGAAGTGAAAGACAGACTCTCTCCCAAGATACGGTTCGTTGTCCGGAGTGAATACAGGTGCTTTTTTCGATGCCTCATTCATCTTCTTTTTCCTGCTATAACAAATTATTGAACAGTTTTCTGGATAATAACATGAAGTTTCAGTATATTCAATAAAATAGAAAAAATATCTAAACGTAACCACATAAATTTATTATACTTATACGCTTGTATAACATACCTTTCTTGCTGTTTTCCAGTTTCTGTTTAACTTCCTTCAAGAACTTTGAGTTTTTATATTTTTGAACGGATGAGTCTATTTAACAGTATATCTTCAATGTTTGGTCGTGAATCCAAAACAGAAAGCACATAAACATTCTTTTCAGATATTCTATAAAGGATTCTCCAGGGTGGAACAATCAATTCCCGATACTGTAGGATACCATGATCCTGCAACTCCGGAACGATGCGGCCTCTTTCCGGAAAGTTATAAAGGCTGGAGGCTTTTTGTTTTAGGTTGTTGAATATCCTCACGGCTTCCGATAGGCTGTCATCCGCGATATATTCGATAATACTTTTTAAATCATCCTCGGCAATATTGGACCAGACAACTCCGTATTTGGGCTTCATTTCATCTTTTCTTTCAGAAGATGATCCATATTTTTAAAAACTTCCTGCTGAGATTTTACTTTCCCTTCCCGTATTTCCTGTTCACCCTGGGATATCAATTTTAATATTCCGATAGCATTCCGCATATCCTCATAACTTTTAGGATCTTGCAGAATGGCTTTGGGCTCTCCGTTTTGAGTAATGATAACCGGACGATGGGTTTCATTGATTTGTTTTAACAGATCGGATGCTCTTGCCTTAAGGTAGGTTACTGGTTTTATGTCCTGGAAAATATTCATAAGATCACCTCCGGTCTATTTATAGTACCAAATTAAGACCGATGTCAAGTCGGAATTTTAATCTTACTCATCCACAATAATAAATAGCCTTGAGTATTCTTGGGGTCAAGGGTCAGGCATAAAAGTATTTGAAGTCTTAGCGAAGGATTCAGATTTCGGTCAGTTTTTTTAGCGCAGAAATAAACCCTAAACTATACCTTGGGTTTGACTGTTCTCCGCCATACCGGACCCCGTATCAAGTACGGGGCAGGCCCGATCCGGAATCCAGTCTTTTCAACCTGGATTCCCGCTTTCGAGACTGTGTCGTAATAGCGGACAGCGCCATCAAAGCCGTCATGCCGGCGAAAGCCGGCATCCAGAACTTAATGAAAATACTGGATTCCGTGTCGCGTTTCGATTGCACGGAATGACAAAAATATAATTGCGACACAGTCTCTTCGCGGGAATGACGACACTAGAACTATTATAACCCTACTATTGCAACACGACACTAGCAGTATTTAGAGTAATGGAGAAGGTTTTGGATTTTGGTCAGATTAGTTGGGTTCGTGATTAAAAATTAAATTCCGGATTTGAAAACAAGCAGCTAAAATCTTTTAGGCATGAATGTCTTTTGACGATCGTTTCATTGACACGATTCATTTACCCAGATAAGCCCGGCGGACCTGGTCATCGGCCAGAAGCTCGTGGGCCGGGCCTTCCAAGGCAATCGCTCCGGTTTCCAGTACATAGCCGTATTGGGCCACCTGCAAAGCGGCCCGGGCATTTTGTTCAACAAGAAGAATGGTGGTCTCTTGATCGTTGAGACGGCGGATCACCTTGAATATTTCATGGACGAACAAGGGTGCCAGTCCCATAGAGGGTTCATCCAAAAGCAGGAGTTTGGGACGGGACATCAGGGCCCTGGCTATGGCCAACATCTGTTGTTCTCCCCCGCTCATAGTTCCGGCCAATTGTTTGGAGCGTTTTCTTAGGATGGGGAATAGATCATAAATCCAATCCAGTTTTTCTTCGATCTCATGTTTAAATTTCCGATTGTGATACAAATAAGCCCCCAAATGCAGATTATCCAATACGGTCAGATGGGAAAACAACTGCCGGCCTTCCGGAACCTGAGAAATCCCCATGGAAACAATCTTGGCCGGAGCATATTGAACGATGTTGGTTTCCTGATACCAAACAGCCCCGCTATTGGCTTGAATCACACCGGATATGGTTTTAAGCAAAGTGGACTTTCCGGCGCCATTGGCCCCAATAATAGTCACAATATCGCCTTCTCCCACCTTAAGGGAGATGTTTTTTAAGGCCTGAATCGTACCGTAAAAGGCATTGACACCCTCCAGCTTAAGCATAGTCGATCTCCCCGCCCAAATAGGCTTCGATTACCAGGGGATCGTTTTGAATAAGCTCCGGAGGGCCTTCAGCAATCTTCTGCCCGTAATTGACCACCATGATTTCATCCGAAACCTTCATTACCAACCGCATATCGTGCTCAACCAACAGAATGGTGATACCCCGATCCCGGATGGAGTAAAGCAGTTCCGACAGGCCGTTGGTTTCCGATTCATTGAGGCCGGCCGCCGGTTCATCCAAAAGCAGCAACTGAGGGTCAGAGGCCAAGGCCCTCAGGATCTCCAAAGTTTTTTGTTCTCCCAGGGGCAGGCTGGAGGCAGGAAGATGGGCCTTGGAAGAGAGCCCGGCCATCGTAAGTAGATTCATAGAGCTTCGGAAAATTTGGGACTCTTCTCTTTTCATGCGGGGCAGACGCAGGCCCGAGGCCAGCAAACCGCTGCTGAACCGGCTGTGACAACCCACCATGACGTTTTCCAGAACATTCATATTTTCAAAGAGGTCAATAGTCTGGAAGGTCCGGGAAATACCCATTCCGGCGATACGGTGAGGTTTCTGATTGGTGATGTCTTTCCCCTGAAAAAAAATCTGCCCTTCGGAGACTGGATAAATTCCTGAAATTAAGTTAAAGAAAGTGGTTTTCCCCGCACCGTTAGGGCCGATGATCGATTTGATCCGACCGGATTCAACCTCGAAGGATAAATCGACGATAGCCAGCAGACCTCCGAAGGCCTTTTTAAGGTTTTCAATCTTTAAGAGAGAGTCCGCCAAAATCAGGTCTTTCTTGGCCTAAAAAGTTTTCGGATCAAAACGGGCGTGCCTTCTAAGATTCCCTCGGGCATGAATAATAAGATGGTGAGTAAGATGGCCCCATAGACCAGGATGTCGTATTGATTAAAGACCCGCAAGTACTCCGGCAGGAAAGTCAATAAGCAAGCCCCTAAAATGGCCCCCCAAATATTATGAATCCCGCCGATAACGCCCATCATGAGGAACATGATGGAAACCATCAGGTCGAAATTATTGGGAGAAATAAAAGATACAAAATGGGCATAGAGACTGCCGGCAATGGAGGCATAAACTGCGCTGAGGACAAAGATTTGAATTTTCAACAAGGAAAGATTCACCCCCATGGCGCTGGCTGCGGTTTCGCTGCCGTGCATGGAACGAAGGGCCCGTCCGACCCGGGAATGAATGACATTCAAAGAAAAAAGAAGGGCCAGAAGATTAATGCCCCAGATCAGGTAATAAAATCGAAAACTGGTATTGAACTGAAAATTCCCCAAATGAAGGCCGGGAATATTGGATAGGCCGGAAGGCCCCCCGGTTAATTCCATCCACTCATTGAATATAATAAAGACAATTTCCCCGATTCCCAGCGTGGCCACCGCCAAATAATGTCCTTTGAGACGCAAGGCCGGGATACCTATAATAATGGCCACCAGTACTGATAAAAAAATACCTCCCAAGAAAGATAAATAAATGGAAAATCCGAAATGGGTCGTCAATACTCCCGTACAATAGGCCCCGATCCCATAGAAAGCGGCATGCCCGAGGGAGATCTGACCGGCATAGCCCATGAGCAGGCTTAAGCCCATAACGACTAGGCTGTTAATGCCCATAAATACCAGGACACTTAGAAAATAATCGCCACGGATAAAAAAGGGAAGGACGGCCACGGCAATGCTCAAGCCCAGAAGTTTAAAATAATTTTTTCGACCCATGGACGACCTCTTAAAATTCTTTGACCTTCCCCACCTCTTCGCTGCCGAAAATGCCGCTGGGTTTGAGAAAAAGGACCAGGATCAAAATGACCAAAGCAATGGCATCCTTAAAACCTGAAGAGATAAATCCGGCCGAGAAGGACTCAACGATCCCAATAATGAAGCCGGCCACAACCGCGCCCGTTCCCAGACCCAACCCCCCGAGTACCGCCGCGCAAAAGCCTTTCAGGGCCAGCAGCGGCCCGCGGTCATATTCCATCAAGGCAATCGGGGTAATGGCCGCACCGGCGATGGCTCCCAAGGTGGCACTGAGGGCAAAAGAAAGAAGGATCATTTGGGAGACATTGATCCCCACCAGGCTGGCTGCCAAGCGGTTTCCGGCGCAGGCGCTCATGGCTTTACCGGTTATGGTTCTATTAAAGAATAGATTCATCAGGATAACGGAGAGCAGGGAGAGACCCAAAACCCAGAATATCTGAGGCTGAATCGCCGCCCCGGCAATCACGATGGGTTGTCCTGAAGAAAAAGGCGGAAGGCTATAAGGATTTTTCCCCCAGATAAACATGGCAATCCCGCGGAAAAAGATAGAGACGGCCACGGTTACAATGAGGAGAGTGATTAAAGAAGCTTGCTTCAGGGGATTGATGAATACCCGTTCATAAATTATTCCAATCACCGTGACCAGGGCCAAGGTGACTAAAAAAGCCAGAATTAAAGGAAGCCTCAGGGTGGCGGTCAAAAAGACCATAATCAATCCACCGAACATGACAAATTCACCTTGGGCCAGATTGATGAGCCCGGTGGCATTATAAATGATGGTAAATCCCAATCCGACCATGGCATAGATACTGCCCACGGTTAAACCCGGTCACCAGATATTGAATAATTTGACTCTGGAGATCCATAAGATAAGGTCCACGGTTTAAGGTTTAAGGTTCAAGGTTAAGAATTTTGGTACCAACTTGAGCCTTTACCTTCCTTACCTTGAACCATTTTATTATTTGGCAAATGCCCAATCACCTTTAACAACCTGAATCATTTCAAAGGCCGTTTGATCTAATCCGGTATGATCCAAACGGTTCATGGTAAAAATTCCGGCTGTCCCGGGCCACTTTTTGATATTGTTCTCGAGGTAATTACGAACCTTGGCCTTATCGGTACCCACATGTTTAATGGCTTCGATCAGCATATAAATCGCATCATAGCCATAACCGCCAAAAGAGGAGACCTCGGCTTTAAACCGTTTTTCATATTCCTGGGCGTATTTGGAAAGGACCTCATATTGAAGATGATTTTTCGGCAGTTTATCCCAGACCACCAGCCGTCCCAGGGGGCAGATTACACCCTCAGCAGCTCCGCCGGCCAATTTGATATTCTCCTTGCTGCCAAATCCGTGGCTTTGATAAAGAGGAATGCCCATGGCCAGGGCTTTCCAATTTTTAGTGACCACAATCTGGGGCGGCCCGATCGACCAATTAATAACCGCCTGGGCACCAGAGGCCTTGATCCGGGTGAGTTGGGCGGTCATATCCGCATCCTTCGGCCCATAGACCTCGTCGGCCACAACGGTGATCCCGTATTTTGGGGCCATCCTTTTGAGTTCGCTTCGGCCGGTTGCCCCAAAACCGGCACTGACGGTGATGATGCCGACCTTGTATATCCTCTTTTTTTCCATATAACCATAGATAGCCTCAACGGCGGAATGATCGGTTTGGGCGGTTTTAAAGATCCAGGGCCGCTGAACTCTGGGGGTTTCAAAGGCCGCCCTGGGACTGGCAATAATGCGTTTGTATTCTTCATCCGGGGTGACGATTTGAAGGGCGGCCGCCATGGAAATCATGGGAATTTCCCCTTTTTCACAGATGGGGGCCATGGCCATAGACTCCCCCGTGGTAGAAGAACCGATGATGGCCACGACTTGATCTTTGTCGATCAGCTTTTTCGTAGCTAGAACGGCCTCACTCTCTCCGCTTTTGGAATCTTCAATGATAATTTCAATGGGCCGCCCATTAATCCCCCCTTGCTTATTGATCCAATCCTGGACCATGAGAGCAGTATTTTTCTCAGGTTCACCTAAGAAAGAAGCCCCTCCGGTAATAGAGGCCACAAATCCAATCTTAATGGGTTCGGCCGCAGATAACGAACCAATGAATGCAAAGGGTAACAATAAAATTGCCAAGAAAACGAAATATTTTTTTTTCATAAATTCCTCCTTCTTTCACTATATAATAAGTAAATTCTCCTTCGATTCGATTAAGCCCTAATTTTCATTTTCTTTATTGAAAAATTCCTTGCACTCCTTTTACTTAGACTCTCAAATATCTCCACAGTAAAGGCAGTATGTATCTTTTGGTAAAAATTGGACCTAAAGTAAAAGTGTATATTATTAATATAAATAAATAAATCCTGTCAAGCATTTTAATTCAGAGCTTTATATATGCATTTAAACCGATTAGAAACCATTGGACTTTCACGTCCAATGGTTTCTGATTCTCTACTTAGATTCTGATGAGGAACGTTTTTTTATCAACCGTGATTCAAAATCAAATTCCATTAAAATAAAAACTTGACACGGAAAAAAACCTTGACTATATGATGTTAGATAAAATCAATCAAAAAACTGTTGCCCGTCTGTAAAAATCGAGGGAAAATAGTAAATTATCTACCGACCCTTCCAAGCTGATTGGATGGGCAGAAAAGGAGGAAACGTGAATATTTTGGTCTGTCTTAAACAAGTGCCGGATACCGAGGCCCAGATTAAAATCGATTCCGCAGGAAAGGGGATTCAAACCGGGGACATCAAGTGGGTCATGAATCCGTATGATGAATTCGGAGTGGAAGAAGCCTTGCGCATCAAGGAAAAAGCAGGAGGCAAAGTCACCGTAATCGGTGTCGGTCCCCAAAGGATGGTCGAATCCTTGCGTACGGCCCTGGCCATGGGAGCGGACGACGCCATCCATGTCGATGACCCTGCAGCCGATGGAGGAGATGCCCTGGCCACAGCCCGTGTTTTGGCAGGGGCGATTAAACAAGTCCCTTTTGACCTTATTTTTTGCGGCCTACGGGCCGTGGATGACGATAATGCCCAAGTGGGTGCTGCGTTGTCCGAATTGTTACAAATCCCCTTATTGTCTGTTATCACCAAAGTGGAAATTTCAGATGATAAGTCCAAGGTAAAGGTTACTCGCCCGGTAGAAGGAGCCACCTGGGTCTTTGAAACCGCTTTGCCGGCTCTGATTACCGCTCAAAAAGGCTTGAATGAACCTCGCTATGCATCCTTACCAGGGATCATGAAGGCCAAAAAAAAGCCTTTGGCGGCCAAGAAACTTGGTGATATAGGCCTTTCTCCTGATCAGGTAGGCGAAAAAGGTTCCAAACTGAAAATCCGAACCTTAACCCCACCTCCTGAACGCAAAGGAGGAAAAATTATTGAGGGAGAAACCCCCCAGGAAAAAGCAACAATTGTGGTTAAACTTTTACGCGAAGAAGCCAAAATTATTTAGTGAAGGAGAAAAGGCTATGGCAAAAGGAATATTAGTTATTGCGGAACAAAGAGGGGGATCCCTCCGTAAGATATCGCTAGAACTGGTTAGTGAAGGACGGCGTCTGGCCGATCAGTCAGGGCAGCCTTTGGCGGTCGCCGTTTTAGGAAATCAGATCGCCGAGGAAGCAAAAAAGCTGGCCGCTTATGGGGCAGAAACCATTTATGTGGCCGATGCCCCCGAATTGGCGGCTTATACGCCGGAAGCTTACACAGCGGTCTTAAGTGAACTCATTAAAGCCAAGGAACCGGATATCGTATTGGGAGGAGCTAGTCAACAGGGAAAGGAATTGGCGGCCCGTTTGGCGGCCCGTTTGGAGACGGGATTGGCTATGGATTGTACGGCCTTGCGTTTGGAAGGGGGATTATTGATTGCCAAACGCCCCATGTATGCCGGCAAAGTCATCGCCGAGGTGGTTTGTGAATCAGCCCGGCCTCAGATGGCCACCTGCCGGCCGAATGTTTTTTCGATCCAGGAGCCTGATGCCGCTCGAACTGCTGAAACGGTGGCAGTTTCGGTTTCCATCAAACCCGAGGACCTGCGAACAACCCTGGTGGAAGAGCTTGCCGATCAAGGCGGCAAAGTGGATCTCACCGAAGCTACTTGTATCGTTTCCGGGGGCCGGGGAATGAAAGATACAGAGAACTTCGTCATTTTGGAAAAACTGGCCAGTGTTATCGGCGCTACGGTCGGCGCCTCCCGCTCGGCTGTGGATGCGGGTTGGAGACCCCAAAGCGACCAGGTCGGCCAAACAGGCAAAGTGGTCAACCCGAATCTTTATATCGCCTGCGGGATTTCAGGGGCCATACAGCATCTGGCCGGCATGGGCTCTTCCAAGGTTATTGTGGCCGTCAACAAAGATCCGGATGCCCCCATATTTCAGAAGGCCGATTACGGCATCGTCGCGGATCTTTTTGAAGTCGTACCGGTCTTGGAAGAAGAATTCAAAAAGATCATGTAATTAAACACCAGAAAAAGGGTTCGAGGGTTCCAGGATGCAGGGATTCAAGGGATTGTGCTGGGAGCATTTCACTTGAATCCCTGACTCCTCGAATCCTTGACCCCTTCCCAAACAGTTAAATATTCTCGACGGAAGATTTTTTCAATTTTAAGTTGAGTTTGTCGCCAGGTTTGATGTTTCCCTTGGCTGAAAGACGATTCCAAGAACGGATTTGATGCGGAGTGGTATTAAATTTCTGGGCGATTTCAGACAGACTGTCCCCCTTTTTAACCGTATAAAGAACCCTTTTAATCCGGGTACCTGCTTCCGCTTTTGTTTTCTTGTGGCTTAATTTTGCTGGCTTTCCGTTTTCCTGCCTGCCCTCAGGAGAAGATGTCTCCTTGCCCACAAACAAAATTAAGGAATTCCCCTGTTGAATTTTAATGCCCCGCTTAGTGCTGTTCCATTTTTTAATCATGGGGACGGCCACAGCAAATTTTTCGGCTATGGAGGTTAGAGAATCCCCTTTTTGTATTTTATAACGAATGCGAAAGGCATGTCCATTTTTCCCATTTCCCTTATGGGCAACCAAGAAAAGCTTTTTCCCCTGACGGCTTCGAGAAGCCCGGATGGATGAATTTTTTTCGAACTGATTTTCAAGATCGAGCGGTACTATTTCCGAGTAAGAACCCTGGCGTCCTGTTTTTTTAGGTATTAACAACACCAGACCCGGATTAAGGCGTTTGCCGGTTTTTATCCTGTTGGCCTTGGCAATAACGCTGGCTTTGACTCCATATCTTTTGGCAATGGAAGCCAGCCTCTCCCCTTTCTTGACCCGGTGTTCCGCATAGGTAACCCGCGGCTTTGGTTTTATGAGTTGAGCAAAATTTTCCATCAGCTTTTCTTTGCTTCCCTCGGGAATTCGTAGGTTATAGCTGGTGGCTCCTGGAGGTGTTATCCACCTTTTTAATTCCGGATTCAGATCGACAATGGTTTCCACGTCCACCCCACAGGCTGCGGCCACATCCTTTAATTCCACATTTCCAGGAACAGTGGCTTCGTCGAAGGTAAGAGGGGGTTGGTATTGAATCTTGGAAAATCCGTACTTTTCAGGTTCTTTGGCAATCAGGGCTGCTGCAATCATTTTGGGAACATAATGTTTTGTTTCTTCTTTGATATAACTGCAATGATCGGCGGAAATTTCCCAAAAATTCTGCGCATTATACAAGGCTAAGGCCCTGGAAATTTTACTCTCACCGGCATTGTATCCGGCTGCGGCCAAATACCAGGAACCAAAATGATTATAGAGATCGGATAAATGTTGGGCTGCAGCCCGGGTTGATTTTATCGGATCTTTTCGTTCATCCACCCAAGAATTAACCTGGAGTCCGTAGCGGGAACCGGTTTTTTCGATAAACTGCCAAGGTCCGACGGCATGGGCGCGGGAATAGGCCTTGGTGCTGAAACCACTTTCAATCATGGCCAAATAGATCAAATCTTCCGGCAGATTGTGCTCCCGTAAGATTTTTTTCATCATCGACATATAACGTGTTGAACGGCCTATCCACAGAGAGAACCGGTTCCGAAGTTTTGTTTGGAAATAGTTGATAAAATACTCCACCTGGTCGTTAATCACGATGGGAAAATCAAAGGATGCCTTTATTTTTTTATCCCCAGCCGTTTCAAGTTCTTTTAACTCCAAAACAACTTTTTCTTTTATTTCTTCATGAGAGGGTTTAATGATAGGAGGAAGGTCATTGGAAACGCCCTCCCGGTTGTCGTCTTCCTGCAGAAGAGGCGGTCTAAGTTCTAATGGATTAGGTCGAGACGATGGCGGATTAGAAATTTTTGAATCTAGATCCGGAATCAGTTCCGGAACCGGAGGCGACTTGGGACCTATGGGATCGGGAGGAGTTAATGCCAAGGCATTAGAAGGAATAGCCACAAAAAAAACAACCAATATCAAAAGCACCTTGGGTAAAACAGCTCTATTCATTCCCCCATCCTTTCTCATTTACTAGGAGTAATCAGTGGTTGTGGTTTATAATGTTTATAATGATTGAAAAGGGAAAACTCCCTATTTATCTTATTTTATTACCATATTAATAAAAAAAAAGCAACATAAAAATAACTCCCGAAAATAATCTATAAAGCCCCCCCCTATACTCCTTATTCCGAAGAGGGACTTACGGATTTCTCCTTTTTGATAATTGTCCGTGTTTTTCCTGCGGGAGCCGGAATCCAGGGTTTTATCCCCTTCTTTGGGTTCCCTCTTTCATAAAAATAACGGCAAAAGCAACCCCATTGTAAACTAATGGAAATGGCAGGTCAAAATTTAACACCGGTGATAAGATTCTCTTTTTTCAAGGCATCAAAACTTTGAAGGTCTTTTATGGCCTGGCCGATTTTATTGATATGAATCAAAAAGTCTTCTCCGGCCTGTCCCATCCCTGGCAGAGCACTGATTCTTTGAGCTAAGGTTTCCCCTCGAGCCAACAGGGAATTGACCTTTTGACCGGGAACTTCTAATCCCTTTTGAAGCTGCTCGGAGGTCCCTCGAAGCTGGTTCAAGACTTCTAAAATTTCATCCTTGACTTGCAATAAAACATCCATGCCTTCTTCGAGAGTTTCATTTGGAGTCATTATGGATTCTCCTTGAGCCATTGATTCCTATCCATAAAAAATTTAGGTCGTAGGGTCGATGTGCAGGTTCAAATTGGGCGAATGTATTTGTTTTCAATTCGAATGTCAAGGAATTTTAAGCCTCTTTTTTAATTATTGAATTTTTTTATTTTATCCAGTAAATAAAGGCAAGGGAATATGTTTTGAACGTCGAGGGGAGGACTACCCATTCACTTAGCCGAACTTTTATTTAAGGCTGTTCGGGCCTATCCTCAAAAGGAAGCGGTTCGCTGCCATCAGGGAGTGTTTACCTATGAACGGTTTGCTGAAAGGGTCTTCAGACTGGCCCATTTTCTGAGAGACCGGGGATTAGGTCCAGGCTGCCAGGCGTCCATCCTGCAATACAACTGCCATGTCTTTCTGGAAGCCTACTTTGCCACTGCCCTTATTGGTGCAGTTTTGGTCCCTCTCAATTATCGCCTTTCCTCCAAGGAAATCGAATTTATCCTTAATGACTCAGAATCCCAGCTTCTCATTATCCATTCTGATTTCTTCCCTAAAATTGAGCTGATTAAGAATTTAAATATCTCTTCCCAAAATATCCTTTTAGTAAACCGCAAAGACCGGACTCAGGCTCAGGGTTTTGATTATGAGGCCGCCCTGGGGTCCTCCTCACCGGACCCGATCCTTGATTGGGGGCCTGGAGAAGAGGCCTCGGCCCAGATTTACTACACCAGCGGTACAACCGGACGCCCCAAAGGGGTCATGCTCAGTCATAAGAATAACTTCCTCCATGCCCTGGGCACCATGGCCGAACTTCAATTGAATGATTCCGATGTCTGGATCCATGTGGCTCCCCTCTTCCATTTGGCCGATGCCTGGGCCACCTGGGCTATCACCTGGGTAGGCGGCACCCATGTCCTGGTCAAGGAATTTGAACCCAAAACGGTTCTGGAGACTATGGTCCGGGAGAAGGTTACCCTTTCCAATATGATCCCCACCATGCTGAACCTGCTTATCCATCACCCGGATTTCCCGAACTATGCCTTCCCTCATCTTCGGGTCTTGTTAAGCGGTGGGGCTCCGATCGCCCCGGAAGTGGTCAGAAAGATCATGCAGGGTTTTGGTTGTGACTACATTCAAACTTATGGGATGACGGAAACCAGTCCCTATCTGACCCTTTCCATCTTAAAAGAACATTTGAAAAAGTTACCTCCGGAAGAACAGTTTCAATTCAAGGCCAAGACCGGCCGTGCATTTATTGGGATTTCCCTTAAGGTCGTTCGGGAAAACGGAGAAGAAGTGCGACCGGACAATCAAGAGGTCGGTGAAATCATTGTTCGGGGAGACACGATTACCCAAGGGTACTGGAAGCTGCCGGAAGAGACCCAAAAGGCCATTAAAAACGGCTGGCTCAGTACTGGAGATCTGGCGGTCATTGATGAAGAAGGATATATCAATATTGTGGACCGGAAGAAGGACATGATTTTGACCGGCGGAGAGAATGTCTATTCCACTGAGGTTGAAAATGTTTTATACCAATTCCCTCCAATCCTTGAAGCGGCTGTCTTTGGGATCCCGGATGAAAAATGGGGCGAAGCCGTTCATGCCGCAGTGGTTTTAAAAGACGGTCAACAAGCCTCAGAGGAACAAATCATTCAGTTTTGCAAAAACAATCTGGCTCCCTTTAAGGCCCCCAAGTCGGTCACCTTTCTCGACCAATTACCTCGAACCGGTTCCGGTAAACTTTTCAAAAAAGGCCTTCGAGATCCGTTCTGGGAGAACTATAATAAAAAAGTGCACTAAGGTGGTCCACCATCCTCCATCTGCACTCTTAAAAGATCCATATCTCAATAAAGTAAAAGGCCAAGACAAAAGGCCCTAATACAAATTAAGGGAACAGTTGTGATTAGAGATCAATGATCCAAAATCTCAATCGCCTTATAGGATGTCCAGGTCCCCCCTTCGTCTCCCCTGACCGTATAGCCGACCACTCTTATTTTCAAACCCTGCTTTAGATAGTTTTGATCGTTGTGGTTAATTTTCAACAAAATAAAGGAAGGTCTGTCTTTTGGGCCCTTGCTTTTTAAGGCCGCCTGGTCGATGTATCTGGTCATTGTAACCGCTGTTTCAATGGTCACTCCATCATAGTCTGTTAAATGAACAAGAAAATGTGCCGGTCTTAGTCGGTCATGTCCCGCCGAACCTGACATCTCTGGATGTCCTTTGATCTTTTGTTCTGGAACCCAGGTTATCTCACTCACTTTTCCGGTCACATCAACCGGACCTACGGGTCTGATAGGAAAGGCCAAGGTATTCATAACCATGACCATTAAAAAGAAACAAACAGCCATGGATATCTGAACTATTTTTATCATTCTACCATCCGCTCAGTCCGCAACCAGAGGAAAGCGCACGACCATGGTTGTCGAACTTTTTCCCACTTTAACCTCGATTCGGCCTTTGAGTAACCGGATGATGCGATGGGTAATATAGATCCCCCGGCCCCGACCTTCCCCCTCCAGGAGTTTCAGCCGGTCTTCATCTGAGATTTGGCCGGTATTGGCAATCTCGGCGCAGGCCCAATGACCATCGGCGTAAGTGCGCATGGAAAGTTTACCCCCTTTCTGGGGAATAGCCTTGGTGGCATTATTGAGCAGGTTGTCCAAAATGCGTTCCAGGTGGATGGAATAACAGCGCACAGGCAGTACATCATGAAAAGGCCCTTCCTGAAGCATCACATTGGTTTTAACCATCTCTTTGATGGCTTCTTTGTTAATCTCAAATCGTTTTTTTAGGATCTCCGTCAGGTTGACGATCTGTTCTTTATCGGCCTGATGAATACTTAAAGCCATCTCCTGCATTCGATTGGTCTCGTCCACCAAAATATCTAAATATTTTTTAATGGCTGGGTTTTCCTTCAGCGGGGCTTCCTTGGCCAGCATCGTTTTCAACCTCCGGGCGAAACCGGCAATGGCTATGGCCGGGTTCTTGAAATCATGGAGGGTGTCATCCAACTGTTCCATTCTTTGGGCCTGCATAAGCTCCCGGCCCAAAAAAAGAAATATCTCGATCTCCCACTCGCTGTATCCTTTTCTTGAGTCCAGGGCATCAAAGGTCATGAAGTGGGTAATCTCTCCACTCACTTTGAGAGGGATATAAAGAATGGAATTAATATGGTGGTCGGCCGCAAATTTTTTCAGGTTGTTGGAGATTTTGTCGCTTCTCTGAGGATCGATGATCAGGATATAAGAGGGGGTCACCACTTCATAAGGGGATTCCTGGGTGCTGCTCTCCGGTCTCAAAACGAGTTCAAAAGCCGGCTCACTTTTCACCGAAAATCGTTTTCCAATACCATGATACCCGGTGGTATCGGAGTAGCCAGCTTCAAGGACCACTTGCTCCAGGTCCCTCGAAACCGAAAAAAGGGCACAGCTCTGGACATTGATGATGTCGGCAATCTCAGGGATCACCCGATTGAAGACGTCCTTCATCTTGATTCCCTCCCGGGAACCGGTTTTCTGGAATACTTTTTGGACAATGGCCTCCTTCTTCTCGTTGATCTTGTAAAGAGAGAGAATTTTTTTTCGGGCGATGACAAAACTGAGTCTCCGGGCCATGAGTTCCGCCATCCGCACGTCCAAGGGAGGAAAGCGGTGATCTTCTTCCGCATAGTATATCTGGATCACCCCGACCGTCTCTCTCTCATGAGGGAAGAAGCGCGGTATGGCGAAAGGGACGGCCATCAGGGAATGGGCCCCTCTAAGAGCTATGACCTCTTTATTCCCATAAAGGTCTTCACGCAGGATGCTGGGAACCAGATAAGTCTTTTGGGTCTTCACCACTTCTCCGGCAATCGTATTTTCCAAGGGAATGTAAGTGGCCCGCGAAGCCTCCTGAAAGGGATGGGACCCGTAAGAAAGCATCTGGCCGGTATTAGGATCGTAAATTCTGACTGAGGCCGACAAGGCCTCTAAAAATTCCACCATGATTCGGGTCACTCTAGTCAGGATTTCCTGTTCGGACAAGTCGGGGTTGATTTCAATAATTTCATCTACCTGGCTGGAAATCTGATTCAGAAAATCAGGGAGTGTTGATTCCTGTAAGGTCGCTGCCAGTTGATTCCAAAATGCATCACTCCGGCAATCCGGTTCTCGGAGTTCCTTTTGCATGGTCTTGATAAGCTTGTGGATAAAATGCCGGATCATCGTTTGCCTGTTCCCTCAATATCCCATCGGCTCGCCGACCAATTTGACATGGATTCGGTCCTTGACCATATGGCCTTCAATGATGGACCACATATTACAAATACGGGTGGGAGTCCGGCAGTCGGAGCACAGACCGGTTTTGACACAAGGATTGGACAGGCCGTAGCGGATATTATTCAGGGGGGCGGCGTGATGTTTGACCCGTTTTAAAGCCGCATCCAAATCCGGGGCCACCTTATTCATTCCCACCATGAGAATAACTTTTTTAGGGCCGAAAGCCATGGCCGCCACCCGGTTTCCCATCCCGTCCAGATTAACCAATATCCCGTCTAAAGTGATGGCATTGGTGCTGGAGATCATGATGTCGGCGAAAAGTCCCTGACGGCGCTGATCCAGACCTTCTTCCGGGGACAACTCCGGCTGGTAAGGATCGATAACTTTTACTCCAGAGATGGCTTTGACCGCCTCCCAAAGGCCGATCTCCACCAGGGAAGTCGAACCGCAGCGATAAACAATGGCACCTTTAGGGATCATTTGGATGACCTCTTCTTTGGCCTGACTGATGGTGGGGGCGAAACTTCCGGCCATCCGTTTTTTCTCCAGTTCGGTAATGATATGCCGGGCGACCATCTCATTATACTTTTCCTGAACCGTTTCCATCATATTCTCCTTCCGATACCTTCCACAGAATTTTTTTATCCCTTTTCATACAAAATCTGTTATTAAAGCATTATTATAAACTAAACATTTCGATGTTCAAGTTTTATCTTTTTCCAAAGGAATCGTAACCGGAGGAATGACAATCCAATGAGGCTATGGTAGCTGCTGCCAAAGCCAGGGGGTCTATGGAAGAGCCTGAATTGAACAACCATCTTTTTTTACAGACTAAGGGAAAAGTCCTATGCTGTCTTACCCCAACATCGATCCGGTCTTGATTGCTTTCGGTCCCTTTCAGATCCGCTGGTATGGCATGATGTACCTGCTGGGGGCGGTTTTTTCCTATCTTTTGGTCCGTTATCAACTGGCCCGCCAGAAATCCCCGCTGCTGGCCAAAGAACAACTGCCGGACCTTTACTTCTATCTGGTCCTGAGTTTGATCCTTGGGGCGCGCTTGGGATATGTCCTCTTCTACAACTTCAGAGAGTATCTTCAGCATCCCCTGGAACTGGTGGCCGTCTGGCACGGCGGGATGTCCTTTCATGGGGGTTTGGCAGGACTATTCCTGGCCGGTTGGTGGTATTGCCGGAAAAACAAGATTGCTTTTTTGGACTTGGGAGATCTGATTATTGTTACGGCTCCGATCGGCTTAGGGTTGGGAAGGCTGGCCAATTTTATCAATGGAGAACTTTACGGGCGCATCACCTCTTTTCCCTGGGGTATGGTCTTTCCTTATGGTGGCCCCTTCCCCCGCCACCCGTCACAGCTTTATGAGGCCATCCTGGAAGGGGGGTTGCTTTTTGGCCTGCTCTGGCTTTGGAGAAATAAAAAAACTTTCTCCGGGGCCATAGTTGTGCGGTTTTTAATCCTGTACGGTGCGTTTCGAATTTTGGTCGAATTTTTCCGTGAACCGGATGTCCAGGTAGGTTTTCTTTGGGGATTTTTAACCATGGGTCAGTTACTCAGTTGCTTGATGATCTTAGTGGGATTTTTTTTATTTTTCAGCCGAAGGTTTAATAAAAAGCACATCGGCTTGTAGGGATCTCTTTCCTCTAAATAGAAAGAATAGGCTTTTTTAAGAAGGCTTTATGAAAATAATGCGTTTTATTTACCAAGAAGAAGCGGAGTACGGTGTTGTCACTCAAGACAGCCTCCGGAAGATTGAAGGCTGGCCCTCCGGGTCCTATGCCATATCGGAAGAATTAATTCCTATCAGGGAGGTGAAAGTCTTGCCTCCCGTGATGCCCAGTAAAGTCGTGGCCATAGGATTGAATTATGCCAAGCACGTGACTGAAGTGAAGCTGGATCGGAACGCCCCTTCGGCCCCTCTTTTTTTCTTAAAACCCCCCACTTCTATTATCGGTCCGGAGGAAGGGATCATCTATCCTGCAAAAAGCAATGAACTTCATTATGAAGGGGAACTGGCGGTCATTATAAAAAATCGGACTTGGAAGATACAGCCGGAAGAAGCCCCGGATTTTATCCTGGGGTATACTTGTCTTAATGACGTCACCGCCCGGGATTGGCAGCGATCGGACGGGCAATGGACCCGAGGAAAGTCTTTTGACACCTTTTGCCCTATCGGCCCGGTCATTGCTTTGGACATCAAAAATTCGAATGCCCTAAAAATTGAAACCCGGCTAAACGGCCAGGTGAAACAGTCCGCCTCCACCGCCGATCTTTTGTTTAAGGTGGAGGATTTGGTCAGCTATATCTCCCATCATATGACTTTACTGCCGGGAGATATCATCGCCACCGGAACCCCGGAAGGGGTTGGCCCGATGAAGGTCGGGGATACGGTTGAGGTGGAGATTGAAGAGATCGGGGTCTTGCGCAATCATGTGATCGAGGAAAGAGAGAAAGAATGCTGATCATTGATATTATGACAAAGAAACGCTGCTTGCGCAATACACACATTCCCCTCGGCGAAAATCGGCACCCTTGAAAAACTAAGGGTGAAACATCCCCGTTTCTAATTCTTCTAGTTTATGTATTTTCTCTAGATTTCAGGAAAAAAACAACAGGCACTTATTCCCTTGAATAAATGTCTGTTGCCCATTTTAATTGGCGCGCCCAGGGTGATTCGAACACCCGACCTACGGATTCGTAGTCCGGCGCTCTATCCACTGAGCTATGGGCGCGTTACAGAAGGTATAAACCGAAAGGATGGACCTGTCAACCCTATTCGGGATTGAAATATTTCCCCAACAACCTAAGACCAGGAGCTTGTTAAAAAGGTATCCACATCTTCAAAAATGATCGCACCTTTTTCTTTGATTTCTGCCAGGGCCTGGGCCGAGGTTGCCGGGTCGACCCCCCGGCACAGATTTTGAACCACACTTATCTTATAGCCTCTGGCCAATCCATCCAGGGCGGTCCAGAGGACACAGTAATCCGTGGCAATTCCGAAAATAATTAAATGGTCGATTTCCCATTGCTTCAAAATTCTATTTAATTCCGTTTCCTGTCCTCCGTCGTCCTGAAAACAGGAGTAACTGTCGAATCGGTAGTCTTGGCCTTTTCGGACAACAGCTTCAAATAAATGTGGATGCAACAACAATTCCGCATTGGAGGTTCCCTGAACACAATGGGGGGGCCAGAGAACTTGTTCTTTCCCTTGTAAAACAATTTTGTCAAAAACCTTTTTCCCGGGATGATTGGTATAAAAGGAGATATGGTTGGCAGGGTGCCAGTCCTGAGAGGCCCAGAGAGGAATTCCCCGGCCTTTGATTTGATCAATCGCCTTGTTGATTTTGTGCAGATAGTCCAATCCGGTTGCCGGTACGGCCAGAGCACCGGTCATCAGGTGTGTAAAATCTCCCTGAATATCAACCACAATGGCTCCGTTCATTCTTTTCCCCTTGAGGGTTTCAAATGGTCTTGTCCTACTTGTATCTTCATTTTTGATTCATATTATACCAAATAGGCCAAGGGATCACCAATCTTTTAACGAAAAAAAATTCAAGAATCCAGAATCCAGGAGCCAGAATTCAGAATAAAAACTTTTAATCGCTTGATTCAAAGGTTTATTTTCATATTTCGTAGCGTAGTGCTTTATAGAGTATGAGAGTTAAAAACAGAAACAGAGTTCGAAGATTCAAGGATTCGAGGTTTCAATCCCGCCAGAGGCGGGACTTGGCCCCTTGAATCCTTTTCTTTTACCTTTTGTTTTTTCTTGACTTATTTTGGTGGGCTGGTTAAGAGGTTAAGTGTTGCTATTCTTATAGTACTTAAAATAAGGACATGGTAATAACTCGCTTCTTTTTCGTTATCGGTCGTATGGCCTTGGCCTTCCTGTCGGAGCTGGGAGGGATTTTACTTATGTTCTTCCGGACCCTAGCCTGGACTTTTATTCCACCCTTTCGCCTGAGAAATTTAATCAAACAGATGGAATTTATCGGGGTCAAATCCCTCTTTATTGTCGTCCTGACCGGGACTTTTACCGGAATGGTCTTGGCCCTTCAGAGCTATCACGGCTTCAGAATGTTCGGCGGTGAAAGCCTGATGGGAGGGATTGTGGCCTTATCCATGGCCCGAGAGATGGGACCGGTGATGACCGCCCTGATGGTCAATGCCCGGGCCGGTTCGGCCATTGCCGCGGAATTAGGGAGCATGCGGGTTACCGAGCAGATCGACGCCCTGCAAATGATGGCCATCAATCCGGTCCAGTATCTTTTTGTCCCCAGGATTTGGGCCGGGGTCCTGATGCTGCCCCTGCTTACGGCCATCAATATCTTTGTAGGTATTATAGGCGGCTATTTTGTCGGAGTTGTCCTGTTAAAAATCAATTCGGGTGTGTATCTGACAAAGACGATCAATATGATGGAGATGGCCGACCTAGTGCAGGGGATAGTCAAATCGGTCTTCTTTGGACTGATACTCACCCTGATTAGTTGTTATAAGGGATACAACACTTCCGGTGGTGCCGAAGGAGTCGGCCAGGCCACCACCGAAGCCGTAGTCATCTCTTCGGTCTGTATTTTGATCGGGACTTACGTGTTAACTTCTTTATTTTTTTGAAAACCATAAACCCTATGGAATGGAATCCAGAATTCAGGACCCGGAATACAGAAAGGGAATGGTTCTGTCTTTAATCCTGCTCCTGGCTTCTGACTCCTGGCGACTATCTTTTATGATCCGTTTAGTCAATATCAATAAATCTTTCAGAAGTCAGCAGGTCTTGCGGGATCTGAACCTGATCATTCCCTCCGGACAGACGACCGTGATTATCGGCCGTAGTGGCGGAGGGAAGAGTGTTTTGCTTAAACATATTATGGGACTGATGCGGCCGGATAGCGGTGAAGTCTGGATCGACGATGAGGAAATCAACCGCTTAAACCAAAGGAACCTTTACCGGGTCCGCAAGCGGTTCGGGATGCTCTTTCAGGAGGGAGCCCTATTTGATTCCATGTCCGTGGGAGAAAATGTGGCTTTTCCTATTCGGGAACATAAAAAATTGACCCCTTCTGAAATTGAAAAATTGGTTTCTGAAAAATTGGCCCTGGTGGGTTTGCGGGATATTGAAGATAAGATGCCGTCGGAATTGAGCGGTGGCATGCGTAAGAGGGTGGCCCTGGCCCGGGCCATTGCCCTGGATCCGGATATCCTGCTGTTTGATGAGCCGACTACGGGACTGGACCCGATCATGACCGCCGCCATAGATCAGTTAATTGTTGAGACCCAAAAGCGATTTCAAATGACCTGTGTGGTCATCAGTCATGATATCCAGAGCGTCTTCCGAATCGCCCATAACATTTTTATGCTCTATGAAGGAAAGATCATCGAAGGAGGGACCCCGGAGATCTTTCGCCAGTCCACCAATAAAATTATTCAGGATTTTTTATTGGGCCGAATCTCGGAGAATTTAATCTAAAGGCCCAGAGGAGGTCTCATGGAAAAAAAAGGAGTGAGCACTGAAGTTAAAGTAGGTATTTTTGTCTTTCTCGGGTTGATTGTTCTCGGTTACATGACCCTGAAGGTTGAAAAATTTAAGTTAAAAACACAGAAAGGTTACGAAATAGCCGCCTTCTTTGACTCGGTTTCAGGTTTGGTCGAAGGCGGTGCGGTCCAGATCGCCGGGATCGAGGTGGGCCGGGTGAAAGATATCCGTCTGACCGGCAGACAAGCCAAGGTAACCATGACGATTCGCAAAGAGATCCCGATCTATTCCGGTGCCCAGGCGAGTCTTAAAACAATGGGGGTTCTGGGAGATACCTATGTCGAGATTAAACCGGGAAACGATAAGACCCCACGTCTCCTGGCTGGAGGAGTGATTCAGGAATCCTTTTCCCCTATAGAGCTGGGCGAAATTCTGTCTAGAGCCATGCCGGTGGTGGATAATATTCGTTCGGTGACAAAAACCTTAAGCGATGTCATCGGTACGGAAGCCGGTAAAACTGATCTCAAAGGTACGTTTGATAATTTCCATAAAGCAACGGATGATATTCGGAGCATGACGGCGGGACTTTCCCGTGGGGAAGGAACCATGGGAAAACTAATACGGGACGACACCCTTTACAAAGATATGAAAACCACCATGACCGGACTGAAGGATACCATGGCCCAGATTAATGAAGGCAAGGGGAGTCTTGGAAAGCTGATTAAAGATCAGGATTTTTATGATGAAACCAAAAAGACCCTGACCAGTCTGCAAAAAGTGGCTGGGAAAATCGAATCCGGGGAAGGGTCCCTTGGGAAATTGGTCAATGACGACTCTCTGTACAAAGAGGCCAAGGAAACCGTTGCCAGTTTGAATCAAACGGCCAACAAGATCAATCAGGGGGAAGGGACCATTGGGAAATTAATCAATGACGACTCCTTGCACAAAGAGATCAAATACACCCTGCGAAGCGTGAACAAGGCCATGGAAGGACTTTCCGAGGAGGTCCCGGTGAGTATTCTGGGAACGATTATTGGGGTGATCATTAAATAAGAAAGGGGTCGAGGATTCGAGGGTTCAAGGATTCAAGTGAACAAGATGATTAAGATCGGACTCAAGTTCGTTCAACGGGGCTGGGTCAGCGGAAAACCACGAAAATCGAATTCCAAGCTCCGAACTCTGAACTCCGAACTGAAAAAACAACAGATTTCTTCCATCGCTGGATATTTTCCCATAGTATTGTTTCTACTTTCTCTGCTATGCTTCCCCGTCGGCTGTGCCCATCTTTCTTCCGACCTGGGGCCGGAAAACGTCGCCCCTTTTTTTCACATCCAAACCGATCCGGAAAAACAGAGCCGCCGTCTGGATGCGGGCGGGCCTTTTTACTCCCAGGCGGAAGGCCCGGAAGAACGGGAATGGACGTTACGCCCTTTTTTTTCCTATAGAGAAAATCTAAAAGAACAAACTGAAGAACTGGAATATTTATACCCTATCGGCTGGTACAAAAAGACACCCGAAGGAACACTGAAGCGCCTCATTCCTTTTTTCTCTTCTTTTAAATCGGCGCCGGACCAAGAGGAAGAAGGGAAGGAAGAGCATACCGATCTTTTTCTGGTTTTTTGGGGAAAAGATAAGGCCGGGGAATCTTACGGCGGAGTGTTTCCTTTCGGAGGTTTATTTAAAGACCGGTTTGATCGGGATGAAATCCAGTTTGTGCTTTGGCCCCTTTACACCCGGATCCGGGAAGGGGAAACACAAACGTACAATATCCTCTGGCCGATTTTTTCCCTGACTTCGGGAGGAATGCGTAGCGGATTTCGGATTTGGCCTTTTTATGGGCAGGAGAAACAAGAAGGGGAAGGGGCTTATCAAAAAATATTTTTTCTTTGGCCCCTCGGTCTTTATCAGCAAAGATATCTCGACACCGATCATCCAAAGACCTATTTTTATATTCTCCCTTTTTATCTTTCCGAGCGGAGTCCCAACGAAAATAAAAAGATTTTTCTCTGGCCTTTTTTTAATTTTTACTTCGAAAAACATTTTAACTACTTTCAGGTAGATTTCCCCTGGCCGATCTTTCAATATGCCCGGGGTGAAAAGGCTGAGGCCTTTAAGCTCTGGCCCATAATAACCTACCGTAAAGTGGATGACCGGGAGAGGATGTACTTCCTCTGGCCTCTGTTTTATCAGGAAAAAGAAGAAAATGACGAAAAAGACGAGGTTTTGAATCTATTTCTTTATGTCATCAAATTCCATCAGGTCTATTATAAACAAGAGGACCGCTGGGAAAGGGTTTCCAAGTTTTGGCCCTTCTTTCGCCACGCCGAAGACGGAAGAGGGATGGTCCATTTTTATTTCCCGGCCCTAATGCCGGCCGATTGGGAAGGGCTTGAGCGGCATTACGGGATGCTTTTCCGGGTCTTTGAATACTACCAGGACGGGAAAGGCAAAGAGGTTTCCAAATTTCTTTGGGGTTTGTATTATCACCAGAAACAAAAAGACCTGAATAGGATCGACGTCGGTTTCCTCTTCAATTATCAAAAAGAGAAAGAGACGGTCCAACTCTCTTTTTTGAAAGGATTGTTGGGGTATCGCCGAGACGGACCCAAACGCCAATTGAAGATTTTTTATTTCCCTATTTCCTGGGAAGAGAGGGAAGAGACTGAGAAATCACCCGTGTCCCCTCCGGGGGGATGAATTCAAAGCGACTCCCGGCTAAGGGCACTTTGGTCTCCACCCGGCTGAAACGAAACCTGGTCCCGTCTCCCATCAGGTTTTCAAACGTAAATTCCAGGGGAAGGAAGGTTGTTTTGGATATACGGACCATGATTTGCTGTAAATCCGGCTGAGGGTTTTTGGGTTTTAACAGCAACTGGTGAAAAGGGGCTTCCTCCGAAATCGTGGCATTCAACCGAACCGAGAAATTTTTTTCCAAGCCTCCCAAACCGGAGAGGAAATCGATGATCGGTTTGATCTGCAGATAATAATCTTTAAGCCGATACACATTAACCGCCTTTTCCTCGGGTTGATACCACCAGACCTTGTCGCCGTTACAGATCAATTGCTCGGGCCGGGGTTTTTTCTGATCCAGGCGGAGTTTGTTCGGAGAAAGGAACGAAAGCTGTCCCTCGGCCTGTAGGGATGAGGAAGGCAGCTTGGAAGCAATTTTAGGCACAATTTCCCGGATATAATCGGCCTGAAAGGTCTTGGTAGCGGCAAAACGGTCTTTTAATTGAGACAGGATAAAGTTCAAATCCTCTCCCGGCTGAGCCTGAACCTGATTCGTCAGACCACACAAGAAGATGCCTATCAAGGCCGGTAATAATTGTTCAACCCGTTTCATCAAATATTCCTTTAAAAGATAAGTTTTTCTTTTAAAGCCTCACGCCCCTATGGAGTGGGGCACCACGAAACATGAAATAAACTTAGCATAGATCGATTAAGAGTTTTATTCTGAATTCTGACTCCTGGATTCTGGATTCTTGATTTTTATTTTCGTTTAAAAATTCTTGATCAGCACTTCCCGGGGACGGCCGCCCTCGCCTGAACTGACGATTCCTTCCCGTTCCATGATCTCCACCAAACGGGCTGCCCGGTTATAGCCGATGCGCAGTTTTCTTTGGATCATAGAGATGGAAACCTGGCGGGTCTCTTTGACGATTTGCAGCGCTGCCTCGTATTTTTCATCGATGTCATCATCCGTTTCCGAGGGTTCCGGTTCTTCCATGGTTAAAAGGGTGTCATCATAGACCGCCTGTTTCTGATTTTTTAGAAATTCGGTCAAACGTTTGATTTCCGCTTCGGAAACAAAGGCCCCATGTATGCGCTGGAGTTTGGATACCCCGGGAGGCAGAAAAAGCATATCTCCGGCACCCAAAAGGGCCTCGGCCCCATTGGCATCAAGGATGGTTCGGGAGTCGGTTTTGGATGAGACCTGGAAAGAAATGCGGGCCGGGAAATTGGCTTTGATGATACCGGTCAGGATATCGACGGAAGGTCGCTGGGTGGCTATAAGCAGATGAATACCAGCAGCTCGGGCCATCTGGGCCAGCCGGGTCAGGGATTCCTCTACGTCCCGGGAGGAAATCAGCATCAGATCGGCCAGTTCGTCAATGACGATGACTACATAAGGCAGCCATTCCTCGGGGTATTTTTCAGAAGTCCCCTTTTTTTCCTTAAGCAGTCTTTGATTGTAAGTGTCGATATTCCGGGCCCCTTTGTCGGCCATTTTCTGGTAACGGTCCTCCATCTCCCGGATGGCCCAGCGCAGGACCCGAGTGGCCATTTTGGCATCGGTAACCACTTCGTGCAACAAATGAGGGATCCCCTCATAGGGCAAAAGCTCAATTCGCTTGGGGTCGATGAAAAAAAAGCGAACCTCCTCCGGCCTGGCCTTAAAAAGAATACTGCTGATTAAGGCGTTCAGACACACGCTCTTGCCGGTGCCGGTGGCCCCGGCAATCAACAGGTGAGGCATCTTGGCCAGATTGGTGACTACGGGAAAACCCAAAATATCTTTGCCCAAGGCTAAGGTCAACTTGGATTTGGGACTCGGAAAATTCCTGAGAGGAAAGGATGTCTTTCAGCCCCACCGTCTCCCGCTGACTGTTGGGGATTTCTATGCCGATGACCGGCTTGCCCGGCAGAGGGGCGACGATTCGGATGCTGACGGCCCGCATGGCCATGGACAGGTCATCGGCCAGACCAGTGACCCGGCTGATCTTGACCCCTGGGGCCGGTTCAAACTCGTACATCGTAATGACCGGTCCCGGCGAGACCTCGGTCACCTGACCCTCCACCCCGAAATCCTTCAGCTTTTTTTCCAGGAGTCTGGAATTCATGAGCAGACTTTGCTGTTGAACCTCCTGATCATTCTTTTCATAGGTATCCAATAAAGTCAGGGGGGGCAGCTCAAACTCCCCTTTCTCCTTCATGAAAACAAATTGCTCCTGTTGAGGTTGGGGACGCGGCAGGGGCGCAACCGGTTTAAACACCGGGCTTTGGACTATGGTCGGCGGGTGGGCTTCTTTTTCCTTCTGAATTTCTTTTTCAACCCGCAAGGATTTGGCTTTCCGTTTTCGCTCCCTGTTTTTTTGATAAGCATCCCGCCATCGGCTCAACTGATCCAAAAGCCGGGCCTGAACCCTTTCTCCCAATCGGGCCAAAGAAACCCGGGTGATCAGAATGAAGCCGGTCAGCAAGACAACGATTAAAAAGATATGGGTTCCTGGCGGATTTAACAACAAGGAGATGTGGTGGAAGATCAGATAACCCAAAATTCCTCCCCAGGGAAAGTTCCAGCCGAAGTATTGAAAATTCTGCTCTCCTCTGGAGAGCAAGGCGGCAAAAGAAAAAATCACTAAAAGATAGCCGGTTGCCTGCCAATAAGGCGAGGAAATAGGTTCTTTGCGGAAGGAATAAAAGGCCAGTTGAAAAAAGATGAAACTGAGCCAGAAGGAGGCCAGGCCCAAGAACTCAAACAGGAAGGCCGAGAGATAAGAACCGATCTTTCCCACCCAGTTTGTTATGGGCAGATCGCCAACCTGATGAGAACTGAAAGAGGGATCTGTCGGGTGATGGGAAATAAGGGCCAGGAGAATTAAAATTCCCACCGCTCCCAAACACAGCCCAAGGATTTCATAATAAATGGGTTTTGGGGAGGTTTCTTCTTTAGCCATAGGATGAGTCCTCTGTCATTTTAATAAAATAAAACCGGAGTATTGGAGTGATGGAGAAACAGGCCATGAGAGTATTGGAAAAACCCATTGAGCTGTATTTTGTGATGGGAAAAACTTCCCTTTTCCAACACCCCAACACTCCATCACTCCAATATCCCAGCACTCCATTTCTTTTACATCGGTATGATCAAAGGCAGCACCACCGGTCTGCGTTCGAGAGAATGATCAAAGAATCGCCTCAGGGTCTTGCGGATCTCTTCCTGGATGTCGGACCAATTTTTGTTATCCTCCTTTTGCCTGAGGTATAAGATCTCCAGGACCAGTTCCTTGGCCTCCCGGATCAATTCTGGGTGCTCCTCTTCGGAAATAAATCCTCGGGAAATGATGTCCGGCCCGGATAGAAGTTCTCCGGTCTGGTTGTTCAGCACCACCTGAACCACCACCAGTCCTTCATTAGAAAGGTGGCGCCTGTCCCTCAAGATTAGATTGCCCACATCCCCAACGCCTTTGCCGTCCACAAAGACGCGGCCCACTTCCACCTGATCAAAAATCCGGCCTCCTTCTTGATCAAAGCGTATGACCTGGCCGTCTTCAGCCAGGATCAGATTTTCTTTGGGGATGCCGATCTTGCCGGCCAATTGGGCATGTTTGACCAGATGGCGGTATTCCCCATGAATGGGAATGAAGAATTTGGGCCGGGTCAGGTGGAGCATTAATTTCAATTCTTCCTGATTGGCATGACCGGAAACATGGATCTCCGAAACTTTTTCGTATATCACCTCAGCCCCAAAGCGGTACAAATTATTAATTAATCCGTCGATGGCCTTTTCGTTGCCGGGAATGAAGCGGGAAGACAGGATGACCGTATCCCCTTTTTTGATCTTGATCTGTTTATGATCGTCCCGGGCGATCCGGGTTAAAGAGGACATGGGTTCAGCCTGACTGCCGGTGGTGATAAGGGTTACTTGGGAATCGGGGAGCTGAAGCATCTCCCCCAGGGTCAGTTCCATCCCCTGGGGGACAGTTAGAATACCCAATTCCTGGGCGATCCGGCAATTGGTAATCATACTTTTTCCGTTGAAGGCCACTTTGCGCTGATAGCGGGCGGCCGAGTTGATCACCTGCTGGATCCGATGGATATTGGAAGCGAAGACAGCCACAATCACCCGGCCTTCACATTCGCGCATGATCTGGTCCAGGGTCTCGCCGATCCGTTTTTCCGGCAAGGTATGGCCTTCCCGTTCGACATTGGTGGAATCCGACATCAGGGCCAATACACCTTTTGCCCCATAGGCGGCAAAGGTATTGATGTCTGTGATCGCGCCATCCAGAGGGGTCTGGTCGATCTTGAAATCCCCTGAATGGATCAGGGTGCCTACTGGGGTTTGAATCGCCAGGCCCAGACCTTCCGGGATGCTGTGGGTGACCCGGATGAATTCCAGTTGGAAGGGTCCGATAGTCAGGGATTCTCTTGGGGCAACCATCCTCAGATCACATTGCTCCAGGATACGATGTTCTTTCAATTTTTCCTTGACCAGTTCCAGGGTAAACCTGGAGCCGTAAACCGGGACCGAAATCTCTTTAAGCAGGAAAGGCAGGGCCCCGATATGGTCCTCATGGCCGTGGGTCAGGACAATGGCCCGGATCCGTTCTTTGTTTTTTAATAAATAGCTGAAATCCGGGATGACAATATCGACGCCCAGCATATAGTCTTCAGGGAACATCAGCCCGGCATCGATGACCAGGATATGCTCTTCATATTGAACCAGGAGCATGTTCAGCCCGATCTCTCCCAAACCCCCAAGGGGGATGATATCCAAAAAAGGAGGGGCTTGCCAACGTGTTTCTAATTCCATTTATATCCTACCTTTTATCTCTCTGAATCCAGAATTCAGAAGCCGGAAGCCAGGATAGCAGTCAGATACGATTCAAGCAATTTACTTACTTCCTCAAGTTGATTCATCAGAGTTGAGTAATCTCCATAGCCAGTTCTTGAAAATCCTTTGCAGGTTTTCTTTTCATTCTGGCTTCTGACTCCTGGCTTCTGGATTCTGAACCTCAAGATTCTCCTCAATCGCTTCTCTGACTTTCTGCATCAGGATGTCGGCATTTTTTTTATGATACCCTTCGGTGGGGATCGGGTTTCCCAAAACAATGCTTATGGTCCCCGGGGTTATCCAGAATCCACCCTTGGAGAGCACCCGGGCGCTTCCCCTTATGGCGATAGGAACAATGGGTTTTTGAGATTTAATAGCCAGAAAAAACAACCCTTGTTTAAACTCACCCAACTGATCGGTTTTTTGTCGGGTCCCTTCCGGGAAAATGACAATCGAAGTCCCTTCATTGACCTTTCGGGCGGCTTGCATGAGGCTTTGATAAGCCTGTTTGGCATTGGAACGGTTGATAGAGATATAACCAGCCCGTTTCATGGCCCATCCGAACAAGGGGATCTTAAAATAACTTTCCTTGGCCATCCAGCGAAATTGAATCGGGAGTCTGGAAAGAAGTACTGGGATATCATAAGCACTTCGATGGTTGGCGGCAAAGATATAAGACTGGCCCGGAACGAGGACTTCCGGGTTGAATACTTCGGTCCGAACCCCGCTAATCATCAAAACTACCTTGGCCCAGAAGGCAGCAATCCGATGCAATCGGTTCCCACTCGAATCAAATAAAGAGACAACCAGGGCATACAAACTTAACCCTATGGTCAGGATAAAATAACAAGGTATGATAAAAAAAGTCCGTAAATACATAAGTTCCTTTTAACCGGATCAAATATTAAAAATAATAAACTATTGCAGTGAATTCGTCAATCAATGAATCGAGTTTTGGGATGCACTTCCCGGTCAGGCCGAGGTTTGACTGAGGGACTGTGTCCCTCTTTTCATGGCCCACCATCCGGTGAACAGATGCAGGAACAAAACTACGATGAATGACCCTATCATCCACCAGTAATCCATGAGTATTAGTGAAATATTCCGAAAATCAGCCATCAGCAGCCGATACACTGGTCCGGCCTCTAGCCCAATGCTAACCCCGATTAAGGCCAGGGAAAAAATCATATAAAGAAATCCTCCGAAACCGGTGGGCATCTGCCCCAGATTCTCCGAGCCGTATTGGGGATACATGGCCCCCAGGCCTATGGCCAGGCCCACCAATCCAAAATCCAGACTAATCATGGTCAGGGAGGAGATCCACTGCATGTTGGCTGAGACCTGTAGCTGCCGGTTGGTGAAAACAATCAAAACTTCGGAAAGGATTAATAAGGGGATGAAGTAAAAGACAAATTTGTACCAAAGGAACTTTTTTAAGGAAAGGGGGGAACTGCGGATCATCCAGAAGGCCTGGCCTTCGGCGCTGATTGCGGGAAAAACAAACCGCACGGCTACCGAAGCCAACACAAAACCGGCCAGCCCCAAATTCAAGAAGGCAATAAAATTTTTTAAATATAGGGTCGGCAAGGGGGACTTATGTAAAGGCAGGACACTGAAATTATAGACATAGATAACGATCAAGACCAGCAGAATGAAAAGTTGAGACCATTGAGTCTTGTCCCGATAAAAGGCCTTCACGTCCTTCAGAATCATCCCGTTCATCCCTGGAGAAAATGGCAGGGACTGCCACAACCTCCCATCCAGTCTGTTTTGAACTTGCATCCCTTTATAGTGCCCCTCTTGGGCCCGGGAATAAGATGAAAAATAATATTGTCCGGCCAAAAGAAGGTTAGCCATAAAAACAAACCAGGCGGTACTCCAAAGCACCAGTAAGGGCAACAGGCCCGGGATAAATTCCCCTTTTAGAAAAAGCCAGAAGGCCTCTTTGGTCCAGGAGCTGGGAAGATAAGGCGACTCCTGGGCGGTCAGGCTTCCAAGATATTCGACCAGTGTGGAAAGCTGATCAGGGTTGACCAATTGCTCCGGCCGCATAAGGCGAAAGATCATAAATAACATGGTGACCATCAGGACGCTTAATATCACCAACAAATCGCGGGTACGGCGAACCGGTAAAAAAGCAGTCAAAAGAAGGGTGAGTAAAATGCCCAGGCTTCCGGCCAGAAAAACAAACGGTAGAATGACCAGGGGCAGGCTTAGATAAAAACCTCCAGGAGCCTGAAAAATAATCCCATAGCAGAGGAAGATCGGCAGGGCCATGAGGATAACCATCCAGGAGGCATCGAACAGGCTTTCCAGATATCGGGCGGAAAACAGGGTCAGCCTGGGGACTGGGGTTTCATGGATCAGGTCAAGGTCTTTGGAAAGGAAAAAGTTGGAAAGGGCGGTAATCAAATGACTGTAAATCAGGATCGTAAAAAAGGTCAGCAGGAGCATAGACAGGACCTTTTGTGACAGGACTTCGCCGAATCCCGGGATCCCGTGAAAGTAACTTAAGATTACGAAAAAAGGCATAAAAGATCCCGGCCCAAAAGACCAGGCCGATGAAGATAAAGAGCACAAATTTCCAACGGGTCCCCGGTATGCGCTTGAGACGGTTGTTGAACCCCAGGATCCGGGGTTGGAGCAGAAAAAAGACGGCTTTAAGGGAGTTGGACAAAGGGAATGAACCTCTGAAATAAATTTATTTATTTTAAAAGCCTTTTTAAATCCCTCCCAACCTCCCTTTTACAAAGGGAGGGGTAGAACTTCCCCTTTAGTAAAGGGGGATTGAGGGGGATTTGAGGTTTACAATGCCTTGAATAAACCTCTCTTAAAAATCTAATCTAATATTCCTCTTCCTCCTCAATATCTCCAGTCACTTTAAGAAAAAGGGCTTCCAACCCTTTGGACTTCCAGTCCGCCTCTTTGGAAAAGGAATCCATGGAACCAAGGGCGATCAACGCCCCTTTTTGGATGATCCCGATCCGTCCGCAAATCTCCTGGGCCGTGGATAAGGTATGGGTAGAAAGAAAAATGGTCATCCCCCGGCTGGTTTCTTTCTGAAAAAGACGCTTTACAATCCGGACCCCTTTGGGATCTAAGCCCACCATGGGCTCGTCGACGATCAAGACCCGGGGATGATGGATCAGGGCTGAGCAGATGATCAAGCGTTGTTTCATGCCGTGGGAATAGCTCTCGATCAGTTCATGGCGCCAGTCCCATAGGTCAAACAGGTTAAGCCGCTCTTCGATCTCTTTATCCGTCTTGGCAGGCAAAAGCCCATAAAGCCCCCCGACAAAATGAAGAAATTCCAGCCCAGTGAGTTTGTCATACAAGAAAGGACGGTCGGGGATATAGCCGGTAAGGGCCTTGGCCTGGGAGGGCTGGGTAAGGACAGAAAACCCCACGATTTCCACATCGCCGGCGGTAGGAGCCAGAACTCCGGCCATGATTTTCAGGGTAGTGGTTTTACCGGCCCCGTTCGGCCCCAGAAATCCGAAGATTTCTCCCTGCGTCACCTCCAGAGAAAGATTATTAACTGCCAGTAACGAACCGAATTGTTTGGACAGGTTTTTAATCGCTATCATTGGTGTTGACAAATTATCACAAGGCCGACTCGATCTCAATTTTTAAGTTGCCGATGATGGGGATTAGAGAGGCCATCCCTTCTTCCATCCCTTCAGCCAATTTCAGGTGGGTGGGATCGGCCGGGACCTGATTGAATGTCGGATCCAGGCTGATCCACTTGGCACCCAGATAGGCTTCCACCCAGGCATGATAGAAAAAACGATCCCGCAGCAAGGTGACTCCCAGGGCCATACGGGAAGGTATTCCGGCGGCCCGCAACAAGGCCAAAAGCAGCGTGGCATGTTCATTACAGTCCCCTTCCCGCTGTTGCAGGACTTCCACCGCTCGTGGAACGGAGAGGATGGGGAGTTTCTTTAAATGTTGAAAGACCCAGGTATTTAAACGAACGGCCGCCTTTTGGGCCTCCTTCTCATTGCCTAGGGCCTCTTTGAGGGCCTTTTGCAGACGGGGATCTTTTAAGGTCAGCACAGGATGGTCGGCCAGATACCGGTTTTGATCTCCTCGTTGATAAGGAAGAATATAGGAATCATCAAGGGTCAAGGACTCTCGTTCAATAGTCACCTGGTTTCCCGAAACCCTTTGCCGGCCTTCGGTTTGAGGGATGTCTCCAAGGGCCGGAGAGAGCTTGAAGATAACTTTTTTAACCGTTTTTGGATCCGGGGGATTTGAGACCGGGATGGATAGCTCTGTGGCCAAATCAGGGCCCGATCCTTTATCCATTTTTTGTGCTTTTTCCCTACTGGAGCGGATCAGATGGAATCCCATTAAACCTTCTTCTTTCAAGACCCGGCCCTTATAATCGATCCAGACGGTCATTTTGTTTCCCAATAGATTCATTTCAAAACGTTGTCCTGGACGCTTATCCCCTTCAAGGTTCAGTATCTCCGTAGGGCCAGCGGTGATGGTAACCGGTTTGGGAACCATCAGAACCGGATCGAAAAGGGAAAATGATGCTTGATCTCCCGGCTTCATCTGGGCTCGATAGACCTGATAGGGCAGGGTCAGGGAAAGCTGGGGAGGCCTCTTCAATACGATATTTTGGATTTGGGGTTGTCCCATCAGATCACTGGTCAACTTCAAGTTGGATCCTTCCACGGTCCCTTTGATGGAATAAACCAGGTACCCGGAAATCATTTTATAATGGAAATCCTTTAATAGAAATTCGGAGGTGAGGGAGGAGGTGAAGGAAAGGGTTATCTGGCGGGGAAATCCCAGGACCATAAGTCTTAAAAAAAGATCCTGGTTGATGGCGTAGCCTTCGACCGACCGCTGCTTGACCGTATGAGCATAGCCGATTTTTTGGTTATTAAAGAAAATGGACATCCAGTCTTCGGAATCCTGGAGAAGGATTTTAGGCTGGGCAGGATTGGCGGCAAACTGGCTGACTGGCGGTTGATAGGATTTATAGGTCCACAGACCCAGCAAAACGAGCCATAGGCCGAAGGAAAGAAAGAAAACGATTTTTAGTTTCTTGGACAGGGGGCTGTGTTGAGCGTGAGAATTTTTCATAATAGGTTAGGCATTTTTCCTATTGATTTCAGGAGAAGGGGAAAGGGGCATCCCATGATACCTTGGTCAAAAGACAAAAATCGTTTCGAAAAAAGCATCGATTTTAACGATTCAAATCAGCCGCGCAAGTTGTCAAGCGTCGGTTGCCTTTGGCCTTTGACGATAGGTACCACGTGCTATCCTTTGGCGTTTTCAGCGATAGTATCCACTACCGACAACCCATCCGAATGGTTTAAATAAGAGCACATACGATCTTTTGGGTTGAGCTGTGGTCTCTCCCTTCTTCGTAAACCAGTACTCGACATACCCGCCTCCGGCTTTCGCTTTTGTCAGAAATTCCTTTATGTAGTATGTGCCTTTGAAGTCTTTGTCCTCAAGCCGATTCCGTCCCTCCACATCTTTTCGGCCGTATAGGACCACATTGACGCCTTCGATCGTATCGGCCCAGAAATATCCTTCGGTCCCGTACCTAAGTTCCCTCAGCAGGTCGGCAGCAAGCTTTTTGGCCTCCTTAAAGGTTAATTCTTCTTGCTGATACTTTGCATAGATTGCCTGAAGCATGCTGACTGCAGTTTCCACTTCCATTTTGATCAGCAGGTCCTGAGCCGCACAATTTCCAGGCCTTTCAGTCTGCGCAAAAGCAATTACACAGAAAACCGCCATACCCAGAAGACCAGCCAGTACTGTCATTAATACCTTTTTCATACTTCCTTCTCCTCTTGTGTTGAATTGTTAACTGCCTAGTATGCAGATCAGCAACTGGGGCTTAGTCGCGGTCTGCTGGATTTGTTTGTCGGCTTTATTATAACTTTTATGGACACTTTATTTTAGCATAGCTATGCAATCAATCTCAACCCGAGCACCAAGGGCCAGACCGGTGGCTCCAAAGGCACTGCGGGCAGGAAAATGCTTGGGGAAAAAATTAACATAGACTTTATTCATTTCCGCCCATTCATCCATATTGGCCAGCATGACGGTGACCTTGACAACCTGATCGAGAGACGAGCCATGGCGTTTCAGTGCGGACTTGATGTTCTCCATGGTTTGCCTGGTTTCTTCCGAAATACCGCCCGGAACAATTTTCCCGGAATGATCCATCCCGAGCTGACCCGACAGATAGAGCATATTCCCGACACGCACTGCTTCGGAAAAAGGATAACCTTTCATACTTTCTGAGGATAAATATTCAATACCCGATGGATATTCAGCGCCCATCTTGTGTACCTTGAATTAGGATTCTTTTACCTATCTACTCCACAGCCGTTGTTATTAACGATGAACCTTTAAACATGATAATTTAAATATCATGTTTATTTTATCATATCCAAAGGAAAATGGTGTAAATGTTTTAGCAATTTTTTGACTTGAGATCCCAAAATGATATCATTTGTTTAGGGCTTTGAAACACAATTCTGAAAAGAAACCTGACAGGTTACAGTAAATTACCCATTTTTCCCCTTCAACCTGCTCATTGAAAATTTTTCTTGTAACCTGGAGTTGAATGACGTATTTAGAAGGATGCTCAAGGTGGGGCAGGCGATTTCCTGTTTCCACAGTTTATTAAAAGGAGAATGTGATCTATGGCTAGTCAACCGAAAATGGACCCTGAAACACTTTCCATGGTGTTGGATACCCTGGCGAAACTTGAAAAAGAGCGAATCACTCCAAGCATCAAATTGGAAATGGATGAAAAAGGTGAATTTCCCATGGAACTTATTCGTTTCATGCAAGGCCCGGAGATTGCGCTGCATCTCATCTTTATCCCTGTAGAATATGGTGGACTCGGCGCCGGCGCTAGGGAGATCGCCATTGTTTCCGAAAAAATGGCCAAGATCGATCTGGGCATAGCCACTTCTTTTTTGGCGATTTGTCTGGGAATGGATCCCATTATGGTCGGGGCTACCCCTGAGCAAAAAGAAAAGTATATCACTAAAATCGCGGAGCAAGGCTTTATTGTCGCTTATGGCGTGACGGAACCCGAGGCCGGTTCCAATGTCCAGGCTCTTAAAACAAAGGCCGAAAGGGTCTTGGATGCCGGCGGCAGGATTATCGGTTATAAACTGAACGGTCAAAAGCAGTTCATTACCAACGGAGGCGTAGCCGATCTTTATACGATTCTGGCGGATACGCCTGAAGGCCCTTCATTTTTTATCGTGGAGAAAGGGGCCAAGGGTCTTATTCCCGGAAAACATGAAGATAAGCACGGCATAAGGGCTTCGGACACTTGTCCCATCACCTTGGAAGATTTGTTTGTGCCGGTCGAGAATCTGATTGGCGGAGTAGAAGGACAGGGGCTTAAAGAGGCCAATCAGGTGTTCGGTTATACACGCCTCATGGTGGCTACTTTTGGTCTGGGCGGCGGCATGGCCGCTTTGGAGAAGACGATCGCTTATGCCAAAAAAAGAGTGCAATTCAATAAGCCCTTGGTGGAGAAGCAAGGATATACGCACCAATTATTGGTGCCCAATGCCGTGCGCCTGGAGGCGGCCCGGGCTTATATCGAACAGGTAGCCGAGCGACTCGACTCCGGTGAGACCGATCTGCAAGTCGAAGGTTCGATCGCCAAATACTTTGCGACCGAGGTCGGCGATGCCATGGCCAATGACGCCATTCAGGGTCTTGGCGGGTACGGGTTTATCCGTGAATATGAAGTTGAGAAAATCAAAAGGGATATTAAAATCACAACTATTTTTGAAGGCACCAGCGAGATCCAGCGGAACATTATTTCTACTTTTCGATTGCGCGACACGGTACGCTCCAAAGGCGGATATTACGCGACCAAAGCTGCCGATCTTGAGCAGATGGAAGAAGAGATTGGCGGCCGTTGGCTGGCTCCCGGCCTCCGGCTTATCAATGAAATCATCCAGGGGGCCCGCAAGACCAAACTGACCAAATCCCAATATGTCATGTTCCTTTTGGCGGATATGATGACCTGGGGTGAAACGGCCCATGCCCTTTGCCGGAAAGCCGTTCACTATGAAGGCCGGGAGAGAACATCCGAATTCATGAAAGCTGCCGCCCGTTTATTTGTTAATGAAACACTCGGGAAGATCTATTTTAATGGCCTCAAGATCTCCCAGGGTTACGAAGCGGATATGGAGGATCTGGCGGAAAAACTCAAAACACTGGATCTTGGCGGAGCCGCTAAGGGATATCTGAAAGATATGGACTTGATCGCAGCCGAATTAGTGCGATCCTAAGGCCATTAAATCGGCCCGAGAGCGCCGATCAGTGCAAATCATAAATCGGGAGACCTTACTTATTTCTCAACCAGAAAATTATAAAAGATGTATGGTCTACCCCGATTTCTTAATTTTACACCGTACACCTTGTGTTCTAATAGATTGTCAAGTGATATAAGATACCCCGGGACGCTACAACTCTTCAAAAAAGCTGGCCCCAAAAATTAACGATTACGTTTGTACTCTTCTGATTTTTTCAAAATCAAATTTTGGGGGAAGAAGTCATCATCGAGCTTGACAATGCCTATATAGACAAATCATGATTTTCACACCAAAGTTCATAGAAGGTTACCCCGACCTACTTCAGCCACTGGACGTATTCAATCACATTGTTGTCCGGGTCACTGATGTAAATCCACTTTGACTCGGCGTTTTCCAGCGGCCCTTTAATGACCGGGATATGATGTTCCTCGATCAACCGGAGTGTCTGGTTCATGTCCTCGCTGGTGAGGGCCAGATGCGGACAATACGGCGGCTTGATCGTCGGCTTGGCGAAGGGTTTGCCATCCAGCCAGTGAAGCAATTCCAGGTTTCCGCCGGTTAGTTCCAGAAAGGCATAATCCTCTTGTTCTTCGATGTTCACCTTTCGGAAGAGGAGCCTCAGGCCCAATACCTGGGTGTAGAACCTAATGGACTGATCCATATTAGAGACTTCAAAAGCCACATGATCGTTCTTCATAATTAATGCCCTCTAACAGGTTGCTGAAAAAGGCCCATCAATCCCGCCAAGGGCGGGATTGCCCTCATCCCTCCCCGCTTTTCAGCGGGGCAGGCTTATTGCGACGTACTTCTATGTACGCCTCATTCCTCAAAATTTCTGGCGCCTTGTATCTGGACCTTTATGAGCAACCTGTGAAATATGAGTTTTTCCGCAGACTATTAAAAGACCGGGTCGTTTCTATCTCTTATCCTGCCAGGATAAAATCGTCTTCCCAATCCATTGATCGGCAGTCAAAAGAATGGATAAATGATTTTCTTTTTTTATTATTTGGCTTATCGATTTCTTTTGTATCTCACTATCGGCATAAGTTGCATATCTGATGACTTTTTCAGGCACAAACAAGTCGTCATTGGCTCCGATGAATAATCCAAAGGGCTTATCTATTTTCCTGAACTGCTCCTGCGGATTATCCGGTGTCATTGATAAAGACATATTGCGCGTAATGGATTTCAGTAGCAGAGGTTGTGCCGCCCGGACTTTCTCTGGGTAATTAAAAAAAACCGCCTGCGTGTTTCCCAAAAATCGCCCACCGGAGATGGCCGATATGATAAAAACCCATTTTTTAACAGAGACAAAGGAGTTTTTTGTATTAACGCGGCTGGTGTCGGATTTATATCCCAATTGCGGGGAGACAAAGAAATAACCGTCGACATCTTCTTTCTTATTCCAGGCTGAATAATTTAATATCAGTCCGCCGCCGGAAGAATGCCCGCCCAGATATAACGGAATTCCCGGATTATTTTTTCGTATAGTCGTGATAAACAGGCTAAGATCAGTCCATACCTGCTCAACGGAAGGAGCGTCACCACGAGGGCCGCCGGAATGACCATGACCCCGTAAATCAACAAGGTATACAGCGGTTCGATATTTTTCACTCAACCCTTTGGCCAGATATTGATAGCCGGCCTCACTATAAGCACCACCCCCATGGAAAAATATTAACAAAGCAATCGGTTTTGTTGGCGGAAGTTTTGTATAATAGGCCAGATCGATGCCGTCAGAGGCTTTAAGAAATTGTGGTTTGTCTAGGAAAACCTTTTGTTCGTTCTGTAGTTCCTTAAAAGATATTGGCGTTGATTGATCCTTAGATTTGCATCTCACCATAAAAACAGCTATCAAAAAAATAAGAAGAAATAGAAAAATAAGGTTTGCTTTTGTCATAGTTTGTTCCCTCTATATAATAATATTACTAAGACTCGATTTTTGAACAATGTTAAACGATCTTCATCTGTTAACGTGGCCCGGCCTCGAATTCAAATTTATCGGTTTGATGAATGGACAAACCAGTTGATAGCGTCCGCGACCTGAGCGGGCTGATCAAAGTTGTCGAAGTGGCTGGCATTCGTGACCCATTTGATCTGGACCTTAGGGCATTTCGTCGCAAGATCGGCAAAAATAGACGGCGGCTGTGCCGGGTCGCGGCCAGCCTGCAGTTGAAGTACCGGGAACGGGAAGTTGTTGTTGCAGATTTTGCCGAGGGCGGTGTCCAAATCCCAGTTGTTGCGCTTGAAATACTTCGGGTTCATTTCGGCGACTCCCGGTCGAGAAAACTCATAAACCAGATAATCGCGATCAATCTGCCGGAATGGGGTGGTCATGCGGCTGCCATAGACAAGGTCAATGAACCGGCCGGGATCCCGCATCAAATAGGTGGCAATCCAGTTATTCTGGAAAAGCAGCCATTGGGGTTTTTGAATATATTTGGCCCATTTGTTGCTTTGTTGAATCAAATCCGCTTCCATACGGACATAACCCAAAATATGATCCTGGTGATCGCTAACCATCACACTGCCGATGATCGTGCCCCAGTCATGCGAGACAACATAATATTTGTCAATGCCCAGGCTATCCATGAAATCTACAATTTTCTGAGCCACATAGTGCCAGTTAAAATTCCTATCTTGCAGGTCGGAACGCCCGTAACCCTTCATGTCAATGGCGATCAGACGGTAATGATGATCGACCTGGGGCAGCACATAGCGCCAGGAGTACCAGCCTTCCGGAAGTCCATGCAAGAAAAGAATCACACGGCCGTCGGGGTTGCCTTCGTCAACATAGTGCCATTTGATTCCATTCACCACCCGGTCATGATGGTTGAACCGGGCATCGATGGCATCGTGTTTGGGTTGGAATTCGGCGCGAAAACGGTCGTACTTTCCGGCCAGTTCCTTGGCCCTATGCGGTGCATAGATCCAGACAAAAGCGGCCACTAAAATTCCAATTGCCACCAAAATCAAAACAAACCATTTCAATATGTTTTTCATGATGATGAGTTCCCCATTTTTGATTCGAACACTATAACGGTGTGAGGTCGAACCAGAAAATTTTAATAAATCTTATGAACTAAAGGACCATGAATGATCTTTTTTAAAATTCACAACCATCGATTTTGGGCTTAGAAAATGTAATAAAGGACCCCTAGAAGCCCCTCTGTTGAATAATTATCATGTCATTCTGAGCAATTCGGGTGGCCCGACCCCATAGTACAGAGGTTAAATTTTTCTTCAAGAATAGTTTTGACTTAGTCCGGTATTCCTAAATCTCAGCTTTTTGAACAGCCAGAATTTCCCGGCTGAAATGATCTTTTAACCATCTTTTCAAACCCATAATCTCTTCCATCTCTTTTAGGGACCGAGGATTTTTCAAAGCCAAGGCATTAATCAGGGCGTTATTCATAAGAATTCCAGACTCCATCTCCAACTCTTTTGCCCGCTGTTCCCGCCACTTTTTTAGTGCCTTGACCCTTTTGCGCACGGCCGATGGCAAATCCGGCCTGGCCTCACGGGGGTACACCGGAAGATCTTTGTCGGGAACTGCCATGGCCCGGTGAATTCCCTGCAGCAGGCCTGTCCCATATCGGTCGATTTCTTTCCGGCTCAAGGTTTTCCCTGTTTCCATTTCTTCCGGACTCAATGGTTTTTTTATAGCCAATTCCAGAAGGGATTCGTTACGAATCACTTTGAAAGGAGGAAGATCCGCCTTTTGGGCCTGGGCCTCCCGGAATTCCAACAAAGCCTCAAGAACGGCAAGACCTTTAGGGTCGAGGAGAGCAGCCCTTTTCACCTTTAAGTATAGCGGGGCATGACTGGGAGGCGCAAAACGGACCTTAGTCATAAATAGGCACTCCTCTTCCACCCAGGATAAGCGGCCCTTCTCTTCCAGTTCCCTTTCCAGCATACGAGCCAGGGGGATCAGGTACTTGCCGTCCATCGCCGCATATTCCAGCATTTCCGAGGATAAAGGTCTTCGTGACCAATCGGCCCGCTGGAATTTCTTATTCAACTCCACCTGGAACCGGCTTCGCAGCACCGCTTCCAGGCTGGTCTCCCGGAGGCCCAGAAATTGACAGGCCAATTGCGTATCAAAGAGGTTGTCCACCTCGAACCGGAAGTCCCGGTACAGGGAACGGATATCATAATCCGCCCCATGCAATACCTTGCGGATGCCGGGATTGGAGAAAACGGGGTGTAACGCGGAAAGATCCCTTAGTGCCAATGGATCCAAGACATAAGAGGCGGATTCCGTGGCGATCTGCAGGAGGCAGACCTTTTCGAAATAGTGGTAAAAAGAGTCCGATTCCAAGTCGACCCCGATGATCTCGGCCTGACCCAGAATCCGGGCAATCTCCTTCAATCGCGGAAGTGTCTCTATCCATTCATAAGAAAATCTATTTCCATCCACGGTCTTTTCAGAGCCCTTTCCCATCGTTCATGCTTCCAGAATATCTTACCTTGAATCCACTAAATTAATATTGCGTCCACGAATACCCTCGGATCGGCCGGATTCCATGGAAGGGATTATTATAGGGTGGGTGGGTGGTGCAAATTCACGATCTGGTTTTTTTAAATTTCAGCCGACCTCACCGTTCTCGTGGCCTGACCCCATAGTACTTAAAATTTAGAACCGTCGTCTTTTTTGTATCTTTGATTTAAAAATCATATCATCACATTCACTCTTTCGATTTTAACTATATATTGAGCATTAAGCGCTTTACCATAGAGCCTAACAGTATACTCACAGAGAGAATTCTCATTAGAATCAGGATCTGGATCAATATAATTGAAGAACGACACAAGTATTATAAAGGCCAAACTTTCACGAGCGGAAATAAGTGAAAAAGGAAGTATGCAGACAAGAATAAATGGCGTTGAATTGAGCGCAAGCGCTTTTATCCATTGGGCCCTATCAGTGCAGGGAAGGGTGATTTTCTTTTGGGCACAATAACTCAGCAAAATATCAACGCAAGACCACCAATTTTCGGGGCCGTGATTGAGATAATTGTTATCTTCCTCCTTGGCTCTTAGATAGCTCAAAAAGAAATGCGGGCCGGCTTGTTTGTCTTTCAATCTTATTTTTAAGACCGGTTCATTCACTATTTCCCGCATAATTAATTCCATATCGTTATCCGAAATTCGGAGTGAGGGAAATGCAATATATGATTGTCTTAAAAATTCCTCTAAGGTTTCTTCACTTAAAGGTAAAAGTCCTTTTTTAAGAAAAGAGTCGGAAGAGAAAGCTCTGGTACAATGATAAGCCATTATATGCAGGTCATTATTTTCACATCGGGTATTCCATTCCCCCATAAATTCATCTTTCGTACATGACAAGAAGCCTGAAACACAATTTAAAAGATGGGCAGTTTCGTGCCAAAAACTTGGCGAGGTAATTTTGCCATCTTGCCTAATTTTATTATACAATTCTTTTGCGTCGAACCAATTTTTTGTGATGTTTTCAATACATGTCATAAGAGATGTCTGATCCTCAATTTCAAAAATTAGCGACAATATTATTTATCTCCTGAAATCATGTTACGTTTCAATATTAAGAAAGAATTACCTATAGTTCGTTACATTTTTTATAGAAGTGGGGTCGGAAAACGTCATGTATTTTATCTCTATTGATGAATGTCCCAGAAATAGGCATTTTCAACCGCTATATCCTTGTTTTCGGCCCCCGACTCCATTATATCTTTATGCTATTGTTCCACCGTGATAACGGAGCTCATACACTTGCTTGTTTCCAAGCTCAATAATCTCTTCACCAAAGAATGAATCAATCCTTCCATTGGCTGAATTGCGATAAATAAACTTGTCCTTTTCAAAAGTTGTTGGACCTCTTAAGGGTAATTCAGGATCAGGATCTTGGAGGGCAAGTTTCAGAAATTTATAAACAGAAAATGCTTCTTTCCCTGGAAGGTTTGTTTTACCGGAATAGTTCATTACCCAAATCGCTCTGTTTTTTTGTCTGACGATTTCCTGCCCTACAAATGGATCGAATCCATAATAAACATCTGAATATTCTAAATCACTCTCTTTGTAATAGAATTTCAAACCACCGTCTTCGAGTTTCAACTCTTTTCCTTCTCCACCGGTTGCATATCCGGATAGTTTTGCCTTTACTAGGAACTCTGGTAGTTCCATTCTGTCCTCCGTGGAACAAGATATTTCATTTTTTATGTATATCTCCCCCAACCCAAAGCGAAACCCAAGCTGAAATCAATTTCGCGTTTGGTGAATAACACGAGCACATCTCTGAAGTCTTTCTGAACTTCCATGGTATTGCCTTCTTAAGATTTCGATGGCCGAGATACGTCCTTCGGGTGTCTTGATAAGCCAGTAAGCCAGATCTTCTTTTATGGCCGAATCTCTCTCAATATCCATTTTTTTCACCACTCGTTCGATCATCTTTATTCCTCATTCATCACCTGGTTGAAATCCTTTTGCATTTTGTCTAAATTTTTCTAATGTTTTTGTATAACTCCCCAACCCAAAGGATCACATATCAAATAAATTTGGTTTGACCATCCTGCTCACTGCGTCATATTCTGTCATATCATGCTTAAATCATTAAAATAATTATAATCCCTTTATCTGTCTATTACAATAATTTATTTTGCATTCTTAATAAATTGTCTTTTATGGGATTATATAGAAACAGCAGGATTCTTGGTGTCGGTTAAATCATTTCTTGAAATATTTCTTCGGACAAATAGCCTTCGATGATCGAGGTTACCGGCCCGGTCATGATGATAGCGAAATTTTTATCGATGGCGATGTTAAGTTGTCCGCCGGGCATATGGACGGTGATGGGTGAATCGCAAAGCCCGAGTTTTCGGGCCACCGCGGCAGCGGCACTGCTGCTGCTGCCCGAGGCGAGGGTGTAGCCCGCCCCACGCTCCCAGATCTCAATCAGGATGTTGTGCCGATCCAAGACCTTTAAGAACTGGACATTGGTGCGATTGGGAAACAGAGGGTGAACTTCCAATAGCGGACCGTATTTTTTGGCCAACTTCGGACTAAGGTCTTCAACTAGGATGACGCAATGCGGGTTGCCTATGGATGCCCCGCAGAAACGAAAGGTCGTATCTTTAATGGTGATCGGCTCCTGAAGGACCTCGCGAGGCTTTCCGGCAATAGGAATATCCGGACTCCAAAAGCTCACCTTGCCCATCTCCACATGGACCTGTTTCCCGTCATCAAGCACCAGGCATTTAACCACGCCTCCCTTGGTTTCAATACTGAATTGCTCTTTATCAACGAGCTTTTGGTCCCAGAGATAGCGGCAAAAGATGCGCAAGCCGTTGCCGCTTTTTTCGGCCTCACTCCCGTCGGGATTAAAAATGCGGATTGAAAAGGGGGCTTTTTGAGAGGGCAGGGGGCCTAAGAGAATTCCATCCGATCCGATACCATAATGACGGTGGCAGATGATTCTGATTTGGTTCGGGGTAAGATCAATAGGCTGATCTTCAGGATTTAGAATTATATAATCATTGCCCAGGGCGTGATATTTATAAAATTTGACCATTAAAAATCTCTTTAAACAAAGCCGTAGCGTTGGCGTAAAGCTTGAGAAAGTCGGTTCAGTAAACCCAAAACACGCTCGGCCAAGGCTTCGGTAAGCACACCTCCGGCGCCGCAACTGGGGGTGATCAGTGCCCGCCGCAATAGCAGTTCCCGATCAAATCCCTTTTCCGCCAATTGTTGTACGCCCTCTTCAAAACGGGACAGCAAAGAGGGAACCGTTTCCGTCAAAGCCGCTTCTCTATCAAGAGTGGGGACGATACCCCAGCCCAGAGAGCCGCCCTGAGTCAGGAAGGTACTGAGTTCTGGCGGATAGAGGGTGATGGCCTGCAGGTGATCATAAGCATCAAAGGCGAGGATATCTAAATCTGTCTGCATCACTAAAGACCAATCGGTATTTTCTTCGCAGTGGATACCGGCCAGACCGCCTTGTTTATGGATGGCCGCCGTCACTTCATTTAAATCTTTTATAACGTCCTTTTTGCCAATCGTTAAAAAAAGATGCTTGCCGAATCCCAACAATGAGGGTTCATCAATAAAAATCATATTCGGAAGATTGAACCGGCTGAATTGTTCCATCTGCCAGGTTGCTTTAAGCTCTATCATTTTGATGATGAGATCCCGCAATTGTTCATCGTAGTAAGAGCAGCGCTTGTCTTGATCCAAAAAATTGATCCCCAGGGTTATGGGACCGGTCACCTGACCTTTGAGCATCCCTATTTTACCCGAGGCGATCCGTTCAGGAAGCTGTTTCATAAATTCGGCAAAGCCGGCTGCATATTGGGAGGACAGCCCAAACGTCTCCAGGGCCTCAAGATCGTGCTTTTCCATTGCGTCCAGGTAACGCCGGTAAAAAACGACCATTTGCTCGATATAATCAGGAGATTCTACGGAAAAATAAAGGTATTCCTCCTCTTGAATTAACCCCGGCAACCCTTCCGTAAATTGGGTCATCATGTTTTCATATCGGTTTCGTTTGGGGAACTGAATCCAGGAAGGGATATGCGGGGTGTGTTCAAACATGAGATTCGTGCCCTTGACCACATCGGTATGCGGCAGACTGCCGATGGTAGTGGCCAGGCAGCAGGGCTCAAAAATATAATGGGATGTTTTCGGGTTGTTTTTCTCTGAGGCCATTTGGAGGCCTTCTGTAGGGTTGACTTTTATTAACCAATTTAATAATTATAGTAGGTTTGTCAAGAAGTTATTGAAAAGGGCGGATTAAAGGATTTTCAGTTTTGTAAAGAGTGGTCCCTTGGCCCAGGAGCGAATGGCCTCCCAGTCACGAAAATCGCCTTCCGTCACCCCCTTGGATTGTATGATTTTCTTGTTTAACCATGAGAGGTTGTTGTAATGCATTGCTCCGGCAAAAGGTTCGATGTCAACCGGCTTTACTTGGGGTATGGTTTGAAGAACAGGATCAAAATAGGCTAAGGCTATTCGACGATTCTCTTCCGTTGGTTGGTGCAGGGTCATACAGACCAGGAAATAGGCTACCGGAATCTGACGCAATATTTCAGAGTTGGCCTTTACAAAATCCATCGCTTCCGGCATCCATTTGCCTCTGTAAATTGCACTGCCCACAATTACGCCTTGATAGGAACTCAAGTTTTTCACGTTTTTTATTAAGAAAACGTCCACCTTCGCCCCCTGGCTGCATAATTCTTTCCCGATGGCCTCGGCAACACCACCGGTGGAGCCGTACTCGCTGGCGTAGGCGACTAATATTTTTTTGTTCACCTTATTATTACTCTTGTCTCCGCATTTCGTTTCAGGGAAGAGGATTGAAGCAGCATAGCCGGATCCTGCAGGCGAGAAGCTTCCTAAGGATATGGTACCGATGATTCCCCCGGCCAGTACCAGAAAATCCCGGCGACCCATTCCCCGTTGTTTATTGTCTTTCGTTTCCATGAACCCTCCTTTTTTATTCAATTAAATGTTTTTGAGAAGCAAAAGACGGATGAAAACCGGAAATGAAAAACATACTTCTGTTCAGGCCATTTTAATGGCCATCATCCCCAGGACGATTAAGGAGATCCCGATGATCTTAATCCCGGAAAACTTTTCGCCCAGGAAGACGAATCCCATTAGGGCGCCGATGGCCACTGCCGATTCCCTTAAGGCTACCACATAACTGACCGGGGCGATCCGAAAAATAAAAAGAATTAACAGGTAGGTGACGAGGGAACCGGCCCCGATAATAAAACTATATTTTTTGTAATCCTTCCAGGCCAGGGACAATGCGTGGCATTTTTTAATCAACACATAAGGAGTCAGCCAGAGCGTGGCGATAATCCACAGGCCGAAGATGTAGGCCACCGGATTCATGATCCCCACACCCAGTTTATCGACTATGGAATAGCTGACAATCATGGCCCCGACCAATAAGGCGAATAACAAACCTTTAAAGCTCCCTTTTTGTCGGGCGTCTTTTAGACCGACCAACAAGGTCCCGATACTGACCGAGGCTATTCCCAGAAGGCCGAACAGGGTAATGGCTTCATTTAAACAAAAAAAGGCGATCAGGGCTGTCCCGGCGACCCCGGTCCCTCTGGCTATCGGGTAGGCGCTGGAGATATCTCCGTGCTCATAGGCCTTGGCCAGGGCGAAAAAATAGACGGCATGGATGGTCCCGGTGGCTAAAACATAGGGGAAGGCCTTGGTGTTGAAAATATCCGCAACCGAAAGGGTGAAAAGGAGGGGGAAAATTAATAGACTGGAAACCAGGAGCGCCAGATAGACCACGTAAAAATTTCCTGAAGCTTTTTTGGCGGCAAAGTTCCAGGTAGCATGAAGAAAGGCGGAGCAAATGACCATCAAAAATATAATCAGGGGCATATTGCCATAGTGCCTTTCCTACCTTCAGGCGGTAGCCATTTCCGTTAGGAGTTTTTCTATTCGCCGAGGATTGCCAATTCCGCAGACACAGGGCTTGATTAGCATTTGAGCTCCTTCTTCAGTGGTCATCTTCCGCCGTTTGATTTTTTTTACGATGTCTTTCACCAGATACTGAGAGATCAGGGCATGTCCGCATTGGGTGATGATCTCAAGGGTTTTTTCATCGGGGAGTTTTTTCGTATTGCCGAAAATACCCAGGGAGACATTATAGGTATGTTCGTTCAGATCGTTGGCCCGGCAAAGACAACGCACGTCGGAAAAGAGACCGGACAGAACCATGGATATCCCCAGTTTTTTGGTTTTGACTTCCGCTATCAAGTTGCGGACATCATCCTTAATATTAAAAACAGCAGTGATTATCCCGCCGCGGGGAATAAGTTTTTTCAGTTGTTCCTCATTAAGCCCCATGGGCGCACCGATAATATTGGCGGGTTTATATTTTAAGACCGCATCGATAAGGGGAAACATCCCGGGAAGCTTTTGATCTTTTTCCTGCTGGTGTACCATGAAAAGTACTACGATTTCCTCTCCCGGTCTGGTTTCTGAGAGACCTCTGCGGTTTAAGGTGTGGGTCATGATTTCTCCTGATGTTTAGTGTGAAAAGAAGTTCGGAGTTCGGAGTTCAGAGTTAAGAGTTTGGAGTAATATGATTTTACTCCGAACTAAATACTCCGAACTTTAACGGGATTTTTATTTCCCTGGATCTTCGAATCTGTTTTCATACTTGATTTGAACCTGAGATAGGTTTCAAACCAGGGCCATCCCTATGTTGACTTTTCCATTGGGGTAAATATCGTGACCGGCTTCTTTGAGACGCCCCATGAAACGGCAGTCTCCATTTGAATCCGCCCGGGAGATGACGCTCATGGTAGCCACCGAATCCAGTTCCCGGTTTAAAAAGGCCTTCATCTCGGTAATAAAATCGATTGCCTTGTCCTCATCGATGATGAATTCGGCTATGGCACTAAGCACTTTTTCGCCCAAAACCTCCGGTCTCAAGGCTCCGGTCTCGTGGTCGACGATCAGATCCATGACCGGATTGTCTTTAGCAAATTCGACTTTCTTGCGTTTTAACTCCTTAACTACTTTTTCTAAGTCGGTAAGATAGGCCCCCACTCCCGGCCGGCCCAATTCAATGGAAAAGCCGATTTTTCCTTCAATGAAATGATTGGTTACATCGTTGGTTTTCATTTCTTCCGTCCCCCGGCCGCTGATACCGGTGCTTTCATGCCGGGTAGTCGGGTCGGAAAAAGCGGCTCTAATGATTCTCGGGTAGGGAATGGTTTCGACCTGTTTGATGGCCCCTTCGTTGCAGATATTCATTCTCCGGCAGACACCGCATTCCACGCAGGTCTCATAATCAATAATCACTTCTTTGTCTTTGACCACAATGGCGCCCATAGGACAGACGGGCCGACAATCCAGGCATTTCTTACAAAATTCTTTTTCAATATACATAGGTGATCGATTCCCTTTCAGTTGAAGGGGAATAATTTTATTGATTTCCAGGTTTACACGACTTCAGGATATAGCGGAGAGCCGGCTTTCATAAAACGGGACATGTGCCGCATCCCGGCAACGAGTTTATCGCTTTTCTTCTCATATAACCGGGATTCATACCAGTAGTATTCGGTCTTGCTGGTGACCCCCACGGCGATAATCTTACCTTTTGCCCGATAGGGGAAATCGGTTTTTACCGGACCGTTAAAAAATTGGATTTCGGTACCGCCAAAAAAACCGACTGCTTTGGGTATAAATGGAAGCGGCACCTGCATAAAATTAATGATGCGACTGAGCGGCGCAATGGGCGGCCCCCAGGGAGATCTCTTCGAATACCAATCAATCCTATCCTCAAGGTACACCAGCCAGTTCTCCTGGGCAAGGGAATCGAGGACTTCCTCGAACGGCGTCATCTCATCTCCGGCTTTGATTCCTTTTAGAATCCTTAATTTTTCCGGAGAACTGCTTTCTATCTCCAGGGATTGCAGATATGATTTTTCATCGGGATTACCCAGGGAAAGTGTTCCTTTAGCCACGATACGTTTGTCCGGTGTTTCCGCCCGGGCCTCCACTTGAACATCCTTTGCTCCGGCAGGTGGGACTTGGACAACCGCCCTGACCTCTTCTCCATCCAACAAGGCAAAGGTATAATACAAACTGATTGAACCCGTTTCAAAACAATTCTGCCCGAAAACCTTGATCATGATAGGGGCAAAAAGATCGAGGTGTTGGATGCCGGCAACGACTCCGCCGCGCATACCCACTTTTTTGGCCACGTCATCATTGTGGATGGTTATATGTTGTTTATTTACGGTTTCAATTTGGATGTTAAGAGGGTTGTCTTGATTTTTGAAAAGAGTCCGTAAAATAGGACGGGTTTCGGGGGTAAAATCGTTGATGGCTTTACGCCAAGGCCCAACTATCCAACCATTTTGAATCATGAGATTGTCTGACATAGGATCAAACCTCCTTTATAAACTTTGAGAATAAGAATTTATAGGCTATTGATTAACCCGTTTGGCCCTTTGGCCTCCAAAGGCATAAATAGCTCTGGTGCTGGGTGCGGCCTCCCCACTGTGAGGGCTGCCTTTGGGGATTAAAAATTCCTCCCCGACACCTATGGGAATTCGCTTTCCATTCATAATCACCGTGTATTGTCCTTGGACCACCGTAAAGAACTCGTCATAGTCATGTATATGTTCGGCGGATTTTCCTCCATCTTGATAGGTCCAGAAGGCCAGCTGGCTTCCCTCCAGGCCGTCAAAGACATATCCCTCAATCCCTTGGGTGTATTGCGTTTCTGCAGAGATTTTATTAGCAGGGTGTTTCATAAATTCAGGAAATGCGTCCATGCTTCCTCCTAAACTACGATGGTGCTTCGCCTCTCAAACAGGAGAACATCCCGCCATTGCCCGTCCATCTGTCCGAGCTTCTCGCGATGGCCTACGAATCGAAATCCACATCGCCGGTGAACGGCGATGCTGGACTCGTTCTCCGGGAAGATACCTGCCTGGAGGGTCCAGATTCCGTTTTGCTCCGACTCTTGCACAAGGGCCTGGAGCAATTGTTTCCCGACTCCCCGGCCTCGTTCGCCCTCCATAATATAAAGGCTGACCTCCGCTACACCGCCATACACGCATCGGCTGGAGACCGGGCTCAAGGCTGCCCATCCTATCACCTTTCCGGAATCAACGGCAACCAAACGGCATTCCTTGAGGTGATCCGAATCCCATTTCTCCCAGGTCGGGGCGTCAGTTTCAAAGGTGGCGTTTTTTGTGGCAATACCCTTCTTTAAAAATCGAAAGGACGGCGGGCCAGTCCTCAACAGTCATATTGTGTAGGGCATGATGTTGATTGGACAGGACCTCCGCAGAAATTGGAGATAAATTAAAAAATGCGCCTTCAATCTCTGCTTCAAGTTTTCTTGATATTACACTGATGTCTGATCGTTGTTCCCATCCGAGCGACTTCCAAAAGTCAATGCCGTCAGTATTGTCATTGAAAAAAAAGAGGTGACACTTTTGAATACCTGCAATTTTCAAGGCCTGGAGACATTGATCAACAAGCTGGCGACCAAGACCTTGACGACGCCACTCCGGATGAACGGCCAGGTGGTAGATGTATCCGCGCCGGCCGTCATGACCTGCCAGGATCACACCTACCAGCCGGCCCTGGGTTCGGGCGAGGAAACTCATGCCGGGATTCTGTTTCAGATAGGACCGGATATTTTCCCGAGAGTCAGCACTACTCAGCCCGACTCCTTCGCACTGCTGCCATAGGGTGAGAACTTCATCATAGGCCTCGATTATAAATGGTGAGATGGTTATGGTCATATTTCTCCACCGAAAGAGGTTTGTTTAGGAAACCCAGAAGGCGATCGCACTCCCTGTCTCGCTTTCGAGGCTGTGTCGTAATGGCAGATAGAGCCGTCAAGGCCGTCATGCCGGCGAAAGCCGGCATCCAGACGTCGTCCCGGCGAAAGCCGGGAACCAGACCCATATCCCCTGGATTCCCCCGGATCGAGTCCGGGGCAGGCTCCTCGTCGCGCTTCGCTTGCACGGAATGACAAAAATATAATTGCGACACAGTCTCTTCAGCGGGACTGCACTTTGGTTCAGGGGGCTTCAAATTGCGACCGGTCGCCTCGCGCCCCCCGGATGATCATCCACTGATCCGGATTCTCAAGAGGTCCGAATCCGAATTGGGCATACACTTCGTGAGCATCCCTTGTACTGAGTAACCACTGATATACCAACGACATTTCCGGATGTTCCATAGCATACTTAACCATAGCGCTGCCGATGCCCTGTTTTCGAAAAGTTGGATCGACAATTACGTCAAGAATGTAGGCGAATCTCACCTTGTCTGAAAGGATGCGAAGAAAGCTGACCTGTTTTCCAAATTCATCAAATCCCCCTACAACGAGGCTTGAATTTTTTGCGCCGAGGATTACCTCATCTTGGGTTATCCCCGGAGACCAATAGGCATCATGTAACCATTTTGATACGGTTTCGAATTCAATATGATCGAATCCCGTTTTGAATGTAATTTGCATGGTTGTTCCTTCAGCTCAAAAGAGAACACCTGACACCCAAAGTTCCACCAAGGCTACGGCAAAGCAGAGAATGGCGGAGAATTTGAGCATTTTTTGCGTCAATCATTATGAGTATTCCGTTCTATAATTTCGCTTTATTGATGGCTCTCAAGGCTAAACCGTATCCATGACACCCCGAATAAAGATGGGCTCCATTTGCAGTTGAGGGACATCGGTCTTTAATGCCTTTTCAAGATCGGCCAGATTTATCCCCTCATCAAATTCACTGGCAGCTTGCAGGATCGAAGGAAGCAAAGTCGCATCGCTGGAAGTGTTGAGAAAAATATTCGGCCGGCTCAACACCCATTGGACCACTCTGCGAAGTGCATCGGATTCCTTGACCGGTTCGTACCAACTGAAGTGTTTCTGGGTATCGCCTTCCCGCCAGCGGCGTCGGGCAATGGATTTAATGGTCTGAACGGCAATTCCCCGGCTGGTGCAAAGGGTTATCAGTCGGTGTACGTCGGCAGCATATTCAGGGCTCTGCATTAGCATATAATTGTAGGGTAGAAGCACCGAATCGAAGGCGAAACGCTCCAAACTGCGCAAATGCATTTCAGGAGCTCGTGTACCGTGACCAGTGACCCCAATGTAACGAACCAGACCTTGCTCTCTGGCTTCGATTGCCGCCTCTAACGCGCCGCCTGGACCCAAGGCCGTCTCCCAATCCGCTTGGTCCGTCAAGTTATGAAACTGGATCAGATCGAGCTGTTCTACTTGCAGACGTTCAAGAGATCGCCGGATACTATCCCATGCACCGGAAAATGTTCTCTCGCCGGTTTTGGTGGCCAGAAAGAAGTTTTGGCGGTGTTTCTTCATCCAAGCACCGACTCGAAGTTCGGCATCACCGTAAACGGCGGCGACGTCGATATGGTTTACCCCGTATTCCAGTAAGGTTTCAAGGACCTGATCGGCCCGTTCCTGTTTCATGGCCATCAAAGCAGCGGCACCGAATATAGTACGGGTGCTCAGGTGTCCGGTTTTCCCGAAAGGTATTTTCTTAATCATGCGTTATTTCTCCCTTAAGATTTTAGACATTTTATAAATCTGAATCCGGCATCAAAACTGTTTTGTTTTCTCAGATGTCCGTATTTTTCATCCCATTTCCCGATTTGTAAATCCTTTCTTAGACCTTCGATACCTTTTTGAACCAAACTTTTTGAGGCTAGGGCCAGTCCGGAAACATTCCTTCTGAACTGAGGATCAAAGTATATTTCCGGTTTATTCCAACCGGAATACATATACTTGTCCGTTAAATCATGGGGCAAGGGGAATTTACGTATCGTTTTTTCCCATAGCCCCTCATCGGCAATCCTATCGGCAACCTCTTGAATCGGCGGAAAGGAAATGAAATCTTTTTGATAGGCTTCTGGAAAATAATTTTTAAACCAGGGCTCTTCACCCTCCCGTGGATCAAAGGTCAATAAAATGATTGGACCATTAGGGCAAATTCTATGAATTTCGGCGGCGGCCTTCGGCAGGGAAGAGAAATGGTGAAGGGCTAAAATGACGATGGCCCCATTCATCGAATTGTCGGATAAAGGAATGGACTCGGCAGTACCCGAAAGCCATTCCACCTGATCATTGGGAATTGCCTGCCGTTGCATCTTTTCCGAAGGTTCGATTGCTTTGATCTTATATCCCAGATCAGCTAAGGCATTGGCATAATTTCCTGTCCCGGCGCCGATATCAGCTATCAGTGAGCCCAAGGGCAGGTTCAATAGATCAACAATGTTCCTAACAATTCTATGATCGGCGGTTCGATTCTTATTATATTTGATACCGATGATATTGTAGACCTCTTCATTCATCTCAAAAACTCAGGGGATAAAAAACGGGTTGATGGTGCAGATATTACCAGGATAATTTAAAAATAGCAAAAAAATCGAAAAAGTCATTCTTTGTTGTCAGTATCTTCCTTATAACAAATTGGCTTGACAGATAAAAAAGCCTTCTTCTATACTTCAAAAACTCGAAACGAGGATCATGAGAGAAGAGCAAAAAGGAGAATTGTTATATGTCTACTGATTCAATATCTGCCAAGCCAATGGTCGAAACCATGAACGGCCCAATCCCTACGGCGGATCTTAGCTTCACCCTCATGCATGAACATATTATCGTTCGGGCTGAGGGCCTGGCTAAAAATTTTCCGCAGGTTTGGAACCAGCAGCCGGTGCTGGACAAGGTTCTCGAGATGCTCACCGCCCTTAAAGCCAGGGGAGTTGATACCATCGTCGATCTGACCGTCCTCGGTCTCGGGCGTGATGTCCCCCTGTTGCTGCCGGTGGTCAAGCGAACCGGCATCCAAATTATTGCCGCTACCGGCCTCTACACCTTTCACGACATCCCAACCTACTTCCGGGACCGGAAAACAGAAAAAATGACCGACCTCTTTGTAACCGATATTACCAAGGGCATTCAAGGGACCCCGGTCAAGGCGGCCATCCTTAAATGCGCCACCGATGCACCAGGTTTTACCCCAGGAGTGAAAAAAGTTTTGCGGGCCGTGGCCCGGGCCCATCGACGCACCGGTGTCCCCATCAGCACCCACACTCATGCCGCCACACAGCGAGGTCTGGAGCAGCAGGACATCTTTGCCGCCGAGGGAGTGGATTTGGGACGAGTGATCATCGGTCACAGCGGGGATAGCGATGACCTCGACTACCTGACGAAACTTCTTGACCGTGGATCTTATATTGGTATGGATCGCTTCGGTCTCGACGCCTACTTGCCCGAAGAAAAACGTATCGCTACCATAGCCAAGCTTTGTCAAAAGGGCTGGGCTGAGCGCATGGTTCTTTCTCATGACACGATGGTTTATTTTGACGTGTTTGAATTAGGTACCATTGAGACCTTCCGTCCCAACTGGAACTATTTCCATATTGTGGACAACATCCTACCGAAACTTTTAGAGGCCGGGGTCAGCCCGAAGCAGATCGAACTCATGACCAGGGATAATCCCCGCCGCATCTTTGAGAATGTTGGGAGTTACTAAACCCCTTACTTTTTTGGCGAGTACAAAGAGATAGGAATATGTTTTAATCTACACTCACCCCTGCCCTCCTTCACCGGAAGAAAGGGGCCAATTGAAATTCCTCCCCCTTGATGGGGGAGGATTAAGGTGAGGGTGGTGGAAAATCTATATTTGTAAAACTAATTAAATTGTTTTTCTTATCTCATCCAGTGTGATTTTGCTCTGAGGAACCATCTGAAAGAAACCCGCCAGCTTTTGGCAGGGATACTCATTACAATAGGCGCAATTGGCCAGTTTTTTCCCCCGCCCGCATGATCTTATCTCACAAACTTGGCAATGGCTGAAAAGGCTTCCTTTATCCTGAAAACATCCATCGCAATTGATGTCCTCCGGCTTGAACTGCGCCTTGTACTGCTTTGACCACAGTTCGGCGACCTTTTTTCTTTTTTCGTCATTATCCTCACTGGTGGCCAACAATGTCGGGCATTCGGCACAATCGATTCCACAAAAAGCAATCATCTTTTCCATGGGGATCTCCTTTTTATGTTATTTCAAATTGATCAATTTCTACCAGGGAAGGCCGCATAAATCAACAGGTCCATCCGGCCATGGTTTTTTCCCCAGTTCAAGAACCATCGTTAATCTGGGAAAAACCGTTTTGCCGGAAGGTTGGTCAAAGGTTGTGGGGCCGTCAATAATTTTCCAGCCGAGTTGTTCATAGAAAGGGGCCACCTGGGATCTACAAAGCAATAAACCATAATTGATTTTTAACTGGGTATAAATGAATTCAGCTGCTCTTTTTAACATGGTGTTACCGACTTCCTTATCAAACCATCTGACAAGCTCCTGGCTTCGCTCGAATGGAACATTTTCCGCCGGATGAATTTCTATTTCATAGTTCATTGATCAGTCTCTTTATTCTCAGGTTCAAACACCGCCTCCATGACCTCCAGGGCGAACCGGCCTGAGACTGTGGCCGGACCGCCTCCCATTTCGATGCCCACTTCGACGGCCTCCAAGATCTCTCCCATCGTTGCTCCGGTCTTGGCCGCCTGTCCAATATGCTATCGATCACAAACTACTGGAGAAACCAGCTTCACCGTGTGACACTTTTACGCACATTGCGATAGTTAATATTGGAATTCCAAGCGAACATGGTCGAAGTCATATTTCTAGTTTGCCACAAAGTGAGTAATGCCTTACGGAAGAGCACAGGCCAAGCATGCATCTTACGACTTAGTTTTTCCATAGTGTGAGCCAGGGGTAGCGGCTCCATGCAGCCTGGGCGATGAATCACTTCCATCATATCATAGTGTACCCAATCTTGAGGAAAATTGGTATAGAGTAATCGCCCCTCCCGCTGATAACGGTCAAAAAGCCGTGTCCCCGGAAGGGGAGTCAGGAGCGTGGTTTGCATGACATCTATTCCTTGATTGTATATCATGTAGTTCGCGCGTCTTTGTAATTTGGCGCTCGTATCCCCGTCCATACCAAAAATGAACGCCCCTAATACCGCAATACTGGCCTTGTGGATGCGGCTAAAGGCTTGTTGATAGCCGTTTATGCCCCGTTGGACATTGAGTTGCTTATGCACTTCTTGTAATGCATCAATTTCCTCTGCCTCCAGCCCGATAAAAACCATCTTACAACCTGCACGACTGGCCCAACTCAACACCTCTTCATCGTCACCAAAGTTAAGCGAAGCCTGGCAAAACCACCACTTATATAACTTACGCTCTACCATCCCTTTAAAAAGGGCTAAGGCTTGCTCCCGTGAGGCTTGACCATACCCGATAATATTGTCATCCACAAAAAATAACATTTTCTGGGGAATCGTCTCTAACTCATCCAAAACTTCCTCTGCCGGACGACGGCGGTAACGTCTGCCATTAAAAACAGTAACCGAACAGAATTCACAATCCATTGGGCAACCACGAGAAGTTTGCACAGACGCAAACCTATAGTCGGAGTGAAATAAGTCTCGCCGAGGATACGGCATACCGGATAAATCAGACCACTCACCTTGGTATCTTTGCTGGAGACGTCCTGCTTCAATATCAGTCAAAACCTTTGACCAGACAGCTTCTGCTTCGCCAATGACTACCGCATTTACAAATCGCAAGGCCTCGTCCGGACACATGGAAGCATGAATACCTCCCATGATTACTGGCACCCCTTGCTGCCGATAGAGAGAGGCAATTTCGTAGGCCCGATTAGCTGATGCTGTAAAAGCGGTAATACCCACAAAGTCTGCTTCTTGATATGTAAAGGGTTCCCAGTTTTCATCAATCAGTTTCACTTCCCACGACAATGGGGTCAAAGCCGCAATAATGCCTAAACCGATAGGGGGAAAGCGAGAGCTTTTATTAACGGTCAGACCAACACGTGCAGGATTGACAGGATTAACTAAAACCAATTTTTTCATATCTCAAAACCTCAATTCTTTGCCTATGAGATGGTCTCTCTGAGTCAGGAGTAGGAGTCCATTATTTTTCATTGGGAGACTCCAGTGCAATCATTTTTTTCAACCAAACCATCATACACCTCACAAGGCGGTTATAGGAGGTTTTATCTCCGGGAAATGCCGCATAAAAGAATTCCTCAAGGCGGAGGCGGTGAAATTCGGAGACAAATCCTGAGTATATAAAAAAGCACAAACTGCTTATCAGATAGGCCGTCATCTTAAGGTCAATATCGGGCCTTATTTCTCCCCGTTCAATCCCCTGAACCAGAATTGCCCGGATATTTTCAAAGGAAGCAGCCTCAATACGACGAGTGACCTTCCGGGCAAACAAATCCATGTCTGACGTGCCAAGTTGAAGAATGATTCGAAAGGTGTCGTTTCGGGCTTCGACTTCGGTTCGTGTGTTCTTCATCAGGGTACGAATTTTATCGAAACAAGTCCCGTTGCTATGCAGAACACTGCGCATGTATTCAGCCATGCCTTCAGCCTGCCGGTTAATCACCGCCACATATAACTCGGCTTTATTTTTGAAGTATTTGTAAAGAGCGCCGTTGCTGATTCCGGCACGTTCACAAATATCACTGATATTAGCCTGGTGATAGCCGTATTTGGCGAACTCGATTTGGGCTGCGCGAATCACGCAATCCTGCTTTTCTTTGGGAATATTCAAAAAAGTTTTAGAGGTCATGGCAGTTGTCGTCCTTTAAATACTGTAAAATCTGTTCAAATTTAATTTCCATTTCTAGATTAGAGAGTGATCGTTCACTCTCTTAAATAATACTAAAATATTACCCTTTGTCAAGCTTGTTCTTTAAATTACCCTTTTTGGAAAATATTTTTCCTGAGTGGATTTTTTCTGAAGTAGTCATACCGTATTTAGGCTCAGGATCTTCCTCTTAATTTTGCTTACATCGTCTTTACTCGAATCGTCTTATTTATAGCCAAATTCCATGTCCAGTAGTTGGCAACGGCTCTTTTCATCTGGCTGAAGCAAGGACTAATCGTCTGCCGAGTAAACAGAAGTCGGGACAACCCCCAGTTAATCGATGTCATCTCTCACAGGTTCGAATAACGCCTCCATGACCTCTAGGGCGAACCTGGCCGAGACTGTGGCCGGACCGCTCCCATTTCTATCCCTAATTCGACGGCTTCCAAGACCTCTTCCATTGTCGCCCCAGCCTTGGCCGCTTGTTCCATTTGCAGAAAAGCATGATAGACCTTTGATTTCAGTTTAATCAACTTGGCATGGGTCTTTTGACGTTGTGCGGTGATTTGTTGTTTATTCATGATCGCTATCTCTGAAAGTCAGGACTTAACCTTGTATGGATTGTCAAGTTTAGTGTTTCCATTTTTGAAAAACGACCAGAGTTCCATAGGTAATCGTTATCAAGTTGGCGGGAGATTTAAGCCATCGGCAAGCTAAACAGAGCACTTCTTCATTCCCTGCCGAGCAATCCTCCGTCCCTTGTCTTTCTCCTTGACTCTGCTTTTTTTTAATTATACATTCAGTACAATAAAAAGAAAGTTCTTATTAAAGATTACCAAGGCGACGATAGGATGAAAAGAGGTTTTATTGATTTTTAATTTTATAACCTGTGGGCATGAGTTTACGGTTTAAAAGGAGGAGGTCTTAATGGAATTCGAGTTTTCAAAAGAGCAAAAAAAGCTGATGGCAGAGATGCGTGCCTTCTGCATCAAGGAGCTACCTGAGGACTTTAACCCTGATTTTACAGGTCGTTTCCGAGAAGAAAAGGCCGAGGCTTTCTGGAAACGCTTCCATCAGAAGGCGGCGAAAAAAGGTTGGCCAAGTGCCGGCTGGCCTAAAAATTACGGTGGCCTGGGCTTAACCCCCATGGAAGATGCGGCGGTTGCTTCTGAGATGGCCTATTGGGGAGCACAGTGGACCGGTATCATGAGTATGTCTCTGGTTGCGCCAACGGTCCTGGCAGTAGGGACCGAGGAACAGAAGAAACGGTGGATCCCCCAAATCGCCAAAGGAGAAATAACTTCTTTTGAGGCCTTTACTGAGCCCGAGGCCGGATCGGATGAGTCGAATATGCAACTCAGGGCTGTGCCAGATGGTGATGACTATATCCTTAACGGCCAAAAGACCTTCATTTCCGGTGGCGTCAAACCGGACTGGCTTTTTACAATATGCAGGACTGCCGATGTGACGCCCAGGCACCGCGGCCTGAGCGTCTTTATGGTACCAGGGGATGCCCCCGGCGTCAGCTACAGGGCACTGCCGACCATGGGCGGCTCGCAACAGAACGACATTTTCTATGACCATGTCAGAGTTCCCAAGGAAAACCTGTTAGGAGAGCTAAACCGCGGCTTTTATCTGGCTATGACCACTTTTGAGTATGAAAGGGCAGCCGGCGGCGGTCTTGGAGCCAGAAGGAGCATGGAGAGAATCATGGAGTACGCCCGCAAGGAAAAGAAGAACGGCAAACCCCTTTATCAAGACCGCAAAGCCAGGGAAATGTTAGCCAGATTGGCCATTCGCCGGCATCTGGAATTTCTCTTCGGCTGGTATACGGCCTGGCACAGGAGCCAGCGTGAAAAACTGGGACCCCAGCGCTATAACTCAGGAATACTCTGGCATAAGCTCTGGCCGGCCTGGGAGGGTGAGCAGTACGGACGTGTCTTTGGGATGTACACCCAGCTCAAAGCGAAATCAAAGTATGCCAAGTACGGCGGTATACCGGGACGTGCCTGGGAACGGATGCATTCCATCCATGCTGCCGGAAGCCCTGAAATACGCCGGGTTATCATTGCCGAGAGAGGTCTGGGTCTGCCAAGGATACCACGGAAGTTCAACAAGATGATCAATGATGAACTGAACAAAGATAAAGAAGCCAAATCATCACAGCCGAAATAAGCATCATCTAAACCAAAAAGGAGAAGTTTATGGATTTTGCACTCAGTGAAGGCCAGAATAGACTGAAGACATCAGTCCGGGAGTTCCTGGAGAAAGAATGCCCTGAGGCTGTTGTCAGGAAGATAGAAACCGATCAGCAGGGTTACTCTCCGGAGATCTGGAAAAAGATTTCCGATTTAGGCTGGCTGGGGATCGGTATCCCCAAGGAATATGGCGGCACGGGTGGTGACTTCATCGACCTGATGGTGCTGCATGAGGAAATGGGAAGGGCATTGTTCCCCAGTCCTCACCTATCCACCGTGGTACTTTGCGGGCAGACGATCCTAAATGCCGGAAGTCCGGAACAGAAAAAAGAACTCTTGCCTAAGATAGTGGATGGCTCGCTTATCCTGGCCATGGCCCTGAACGAACCGGAGTCGGTCTGGGATGGCCGGGCCTGGGAACCGGAAGGAGTGAAGATGAAGGCCACTCCTAATGGTAATGATTTTATTTTAGATGGCGTCAAGCTGTTTGTTCATGATGCCCATGTGGCTGATTATATCCTTTGCGCTGCCAGGACCAGACAGGCCAGAAAATCCGAGGAAGGGATCACACTCTTTCTGGTCCCGGCCAAGAGCAAGGGGGTCAGTTATGAGCTGATGGACACCGTGACTAACAGTAACAAACAGTGCGAAGTTGTTTTTAAAAAAGTCAGGGTCTCCAAGAAGAACATCGTGGGAAAGTTAAATAAGGGATGGGACCCTCTGTTCCAATCCATCCAGGCCGGAGCAGTGATGCTGTGTGCCGAGATGGCTGGAGCCGCAAAGAAGGTCCAGGATATAACCGTTGATCATGCTAAAACCCGCATACAGTTCGATATGCCCATTGGAATAAACCAGCATGTTCAGGAGCATTGTGTCCAGCTGACGATCCGGCAGGACGCCTGCCGATATATTTCCAATTATGCGGCTTGGGCACTTAATCAACCGGACCACGAACTTGATGTCGCTATGGCCAAGGCCTTTTGCAGCGAGGCCTTTGAGCACCTTTGCTGGCGAGCCCACCAGGTACTGGCGGGAGTTGGAACGATGGCCGTGCTGCATATACTGCCGCTGTATACCCGATGGGGAATTATTGCCGAGAACTACCTCGGAGATACCGAGTTCTGGCTGGAAATGGTCGCCCTGGCGCTGGAGAAACTGCCTCCACATCTGAAGACCAAAGGCAAGCCGATGGATCTTTGGGATCCCAAAAAGAAACAGGTGCCGGCCTGGGATATCTGGCGCGAGTTCGCTGAGAGTCTGTAAAAACGACCCAAAGCCTGAAGAAGAGAAAGAGACTGGTTATATATGGCGTCTTTAATAACGCAGCTTTTTTGCATTGATCCTTAGCCGATAAACAGTCTAATCTCTTCGTCATGCCGGACTTGATCCGGCATCCAGAAATACCGACACCATTGAACTTCTCTGGATTCCGACTGGAGTTTATCCCGCACATGATGCAGGGTCGGAATGACGAATTTGGGTTTCGGCAACTTTTTACAAGTTCGTCAGTAATAAAAATTTCAAGTTCCAAGAAAAAGGGAGATGCTATGTCAGAAGATGTTCAAATAAAAGACGGCTATATTTGGGGCGGCTGGAGAAGGCCGATAAATGTTTGGATCAACTTGCCGGGGTCAATCCATAATGATGAGGTGGCCCAAAAGGTGGGTATGCGCGGAGGCACTATACCAGGGACCATCCATTTGAATTTGTTCCCCCCTCTATTGCTCCAAGCCTTTGGCCAGCGCTGGTTTGAGCAAGGAACTTTGAGTGCTTTTTATACCTATGCCACCACCGACCGAGAGGAAGTTAGGGCGGTTCTCGGTGTCCCTCCTAAAGAAGCCAAAGAGGTCCAAGTGGAAGCCAAGGCCGAGACCCCGGACGGGCATGCCGTGTTAAAGGGAACGGCCTCGGTTGGAAACCCAAAGGAGCCATCTTATTTGCAAACTCTTGAGTTTAAGAATGCCAAACGAGAAGAACTCCGTATTCTTGCCGGGCTAAAGGCCGGATCGGATTTAGCGGCGGAAGATGTCCTCATCACCCAGGAGTTGGTGGATGCCTCGCTTAAGACGATCACCGATCCGATGGATTGGTATCGAAACCGTTCACCCTGGGCAGCGCAATCGCACCGCCGGCCGTGATGGCCAAAGTTATGATGATACTCCCTGTCAGGGAGGACGGAAAACCTCTTGAAAAACCCAAAGCCGTGGGATTTTACGGGGCCACCGAGTTGCATTATATCAATGGACCGGTAAAGATCGGGGTGCCCTACCGGGCTAAAGGAAAACTGATCTGTGTGGGGGCCAGCTCCAGACGGAGTTTATCTGGTATGATGTAACCTTGGAGGAAAAGGATTCCGGGAAAAGGGTGGCCGAGATGCGTCAAATGACCCGCTGGATGAAATCATCCATCGCCGGCTGAAGATGCGAGGCAGAGGGAGCGTATTGAAAATAAGCACCTGAGCCAGCAGAGCGGCCATTGTCGCTCTGGCCTTGGCCGCCTACTCGATATGTTTTTTCCTTGACCGTATCTATTTCTTTCCTTATACTCTTTCCATCAAAACACAACATCTATTAATGATTCTCTCAGCGATTTTTGAGCCTTTGTGGTTAACAGTAACTCTCTTTCCAGATAACTAAAGTTTTGCCTTTCTTCGTAATTTGTGAAATTAGCATTTCCTTGTAGTTGAAGTAATTTACCCAGTCAAACGGCCGGTTGAAGTGATAGCTGAACAGATAATTCTTTTTTGGAACGAATAACTATGCAGTCTTTTTGTTATGATAACAAATTTGTTTTATTGAATTAAGAAGAGAAAGAGGCAAGAGCAGACTTGCCCTTTTAAGATTTGAACCTACTTACTTGCAGAGAAAGCCAATATGACCTTTCAATTTCCAAAAGGTTTTATATGGGGTACGGCGGCTTCTGCGCATCAGGTCGAAGGAAACAATACGGGGAGTGATTTCTGGTTTCTGAAGCATATGCCGGGCACTGCCTTTGCAGAGCCGTCCGGCGACGCCTGTGACCATTATCACCGGTATCACGACGATATCAGGTCATGGCCCAGCTCGGATTCAACTCTTATCGCCTTTCTATTGAATGGCCGCGGATCGAACCCGAGCCGGGCCATTTTTCAATTGCCGCCCTTGATCATTACCGCCGAATGCTTGCCGCCTGTCGGAGAACCGCCTTGTTCCCTGCGTTACCTTTCATCATTTCACTGCGCCTTTGTGGTTTACCGCCGACGGCGGATGGGAGGACGACAGGGCGGCTGATCGGTTCGCAAAATTTTGCGAGCGGGCGACGGAGCACCTAGGCGACATGATCGGTATGGCTTGCACCATCAACGAAGCCAATCTTAACGGTTCTCTGGCAATCAGAGGGACTTTGCCATGCCAAGGATTGAAGAATTATCTGAAGTTCGTGGCCGAGGCCGCAAGGCGATGCGGCACAACCGTTGAACGCTTCAGCCCCTATCTCTTCGGCGAGCCGTTTCGCATCAACGAGATCATGCTTCAAGCCCATCTGAAATCCCGGGGCCATAAAATCTGGACCGGGTAAGTTTCCGGTGGGCGTCACGCTGTCTATGTCCGATTATCAAGCCGTACCTGGCGGCGAGAAGCAGCGTGACAAAGCGTTGGCCGAAGATTATGGACCCTTTCTTGAAGCCACGCGAGCGGATGATTTCGTAGGAGTCCAAACTTACAGCCGAACCCGCTTCGGGCCGGAGGGCGCGCTCGGCCCGGAAGACCGCGTAGACTTTCTCGTTATGGGCTATGAATTCTGGCCGGAAGCGCTTGAGCCCACCATTCGCTATGCATCCCAAAAAGCGGGTGTGCCTGTTTACGTTACCGAAAACGGAATCGGTACGACCAATGACGAGCAACGCATCGAATATGTCGGCGCGCACTGAAGGGGGTTGTTCAATGCCTGCTCGACGGCATTGATGTTCGTGGTTACTATTATTGGTCTTTGCTGGACAACTTTGAGTGGTTGTTCGGCTATGGCCCTCAATTCGGTCTGATCGGTGTGGACCGCAAGACACAGCTTCGCACAGTCAAACCTAGCGCCGCCTGGCTGGGAGCCATTGCTCGAGCGAAGACGATCGAAATGAATGAATAAGGATAGTTCTGCGCCCTTGAACATTTTCTCGTGTAGTATGGGGGAAGATCAGCCTTCATTCCCTTGTCTTCTCCCCTGTTTTTTCTCCTTGATCCTGCCTTTTTCTTATTTTATACTCTCTCCATTCAAAACCAAAGTCCTATAATTCAGCATGATGAGATTGTTTTTCCTTGACATAAAAGTTTAATGCTTCCCATATCTTCAACCCAAAAAGGGAATTCTTTATCTAACCTCATCTGTTGGAAAAAGGAGCCTAAGAATCTATTTCATTATAAAGGAGAAAAAGTATGGGAAAATCTAGTTTTGATCTTGAAGGCAAGGTCGCGCTGGTAACCGGTGGCAACGGCGGTATTCGACTGGGAATGGCGGAAGCCCTGGCTGAGGCGGGAGCCGATGTCTGCATCTGGGGGCGAAATGAGGGAAAAAACGAGGCGGCTGAAGAAAAGCTGAAAAGTTATGGTCACCGTGTATTAGCCTTAAAATGTGACGTCTCGGCTGAACAACAGGTGGAGGAATGTTTTGCCAAGACGTTAAAAAGCCTGGGAAAGGTAACGGCCTGTTTTGCCAATGCCGGAATAGGAGGCATAGGAACCCCCTTTCATAAGATGACCATTGAAGAGTGGCGACGGATTTTCAGCGTCAATATGGAGGGTGTTTTTTTTACATTCAGGGCCGCGATCCGGCACATGATAGAATATAAGATCAAGGGGTCGCTGGTGGCTACCAGCAGCCTCTCTGCCATCTCAGGGGCGCCTGGGAGCGAACATTACGCCTCTAGCAAAGGCGGTTTACTGTCCCTGATTCGAGCCTTGGCTGTGGGATATGCTCGCTATGGCATTCGTGCCAACGCCATTATACCCGGTTGGATCGAGACGGATATGACAGCTAACGTGTTCTCTAACGAGAAGTTTGAAAATGCGGTGCTTCGCCGGATCCCTTTGCGGCGCTGGGGCGTGCCAAAGGATTTCGGCCCGGCAGCGGTCTATTTTGCCAGTGACGCCAGTGCATATCATTCAGGTGATGAATTCATCATTGACGGCGCCTACTTCAGATTTTAGTTTAACCTGGAGGCCTCCCACATGGCAGGGTCAGTTGACCCTGCCTTTTTTATGCGCATTTCAAACAGTAATTGTTAATTTTAAGGACTTACTTTTTAAAACATTAGTAGGGTATTTTATATCACTTGACTATCTATTAGAACACAAGGTGAAATCCTTAAATTCTGTGCGGTGAGGCCATGTTCGAGGAAACTTGAGGAGTTCTTCCGGAAAGCCGCAGTTCTCCATTTTTCAAAACCCGCAAGAATGCAAATCGTAATAAAGGAAATGGCTTGATTTTTTAGAAATAATTGAATAAGAAATCCTATACCTTAACGTTAGACCTTTTCTCGGCGGGGCCATTAACCAAAGAGTGTCAATGGCGGAAAATAAAACAGATCCAGGACGGAAGGCACTTAAAGGAGAGGAAAAAAGAAATTAGAATGGTTGAGGCCGAAGATTCCGGTAAATATATGACCACCAAAAGACTCGAAACCTTGGTGGATGGAATATTTGCCATCGCTATGACTTTGCTGGTATTAAATTTAGTTGTTCCTCGAAATGATGGTCAATTATCTGATGTGGCTTTTCAGAAGGCTCTTTATGGACTTATACCTACCTTTATCTCTCTTTTTGTAAGCTTCATCCTCCTGACAATCTTAGGAATGGGGTCAGGTCTATTTTCTTGACATTAATGTGTTTATATTTTCTGGAGCAGATCACCGATCATTTCGGTTTACACTTTATCTCGGCTGGCCAACCTATACGAACAAATAAACTAATGTCAAGAAAATAGACCTGACCCCATGGTGGTGGTGCTGATCCTGCCCGTGGAGTGGCTGGCCGGAAGACGTAAAAAAGGTTCAATATTATTTTCTTTCTGAAGTCCTCAACCTTCCATTTCTGAAAAAAGACAAAAGTTCAAACGGTGATCGTTAATAAGTTATTTGTAAGTCCAGCCCCGCAATCTCCCAAATTTCTCCAGAAGACACCTTCATCCTCTCTTTTCTGCCCTGTTTTTCCCCTTGAGTTAGCCTAAAGAAAGGAGGCGATCCTACAACGGAGAAAAAAGAAAAAACAGATTGACCTTGGAACGTAAAAAGCGATATAATTTTAAGCTAAAGAATAAATGCCCAGATCGGCGTCAGGTCTCAAACTCAGTCTAGAAAAAATTGTCAATTTTGGCCTGACGACATATAACTACTAACAATAAGGAGATGTTAAAAATGAGATCAATAAGTAAAATATTTTTGATTGTCCTGTCTATTTGTTCACTTTTTCTCCTAACTATTATGAGTCCCACCATGGCCTCGGCGGCTAATGCCAAATTTGCAGTCAGTAAAATGGGAAATATGTCCGACTTTGATCCGAGCCATCCGGTGATCCCCACTGGGGATACTATCAAGATCGCCGTGGTCGCTTCTTTTTCCGGACCGGGCGCTGTGAATGGTGAATTATACTGGGCGGTGGCCAGTTGGGTAAGCCACGATATCAACAAGAGGGGAGGCATCCTGGTAGACGGTAAGAAGAAGCTGGTCCAGATCATCAGGGCCGATCACATGTCCAGGCCGGACGAGTGCAAGAAAATTTGTGAAAGCATGGCTCTGCAAGAAAAGGTTTGCGCCTTTTGGGGCACCGATGGCAGTAACTTGGTAAAAATCATGAATGAGGTAGCCGATAAATATCATATTATTTCTCAGAACTTCACCTCCCTATCAGATGAACTGCAGAATGCCCAAAATTTTTCACGCTATGCCTTCATGACCCAGTTTTCGACTTCCCAGGTTGGAAGGAGCTTCGCCTATTTCTACGGCCAAATCAGGAAAAAGGAAAAAAAGTTCTATCTTCTCAACCAGGATTATATGTACGGTCATGACTTGTCCGAGTCGTTTAAAAAAGGTTTAAAAGAATACTATCCTCAGGCTCAGATCGTCGGTGAGGATTTTCATAAGCTGTTTCTGACCGACTTTGCCCCCTATCTGACCAAAATTAAGGCCTCCGGTGCTGAGGTGATTTACACTGGTGATTGGCTGCCGGACTCGGGCAACCTGCTCAAGCAGGCCAGGCAAATGGGGGTTATGACTCCCTTTGCCCATGTCTTTATGGGCGACCCCAATACTTTGGCTGCCGTGGGAATTCAGGGTTCGAACGGTTTGCAGAACATCGTTTCTTATGGAAACGGTAACCCGGTCTTCAAAACCCGTAATGACATCAAATTGTATAATATGTGGCATGATCTGTGGAAGACCAAATTCAAACCCCCTTTCAACCAAAAGATGTATGAACACGGTTTGGGCCGTTGGAGCATGGATCTTTATTGGCTCTTGAGCATAATCGAACGAGCCGGAAGTACGGACCCCGAAAAGATTATCAAGGTCTGGGAGGGAGACACTTACCAATTTGCCAACGGTCAAGTGGTCAAAATGCGACCCTGTGATCATATGGTCATCGAAGACCTTTATATAAGCGAATATGTTCCTCCGGATCAACAGAAGGTGTCTTTCAATATTTCGCCTTATCATTGGGCGTCTGACTATTCTTTTTTCGGTCCCATAAGCAGGATTCCTGCGGTGAAGGTCCTTCCCTTGATGGATCCGAAACTGGAAAGGTGCAGAGGTAAAAATCCTTCGGGGGATTAACCCAGTAAAAAACCAATGAGGGTTCAATTTCGAGCCCGGTAGATAGGGCAAGGAATAAACCTATTAACAGGTTGCTGAAAAAGGCCCATCTATCCCGCCAACGGCGGGATTGCCCTTATCCCTCCCCGCCTTTCGGCGGGGCAGGCTTATTGCGACGTACTTCTATCTCCTAGGTACGCCTCATTCCTCGGAATTTCTTCGCGTAAAGGGCAACGCTCAGTCCCACCCCTTCGGGGCGGGTTCCCGGTTTCGGGATGCCTTGTATCTGGACCTTTTTGACCAACCTGTAAAAATAGAGTTTTTCCGCATCTTGTTAATGGTTAAACCGTGAAAAGGAGGAGAGACCGATGGAACTGGGAGATATTAAATGTATCGGCACCGTGGGCGCAGAGCCTTTGTAGAGAGACGGGAACCTCATTTTAGGGGAAAATGAAATACATTTATGGCCGATTAATTGATAACTGCAAAAACAAATTAAAGGAGGAAAACATGAAGAAAAATTTTTTCAAATCTGTCGGTTGGTTTTTTTCCATCATGCTGGTTGCAGGCCTAATCGTTTCGCTCGGTACCGGTGGGGAGTCTTTTGCCAAAGACCCCATCAAGATCGGATATATAGGCACTTTTTCCACACCCTGGGGTAAAACCGACAAATTCGCACTCGAGGAAAGTGTTAAAGAGCTTAATGCAGCGGGGGGTATCTTAGGAAGGCCTGTTGAACTGGTCATGGCCGATACCAAGGGAGAGGTGCCGCTGGCAGTGGCTGCTTACAAAAAGCTGGTTATGAACGATAAATGCCTTCTGGTGTTCACTGAGGGGACTGAAGGCACTATGGGTTGTGCGGAGGTGGCCTCACGGCTCTATCCAAGTTATCCCCACATCCAATTTTCCGTTTTTGCTTCCTCTCCAATTGTTTCCGATCTCGTGGCCACTCAATACAACAAATATAAATTCCTCTTTAGGCCCTATTATAACGTGCTCAATACTTATACCGGAGAAAATAAACTACATATCGATACCTTAAAAGGAACAATGGGAACAAAAAAGCTGGCCCTGGTAATAGAGGATGCCACCTGGACCGAACTCTATAGGAAAGGATTACCGGGAGTCGTTCCGACTATGAAGGACTTCTACGAGAAGAACGGGCTCCCAGTGGTTTACTATCAAACCACAGACATAAAAGAAAAAATGTTTTTTCCCATTTTCGAGAAGATAGCCGCCAGTGGGGCCGACTCCATATACTTCGTTGGAGCCTATACCGACACCATTGGAGTGGCCAAACAGTGGGCTCAATCGCCCGCGAAGAATATAGATTTTATGCTGATGGGTGGGGCCTCAGCTTACGAGGCCTTTTGGCAGATGACGGGCGGACAGGCCCTTGGGGTTGTTTCTCATCAAGCGGAAATTGATGTTCCCTATACGGTAGGAACCGTCCCGCTTTTGAAAAAAATGAAGGGGATGGGTGTTTCCGTTTCCATGGGCTCCGGACCTGGCTGCTATGACGGTCCCTGGATTTTCAAAAAAGCGGTTGAAACCGTCGGAAATGTCAATGACTTTAACGCCATAATTAAAGCCTTAGAGAAAAATGAAGTGCAACACAAATTTTGGACCTGGGCTTTCGATAAACGACATGATGCGAAAAATGGATATCCCCCCCATCAGCCCTATGTTTATGGCCAGTTTCAAAAGAACGGAAAGTATGTTGTGGTTGACAATCCACCCCTTTTGAAAATGACCAATCCTGGTGCCAAATTTATACATGTCAGGGATCTAAGGAAATAGGAGAATAATCAAGATGCAGACTATCGAGAGTGTCTTGATCTATGCTGTCCAGCTGGGTTCATTATACCTTTTGATTTCCCTGGGTTTTTCTTTGACCTGTGGTGTTCTTGGCATTTTCAATTTGGGTTATACGGCCACTTTTCTTGTGGCCATTTACGGGACTTGGATGCTTATCCAGGCCTTCGGATTCAAGCTTCTACCGGCAATTATCGGGGTCTTCGTGCTGCAGGCTTTGTTCACACTGGGTGTCATCTATTATCCCGTGGTAAAAAGATTTATGGAGAAAGAGGAGATACTCCTAACCTCATTACTGGTAATATCGCTCATTCTTGAAGAGACTATTAATTATGTATATCCCATAACAGCAGGGGTCGACATACCGACGACAATCCTTTCAGGCAGTGTTCAGCTTGGATCGGTAAATATTCCAGGCCAGATGCTGGTCGTAATAGCCGCGGCCTTGATGATCACCGCTTTTTTCATTATTTTCCTGTTGAAAACCAGGATCGGTTATAAGATTCGGGCCGTCAGCCAAAGCCAGGCAGCCGCCCGGTTATTAGGGGTCAAGGTGGAACGGGTCTATGCCTTGGCCATGGTCCTTTCCATTATCCCTCCGACCATTTGTATGCTGATCATAGCCCCCATCTGGTCGATTGAACCCGGACTCGGCAATTCGCTGATGGAAACAGCCATTCTGGTAACCATTCTCGGCGGCCTGGGCAACCTTCGGGGGACAGTGATCGCCAGCTTCATCGTTGGTCTGATTGCTTCGGGGGTTTCCTTTTTTGGAAACCCCCGCCTGGTGGGAATGGCCACGTTGATCATTGTTTTTTTTGTACTGATTATTAAACCGCAAGGGATAGTAAAAAGCGAGACGTTATGGTGAGATTTGAACATAAAAGAGCGCTTCTGGTTACACATATCGGGGATAAAAAATTTGAATGGCCGATTGAGCCCCGCTACTGGAGAAACCCCTTACTGGGCATCGCTGGTCTGGCCCTTTTGCCGATTCTTTTAATTGGCCGGTCTGATTTCCTGACCCTCTTTGTTACCGCCAATATTTATGCCAGCATTGCTATCCCGCTGGGTTGGCAGATGGGGGGGATTGGTAGATTAAATTTTGGACCCCAGGCTTTCGTGGGCATCGGCGGATATGTGGCCGGACTGCTCAGTATCCATTTCGGCTGGGGGCCTTGGGCAACTTTACCCATAGTCATACTGGCCGGGATGGCTATCGGTATTGCCCTGAGCCCTTTGACCACCATTGCCAAGGGTTTATATTTTTCCCTTATCACCCTGATACTCCCATTGATCTTTCTATCTATTACCTATTATTTTAGTATCTTTAAGGGAGAAACCGGGTTGCATGGCATTGCACCTCTTTTTGATACAGGCAACATTAAAACTGAATACATGCTGGGTGCTTATTTCTCCTTTTTTATGATGGTGATTTATTTGGCTGTCATTGAGAAAGTCTTTTCATCACGGTTAGGTCTCTATGCAGCGGCTATCAATGAAGACGAAGAAGTCGCCAACGGCCTCGGTTTGAATATAAATAAATGGAAAATGATCTGCTTCATAATCAGCTCGGTCATGATTGCCGTCTCGGGGTGGTTTCTGGCCCATTATTTCGGTACTTTTGCCGGGGTGACCTATCTAAAGCTCCCTTTCATGTTGAAGGTACTTCTGATGGCTATGATCGGGGGGCGGGGAGAAATTTATGGAGCTATATACGGAGCCTATTTTATCACTATTCTTGAGACGGCGCTCATGTCCTTACTGGGACCGATTCATTATATCGTCTTTCCCGTAATACTCCTGATACTGCTCTTTACGCTGCCGGAAGGCCTCTACGGTCTATATCGAAGGCATAAATATCGTGAATATTATCCTACGGTACGAGTACGAAGGGGATGAGGAATGGAGACACATGTTACTGAAATTGGATAAAGTAACTAAACGGTTTGGTGGCTTAATAGCAGCCAATAATGTGAGCATTGATATTGACCGGGGAGAAATCGTCGGCCTGATCGGTCCAAATGGTGCAGGAAAAACGACCATTATGAACCTGATTGCCGGGTCGATGAAGCCGGATTCGGGCAGGATTGAATTTGACGATATGGATATTACCGGCCAGGATCCCCATATCGTCTGCCATCAAGGAATCAGCCGGACCTATCAGATACCGAGGCCCTTCCCGAATATGACAACTCTAGCAAATGTCGCTGTGGGGGCCTTCTGCGGAAAGAATAGGCCCCATATGAGTTTAGGCGACGCGACGTTTGACGCCTCCCATTATCTTGAGATGGTCGGTTTATTCGGGAAGCGAAACATACTTGCCCGCGACCTTTCTCTCTTCGAATTGAGGGCCCTTGAATTAGCCAGGGTATTGGCCACGACTCCGAAGTTCATTCTGATTGATGAAGTTATGGCCGGTCTTAATCCATCCGAATCGAAAAAAGCCATTAGTCTCATTCAGCAAGTCATCGAAGAATTCCAGGTGACGGTCTTGTGGATCGAACATGTTATGAAGATTATCATGGAGGCCACCCAAAGGGTCGTGGTTCTCCACCATGGAGAAGTCTTAACCGCAGGGTTGCCGGAGCAAGTGGTTAATGACCCTCAGGTTATAGAAGCCTATTTAGGAGAAGAAATTGCTTAAAGTTGAAAAAGTCAATATTGCCTATGGATCAATCCAGGTAGTCTATGATCTGGATTTTTATGTCAAGGAAAGTGAGTGCGTCGCCTTACTGGGTTCAAACGGTGCAGGGAAGACGACTATTCTCAATGCCATCTCCAGCGTTGTACCCCGTAGGTCGGGAGACATCTATTTCCAAGATGTTCGGTGTGCGGTAAATAATCCGGGACTTCATTATGAATGGGGCATTGTCCAAGTTCCCGAGGGGGGAAAAATTCTCCCCTATATGACCGTTCAAGAAAATTTGATCATGGGGGCTGTCTGCAGGAATGAGGCCTGGAAAAAGAGAAAAGATACATTGACCTGGGTCTTTGAAATACTTCCTAGACTGAAGGAGCGCTTCAATCAGGAAGCGCGCCTTTTGAGCGGCGGAGAGCGACAAATGCTCGTGGTAGGCCGAGGCCTGATGGCCCTCCCCAAACTTCTTATGATTGATGAGCCCTCTCTGGGTCTGGCTCCAAAGACAACTTTAGAAATATTTAATACGATGAAAATTCTTCGCGAGCAAGGCTTAACCATTCTCTTATCGGAACAGAATGTTTCCCAAGCTCTCAAAGTTGCCTCACGAGGCTATGTTCTGGAAAACGGGCGTATTGTTATGGAAGGAGCAAGCGATGAGCTTATCAATAACCCACACATCAAAACAGCTTATCTGGGCATGTAGGGGACAAGGACAATGAAAGAAGATTACTTTTCATTTACCCAACAACTTTTTGACCGATTTCAAATATCCGATAAGCCTGAGGCCTTGAAGGGGATCAGAGTACTGGATCTATCCCGCATTATCTATGGTCCGATGGTGACCAAATGGCTGGCCTTATTTGGGGCGGAAGTGATCAAGGTTGAGGAACCAGAAACGGGTGATGATTGGCGAATCGGCACCTACTGGGGGAAGTACTGGAAGGATTCTTCACCCTATTTCCAGTCTATCAACCCCAATAAATATTTTGTGGCCATAAATCTCAAAGAGCCGAAGGGAAAGGACCTGATTAAAGCCCTGGCGGAAAAATCAGACGTAGTTGTCGAAAATTATAGGGCCGGCTTAGCTGAAGCTTGGGGACTTGGATATATGACTCTGAGCAAAATTAATCCAAAGATCGTTTATATCAGCTGTAGCGGTTACGGGCAGTGGGGACCGCTCCGTTATTTCCCGAGTTGGGATATCATTGCCCAGTCAAGGTCAGGCGTAGCCAGGACGACCGGCTTTTCCGAAGATAATACCTTTAAGCTTCCGGATTATTACGGTGATTTTTTCCCGGCTATACTCGGTACTGTTGGTGTTTTGTCGGCGCTCTATCACCGTGAGCGTACCGGCAAGGGACAATTTATTGATATGGCTCAAACAGAAGCCTTAATCCGCGCCATGCCTGATTGGACCTACATGAGCCTTACGGGTGAAGAACTCGGACCCACCGGAAATTTCGATCCGACCATGGCGCCCTCCGGAATATTCAAAACAAAAGATGAAGCTTTTATTGCTATTGCCGTCGCAACCAAAGAACAATTCATGGCTTTGGCTGAATGTATGGGGGCTCTCGAGCTTACAAAAGACAAAAGGTTTGCGGAAACGTCCCAGAGATTAAAAAAGGAGAATGCGACTCTTATTAATGAAATCCTGGCCCAATGGGTAAGCCAACATAAAGAAGACGAGATCATTGCCTGGGCTAAAGAAAAAGGATTTGCAGCAGCACACGTCATGGACGACTTGGAATTAGTCCAGGATCCCTGGAGGAAAGAACGGGGCAGCATCGTCGAATTTGAGGATGGCATGTATGGTCGCGCTCAATGGGCAGGTCCTCCTGTTTCCTTAAGTGAAACGCCTGGCAGACTCAAACAGCTTACACGTCCCGTCGGCTATCACAATCGGTATGTATTCAAAGAGGTTCTCGGTCTGTCTGAAGAAGATATCCTCGAATTGGAAAAAAAGAGGATCATCGGCTATTGGGAAAACCGAGTCGGCACACGCCCGCCAAGCTATGTCGATATGGATAAAGACGAAATATTCAACTACCAAAAATAGTTAGGATGCCAAGAAACGATGAAAAAGCAACAGGTCTTTTCAAAGCACATGACCGGCAAGAAGACGCAAGAGCAACTCTTGCAGTTTAACCGCCTTCTAACTGAAATGATGGGTTCTCTTGGGAGCAAAGGGGGGGCGCTTCACCAGATTCGAGTTCTGGAGATCAGCTATGCCAATTTCCCGGGACTGATTTGCGGAGCCCTGTTTGGAGAAATGGGGGCCGAAGTGATCAAAATCGAACCTCCCCAAGGGGATTCGGCCCGGGAAGCTACCTATAATGGTGTTTATATTCAGGGTGTAGGCATTCCTTTTGTTATGGAAAGCCGAAATAAACTTTTGATTACTATTGATTTTGAAGATGAACAAGGGATATTGAACCTAAAAAAGCTGGCTAATAAAGCCGATATTATCATCGATGCGATGAAACCCGGGTATCTCGATGAAATCGGACTCGGTTACAGGCAGATCTCGGGGACCAATCCGCGCCTTATCTATATTGCCATTTCCCCCTATGGACATTTTACTTCGAAGGGAAAAGATTTCCGCAATATACCCGACACAGATTTAACGGCACAATCGGAATCGGGTTTTCCGGCCTTAACGGGGAATCCCAAGGCTCCTGAACCGCTCAATTATCCGGTGAGAGCCGGCATCTGGGCAGCAAATTATATGAGCGCAGTCGTCGGAGTTGCCGGTGTAATTACCGCACTTTTGCATAGGGAAAAAACAGGTCAAGGGCAAATGATTGATCTGGCAACCTATGATGCTTTATCAACCTGGCAGGGATACTCCTATGTATGGGGTTCTACAACCAAAAAACCAAGGACCAGGGTCGGAAATTATGATTGGGGCCTCTTTCCTTATGGTTATTACAAGGCGAAAGACGGCTATGTAACTGTTGCCTCAGGACATGATGCCGCTTTCAGAGGTCTTTTAAAAATTCTCAAGCGATGGGATCTGGAAAATGACTGGAGATTTATTTTTGACAGAATTGCGGATGACCCGGAAAAAATGGACGAATTGGAAAAGGAGATAAAAAAAGAGCTCGTCAAACATACACGGAAAGAGCTGACTTCAAAAACTCTGGCTTATAGTGCCAAAGCTGCGCGGGACAAGCTGCGGGCCAAAGGTTTTCCGATCGTAGTTGAAACCTTATCGCCTCGGGAGGTTTTGAAGGAAGAACATTGGAAAATCCGTGAGACTTTTTTAGAACTTCCTGTCAAAGATAATGGTAAGATTACCATCCCGGCACTGCCCCCTCGAATGTCGGATTCCCCATCAAAAACAAAATGGATCAAGATCGGCCTCGGTGAAGACAACGATGCCGTTTCCGAGGAGTACGGCTTGGCTTTAACAAAAAAGAAGTAGTAAATAAAGGCTGTTGATTCGCCTGGACGGCGGTCATGCCAGCCAATATTATTCTCTTCGCGAGTTTATCTCTTTCTGCCCGGATTCACCTTAACTCTCAGGGATTCAGAAAGTGACTTTTCATTAACAGGATGCGGGAGAAAGAGGACATGGAAAACCTGGCCCGCTATTTCATCCGGGTCTCTTTCTTATTGGAACAAATGACCTATTTCACAGTAGAGTCAGCAATGGTTTAGCTTTTTTTTGCACACTTCATCCAGTAATCGTTAATTCTCGGAACGACCTATTTAGAAGAGTTGTACACTTCATGCCGCATATTTGAAACTGTCCGTCAAATCAAATACCAGTTAAGATACGTCATCCAATTTTTAGGATTTTTTTATCTGCCGGCATCGATTGCTTTGGACATAAAGAGGACCTCGAACGGGAGATGAGGGAAGGTGGCTTTCTTTTGGTCAACGAACCCGATCTTCTTGTACCAATCCTTCAGTTCAATATGAGCGGCAATGATGCCGATGTCTACTTGGTGTGCACCTAATGCCCTGGCCTCGTCAAGAACGTGATCAACAAGTGCCCGGCCATAACCTCGGCGTTGTTGGGCCGGAAGGACGGCCAGTCGTTCGAGATAGCATACTTCGGGGTTGGCCTGTTCCAAGGCCACGCAACCGCAGGGAAGCCCTTCCGACTCAAGGATAAAATACCGGGCTCCCTTGGCCAAGGCATCTTGGATCCAGTCGGCTCTGCAGTTGGAGGGGTGAGTCGGGCAGTTGGCTTCGCTCAGGCTGAAACGGACGGCCACCTCATAAAACGCCTTCCTGATAATCTCGACCATCCTGGGAATGTCTGCTTCATTGGCTTTTCTGATTGTGATTTCGGGGGTCATCATCCAAAATATTTTCTCTTTAATCGATCTTCCTGATTTTTTCTTAAGGCAGGACGCCAGCCAAAAATGTTCCTACTATTTCACTTCGGCGATTTAGTATACCGCCGGAGAAAGGATTTAACCATGTTTTCTGAAGAAAATTGCTGTTGGGTTCTTTGAGCAGTGGGATTTTCTTCCCCGAAGACCCGCTGTCGTATAGCGGCTGTATTCAGGCCTTTTTTATACAGGGCTTCAACCCTTTTGCCCAAAGCCTCAAGGTGCACGATAGCCTTTCCCAGCTTTTCCATGGGTTCAATGATGACATTGCTTGGTGCCGGGAAAAGGATGTGGGGCTTTAAATCCCGTATAGTCTTAAGGTCTTCAATGATCTGCCATTGGTCATCCATGGGGCGACAAACAACGGGTTTCGTACCGACGTAAAGGTCGCCGGAAAAGAGCCATCGGCGGGTGGGTTCGAAAAGACAGATATGATCGCGGTCATGTCCCGGCGTGGGGATAACCTCAAATGAGAACTTTTCCGTGTTGATGCTATGACCCAGAGGATTAACCTGGCTGGGAATCGGGTATCCCCAGGCCTCTTCCTGGTAAGGATAGAGATTGGCCGGTTTATTGATTTTGTCCACTGAGAGCGGAGGTGCGAAGATCTCGACACCGTAACGTTCCTGGAGGAATTTGTTGGCCGCAATATGATCTTCGTGAAAGTGGGTGTTAACAACGATCCGGACCTGCTTATCTTTGAAAAAATCGGCCAGTTCTTCAGCCGTGTGGGCAGGGCCGCTGTCGATCAGTAAGCCGTCCACTAAGTAAGCGGACACGGTGGGGGCAGGAATTAATTCGGGGTATCTGCAAAGCCTGATCTGCAGGACATCTTCGTATTGTTGCGTTGCAATCATTTGAATAATTGCTTTGGACTAAACCCTCAAGTCCCTATGGAGCATCACGAAATATGAAAATAAACCATAGAATGAAAAAATTAAGAGTTTATATTCTGAATTCTGACTCCTGGATTCTGGATTCTTGATTTCGTTTCACCTCATCCCCCTTCCATGATGGGCAGTAATAGTACCTGATCCCCTTCCTTTAAGATGGTATGAAGGAAAACATTCTTGTGATTGACCATAATGGCCATCTGTTCGGTTTTTAAGGGGAGGTTGTTAAATTTCACACTGAGTGATTTCAGCAAATCTGCCACCGTGGCCTCATCGACTAAATCAACGGATGCTTGATCAGTCCCGGTGATTTGACGTAGATAGGAAAAGAATTTAACGGTTACGTGCATGATTAAAAAAAGAAAAAAGTTCTGAGTTCAGAGTTTAAAGTTCGGAGAAAATCATTTTCATATTCCAAGGCCTCCAAAGTTTGGGTTTTGGAGGCCTTAGATAGGTATCAATTACCCATGAAGATCTCGGATCACGTCATCCATCCCGCCCAGGGATTCGAGGGATTGTCGGCTGGGCTTTCCTGTTTCCGCATCCCAGTCCATGGCGGCAAAAAAGTTCTTCGCTAAGGCCTGGTGATCGATCGTGACTCCCGCAACGGGTCCTTCAGTCTGGGCCGGTTCACCGACCAACCTTTTTGGAACCCCAACATCCATGGGTTTTTGACCTTCACGGAGATTGAAGGCATGTCTCATATTAAAAATACGCATAGCGGCTTGCTTCTGAAAGGCCTCATCAAATTCCCAGCCGGTTACCGCCGCCAACATTTTTGGAATCATGTCCCTAAGACCGACAAACCCACCGAATAGGCAGCTACCGGAGGCATTGAGGATCTCCGTAGGGAGGGTTCTTTTTACATCGGTCGGGCCGGTGTTGCTGTAATCATACCTGTCCTGTTTGCGGGCCTGTCCCTGCCACGTTCCTCCTTTGACATGACGTCCGGGAGTCGGATCAATTTGATAAGTGCGGGCGTATCCCGGGGCGAGCTTGGCATCATGCATGGCCAGTTCAATCCCTTTCACGGTCTGCAAATACTCTGCGCCTTTTCCCAATTTCTCTGCGGCCGCAGCGGAACCCAAAGCCAGTATTTTACCGAAGCCGGTTTGGTCGGCTATAGCCTGGGTCAGGTCCACAATGGCCTTGGCGTTACCCCAGGTCAGTTCGATACCGTCAGTTTCCTCCTTAGTAAAAATTCCGTTTTCATAACATTCGATGGCCCAGGCTACCGTCCCCCCCACAGAAATCGTATCCAGGCCGTAGCGATTGCAGATGTCATTGCATTTAATGATCGACTCCACGTTGTCGTTCAGGCACAAGGTGCCGAAGGCTCCCAAGCTCTCATACTCGGGCCGGTAGGTCTCTTTGAGCGGCCATTCGCCTTCTTTGACTTCATAATCGGCCCCGCAGCCAATAACACAATTGGCGCAGGCATACTTCTTGGTCCTGTACTTCTTGTCCGCGTGAATGGTGTCCAGTTTATGAGCCCTTTCTTCACCGAAATCGACAATGCCG
>CAWDKY010000017.1:0-511895 GCA_963802945.1 uncultured delta proteobacterium
ACTGCAAACTGCTCTGGCTGGCTAGTTCGATACCGGGTGTGTATACTCTCGGTAGCTGGATGGGGCCAGCAGGTCGCTGCCCAGCACTTGCACTTTGTCTCTGGGTTTACCTGCTTCGGTAGGAGGAAATGCCATGTCATTCGGTGTTCGGAGGCAGATGTTCTTTCATGGTTTTCTCGGTTTGGGCATACTGATCTTGCTTGCCGGCATGGGCCAAGGTGCCGAGCCAGATGCACAGCCGAAGGAAATCACGAACTCCATCGGCATGAAGCTGGTCTTGATCCCGGCAGGCAAGTTCATGATGGGCTCACCCAAGGATGAGAAGGATCGCGGCGATGATGAAGAGCAGCACGAAGTATCGATCACCAAACCGTTCTACCTGGGCGTCTATTTGGTGACCCAGGCCGAGTACGAGAAAGTCATGGGGAACAATCCCAGTTGGTTCTCCGCCAAGGGCGACGGCAAGGACAAAGTCAAGGACATAGACACAAGTCTCTTTCCGGTCGAAATGGTGTACTGGAACAATGCCATCGCTTTCTGCAAGAAACTATCGGAGTTGCCGGAAGAGAAAAAGGCGGGGCGGGTTTATCGACTGCCGACGGAGGCGGAGTGGGAATATGCCTGCCGGGCCGGAACCAAGACGGTCTTCCACTACGGCGATTCGCTGTCGTCCAAGCAAGCCAACTTTGATGGCCGTTTCCCGTATGGCCAGGTCGAGGAGGGGCCCCATCTTGGGAGAACCACGAAGGTCGGTTCCGTATGCGCCGAACGCCTTCGGGCTGTGTGACATGCACGGCAACGTTTGGCAGTGGTGCGAGGACTGGTACAACAGGGACTACTATCGGAATAGGCCCAAGGAAGACCCTCCGGGGCCAGCAACCGGCTCTCCGGTTCGCAGTATGGCTTCAAGGGGCCCGTCCAGGGGAGACCATTCGAGGCCAGACACCTACACGCACCGGGTCATTCGGGGTGGGAGCTGGGCCAACTCTGGTTCGGGCTGCCGTTCCGCGATACGCTCCGTGAACAATCCGGGGATGGAAACCATCTACGTCGGCTTCCGCGTGGCCACAGTTCAGTCTGGGAACTGAGCGAAGACAAGTAAGGCAAAAGCGGAGTTTGTCGCGGAGGGCAGGAGCGACGAGTGGGGCAAGTGACTTGATATCAACGATAGTTCCAAAATCAGGAGAATTGCAATGCATTCTGACGGCACACGGAGAGATTTCCTTCGGGATAGCGTGGTGATCGGCGCGGCGGTGACGGCGTTCCATTCAGCCCTGGCTGGGGCGGCGGAAAGTGCGACGATGCCGAGCATTCGGCTTGGCAAGCTCGAAGTCTCGCGCTCTGATCCTGGGCAGCAATCCTTTCTTCGGCTTCAGCCACGGTAATCCGCAAGCCTCGGACCGGGAAATGCGTGAGTACTACACGCCGGAGCGGATCATGGCCGTGCTCGACGCTGCGGCAGCGCATGGAATCACCGCTGTCTGGACGCCCTGTTATGACCACTGGCTGCGCCTCTGGGACAACTACCAGGAAAAAGGCGGCAAGCTGAAGATCTGGATCGCTCAGCCCGACACGGAGCCAATGGAGAAAGAGATCACGGCCGCCATCAAGCACGGGGCCAAGGCGGTGTGCATCCAGGGCGCTCAGATCGACGCCAAGGTTTCAGGCGGGAAGTGGGACGTTGTTCGCCGCTGGTTGGAGCTGATCAAAAGCAATGACCTGCCGGCCGGCATGGCTACCCACGGCGCCCGTACGCATCTGGACGCGGAGGAACGCAAGTTGCCCACGGATTTTTACCACCAAACGTTGTACCGGCCTGACAATTTCGTTGAAGCGGGGCTTAAAGAATCCCTGGCCACGATCGCCAAGCTGGAGAAGCCTGTGGTTGCCTACAAGGTCCTGGGAGCTGGCCGCTTCCTGCCCAAGGATGCGCTGCCCAACGTGCTCAAACATCTCCGGCCCAAGGATGGGCTGTGCCTGGGTATGTTCCCCAAGAAAACCGATGAGATCGCGGAGAATGCGAAGCTGGTGGAGAGCTTGTCAGTGTGAATGCTATTAGCCACAGATTAACCTAGCGCGGCAGAGCCGCAACCACAGAAATTAGAAAACGTTGCTTTCCGGTCATAGGGTAACAAGATCACCATCCCTGTAGATACGGAGAGCAACGTTATGAAGATTTTTATACAACGTTTCGGCAAAGGCATCCTGGGTATTTTGCATGGTTTTGACCGCATCCGTTTCCGGGGTACACGACGGCTTCCGGCAAATGTTGCTGGGATGTTCCAGTACTTGTGGCAACGGCAGATACTTCTCAAGGATTTTAAGGCCTTCGCTAGCGATGTGACTGCACAAATACGGCAGGCTGCTGAAGAAGTAGCCGTGAGCCAAGGCCGACCAGTGGAGTACTTGCACAACAGTGGCGTGACAACTGTTTTGCCTGGATCGAGGATTGGCAGCATGCCCAACGGCTTCTCGACCAGCAATTGCGGACAGACTGGCCGACCCTGCTGAATCGTTTGTTGAAGCAGGCCAACCCGGCGTTGGCCATCGTCGACCCATTTCCCACGCCGTATTATTGGTCACTGGAAGAAGGTGAATGGGCCAGCGATACGGCATTTGCTTCAGCGGCAGCCTTGGCAGAACTGGCGCCGCGATTGTTTCGCCATGCCTGGTTGAACTTTGCTAGTGGCGACGTGATGCGTTTTTTGGGCGCAAGGGTGTTACGGAACAGGGGCCGCACCACGTCGCCAGTCGGCAGCGATTACTCGCAAATTGTGCTTGTTGCGTGCTCATGAACTGATTCACAAAGTGCCGAAAACGCATCGCTACCAACTAAGCCCGCGGGGCCGAGAAATAATCAATGCCCTACTAATTGCTCGCCAGGCCAGCATTGGGAAACTGGCGGCGGCATAAAAATCTTCGCCGCAGACAACGAAACTGAGTGATAGTAGTACAGATGAACACAGATTATAATGAGGAGGAACGATCACAACGATAGTTCACTTATCCGTGTCCATCCGGGGCTAGAGGTGGAAGTAAGGGTGCCCAAGATAATGGGGACAGGCACCTCGAAGACGCGGAGCCAGTCTCCATTGTTTTAGGCACTGCAATGTGGTTCGATGGTTACCGGCGCCGGCGTCTGTTGGCCCAACCCTTCCCCGAAGGCTGGGAGGCAATCCTGGCGCGAAATGTGGCTCATTACGGCCTGTTGGGCAATGAGGAACAAGGGCGTCTGCGCGACGACCTGCGCATTTCTGGTCGCGGAGAAGAACTGGGAAGGGTGCCGCGGGTTGCAAATTACCGATGAAATCATGGTGACCATCGCCGCACAGGCTGCCCTGATGCTGCTGGGTTTGAAACACGCTTACTTCCGCCGCGTGCTGTCGATTCTTGTCTATCCTTCGCTGTTCGTCATTCCGGGCGAGGAAGACGATCCAGACCTCATTGAGAAAAGGAAGGTAGCCGCCGGCCAAGCGTGGTATCGCGGTCCGGTAATTCTGGCCTGGGACAGTGTACGGACTGAGGGGAGAGATCCATCCCTGGGCCAGAACCTGGTTATCCATGAGTTCGCGCATCAACTGGATTTTCTCGATGACTCGGCCAACGGAACTCCTGACCTGGTGACGCCGCAACAGGCTGAGCGCTGGCACGACGTCATGACCGTGGAGTATGAGCGGCTACAAGAAGACATCTCCAGAGGGCGCAAGACTCTCCTGGGAAAGTACGCGGCCACCAAGGAGGCAGAGTTTTTCTCCGTGGCGTCCGAGTGTTTCTTCACGTTGCCGCAGGAATTACAGCAGCATCATGCGGAGCTATACGCGGTTCTGGCGGAGTACTACGGAGTGGAGCCGGTCAGGTGGTTTTCCGGTTGACAGGGCCAGGAATACTCGGTCAGATGGAAGCAGAAGGAGGTTCTCTGTGACTCAGATTGTCTTGACCGCCGATCAGGTGCGGGTTCTCCAAGAAGCGACCACGGTCGTCGAACTCCGTGACGAGGCAGGGCGTGTCCTGGCGCACATCCCCGCTCCGTCTGAGGAACAGATTCTTGAGCGCATTCGGCGGGATAAAGGTGCCAAGGTCGCGTCCTTCCCGGCGGAACAGGTAGAAGCACGGCTGCGTCGACTCGAAGAGATCCGGCAGCGGGAGGGGATGGATGAAACCAAGATGCACGAGCTATTGCGCCGGATGCGTGCCGGGGAACAAGCATGACGCCGTACACGGTGGAGTGGACATCCACGGCCGAGGATCAACTCACGGACATCTGGCTGGTTGCACCCGATCCCAGAGCTGTGACGACCGCAACGGCTGCCATCGACGGCCTGTTGGCACGCAATCCGTTGGCACACGGCACGGAAGTGCAGGAAGGACTCCTGAAGATTCGCATTGCTCCCCTTACCGTCTATTATGAAGTGGATTCTTCCCGGTCTGTGGTGGAAGTGTCGGCCGTTGCTCACACCCCATGATAGTACTTCCAGCCAGGAGTTGATCTAGATTGGCCTGGGAATGGCATTGTTCGTTGTGCCGCTCCATAATCAGGGGGACACCGAGGGGTGGTTTTCTCCCCAGCGCTGCAAGAGGTTGTGCTGAACACCGAGCTGATCGCATATTCTGCCGACGATGAAATCGACAGCATCTGCGAGCGTGCGCGGCCGGGTGTAGAAAGCAGGCATCGCCGGAAGAACAACTGCGCCCGCTTCGGAGCAAGCAGCCAGGTTGCGCAGTTGAATGGCGTTCAGCGGCGTTTCACGCGGTACCAGGATCAGCGGACGGCGTTCCTTGATATGAACGTCCGCCGCACGGTGGATGAGGTTCTGCGACAGGCCATGAGCAATGGCGGCCGCCGTGCCCATGCTGCACGGACAGATCACCATGCCCGCCGTCAGAAACGAACCACTGGCAATACCTGAGTGAAAATCCTGGAAATGGTGGTAATGCACCTGACCCTCGGCGGCAAGAGCTGCTGCATCCGCGAGCAGCGTGCCGAGCTGGAAATGGTCGAGCAACAACCGCCGGCCCATCTCGTACTCCAGAACTGCTGCGGCCGAGGGACTGATTGTGAGATGCACCGTGCGGCCGGCGCGTACAAGCACTTCGAGCAAGCGCACGCCGTAGGGCGATCCACTTGCACCAGTCATGGCCAATACGAGATCGGTTGCGGCCATCGCGTTCTATCTCAGGGCGTGTGAAAATGTCGCCAGGTGGAAACACCGGAGTGCGCGGTAACTCCTTGGGGCGGTAACATGCTTTCGCGGCCCGATGGGGGAGAACGGAATGAATTCCGTTCTACGGGGCGCCAAAGCATGGCACCCTCAGGGCATCATTTTACACGCACTTACGGATTTATAGCAGGAGGCCTGGCTTTGTCGGCGCCGGGTTCCGTGGCGTGGCCGTCATTTGCTGGTTGTCCGTCGCTTGTTCCGGCAACGTGCTGAGTTTCTCGATCCTTGCCTGGCCTGATCACGCCTGAGTCAATCTTGGAGGCCACTTGCTGGCCAATCAAAGGCATTTCCTGGGGATCCGCCGTCGATACGGGCCCGCGCAGGAAATGATACAGCAAATAACCGACGACAGCGGCCAGAAGCAACAAGATCAATAGGGGCTTGACGTGATTAACCTGTCGCTCGGCTCGCCAAACCAAATCGCGGAACTGGTCACCAAACTCAAAAGCCAGAAAGAAAAGAAGAGTGTGGCCGAAGACCGCCGCAATGCCATCCGCCAACAAGAACCGCAGGAATGACAGCCGCATTATCCCCGCGCTGATGAATATGGGAGTGCGAATGGCTGGCACCCAGCGGATCACGAGCAGCACTTTGATGCCATAGCGGTGATAATTGCGCTCGATCCGCTTCCATTTTTCCGGTGGCAGAAGCCGTTTTACCCATGGACGCTCCAGCAAGTGGGGACCAGACCATCGACCAATGCTGTACAGTATTACATCTCCGAGCACCACGCCGACGTAGCAGACGAGCAGGATCAACCAGCGTAGTGGGTCGTGTGGATCACCGGCAACCCAAATGCCCGCAGTGATGGTAGGTATTTCTTCGGGAAATGGTAACGCACAGCCGGAGGCCACAAGGTAGGCGAAGGCGGCAGCATAGTAAGGCCAGTAGTCGCTCAGTTCGTGCATGCTTATCCGAGCTGTCCGTATGATCCGTGGTTCGACGCCAAGCAAGTCGGAAAAAATAACTGCCTCCCATTATGAAGAAATGGCGGGATAGGGAAAAGGTCAGTCAGTGGGGAGTGACGAGTGATGAGTGCTGAGTAATGAGTAATGAGTGCTGAGTAATGAGTGCTGAGAGCTTGTGAAAAAATGGGGACAGGCACCGGCTGGCCGTCACTATTCTCAGGGTTTTGTGCGGGTTGGCCGGAGCCAGTCCCCATTTTTTCACAAGCTCTGAGTGCAGTGTGTAGCATCTTGAGGCTTGTCATATTGCGGTGGTTGGCTAATACATGATTGAAGGCGCAAGTTCGCTCAATTCATCCGTTCTTCCAGTGTAGGAAATGACATATCATGACAGGAAATTACTGCGCTGCGGGGCAGCGGGGAGGTTTTTTCAATGACTACTGCGCGTGATCCCCTTGACAAACTAGCCCAGCCTACTCTCGGTGACTTGCTGCACCGGTACTTGCAGCGTCAGGCGACGGCAGCTACCGAAGGGCTTGGTCTTGCCGAGACGCTCGATGAAATTAGGCCTTATGATGTTGCGCAGGTCCAGCCGGTCGATCCCCGGTTGGCCTGGAACGATGCAGTGGCTGTTCTGGACTGTTTCAAGACCCCTATGAAAACGCCATCCCAGCCCCCCCTGGATTGGCCCGTCATCGTGGCCCAGCACGAACCTGCCGTGTCATTGGCTTTCGCGGTCGGTAATTTCCCCCAACTCGTGCGCAACTTACAACCTTTCTGGCACGCACAGAATCTCACTTCTCTCCAGCCGGTACATACGCGGACATCGCCCATGCCAGCTTTGCTCGATTGGGCCAGGGAGGCCATGGGCCAGGCCGACTGTCCGGGGCTGCTCCTAATTGCCGGCACCTTGCGGCTGGCGAAACAGGTCGCTGCCGCCAAGGATCTGTTGGCCAAGAACACCGCTCAGGTGCCCGCTGAATGGCAGCCAGCCTGGGCCAACGAGGAAGCGGCCCTTGCCTGGCATGCAGGCAACGCGGAGGAAGCAGCCAGCCTGTGGCAAGCCCAGCCGGCTAGTATTCCTGTCCTTTTCAATCGCGGTATGGCGGCCCTCTTCCACGACGATCCCGCAGCAGCACGTGGGCCGCTTTCCGAGGCAGTCACCCAACTTCCCGAAACCAGCGCCTGGCACCATCTCGGCCGCCTCTACCTCGCCCTTGCGGAAGTCAGTCGGTGATTGGTGATTGGTCATTAGTCATTGGTCATTAGTCATTAGTCTCTAACGGCCTACACGGTTCGGTCTGGTTTGATAAAAGCCTGAAGCGCGGGCGAAGCACAATCTTCGCTTGCACTTCAGGCTTCTGTCATTTACCGTCAGGTGCAGTATGATGACCAATGACTAATGACCAATGACTAATGACTAATGACCAATGACTAATGAGGCTTGGGAACTTGATGAACCGGAGAATGTGTCGGCAGCATCACCGCCGCCACTGGTGCGCATTGTCGAGGCGCTGCTCTTCGTCGGCGGTCAGCCGCTGACGGCCACCCGTGCTTCCGAAGTCATCCGTGGGTTGAGCGTGACTCAGTTCACGCAAACAATCGACGCGCTGAATCGTGATTATCGCCGCCAGGGCCGGCCTTACATGGTTGAGGCTCATGGTCAGGGGTACGTATTGACCCTGCGCCTGTCCCATCGGCATGTTCTGAACAGGCTTTATGGAACCATGCGTGAGGCCCGGTTGTCTCCGCCGGCGATTGACGTTCTGGCCCTGGTTGCCTACCGCCAGCCGGTGAACAAGCAGGAGATCGACAGCGTGCGCAGCGGAATCGGGTCATTTGCTCCGTATGCTCTTGCGCCGGGGTCTGATCGCCGTCATGCACCGCGCCGAGGCCAATCAACGCGAGGTATTGTACGGCACAACACGCGCGGTTCCTGGAGCTGTTCCGGCTCCGCAGCCTGGATGACTTGCCGCAAACTCAAGATTTGCAAAGGTTATGAGGCCCCGCAGGTTTCCCATTATGAGGGTGGCACGCATGCCTTAAAGCACTAAAATAACGGGGACAGGCACCTCGAAGACTCGGAGCCAGTCCCCGTTATTTTAGGCGCTCTTAGAACGGAATAAATTCCGTTCTACTCACCTTACAATCTTCAGCGCCGGCAATGCTTTCTGGAGTTCCGAGACTTCCGCGTCTGCTACTTTCGTGTCCCAGAGGGTAAGCTGGCACAGGCTCTTCAATCCGGCCAACTGCTTCAGACCCGCGTCATTTAGTCCCGTGTGGCTAAGGTCCAGCGCTTGCAGGTCTTTCAGCGCGGTCAACTCATTCAGGCCAGTGCCCACTACCTTCGTGCCGCCGAGTTCTAGCGATTGCAGGTTCTTCAGTCCGGCCAGCTCCTTCAGGCCCGCGTCCGTAACCAGCGTACCGCCGAGGTCCAACGATTGCAGGCCCTTCAGTCCGGCCAACTCCTTCAGACCCGCATCCGTTACCTGTGTGTCGCGGAGGCTGAGCGATTGCAGGTTCGCCAGACTGCCCAGCTCCTTCAGGCCTGCGTCCGTCACCTTCGTGTCCCAGAGGCTTAGCGATTGCAGGCTCTTCAGCTCAGCCACTTCCTTCATGCCCGCGTCCGTTATTTTCGCATCCCATAGGCTCAGCGATTGGAGATGCTCCAATCCGGCCAGCCCCTTCAGGCCCTCCCCCGTTAGCCCCGAATGGCTAAGGTTCAGGATTTGCAAGGTCTTCAGCTCGCCCAGCTCCTTCAGACCCGCCGCCGGTACTCCCGCGTAGGGAAAATCCAGACCAAATGCTATTTGCGGCTGTGGCAGCTTGACCACAACGCCAGGCGTCCACTTTTGAAAACGGAAGGCAGGCACCTCACCTTTCTTCCCTTCAGAGCCTTCATGGAATAGATTGAATCGACCAGCTGACATCCAGCCGGACCTGGCACCGGCCTTTTCCCAGGCGGCAATCAGGTCTGCCGGCAATGGTTGCGCCTGGTTCGCCTTGTCAGGCTGGGTGCCAGGTTTGGCCTTGTCGGGATTGCCTTGTTTCGCGGTAGGTTCAGCGGTGCGAGTGATGGCGGGGAAGAGTGCCAACACGAGTACGATGGCAACGGTGCGCATGATTTGCTCCTTGTTCATAGTTGAAGGTGGGTCCAAAGCTTACCTAGTGAAACTATGCAACAGCGAGCAGAAGGGCAAGGCTGGGTGCGGGGTGCGTGGTGCTGGGTGCGTGGCGCGGGGTGGGTGGTGCGTCAACCGTCGTGCCACGGACCGCGCTCAAAAAGACCTTCGCTTATTTCGCCTGACAGGAAATGCTGCCAACTCAACGCCTGATTTTGAGTGCCGGCAACGCCTTCTGGAGTTCAGCAACTCCCTCTCCGTTGTCTGTCACCTTCGAGCAAAAGAGGTTTAACTCTTGCAGGTTTTTCAGCCCGGCCAACTCCTTCAAGCCTGCATCCGTTATCTGTGAGTTGCAAACATTCAGCACTTGCAAGTTCTTCAATCCGGCCAGTTCCTTCAAATCCCCGTCTTCTGCGTGCATACAGGCCATGTTAAAAACGAGACCAAATGCCGTTTGTGGCTGTGGCAGCTTGGCAATGATACCGGCCGGCCGCCGGTCTTGGAAACAAAAGAGTGGCACCTCGCCTTTCTTCCCCGCGAGGCCTTCACGGAACCCGCCGAATAGTAGATACCAAGAGGGTGAATGAAATAGACTGTAGGAATCATCTGACATCCAGCCGACCCTGGCACCCGCCTTTTCCCAGGCGGCAACCAGTTCTGCGGGCAATGGCTGCACCTGGCTCGTTTTGTCCACTGGGCCGTGAGGTTTGGCGTTGCTGGGATTGCTTTGCTTCGAGGCAGGCTCATCTGTGCGACCGAGGCACGGGGAGAGTGTCAACACGAGTGCGATAGCAACGATGCGCATGACTTGCTCCTGAATCGTTGAAAGGTTGGGTCTGGAATTGCAGAATAGGTCGAGCAACGGGAGGCCGACCCACATCTATGGAGCCTACACATCATAGAAGGCAAAAGCAAGGGCTTGGGCCATGGAGTGTGGCGGCGGTGAGCCCCGTTCACGGGGTTTGCCGCGCAGCGGTGTAGGCCTGGCGTTGACGCCGGGTTATGAGGGCGAAGAGTGTGTTTCCCAGCCCCGTTCACGGGGTTTGCCGCGCAAGCGGTGTAGGCCTGGCGTTGACGCCGGGTTATGAGGGCGAAGAGTGTGTTTCCCAGCCCCGTTCACGGGGCTTCTCGTTGTTCGGCTTGAGCCGTGCCATTGCGCGGCAGTTCTCACAGCTAAAGCTCAACGGCGAGAAGCCCCGTGAACGGGGCTAACTGAGAATTGTCAGATTCCGATCACCCAGCGTTAACGCTGGGCCTACACCGCTTCGCGGCAAGCCCCGTGAACGGGGCTATCTTGAAAACCGCGGAGTTATTACTTTACACGTTTTAATCGCGCATGATTCTGAACCAAGCCAGGTTCTCTGTCAGCGAGTCGGCCAGGAACTGGCCAAGATCCGCACGGCTGATGGCAGGGGCGTAGTCCAACCACGCCTCGTCCTGCGGCTGGCCTGAGGGATTGATGTCGGCGAAATCCGTCTCGCAGGCAACCGGTTGGCTGAAGGGCGCTGGCTGGTGCCCGGTTGGGATCGGCGAGACAATGCTTGCCGAAGCTCCCCACCCGGTCTGCGGAAGGCCGGAGGCAGGCGATGTCGTCGGCCATAGACCGGAGAGGGCGCCACGGGCGGCAATGCAGTTGCCGTCCAGGCCGAAGTTCTGCGTAAGCTCGTCAAAAGTGAGATGCAGAATTCCGGGGGCCTCGGTGTTGTTCCAGCCCCAGGGATTCAGCAGAGTAAACGTCTGGTCGGAAGCCCTGTAACCCAGGACGCCGTAATCATGATCGCCGACGATGCCAAGCGATGGGTTGTCGGCATACGAACCCAGAGTGAGCAGCATATTGGCAGAAATCGCGCTGATGAAACTGGACGCGCTGGCATAGGTATCGGCATTGCTCTCCTGGTGGCCGGTGATAACCGGAAGTGCAGTGGCTGCCCAGCCGCCACAGAGGGAGGCATAGGCATTGGATTGCGGCCGCAGGTTCCACCCGGATTCGCAAAGCTGGGCGTACGCTTTCTCTGCCAGGGCAACCCAAAGGATATTGCTGGAACTGCTAACGGACTGGCCAAAATCTGCGTATGTAAAGCGACCATTCTCGGCCGGGAAGTAATTGTCCACGGTAATATAGGACGCCACACCGGCATCATAGAAGCGGACAGTCCAGACGTGAACATGAGCGCCGTTCTCCAGAACGGTACCGTCGTCGGTGAACATGCTCTGGATGATGGACGGGTCGTCGGCGGCGGTGACCCCGAAAGAGGCCAACAGCCAGCAGTCGCCCTCTTCGCCCTGATACACGTCCTTGTAGGTGGGACCGCCGCTGCCGAACAGGGTGCCGGAGGCGAGGGCGTAGGTAACGGTGCCCGACAAGTATTCCATGTCTATCGCAGGATGGTCAGCACCCAGGAACCACTTGGCGACCAGATTCCGCAACAGGGCCGCCGAACTGCCCACCTGGAGATAGCCCAACGTCGCACCCTGGAAATTGGCATTGGCCGGGTCGCCGTCGATGACCTTGTAAGTCAGGTTCTTGACCGAACCGGCCATGTTCACGTTAGCCGCCCCGCTCGTCGTGATCAGGGCCTGCAAGGATTGCAACTCGGCACTCGTGAGCGGACCCGCGGACTCGGCCTGGGCAAACAGGCCCAACATGTCGCTGTAGGTGAGGGAACCGTCGCGCATGTAATCGGTTCGCGCCAGGACTTGCAGGGCGGCATCGCTCATGTTCTGGCTGAACCAATCATTACCGGTCGCGTAGATGGTGATGATGCCGCTGGTGCCTCGGATTGTTCCAGCGGTGGCCGTGAGCGTAACCATGCCCGCGGAATTGAGCGTGACGGCGGCACTGGCAATGCCACTGGTGAATGCAGGCGGTGACGATAGGTTCACGGTTTGCCCGTTGCTGCTGGTCAGGGTCACGTTGCCGGAGTAACCGGTGACCGTATTGCCGAATCTATCCTTGGCCACAATGGTGACGTTGAGGCCCATGCCGGCGATCCCTGAAACTGGTGCAGTGACCGTGAAAGTGGTTGCCGGGCCACCGTTGACAACGATACTGCGGCTCGTGCCCTGGAGCGTGCCGCCCATGACTGTAAGAGTCAAGGTATCGGGCGTGATGAGAGTGACCGTCGTCACAGCCACACCTCTGACGAAGGTCACGGCCGCCACCATTTTTTGGCCGTCGCTGGCGGTCATGGTCGCCATGCCAAAGGTGCCGGTGGCCGTGTTGCCGAAGCCGTCCTCGGCAGTAACGGTGACGGTGAAGCCGGTGCAACGTTCTGACGAGTTGTCTGAGATGTGGAAGAAGCGAGGTGAGATGGCTTGGGGAATCTTGGGCAAGTAATAGGACTCAAATTCGAGGCGGCGAAAGAGCGATGCCACGCTCTGAAAGCCGAGCTTGAAAAGCTTGATACTAGGCTATGGGCTTCGCCTCAAGGCTGCAAAGCCCTTCACACGTTCCTGTCCCGCGCAAATAAGACACTCTTAGAATTCTTCGATATTGAAGCTAACAATTCAAATATGACGTGCTGTCCCCTTACGAGCAGGAACTCAGGGTTCATCGTGCTTGCTCTCTTGTGCGGTCCTCTTAGTACCTTGGTATCCTCTCGGGAGCCGAGATTAACCAAACCAGCGCAGAGATCGCCTTGCCACTGAGAAGATTCGTGAGGGAACTACCGGAATCGGAGGTTCTTCTTAGGGCTGTCTACCAACTCAATTACACCATCATCAGGGTACCGCCGAAGACATACGAAAGTTGTTTTCTGAGAGCTTTTCATTCTTGTCAGCGACCGACGACTTGCCAAAACTACTATATATAATTAATGTTCCCCCCATTGAGGCGAACGATGCACTGCTGAACTCAATCCTTGCTCACGAGTCTGCCCATGGGATTTATAAACAGAAGAATCTCGCTGACCAGATACTTCCGAAAGTAAAAATACCGAATACGCAGATCAAATCGTGGGCCAAAAAGATAGTCACTGAAACTAAAAGTGCAGAAGTCAAAAAGGGTGAGACGATTCGGTTTCCCTTTGAGGAAATCGAAGTTCGGAGAATGCTTACCGAGAGCGTGACCAGCACCGTAGGAAACTGGGTCACTGAGTTGTGCTGCGATGCGCTCGGACGTTACTATCCTCGGCCCTGCTTATTTCTTTGGGTTCGTGCACTTTTTCTCAACTGTCGCAATACTTGATCGTTTGTCAGGTTCTCATCCACCGCCAAGGTTGCGAATCCATCTGATGTGCAAGCACCTCCAAAATATTTACGACTTTAAGGATCACGCGAAGCCTTTCGGAATTCCTTAGGCAATGGGCAGTTAAGGCGGAGGAAAAGCCCGCCAAATCGATATCGACCAACTTGCCCTTGACGTTCGCTCTTAAGGCCATTTCCGATAAAGTGATTGATCGTATATCCAAAGTGGCTATAGGATCTGTTCAGAAAGGGCGTCAGATATATTTCCCAAGCGAAATTTCTTGAAAACATTGAGACCGTGGTCCCGCTGTTAATCGAAAACGTTCCGGCAGCCGAGCTACGCACTAATTCTGATGAGAGCTGCAAAATTCCGGATATTGCTGATATATTAAATGCAGGTTGGTACATCAAACTTGCTGACTTCGACACATTTCAGAGCAGCCTTCCTGACAACATCAGCGGTGACAGGTCTAAAAGCGAACGGCACCTACACAGATTGCTTCTCAAATGCATGGAACTCGCAGAGATCAAAAGGCGATGGAGTGAAGTAAAAAGTAAATAGATCGGGGGTGAGTATGCTTCTTCTCAGTACGACAGCTCCTGAAGGACATGCTTCTTAAACCAAAACGCGACGAAAAAGTGTCCAATCGACTTATCGTAACGCCCATTCTTGACGACAGACTCCAAGTATCGAATGGCAGTGCATCTATAGACGTCCGATTGGGTCAGAAATTCCATGTGCCTAAGCGCACTAAGATCTCTCACTTGGATCACTTGCAAGATACACATATGCGGGACATTGAAATGTATAAGGATGAAACCTTTGTCCCAATTGGAGATTACTTTATTTTACACCCAAGACAATTCGTTCTTGGAGAAACACTCGAATGGCTGCATCTTCCGTACAATCTTTCTGCATATGTCATTGGAAGGTCCTCATGGGGCAGGGACGGATTAATAATCGCAACTGCCACCAATGCATCCCGGGTACTCAGGGATAATCACCTTGGAAATTTCCAATATCGGAGAGATACCGGTCTATCTCCGGCCAGGTGTTAGAATCGCTCAATTATTCATTCAAAGGGTAGAAGGAACGATCAGTGGTGATAAAGACCCATCGAACCTCAGCGGCTCGACAGAACCCCGAAATGCAAACGCAGCTTCGGTTGACAGGGACATCATAAAGGCATTCGCTAAATCCGATTGATTTCTTGGCTGCCAGCACAAAATAAACCGGGACGCCCTTAAGTTTTTAGTATCTTATACTGTTACCAAGTAATAGTTCTCCCAGGCAATTATTTCTCCCCTTTCACAAATTAACCAACACCGGGGGCGTTAAGTCTTTCTAACCAGAAATAAGAATAGAACGCCTTTTATCATTTTAACTCTTTTTTTTAAACTTAGAATCTTAAGGGCGTCCCACATTATATATTAATCGCTTTCTTTATTCTCACACCTCTGAACATTATGTCGCAAGAATCACCGTATGCGATGAGCCGAGGAAATAGGCAGTTGGCATTGCAACCATCAAAGATAGGCTCCTCCATGAATCCACCTACGAAGTGGTAGAGTTGTTTGCCTGGATTCGGCTGGTTAAGCGGCGCTATGGTTAAGGCAAGCATCTGGAGTATCTGCAAACTGGCGCAAGCCATTAGCAAAGTGAAGACGTTCTCTCGGCTTTTCAGCGGGTGATTTTTAGCTAAACCGGCGATGTAAGTTGAGTTGTCCAGGTGCCCTTCGCGTTCCATCTGGACCAAACCAGGATCGTACTGTTCTAAACACTGCAGACAGCGGCGGCCAATAGTCGCGGTATGAGCTCCCCAGTCAGCCGCTACTAACTTGCCAAAGCGGTTTGTTCGAACGGCAATTCCACCGTCGATTGGGTCTGAGGGTCAGGTCTATAGGGTCTGTTGCCGAAATCCTGAATTAATGATGAATCAAATTATAAAAAGTTGCATCAAAAATAAAATAACTACTTGTTGCCCAAATTCTCAGTTAGCCACGATTTAAGTTAAAAAAATTGCGATAAAATTAAAATAACTGTATGATATATTTAATTATTATGATATCATAGCCCCATCTTTAATCAAGAGGTTTTCCATCATGATGGGTTATGAATCCAAAGAGAATCAGGGAAAGTTATTTTACTATGGCTTACACCTTGAACAAAGAGTACGACCAGATCATCCTCTAAGAAAGATTGCCGAACTCATAGACTTTGATTTTATTTATAATGAAGTTAAAGAAAGCTATGGGATGAAGGGTAATGTTTCTGTACCTCCGCCGGTTATTCTCAAACTGATGCTGTTGTTGATTCTGTATAATGTGAGATCGGAACGGGAACTCATGACTACTATTCCTGAGCGTTTAGATTGGCTGTGGTTTTTGGGCTATGACCTGGACGATGAGATTCCGAATCACAGTGTTTTGAGTAAGGCCCGGAGCCGTTGGGGAGTAGAGGCCTTCAAATATTTTTTTGAACGAATCGTCTGGCAATGTGTGGAGGCGGGATTGGTCGATGGTGCCAAACTTTTTATGGATTCCAGTCTGGTTCAGGCCGATGCGGCCAATGATTCGGTGGTGAATCGGGAGTCATTGAAACGCTATCTGAACCAAAGTTATCAAGAGATGGAAGCCCGGTTAGAAGAGCAACCGTCTGAGGAACCCCTGTCGGGAGAAGTCAACCGGCGCTATATCTCTACGACCGATCCGGAAGCCTCAGTGATCCGTCAAGGAGGAGGAAATCCCAAGTTGAGCTACAAGGTGCACCGAGCCGTGGATGGCCAAGCGGAAGTGATTACAGCTACCGAAGTTACTCCGGGACAGGTCAATGAAGCCCATCGTTTACCGACCTTGATAGAGCAGCATCAGGAGAACACGGAAAAGGCCGTCGAAACGGTGGTAGCTGACAGCAAGTATGGGACGGTGGAAAACTTCCTGCACTGCCATGATCTTCAAATAGCCGCCCATATTCCCGATCTTAAAGGACAACAGGAAAAATCCGGCAGTCGAGCGGGTATCTTTCCTGAAGAGGCCTTTGTTTATGATCCCCAGACCGACACCTACCAATGTCCTGCCGGGCAGTGCTTAGCACTTCGACGCTATCATACCCAACGCCGGGCCGTGGAGTATGTCTGTGCTCGAAAGGTTTTTCGTTCTTGTCCGCTTAAAGACCAATGTACCCGTTCCCGAACCGGCCGATCCATCAATCGGCATCTCCGGCATGAAGATCTCAGCCAGATGAGAGCCAAGGCTGGGTCCTCCGATTCTAAGAAGGATCTTCATCTGCGCCAGCATCTTATGGAGCGAAGTTTTGCCCAAGCTACCCGTTATGGCTTTAAACGGGCCAGGTGGAGAAATCTCTGGAGAGTCCAGATTCAGGAATACCTGACGGCTTCCTTACAGAACATCCTAATCCTTATACGTCATGTCAAAGAGCAAAGGCCGGCAGCGGCCAATAAAAATCAGAAAGGAAATCCGAAAAGGCTATTAATCCGTCTGGCCAATCGTTTTTGGAGAGGATTCCCTTTCGGCTATCTTCCCAAGCCAGTTTTTATTTACTCTTATGATTTATAAATTATATTTTGGGCAACAGACCCTAAAGAGCCGACACCGTATACTGACACCGGGGACGAGACAACTCGGAAAAGAATCACCGTAGTCAACCAATAGCTATACAGCAGAACACGTTACCCGATTATTGTGGTGTTAGCCTTCGGTCTGATGATATCACTTATTGTGGAGGCGTGCAGGCATAGATGTCAAGGCGATCCCACTCTACCAATACCCATTGTTAGCCAAAATACAAAGACAAAAGTCCACCGTCTTACTGTTTTCGTTTTAAATTTCGATGAGCTCTCCTTTTAATCCCGAATCATCGACATGGATGAAGCCTATCGTCGGTTTTCTGAAGAATCCGATCCCCGAGGCCGATCCGGGATTAAAAAAAAGAATCCCATCGGACCAATGATTGGCCGCTTTATGGGAATGCCCATATACCAAGCAGTCGATGCCGGAAAATTCCGGGCGCAAACGATCCTCCAGTCTTCCCGCCGGGCCCCAGCCGTGAATCAAGCCGATTTTAAAGTCGCCGAAGGTAAAAATTTTTTTAACCGGCAGGATGGCCTTTAAATTTCCCGAATCCATGTTCCCCTGGACTGCTTCAACCTTAAGGGAATGGAGAAATTCATATACGGGCAGATCGACCATGTCTCCGGCATGGAGGATAAGATCCACATCCGTAAAGTGTGTTTTGATGAGACGCTTAAACTCAGGAGTTACCCGGGTCAAGTGGGTATCGGATAATATGCCAATCTTCATTTTCAGCCTCAATGTTTGGCATCTCGTTAATCAACAGGCCAACCCAACAGCCTTTGGCTGTTCCCGCCCAGGATAGCGGTTTGTTGTTTTTTGGTCAGACCGGCTTGACTCATATCATTTAAGTAACGATTCAGAGGCAAAAGCGGGTAGTCGCTGCCAAAGAGGATCTTTTCTATCCCCATGATCTTGATGGCATGCTCGTAGATTTCCGGCCGGTAGAGAAAAGGAGAGGCGGCTGTGTCAAAAAAGGTGTTGGTGAGAACCTCCTTGACCTCCCGCTTCATCAATTGATACCACCCCAAGCCTCCTCCCCAATGGGCCAGGATAAAGATAGTCGAAGGGAAGAGCTTAATTAATTTATAGAGTTCATTAAACGGCAGGTGCCCTTTCCCCGGATACTGATGTCCTACCGGTTCGCTGGTATGGATCAAGACCGGAACTTTCCACCTCGTAGCCATTTCAACCAAAGGGCGCATCCGGTCAACAAAGGAGCCTTCGGCCAAAGGCATATAGAGAGCGATCTCCCCCATTCCCCTCATACCGGCCTTTAACCAACGCTCTCCTTCTTCAAGAGCCTCGGGGAGTTCCGGATTCAGACAGACGAACCCCAACAGACGATCTGGATATATGGTCATGGCCTCTAAGACATAGTCATTGGAACGGCGCATCAAATTAGGCTGTTTCCAGGGAAATCCGAAGGTGACCGAAGCCTGGATCCCATCCCGATCCATGGCCTCAATGAGACCATCGACGGTAGTCATGGGGGACTTTTTTTTGTCCCGATACAGAAGCTCAAAGGCCGGCTCTCCAGGGAAAAATCGTTCCCGGTCTTGGCAGATTTCAGGAGGGAAGATGTGGGTATGGATGTCGATGATCATTGAGAGTGACGAGTGACGAGTGACGAGTGACGAGTGAAAAAAACAACCCGAAACTCGAAACCCTCACGGGTTTATTGGTTTTCTTCTTTCTGATTTTCTTCCTGGGTTGTTGTTTCGGGTTGTGAAGCAGGGGCTTCCTTTTTTTTCTTAATAAATTCCAGCTTTCCTTCTTCCGGCATCATAGTAGGCTGGCCTTCCAGAAAAATGGATACCCGATGACGCTCTTCCAAACGGGTCAGTTCTTCCCGTTTCCGGTTCAGCAGGTAATTGGCCACTTCCAAAGGAAGCACCCCGTTTACCGTGGTAATGGTTCCCTTGGAGATCCCCAGCCAGATCTTTCTCAGATACATGAGGGCCAGCGTTTCTATGGACCGAACCTGTCCTTTCCCTTGACAGGTAGGACAGGTATAATAGGTGCCGAACTGGATCGGGGGCCGGATGCGCTGGCGGGAAAGCTCAAGCAGGCCGAATTTGGAAATCCGCGAAACCGTGGTTCGGGCCTTATCCCTTTTAAGGTGGTTTTTTAAAACCTTGACCACTTCGTTTTGATTTTTGGTTCCTTTCATATCGATAAAGTCAATGACGATCAATCCCCCCAAATCTCTTAACCGCAATTGACGGGCGATCTCTTCGGCGGCTTCCAGATTGGTTTTGAAGGCCGTTTCTTCGATCTGCCTTTCTTTGATCGAACGCCCGGAATTGACATCCACCGCCACCAGGGCTTCGGTGGAATCGATGACAATATGCCCTCCGGATTTTAATTTGACCCGGTTTTGAAAGATGGTTTCAATCTGATTTTCGATCTGATGTTTGGAAAAGATCGGCCGGGTTTCTTTATAAAGCTTGACCTGGTTGAGCTGCCGGGGGGCGATGATCCCCAGAAAATCCCGGACCTGTTTATAGATGTCTTTATTGTCGATCAATATCTCCTGAATGTCCGGGGTAAAAAGATCCCGGATGGTCCGGATAGCCAGATCCATTTCCTTATAGACCAGGGAAGGGGCCGGCTGTTCCATGGCCCGGGTCCGTATCTCTTCCCATAATCTCAACAGGGATTCCAGGTTTTTGGCCAGTTCCTGTTTTTTCTTCCCTGCTCCGGCGGTTCGAACAATCGTGCCGATTTCTTCCGGGACCTTCAATTGGGTCAGGATGGCTTTCAAACGATCCCTTTCGGCTTCGTCTTCTATCTTTCGGGAAATCCCCACGCCGGGTTGGCCGGGGGTTAAGACCAGAAAACGTCCCGGAAGAGAGATATAGGTCGTCAGGGCCACACCTTTGGTCCCCGACTCCTCCTTGGTCACCTGGACCAGAATTTCCTGTCCGCGGCGGATCATTTTCTGGATGGGGAGTCGGCCGTGCTTGTGCGAATCGGAGGGCTCCGCAGGATTCGAGGTGATACTCCGGATGGATCTCATCGGCCTGAAGAAATCCGTTTTTTTCGCTCCCGTAATCCACAAAGGCGGCCTGCAAGGCGGGTTCGATATGGGCCACGACTCCCTTATAAATATTGCCTCGAATCTGTTCTTTGGCCGTGGTCTCGATATAAAATTCTTCCAGGATGCCGTCTTCGATCAGGGCGATCCGATATTCTTCCGGATCGACGGCATTGATCAGGAGTTTTTTGACTGGGGGCATGGTTACCTTCCTTTTTCTTTCCCGGCCTGGACCTGCTGCACCTGATACATAAAGGCCTCCAGACGGGTACGGGTATTGGTTTGTTCCTGGCCGTCATAAGAGAGGTTCAGGAAGGGGATATTCTGGTGATCCTCCCGAAACCGTTTCAGTAGGGCATTGACGATGGTTCCCGGCATACAGGTGAAAGGCATGATGTTGATCAATCCGCAGGCCCCTTTGGACTAGTAGTCCTTGGCCTTGCCCAGACTCAGGATGGCCTCGCCCTCAAAGGAGGGATGCAGATAAGGATGGGCGTTCTTCAAGGTGGACTTGATGGGAGGCTCACCAAAGTTGCGAAAAGACCCTTTAAAGGTATGTTCCAGTTCGTGCTCCAATTTGGTTTGAACCCGGTGGGTTAAAAGGAGTTCAAGGAGACTGGAATATTTTCGAAGCCAAATAGCCCTCCAGATGGAGGTTTAATTGGTATAGAGGATCCATTCGGCAATCGGAGGCAGCCAGGCCTCTCCTCCCAGGGCCTCGACCTCCAGGACCACATTTTCATTGGCAAATTTGTTGGCCCGGGTGTAGATCTCTCCGACCATGCCGATGACCGGTTTGGAGCCGGGGTTTTCCACGGGAATGGCATCAAAGGCGGTTCTGGCCTCCTTGAGGACTTCCACCAGATCCCCTCGGGAGGCAATGGTCTCCGAAACTTTATGTTAAATACGTCTGGTAAACCTGATTGGTTTCCCCCGGGTTTTTTTCATAGGGCCGGGTCTCCCGAAGTTTCTTTTCCAGACAATCAATGGCCACGATCCCCTGCCAGCCCAGACGGGTAAAGTCACTGCCCCCGACCATACCCAATTCCTGGTATAAGGTTTCGCTCTGGTCCGGGGCATAAACCGGCACCTGAGGAAAACCCAATTCATCCAGGACCAGGCGATGAAAACGATGGTATTGCCCGAATCGGCAGGGACCGGTTCCGGAAGGCATAAAAAAGGCCGAACGGTCAGGATCAAAGTTTTTTCGGTTGATCAGCTTGACCATGTCTCCGGTGGTCAGGATGCAGGGATAACATTCTTTGCCGGAGGTCAATTTCCGGCCCCAGATCAGGGTTTCCTGATCCGAATCGGGCAGGACCTCGGCCTCCACACCGCAGGCCTTAAAGGCCGCGGCCACGGCCAGGGTATGATCGGTCATGGGCGGGATATAGATTTTTCGATGGTTCCCGGATAGAATACGGAAGTCGGTTCTTTTTTTCAGGACCGGAAGGCCTGCGGTTTTACTGTTTTTTAAACTGTCCAAAAAGGCTTCCAATCGGGTCACGACGCCGGCGTCGGCGCTGTGTTCGTCGATTTCGATTTCCAGATAGGGTTTGCCTTTTAAAACATCCCGGAAAAAATGGAGGATGAAAGAATCCGGACCGCAACTGAAGTTGGTGATGTAAATTCCATACAGTTTTGGATTTTTGATCAGTATCTCCGCAGCCCCCATGATCTTCTGCCCGAAGCGCCAGTAGTGGTATTTTGGATCTTCGGTCTCGCTTTTCTGATCCAGAGGGAAGAAGTCCATGGGGATGGCCAGCACCCCGAGCTCCCTCAGCTTTTTAGGGATATTCAGATTGATGCCGGGATCAACACCGTTGTAAGGACGGCTGACGATCATCATGGCAATCTCCTCCGGTCCCAGAGAGGCCATGACTTCCCGGCCGCGGTCATGCATTTTTTTGTAAAAATCGTCCTGGGTGGCCAGGGCCTTTTTCATGGCCCCGGAAACTCAGAAAAGAATTGATGCCGAGGGAACGGGCCAGGGTCATCAATCCCTTCTTTAACATCCTTTCTCCTCTTCCGAAATAGAGAACCGGCTGAAAAACCTGGACCCCTTTGTCCTGGAAGTTGATGGTGGAATGCACCGTATAAGCCAGGGTTTGGGCCAAGGGGCAGACCAGCCCCTGAGGGTAGTCCGGATTGTTGGATTTCAAATCGATGATGCTGGGCAGGAAGATCCGGTCCACTCCCTGCTGGATCAGATCCAGGATATGGCCGTTGGCCACTTTGACCGGCAGACAGGTCTCGGCAGCCATGCATTCAACGCCCTGATGGATGATCGACTTGTTGGTGACACCGGAGATGACCACTTCAAACCCCAGACTGGTAAAAAAGGTGCGGAAAAAAGGCAGAAGCTCCCTGAAAAACATGGCCCTGGGTATGCCGATCTTTCCTCTTTTCCCACCGGGATTCAAGTCTTCAGGTTGTCCGGTCATCCAGGCTTCCCGTTCGGCAAAGAGGTCGGGCATGGCATGCTCAACGGCTTTTTTAGTGTCCACATCATACTTGTCGCAGCGACTGCCGTAGAAAAGCGGCTTTTCCCCTTCGATGCTGACTTTTTTGATTTCACATTGATTGGGGCAGCCTTGGCATTCAAAGGAGGAAATTTCATACTGAATCCGGGCCAGGTCAAACCCTTTGAACCGGCTGGTTTCCCAGGTCCGCTCCCGCATGGCCAAAATGGCCACACCGATGGCCCCGGTCACATCATTATGTTCCGGAACGGTGATGGGCTTGCCGGTTATCTTTTCAAAGGCGGCCACGATCCCTTTATTGAAGGCCGTGGCCCCTTGATAAAAAATCCGTTTACCGATCCGGCGGTCTTCCACAACCTTGTTCAGATAATTTTCGACGATGGAGTAACTCAGCCCGGCCACCAGGTCTTTTTTATCCAGACCTTTCTGCTGGTGGTGGACCAGATCGGATTCCATAAAGACCGTGCAGCGTTCTCCCAACCGGACCGGGCTTTCCGATTCCAGGGCCAGGGCCCCGAATTCCCCTTTGATGGAGATGCCCAGTTTTTCGGCCTGTTCCTCCAGAAAAGAACCGGTGCCGGCGGCGCAGACCTTGTTCATCATAAAATCCACAATGGCCCCGTTTTCCAGACTGATGTACTTGGAATCCTGGCCGCCGATTTCAAAGATGGTGTCAACCTCAGGATCAATGGCCGCCGCCGCTGTGGCCTGGGCCGTAATCTCATTGCGGACGATATCGGCCCCGATAAAATCCCCGGTCAAATAGCGACCGGAACCGGTGGTGGCCGCTCCTTTGATAATGACACGGTCTCCCACTTCTTTCCCGGCTGCTGCCAGGCCTTGCCGGATGGCTTCCAGAGGCCGGCCGGCGGTCATCAGGTATTGTTCGGATAAGACCCTCATTTCTTTGTCGATCACCACCACATTGGTGCTGATCGAGCCTACATCCACTCCCAGATAGGCTTCGACTTTTTCTCCCGGGACCGGATCCGGGGCGGAACCGGTGAAAAAAGGTTGAATGTAGTCGTCCCTTAAGAATAAGGGATCCAGCCGCTTGGCCTCTATGGATTCGTTTCTTAAATAGTCTTTTAAGGGTTCCAGCCCCTGAAATTCAAAGACAAAGGCAGGGTCTTCCTGAACAATCAATGAGGCCCCGATGGCCCCCATGGAAAAAAAGTGTTCGGGAATAATCAACTCTCCTTCCTTCAGTCCCAGCACCTCGGAAAAGGCCCGCCGCACACCATGGTTGGCGGCCACTCCACCCTGAAAGGAAACCGGGGGGATGATAGTTTTCCCTTTGGCGATATTACTTTTCAGGTTTCGGGCCACGGCAAAACATAAGCCGGCCACGATGTCATAATCCGGACTGGCCTCTTGCTGTAAGTGAATCATGTCGGTTTTGGCAAAAACCGTACAACGCCCGGCGATCCGGGGCGGGGTTTCGGACTTCAAGGCCAATTGACTGAGTTCTTCGATGGTCAGCCCCAGCCGGTGGGCCTGCTGGTCCAGGAATGATCCGGTTCCGGCGGCGCAAAGGGTGTTCATAGCAAAATCCTGGATCACCAGACGGCCTCCCTCTTCGGGAGAAACCAGGATCAGTTTGGAATCTTCCCCCCCCATTTCTATGATGGTCCGGACCTTCGGATGGAACTTTTCAACAGCCCGGGCCTGGGCAATGATCTCGTTGACGAAAGGGACCTTCAGCAATTCGGCCACTTTTTTCCCGGCCGTGCCGGTCAAGGCTATGGAACGAAACTGATCTAAGGGATATTCCGAAAAAATCTCTTTAAAAACAATCAAGGTGGTCTCCAAGGGCTGCCCTTTGGTGCGCCGATAATCGTCCTTAAGGATTTCCCCTTTAGCATTTAAAACTATTGTGTTGACACTGACTGAACCGATATCCATTCCGAGATGCAAAACGGTCATTCATTTCCTCCGAAACAAAGCATTTATTTTTTCCGATCTTTCAGAAAATTGATGTCTCGCCCCTAAAGGCAATTTATTTATCTAAATCCTATTTTTCTTCTTTGACTGATTTATAGACCTCGATAAAACCCCTGTCGATTGAATAATTCATAATGGACTTTTTTCGCCTGAATCAATCCGTCTAAGATCCGAACCGTCTCTTTCAGGGGAAGGCCGAGAAATTGGGCGATATCATCGGCTGTGCAGGGTCGTCGAACCACGAGGTCATGAATTTTAGATTCCAACAATCTGCTTTTGGGTTGGACCTTGTCCGCTGAAGGTCCGGAAATAATTTCAGCCCGGGGTCCCAGGGCCTTTTGAATTTCCTTTAATCGAGTTTCCTTTAACGGGACGGCATAATTTTCAACCGGGGGCCGTACCACGGTATTCAGCTGAACTTTTTCAGGGTGAATTTTTTTAATATATTTACTAAATCGTTCAATCTGTTCTTTTGTATCATTAATCCCTCTAAGGAGCAGCACCTCCAGCCAGATCCGGGGGCCTTTCAATTTTCCTAGGTTAATCAATCCGCCAATCAACTGGTCAAAGGTCAACGAGGGATGGGGACGATTGACGGTTTGAAAAACCACCGGATCCGTGGCATCCAGAGAAGGGACAACCACATCAGCAGCCAGGACCTTTTTAAGGACATCATCGTTAAAAAGCAGAGAGCCGTTGGTCAGCAGGGCCAGGGGCACTGAAACCATCTTTTTAATCTCTTTTAAGATCAATCCCAATTGGGGATGCAAGGTTGGCTCTCCGGAACCTGAAACGGTGACGTAATCCAACTTCAGGGGCGAAACCGATAAAACTTGTTCCAATTCCTTCAGGACGGAATCCGGTTGTATCTCATCGACAGGTTCTATGGTTTGGCGACCGGTTTTCCCCAGCTCGCAATAAATGCAGTCAAACGTACAGGTTTTATAGGGGATGATATCCACCCCGAGGGAAAACCCCAACCGGCGGGAGGGTACCGGTCCGAATATATATTTCATCGAACTCTGCCTTTAAGCTCCTTGATCCTTTGAAATATTTTATAAAATAGCTGTCAAAATGTAACCTTTTGTCCGAGCCTTGTCAATTTTAAATTTAGAACACCAAAGCTTTTGATTTTCTTGACATCCTTAGGGGTTATGACTACGATAATGACATCTTGCAGAAAATTGTTTATCGAAAATTTAGCTTTTTTAAGGGCTTCAACCTCCAACCGAAAAGCTGGTCTATAAAGTAGTCCCCCAAGACCCCATTTTTTGAAAAAGGAGATGGAGTTTTTAAATTAAATATTTCTAATTGAGATTATAGAGAAGAAGATCTAATTTTGGTATTCTTCGCGACGTCAACCATAACAACAACTGCCTCAGCTAAAAAATAAAAAAACACAAGAACAAAGAAAGCAACGAAAAATTCGCTTGCAATAAATAATATTCCTCCCAAAAATCCCTCACCACCAAAATTTGGAACAATAGGAGCTACTCTTTTAATAAGAAAAAAAGCATCACCTCTTATGAACCAGATAAGAATGCCCCCCGCGACGGAAATAACAGCCGCGAAACAAGCATATATTTCTCCGATGAGCTTAAGTGCTATAGATGCAATTGGGATAACAGTAAAATCAGCTTCTGGTAGTTCGGCAATATCTCTAGCTCTAATAAGCATGGTATGAACCACCATGTAAATAGCTATAACCAAAAGTAACCGGAAAATAATGATTCCTAATGTCCACTCAGTAGATGCTCCTGAGACAGACTCCCATTCAGGTATCCAAACCACAAGAGCCGCAATTACAACCACCACTGCCATAATTCGCAAAATAACTGCAACCGCTTTTCTAAAGAACTGTCCTTGAGATATAAGTTGAAGCACCGACTTCATAAAGAAATACTTTTCCATGGCAACCTCCTTTTTGTTTAAAATAAAAGGCCTAGACTAGTTGCGCAGCATAAAATTTGATACCTTTTTCTCGATATTTTGTTTTTGATCAGACCTTTTCATCGGGTAGGCGCGATTTTTACTAATGTCAAGTCCGTTTTGTAAGTAATATTCCCCCCTGCGTCCAAAAAACCTTAGAAATGATCATTTCTTCTTTCCAAAATTCGCCTCGCAGACATTCTGACCGCTGCTGGCAGCATACGCCATTCATAAGGCAAAACCACATCCTGCAGATCTTTGGCCACTTTAAGGGGATCCTTTAATCCTTCATAATAATCTCTTATGATTGAATTTGGTATCAAAACCGCCTGTCGTAAAAGCATGACTCCGCCATCATACTCAGTGCTGGCTTCATGTACGGTTGGAAAGGTGTAAAATTTATCTGATATTTTTTTCTTGCCGTGATATATCAGGTCTTTGATTTCCTCCAGGACGTGCTGATGCACGGCCAGTCCGTACATCTTATCCCCGCCATGTTTGGCCGGATCAGCCGGATGAATATTATACATATCAATCCCTTCAATCGGATAGATCATATGGATACAGCCGACAAGAAAGATTAAGTCCGTAAAGTTCTGTCTCAACATTCGGTTAAGTCCGGCATTGAAAAGGTCCATGCCGCCCATTTCTTTGTAATCTATCACCTCGCTGCGCAATTGATGGTTCATAGCTTTTTCTTGGCAACCGACACCTTTTTTGGTGCTGATAAGCAAGGGCGGGTTGACTTCCGGAATACATCCTGCTTCCCAAGCCTCCATGATGGAATTGGCATCCGTACCGGAACCGGAGGCGATCAATACCAAATTGATTTTGTCGGTGCCTATGGTGCTTTTCGGAATGTAAAACCCTTTGATTTCGTTTTCCATGCTTACCTCCTTTTTATCCCGGATATCGAAATTCTTTTCTCTAGTTAGGCCCAATTATCTTTACGGTTATACTTCTTTTTTACCATCTCTAAAATATGGGAAACGCGGGGACATCCCCTTGCCCAATTTTCTAAGGGCCGATCTTTTCAGACGAAAGAATTATACCACAATTGCCGGGTGATTGGGGCACTATTAAAAAAAGGTAAGACCTTGGTTAAAAACTTACTGAGGACTTGGTAACGGACACGGACAAAAAATGCTTATCTCAAAGGAATGGCCTTCTCCGGGCAGATCTCCTGGCAGCAAAAGCAGGCGACCCAGGTATTGGCGTCAACAACCGGGAGGCGCCCGTTTGGACGAGGTAATAGTCGCCATGGAGTCGAGCGGTTGCTAACATCTCAATCTCTTTCCCATCTTGAGATCTAATAATATCAGGACGGTCGTGGTCAATCCTCTGCTCATCGCCAATTACGGAAAGCTGTCTTTGAGAAAGACCAAAACAGACAAGAAGGATGCCCTGGTGATCGCCCGTAATCTCTGGTCACACTGGGAGACGATTTCACAGTACTCTGTTTCACAGGATTATCAGGATATCAGGGACGTGACAAGGAAAGGGAATTTACGGGAAAGATAATTGTGGGAATAAAAAATGACATCAAGAGAATGCTCCAATCGACTTTTCCTGAGCTGGAGAAAGGGGTTAACGTTTTCAGTGACTCCATGCTTCACTTTCTGAAAACATTCCCTTCAGCACGCTTGATCGCCAGTATCGGTGAGAAAGAACTCAGACAGGCCTTCATCCTGCCTGACAAAAGAATGAGGCTCGTGCTCAAACCTGAAAAGATAAGGGAGAAATCGGTCTACTCGACTCAAAGAGGGTCTTTGCCACCAACAAACGAAAGGGTTGTTAAGCGAAAGCCCTTAACCTAAAACTACAGCTCCTGTGTTTTATCCGACACTCTTCGCGAGCCAATGGGGACCCGGTTACCCGGATTGCTGTCCGAAAGTAAGCAGAAAACAGCTATTGCAGATCGTTTTACTTATTTTGAAAACTCCTAAAGAAGAATTATCTCTTTAATGACTTGGGTTCCAATTCTTCGGTAGCCATCCAATTCAACCTCGTGTTGTTGTTGATCATAATTGGTAATTGTCCCTTCGATAGATTCTTCTTTAGATATCGGAAGCTGTGAATCCGAAGTGTATCTACCAACAAGGATTCGAGCTTTTCGACCCACTCCCTCTTGTAAGGTTTTAGCTATATCCATTACAGCCTCCTTTCTTATTAAGAAATAGTTGTTCCGATAAGAGATAGTGTGATCCGATATCCTTCCTTACGGCTAAACGATTGCTTTTCGGGTTTTCCCGGGGGATCACTCTTATTTTACCTTCTCTAAATGCGGCGTATAATTTTTGCCGTAACCGTTCAGCTACTTCTACCGTTTTTTCCTCAGATTTAACCGTGACATTAGCATTTAAGAAAGCAACGCGGCTTCCGTCAGACTTAAAGACGACATCATCTTCAGAGTAGGTCATGGCCGAAGGAATAATTTGGATGTTTTTTTTCTTGAAATAGGAAAAATCTATCTCTACTCGCTCTCCTTTGGTGCAGGACCAAGGATAGCCTTTTTGACCATCAGGACCGCCAGGCCCAATAGTCAGGGCTATGCAGATTGATATCTGGTCAGCCCTCACTTCAGGTGTGACTTCATTTAAATTTCCTTCAAACATGGCTTTAAGCATGGGGCCTAAATTTCTCATTCGTCGCCCAACTGGTTGGAATTCAGGTTCTCCAGGCCGGATATTTATTTCGCAAACCCTGATTCTTTTTGGTTTCATATCCCCCACAAAAGAGATTATGCATCCTGGGTACAAAACACAGGGCCGCAAAATATTCTCTTTTTTCATGGCGTTGACTAACGGTTGGGCAATATCCGCTGCAACCATTTTGATTAAATCATCTGTTTCCATTGGATGGGGCGAAATGCTACCCATGCCGCCAGTAATAGGATTGTCTTTGCTGGCTGGTCCTTCGAAACGCTCTGGATAATCCATAGCCGTTGGTAAAATTTGGAAGTTACCATTTTTATCCACAAAAATTGTAAAACTAATCTCTATCCCTGACAGGCGCGATTCAATTAAGAGTGGCCAAATGGATTTATTTCCAAACAGACGCCTGTAATCATCTTCATAGTCATTTACCAGGGTATCAAATACATCTCTTATCTCCCAGGCATCAAGAATAATGCGGCTCCCTTTGCCTGCTGCGCTATATGGGTACTTAATTACTACTCCCCCATATCGATCTAATATTTTCAAACATAAGTCTCGAACCATTCTGTAGTCTCTGGCATCTGCTTCATGCCATTCATCAGCTACTGGAATGGAATATTTCTCGCAAAGTCGCTTACAAGCAATTTTGTCCCCCTCAATAAAAGAGCCTGCCTGAGTGAGGCCGGCAATGCGATCTCCAAAGCCAGCCTTTTGTACTTCATCTACTAAGCCTTTGAACAATAAATCCTCGGGCATTATCAAACTACAGTCAATCGTCCTGCTCTTTAAGGCTCCGAGAATAGCCGCAGTGTATGCTTCAACAGAATTGTTGGCTGTCTGGAGAAAATCTATCGGCCAGCCCATAATCTTTGCAAATTGAGGCATAGCCGGAGTGCCACGTATTACAACTCCTTCAAAATTGGCTTCGTATTTTTCACTCTTCGCAGTAGAAGTGACCAAAGCACCCAAAAGCGTTCTTCCATCAGTTCCAGCGAATCCGATTTTGTAGGCCACTAAAATCCTCTCTCTTAACCTTTAACATCTATGTTTTTATTTTGCTTAATTACGAATCCGTTATTTGTATCGCACTTCCTCTTTGGTCGGGAAAAAATCGTTTTGCCTCAATTCATACAACTTCGACTGTCAAATCTGCTCCCATTAATCTTTTTGTCAAGGCATCTTTTGTATTCCTTCGACCACCTTTTTGATTTCATCGAAAACACTCCGCCAAGCTGAGTCTTTATCTGACCATAGCCTAACAGCTAGTCCATTTTTCGGCAACATTCTCTGGCCGTTGCCAATATCTTCTTGCTCATTGAGCCATATTTTTTTAAGAGAGGTTATATCCTTTTTGTGTGGAAAAGGGGGTTCCCAAGAAAACGCGTTGGAAATAGGAAAAAACTAACAGAATTTTGGTTTCTTGTCAACTGCCAAGAAAGTTTGGGGGAGTTAGCGGGATTTCCCTCATCCAAAAACAAAGAAAAGAAAACCCGACTGTCTGGGTAAGAGTTTAACCTATTATGAGACAAAAAAACATCATTCCGAAAGTCAATCAACCGAAGGTCTGGGCAACAGGCCGGCCGTCTCAACCATCTCAGGGACCCGTTGTTCCCATTCAATGGCCATGATGTGGACACCTGAGATGCCCTTCATTTCTTTCAGACGTTGGATGGTCTCCACGCAAATAGCGATCCCTTCCTTGGCCTGATCTTGCTTGGGCACGCCTTTGAGCCTATTGATGACCTCATCGGGCACATCCATGCCGGGCACCTGCTTCTTCATGTAATTGGCCATGCCGACCGACTTCATGGGGGTGACGCCACCCAGGATATAAACCTTTTCATCCAAGCCCATATCCCGCACCTGCTGCATGAATTTTTCAAAGCGATCCAGGTTGTAGATACATTGGGTCTGGATGAAATCGACTCCGGCGGCAACTTTTTTCCCCAGACGAACGGCCCTGAAATCAGCCGGGTCGGCGAAGGGATTGGCCGCCGCCCCGATGAACATCTTTGGGGGAGAATCGATGTCCTGGCCGTTGAGGAACTTGCCTTCGTCCCTCATCCTCCGAACCGTTTGAATAAACTGCATGGAATCCAGATCAAAGACGTTTTTGGCTGAGGGATGATCACCAAATTTTTGATGGTCCCCGGAAAGACATAGCATATTACGAATGCCCAGGGCATAGGCGCCCAGGATATCGCTCTGAAGGGCGATCCGGTTCCGGTCCCGAACCACCATCTGTAAATTTGGTTCCAGTCCCTCTTGCAACAAAAGAAGGCATCCGGCCAAGCTGGACATGCGGACTACCGCCGTCTGATTGTCGGTTACATTGACCGCATCGACCATGCCTTTCAGATGAGCCGCTTTTTTTCGGATCGCATCAGGGTTGGCGCCCCTGGGAGGACCGCATTCACCAGTTACGGCAAATTGACCGCTGGAAAGGATTTTTTCTAATCTGCTTCCTGATTTCATAATTTCAAATCCTCCCTGATGGTTTTCCTGGGACCGCCGTCCCGACTGGTGGACCAATCCTTACAGGGGATGACTTGGGTTAATTGATCCAGTTGTCCCAAACCCTTCAAGCGATCATAGATCAATTGCCAGATGCAATCCACGTCATTGCCGATCTCGCATTTCCCATAGGCCGATCCTCCGCAAGGGCCGTTTAACAGGCTCTTGGAACATCTGGCAACGGGGCAGAGCCCTCCGAAATGATGGATTATACAGGACCCGCAGGCCTGACAGAATTCAGCAAAGACGCCATGTTCGAGAGAACCACCAATGAAAGTGGTATTCAGACCCGGGAAGACGATTTTATCCTTAAACCGATTGGCTATATATTGAGGCCCGACGCTGCAGGCAATGGAAAGGACGGCCTCTTGATCTTTGATCACCTCCGTCAACTGGTCCATATATTCAGGATCGCATTGCCGCTCCAGGGTGATCTCGGTGATTTCTACTGCCTCCTCTTCTTTTTTACGAGCAATACGGATTTCCGATCCCAGGATTTCAACCTCTTTTGTCCCCCCGGCATTGCACACGGTCACACACCCTTTACATCCGGCGACCAGAATCTTCTTATATGGCTGGATCATGGCCAGAATTTCGTTGATAGGTTTTCTTTCCGCCACAACCATAGGTTTCCTCCCTTTACTGGATGCTAGCTACTGGATACTAGATAAGAACCATCCCAAAATTTATTATATCCAGCATCCAGTATCTAGTATCTGTTTATTACGCTGCCTCTTCTTCAGTTCGAATCGGACTTGGTCCCAAGGCCCGGATCTTCTCGGTCATTTCTCTGGCAATTTCAGCAAAGCGGGGACCTTGGGCTGCCGAGAGATTATACATTTCCACCCGTTCGGGTTCAATCCCCAGGTTCGTCAGAATTTGTTTCACCCGGGCTACCCTCTTTTTGGCTTTGAGGTTTCCAGTCAGAAATGGCAATCTCCTTCCATACAACCGGCCACATAGACGCCGTCAGCCCCTTCTTCAATAGTTTTGAGAAGGTGAATCACATCCACCCGGCCGGTACAGGGGAGCATGACCACCCGGATGTTGGTCGGATATTGAAGTCTCATCGAACCTGCCAGGTCCGCGGCGCTATAAGCTCAATGCTGGCAGCAGAAGGCCACAATCCTGGGCTCAAAAGGGGGGGGCATTAATATTTTTTCCTCAATATTTTTTAACTCGTTCATTGATCACAGTATTTCATACTAATCATGTTGAAAGTTCAGAGTTCAGAGTTCGGAGTTCAGAGTGCAGAGTCCTGAAATTGAAGTTCAACTCCGAACTCCCGACTCCGAACTAATTACTGTCAGGCCGCCATCATGGCCTGCACCTTGGCCAGCACCTGTCGGTCCGTAAAATGTTGCAGGCTGAGGGCCTTGGCCGGACATTCGGCGACGCAGACCCCGCAGCCCTGGCATCTGGTCATATCAATTTCCGCTGCTCCCCGCTCACCGATAACCGGGACCCTGAAGGGGCAGACCCGGACACAGGTCAAACAAACCGCGCAGAGGTCTTCCTGAACAACGGCCACTACGCCGCCTACCTGGATGGTCTCCTTGGCCAGTAGCGTTAAAGCCCTACCAACAGCGGCCTGGGCTTGGGCAATACTTTCATCAATGGGTTTGGGATAATGGGCCAAACCGCAAAGAAAGATCCCGGCGTTGGCAAAATCCACTGGTCGAAGTTTCATGTGGGCTTCAAGAAGAAACCCCTCACTATTCAATGGGACCTTGAGGATTTCGGAGAGTTCTTTGACAGGATTGGGAATAATTGCCGAGGCCAGAGTTAACAGCTCGGGGCTCAAGGTAATGGGTCTGCCCAGGATATGATCCATGACGGTTACCGTCAGCCGGTCTCCTTCCACTCTAACTTCCGGTTTGTTTTCCAGGCTGTAAAGGATAAAAAGGATCCCCTGATTTCGGGCTTCCCGGTATAGATCTTCCCGTACCCCGAAAGTTCTCATGTCCCGATAGAGGATATAGATATCCATTTCGGGGTTGAGCTTTTTCAGGGCCAAAGCACTTTCAACACTGTGGGTACAACAAATTTTGCTGCAGTAAGGCCGATCGGGTTCTCGAGAGCCGACGCATTGGATAAATACCGCAGTTTGGGCCTTGGTTAGGCGTTCTTCCTGATTGATAATCGCCTGATCCAATTCTAAGGCGGTTACAATCCGCGGATCCTGCCCGTAACCATAGACATCCGGTTTCCATTCTTGCCCGCCGGTAGCCAAAATAACCAGCCCATGTTCAATATCCTGGTTTTGACCGCTTTTAACTATGGTCGTATTGAAATTACCCACAAAGCCGGAAGATTGAGAGATTTCGGTGTTGAAGTGGATCCGGATCAATGGGTTGTTGGTGACTTTATTTATTAGGTCAAGGACATATTTCCTAATATCCTCCCCTTTCCAGGTATGCCTTAATTTTAGGGCATTGCCTCCAAGTCTATCCGTTTTTTCAATCAAGTGGACTGGATAACCCTGTTCAGCCAGATGCAGGGTGGCTGTCATTCCAGCGACCCCGCCCCCGACCACCAGGCCGGATTTCTTTAATGGAAAAGAGATTTTTTTCAAGGGTTCCAGGTAGCTGACTCGGGCCACGGCCATACGAACCAGATCTTTGGCCTTGTCGGTGGCCTTCTCCGGTTCATGTTGGTGGACCCAGGAATTCTGATCACGGATATTTGCCATGTCAAAGAGATATTTATTGATACCTACCTCTTGAAGGGTTTCCTGGAACATAGGTTCATGAGTTCTTGGAGAACAGGAAGCAACCACGACTCGATTAATATTTTTTTCTCGGATAATCTCCTTCATTTTATCCTGGACATCCTGGGAACAGGTGAAGAGGTTCTGATCAACATGGACCACATGGGGCAAGGTTTTTGTATATTCAGCAACACTGGGAACATCAACGATGCCACCGATATTTATCCCACAATTACAGATAAAGACCCCAATCCGCGGTTGCTGGCCCTCAACATTGATCTCCTCAGGATATTCCTTCATCTTGATTAAAGTATTGCGAACCGAGGTCAGGGATTGGGTGGCGGCACAGGAGGCTGCCGAGGCCTCCATAACTGTCTGGGGAATATCTTTGGGTCCGCCAAAGGTCCCACAGGCATAAATGCCCGGCGTTTCCGTGCTCACCGGAGAAAAACTGCTGACCTTGACGAACTTATTATTATCCAGGGGCACACCCAATTTCTCGGCCAGGGCAATGGCTTCCGGAGAGGTCTCCACGCCAACGGAGAGGACCACCATATCAAATTCTTCCTTGTTAAGGAGATCCCCATTTTCCGATACATATTGAATCAGGAGGTTGTCCTTGCCGGGGATCGGTTCTATGGAGGGGATGCGGGAGCGGACAAAACGGATTCCTCGTTCTTGTTCAGCCCAATTATAGTATTTCTCAAAATCTTTACCATAGGTTCGTATATCGATAAAGAATATGGTTGTCTCCAAACCCTGGGGACAATGCTCCTTGGCAATCACAGCCTCTTTTATGGCATACATACAGCAGACCGCTGAACAATAGCCATGGTCGCAATGGTTGATGTCCCTGGATCCAATACATTGCAGCCAGGCAATCTTTTTGGGTTCCTGGTGATCCGAAGGTCTCACTAAATGACCTTGAAAAGGACCTGAGGCCGAAAGGATCCGTTCAAATTCCAGGCTGGTTACCACATTAGGGTGTTTGGCATATTGATAGGTTCCAAAGGAAGAAGGATCAAAGGGCTGAAATCCGGGAGCCATAATGACGGAACCGACTTGGAGGGTTATGGTTGCTTCTTGATCCTGATGGTTGATGGCTCCGGCCTTACAAGCCGTGACGCACTGCATACATTCGGAACAAATCCCGCAATTCAAGCACCGTTCAGCTTCCTTCTTCCCTTCCTCCGGGGTGTACCCTTTTTCCACTTCTTCGAAACAAGTACAACGGATTTCCGGAGGCACCACCTCCATGGGATGGCGGGGTTTTTTCTCTTCATCCAAGGGTAAATTGGCCCACTGGGCCTCTTGACTCTTTTCCCTGGTTCGGCCGGCAACCAGATCTTCTCCTTGGAGATATCGATCGATGGAAATAGCGGCTTCTTGTCCTTCAGCAACTGCCCCTATGGCGATATAAGGTCCGGTATGCATATCACCACCGGCAAATACGCCGGGAAGACCGGTGGCCAAGGTCAACGGATCCACTTCAATGGTTCCATGGCGGGTGAAATTCAACCCCTTGATCCCTCCCACCGCGGCCAGGTCAGTAGCCTGTCCTATGGCGGGTATGATCATGTCAACATCCAGGACGAATTCGGATCCCTCGATGGGGATCGGACTGCGGCGGCCGGTGGCATCCGGTTCCCCCAGTTTCATTTTAAGGCATTCCAACCCAACTGCCCGGCCCTCAGCCACAAGTGCCTTTGTTGGTGCAGCCAAATAATAGATCTTGACACCTTCGCAAAGGGAAGCCTCTATTTCTTCTTCCCAGGCGGGCATTTCTTGCCGGGTTCGGCGATAAACGATAGTGACTTCTTTGACACCCAAACGGATGGCCGACCTGGCTACGTCAATGGCTACATTACCGCCGCCGATGATGGCCAATTTTTTCCCTAACCGGACACCCCGTTTTAAATTAATATCCCTTAGCAAGTCCGTCCCTTGAACGATTCCTTCGGCCTCCTCACCGGGTATTCCCAAATTTCTGCCCTGATGAGCCCCCAAGGCCAGATAAACCGCTTTAAAGCCCTTTACAAACAGGTCTTCAATGCTGAAATCCTTGCCTAAGGCCGAATTGGTCTTTAGAATGACTCCTAATTTTAGAATTGAATCAATTTCATTTTGCAGAATATCTTTGGGAAGTCGGTAATCGGGGATGCCGACTTTGAGCATCCCACCGGGTTCGGGCAAGGCTTCAAAGATGGATACCAGATACCCCTTAAGGGCCAAAAAATAGGCGGCGGTTAAACCGGCCGGACCACTTCCGATGACGGCCACCTTTTTTTCCTTTTTTTCTATTTCAGGCAGGGGAAAGGAAAGGAGATCCACCTGGTCGGCAGCCAATCGTTTCAAGTTTCTTATAGACACAGACTCATCGATACTCGCCCGGCGGCATTCGACCTCACAAGGGTGAGGACAGATCCTTCCCAAGACCCCCACCAAAGGCAAATGTTCCCTTATTAGGGCTACCGCCTCCTTATATTTTCCTATTTTTACCAGTTGAACATATCCTTGGACATTAATATGGGCAGGGCAGGTCATGGTACATGGTGCCCTATCCAACTTTTCTATAGCGAAGGCATTAGGGAAAGCTTGGGCATACGGTCTGTACACAGCTTTCCTTTTAGAGAGCCCCTGATCAAAAGTATTTTCTATTACCACAGGGCAGACATCAGCACAATCACCGCAACCCGTACACTTGGATAGATCGATATATCGAGGCTTTCTCCGGACCGTTATGGTAAAATTTCCAGGTTTTCCTTGAATATTTTGGATGTCGGAAAGGGTCAAGATTTGGATATTTAAATGTCTTCCACATTCCACGACCTTAGGAGAGAGGATACACATGGAGCAATCGTTGGTGGGAAAGGTTTTGTCCAACTGGGACATAGCCCCGCCAATGGCCGGAGATTTTTCCACCAAATAAACATAGTAGCCTGATTCAGCGAGATCCAGGGAGGCTTGAATACCGGCGATCCCGGCCCCGATCACCATAACAGCACCGACTTTATTTTCTTTTTCTCCTGCCATATCTTATTTCCTTAAAGGACGTCTCAAGAAGAGCAGTGGATAATCTGATGAGACATAGGATAGGACACCGGACAGCCGACGCTGCATTTGCGGCATTGGTAGCAGGCCGATATTGGCCTATCCATGGCGGCCCCGACCTCATTTAGAAACTGGGAGTCAATATGTATGCCGGACATGTTCACCTTTAAAGCCCTTTGGCAAAGGGCGCCGATAGGGCAAAAACCTGTAAAGTGAAAGTATAATTTCCTATCGAGAATGGGTCAAGGACAAAAAGGAATTTGATACCGTCACTCAAAGCGACAATTCTCTATCTGCTATGTTTATTTATCTTATCCAACGGATAGAAATGAATTAGAAATTCCAGAATGATCATCTAGATGGTCACCCTTAATTTAAGACTGCAAAAATATTACCAAAAATCAGGGCCTGCAAGAAATCTATAGGAAATACCTGGAACTATAAGATAACTGGTTAATTTATTAAGAAGAAGATGATGGCGATCAGTTGGGGCATTCTTTATTCGGGCAAAAAACTGTCTCCGCCTGTTAAAAACAAATGACAATATTGTAATGAAAGGGATTGATAAGTTAACAATTTTGTAAAGTTGATAGCCATTATCTATTTATTCTTACCTTCTGTTTTTCTCCTTGATCCCTTTTTTTCTTATCCTATATTCTTTTCATCTCAACAAATTTATTTATGATTATGCTGCAAGGTCGAATTGATATTCATCACCATGTCATCCCACCTGCCTTTATAGAGGCGATGACCAACGAAAAGCTAAGCCGGAGTGGCCCGAGAGGGACGCGATCTGCTTCATGCCGTTGTTATGCGTCATCTCCGATCCTTGATGCCAGCCAGTATTGGAGAATATCCTCCAGTCTCAGCCTCGGGATCTTGATAAGTCAACCTGACGCCAATTCCACTTCATCTGGCACCTCACGTCCCTCGCGCTCCGACCAGAAGTTCCCTTGAAGCCAGAGTTTCAAGTCCTCAAGATCACGCAGGCGAAAGAAGTTTCGACTGGCTTCCTGAGAGGCAAGCCACAAGGCGTCTCGGCTAAAAGTCGTATTTGTAACCGACAGACCGGCGTTGAAGAAGCTCCCCCTTCAAGACAATAGGCGATCAACATTTTCTCTGCCGGTCTTGCGCGCCTCTTGGTGATGTTTGACCTGAACAGCAACGAGTTGAAAAACAACGTTCGAAGCTCGGGAGCAATTAGGTCAATGCCACCATCTCGTGCATTGGTTGAACCGGTCCTCTGCACCTCAAAGCCCGCCTTGTCAAGACGCTCGGCCACTAAACTTTCAAATGACTCAGCCGAGAGTTCTCTTAAACGATCGGGTTCATTACCGAGCATTCGGAGCAGCTCCGATGTGATGTCAGAAACGGTGACAATTGTCGGAGTATCCACTGCTAGGAGGTCGAGGGAGCGACACCACCGCTGAAACGGACCGAACGTTGGGGGTTGCAAGCCAGCCTCCCACCGAGACAATGCTATCCGCGTTGTCCCAATGCTCACAGCGAGTTCCTCCTGTGAGACTCCGCTAACATCTCGAACATACTTGAGTACCCTACCAAGTTCTCGGGAAAACTCTGTCGGCTGCGCCCGGTGCTCCGCCAAATGAAACTCAGCATACAAGAAGATCGCTGCCAAGGCAGTTGCTTCGCCGAATCGGCGTTCATTGAACGCCACGTCTCGGGTTGTTTCGATTGACAGAAAGCACCGGCGACCTCGTTTCCTCGACGAATTGGGGAGCCCAGGAAGGCCTTGGGCAGCTCCCGTGAGGCGAAAAACCGATAGGGAAGGCAAGAAAAAAGGCAGGTGGCGGGAGGGGAAAGAAAAAATATTTGCTGGCTTTATGGACCTGTATTTAGACCTCTGATTAAATAATATCAATCGGGTTGATCTATGGTAAGATAAAGTGCCAATGCATGGCATGGTCATGTTTATTCAAGGATTACTACCTTGGATTAGACTCCGGCTGTGGCCGGAATAATGAAAAAATCCCTTCGGCGGGCTGTTGAGCCTGCACCTGATAAAAGAAAGGAGAAAAACTATGTTCAAGACAGCCATCACCGACATGTTTGGAATCAAATATCCCATCATCTGCGGGGCAATGATGTTTTTATGCAAACCGAAACTCTGTGCGGCCATATCCAATGCCGGGGGAATGGGGAATCTTACGGCCGGAAATTGGGAAACGGAAGAAACCTTTCGCCAGGCCATTGAGGAAACCCGAAAAATGACCAGTAAACCCTTCACGGTCAACATCACTCTTTTGCCCTCGGTTCGTTTGAATCCCGAGAATTATCAAATGTGGCTCAGGGTATGTGCCGAAGAAAAAATCGCCGCCATCGAGATTTCCGGCACACCCATTGATAAGGCCCTGGGCATGGGAACCATTGAGATGCTCAAAAAAGCAGGGGTAAAGATGTTTCATAAAGTGGGATCAGTCAGACATGCGATTCACGCCGAACATGTTGGCTATGACGGGATCTATGCGGCAGGTGTCGAAGAGGGAGGCCATCCCCTGAATGACGATGTCACCACTATGCTTTTGACCCCCAGAATCGTCGAATCGGTCAAAATACCGGTGGTTACGGTAGGAGGTATAGCCGACGGCCGATCTTTGGCCGCGGCTTTGGTTTTAGGCGCCCAGGGGGTGATGATGGCCAGCCGGTTTATCGCCACCCGGGAATGTGAAGTCCATGATAAGCACAAACAGGAACTGATAAACAGGCAGGAACATGAGACGGTTCTTTATGGGCAGTCCACCGGCCTCCAGGGCCGGGGATTGAAGAACAAAACGGTATCGGAAATCATGGCCATTGAAAAACAAGGCGGCGGTCTGGATGATCTGATTCCCTTCATGTCCGGCCTGCGGATGAGGGAGGCCTGGATTTCGGGAGATACGGAATCCGCTGTCTTGCCGGTCGGCCAGTCCATCGGTCTGATCAGGGATATCCCCACCTGTCAGGAACTCTTGGACCGCATGGGAAAAGAAACCGGGGACTATCTGAATAAAGCCGGGAAAATGATTCAGTAGTTCCAAATTTTTCCAATGATTAATCCACCGATCTAAAAAATTTTAAAAAGAAAACTGCTATGATTAGGACGCTGGCACAGTATGTCGATAGTTTGAATGATATCGTAAGTTAGCACTTGTTAAGGTAATTCAAGGAATAGAACGTATGGAAAAAAGGCGATTTTTAACGACGTCCCCATTTATGCAAGATTAGGTATCCTGACCAGTATTTGGGTTGAGGAATAGTGTCAAGATAACTCTTCTTGCGACTTACAAATGTGGTGATAAGTCAGCGCAAAGGGTTGATGATTTCCAATTGAAAGAGAGAGTAACACCCAAGCTCAACTGCCGCTATGAAGCGCGGCAGAATGAGGGTCAGGTGAAGCGCTGTGTTAGGCTTTTTGGAATATCAATACATCTTGGAAGAATGCTCCAGGAACTTCTTTCCAGTTCCCCGGATAATGGTCAATTAGTTTCATTCCAGATCTTGAAATAAGTTTATTAAGGCCGAATTCAGTGACACCTATTGCAAGTTCAGGAACTTCTGCCCATTTTGGATGTAACCAGGCATCTGATCCATAGGATGGTTGATCAAAAACCCATTGATCCTGCGACGTCATGTGAAATCTACCTTCTTGTTTTGACCTCCTGCTAAGGCTATTTCTGTAAGTTTCATCAAGCAGAAAAAACGTTACTATTGCTTTACTGTTTGGTTTGAGGACACGGCTTATCTCGTTAAAATAGAACAAAGCGTTATCTTCATTGAGATGGGTCCAAACGGACAAGGCTGTTGTTAGATCAAAGCACGCACTTTCGACAGGCCATTCTAATTTTGTGTCCTTCTGACCAGGAGCATAGACTGGATTGTTGACATCGAAATGTATAAACTCGAAATTTGCGGATGGATAATGCCCACGGCAGAAGTTGACATCCTCCTTATTCACGTCAATGCCTATATATTTCCCATCTTGACCTAAGAAAGGTTCACTGGATATTCCCAATAACCCAGTTCCACAACCCACATCCAGTATCATGTTGTTATCTTTCTTCGGCAGATGAAGCAACATTAGAGTCTGGAAAATACCGATGACGTGTGCCCATTCGGCATAGGAATACTTACCACCTCTTCGATCACGTTCCTTTGGAATAAGGCGAATATTCTTTGTCCTGCGAATGTGTTTCCGATCTAAAGGAACGTATAAGTTGTCTAGCAAATGATACGGACTGACTCCTATTTGTCATAGTCCCTTAATGATTCTCTGTATGTTCATTTTGGAATCCTCTTGGGAAGCCTAATAAGTTATTATAAAGAGCTTTATATCTCCTTGTTAAAACAAAAAATCTCACCCTTTTATTAAAAAGCAGGGCCGAATATTCTACTCTTGACACTCTTTTGGTTAAAGGTTGTCAGCAGAAAAAAGTTTATGGCTTTTATTACTAATTTTCAATCTATAATTCCTAAAAAGTCAAGTCAGTTTATTAACTGTTCGTTGATTACGGTTGAAATCTTGGCTTTTTTCAAATAGGGGAGGTTGAGGAGGAAAAAGCCCTCAAGTTTCCTCAAACATAGCCTCCCCATAAATTTTTTTACAAATTAGCCGATTATATTATAATATTCCCTGTAGTTTTAAACCTACAAATACCTTTCTTTAAGATCTTAAGAAGATTCATGGCCCGGATCGTCATTTTATAGAGACAAAGAGAAAATTCCCGGATTGGGGAGTTATGTGGAAACTATAGGACGTTACATTAGGCGGTAATCTATCATTGTAGACTGTGAAAGGATAATTTATGAAATATGACTTTTTGAGTAAACTATCTCTACTCAAGGATCAGGCGTTTCAAATTAAGGCGTTGAAAAAAGAACAAGAGCATCTCAAACAGAAATGTCGCCAATTTGAGGCATTATTAGCGCAGACTGATTATTTACCTATTCCACCGCAAGAGTTAATAGTGCGAGTAGATTACTCGGAAGATGTGGATCTTTTCCTGGGAGTTGGACGGAAAATATTTTGGGATTTGAAAAGGTTACTGGGCGGTATTGGAAAGAACTTTGAGTCTTTTCATTCCATTCTGGACTTTGGTTGTGGTTGCGGAAGAGTGACACGTTTCTTAAGACCAACCAACCATCAGGTTATCACTGGAATGGACATTGATCCCGAGTCAATTGGATGGTGTAAAGCAAATCTTAGTCATATTGCTGAGTTTGAAACCATTAATTTTCTTCCACCTCTTCCATTTACTGACGACAGTATCGACTTTGTTTTCTGTATCTCAGTCTTTACGCACCTGCCAGAAGATATGCGATTTCAGTGGTTGGAGGAATTGAGAAGAATTACCAAGCCACAAGGGATATTTATAGCATCAATACATGGGGAAGGATTGTTACCTACGGATGACAGTGAAGTATTGAACAATTTCACAAAAAATAGCTTTGCTTATAAAAAAGGAGGAGGAACGAAAGGATTACCTGATTTTTATCAAACCACATATCATGCGAAATCGTATATTGATAAGAATTGGAGCAGGTATTTCAATATCCTGAATATACAAACGAGGGCTATTAACAATCATCAGGATGGCATTGTCTGTCAAAAGGTATAAGGTTACCATAATTAAGAAATAAACTCCCTAATATTATGATCGAGTTGGACGCTGCGCAAGCGCAGCGCCCCACAACAAGCGAATGCAGCAGACCGTTAGTTTGCCAATGGTTTAAATCTCCTGCCGCCTTGATGACGATTACTGTTTGAACTCTTGTCGTTTGTCTAAAGTGGAAGTTTGAGGACTTCAGGAAGAAGTCTTTTCACCTAAAGTTCTCTTTCCGAATTATTGTATTTGATCATCCTGGTTCAAACCGGCCAAGACAAACTTCTTTAATTCTAAAAAACCATCAGGGTTCATCGTAAATCCGGTTCGTAGGGTCGCACTTTATGAGACTGGTTTACCGCAGGGAACTCCAATATTTAAAATAAGGATCTTCTCCAAGAGAATTGGTGATGGTAGGGTCAAAAAAAAGTGAGGCGTCGGTAAAGGGGTCTAGGAGGTTTTGTCTTTGGTATCTTTGCTATTTTCTTTCAGCTCGGCCTGATCTTCGTTCTCGCTTTCTCCAGTAACGCTGTTTTTAAATTCCCGGATACTTTTCCCCAGGCTTTTGCCGATTTCGGGCAGCCCTTTTGCTCCAAAGATAAAAAGGACTATGACCAAAATTAATGATTAACTCTTGCGCCCCTATACCAAACATGGGACCTCCTTGGGTATGAAAAAAGGGTTAATGGTTCAAATTTTTTATCGCCCGCATGGTCCTTAAGGCCACAACTGTCAAGGTCACCCCAAGTACGGCCAGAACCAGATAAGCCAGGCCAAGGAAAAAACCGTGTCCCCAATCCCAGGGGACTTCCCAGGGGAGTATGCTCCAAACACTGTGAGTACTGATTGAAACCGTAAAATATCCCCCTTTAAGACAGATAATCCAGTAGATTTATTCCTTTTTAACAAAAATACGGTCTTCTGTCAACTTTTTCTTGACAGAATCCTTGGTTTTGGTTATAGGGGTTCTAAGAAAAGATATCGTAAGGGAATAAATTCCTTATTAATGAATAATACTCATAAACATTTCAGAAAAGGGAGGTAAGCGGGAAAATGAAAAAAGGCTTGGCAATTATCACCATCATTGCGGCATTTCTCTTTTCAATGGGGTTAATCGCTTGGGTTTACGCCGCTGCTGCGGTTAAAGTTCCTGACACCGTCAAGATTGATAACGATAAGGCTTTTTTTAAGGAAAGTAAACGAACGAAGCCGGCGGTGGAATATAGCCATCTAAAACACGAGAGGGATCACAAAATCGCCTGTACCGAATGTCACCATCTTTACAAGGACGGTAAAAATACCTGGAAACAAGGCACAAGCAAGGTACAAAAGTGCAATGAGTGCCACAAGGCTACAGAACAGGGCAAAATCCTAACTCTCCAAAATGCCTATCATAAGAATTGTAAAGACTGCCACGCCAAAATGAAAAATGAAAGCAAGAAAACTGGGCCTGTTGTTTGCGCTCAGTGCCATGTGGAGGGAAAGAAATAATACCTTTTAGGTTGGGAATAAAAAAGGTCTGGCTGAAGGACTTCAGTCAGACCTTTTTTTGTTATACCTCGGTTACCGTGATTGCTCCTTCTTCACATGCCTCTATGCAGCTTTCACAGCCTAAGCATTCATCTTCTTGAAATGGGACGGCCTTACCATCTCGAAGCTCAAGAACATTAACAGGGCAAACCTCTATACATGCATCGTCCCCGACACATTTATTCGGGTCCACTTCGACTTTAAACATAACGCATCTCTTTCCTGGCTTAAAATATTTTATAAATTAAAAGTAATCGGTGAGCCCTTTGAAATCATTTTTATTAACACTATTTAGGAAAATAAACCAAATTTGTCAAGCGAAAAGAATCTTCAGAAGGAGGCTGCCCATCAGACCAGAGCAGGTGAGAAGAGAATTAAAGGAATTGATCCTCTTTGATCAAGCTGGGCCAGGGGTTCTTTCCACGAAGGCTGAAAAGAGGGGAGGATGAGCTGATATTTGCCGTTAGGCGGCAATCCTAAACCCGAAAGGGCAATTTTGAAATCATCAAGGGATCTTTTTTGCTCCTGCACCCCGAAAGAACGTAAAAGCCTCTTCAGGTTTTGTTGAACAAAAGATTTATTAAGAGAGGCCAAGTTCTTGGCCTGTTTTTGAAAGTTTTCCGAACATAGAGAACTCAAATCCGGCAAGGAGAGAGCCATGATCTGGTCTTCTTCAGGATCGAGGCCATAATGATCCGTCCAAACCCATTGCTGAGTAGTGAAGAGGATCGAGGGTTCAGGGGCCAGTTCATTTTTTAATTCCCGCCAGGCAGTCAGGGCCAGGGGACAAAGGATCTCGATGTCGTTCTTGTTCAATACCAGAGGGGAGGCCGTTTCCCATTGCGATCCTTCTTCCAAACTTTCCTGCCAACCTTGAGCCATGATTTGTTCCTGCTTCTCAATCTCGGCCAAAGAGGCCTCCACTTCCCATTCCTTAAGCATCCATTCGTGAATCAGACAAAGGAAAACCTGGCCGTTTACGATGGAGGCATCCCTCAAGGGTGTTGTGAAAGGTTTTCTCTTTATTAAACCGACGATCTCTTCTTGGGTTTCCTGATCCTGCATTGAATCGGCTTCTTTAAGATATTTCAAAAATCCCCGATTTGAATAATTGGCCATATAGGCCTGGATTTCTCTTAACTTTTTATCTTTTACCCGGATTTCCTCCCGGGTTCGTTCCAAGGTCCGTACCTGGAGCAAGCCTTGAGAAACAAGTGATTGAAAGAACGCCGGTAAAGGTAAGGGGAAAGGGTGCAGCAATATAGCTTGGTTAGAAAAAAGAATAGACCAGATCAGGGCCTCTTCTTCCATCAAGGTATAGGGGCAAATCAGGGCCGAAGGAAAGGTTGTTAATTCCATATTAAGCCAAGATATCCCGGCTGCAGCGAGGCGTCAGGAACGACCAAAATATTGAATGTCGAACAACAAATAACGAATGTCGATTTAAAAAGAAACCAATCAATTCATGAATCGGAATTCGAAGTTCGTTATTTATTATTTGTATTTTTAAAACCGTTTCGCCTCCTCACACCGGCCTTATCTAAAAAATCGGCCATTTTTTCATAGGGCTGAGCCCCGACCAAAAAATGTTGCCCTAATAATAAAGTCGGGACAGCTTGAATTCCCTGTTGCCGTGAACGAGCCCAGTCCTGATCCACCGCTTCCTTAAAGGCCCTCTTTTGGAGCACTTCCTGGGCTTCATCCCCCGGGAGCCCGATGGATTCGGCCAAAGGAGCGAGTTCGGGAATTTTTCCTATGTTTATGCCTTGAACAAAATAAGCTCGGAATATTGCTTGGTGGAATTCGTCTCCCTTGCCCTTGGACTCGGCCCACTTACCCAGCTCCTGGGCCAAGCGGCTGTTATAGGTCATTTTCCTCTCTCCCAAAGGCAATCCGGCATCCTGGGCCGCCTGTTTCAGACGGGATCTTACCTGATTCAAATCCAGACGACCGGCAAAAAGTTGTTCTATCGACTGTCCGCTCTCAGGGGTTTCGGGATGAAGGGGAAAAGCAGTCCAGCGGATAGCTATTTTAAATTCTTTACGTAATCGATCAATACGCCCGGTAATGAAATAACACCAGGGTCAAACGTAATCTGAAAAAATTTCGAGGGTGGGGATCTCCATCGTGGATTTCCTTTCAGATGCTGACTTCAAGAAATTTCTTTTGTCAGAAGAATGTCGGCTTTGATTTGATGATTAGGTTTTCAACAGTGAAGCCGGAAGCTTTTTTATCTTTAAGCCGTTTTGACTGACCTCGACAATGGCCTCGATACCCTCGAGAGGGATCTCATTGATAAACTATCGATCGTCTTTTCTTTGATTCAGGGGCTTTCCCATTTCCATGGCCTGTGCCTCCCTTTAAAAACTTGTCGAGCGGAGAAATGGTTTCCTAATAAATTGCCTCTGTCAAAAGAAAAAACTTCTCCCTCGCCGTAATAAACTTTTACGGGCTATCCGGCGAAAATAAAAAAATTATCCTATTCCCTCTAATCAATTTAAAAGGCCTAAGCCGGAACAAACTCGGCCGGCCTGACCTCATCCAGAGTGATAGCCTCCACCGGACAGGTCACCAGACAGAGACCGCACCCCATGCATTTCTCGGGGTTAATAACAGCAGTATCCCCCTCTCCTTCCATACTGATCGCCTCAAAATAGCATCGGTCCAGACAGGCCTCGCAGGACGAACAGGTTTCAGGATCAACTGCCGCCCGAAACCGGCTCGGCAAAACAAATTTCCCCAGGCCGGTTCTGACCGAAGGCCAGTTCAAACAACAGTCGCCGCAGCAGTTACAGATCACATGACCCAGGGTCCTTTTGTTACCGGTAACGTGTATCAGACCCTCTTCTTCGCACATCTTCATCATCTTGAGGGCTTCATCCTTTTCCAGTTTGCGACCCGTTCCCCTTTCAATCGAATAGTCGGCGGCCTTGTCGATCTGGACGCAGACCTCCACCGGCTTGCCGCAGGCCCCATCTATGGCCCGGCAGGAACAGGGGGTGACGGCCAGGTTTCTGGCCTCGGCTATGATGCTCTTGACATCGTCAAAAGCCAGGATTTGGGTCTCGTTTTGAACCGATACATTCACCGGGATTACCCGGATTACAGCGGAGGGCAGCATTTGCTCTATTTTCCGGCTGAGATCATCGAACTCCTTATGCATAAAATCCTTCCAGAGGGGCAACATCTTGGGAGGTGGATTTACAATAACTGCCGTAGAATCGTGCATCTGAAGTACAGTCCGGACCCGGTAATATCGGGTTCCATCCGCTTTTTTTGACTTAAAAAGCAAACCCTTCTTGAATAGCGGATCAACCAACGTTTCAACCTCTTCCTCCTTCAGGCCGGTCTTTTGAGCGATCTCCTGGATAGAAGCTGGCGGTGCGGCAGCCAAAAGGATCTTGGCCTCCTTTTCGTCGGTCAAGGTTTCAAAAATCCCGGGAATGTATTTTGAATTCCCTACTCCCACCGCTTCAGCTAGTTGTTGGTACAATGTTTTTTCGGTCATTGAATTTCTCCTCCTTGTTTTCTCAATAAGTCGGTTTTTGAATCATCGCGATATACTCTTGCTTCTTTTCCTTGAATTCTTAATGAACTATTGTACCCCAGATCTTAAAAAAAAGAAATGCCTTATGACTATTATCTAAGATTACCCCTTTTTCCTTTTTCAACCCGATAGGGAGCCGGAGCCTGGATTGAATTCAAGGGTGGCCGAAAGGATCAAGGGACTGGGCAAATATAAAATGACTAATTGATCCGGACTCTATAAAATTTGTCATATCCAAGACACTTTATGGGGGACATTGGTTTCAGACATGGCTACTCTTTACTTCAAAGATGCTTTCAAATTTTATTCGGGTCATAACATACCCGTTCAACTAATTCCACAAGGTCCTGGATTATGTCCTGGATTAAGGTAGGTCAACAAGGAAGATTTGACCCTCTTCCCCCTTGTTGATTAATAAAAAAGATTGGTCGGGGGGAGGAAAACATCATTCCCCCGACCAAAATAGCGGACACTACTTTCTTAAACTTTGATCTGACCTGCCTGCATCGTCTTCGTCGGTTTGAGTACCTCCAGCTTGAATTTATTGTATAACTCCTCCAGCTTGGCCAGGAGCACAGGATAACCGATGCCTTGGGCCAACGCAAACGGGCCGAAGGGCGATCCGCCGCCGTTGGCCAAGGCCAGGTCTATTTCTTTCGGATCTTCGCACACGCCCTCTTCGATAAGCTTGGTCGCTTCATTGACCTGGAGGGCAACCATGTGATTGAGGTCATATTCCTTGGTTGCCTTGGACAGATCGATTGCCGGCCGGCCCTTGGACCAATCGTATATGCCCTTGCCGGTCTTCTTGCCCAAGTTTCCCGATTTCAGAAAAGCCAGGATAGCCTCGGACGGCTTGTAGTCTTTGGACAGGACCTCGGCAAAATATTCCAGACCATGGACAGCAATATCGATCCCGACATAGTCTATCAGCTCAAACGGCGCCATGGGCATCATGGGTTTGAAGGCTGCGTCGAATTCTTCCGGTGAGGGATGCCCCGCTTCCAGAATCTTGGACAGCAAAAGCAGGGTTGGTTCGTTGACCCGGTTGTAAATAAAGCCGGGCGAATCTTTTTTCACAATGACAGGAACCTTATTGATTTTTTTGGCAATAGCATAGCCGATTTGGATGGACTCATCGGAGGTCTTCTTGCCCTTGATCACTTCAACCAGTTTCATCAGGATGGCCGGATTGAAAAAATGATAACCGATGACCTTGTCCGGTCTCTGCGTGGCGGAAGCAATGTCGGTGATACTGATGTTGGAGGTGTTGGACGCCAAAATGGCATGTTTGGGCGCGAACTTGTCCAGGTCGGCAAAGACGCTCTGTTTGAGCTGCAGCTTTTCGGGAACGGCTTCAATGATAAAATCGGCGTCCTTCACCGCCGTCTGCAAATCGACGATCGGGATCAGACGAGTAAAGGCGTCGGCATAAGCCTCCGGCGTCATTTTGCCCTTTTCCTTGAATTTATCAAAACTGGCCTTGATGCCGGCCATTCCCTTATCGACAAACTTCTGATCAATATCACGTAAAAATACTTTATAGCCGCCCATCAAACAGGCGGCGGCAATTCCGTGACCCATGTCACCCGCACCGATCATAGCAATCGTTTTTACATCTTCAGCTTTCATGGCACTCTCCTCCTTCTATGTTTTTTAATTTATTGGTTTCTTGGACTGCCCCAATCCCGTTCAGGCTGTTGCTTGAACATCCCAAAACGGGATGGTTGCTATTGATAGGCGATAAAATATTTACATTTTAACACAAAAGGATTGCGATGGAAAGTTGAATTTTCCTATCCATTAAAACTGAATACCGGTTAATTATTTAAGGTCATCCCTCATTTTATACTATTTCGGCAGGAATCCCACATCGAGGCCCGAGAAGTTGTGCTCGATGCCCATCTCGTCCAAGATCTGCGATATCTGCCCGCGGTGATGGATGCCGTGTATAACGGTCGTGCTCAAGAGGTAATGGAGGGGCACCGCGTCGGGCTTCCCGCCGAACCAGGCCACCTTGACCGGAAGGACGAGATCGTTCTCGGTAAGGGTGGCGACGAAATCGACGGTCGCCTGATCGGCGATTTGGGTGATCTTCTTAAGCTCGGCCCATTGGTCCGCGTTAAGGCTATCACCCCTGGGCACCTTGAGACCATCGGTTGCCTTAAACGCCGAGGCCGCCGCGGGTACGGCCGTGCGTAAAAAACCCTGGAAAAAAAGGACTACGCCGAAGGCGTGGCAGGCGAGACCGGAGAGACTCTTGTAGTAGCTTTTTCTGTTCTCGTTACGAGCCTCTTCCGATAGGCCATCGAGCAGGGCGATGACCGAGGCGTCAGCCCTTTGCGTGTACTTCGCATACATAAGCAGCAGATCTTTCATGTGATACCTCCCAATGAAAATTTATAGTATTACTAAAGTAACCTTAAAATAATTGAAGCTCCCTGCACCAGGGTGCAGTCCCGCGAGACGGGATTCTAGGCAAGATAAGGGGGCGATCATTTCCCGTCCAAATGGGAAAGCCCTTCGATAAAGGCCAGCACATTTTTGCCCAGAACAGAATGATTGTAGCCGCCTTCGAGGATGCCGAAACATCCGCCTTTATTGTTTCGAGCGGTCTCCCTGACCAGTCTGCCCATAAAGGTATAATCTTCGGTTTTGAGAAGCCCTCCCCAATCCGCTTCATGATTATCGAATCCGGCGGAAACAGCGATCATATCGGCATCGGTCCGGGCTAGGGAATCTTCCACGCTCTTTAAATATTCCATTCGGTTTTGGGCTGAGGGATTAAAGATGGTCACATATCCACGGCCGCCCAGAATGTTAACATTCCCGTCCCCGAAGTGCAGATCGAAATCCAGAATAAAGGCTTTTTTGATTTTCCCTTCCTTCTTTAATTTTTCGAGGGCAATGGACATATTGTTGAAATAACAGAAACCCCAAGCGCTTGAGGCCGAGGCGTGATGACCCGGCGGACGAATCAGGGCAAAACAGGGTTCGGTCAACCCGATCCGGGCGGCTAAGACGGCGCCTCCCGCGGCCATGGCGGCTATATCATAGACACCCTCTTGTTCGACGGATTGGATATGCCCTGGTGTGTGGGCACGGAGAATATCCTCCCGTGTCGCCGCCACAGGGGTCAAAAAATGGACTTTCCCCCGCAGTTCCGTTTCGACGGCCAGGATTCTTCCCGGGGCCGAAGCGGGGTCAGAAGAATAAATTTGGTTATAATCTTCATGAAAGACGACCTTCATCTCTTCCTCACTTTATCCGGGGCCACAAAAATTATTTTTAACCACGGGCCCAAAGAACTTTTTTGCTGGAAAGAGTATAAGACAAGAACAAGACCGGGGCAAGGGGAAAAGCAAATCGAAAATCCTTCTATTGACCGATGGAGGCCTGGTCTAATCGGGGCCATAAAACACCAAGTTAACTTAGGCAACAACGTCTTGGATTAAGGTATGTCAATAATGAAGATTTGAGCCTCTCCCCCCTTTTGATGCCCGGGGAAACTTTCCCCGGGCATCGTGTATATTATTTTTTTGTCAACCCGATGCTTTCATAAGACTCGTCGATAGGAGGCATTTTTACGAAATACGGCCGCGCCGGAAGCTTTCCATAGATGGGATGTTCCTGCCAACCGTTTATACGGGCCGCCCGTTTGGCCGCCGATTGGTATCTTTTCCAGTCAGCGCTGGTATAGAGAAACATCTCCTGAGCGGCCATGGACCCTTCACCGTGAATGGTATCGACCTCGTAGTGATTTCCGGTGTAGTCCTTGATGAGCCGCAATATGCGAATCCGGTCCTCTGTCGGCACCCCGTCTTTGGCCGCCAGATATTTTTCAATGTAGGGTTGTATGGCCGGATTTTTCCAGTCCCGATAGGCCGGCACCGTGGTGGTCAATCCACCCCCGATATCCTGCATATGTTGGACCATCTGGTGAAAATTGCTGGCATAGGTGAACTTGGAGGCATTAATGGCCATCCGATTGGGCATCATGACATCCATTCCAAATTCGGTGACCGGATCCTGGCAGGCCTGTTTCCCCAACATCTGCACCGTTTCCGTAATATAGGCCATCCAGGCCAGCTTTTTCCGGACGTGCGGGACATTCTGGACACCGTTATATTCAGCGATCAGGCTCGCTGCCCCGGTCATGGTTTCAAGAGTCCCCGTCATCTTGCAGGTGCCGAAGAGGCGGTGGTAACTGGCGAAGGCATAGGCCAGGATTTGGGAATACTCCCACTCGCCGCACATAAAAACCCGTTCCCAGGGCACAAAGACATTATCGAAGATGATCAAAGATTCCGAGGGCTGCATGTGGTCCGATATGGGATAATCGAATTCACATTCCTCCCCGTAGAGCCGGACATTCGGCTCTACCCCCAAAAGCTTGACACCGGGCGTGCTAACAGGTACGGCAAAGGCCAGGGCATAGTCCTTGTCTGCTTCGCCATGGGTCCGGCAGGGCAGGCAGAGCAGCTCATTGGCACAGGGAGAGGCGCTGATATGCACCTTGGCGCCCCGGACCACGATGCCGTCCTTCTGCCGATCTACTATCCTCAGGTAAAAGTCCTGGTGCTGTTTCTGCTTGGAGGGGTGAAGGCTTCGATCCCCCTTAACATCAGTAATGGCCCCGGTGATGGCCAAATCGTTCTTTTGCAGATGTTTGCGGTACTGCTCGACCCGCTCCATATACCCGGTGCCCAGTTTGCTGTCCATGACCTGGGCAGCGACGGTAAAGGCGGCCAGGGCATCGGCGCCCATGCAATGGACGATTACTCCTCCGCCGGATCGGATCCCGACCGTGTAGCATTCCCGCCGGCGAAGAAGGTCTTCCGGTGTTTTCGGAGAAGTCAGCAAAAAATTAATATCTTCGCCGTCTTCATTCTGGGTCACAAAGAGCTTCCGATAATCCGGGTGATTGGGCAGGACATAGTCCATGCAGGCCGTTCTGATGATGGTACTCACCGTCGGATGGGTCCGCACATCAGCCACCTTTTCTCCCAGACACCAGACTTCCCGTCCGTCATTCAAACTTTCAAGATACTGTTCTACTGTTTTTATCATCTTAATTCCTCCTTTTTATTAAACGCCATTGTAAAAAATTGTATTTTTGAAAACATACACATCCCCAGGATCATAGAGGACCCGCATCGGCAATTAAAAGCGATCAAAGGTCTTTTATTATAAGTTGAAAAAGTTTCCTTCTGGATGGAAAGAGTATAAGGCAAGAATAAGACTGGGGCAAGGAGAAATGTAAATCGCAAACCCTTCTTTGGACCGTTGGTTGCTAAAAATATCGTTATTATGCCCCAGGAATCCCCGGACAGTGGCCTTTTAATTGGTGACCCCCTTCCTAATCCTGGCCTTTGAGTTCAGAGCCGTCAAGGATAAGAACCAGATCACTCATCATATCCTCTAAAACAAACTTTCAATCATTCATTGAGAGGGAAGAAATCCGGCATATCGCCGGGGACCTTCAGTTTCCATTCCGGTTCCCGTTTTTCCAGGAAAGAAGTCACCCCTTCCCGTGCATCGGGTTGCAAACCGGTCCAGGCATAATATTTGTGATTGATCCTTTCGGCCTTTTCCGGATCGGGTTCACTTAAGAATTGATAAAGCATGTGTTTGGTCAGGGCCACACTGACCGGGGCGCAGTTTACGGCGATGTCCCTGGCCAGTTCCCGGGCTGTCGGCATGAGTTGGTCGTCCGGCACCACTCGGCTAACCAACCCAAATTCCAGGGCCTCCCGGGCGGTCAGGATCCGGCCGGTATACATCAATTCAGCCGCCCGGCTGATTCCGACGATCCTCGGAAGAAGCCAGGCACAGCCCACCTCCGGGATGATTCCCCGACGGTTGAAAACGATTCCCAGACGGGCGCTCTCGGCTGCGATACGGAATATCATAAGGCAAAGTCATGGTTACACCCACTCCCACGGAAGGCCCATTGTAAGCCACGATGACAGGTTTTTTAAGTGAAAAATAATATTTCAAAAGGCTGGCACGTCTTTCCTCAGGCGGGCGTTTGGTCCGGTCAAAAGTGTCCCCTCCTCTTTGAAGATCGGCACCGGCACAGAATCCCCGGCCCGCCCCGGTCATAATGGTCACTCTCATTTCAGGATCCTCTTCAACTTCCATGAGGGCCTGGCGGATCTCCTGCCCCATGGTCTGGGTAAAAGCATTGAGCCGTTCTGGCCGGTTCAGGGTTATGAAGGCAATCCTTTCCGCTTTTTCAAAAATAATCTGGGTATAATTCATTTTTGTCTCCTTTGCGAATATTTTTGATAAGAATTTTCTTTTTGATGGGAAGAGTATAAGGCAAGAAAAAGACGGGGGCAAGGAGAAAAGCAGGGCGGAAGAGAAGGGGACGAAGGGCGACTTCTTCTCCATTAATACAGGAATCGAAAGACCTTCTTTGGGCCGTTGGTGGCGTAGTTTATTCGGGCCATAAAATACCAATTCAACTATTTCAACAACGTATCGGAAAACGATTTTTAAGATCAACAGACCGCCCCGTTGACTTGCTTTAGTACGCCGTAATGTGCAAGATTCAGAACCGGACCTCCGACCTGCTCAAATCCATGAACCTTCGATCATCTCCAACTCTTTTGGAGATGATCATAAAATAGTAGTTCAATTCATTCACCAATGCCCTCGATTAAGGCATGTCAACCAGGAAGATTTGAGCCTCTTCCCATATTCATCTTGATTAGGGTTTCATCCCGACCTTTAATCCCCATCCGAGCATTGCCAGGGCTACCATTTCAATAAGATGAAAGATACCATTATGATCAAATGGGAAAAGAACCTTCATCGAGACATGGCTGGCCTGCACTCCGGCCGCAACTAGGCTTAGAAGGATTGCCAAAGAAATCCATCCGGACCCTTTCGCCCGCTGAGTGACGGCCAGGAAAGAATAGATAGCCAGCGTGCCAATAATGGCCAAGGCTTCATAGTTAACGAAGATGATCAATGCACTGTCGAAAAACCGACCCAGTACAAAAAAGATAATACTCACTGCCGCAATTAACCCAACGAGACGTTTGGCCATATCCCTGCCACGCCAATCCAATAGAGCGCCGGCGACCAAAAGCGCAACGGCTACCCCAAGACATAAAAAGAGAGGCAGCCAAAGCGCTTCACGCAGGGAAGACTGCTTATCCAAACCATGAGCAACAGCACCCATAAAGGAAGAAAACGCCAGAAGGCCGAACACCCAACACCACAGGGAAGTTCTCCATCGGTCAACGGCCAGGGCCCGCCACAGGCCTATCAGGATGAAGACACACTCGATGGCCAGAAACAGGTCGGTTGCACTGGTTGTAAGTTCGGTTGGAGATTTAATCAGGATCATAACGGCCTGATGACGGTAAAATTGAATGGCTAAGAAGTTGCTTTTTGATGGTAAGAATATAAAATAAGATAAAAGAGCGGTCAAGGAGGAAAAAGGAAGAAAAAATAGGGGTGGCTAACGGAGTTAAGGAGGTTTAGGCCGGTTAGCTGGGGAATAGAAGAACCTATTTGAGCAAACAAAAGCCAAAAAGTAAAAATATAGGAGCCGAACTTCCAAAACTAAGATATACTGCCCCCCATGCATCCTGATCTTACCTTATCTCAATTTGAGGTATATTATCATCAAAACATATAATATTCCGGGGAATCCTGCTAAAAAATAATATTCAAAATTCTTAGAAGTTTTTTTCACAAAACTCAAAAGCATTCTTGAAAATTTTTAATCCTGCCCCTTCCTCATTTTCCAACTGTTTCCCTTCTCTCTGCCTCATTTCTTTATGCAAGGTCCAGTTGGGATGCTGGGTGAAGTGATGATAGCCCTCGGGATGGGGCATAAGTCCGAATATGCGTCCGGTGGGATCGCAGATACCGGCAATATCCAACAGGGAACCGTTGGGGTTATAGGGAAACCTGCCTTCGGCTCTGTCCCCGGAAGGCAGAAGATACGAAAGGGCCACCTGGTTATTTTGTTGCAGTCGATTTAGCACCCCTTCCGGTGCGAAAAATTTCCCTTCCCCGTGGCGAATAGGCAATTCCAGCCATTCAATCCCTTTGGTAAAAATGCAGGGGGATTCGGGATTGCCCCTCATCTTCACCCAATCATTTCTAAAATTGCCGCAGTCATTGGCCAGCAAGGCCACCTCCCGCCGGTCATAATGCCCTTCAAAACCCGGCAGTAATCCCATATTGACCATGGCTTGAAACCCGTTGCAGATCCCGATGATCATTTTCCCAGCAGCGATAAATTCTTCCAGGTCGGTTTTTAATTTGTATTTCAGACGGGTGGCCAGAAGGACCCCGGCCCCATGATCATCCCCCCAGCTAAATCCACCATCAAAAACCAGGAGGTGATAATCTTTTATTTTTTGGGTGTGCTGCCCAACTTCTGGATTGATCAATTCACTGATATGCACCCGTTCGGCCTCAAAGCCGGCCAGGGTTAAGGCATATTGGGTTTCCCAATCACAATTGAGACCATATCCGGTTAAAACCAAGGCACGAGGAGTTTTCATCATATCAGACCTCCATAAGTTTGATGAAAGGCCTCTCTCAAGGGCTTCAGTCGTGTTTTTATCAAGATACGCTTTCCATCTTCAATATTAAAGTTTTGATCCTTTCGCACCCGGCCGATGCAATCCATCCGGGACCCGGCCATCAGTTTTTCAAAAGGCTTTTTCTTTTTGGGGTCCACGCACAGGAAGCACCCGGCCGCAGGATTCTGAAAACAAGAGCTTGTCGGCCCGTATTGGAAAAGAAACAGGGACCTTGGCCAGATCGACATCAACCCCCAAATCTCCGGCCAAGGCCATCAGGGCCAAATGGATCCCCAGGCCTCCCCGATAAACCCCGTGGGCCGCGGAAATCAGGCCTGCTTCTATGGCTCGTTGCAAGGCAGCATAATGATTTTTTTCAGGTACTCCATCCAAATGCGGGACATTCAGCCCCACATGTCCTAAAAGATCATAGTATTCCGATTCTCCTAATTCATCCCTGGTTTCTCCGAGGAGATAGATCAAGTCTCCGGGAATTTTTACATCCATAGAGACACAGTTTCGGACATCTGGAACGATGCTGGTGGCCGTAAATTGAAAGGTCGGCAGACCCGAAATCCGGTGGGCCTCTCCAAAGGGGCCGTTGATATAGCCGTCCACATACATACTGTCTTTCCCCGAAAGCAAGGGGATGCCGAACTTAAGGCAAATATCCCTCAAGGCCCAGTTGGCCCGCACCAGTTGGGCGGCTTTGTATTTCCCATCCGGGTTTTCCAGCGGATCATATTGAATGCTGGGCCAGCAGAAATTATCCACTCCCCCGATTTGTTCCAGATCGCTGCCAACAACCAACAGTCTTCGGATCGCCTCATCCATGGTGGCGGCTACCATGGCATAGGGGTCAATCAACCCATAGGTAGGCAAGATGGACTGAGTGAAGGCAATGCCCCGCAAGGAAGGCAGATGAGGTCTAATGACCACGGCGTCGCCGGGGATATCGCGGTATTTCCCAGCCAGAGGCTTAAGCACGTTTCCACCCTGGACCTCGTGATCGTATTGACGGGCAATCCAGTTTTTGGATGCGATGTTCGGTCTGGATAATATATTTTTTAACAGCTCAAGGTAATCCACCGGTTCCTTAATCACCGGCTCGATCAGACCCCTGGTTTCCGGTGGCTGCCACTCGGCCTCAAAAGTCCATTTGGGAAAATCGGATTGCAAAAAACCCAGATCAACATAGGCACAGGTTTTTCCCTGATAAAGCAGATGGACCTTGCCGGAAGCAGTGTAGTTCCCTAAGTTGGTGCATTCCACATTGTGTTTGCGGGCCAATGCCTGAAATCGCTCCCAATGCTTAGGCTTTAATCCTACGGTCATCCGTTCCTGGGATTCGGAAACCCAGATCTCCCATTGATCCAGCCCTTCATACTTCAAGGGCACCCGGTCCAGGTGGACCTCACACCCGTTGCTGAAGCGGGCTGATTCGCCCACCGAGGAAGAAAGCCCGCCGCCGCCGTTGTCGGTAATATAAGATACAATCCCTTCGTCTCGAGCTTCGAGAAGAAAATCGTGCATCTTTTTCTGGGTGTAGGGGTCGCCGATCTGGACATGGCTGGCCGGGGTGTTGACGCTGTACACTTCGGATGAGGCCGTAACCCCGTGAATCCCATCTTTACCTACCCGGCCGCCGCACATTACGATCAGGTCTCCCGGTTCAGTCTGTTTTAATTCTATTGGTTCTTTTTTTATCTTGGCCGGCATGAATCCCATGGCGGCCACAAAGACCAGGCATTTGCCGATATAGCCGGGATGAAAAAAAACCTGACCAAAGGGTGTGGGGATCCCGCTCTTGTTTCCGCCGTCCCGCACCCCTTCTATGATCCCGTCAAGCAGGCGGCGGGGATGGAGTTTGGGTTTAAGAGGGCCGTCATAGTCCCTGGGGCCGACACAGTATCCGTAAGCGCCCATACAAAGCCGGGAACCCTTGCCCGTGCCCATAGGATCCCGATAGACCCCCACGATTCCGGTTATGGCCCCGCCATAAGGTTCCATATTGGAGGGGCTGTTGTGGGTTTCAACCGTGATGCAATAATAATGATTTTCATCAAACCGGGCCACACCGGCATTATCCCAGAGGACCGAGATCACCCAGTCTTTCTCTTTTTGTATCTTCAAGGTGGGGGCTTCGATACAGGTTTTAAATAGGTTATCGATGGTTGTACTTTCCCCGGTGGTAAGATCGCAATAATGGAACAGCCCCCTGAAGGTGTTGTGATTGCAGTGATCACTGCGGGCCTGAGAAATATATTCCAGCTCAACATCCGTGGGCATGGTCAGCCCGACACGGCCTCGTTGGGCCAGTACTTCCGGCTTTTGAAAATAGGCCTGGATAACGGCCATATCCTCTTTCGGCAGGGCCCAGGAACGTTCCCGGTTAAGCCGGGAAAATTCTTCCAGGGAATCAATGGGGATGACGGATACCGTGGGTTGATGATGCAATTCCACTTTGGGGATAAGGGTTCCTACCCCTGACGAATCATCCCATTCCGTTTTAGAGAAAATCCGCCATTGTTGTATCAGATCATTGGCCAAGAGTTCCCGGGCAATTTTTTCTACAGCCTCTTTTTTTATTCGCTGGGCTTTGATCTGATATTGCTTGGATGTATAGACGGCTTCACCAGGGGAAAACTTGATCCCTAGAAAAGATTCAATAGCTTCAATAGCCGTGCTTCCGGCGTTATCCTTTACCCCGGGCAGAAACCCCACCCAGATGAGCCAATCAAACCCTTTGGCCAGGGGCTGGAAAGAAGAAATCTGGGTCACCGGATTGGTAAAAATTTCATTCCGGATCGCCTCCAATTGATCTTGGGTCAAAGTCGTATCGAAGGTCAGGACTTGGATGGTTCTAACTTCTTCCACCTTAATCCCCAGATAATCCCAAGCCTTCTTTTTGAGCGTTTCTCCCTCTGGGTCCCGGACTTCCGGTTTAAGCATTATTTCCAAGCGTTGTGGCATGGGTTTTCCTTTCTCCGCTATACTTAAATAGTTAAGTCTCCCCGCGCTCATCAAATGATAGCGGGACATTACTATTTTCGTCCCAGACCTTCATCTCATCTTTGGATAAAAATGGTTTTATAATACACACCATTTATTAAAATGGAAGTATTTATTTCCGGTTGAACTATAGGCTATATTGACAATGAAAACCTAAAAAAACGGCAAAGATTTGTCAAATTAATAATTATTATATTATTTATTAATGTTATAAAAACACGGAAACTGCCCCACAAAGTCAATGAAAATTAATCAAATTTTCTTTGCCGACTTTTGGGAAAAGGCTGGAGAGAGATAAGCAGCCCATTTCGGGTTTCTCTTGCCCTCGGGGGCGGAAGAAACTATAATTGGTCGGAAAAAAGACAGTTCGGAGTTCAGAGTTCAGAGAGTGGAGATTGGAGAAACCTAATTTTCATAACTCTTAATGCCCTAATGGAAAAGGATATCGATTATGCGCGTGGCCATGTATTATAACAATAGGGATATTCGAATCGAGGAGATGCTCAAACCAGCCATTGGTCCAGGTGAAGTGTTGATCCAAATAGAGGCCAGCGGGATCTGCGGAAGTGATGTCATTGAATGGTACCGGATCCACAAGGCCCCTCTGGTCTTGGGGCATGAGATAGCCGGGCAGATCGTCGAGGTCGGGGATCGGGTTAAGAAATACCGGGTGGGTGACCGGGTGGCCGCCTCCCATCATGTGCCCTGCAATACTTGTTATTATTGCTTAAGCGGCCATCAGACGGTTTGCGATACCTTGCGCTCAACCAATTTTTATCCCGGTGGCTTTGCCGAATTTGTCCGTTTGCCTCCGATCAATGTGGACCGGGGGATTTACCCTTTGCCCGACGATATGTCTTATGAAGCGGCTACCTTTATCGAGCCCTTGGCCTGTGTCTTAAGGGCTCAACGAATCGCCGGCCTGTCCCCGGGGCAGACCGTACTAGTATTGGGCAGCGGGATCTCTGGCTTGCTCCACATCCAAATGGCCAGGGCCTTAGGGGCCGGGAAGATCATGGCCACCGATGTCAGCGAATACCGGATGAAGGCGGCCAAGGCCCTGGGGGCCGATGAGGTTGTCAAAGCCCAGGACTTGACCCCAGACCTTTTAAAAAATTTCAACCAGGGCTTTTTGGCCGACCAGGTGATCATCGCCACCGGGGCAGAGCAGGTTCAACTTCAAGCCTTATCCCTGGTTGAACGGGGGGGGACCGTTCTCTTTTTCGCCCCAACCGATCAAGGAGTCACCATTCCCATTTCCATAAACGACCTGTTTTTCAGAAACGATATCACCTTAACCACCTCTTATGCCGGCAGTCCGGCTGACCACTTCCGAGCGCTACAATTAATCGAAGCCGGTGCCTTGAATATTAATCGGTTGATCACCCATCGCCTTGGGCTGGCCGAAACGGGGAAAGGATTTCAGTTGGTTGCCGAGGCCAAAGATTCCATCAAAGTGATTGTGGAGCCGCAACGATAAGATTTTTTGATAAAATCTTACTTTTTATGGGGTGAGGATAAGGCCACTTTTCCCCTTGACCCTATCTGGGGCTTATTTTATACTCATTTCAACCAAAAGGTATTCTTGCCAAATATTATCAAAGAGTTTAATTCGAAGAAGACGCTCAATTATCGAAAGAAAAAAAGGAGAAATACCATGCCCGATGTAGAAGACCATAAAGAAGGGAAAAGATATTGCCCGGACATTCCCCAGCAGACCGAAGGATTTTTTCTTAAGGGATCCAATGCCCTGGATTGGGGGATGAAAAACCGGCTGGCCCGGATCTTCAATCCAAAATCAGGTCGAACGGTGATGCTGGCCGTGGATCATGGTTATTTCCAGGGACCTACCACAGGTCTGGAGAGGATGGATTTAAGTATCCTGCCCATCGCCCCCTATGCGGATACCCTAATGCTGACCAGGGGAATTTTACGCAGTATTATCCCCCCTTCCCTTTCCCCATCCATTGTCCTCAGGGTGTCGGGAGGAACCAGCATCTTGAAGGAGCTTAGCAACGAAGAAATTGCAGTGGATATTGAAGACGCCATCCGGTTGAATGTTTGCGCCATGGCCGTCCAGGTATTTATCGGGGGGGAGTACGAGCGCCAATCCATCATAAACATGACCAAAATGGTGGACCAAGGAACCCGGTACGGCATTCCCACCCTGGCCGTCACCGCCGTGGGCAAGGATATGGCTCGGGATGCCCGTTACTTCAGGCTGGCCACCCGTATTTGCGCTGAACTGGGCGCCCATTATATAAAAACCTATTACATTGAAGAGGGCTTCGAAACGGTTATTGCCTCATGTCCGGTGCCTATCGTCATGGCTGGCGGTAAGAAGATCCCCGAATTAGATGCCTTGACTATGGCCTATCGCGCGATTCAGCAAGGGGCCTCCGGCGTAGACATGGGCAGAAATATCTTTCAATCGGATTTCCCTGCGGCTATGATCCAGGCCGTTCGGGCCGTGGTCCATAATAACGCCACCCCGAAAGAGGCTTTTGAGCTATACAAGAACTTGAGTAAATCTAAAAAGAAAAGATAGGGGTTTAGCCTTCAGTCTATCCACTTGTTGTTTATTCACAAGTGATTGCGCAATTTCAGTTCCAGGGGATGGGGTTGCAGATAGGTTTGGTTTTTCAAATACGATTGATCGTATTTGCGGACATAATGCAGCAGAAGGGTTATTGGTATGATAAGAGGGATCAGGCCCTGTTTATAATGATTGATAACTTCAATTAGCTCTTCCTTTTCATCCGAAGATAAATTCTTTTTAAAAAATCCCATCATATGAAAAAGCAAATCGCTGTGTTTTTTTTGGGTTAATTTTATTTGCAGGACTTCCAGCAAAAGTTCCTGGTAACTGTCAAATCGTTCTTTCAAAGTCAAGCTTTCGGCCTGGGCGACAAGCTGTCCCATTAGCTGATAATACTTTCGGCTATGAGATAATATCTGAAACTTATGTCTGGCATGAAAATCGATTAATGGTTTCAGTCCTGTTTTTTGAGCCTTGACCTCCCGCCATCTTTTTAAGGTGAAAATCCGTTCAATGAAATTTTCCCGAAGCTGCGGATCATGAAGGCGTCCATCATCCTCCATCGGCAATAACGGGAACCGGGTCATGAACTCCCGGGCAAAAAGCCCCACCCCCGTTTTGATTGGCGCCCCCTTATCCCCATAAACTTTCACACGCTCCAGGCCGCTGCTAGGTGAGCCGCTTTTAAAGATAAAACCGCAGAGATCTTCTTTCTCCAGCTCGGCAATCCGCATACGGGCATAAGTCTTTCATCCTGTCGGTATGATCAATTTTTGTATGTATAGTCACCAAACGAGGATTTTGGGGATCCCCAATAAGATGCATGGCCTCCCTGGGAACCCTCAGACCACATTCCACCTCGGGACAGACCGGGACAAATTCGACATAGTTACCTAGGGTGTCGGTAATGAAGCGATCCCATCTATGTCCCCCGTCATAGCGGACCTTATCACCCAACAGGCACCGACTGATTCCAATTTTTATTTTGTCTTCCATTGTTTAAATTTTTACATCTTTTGATCTGAAAAATTTTCTCTAATATTCATTGACGTTCTTAATAGTTAAGAATGTTCGTTGATTCACGATTAAATATTACCCAAAGGAAAAAGGAAAGCCCTTTCTTCTTTAAGACATTCGCTGGTTTTTTCAAGTTCACTTCGGATTTGTTGATGTTCCAAAGCATTTGGGCGTAAAAAAGATGATTGAGTGGATAGTGACCAAGCCATCTCAAGAAATCAAATAGTTACGAACGACAAGATTATTTGGCTCACCCTTATTGGGACCTTTTTACGAGTTCACCCAGGGTTGCGAAGATATTAAGGTGGCTCAGAACCAGAAGGCTAAGACGCACTGGATGGTCTGTGCCCGACCAAATTCGGGCTCGATTTCCGGTAACATATTGTACTGGTAGGCTGCCTGGATGCAGCACCACTTGGAGAGGAAGGCACTGAGGCCAAAGCTCACCCCGACGTTTTCCTCCAAATCAATAGAGGGACTAAACCGCACAAAGAGCCACTCCAAGAGGCGGTGTTCAATCCCGGCATTAAATCGGTGAATTACCAGGTTGTCTTGGTCACTGTTGAAAATCCCAAGTTGATAATCCAGGAAGATGGTAGATCCCTTGGCATACTCGTAGGAGAGACCTGGACGCAGGATATATTGCTGTTGATTACCATTGGCCTCAATGGTCTGATTTATAGGAGAAGGCAAGGAAGGAAGACTTATCTGGGCCGTTGTCGTGGAGTGATAGGGTTGCCAACCATACTCCAAGATCATCCCAAGAAGCCACTTTTCGGCTGGCTGATAAAGTCCGCCGATGCGGACGCGATAACTGTCGGCTGAGGTCTCGGTAGCCACGTTCACTGGCATCATCTGCGGAAACCCGGGGATTTGGCTAAGTAAGGTCCCATTTCGCTTGACAGTAGCTTGTGCAAAGTTGAGATCTACGCCGAGGGCGTAGTTCCCAAACCGCTTGCCCCATTGTACCTGGCCCACATCTACCGGGTAATCGAAGGTCAGGCCATCCCGGGCGATAGCGTTGTTGGTGCGAACCTGACTGAGGGTAGGCTGAATGACGCCCCAACTCCGTGTGTCCCAAGTCATGGACTCGCCGAACAGGTTCAGTTGCATCCCTGCTTGGAAGTTGAGAAAGGAGTAGTAGGGGGACACCAAGATCCCATTTTCACTAGGGAGGGATGTCCAGTCTAAAGAGGCTGGGTTGACTGCCGAAGAAAACCTGTTGGCTACTGTCTCGCCGCCCAAGGAGGAGATCTCGGTGAATTGGAGAGAGGCTGCCGGCAAGCGGACGGAAAAGTCGTAGTTGCTGTAATCGCCCGCAGAAAGGACTATGTAGGGAAAGATAATGAGAACCAGGAGAGAGAAGACAGGCAGGCTATAACGAAAATTTCCCTGAGATATCTGCATTCAGGGCTCCTTTCAAAATTTATGGTCTGAAAACTTGGAAGGTAATAATTTTGCTTAAGGAGTTGTTATGATTATCATGTTAGGGAGAGGGGGTCAAGAGGAAAAAGGAGATTGTAATAGTGGAGTTAAAATGTCCCTACGGAAGAGGGATATAAAACACCCTTTTTCGCTATAAGAACTCCGTCCACAAAAACCATTTCTCTTTGGGCCATAACACATTCTCCCGTACTTTATTTAATAATAGCCCTGATAAAAAAATTAGCTTTTTACCTTATGGACTCCTAAAAGGTGATAAAAAACAAATTCGCCGCAAGTAATGTTTATTGACAATTGGCTCCTTTTCCAATATTTAAAATTGACAAGGTTTAATTCAATTCGACCAAACCAGAACAGAAAGGGGAGATCGCCATGAAGAAAAAGTTTTCTATCTTGGTCTCCATTGGATTAATTCTCATGTTACCCAATTTCTTGGCGGCCAAGGAAACCGTCAAAATCGGCTTGATCACTCCATTGACCGGTGACGTGAAGACCTTTGGAGAGTCGGCCAAGAATGCCTTTGCCATTGCTCTCGAAAACTATGCCAAAGGGGGTAAGTATCAGATTGTTCCCGTTATTGCCGATGATAAGAATGACCCTACCGAAGGGGCGAACGGGGCGCTGAAGTTGACGACTCAGGATAAAGTGATGGCCATTGTGGGACCTTTAACTTCGAAAGTTGCCATACCCGTAAGCGAGATTGCCGATAAGCACAAGGTCCCCATGGTCAGCGGGACAGCCACCAATCCCAAAGTGACGGTTTACGACAGCAAAAGAAAACCCTATGTATTCAGGGCCTGCTTCATTGACCCCTTTCAGGGCAGTGTGGCCGCTAATTTTGCACTCCATTCCCTGAAGATAAAAACTGCGGCCGTACTTTATGATGTGAGCAATGATTATTCCAAAGGCCTGGCCGAGGTTTTCAAGGCAACCCTTGAGAAAGGCAAGGGTACCGTAACGGCCTACGAATCTTATCAAAAGGACGATGTTGACTTTTCCGCCCTCATCACCAAGGTGGGGATCAAAAAGCCGGACCTTATTTACATCCCTGATTATTACAATAAAGTCGCCCTCATTGCCCGTCAGGTCAGAGAAAAAGGCCTGAAATCCATCCTGATGGGCGGGGACGGCTGGGATTCCCCGGAGCTGACTAAGATCGGCGGAACCGCAGTGATAGGAGGATATTTTACCAATCACTATTCTCCTGAAAGGAAAGATAAGGTCGCTGAGGCTTTTATACAAAAATATAAACAAAAACACGGACAGGTCCCGGATGCCCTGGCAGCGTTATCCTATGATGCCGCTGTCATTGTTCTCCAGGCGCTGGACCGGGCCAAAAAACCAATGGCTGATGAGATCTTGAAAGCCCTGGCTGGCCTAAAAAATTTTCATGGTGTAACCGGGAACATCAGCTTTGATAAAAATGGGGATGCGGTTAAATCGGCGGTGGTGCTGAAGGTGGAAAAGGACGGATTTAAATACGTGGCCACGGTAAATCCGTAACAGGTTGATGAAAAAGGCCTATCTGCTGCGTTGCCCTCGTCCCTCCCCGCTTTTCAGCGGGGCAGGCTTATTGCGACGTACTTCAATGTACGTCTCATTCCTCGGGATTTCTTCGCGTCAAGGGCAACGCTCAGTCCCCCCCCTTCGGGGCGGGTTCCCGGTTTCGGGCGCCTTGTATCTCGACCTTTTTGAGCAACCTGTAACAAGAGGTTTTCCGCATGGTGTTAATAACTATTTGAAGGTTTGATACAGCCACTTGGTATTTTAGCAAAGGATTTAACAAGTTTTCTCTTGTTCCGAGCAAACGGTTCGGAGTGATTAGTTCGGAGTAACCGATCTCCCCACTCCGAACAACGAACATTAAACTTTGAACATGATTTAACCATCTTCGAATCCATTTCCAATATTGAATAAAAAACAGCCAGGAGAAGAACCTGGAAATTTTAAGCTACATTATCCAGCAGTCTATCAACGGCCTTCAGCTCGGGGCGGTCTATGCCCTCATCGCCCTGGGCTACACCATGGTATATGGGGTATTGCGCCTGATCAATTTCGCCCATGGGGATATCTTCATGTTCGGCGCCTTCACGGCCTATTACCTGCTGACCAGGTGGGATCTGCCTCTTTTTCTGGTCTTTATGATCACCATGGCCGTGACCGCAGCCCTCGGATTCCTGGTGGAGAAGATCGCCTATAAACCGTTGCGCCATGCTCCCAAGATCTCGTTGCTTATTACCGCTGTGGGGGTTTCTCTTTTTCTCGAGTATTTTCTCGGCCTGAACAGCCTGTTTACCTCCAACTACATTGCCTTTCCGAGGCCCTTTGAGGTCGTAGGGTACGATTTTTCCTTGTTCACCATCACCAATATCCAGATCATCATTTTTTCCCTGACCGCCGTTTCGCTTTTCCTGCTCTACGTTCTGGTTTATTGGACCAAATATGGAAAGGCCATGCGGGCAGTTTCCCACGACCGGGAAACCGCCTCCTTAATGGGGATTTCAGTGGATGGGATCATTTCCTTAACTTTCCTGGTGGGAACCGCTCTGGCCGGCATCGGGGGTATTCTCTATGGCTTCGCTTATCCACAAATCAACGTCTTCATGGGCATCATGCCCGGCATCAAATCATTCATCGCCGCTGTCCTGGGGGGTATCGGCATCATTCATGGGGCTGTGGTCGGCGGAATACTGATCGGTATATCGGAGGTCTATGTCTCGGCCTTTCTTTCTTCAACGCTCAGAGACGGGGTGATATTCATTATCCTCCTGCTCGTTCTTCTTCTGAAACCGCAAGGTCTTTTCGGTAAAAAGGTGGAAAAGGTATGACCTTCCTTCGGAGCGCTGCCAGGTTTCTGCTCTGTACGGCAATCCTCTATCTTGTGGTCAAAGGGTTTTTTCTCTCCGGTATGGTGACGGCCTATATCCAGCAAATTATTCTTTTGGCCTTTATTGTTATACTTAATTCCCTGGGGCTGAATGTTATCTACGGCTTCACCGGTCAATTTTCCCTGGGGCAGGCTGCCTTCTACGGGATTGGGGCCTATACCTCCGCCTATCTTTGTACAGTTTTCAGGATCGACCATTGGTTTCCTTTTCTTCCGGTACTTTTAGTTAGCGGCCTAGCAGCCGGTCTGGTCGGCTATCTAATAGGGCTCCCGATACTCAGACTCAAAGACGATTTTCTGGCCATTGCCACGCTGGGCTTCGGCATCCTGGTCAGGGTATTGCTGGATAATTCCGACAGGTTCATCGAGGTCCTCGGCGGCTCGCGGGGATTTGTAGGCCTGCCCAGAATAACCAATCTTGAATTGACCTTATTCTCCATCGCTTTTTTAATCTTGGTTACCAGAAATCTCATCTTTTCCAAATACGGCTTGTTTTGGAAATGTATCAAAGATGATGAACTGGCCTCGACGGTCTTCGGCATCGATACGACGAAGATGAAGCTCCTGGCCTTTAGTTACGGCTGCTTTCTGGCCGGAGTGGCCGGTGCACTTTATGCACAACTCTACACCTTTCTTCACCCGTCGAATTTTGATTTTCTCAAATCGATTGATTTCCTGATCATTGTCATCGTCGGAGGCATGGGAAGCATCACGGGTACGATCTATGCTGGGTTCATCTGGGTGGGATTTATCGAAGGGCTGCGCATCATCCTGCCCGACCGGATGTTGGAACTGCGCTGGGTCATTATCCCCATATTTCTTATTCTATTAATGATGTGGAGACCCTACGGGCTTATTGCCCGGAAAGAATCCCGTTTTTTGGGGATCGAAGGGACCCAATGAAAGCTCTAGAAATAAACCGTTTGAAGAAAAGTTTTGGTGGTGTTGATGCCGTCGACAACCTTTCCTTTTCGGTCGATGAATTTGAAACCGTAGGCATCATAGGACCCAACGGCGCGGGAAAAACCACGGTTTTCAATCTGGTCACCGGTCTTTACCATCCGGATGCCGGCGGTATTTTATATTTTGGCCGGGACATCAAACGTCTGGCCCCGTTCCATCTGGCCCATGTCGGCTTGTCGAGGACCTTTCAAAATCTTCGGTTGTTCAGCAGTCTGACGGTGTTGGAGAATATCAAGACACCCATCTTGAGCCATAAAGGTTACAACCTCTGGTCGGCGATCTTCCGGACCGGGGATTATGTGCAGTTGGAACAGGCCGCTGAAAATCAGGCCAGGGAACTTTTGGATTTTTTCCAAATGACCGGGAAAGAAACCTATTCAGCCAACAGCCTCCCCTATGGTGAGCAGCGGAAGCTGGAGCTGGCCCGGGCTTTGGCCGGAAACCCCCGTCTGCTCTTGATCGATGAACCGGGGGCTGGCATGAATCCCAGAGAAATCCAGGACCTGGTGAGAATCATACGCCGGGTCAAAGAGAATTTTCGGTTGACTATCGTAATGATTGAACATCAGATGGGGCTGGTCCTGAACGTCTCGGACCGGGTTATTGTTATGGATTACGGTCAAAAAATCGCTGAAGGTCCTCCGGCGGAAATCAAAAAAAATGAAAAGGTCATTGAAGCCTATCTTGGAGAAAAGTTCGCATGTTGATGAAGATCATTGACCTTCAGGTGAGTTATGGTGTGGTAAAGGCCATTGATGGTTTGAACCTCGAGGTGCAAAAAGGGGAGATTCTATCGGTCGTCGGTGCCAATGGGGCCGGGAAAACCACCCTTCTCAAGACCATCACCGGGATTTTGAGGCCTTCCAGGGGCACCATAGAATACCAGGGGAAAAATATCGCCAGAACACGTCCGGACCGAATCGTCCGACTCGGTATCTGCTTGGTGCCCGAGGGAAGACGTATCTTTCCTGATTTGACCGTCAGAGAAAATCTGGAATTGGGCGGCTATGCCGTAACCGGCAGAAGACATAAAAAGGAACTTTTTGAACTCACTCTACATACCTTCCCCAGAATGAAAGAGAGGCTCAAACAGGCGGCCGGGACCTTGTCCGGTGGGGAACAACAGATGCTGGCTGTTGGCAGGGCGCTTATGGGTAATCCGCAGCTGCTTTTGCTCGATGAGCCTTCCATGGGGCTTTCACCCATCGTGACCAGGGAGATATTCACGCTCATCCAGAAGGTCAACCTGGAGAAAGGCATTTCCATGATTCTGGTGGAACAGAATGCCAATCTGGCCCTTGATTTTTCCCACCGGGCTTATGTTTTAGAGACCGGAAGGGTGGTTATGGAAGGTGAATCGGCAACGGTGAAGCGTGATCCCACTGTCATCGATGCCTATCTCGGTTTCGAATTTATGGAGCAGGATCGAGAGCCATAAAAAGTAAAAAGGGAGCCCTATCTATTAATCATGACCAGGTCATCATAGGATGTCCCCTTAATGAGGTAACTGTCTTCAATCAGACAGGGCCGTTTTTTCTTCTTCAATAAACCGATTCAACTCTTCTTCTTCCATTAAGGGGTGGGCCTGTTTCCGATCCATCTTACGGTTTAATCGGTAAACGGATTCATTGAGATCTTCAAAATACAAATACAATTCGGAGTCCCTTTCTTCGGTCCGAAGCCATTGGATATAAGGCACCAAGAAGCTGAAATATCCCAGTATGGGGGTTCCAAAGGCCTGCCAGGTTTCTTGCTTGGAAAGGATCTCTTTTTGGACTAAGAAACCAAAGCGGTCAAAAAAATTAAGGACCTCGGCGGAATGGGCTTGAAGTTCCTTCATATCGGTTCGATCCGTCAGGATGAGCCGTTGACGACATTTCCTCATTTCGGATGACTGGTAGTAAAATTCAAGGTGACCCAATTCCAAGACCGCCATTGTTTTCCTGAGTCCTCTTATTCGCCTTAAAATTACCCATAGAAAAATGAAAAAGATTAAGAAGGCCAGGAAAAATCCGGCTTCGGGGACTAAAACCGCATCCAGAATCATACCTATATCATTCATATCAAAATCACTCCCTTGAAGAAAAACAAGAAGGCGATTAGCTAATTCCCGAAACTAAAAAATTTTACACAAAATATTTGACAGTACCCTATATTAATCTATAATTGAAGCTTCGTCAAAAGGAAAATGATTCCCCTCCACCGGCTTCTTTGGCCTTCCTTTGGCAACGCCTTAGCAAACACTATCCTTCTTTATCCTTGACCCCTTTCCTCTCTCATTTTATAATACCTCCATTTAAAATAATATTTCCCAATATGAATAAGTTTGAGGCGGGACATGAATAGTAACTATTCAGATACGAAAAAAAACATTCAGCTATTGAGCAATCAATTTTTATGCATCCTGGTGCCCGCCACAGGCGGCCTGAAAGTTATTTCATTTGACACCGAGTGCCTAAAAACATAAAATGCAGCCGGATAACATATCAACCGAGTTTGTATTATTGCGTGGCTCGAACAATATTCTAAATTTAAATTAAGGAGAACAACCGATGATATCCATTATTGCCAAGATCCCGATCAAAGAAGAAAAGATGAATGAGGCGATTGAAGCCGTTAAACAATTAATGAAAGCAATGACAAATGATGTAGGGACCATGTCTTATTCCTTGAATGTTTCTAAAAAAGACCCTACGACCTTAGTCATCTTGGAGCGTTACAAGGACAAAGAGAGCTTAGGTCTCCATTCTTCCACACCTCATTTTAAAGCCTTTCAAGCCAAGACCGCTGAATTAATCGCTGGGAAGGCGGAAATAATGATTATGGATGAATTGGCCTCCATTTAATTTGAGGCAAGAAACAATATAAGCAGTTGAAGGTGTGGGGGGAAATTATTGGATCTTAAATGACCATACCAAAGGGTATCTTTGGGGACAGCACCTAAATGATAAAGAAGTCGAATAATGCTTATAGAGGGGACGGACCGGCCCATGGAGAAATTTGAAAATCTGATCTCATCTGCTATAAATTTGGGGGTCTCCGATATTCATATCGCCGGAGGCCATCCTGTCGTTTACCGTATCAACGGGATCTTAAAATTTCAAACGACATTTCAATGGAATTACAAGGAAGTCGATGCCTTACTTGAAACCCTCCTGACCCCCAGGCAATTACATGAGCTTAGAGAACGTTATTCCATTGATTGTGCTTTGAGGTTTTCGCGAGCACACTTAAGAATCAATATTTTTTATACCACTCGGGGATTAAGTCTGGCCATCCGTATCCTTCCCGGGATCGTCCCCACCGTCGAGCAGTTGAATCTCCATCCTTCCCTCAAGGAGATCTGCAAGCTCAAATCCGGATTGGTTTTGATATGCGGGGCTACCGGAGTTGGGAAAACCACCACCATTGCCTCCCTTATCGAAGAAATCAATCGCAATCTTGCGCATCACATTATTACCTTGGAAGACCCCATTGAATATCGGATTGTCTCCAAGAAGTCATTTGTCGAACAGCGAGAATTGGGGACCCATATGCCGACTTTTGAGCAGGGCCTATTGGATGTCTTAAGAGAAGATCCCGATGTGATCGTTATCGGGGAAGTTAGGGATTATGAAACCATCAAACTGATGTTAAATATTGCCGAAGCAGGTAACCTAATCATCGCCACCATGCATGCCAGTAATTCCGAGGAGGCCCTTCATCGTATTTTAAACGCCTTCCCCATGCAATCGCAAGACGATATCCGTAATCGCCTGGCTTCGACCTTGACCTGGCTGGTCATTCAAGAATTGATTTACCTCGATAAATTCGGATTTCGTGTCCCGCTTCTTTCGATCCTGCGGGGTAGCCAAGCGTTGAAGGGTACGATTCGAGAAGACAAACTGCACCAGATTGAAAACATTATTCAACTCGGGAAAAACGAAGGCATGTTTAACTTTGATCGCTACTTAAACGAATATTTGATGAATCAGAATTTCCTGACCACGCCGTTAAAACTTTTTCAGCCTTCCCCGGAAAAGACCGAAGAAGTCGACTATCGCTCGCCTATTATGGATTCTTCCAGAGAAGTCCTGAAAAGGTATCCGAAGGGTAAAAAGCGGATTCCCGAACCTGCCTCCTTCTCGCCGGAAAGTGATCAAGTTCCGACTTTGAGCAACGACGGCCGATCGTTGAAAGATTTTATCGAAGAATTGGATAAGGACTACAAATAACTCTTTGAAGCATCTCTAAAAGAGTCGGTAATGGTCCTTATTTTTCAGGTTCTTCTTCGCTTACTTCTTCCCTTTTCTTCTTCCCGGTCAATTTGACGATCAGGATACTGCTTTCAAAAAGGAGATACAATGGAACGGCCAGCAGGATCTGGGAGACGACGTCGGGAGGGGTAACGATGGCGGCGATGATGACAATGAGTAAGATAGCGATGCGTCTATTTTTAGCCATCATGCGGGAATTGATGATGCCGACCCGGCCTAAAAAATAAGCCAGGACAGGCAATTCAAAGACCAGACCGAAACCTAGGAGCAGTTTCAGGCAAAAGGAAAGGTACAATTGTAGGGAGGGCAGAGCGCGAATATTTTCGGTGGAAAAACCGATCAGAAACCGAAACCCGATTGGAAAGACCACGTAATAGCCGAACAAGGCACCGCCGACAAACAAAAGAGAGGAGGTGATAACAAAAGGTAGGACGATTTTTCTCTCTCTTTGATATAATCCCGGGGCAATAAACATCCACAACTCATAAAAAATAACCGGAGAAACCAGGACAATCCCGGCAATCAGGCTGGCCTTCAAATAAATAAAAAAGGCCTCGGGAAGGGCTGTAAAGACCAGCTTGTCTCCAGGGGGGAGAACGCCGATCAAGGGTTTAACCAGCCATTCGAAAATCTCGCCCGAAAAAGCATAGGCTACTGCAAAGCCGCAACCGATGGCAACGAAGCAGATGATCAACCGCTTCCGAAGCTCCGCCAGGTGAGCGGTAAAAGGCATCTTGACATCAGGCATCGGGGGCTTTCGGGGCCGGGGTCGATGAAGGTTCAGAGGAGGGGGGAGTTTGGCCCTTTTCTTTTTGGGTATCCAAAGCAGGGCTCAATTCGGTTGTTTCTAAATAATGAGCAGGATCCACCAGATCATTCAAGTCCTTTCGGACTTCTTTTAAATCTTCTCCAAGATTTAAATGCTCTTTCAACTCTTCAGCTGATTTTTTAAGTTCTACCAATCCCTTTCCGATGGACCGGGCCAGTTCCGGTAACTTTTTTGGACCCAGGACCACCAGGGCGACAACCAGGATTAATAAAAATTCCGGGAACCCGATTCCGAACATATAAAAATCTCCTGAAGATGACCGAATAAAATCCAATCTTAATTTTTATCTGATGAACTGTCAACATTGAAAGTCGGGTTAAGGAGAAGGTTGGGGTTTTTTATTTCTGGGGGCGGATTTCTTTTTGTCTGAGCTTATGATGATAGGTCAGGGCAAATCGATGGGCCTCATCCCGGACCCTTTCCAGAAAATGCAAAAGGTGCGAATCCGATGATAACCGGACCGGGTTTTTTCGGTTGGGCAGATAGATGCCGTCTTTCCCTCCCTGGGGCCGAAAGGTCTTTTTGGCCAAAGCCAGGATATCCGGTCTCTGTTCGTCGGAGATTTTTCCTATAATGTTTTTCAAGATATTTAACTGGCCTTTTCCCCCGTCTACCAGGATCAGGTCAGGCAGTTTCGGGCTATGACCGACCAGTCTTCCGATCATCTCTGCCATCATGGCATAATCATTGGGCTGGTCGATGGTTTTGATCCGGAAACGGCGATAGCTGTTTTTGTCCGGTTGTCCTTGGTTGAAAACCACAAAAGATCCCACGGCCAGGTCTCCCTGGATATTGGATATGTCCATAGCTCCAACAGTGAGAGGAAGGGTCTTCAAACCCAACCTTTCCTGAAGGGCCTGGGCTGTTTTTTCCTGATATTCCTGGGCAGGTTCTTTTTTCTCCAGAAAACTTCTACAATTCTCTTCGGCCAGGTTCATCCAGGACCGTCCTTCTCCCCGGCTGGGTATTCGCAACACGACTTTTTGCCCTTTTGTTTCGGAAAGGACCTCTTCTATCAGTGAGCCGTCTTCCGGGGGGAAAGGGATCAAGATGGTTTGAGGAATATATTTTCCTCCTTGATAATACTGTTGAATCAAATCGGCCAGACATTCCTCAAGAGACTGGGCCGGATTTTTGAATCGGAAGCGGGTCATGCCAGTCACCGAACCCAGCCGGATGAAAAGGATAACGGCCGCTACGGCCGGACCTTGTTCGACCAAGGCAATGACATCGACGTCAATAAAGCGGGTGGAGACGACCTTTTGTTCTTTCAAAGTTTCCGAAATAGCCTGGATGCGATCCCTTAAGACAGCCGCTTCTTCAAACCGCAATTCCTCCGATGCCTGGTGCATCTGGTTTTTAAGATCCCTCAATAAATCCCGGTTTCTTCCTTCCAGAAAAAAGACGACCTCCCGGACCCGACGGCCGTATTCCTCCTGACTGATTTTGTTATGGCAGGGGCCGGGGCACTTTCCGGTTTGGAAATAAAGGCAGGGGCGCGACCGTCGGGGAAGTTCTTTTTGTCGGCATTGACGAAGGGGGAAGACCCTTTGCAGATATTCAACCGTGGCCCGCATCTTTCCGGCAGAAGAAAACGGGCCGAAATAGACGGCCCTGTCCTTCTTGATCCGCCGGACAACTTGCAGGCGCGGATAGGGCTCTTCCAAGCCGAGTCTTAGACAAGGGTATTGTTTGTCGTCCCTAAGATCCACGTTGTAGCGGGGGCGATGTTTTTTAATCAGATTGCTCTCTAAGATCAAGGCCTCTTTTTCATTGGCCGTGATTATATATTCCAGTCCTTCCACCCGTTCGAGCAGGGAGGCGGTTTTTACATTTTCGATTTTTAAATAGGAGGTCACCCGCTTCTTTAAGTCCTTGGCCTTGCCCACGTAAAGGATCCGGCCCTCCTGATCTTTCATCAGATAGACCCCGGCCTGGTGGGGGAAGGGGGACATCAGAAGCTTTATTTTTTGAAGATCCATGTCAGGGAATGGTTGGGAAAGATTAGAAGTTTATTGATTCAGAAATCGGCTTAGGTCGAAGAGTTCCTTTTGAATATCTTTCAGTAAAGGTTCCAAACCGTCGGTCTTGGGTAGGGTTTCTTCTTTTTTTTCTAACGTTTTCTTTTCTTTTTGTTCTTTGGAATTCTGGAGCAGTTTTTTCCGTGCCCCGGCTATGGTAAATCCTTCCTGGTACAATAATTTTTTAATTTCCAGGATGATCTCAACATCTTTTCGGCGGTACATACGCTGATTAGAGCCGAACCGGACCGGGCGGATCATTTTGAATTCGGTTTCCCAATACCGGAGGACATAGGCTTCCAAGTGGGTCAGGTCACTCACTTCACCGATTTTGAAGTATTGTTTGTCGGGAATTCCCTCAGTTTCCATAGAGCTCCCCCGTTGGATTATGATCAAACCCTCATTTTCGTACTATTATGAACCTATCGCCCTATGAATTCAATAAAATTCATATCGAATCCAAAGGAAATGGATTGATCCCGATCATCTTTCCCGCAAGGTGGCCCCGAATTTTTCAAGAACCTTTTTCAACAATTTTTCATGGATCGCATTGACCAATTCATCCGACAAGGTTTTTTCCGGAGAACGGTAATGGATTCGAACCCCTAGATTCTTTTTTCCTGCGGGAATCGGTTTTCCGGAATAGAGGTCGAAGAGCTCGATTTCTTCGATGAGGGGTTCTTTCAGGGAAAGGATTTCATCCTGGATCTCTTTCCAAAGGATATTTTCATTGAGGATCAAGGCCATATCCCGGGTAATCTCCGGAAACCTGGGCCAGGATTTGAACTGGGGAACATCCCTAATTTTTGAGATGAGCAGATCCACATCCAAATCAAAAATGAAGGCCGTTTCTTTTAATTCGAACTGAGACCGGACCTGGGGTGATATTTCTCCCATCTCCCCGATTCGGTCATCCTGACAGTAAACCTCTATATACCTGTCCTGGGCAAAATAAGCAGACGGAGTTGCAGCCAGGAAGGAATAATTCTCGGCTCTTAATGTTTCCAATAAAGTTTCCAACACCCCTTTTAAATCATAAAAATCAACCGGCTCAGACTTAAAATAATGAGACCTTGCATTGCGTCTTCCTGTCCATAGAGTGCACAGGCGATGGGTCTCTTGAGGTAAGGTGTTCAAATCAGGGAAGGCAGAAAAGACTTTCCCTAATTCAAAGATACGAAGGTCCAGATTTCTCTGGGTCCAATTCTTCATCACGGTGGTCAGCATCCCCGGAATCAGACTGATTCGCATAACCGACTGATCTTCGGTAATGGGATTGCTGATCCTAACAAAGGGTGAGTTTCCGGAATATTTTGGATTTAAAAATAAGGAACTGAGCGATTCAGAACTAAAACTATAGTTAATGACCTCATCAAACCCCTGGCCATTCAAAATTTCCTTGATCTGTTTGCGGACAGAAATGGTCTTGGGTTCCTTTCGGCTTTTGGATGAAGCCGTGGGGATGGTCACCGGAATCTGGTCGTAGCCTATCAGGCGGGCCACTTCTTCTATCAAATCCACCGGGCGGGTCAGGTCACGGCGGAATGAGGTTGGGGTGACTTCTACCAGATCTTTTTCTTTGATGACCGTCTTCAAGCCCAAGGACTGGCTGATTTCCGCGGCCTTTTCAGCCGAGACCTCCAAGCCCAAAAACCGACTGGTCTTCCGGGTATTAAGGGCAATCGGTTTGATTACCAGGGGCTGAGGATACTCATCGATCCAGCCGGGGACGATCTCCCCCCCGGCCAATTCACGGATCAACAGGGCGGCCCGGTCATTAGCCTTAAGGACCCCTTCGATGTCCACTCCCCGTTCAAAGCGCATGGAGGCCTCGGAGGACAAAGAAAGTTTTTTGGCTGTCCGGCGGATACAACGGGGTTCAAAATAAGCGCTTTCTAGGAGGATATTTTGAGTTGAATCCTGGATCTCAGTATTCAATCCCCCCATTATTCCAGCCAGGGCTACCCCTTTCTCTCCATCGGCAATAACCAGCATTTCCGGTGTCAGATCGCGTTCCTGCCCATCCAGCGTGGTCATTTTTTCATTGGGTTCAGCTATGCGAACCACAATCCGCCTCCCTGCCAACGTATCATAATCAAAGGAATGAAGGGGCTGCCCGTATTCCATCAAAACGAAATTAGTAACATCAACCACATTATTGATGCTCCGAATACCTACGGAAAGAAGACGGTTGCGCAGCCATGAAGGGGAAGGGCCTATGGTAACGCCGCGGACCAATCGAGCGGAGTACCGTGGGCACAAATTCGGTGCTAGTATTGTTACAGAAGCCTCTTCCTTGATTGCATTTCCCGTTGGGGCAGCGGAAAGATCCGGAAGTTTCAAAGGACGTTTGAAAATGGCTGAAATTTCCCGGGCAATTCCGATATGGCTTAGACAATCCCCCCTGTTGGGAGTGATATTGACTTCCAATAAAGTGTCTTCCAATCCCAAGGCCTTGCTTATGGGCGAGCCTAAGGGAATCCCCTCCGAAAGAATCATGATCCCAGTATGATCATCCGATAATCCCATTTCTCGTTCCGAGCAAAGAGTACCTGGAGAAACGATACCTCTTATGGTGGCCACCTGGACTTCCATCCCTGAAGGCAGCCGGCTTCCGGGTAAGGCCACGGGCACCAGTATCTCAGGCCGTACATTGGGCGCCCCGCAAACTAAATCAAGGGTTTCTGAACCGGTAGCGACCTTACAGATGGTAAGACGATCAGCCTGGGGATGTTTTCGGACTTCCAGTATCTTCCCTACGACGAGAGATTCCAATTCCCGCCCGATAGGAAGAACCGCTTCCACCTCCAGGCCGGCCATAGTCAAGCCATGGGCCAGGTCATCCACGGAAAGGCCGGATAAATCCACATATTCCTTTAGCCAGTTGATGGTAACTTTCATATCAAAACCTTATGGCTCTGGTGAGACGATATAAGACAACACAAAAAAGATTCCACGTTTGGAGTGCTTCAATCCTGCCGCAGACGGGACTTGAATCCTGGAATCCTTTTTCAATTTAAAATTGTTTTAAAAACCTCTGGTCGTTTTCAAAAAACATCCGGATATCATCGATCCCATACCTGAGCATGGCAATCCGTTCCACTCCCATGCCAAAAGCAAAACCGGTTACCTGGTCAGGATCATAGCCAACCATCTTATATACTTCAGGATCGATCATGCCGGATCCCAGGATCTCCAGCCACCCGGTCTGAGAACAAACCCGGCATCCTGATCCCTTGCAAATGACACAGCCAATGTCCACTTCGGCGCTGGGTTCGGTAAAAGGGAAAAAGCTGGGGCGGAAACGAAGCGGGGTCTCCTCCCCAAACATCTGATGAACGAAAAGGGTCAGGATCCCTTTCAGGTCTCCAAGACTGATATCATCTCCGACCATAAAGCCCTCCACCTGATGAAACATGGGGGTATGAGAGATGTCCGAATCTCGACGATAAACCTTACCCGGTGCGATGACCCGCAGAGGAGGAGGATTTTTTTCCATGACCCTGACCTGTAAGGGGGAAGTATGGGTTCGTAGCAGAATGGTATCTGAAACATAAAAGGTGTCCTGCATGTCGCGGGCCGGATGATCCGGAGGGATATTCAGGGCTTCAAAGTTATAGTAATCCAATTCGACTTCCGGCCCTTCAACCAATTCAAAATTCAGGCGGGAAAATATAGTACAGATATCCTCCATGGTCTGGCTAATAGGATGTCTTCGTCCCCGAATGGTTTTTCTTCCTGGAAGACTCCAGTCAAACCTGGATAAAACAGCTCCCCCTTTCCCGGAGAAGGCCTCTTTCTTTTGTTTGAAAAGCCCTTCCAGTATCCCTTTTAGCCGATTGGCTTCCTGTCCGACCAAGGGTCTTTCCTCTGGCGAAATGGTCCCCAGTTCTCGTAAGCACTGAGTCAATTCCCCTTTTCGCCCCAGAAACCGTATCTGCAAGGCCTCCAGATCTGCTATGGAGGTCACCCGGCCCAATTCTTCCCTGACTTGGGTTTCCAATGTTTTTAATTTGGATAACATGGCAATAATCTTATTTGGATAGAAGTTAGGATTAGATCCAAAGGAGGATCAAGCCTTAAGATTGGGAAACCTTCTGGACCAGAGAGGCAAACCTTTCCGGATCTCGAGCTGCCATTTCGGATAAAACCTTACGATCCAAACCGATGCCGGCTTTTTTCAAGGCTCCCATAAAACGACTGTAGGAAATGCCATTATTCTTGGCGGCTGCGCTGATTCTTACAATCCATAACCCTCGAAACTCCCTTTTGCGAACCCGCCGATCCCGGTAGGCATATTTCAGAGACCGGTCCACGGCCTCAGTGGCTGTTTTAAATAACCGGCTTCGCGCACCGCGGTATCCTTTGGCCAATTTTAAGACCTTATTTCTTCTCCGCCTGGCCTTGAAGCCCCTTCTTACTCTGGGCATGATTATTCACCTCATTTTTCAAATATTCTTAACTGTAGGGCAGCATCCTTTTGATGCCCCGAACATTGGCTGATTCCACCACAGCCGATTTTCTAAGACGCCGTTTTCTCTTGGTTGTTTTACTGGTTAAAATATGACTGCCAAAGGCCTTGGAACGGACAATTTTTCCATTCCCGGTGGTTTTGAAGCGCTTGGCAGCTCCCCGTTTGGATTTCATTTTCGGCATACTGATACACTCCTTGATAAATACGTTCTCTTAAAGCAATCTTAAAACAAAAGGATAACGGAGGTTGTTACAAGTCAAATCGAGAGTTCAGAGTTCAAAGGTACCTGCTTCTACTCTGAACTAATTACTCCGAACTAATAAAGGCCTCTCGCCTCTTTTTTTATTTCGGTCCCAGTATCATGGTCATGTTTCGGCCTTCCAGTCTTGCTTCCTGTTCCACGGTAGCCAGGTCCTTGGTTTCCTCGACGACCCTGTTCAGGATATTTCTGGCTGCTTCCTGATATTGAATTTCTCGGCCCCGGAACATGAGAGAGATTTTGGTTTTATTTTTCTTCTCTAAAAATTTCCGAATGTTCTTCAGCTTGAACTGAAAATCGTGCTCTTCGGTTTTAGGTCGAAGTTTAACTTCTTTGACCTGTATGATCGTCCGGCGCTTTTTAGCTTCATGAACCTTTTTGGTTTGCTGGTATCTGAACTTACCATAATCCATGATCCGGCATACAGGAGGATCCAATTGCGGGGCTACTTCAACCAGATCTAACCCTTGTTCTCTGGAAAGATTCAAGGCCTGGGATATGGGCAGGATACCAAGCTGAACGCCTCCATCTCCGATGACTCGAACATTGGCGGCCCTGATCTCTTCGTTCACATTAACCGACTTAGCTATAACCATCACCTCCTAATTTAATTTCGAATTGTCGATTGCGGATTTTAGAATGTTTTTTACTCTGAATTCCGGAATCCGAAATCTGTAATCAATATTAATTATTGTTTTCCCGGAACAGACTCTTCCTTTATCTTTTCGATGAACTGGGGAACGGTCCATTTCCCCAGATTTTCTCCGCTGCGCGTTCTTGGGCTGACGGAATTCTGTTCTTCTTCTTTGTCTCCGATGACGATCATGTAAGGAATTTTTTGCAGTTGGGCTTCACGGACCTTGAGCCCCAATTTTTCATTCCGTATATCCAATTCAGCCCGGATGCCGGCCTGGAGCAGATTCTCAAACACCTTTTGACAATATGGGCCGTTACGATCGGTAACCGACAAGACAACGGCCTGTACCGGTGCCAGCCAGGTGGGAAAGGCCCCGGCAAAATGTTCGATCAAGACCCCGATAAACCGTTCCATGGCCCCTAGGATAACCCGATGAACCATGACCGGCCGGTGACGTTCTCCGTCCGCTCCGACATATTGCAGGTCAAATCTTTCCGGCAGGGTAAAATCACATTGAATAGTAGCACATTGCCATCGCCGATCCAGGGCATCTTTCAGTTTGATGTCGATTTTCGGTCCGTAAAAAGCCCCTTCCCCTTGACAAATGGAATAAGGCAATCCAGTGGTCTTAAGGGCGAGTATCAAGGCCTCGGTGGCCCGTTCCCAATCCTGATCGCTGCCGATGGACTTTTCCGGACGGGTGCTGATCTCCACTTCGAAATCAAATTGAAAGATCTTCATCACCTCGGCTACAAAATTGAGCACTCCTCGAATTTCATCTTGAAGCTGGTCCGGAGTGCATATGATATGAGCATCGTCCTGAGTGAATTGACGGACGCGCATCAAACCATGCAAAACCCCGGATTTTTCGTGGCGATGAACCGTTCCCAGTTCAAAATAGCGCTTGGGGAGATCCCGATAACTCCGAACTTTTGATTTATAAATTATCATGTGGGCCAGACAATTCATAGGCTTTATGCCGTAACCCTGCCCGTCGATCTCGGTAAAATACATCATCTCTCGGTAATTCTCAAAATGACCGGACTTTTTCCAGAGGTCGGACTTGAGTATCTGGGGACCGATGACGATTTCATACCCCCGCTTCAAATGCTCTCTTTTTTCAAAATCTTCTAGGATGGTCCGGAGCATGGCCCCTTTGGGATGATAAATCACCAGTCCCGGGCCCACTTCATCATGAATACTGAAAAGGTCCAGTTCACGGCCCAATCGGCGGTGGTCGCGACGCCGGGCCTCTTCCAGACGAAACAAATGATCTTCTAATTCTTTTTTTTCAAAAAAAGCCGTCCCATAAATCCGCTGGAGCATAGGGTTTCTTTCATCTCCCCGCCAATAAGCCCCGGCAACATGAGTCAATTTATAAAAGCGGCTCCCGTCGGTTGAGGTCAGATGAGGACCGCGGCACATATCCACAAAATTCCCCTGACGATAGAGGGAAACCATAGGTCCTTCCAGTTGTTCCAGCATCTCAACCTTGAAGGATTCCCCTTGAGATGAAAAAAGCCTAATGGCCTCTTCCCGGCGGAGTTCTTCTCGGGCGATGGGGATCTTTTGCCGGCTTAAAATTTGCATTCGTTCCTCAATGCGAGGAAGGTCTTCTGGGAGTAAAAGGGTCTTTTTTAAAAAAATCGTAATAAAATCCTTGTTCAATGGCCGGACCGATGGCCAGTTTTACTTCCGGGAACAATTCCTTTACGGCCTGGGCCATCAAATGGGAGGTGGAATGGCGTAAAATCTCCAATCCTTCCGGTTCATTATCGTAAACCGGCTCTATTTTCCCTTCTTGAGACAACTTCCTCGTTAGGTCGATTAATTCCCCATCCAGACGGGCAGCAACAACCCTTTTCAAAGACCCTTTAATCCCTTTTTTCAGGGCTTCCTGGGCTTCGGTTTCTTTGGGAAAATTTAAGGAGGTCCCATCTGGAAAATTGATTTTAATTTCTTCAGGTTGCATGTCCTTGGATTCTAATTTTAATTAAATAGTAAAGAATAAACTTTTTATATACTAAGATTTTCCAATTATGTCAAATAAATATTTGAAATTTGGATAGAACTAATTATAGCGGATCTGGAACGAATCGAATGCCCCACTATAGGGTCCAAGGTTGACTTCAACTTGTTCAACCTGGGAATAAGGGGACCCGCGCCAGCACCAAGCAACCATTTGATCCACTTTTTCTTTGTCTCCTTCAAAATAAGCCTCTACGCCCCCATCCCGAAGATTTCTAACCCAGCCAGTCAGCCCCAAAGAAAATGCTTCGTCCCGGGTAACAGCCCGGAAATAAACCCCTTGAACTCGGCCATGAATAACGACCTGGGCTGAAATTTTTTCCATAACGGGCTCCTAACCAAAAATCGAAAATTAAAAGGGTTCCTGGGATTAGCGTACCGTGACAGTAATCACTTTCCGAGATTGTTATTCCGGGCTTGACCCGGAATCCAGCCCTTTAAACTGGATTCCCGCTTTCGCGGGAAGAACGGCACAAGGTTTATTGTAAACCTGTTATTAATACACTTAGGTATTCAATGCCGCCACAGACGGAACTCGAATCCTGGTATCCTAGAACACTATTAATTTATTATCCTTGTTCTAACATCTTCGCAAATTTTATTTCCGTCAGGATGGGCACATTTAATTCCCTGGCCTTGTCCAGTTTGGATCCCGGATCTTCCCCGGCAACCAAAAAATCCACCTTGAAGCTGATCTGATTGGCTGTTCTTCCTCCCAAGGCCTCTATCCTTTCTTTGGCCTGTCCCCGGGTCATCCCTTCCAGTCTCCCGGTAAGGACAAAGGTTTTACCGGCCAAGGGTCGGTTTTGATATATCTTTTTCTCTTCGATTTCCACCCCGGAAGTCAGTATCTTTTCAATCACCTCTCTGTTTCGAGGATTATCAAAAAAGATTCGGATACTGCGGGCTACCTGTGGGCCGACTTCCCGAATGGCCGTCAGTTCATCTTCACTGACTTTCATGAATGCTTTCAATGAGCCGAAATGGTCGGCCAGTAGGCTGGATAAGTGCTCACCGACATGACGGATTCCCAGGGCATAAATAAAACGACTCAATGTAGTTTTTTTGCTCTGTTCCAGGGCCTGAATCAGATTGTCCGCTGATTTTTCGGCCAGCCGTTCCAAAGGCATCAGGGTATCTCTGGAAAGATAAAAAAGATCTCCATAATCCCGGATAAGGTTCTTGTCTACCAACTGGTCGACCATTTTTTCCCCCAGACCCTCAATATCCATGGCCCCTTTGGAAGCAAAATGCCGAATGGATTCCTTGATCTGGGCCGGGCAATTTGGGTTTGAACAGCGATGGGCCGCTTCACCAGGCAGCCGCACCACCGGGGAATCGCAGACCGGGCACCGGCTGGGGATGATGAAGGGCATCTCCTTTCCCCGGCGCATTGAATGGACCACCTTGACCACTTCTGGAATGACCTCTCCGGCCCGCTGGATGATGACTGTATCTCCAATACGGATGTCTTTACGGTCAATCTCGTCTTGGTTATGCAAGGTGGCCCGGCTTACCTCTACACCGCCGACGAATATCGGTTTCAAATGGGCCACAGGGGTCAGGATGCCGGTCCGGCCTACCTGGACCTCGATGTTTAATATTTGGGTTGTTTCCTGAGTAGGCTGAAACTTGAAGGCCAAGGCCCAGCGGGGGCTCCTGGATTTAATACCTAATTGTTCTTGTAGGGCAAAGGAATTGACCTTAAGGACTACCCCATCAATTTCATAGGGCAGGGTATGGCGAAGGGCTTCCATCTCTTCACAAAAGACAAGGCACTCATTAATTTCCGAACAACGCCGGATCAGAGGATTAACCGGCAGGCCCCAATTAGGGAGGGTCTTCAAGACCTCCCATTGGCCGGAAAAGGTCCGCCCATTAACCAAACCCAGGCCATAAGTAAAAAAATGCAGCGGTCTCTGGGCTGTGACCTTAGGGTCCAATTGCCGCAAAGAACCAGCGGCGGCATTCCTTGGATTAGCAAAGGGGGCCTCGCTGGCTTCTTCTCTTTTGCGGTTGTATTCCTTGAAATCTTTTATTTTGATATACACTTCCCCGCGGACTTCAAGGCGGTCCGGTGGAGGGGTCTTGCTGTCAAGGAGTCTCAAGGGGATGGCGTGAATGGTCCGCACATTCCGGGTGATCTCTTCGCCCATCATCCCGTCCCCTCGGGTGGAGGCTTGAACCAGAATCCCTCTCTCATAGATCAATTCAATGGCCAGACCGTCCATCTTCGGTTCGGCTGTATATTCGATCTCCTGTTCGTTTTTTAAAAACCGTTTGATGCGACGATCAAACTCCAGGACATCTTCAGAATTGAACCCATTTTCCAGACTGAGCATGGGAATGGAATGGGCTACCGATTGAAATTTATCGGCCGGTTGGGCACCAACCCGTTGGGTCGGAGAATCCGGGGTGATCCATTCCGGGTGTTTGGATTCCAGGTCTTCCAGTTCCCGAAGCAGACGGTCGTACTGGGCATCGGAGATTTCTGGGTCGTCCAAGACATAATAGCGGTAGTTGTGATAGTGAAGTTGGCTGCGGAGTTCTTGGATTCGTTTGTTTAAGGGATGATCCATGGGCCTGTGGCGACAACAGATAGCTTAGAAGTGTATCACATTATGCTGGATTTGAAAAGCGAAAGGCTCGCAGCAATCCAAAACACCCGCTAAGCATCATATTGCCAAAAGGGGCGGCCATAATCACCGGGGCATCGGCCAGCAATCTTCTTCTTGGCCCGGTGACGATCAGCGAAGGATATCGGTCCTCCCGTGGGGCAAAATTAAGACAGCCGTGCCCGCCATCTTGAAAGACCTGTTCATTGGTCAGTCGCCCGTCAATAAATTTTTCCAGATCAGTCATGAGTTTTTCTTTATTTAGAAAGAAGGTGTGATGCTCAAAAATTCCTCGGAGACGTCCTTCCATCATCCAAGCAGCTAGGGTGTGTTCATTGCCGATATTGACAATGAGAGTATTAGGGGAGATCATTTTTTTTACTTTTTCATCCTCCATAGCCCCTAGAATAGCCGCCGCCCCGGTATCCATGACTTGGGCCTGAGGCCAGGTCTCCTGAACGGCCTTCATCCGGGTTAGATATGAAGGTATAGTCGAGTAAAGAAGGGTTTCCAAGGGTCGTTGGGAATTAATAAATTCTTCCCAGTGCTGAAAACGGAATTGCCGGTTGCTGTCTTGAGGCGCGAAGCCATGATCCTGAACAGCCACCAGACGGGTTTCAGGTAAAACCAGCCCGAAGGATTCAAAAAGCCTGGTAAAGGCTGCCTCTTGAATATCTCCCATTTCGATCCTTACGGCCTCATCTGGTGCCGAGTCCGTTATTCGAACTCCCATTCTGGCCACTTGGTCGAGATCGTCCCTGAGAGTTAGGGCTGCCTGGGAATGGGCATAAACCGGCAGACCCGTTTTTAGATGATCGCGAACAGCCTGAGAAGAGGCACCACCGCCCATCAGATGGCCGGTCAAAAAGATGGCCTTCCGGGACAGGGTAGCCTGGTTGATCTTTCGAGCCGTCATAATCGTAGGTGAAGGCAGGACACATTGCAACGCCTTTTCCAGGGACTCTCCTTCGGTCCAGATCAGCAGATCTTGTGTCCCTCCGCCGATATCCAGGGCCAGAATGCTTTTTTTGTTTTTTAATATTGAGGATTGGTGCATTGATTTTTCTTTCTATTCATCCAACTCTGCCTTTCCTTCTTTTTCCTAATCCAAATCGATTCGCACATGTCCGCTCATGATAATGAAGTCTTTATTTGTCAGCTTATGGCGTTTTTCTCGAGTCGCTTGCGGCGCGCTTGTATGGCCAAGGCTTCGAGTAGCCGGGTCTGGTTGGCGGAGATCCAAGGTCCTTCGCAATCGAGCGCGATATAAGGCATGGCGCTTTGGCTGGCCAACGGCCGTATAATCGCTTGCGAGTTCATCGCCGGCTGACAGTTGAAGCAACCGAGGTTGACCAGGCCGTCATAGTCGTTTGAGCTTGCTGAACAGACGAATCGGCCTACGGTAACACTTGTCTCGCTAAACCCGTTGTTCGAGACATAGCGATGTCCGGCGTCCAATATTCGAGGAAACTCGATATGTTCGTCAAACATCAGGCCGGACCGGCCCATAATCGCGCGAAGCTTTTTTAAATGGGATTCGATGACGTGGACACCATAGCGTGATGTGCGTAAGCGAATAGCGTCTTCTCGATTTATTTTTGGCGCTTTAAAGGCGATCTGATCGGCGGGATTCGTCATACCGTTTTTGAAGGCCACGCGTACAAAATTCTCCGATTCAATCCAGAGAGCTCCCTCGGCCACATCCACGACTTTAACCACAATACCTTGATTGAGAAAGTAGGCGCTCACCGGATAGTGAACGAAAATAAGGTTTAGGCCTCCAATCATGAGCACTTTGGTCGCCCGGCTCAGCTCGGTAGAAAGGGGGACTGCCGCCATTCGCTCGGCCCATTGCTCAACCGCTCCCTCGAGATCGAAGGTAAGAGTCCTTACGTTACCCACTAATTGCGCAAAGGCCGTATCGAACAACTTGAGCGCGCTATCGCGATCGCTCGCGAGGCAGTAGAGCGCGTTGTGCGCTTCCTCCAACAGGTCTCCGAGTAGAAGGCATTTATTGATTTCCTGAATTTGCGCTCCGCTAAAACCGAGCTGCCGGTTTTCAGGGCTGCGGTTGACGCCGCCGATCGCGTCTTGCGCTTCGAGCCGCGAGAGAAAGTTGTCCCAAACCAAAGGCCAAGCGCCGTTTTGACACGGCCCTTCTTGGTCAAGCGTGAGATATACGGTGACCTCCCCCTGCTCGCGGCGATGGAGCAAATCCTCGACGACCGCACCGACGGTGGCGATCATCGGAACACACTCACGGCCGGAACAGACCTGGCGGGCCAATTGCATGGTTCGCGCCGTCGGCTTAGCAACCATTCGGCATTTCTTCCCGTTTTTTTCATATACCGTTTCGACAAGCCGCGCGGTCCACGGATTGGTCACGTCCGTAAGAACGTGTACGACCCGCTGATCATGATAGGCGATGCTATCACCATGGCTTCCGATGAACCCATCTTGGTTGTCGGATAAGCGGGCCAAGTTCCACCTTGCCCGGCCCACTTTTTCCGAGTTGGTTTTGGGGTTGATCAATGCCTCTGGTTTGCGCTCCTGTTCTTCGATAATATCGAGAAAAGCACCGACGCGTGTTTCAAATCCCGCGTGCGCCGTGTGCGAATCGATCTCTAAATAGCAGAAGGGACGGCCGGCGAGCTGTTCGCAAAACAGGTGGTACATCACGCTATCTGGTCCGCAAGAAAAGCAGGAAACGAGGCAGATATGCCAGTTTTCACGCCGCTTGACATGCTGTACAGCGTTGCTGATCTGCTGGGTGAAGTGCCAGACATCGCGGGGGAGGTAACGGTCTTCGATGGGCTCGAGCAGATCGGCGGGAATGGCGTGGTAGCCCCGACTGATAATCTTTCGCGGAAGGGCGAGGTTTATTTCGGAAGAATACACCGTATAAGGCCTTCCGGCTAAGACCACCGCCGCTTCTCCTTCTATCTGTTGAAGCACCTTACGACCCCACTGCTGATAAGCCGCTTGGAACTGGCGGTAATGATCAAAAGCGGAGATCACTGCCCGCCTGGCTTGCGTTTCGGTGATAGTCAAAACAGGCGCCAGCCGTTCGATTTCTTTTATCGTTGTATCCCTAAGTTCTTTGGAAAGGCCCAGATGCGGAGCGAGCACTTTGTCCGCCAATTGTGGGAAGGCGGCCTTGATCACATCGGCAATAATAGCCGTAGAAGGACAGGTGTAACCATGCAAACTCTGCGCGGGGACCTCTAACTCAAGCAAACGGGGAAGAAAGATAAAATCGACGTTTTTATCTGATAAGTTATCGACTGCCCCATGGATGATTTGACACGGGTAGCAAATAGCCGCCATGGTCTTTTGCAACCCTCCGCGGAAGCTTTCGGAGACGACCCAATCAAAGCCGAGCTCATTGATCAGCTTGGCGTAAAAAGGGAAGAGGTGATAGGCGCTCAGCCCCAGGGGTAAACCGATCGTGCCTCGCGAGGGGTTCGGGGGCTGCGGTTTAAATTCATCAAACATCAGCCTGTTGCGCTCTGCAACCAAGTCGCGCCCCTCCGGCGTCTTATCTTCCTGTCTCCTTTGGTTTTCGTATTTCGAGCACAACCCCCCAAACGGATATACCTTGGATCGTATGGCGATCTTCTGAACCTCACAAAGGTTCTGGCACGAACGGCAACGGAAGGTCCCCTTGACGGACATTTCCTCGCCGATCAGGGCGCCGAGATCAAGTCTTTTTTCACGAGCACGTCCATCTCGCAACCGGTCGCGCGCCATCAGAGCGGCGCCGATGCAGCCCATGAGCTCGGGGTGCGGCGGGACCACGATTTTTCGTCCGACACGGGCAGCAAGCGCCAAGGCGACTGATCGATTAAGCGCTACCCCGCCGAGAAAGAACACATCGTCCCGGATCGCGCGCGGCCCGACGATACGCGAAATATAGTTGTCCGCGATGGAACAGACCAAACCTGCGATAACGTCGCGCTGATGCGCCCCCTGTTGCAGGGCATTTCTTATATCCGTGTTGATAAAAGCGGCACACCGTTCCCCAAAGGCGATCGGGCTCTCGCTCGACTCCGCTAGTGCGCTGATGGCCTCGGTCGCTACCCCCATATCGACCAAGGCCGACTCCTCTAGAAAGCTACCCGTTCCCGCTGAGCACCCCTCGTTCATGGCATAACCGACCGGAATGCCGTTGGTAAATGAGATGTACTTAGAATCCTGACCGCCGATTTCAAAGACGGTACCCACGTTCTGCACTTGCTCAGAAGCGGCGCGGGCGTGAGCGAGTATCTCGTTGAAAGAAAGGCCATTATCGAGGTAGACCGAGACGATCTCCCTACCCGACCCCGTACAGGCGGTTTGTACAATATCTATCGGTTTATCGCCGACCTGTTTGATGAGCTGCGCGATGCACTGGGTCGTGGCGGAGATAGGATTTCCCAGCGTGCGCAAATAGCACCTGGCGCCGATCGCGCGGCTTTCCGCGTGGAGGAGCACGGCTTTGGTGGTGGTCGACCCGGCGTCAACGCTAAGAATATAACGGCCGCCGGCTACGGGTATAGGCTCGTTCGTGTCGCGCTGTACTCGGTAGTCTAAGAGATGCTCGGCCTGGCCCAGAGGAGCACGTGTTTCAAGGTCAAAACGGCGGTTTCTGAGAATGGGTTTACGGTCGATAATAGCCGCTTGGTCGCCCAGCTCTTGCGCGAGAAGCGCCGCGCCAAAGGCTTCCAAATAGGTGCTATATTCAACGCGGTCGATGCGGGTCTCGGGGAACCGCCTGCCCAACGCCTCCACAAAGGGTCTGTTTGCGGTCACTCCTCCACAGACCACTATAGTTTGCATGGGCCATCTAGCGGAGGCCACCATGTCGGTGACGCGTTGAGCCAGGTCCTCGATCAAAGAGCGCGCGATATCGCCGCGAGAGCACTCCCCTTTATTCAATTTGTGCGTAGCGTCGGACTTGCAATGTACCGAGCAGCGAGTCGCTAACGGAACGCGCTTTCCGCTCTCGTAGGCATTCAGCCCTTGCTCAAGGGTCATCCCCATTCTGTGAAACTGCTGAACGATGAACTCCCCGGTTCCCGCCGCGCACTTAGAGGTAGCGATGATGTTCTTGATCACGCCATCCTTCAGCGGATAAACGCAAAACGTTTCTCCCCCTAAAGCGAGCAGCAGATCAGGTTGATAGCCACAAAAATTTAGGGCCGTTTCCAGGCATTCCGTGGTCGATCGGTAGGGCGCTTCGACCAGTTGCCGGGTAGCCTGTCCAGTGATCACCAGACGCCGACCATTTTGGCCAGCCGCCCCTGGTCGGCGATCTCCCAGGCCGTGTGCAAACAGTTCTTCGATTACCTCGCGCGGTTGGCCATTATGCGCTCTGGTAATTGCGCGGGTTGTGCCCTGAGCGTCCCGTTGCACCCATTTGACTGAAATAGCGCCGACTTCCAATCCCTCGAATGTCCCCTGATCGTGTTGACGCCTCTGACCGCTATCCTTGTTCATCGTCTCTCTTTCTCCGCGCGCCTCGCCTGATACACGTTTGAGGAGTCGCCAGCGGTAACAAGACACGCGGGCGCGCGAAAAATTGCGCCTTGCTTGACTGCGAGCCGATACTATGGCTCCTAAAGTAACGCTTCCAGGGGGCTTCGTCAAAAGGAAAATGAGGAAGCCTTTGATCAGGATTTCGGGATTTCCGTAGATCACTGCTCCGTTTAAGATAAGCAGACCATAACTTAAGAGAAACTCAGAGAAGCTGGGAGCGCATAATCCGCCCTTGGGCATCCCGCGGTATCTCTTCCACGAAAACGATCATTCGAGGTGTTTTATAGGATGCCAGGTGTTTATGGGCCTGTTGTTTGATTTCCTGCTCGGAAATGTTCGTGTTTTCCCGCACAATATAGGCCTTGATGATGGCTCCACGCATCAGGTCCGGGACTCCGGTGATGGCGGAATCTATCACCCCGGGTATGGCGTTAAGCACACCCTCGACCTCACGGGAGTAAACATTGAATCCGGAGGTGATGACCATTTCTTTTTTATACCCCGTGATGGTGATATATCCATCCTCATCGACAAAGCCCAGATCCCCGGTATACAACCACCCATCTCGGATAATTTCCGCGGTCTCCTTTTCATATTTGTAATAGCCCTTCATGATGTTGGGCCCTTTAAACAGCAACTCTCCTGGCTTATTCGCCTTCAGAGGATTACCATCCTCATCCACCACCATAACCTCCACCCCGGGCACAGTCGGACCGATGGTTTCCGGCTTGACCGGCCAATGCTTTCGGTTGACCGAGCACACCGGAGAAGCCTCGGTGATCCCGTAACCCTGATGGATATCTTGGTGAAATTTTTCTTTGAAACCGTTAAAGATCTCGAGGGAGAGTGCCGCTCCTCCTGCAATTAAGGTCCTCACCTTGGAACAATTTACATTCTGGGCTTCCGGATGCTGAATAAGGCCGAAAAAAATGGTTGGAACAGCACATATGGCGGTAATCCCTGCCTCTTTGAGGGCATAGTCCATTTCCTTGAAATTGAGCCGATTCATCAAATAGATGGAACCGCCCAGGCGGAGCATGCAAAGCATATTGACACTGGCGCTGAAGGAGTGGAAAAGCGGGATGACGGTCAGGGTTGTATCCGTCTCATCGCAGTCCATACAAAGCCGCAACAGATCCGAATTGTGGTCCAGGTTGCCCTGGGTCAGCATGGCCCCCATGGGATATCCGGTAAGTCCCGAGGAATAGATAATGACAGCTACCTCGTCGGGAGTGAGGTCCTCGCCTATCTCCCGGGATTTTCCTGTGATCCATTGGTTAAAGTTGCCCTCTTCACCTGTGGTAATGACGATGTCCAAGGAATACTTATCCAGGATCTCGTGGTAGGTCTCCAGACGGCCCTTTTCCAGGATAATGCCCTTGGAATCTGAATTCCTGATGATGTGTGCCAACTCCCAGGATGTAAAGGAGGGATTGACCGGAACCACTGTGGCACCCAGACCGACAATAGCCATATAAGAAATGACAAACTCCGGAATATTGGGAAGGACTAAGATGACTTTGTCGTTTTTGTTAAGGCCTGCCAGTTTGAGGGCCGTCCCAAGGGAACGGACGGCCCGAGAGAGCTCCCCGTAGGTGATCTCCTGGTCATGGGTTTTGAGACAGACCTTGCCTGGTCTTTCCTTGGCATGGATTTCCAACCACGAATAAATGTTCACTGTAACCCCTTGTTTTTTATGTCGCGCCTATTTTAAGAGTCTCAATGTAATAATGACCCCAAAAGACCCCCCCGTTCTTATTCAAGGGAAGTCTTTCCATTTCATGCCTTGACAATAAAGAGACCTTTAATAGGTTATGGGTTCTTTATCACTCCCTGATTTAGAGGGATTCATCATACCGACCATCCGGGCCTGGTTCCCAGAGGAACGCTGGTCAGAAGTGCTTCGATGGACAACCGGAGTTTGGCTGGCAGCCATGGCTTCCCATATCCCTGGCCAGCGTGAACAAATGGTCCGATACTATGGCTTCTATAGTAACGTTTCCAGGGGGGCTTCGTCAAAAAGAAAATCAAGATAACCTCATCCCCTGTGTTAAAGAATCAGATGAGAACGTCAAACCCAATCAGAACTGGCCCAAATTGATTCAGAAAATTGGAGCCTTTCTCGGACATGATCCGGGAAAGTTGACCCCCTAACCTGCCCGTTCTTTTTCACTTATCACATTCTAAATATTAAGTCCAAACCGGTAAATTCCCATTTCCCTCAGAGGCCCTCCTTCGTTCCCTTGCCTCGGGTATCATTTTTCTCCTTAATCATATTTTTTTCTTCTTTTATATTTTTCCCATTCAAAAGCAATGCCTTATCAAACTCTTTTACTGACTGAAGTTAACATCAAGAAAGCGCTTGAAATGTCACAACTGTTTACCGCCGATACTCATGTTGGGAAGAATGGGAGAACTTTATAAAAAAGTCCTTGAGGCATATCCAGATAAACTGGATATTCTGAAGGAGGAGAAGTTGCTTGATTGAATAATTGTGATTTAAATAGTCCTAAAGGGCAGTACAAAAATTTTTTTGCATTACCCTTTATTCAATTTTTTTTCAAAAAAACAAAAATACTGTTATACTATATAATAAATTCACAGGAGGCCAGTTATGAAATTATCTGAGATTGCGGCTGTTATCGGTGGCGAGCTCGTCGGTAATGAGGTTGAAATTATTGGTGTATCAGGCCTTGATGAACAATCGGAGAATACCATCGCTTACGCTGAAAATAAAAGAAACCTGGAACTACTCATAAACTCAAGCGTTGCGGCTATTATCATAAAAAAAGATATGGCAACTTCAGGTAAACCGGTTATAAAGGCAGATGACCCCAAGTTTGCAATTTCCAAGGTTCTTGAGCTATTCAGCCCTTATAAGCCTTATAAAAAGGAAATCTATCCGAATACTTATATTGAAAAATCTGCAAAAATCGGGAAAAACGTCACTGTTTTGCCTTTCAGCAATATTATGGAAGGCACTGAGATCGGGGATAATACCATTATCTATTCACAGGTTTTCATTGGAAAGAATGTTAAAATTGGAAAGAATTGTATTATAAAAGCTGGCGTAAAAATTGATGATGAAACTACCATTGGCGACAATGTTATCATTCACCACAACAGTGTTGTCGGTGGGGACGGCTTTGGATATGTACAGAAAGACGGTAAGAATTTTAAAGTGCCCCAGATCGGCAGAATTATTATTGAGGATGATGTGGAAATCGGGGCTTGTGTGACAATTGACCGCTCAACCATAGGTAATACGGTCATCGGTAAGGGCGTTAAGGTGGATAACCTTGTGCAGATTGCCCACAATGTAAAAATCGGTGAAAACACATTCCTGGCAGGCCAGGTCGGTGTCGCGGGCAGTTCAACTATAGGCAGGAACTGCTTCCTGGGAGGCCAGGTCGGTATAGCTGACCATGTCACCATCGGCGATAATGTGGCCATTCTCGTGCAATCAGGTATAGAAAGTAAAAGAGTGATAGAGTCTAATAAGGTTCTCTTCGGAAGTCCAGCCAGAGACCTTATGGCCCAGAAGCGTATTATTTTTTCTCTGGACAGGCTTCCTGAATTGGTTAAAACCAATAGAGCTATCAAAAAGAAACTGAATATCGAATAAGCTGGACAGGAAATATGATCCTTTTAAGTGAAATAAACAGGATGGATGAATGAATTTATTTACTGGATAGATTAGACTATTAACGCTGGCTGGATATTTGGGTTACATAGATTTCGATAAAAGGTAAAAGCGACGAAGTAAGTTCTTGAGATACTTTTTTTCTATCATGACACCGGAACTATTAAGGAGAACCATTGAATCCGGGTAAGAACAGATACCGAGCGGGGCCGTTGGCCTGGATCTTCGTCCTTGTTTTCTTCCTGCTATTTTCGCCGGCAAAGGCACTGGCCGAGGAGTGGGGCACCGTCACCATCGATGAAACGAAGCAGATGGTGCTGGGGGACCAGTTTTTTCAGGAAGCGGACTATGCGGGGGCCATTCGGGAATACAAGCGTTTTCTCTTCTTTTTCCCCCAGAGTGTCAGGGGGGATGAGGCGATGTTAAAAATCGCCCAATCGCACCTGAGGAATGGAAAGTGGGAGGAAGCCTTATCCGCCTCTGACAATCTGATCCAAAGGTACCCCAATTCTTCACGCATCGCCGAGGCCTTGATGATCAAAGGCAATGTCTTCGCCGTCAAGCGGCAGTACCCCGAGGCCCGCTCCTTCTTCAGGAAAGCCCAGGACAGTTCTCCTCAGACGTCCTTGGCTGACGAAGCCCAGCTGCAGATCGCCCGTACCTTCATACGGGAGGAAAGATGGGAAGAGGCCTCATCCGAATTCCGCCGGATCGACCCGAACAGCAGGGTATATGACAGGGCTGAAACTATGGCCCAGGGGCTGGATCGGATTCACGAGCTTCCCCAGGATTCCCCCCTGGCTGCGGGGGTCTTATCGGGTCTTCTCCCCGGGGCCGGACAGCTTTATACGGGACGGTACGGCGAAGCGATCATTGCTTTTCTTCTTAACGGGTCCTTCATCTGGGGGATGGTCGAATCCTTCTCTAACAAGAACAACGTGGTGGGAGGAATCCTGACCGCCTTTGAGCTGGGATGGTACAGTGCGAACATCGTAAACGCGGTGAACAACGCGAACGAAAATAATCAAAGAATGAGAGGGGACTATCTCCAAAAGCTGGAGAGGGAAGGCGGCTTTTCCCTGGCACCCGCTCTCTCGGGAAGGACTCTAGTCCTACGGTTGCAGTACACCTTCTAGTGCAGTGGTGCAGAAGCCTTATTGGCCTCGGTTTTTTTTACTGAAGGATTTTTTGCGGTGCCCTGGCTTTCGCCGCGAGGGGAGAACCTTGGCGCCCGATCCGGCGGCGGGAGGAGCCAAGGCAAGCAGATCGCATCTCATTGTTAGGAAAGGAAAGATATGAATCTCCTTACACTTATCTGCTATTTGTTATACACTGGCTATATTGTGGGGCAGTTCCAATTTAATATTAATGAAGCTCCCCCAATAGAATCAAAACCTATCGTGTCAATGCAGAGCCAACCCAACCCGGGTGCGGATACCGCCGCGTCTTCGCCGCAAAAAGAACCCCCGCGGACGGAGGAGCTTCCCTAAGACCAGAAGGGATCCAGGCTCCTGCTGCCGGTCGCAGGAAGGCACACGACTCAATAGATATAGGGCAGAAACCTCCAGGTTTTCCGGCGGTACTCTCGATAATCCGGAAACTGTTCGGCCAACAGATATTCTTCCTGGGCCACCTTGAGGACATAGAGGATGGAGAATCCCACCCATAGGGGCACGCTCAACAGGCTGCCGAAGAGCAGGATCCACCCGCCGAATATCGCGAAGCCGGCCAGATACATGGGGTGGCGGATCTTGGAGTAAACCCCGGAAGTGACGAGAGATCCCTCCACCCTGGGCTGGGCATGGATGCGAAAATTCCTCCCCAAGGCCCGGAAGCTGAAGAATGTCAGGATCAGGCCAGCGAGAAGAATGGAAAGGCCAAGGACCTTCTGCGACCCGGCCACGGGTCGCTTCCTCATGGCGCCCTCCAGGGGTGCCAGGATCAGGATGAGGCCTTGAAGGATCAGATACGCAGTGCTGATCCATTTTCGCTCGACAGGGCGTTTCCCAGATTCGGGATGGGACCTGATAAAAGAAAATGGGCCGTTCCCGCATTCATCCATTCCGAGGAAAATCATTTAGAGCAAACCCCCCTTTCAGATGGTAAACGTTGCTGAAGCCCATCTTTGGTAACATGACCGCGATCAAGAAAGCGCTGCCCGGAAAGGCACAAGACCAGCACCGGCTGATTCTTCGGCTTCGTCAGGCTGGCTTCGACAACCCCTTTCCCCAACGGGTAGTTCTCAGCCCCCTGCAGCCAGTTCCAGTGGGATTCCGAGCGGGTGCGCACATCGATGATCCACGTGTCATTCGGCAGGGTGAGCATCTGGCGGGGGTGCAGTGTCTTGACTCCCGAGATCAGGGTCAACATATCCTCGCCCACCATCAGGTTAAAAAAAGACCAGATGCTCCCGGCGTCGAGGCCCGTCGATCCGTTTGCCAGGGAATCTTGCTGGGCGTGCCTTAAGATCAATATGGTTTGGAGTCATGAAGCGCAAGCAGGCCGGCCCAGAGCACCCCGCCGGCTCGGCTGCGGGTGTAAAGGCATAAGGCCGCCAGGCCAAGGACGATCGAGGTCTTCAGGGGGTGCAAGAGGTGGCTGGCATGTAACTGCAGAAAGAGGTAGCTGTTCTGTGAAAGGTATGGTCGGGGGAAAAAACAAGAGACCAGTTCAACGAGCGAGATGATCAGTACGAATCCCGCTGAAACAAGGAGCAGCCCAAGGAAGGCGAGTTCCAGGAAACCGGACGGCCGTCCAGAGAACCCCGTATCCAAACCCGTCGCCAGCACGACAGTCGCGGCCGCCAGATAGAAAAAGAGCACCGGGATGAGGCTTTGTGCAAACCGCTCGCGGATTAAACACCACCAATAGGCAAATCTTTTCCCGAGTATACTTCCCCCCCATTGAACAAACAGACCGTTCCCCTCCTTTTTCCTTTATTCTTATTCGAATTGAGGAAACTCCATTCCACCTCTCTCTATGGGCGAAGACCGGTTGCCTTGCTTAAAGTATGAGCGGAGCAGGCTCATTCTTGCGGCGAAGGGGAGGCGTAATGCTGGGCCGTTTCACGCAGGAATTGGTTCTTGAAGACCGGCCAGGCGCACACCGGCATGAACCTGATTTCCCGGGTCAAGGGGTGCTCGTAGGCAAAGGACGCGGGGCAATCCTTCAAACGCTCGCTTTCCAGGTTGGCGGTCTCCTCAAAGGGCAGCACCATGATCCGCAGGATATTGTGGCACTGGGTGTGGCGCCGCAGCAGATCCTTCAACTTAACTCCCCTCAGGAGGCCCCAAAGGATCAAAGCCACCTTCAGGACTACCTGGTTGCCAAAAACCTCCTTGAAGCGGATGGTCCGGTTAAACAGCCCCAGCACTGCGCGTCCCGCCACCCATTGCCGGCCGCGTCGGCCGAACCATCGGGCCATCAGGCTATGTTCCAGTTTTTTTCCCAACAACCGGTCCGCTTCGATCATGAGGCGCACCATCTCGGACAAGGGCATCTTCAGGTAACGGGAGAGGGGATGGTAAGCCTGACCGTCCGCTATCAAGAGGGTGGCGGACTCGCAGTTCGGATGCGCCCCGCCGAAGGTGAGCCGCCCTAAATCGAAGGTCGCCGTCAGGTTAGGCAATCGGTACAGGACCGCCGAAGCAATGAATTCTGTACCAGGCACGGCGTCAGCGATCATCCGTTCCACGTCCTCGATCGTTGTGTCTTCGGCTTCCACCGGTTCCGGGCCCCAGGTTTCGGTCAGCGGGATCAAGTCAAGGGCCGCGATATAATCCTGCCCTTCGTAACACATCCGGATCAAATCGGCCATGTCCTTATCGTTTACGCCCAGACCCGCGAACACATGATCGTGATCTTGTATTGATGATATTTCCGGATGTTTTCCAGGGCCTGGAGTTTGTTTTCATAGGCCCGCGGGGTTTTGCGAATCTTGTTGTATATCTCGGGATTGCGCCCGTCGAAGGCGAACATGAGCTGGGTGCCTGTTGCCAGAAGCTTCTGGCAGTACTCGGCGTCCGCGAGGCGTATTCCATTGGTCACTACACGCGCATGCAAGCCGTAGGAGGCGGCCAGCTCAATGATCTCAATCAAGTCGTTACGAACGGTCGGTTCCCCCCCGAAGAGCTGGATCTTGGGTCGAGGATTCATGAGGGTGAGCTTTTGAAATATTTTTGTAAAGTATTCCATCGGCGGATTAAATTGGAATCCCATGGCCGGGATGTTGGCCAGGCAGATGGGGCAATTCATGTTGCAGCGATTGGTCACGTCGAGAAAGACGAGGGTCGGAGGTTTACCGTGGTTGCAGTCTGTCGCAATTCAAGCCGCAGAAGCCCGGATTCGCCGTATACCCCAGCAGGTCGCGTTTCTCCTGATAGTGGGTTGCGTTCGAGGAGACGAGGGAGGCAGAAACGCCGCATTTCTGGCACTGCTTCTCGAGGTAGACCTTGCCGTTACTGATCTTATGCCGGACAGGGACGACCTGACTGCACGTGGGGCAGATACCCAGATTCTCCTGCTTGATGATGCTCCATATCCCTCTCTTTTTTATTTCTCCAGGTCATCCCGCAGAAGGTCCAATGTGGTCCAACCTAAAAGGAAATCAATAATATCGAACCAACGGGTGGTCTCTGTGAACCCAATCCAGCCCAGGTGGAGAATCCGGGGACCGCATTCCATGAACCACAACTCGGGAGGCGGGTTCTTACCCATGAGGGCGCCGACAAAGCCAACATCGTATTTTTGCCGTTCCGTGATGTTTTTTTGATTGCTGCGTGCCTGATGAGGATCAGCGGGATTGAACTTGCCCGCCCCGGACTTCCTCTGGCCCCAGGCCAAGAGGCCCCAGGCCTGAAATTCATAATCCAGCCATCCAAATTGGCGATTTCCCAGCCCAAGGTATTTGCCCTTAACGTCGGCGTATCCGAAGGGGGTTAAAGAGGAAAAGTCAAAAAAGGCGGCAAACTGCGGCTTCAACGCAGGCGTCACCGTTATTCCTATGTCCATGATATCCAAGGCGTCATTGACCCGATTTCGCAGATAGGGGCTGCTACTGCTACACCCTTGGCTGAAGAAAGCTACGGACAAGATGGAAATGATCAAAAACCTGAGGTGCCGGTTATCTTTCTTTTCCATGACGCCTAAGACTCCTCTCGATTTAATCGGTTTAATATAGCAAGAGACGGCCAAGAGTCAAGAAAAAAGTCGGTAAGTGTTAAGGTCATCTTAGTTACAATATTTCGACAGAAAATAGTGGGCCTAATCCGCATCGTCCCTGGCCTTGGGGCAGGGTAGAGGGTCGCCCTTCCCGGATCAAGTCAGGGACAGGCTCCAATTTTTTGAATCAACCATACCTATTTCCAGTTGGATTTTTGCTTTCATCTGGTCGTTCGACCTGGAGGCTCTCGACAGGTCCCAGGACACAGGGAATGAGACCATCCACATTTTTTTTTTGACGAAAACCACGAGAGATGTTACTAAAGAAGACGTAATAGCGAATCCCGCCAACGGCGGGACTCGCTATGGTCGGGTATATGAGGGGGTCATAGCCGCCAACCAATCTAAGGCGTCGAATATTTTTCGGCCGGTTGTCCTTGGATCGATAGATGACTTAAGACCTTTCCGGGAGATAGGGCTTACCTTCCTGCGAGAAAGAAACCTGGATGATATAGCGGGCTAGGTTTATTCTCCGATTGTTCCCGGATCGTCTGGTTTCGCACGTCAATCGTTGGCTGACCGGCGTGGAGATCCACGCCGGTCAGCCAAGAACGGAAAAAATCTTGTTAGTCTTGGATAGACCACTTGTCATGATTTCGAAAGGGTATTCACTATCGCGCCAGACCGAAGCGTTGGCAGAGCTAGAGCGAGGAGTGCATGCGGCACTGGAGACTTATTCCAATGTCCACCGGGGCAGCGGGCACAACTCGATGGTGTCCACGCATTTATTCGAGCAGGCCAGGGACATTGTCCTGGAATACCTGGGGCTGAACAAAGACAAATACGTGGTCATCTTTTGCACCCCCAGAAGGGCAGAGGTGCTCAAGGCACAACTTGAGCCTGGAAGTTATCAAAGCGTGTCGAGCCAGGACATCGGCCTGCCGCTGGGTGTAAGGGCGTTGGCTGTCGAAAGCAAGGCGTTGCCCAGAGGCACTCCTTTCCAGACCGGTGGAGGGACGGCCAGGCTTGTCTCCCCCGGTTGGGTCATCTGGGCCAATGCGCCGGACAAATTCGAGGCCGGCACGCCCGCGATCGTCAACGTCATCGCGTTTGCCAAGGGCCTGCGGCTGATCCGGCATTTCGGAAATGACGCTTTCCAAGATAATGGCGATGACACAGCCGACAGAGGTGGACGGCCGCTGAAATTCTGTACCACGACGAACTGGAGAAATACTCCGGGCGGGAACTGTTGGATGAACTCAGGCAGACCCTGATCGGTCGCGGTGTTCGTGTCCCAACGGTGGAAGGCGCCAGGCCCTATATCAACCTGGACAACGGCGCCAGCACTCCCACATTCACGCCGATATGGGACGCGGTCTGCCAGACATGGCGCCAGCCCAGGCAAGTGCAGCAAGAGATCATTCATGAGGTCAAGTCCATCTGCGCCGAGTGTCCTGGGTGCGCCTTTGGCAGCCTATGATGTGATCTTTACTTCCAACACCACTGAAGCCATCAACCTGGCGGCCGAAAGTTTGCGATCACAATGAATCTCGAAGCACGAGGCGATCGAACCGGTCGTGCTCAACACGCTCCTCGAACACAACTCGAACGAGCTGCCGTGGCGCATGGTTCCCGGCTTTTCGCTGATCCGGCTGCCGGTGGACGCTGAAGGCTTTGTGGATTTGAACGAGCTGGAGACGCTCTTGCGCGCATACAACCAGAAGGGTCAGCACGGAAAGAAGCGCATCAAGCTTGTGGCTGTGAGCGGCGCTTCGAATGTCCTCGGCGTATTCAACGATCTGGCGGAGATCAGTCGAATCGTTCACCGCTATGGGGCGCGCTTGCTGGTGGATGCGGCGCAGTTGGTCGCCCACCGCAAGGTCGAGATGGAAGAATGCGGGATTGACTATCTCGCCTTCTCTGCCCATAAGGTGTACGCGCCATTCGGCAGCGGCGTGTTGGTGGTTAGAAAGGGGCTGCTTAATTTTAGCCCCGCCGAACTGGAGCTGATCCAATCGTCCGGCGAGGAAAACGTGGGGGGCATCGCCGCGTTGGGCAAGGCGCTTGTGCTTTTGCAGCGGATCGGCCTGGACGTGATCCAAGAGGAAGAACAGGCTTTGACCGGGCGGGCATTGCGCGGCCTGGCGCAAATACCGGGCCTCAAGATTTACGGGATACAAGACCCGGACTCGCCCAGGTTCGCCCAAAAAGGCGGCGTCATTGTCTTTGGCCTGAAAGACATCATGCCCAACCGGGTGGCCAAAGAACTGGCCGAGCAGGGCGGGATCGGTGTGCGATACGGTTGCCATGTGCGCTCATCTGTTGATCAAGCGACCTGCTCAAGATTCATCCACTGCGTACGGGCATAGCTGGCCAGGGCCTGATCCTGTCCCCTCGATTCGCCAGCGTCACCCTGCCCGGCCTCGTCCGCGTGAGCCTGGGCATCGAGAACAGCGAAGAGGATGTGGACACATTGATTCGTGTGTTGGGCAAAATCGCCCGGCAGTCCCGGGCCTGGGTGAACAGGCTTCTCGGTTCGAGTCGCAATGGAACGCCCTTCTTGCCGCAAACAGAAGTCGAAAGCGAAATACAAGAGTTTGTCCGGGCTGCAATCGATCGAGTCTATTCATTCGATGGTGTTTTAAATTCTGAAGAATACTGCATTAAGCGGAAAAACACGCCCCTCGGAACCTAATCTGGTAGGAGGCGACCCAGATGACCAGCCCCTCCCAACAGAACGGCACATACCGGTCAGGTAAGCCGCTCTTCGATTTGCGACTGAACTGCAGTTCAAGGCAATAGGAGACATCCTATATTAACCCTGTCAAGAAAAAACGATAGGGGTAATATAGGATGTCCACTTCGTCTCTTTTCACCGTCTTCTTATTTAGTCAGGGAGTTTTTAACAGGTTGGCTATTGTGTTGGACAGGGTTACAAATTGGGCAATGGTCAAGGTTTCGCCCCGGCATTGGGGATCGGTTTGATTCCAATCCAGTGCTTTTAAGATCAGAGAAGCAGGAAAGCGGGCATCGGCGGTTAAGGCATTTTTGATCTGTTTGCGCCGTTGGGCAAAGGCGGAGCGAACCATCCACCGAAAGAGGTTCTGGTCTTCAATCTTTGGAGTTGGCTCCTGAAGAAAAAGCAATTCAATAAAGGTCGAAGAGACTTTAGGCTTTGGGAAAAAAGAACCTGGTTTGAGTTGCAGCAGGGATTGAATATGGGCATAATAGCCGATCAGGATAGTCATCACCCCATATTCTTTTGTCCCTGGCTGAGCCAGAAGACGATCGGCCACCTCTTTTTGCAGCATCACATAAGCGGCCTTAATGATCAGTCGGTTTTCGATGACCTTAAACAGGATGGGTGTGGAGATATGATAAGGAAGGTTGCCGACTATAAAGAAAGGACCATTCAAGGTCTTGAACCATTCATTCCAATCCGTCTTCAATAAATCTTCGTGGGCCACTTCTATATTTTTCTTCCCCACCTGCAACACTTTTTCTTTTAATTCCGCCGAGCGACCGGCATCGATTTCCACAGCCAGGACCCTGGATACTTTTTCGGCCAATAAAAAAGTCAAAGACCCCTGGCCGGCCCCTAATTCCACAACCGTATCTAAAGAAGTCAGGGGTAGTCGATCAACTAGATTTTTGGCTTGGGTTTCATTTCTCAAGAAATTCTGGCTGAGAGATTTTAATGGAGGGTATGATGATCGATTCATGATTTTATAAGAAGGTAAGAAACCCTACTTCATAGTGGGTTGTTGCCCTTTATATTTTTCCTACTTGATACTATAGGAGCGGTTCGTTTAAGGCCACTGAACCCGGACAAAAAAAGCATAAGAGCACCATAGATTGAATTATGTAGAGACTCCTTTGCTTGAATAAGTAAAACTCTTTAACAAAAATAAATTGGGAAGGCAAGGGAAACCGTAATTGAGACCCCTTTCAATAAGCGAACATTTTCCCAATTAAAACTTAGAGATGTTTGAAAGTGAAGCGGGGAACTCAGCCAAGAGGCTTGACTTTCCGGATCAATCCCGGTATAACCAACTAAAATATCTAAAGAAGGAAGATTACTTATGAAGGCCCTGGTACTATCCGGCGGGAAGGGGACCCGGCTGCGGCCGATCACGTACACGATGGCCAAGCAATTGGTCCCGGTGGCCAATGAACCTATTCTGGGTTATGTCTTTCAGCACCTTATGGAAGCCGGTATCAAAGAGGTCGGGGTGGTGGTAGCACCGGAGACCCAGGATGATGTAAAAAAATTTTTGAAAAATGGTGGGCGCTGGGGACTTAAGATCCAATATATTCTCCAGGATAAACCCCTCGGCCTGGCCCACGCCGTTAAAACCGCTCAGCCTTTTTTAAGGACTTCTCCTTTTGTCATGTATCTGGGAGACAATCTTCTATCCGAAGGCATTAAGGGCTATAGAGAACAATTTTTGAAAGAGAAACTCGACGCCTTTTTGTTTTTAAAAGAGGTGGAAAATCCCAAGGCCTTTGGAGTGGCGGTCTTGAATAAGAAAGGACATATCACCCGCCTGATTGAAAAACCTGAAGATCCGCCCTCCAATCTGGCCTTAGTAGGGGTCTATTTCTTTTCTTCCAGGATTCACGAGGCGATTGCCCATATAAAACCCTCGGCCAGGGGAGAGCTGGAGATCACGGATGCCATCCAGGAACTCATGAATATGAAGGGCCTAGTCAAAGGTCATATCCTGGAGGGATGGTGGCTGGATACCGGAAAGAAAGATGATTTTCTGGCGGCCAACACCACTGTCCTGGACGATTATATTAAGCGTGACATCTGCGGGAATTGCGACGACAAGAGTCAGATCATCGGTCGGGTCCGTCTGGAGAAAAAAGCCAAGGTCGTCGGCAGTATTATTCGAGGGCCGGTAGTGATCGGAGAAGGGGCTCAGATCATCCATTCTTTTATCGGCCCTTATACCACCATCGGCCCTTACAGCCGGGTGATCCATTCGGTGATTGAACATTCGGTATTGATGAACCATTGTCTGGTGGAAAATATCGCCCGCATCGAAGATAGTCTGATCGGCCGGGAAGCACACGTAATCCAGGGACGAAACCATTCTAAAGCCCTTCGATTGATGATCGGGGACAATGCGATTGTTGAAGTTTAAAAAACAAGACAAGGTACAAGGCATAAAGTACAAGGTACAAGGTGCAAACTTTAATATGGGTTACCGTAAACCTTATACCGTGGACCTTGCGCCTTTTTGTAAAAGGCAGGATGTATGAACAAGACAATCCTAATCACCGGCGGGATGGGATTTATCGGATCCAATTTTATCCATTATTTTTTAAAGGCCCACCCCTCCTGTCAACTGGTCAACTTGGACAAACTCACCTATTCGGCTAATCCCGAAAACCTCCAAGACATTTCTTCCGACCCCCGTTACCGATTTATTCAAGGTGACATATTGGATGAGGCTTTACTTTTTCGGCTATCTCAAGACTATCCTATTCAGTCGGTGGTTCATTTTGCCGCTGAGTCTCATGTGGATCGTTCCATCTTGGGATCTAAAGAGTTCATCCAAACCAATGTCCTTGGTACACACACTTTATTGGAATTCTTTAAACAATATTGGCACGTCACTTTGGCCGAAAATCCAGAGTTCCGATTCCTCCATATCTCCACCGATGAGGTCTATGGCACCCTCGGACTAAAAGGGATTTTCACTGAAGAGACAGCCTTTCAACCCAACTCCCCTTATTCGGCCAGTAAAGCCGGGGCCGATCTTTTAGTTCGGGCCTATTTCGAAACCTATGGTTTTCCGGGGCTGATTGTCCGCCCATCCAACAATTACGGCCCTTATCAATTCCCTGAAAAGTTTATTCCATTGATGATCACCAATCTTTTGGAAGAATAAACCCATCCCGATCTATGGACGGGGAGAAAATATCCGCGATTGGCTTTTTGTGGAGGATGCCTGTCAAGCTATTGATCAGGTCCTGACCAAGGGGAAGATCGGTGAGGCCTATAACGTTGGGGGAGAATCCGAAAAAACGAATATCAATGTGGCCCACCAATGCCTGTCTTTTTTGAAAAAAGGAGATGAAAACCTTCATTTTGTCACTGACCGCCCTGGTCATGATTTACGTTATGCTTTGAGTAATGACAAGATCAAAAGAGAGATCGGCTGGCAACCTGGGGTACGATTTTCGGAAGGCCTCTCCCGGACCGTCCAATGGTATCAGGATCATGTCGAATGGTGGAAGCCCCTCAAAGAAAGACTGCAACAGGAAACCAAGGGCTTCTGGAGCAAGTCATGAAGGTCCTGGTCACCGGTTATCCTGGTTTACTGTCCAAAGACCTGGTCCCTATCCTGCAGGCTGAACATGAAGTGATCCCCCTTTCTATTGACGACCTCGATATCACCCGAAAAGAAGAGGTCTTCAAAACGATAGAAACCCTTCAACCGGAAGTGGTGATCAACTGTGCCGGCTATACGGCAGTGGATCAGGCGGAAAAGAATTGGGAAGAGGCCTTTCGGGTCAATGCCCTGGGGGTCCAGTATTTGGCCCTGGCTTGCCAAAAATTCAAGGTGATACTTTGTCATATAAGTACCGACTATGTTTTTGACGGTCAGATTCGCCGACCCTATCAACCCTGGGACATCCCCAATCCGATTAGTGTCTATGGGGCCTCCAAACAAGCCGGGGAATTTTTTATAGACCGACTGCTGAACCGCTATTATATCATCCGGACCAGTTCCCTGTATGGAAAACACGGCAGCAATTTCGTACAGACCATCATTAACAAGGCCGAACAAGGCGGGCCTTTAAAGATAGTCTGTGATCAGGTTATGTCCCCGACCTGGAGCGTCAATCTCTCTCAAGGGATTCTGCAGATCATCGAGTCAGATAATTTCGGGGTTTATCACCTGACGGATCAGACCGATGGAGGGATCAGTTGGTTTGATTTCGGTAAGGCCATATTAAAAATCAAAGGATTGAATCAAGAAAGTTCTTCCCATCAGTTGTCAGGACCTTGACCGCCCGGCGCCCCGGCCAGCCTATTCGGTCCTGGATACCCGCTATTTGACCCTGGCCACAGGCTATTCTCCCCTTCATTATCAGGAGGCCCTGGAGCAATTTCTGAGATGAACGAAGACCCGATCTCAAGGAACAGTCCTTAAAGGAGTGGGCCGATCTTTTTTCTGATCCTGGCCTCAAGCCTGTCTACTTTGGGAAAAGGGAACCTTTTTGAGCGGCCCTATTCTGTCCCTTTGCATTTAGCCCTGTGGTTGGAATTTTTTCTGATCGCCGGAGAGGAACCGGTGAAAGGAAAGTGGTCCTTGTTGCCCTTGGAGGAGCAGACCGATTTAGGGATTGAACTGCTCAAATGCTATCTCTTCCAGCCCCTTTATATCCGGCTTTCCGAGGAAGAAAAGTCAACAGCCATAAAATCACCCCTGAGGTTGGAAAGCCAGGGGAAATTCTTTCAAGTCGAGCATGGGACCGGAACAAACCGGAAAATAGAATTATTATACCCCTTGGACCATCGTCGGTTCTGGCCGGATTTGTTCAGATTATTTCAGGAGGATTTTTTTTCTTCCGAAAAAGTTTTTAAGGCCCTCGAACCGGGGATAAGCCTGACGTCTTCTTCCCGTCTGATAAAAATCAGACAACGGGCAGAAACCCTTAGCTCCTTTCTTCGTGAAAGGAAAAAACAAGGAAATTTCCACTCATTTGCCGCCGAAAGATCAATCAAAAGCAAAAATTACCCTGGAAGATACTCCTGGGCAAACTCACGAGGAGATTCATCCCTCCAAGGAGATTGAACCCAACATACCGGCACCTGCGTTTTCGGACCTTCCTCCTTCCCCCCTCCTGCCATCCAGAGAAAGAAGAAGAAAACTTCACAAGAGCAGATGGAACTGTTTTAATCGAGGAATTTCTTGATGAAAATTGCTGATAACCTCTATGCCTTTATCTGGCGCAATCCCCAAGACAATAATTGCAACACTTATCTGATCAAAGGATCAAAAACGATTCTTATCGATCCGGGACACATCCATCTTTTTGATCATGTCCGGTCCGGTCTTTGGGGTTTAAACCTTACACCCGATCAGATAGATCTGATTATCATCACCCACGCTCATCCGGATCATCTGGAAGCGGCGGTTCTTTTCAGAAAACCCACCTTATTGACTATGAGCCTGGCCGAGTTTGAGTTTATCAAACAATGGTTCGGCCGTTATGGCCAAGAGGCAGGGACTGGTTTTGAACCTGATTTCTTCTTGCAGGATGGAGAATTAAACATAGGGGACCTGAGTTTCCAGGTGATGACAACCCCCGGGCACTCACCGGGTTCCATCTGTCTCTACTGGCCAGAGCACAAGGCCTTATTTACCGGGGATTTGATTTTCAGCCAGGGCATAGGACGGGTTGATCTTCCGGGAGGAAACGGGGGTCTTTTAAAAGAAAGCATTCTACAAATCGCCGTTCTGGATATCGAGTATTTACTCAGCGGGCATGGAGAAGTGATCAAAGGGAAAAAGGCCGTGGAGGCCAATTTCCGGATGATAGAAAGCAGCTGGTTCGATTACCTCTGATGGCTTCGTAAAAAGGCCATCTACTTTGTTGCACAGCGCCCTTTCCCGGCTTTCGCCGGGGCAGGCTTATTGCAGCGTACGAATAAGTACGCCTCACTCCTCAGGGCTTGTGCGCCTCGCCTCTGGACCTTTTTACAAAGCCATCCCGATTTTGAATTATTAAGGCTCTCAAAATAATATCAACATAATAGGACCTGGGGTCTTTTTGGGGGGGTTGTCCAAAGGGTAACATATCGCGCCCTATCCCGGCCCGTCCAGCAAAGTTTGATTCGAGGCAGGACATACACCCTAGCCCGTTTCCAGCTCAGGTGAAGGCCTGCTTCTGATTTAGTTAAATAATTGGCCCGGCAAAGAAGCCCCCAGATTCAGGGTGGACAACCCCCCCCCAAAAGACCCCAGGTCCTATGTTAGGCAAGCCCATCCGCTTCATATCAAGATTATTATGAGACCCTTAATAATCAACCGCTTTTATTAAAGACCAACCAGTTTTTCTTTACAGACCTGTTTTTCCTGACCATAAAAACTCTTCCAGGCGGGATCGCGGTCCACATTGGGAATAACTGCCGGGCCTGAAATCCCTTGAACTGACAAATCCTTTTTCAAAAGATCTGCCTGGCGGTCCTTCCCCTCGTTCACTTTTTGGTTGAATGCCTCCAGAATTTTCATATAGGGCTTGCCTGATATTTTCAGGAGTTCGTTGATTAATTGAAATCTTTTTTCGTTATCCCCTTCAGGTTCCAACCCATTGATTAATTCCCATTTTAAAAATTTTTCCCATTTCGAAGGGTATTCCTTGCTTAAAAGTTCGCTCTTGAGCTTATCCATATCCACCCGATCGTCCAAAAATTTTTGAATCAAACCTTTAGCTTTTTTCAGCCATTCCTCCCGACGGATCCCTTCTTTTTCTTGCGGACTCATGGTTAAGCCCTTGGTCTTTTCCATGATTAGATCCAAGGTGCTTTTAATCTCGGCCATTAACCACCTATCTCAAAATGAAAGTTTAGTAATTTCTCTCGTTTTGCTTTTTTACAATGTTTAGAATTCAGAAGTCAGGAGTCAGAAGCTAGAATGAATCATTTTAAATCTCTTAAAGGATTTTTCCTTATTCTGGATTCTGGATTTCCATTTTTTTGTTTCTCTCGTCGCCCGTCAATATTTCATTAAGCATGTCCGACGGTTTCACCCAGCAGGCTGATGTCGATGCCAAGTAGTTTAGCAGACTGTTCCCAACGGTTTTCCGCCTGGGTCTTAAAAAGGATAGTTTCATTCACCGGGCTGGTCAGCCAGGCATTAGCCATGATTTCCGATTCTAACTGTCCTGGTCCCCAGCCAGCGCAACCCAAAGCGAAAATAAACTGACCTGGTCCTTTCCCTCGGGAGAGGGATTCTAGGATGTCTTTGGAGTTGCTCAAGGCCAGTGAAGGAGTTACCGGGTGGAAGCCCTCCCATTTAAAAGGTAGCCCATGGAGTATGAAGATCTGTCCTTTATGCACCGGGCCGCCTAAGTAGACTGGACTGGAATCCATATCAGGACTGGATTCCAGCCCAAGTTCCTGAAAAACCGTCCCGCAGGTCAAATCAGGTAAAATCCGGTTTATGACCAATCCCAAGGCTCCTTCGAGGGAATGTTCACATATGCAGATTACGGATTGAAAAAAATTCGGGTCTAACAGACTGGGCATGGCAATGAGGAAATGGCCTTTAAGAGAAGATTCAGTTTCTTTTTTCCAACTCATGGGGTCTCCAATGTAGGGTTTTTCTCAAGAGTAGAGTAGTCGCTTTGGGTCATCTCCGGGTCAAATCTTGAATAATGAGGTTCTTCTTGCCATTTAGTTGGTAGAAAGGAATCAAGGATTCAAAAGGTTAGATTAATCCTCGAACCTTCGAAGCCTCCTGGAATCGCCAACTCTTTTTAGATTAGAGATGATCTTTAATTAATAACTAAACTCTTGCACTAATAACGAGGGATGTTTCCTTTTAAGATTGATGTCAAAATGAATTATGTTAACTATCCAGCTCATGTCTCCCAACTACAACATTTCTCAGTTAAATCATTATATCTCACAAAATGATTTATCACTATTAGGCGGGTTTAATAGGGCCCGTTATATGGATTTTAATTTTTTCTGTGCCAGCTTGGCCCGACCGGATTTGGGGAATTCCTTGATGATTTTCTCCAGAAGGAGCCGGGCACTGCCGGTATCCTTCAAAGCGATGAAAGACAGGGCCTGCTTATACAGGGCTTCAGAAATAAACTTACTTTTAGGATAGGACTTGATTAATTTTTGATAGGCCAGAATGGCCTCTTCGTACTCTTTACTCCCGTAAAGAGATTCGGCCAACCCGAATCGGGATTCTTCAACCTTTTTGCCTTTTGGAGCTTTTTTTAAATAGTCTTCATATTTTTTTTGGGCTCCTTCATAGGCCTGTTTTTTTAATAAGGCCGCGGCTTCCTCGTAGATTTCTTCCGGCGTTGTCTTGGCCTTCTCTTTTTCTTTAACCGGCTCTTTAACTTCCTTTTGATCCTCTTTGGAATCTCGGGTTATTTCTTTGGCCTTTTCCGGTTTAGACCCCGGTTCGGTGGGCGGTACCGGGGGGGTTGGAGGAGGAGGAAGAGGCGGCGGCATTTTTTCCAGACGTTGCAGTCGGTCTTGGAGGTCTTTCAGATCCTTGGGCAGAGATTCGCTTAGCTGCGCCTGCTCCTTTTTTTGGCTGTGTTCAAGGGCTTCGATACGGCCCTGAAGGATCTGGATCTGCGCTTTGAGGGATTCAAACTGAATCGTGGAATCGGCTTGATTTTGGAGGACTGGTTGCAACTGGGAATCCGTTTTTTTTTCGGTTTGTTCTATGCGTCGGGAAAGCTTGGTTGTTGTTTCTTCATTCGAATCTCTAAATTGATACAGATTCCGTTCCAAAGAAGAGGTCCTGTTGGCCAGGATAATAATATCTTCCCTGGTGGCACAACCGGCCAGAATCATGAAAAGAAAACCAATCCACATCAGCCGATATAGAAACTTCACGCTTAAACCTCCCTTTCCAACGACAATAGGGTCAAGTATTCGAGGATTCAAGGGGGTTTTAATTTCCAAGACTTTCACTCGAATCCCTGACCCCTAGGCCCTTTGAATCCTTCGATTCATTATCATGTTTCATGGCCCCAACTTCAGACGGGCATAAGAGTTAGATACGAAAAAACATTTTATTTTAATACAAAATGAGCCCGGCGATTTTTAGCCCAAGCGGCTTCTGTGTGCCCTAGGTCTATAGGTTTTTCCTTGCCGAAACTGATGGTTGACAATCGGTTGGCGCTGATCCCCAGGGACACCAAGTACTGCATGGCCGCATCGGCCCTTTTCTGCCCCAGGGCCAGGTTATATTCGGCGCTTCCCCTTTCGTCACAATGGCCTTCGATCAATGCCTTGGCCGCCGGGAAGTCTTTTAACCACTGGGCTTTTTTATTTAAATTTTGTTTGGCCGTATCCGATAAGATATACTGATCAAATTCAAAATAGATATCCTCGGATTCAAAATGGGCCTTATCAGAGGCTGCCTGCAAACGCTTAGCCTCTTCTTCTCTCAGGGCTCTTTCCCTCAACTCCTGTTCGGAAAGTTCCTGTTCTTTAATACGTACCCGTTTCTTGGCCTTTTCCGCCTCATCCTCCACGGCGGTGGGGGGCTGGGAAACAATCCCTTCGCTTTTGACCGCCTTTTTACTGCAAGAATAAAGAAAAAGACTGGAAATAAAAAACACCAAGATCAATGCCCAAAAACCGGTTTGTTTTGCCTTCACAGTGCCATCCTCCTTTTGGAATAAAAATTAACTGATTGTATCTCATTTTAGGAAGAAATTATAGTTAAAAAGTTTAAAAATGTTAAAAAAAGATAGTCCTATTCACCCAATTTTCTGGGACACCAGGAAGGGCTGGTTTGTTCTCCGGACAAATAAGTGATCCGCTTTTGATTGGCTCCATTGGTATTCATGACATAAATAGCCGACTTGCCGTGCCTGTTGGAACTGAAAATGATCATCCCGCCATCCGGAGAGAAGTCTGGGGACTCGTTGTTTCCCGAAGCGGTCAGCCGTTGGGGGTCACCGCCGGAAGGAGAAATAGTAAAAATCTGGAATTGACTTCCAACCCTACCAGCATAGGCGATCAGATTACCTTTGGGGGACCATACCGGGCCGACGTTATAATTGCCTTGAAATGTTAGCCGCCTTACTTCAAGTGTAGCGACATTCAAAATATAAATCTGTGGGCTCCCGGAGCGGTTGGAGACAAAAGCCATTTGTTTCCCATCCGGAGACCAGCTCGGGGAGACTTCTATGCCCCAGCTTTGAGTTAATTTTCGGATAGAGGTCCCATTACGATTCAGGTGAAGGATTTGGGAAGTACCTTGATAATTCAAGGCAACGGCTAAAGATTCTCCGTCCGGATACCAGGCAGGGGTGATATTGACCCCGGGATGGCTCGATATCCTGCTGGATTGCAGCCCTGGGAGATGAAGCAGATATACGACCGGGGTTCCGTCCTTGTAGGAGGTGTAGGCAATCTCGTCGCCTCGAGGAGACCAGCGGGGGGTCAGGGTGATGGAATTGTGATTGGTTAAACGTTGGGAATTACTTCCGTCAAAATCTGCGGAATAGATTTCTTTTTTCCCGGTTGTGGTGGAGATAAAGGCGATCTTTGTTTGGAACGGGCCATGTTCTCCGGTCAGCAGGAACAGGATCTCGTCGGCAAAACGATGGATCGCCAACGGGTAATCCCTGGATGAAACCTGATATTCTTTTCCCAATATAGACTTGCCCTGCAGGAGGTCATACAGCCTCATTTCCAGCTTGAGTTGAGCCCCTGATAGGTAATAAGTTCCTTTAACCAATAAATCGGCACCGGTCAAAGTCCAGGCATTGAAATCTATGGATCCTGGTTCGTCGGGGCGTCCCAGAAATCCCTTGGGATCGATTGTTTGAAAATAGCCTGTAAAAACAAGATCCCGCATCAAGAGGGATGCAGTTGCATTTCCCAAGGCGGCATCCAAAGCCCCTTGATTTTTAAAATCCGGAATGACAATCGGGATTTTTTTTGCAGTGGGAGAATCGATGTTGAGATAAACCCGGTCAGAATGGGCATAAGGGACAACCAAAAAGCCAAGGCCGGATATGGCCGTCAGGGCAAATATCAGGGAGAATTTCAGGATTGATTTGCACATTTAATTTCCAGACAGATCTTTGGAGTAAAAGGTTAAACCAAAATCATAACTGTTTTTAGGATAGCCTTCGGGCAAGGCTGGCAAGGGATCGGATTTTTTTAAAGTCCTAAGAACTTCCTGGTCAAAGGCCTCTATCCCGGATTTCCGTTCGAACCGATAATTTTCGATGCGGCCATTTCGGTTGATGTTAAGGATGACAACGGCTGAGATGTCTTTCCTTTTTATTAGCCCTTCAGGTAAAACCCAATTTTTTTTAATCCGACTCAGCAAAGAGGCATGATATAACTGCAATTGAATCCCCAGACCATCCTGCAACCCTTGACCGTAAGAAGAGACGTTCCCTGGACCGCCGGGCCCTGCCCCTTGCCCGGCCGGGGAAGCCGACTGTTTTTTCTTTTCGAGTTGAGTCAAAGCCCTTTCCAGCGTTTGTTCATTTTTGACCTTGTCTTCCAGCCGGCCTAAGGTCTTTCCCAGGGATTTTTCCTGTTGGACCTTTTTCTTCAATTGTTCCATGGCCTGATCTAAAGTCTTTGACCGGTCTTCAACCTTAAGAGGTTTTTCCTGAACCGGCTTGGGGATGGAGACGGGTTTGGATTCTTCCCGGGAGAAAGGCGGAGAAGGGGCTACGATGGGTTGTTCTGATTTTTGAATACTGCCGATCGGTCCACTGCCGGGCAAGGAGACCAAATTAACAATATAGGACGGCTCTATTTTTTTGGCTGTGCCCCCCCCTCCTGGAAAAATATTCAGGAAGATGGCCAGGGCGAAAAGGTGAAGGCCAAGAGAAATGGAAATCATCTTCATCCATTGTTTTTCCCAGGAAGGTCTATTCCAGGAAGAAAACGTCTTGACGGTCATTTCTTTTCTTCAGTTGGCTCGGTTACCATGCCCAGTTTCTCAATGCCTGAATTCTTAATGTCGCTCATGATTTGAACGACAAAACCGTAGGGAAGGGATCGGTCGGCCCGCAAAAAGACCTCCCCCTCTTTTTTATTTTGATAAAGAATCTTTAATTTTTCCTGCAGTTCCTCGCGACTGACCCGGTATTCATTGATAAAGATTTCCTGTTTTTTGTTCAGCGTGATGACCAGCCGTTCATCCTGAGAGGGGATGGCTTTGGCTTGGGTTTGGGGGAGTTGGACATCCATGCCCTGCATCATCATCGGCGCCGTTACCATAAAGATGATCAGCAGGACCAGCATAACGTCCACCAGAGGCGTTACATTGATCTCCGACATTAATTTTCTATCGCCGCCGCCGACATCCATAATGCTGCCCCTTATTTTTTTAGGCCTGCCTTTTTAAACTGGTCCCTCTCGATAATGTTCAAAAAATCGGAACTAAAAGTTATTCATCTCCGATTCCAGAACACGAACCTGATTGGAAAAATAGTTATAGCCGATCACCGCTGGGATGGCGGCCGCCAGACCGGTGGCCGTGGCGATCAGGGCCTCGGAGATCCCCGGAGCGACCACCGCCAGACTGGCCCCCCCTCGAAGACCAATACTCTGAAAGGAATTCATGATGCCCCAGACCGTGCCGAAAAGCCCGATGAAAGGAGAAGTATTTCCCGTAGTGGCCAGGAAGGTCAGGGCATATCCCAACCGGGTGACCTGAGAATTCATGGCCGCCCGCATGGCTCGAGGGATATTTTCAAAGCGGACCAGACTAGTGGAAAGGATATCCGGTGCTTCTCTTTGGGTGATCTCTTCGGTTTCCTGCTGCATTTGTAAAGCCTTCCCAATTCTTGATAACCGACTCGAAAAACCTCAGCCACGGGACTGTAGTGAAGGTTTTTGGATTCCATGTAGGCCACGGCCAGACTTTTACTTTTCCAGAAAATCTCCTGAAAGAGGTTGGTCTCCTTTCTAGCCCTGTGGATAATCCGGTATTTCATAAAAATGATCGACCAGGAGATGATGGAAAAGGATAAAAGCAAAAAAAGGACCAGTTTGACCATTGGTCCGGCATTCCAAACCATGGAAAATATTTCGTTTTGATTAATCATCGAACTCATGCGATTCCTTTTCTTTATAAACTTTTATTTTCTCTCCTTTGATGCCCAAAGAATGAAGCCCTAAGGAAGAAAGGAAGGGATGCTGATATTATTGATTGGCGGAAGTCTCCTTTTGAATAACCGGATAGAGTTCCCGAAAGAGGATGGGTTCCAAAAAGACAACACCGGGTTTCATGATTCCCTGGTGGGCGCAAAAAAATATTATTCTTCCTCTTCCTCCTCCTCTATCGGCTCCTCTCCGATAATCTCCTTAAGGTATTCATCATATTCTTCGGCTGTCAGCAGTTCATAATATTCCGTCGTGGACGTGACATCGATTCGAATGATCCAACCGTCTTGATAGGGGTCTTCATTGATGATTTCCGGGGAGTCCGGAAGTTCATGGTTGATTTCGACAATTTCCCCGCTCAAAGGAGAAAAGAGATCAATCCCTCCATCTTGAGATTCTAATGAACCAAAAGATTCGTCTTTGACCACTTCCTCCCCTTCTTCAGGAAGGGTAATCCCGGAAATTTCTCCCAGATCTTCCTGGGCATAATCGCTGATTCCGATGGTGATACGGTTGTCGTCATCCAAGCGTGCCCAGGCATGATCCTTACTGTATCTTAGCTCTTCTAAGATAACCAAAATGGTCCCCCTTGTTCCAGTGATTTAGGATCTTTTCTCCTCTTGATTCTTTAGAATTAAATTATTTTTATTATTAACCCCTCATTTCCGCTTAATGACTGGGGCGCAGAGGAACATAAAAATTATTCTAAGGATTTAAGTCCCGCCACCGGCGGGATCGAACCCTATTTTCTTATTAAATTGAGGTCTAATATAACCAAGTAAAATTAGCAAGTTTTTTTTTAGCTGGGAGGGATTTTTTTGTTCTTTAAATAACAAGCTGAGATCATTGAAAAAAAGACTAAGAAAATACTGATATATTGCGTATCGGACCAACCTCCCCCCAAAAGAGTTCCCCGATAATCTCCCCTGAAAAATTCCAAGGCCCAACGCCCGAGACCGTATAAAAAAAGATAAAAAAGGAGGACCCGTCCCGGGAATCCTGGCCTATTCTTAAGAAACCATAAAATAAAAAAAATAATCAGGGCGGTTAGGGCCTCATAAAGCTGTGTGGGGTGCAGTGCAATTCCGGTCGGGGCCAAGGAATCGGGATGAGTGAAAATGACTCCCCAGGGCAGGTTGGTTGGCTGTCCAAAGCAGCAACCGGCAGCGAAGCAGCCCAGGCGGCCGAACACCTGGCCAATGGCGATGGAAGGGGCCAGCAGATCGGCTGTTTCCCAGAAAGGCAGTTTCTGTTTCCGTAGGTACCAAAGACCGGTCAGAAAGGAAAGGATCAATCCCCCATAAAAGACCAGGCCTCCTTCCCAGATCTTGAAAAAGTCCAAGGGGTGTTTAAGATAATGTTGATAATTGATTACTACATAGAGGAGTCGCGCCCCAACGATGGCTGAAAGGATGACATAAAAGGAAAGGTCCAGGATTTTTTCAATCGGGATCCCTTTTCGACGGGTCTCTTTGACAGCCAGTCCTATACCCAGCAGAAAACCGACTGCAATAAAAAGGCCGTAACTGTGAAAAGAAAAACTTCCGAGTTGAAAAAGGATCGGGAACACCTTCAGACCTCTTTCGTAACCATATAGCTGAATACCAGGAAAAGGACTCCCAGGGTGATGGCCGAGTCGGCCACATTAAAGGCTGGCCAATGATATTTCCCCCAGTAGATATCCAGAAAATCGACAACCGCCTGGAAACGGAAGCGGTCGAGCAAATTTCCCAGGGCCCCTCCAATAATCCCCCCCAAGGCCAAAAGGATGCCTGCTTTTTGTTGAGGATAATAAAAGGCAAAGATCAGGATACCGGACATAGCTGCAATGGGGAACAGAAGCAGTAAGATATCTCTCCAGACAGGGGCTGATCCCCCCAGGATTCCAAAAGCTATACCATTATTTTGAATATGGACCAGATTGAAAAGACCGGGGATCACCGGTCTGGAATAGTATAGGGGAAATTGAGTGATAATATATTCCTTGGTTGCTATATCCAGGATAAGCACTCCGAGACAGGAAAGGCCTAAAAGCCAATATTTTTTCATGCCCATAGAGATCCTTTGGTCAATTGTTAAATCCAAATATTATTTGGCCTTGAATTCAATGAATTTATTTCAAGCCATTTCAAATGGAGTATTGGATTATTGGATTTTTCCAAACCATTATTCCATTCTTCCACTACTCCATTACTCCACTAAGGTTTTAATAGCCTGATGACATCGTGAACAGATGGTCGGATGTTCCGGAAAACTGCCCACCTCGGTCCGGAAATTCCAGCAGCGTTCACATTTTTCTCCCCGGGCCTTTTCGATCCGGATGACCAGACCGGGGATTTCCGAACTGGCAGCCCCTTCCAACGGTCCGGTCTCCGAATGGATTTCAACTTGCGAGACGATAAAAAGGGTCGGCAAAAACCCTGTGTAAGGCCGGATAGACGGCTTCAAGGAATCCGGCAGGCTCAAGATCACCCGGGCCTCCAGAGAATTGCCGATGAGCTGGGCCTTACGGGCTTGTTCCAGGGCCTTGGTTACTTCGGCCCGCAAGGCAAGAAGGACCTTCCACCGCTGATCCAGTTCTTCATCCACCAGGGACGGATCATAAACTGGAAATTGGCTCAGATGAACACTCTCCACTTCTATATCGTCAGTGGACAGACAGGACCAGACTTCCTCGGCCGTAAAAGATAGAATAGGGGCTATCAGACGGACCAGGGCCTTGAGGATAATCAGCAGGGCCGTTTGGGCGGATCTTCTTTCCCGGGACTTGGGGGCCGAAGTATAAAGGCGGTCTTTAAGAATATCCAAATAAAAGGCGCTTAATTCATTGGTACAGAATTGATAGAGGGTATGATAGACCACATGAAAATCATAATTTTCATAGGCCCGCCTGACCCGGGTGATCACCTTCTGCAATTGAATCAAGGCCCATCGATCCAGTTCTTCCAATTCTTTTATGGGTACCTGGTCCTGAGCGGATTGAAAGTCGGAAATATTCCCCAGCAAGAAGCGGCAGGTGTTGCGGATGCGACGATAGGCCTCGGTCAGTTGCTGAAGGATATTCTGGGAAATACGGATATCGTCCCGATAATCCTCGGCTGAAACCCAAAGCCGAATGATCTCCGCCCCATATTTTTTGATGACCTCCTCGGGATGGGTGACATTCCCCAGAGATTTGGATTCCTTCTTGCCTTGGCCGTCCACCACAAAACCATGGGTCAGTACGGCTTCATAAGGGGCCTCACCTCGGGTCCCGACCGCGGCCAGCAGGGAGCTGTTAAACCAACCCCGGTGTTGATCACTGCCTTCCAGATAAAGGTCGGCCGGGGCACCGAGATAGGGACGGGCCTCCAAAACCGCAGCGTAACTCACCCCGGAATCGAACCAGACATCCAGGATGTCGGTTTCTTTTCGAAACCTGGTCCCCTGACAATGGGGACAAATGGTGCCCGGGGGTAGGAGTTGTTCTTCCGAAGAGGAAAACCAGATATCGGTTCCCTGTTTCAGAACCAGGGCCTCCAGATGACTGAGGATCTCCTGCGTAATGATCCAGTTGTTGCAGTTCTGGCAATAAAAGGCTGGGATAGGGACTCCCCAGGACCGCTGGCGGGACAGACACCAATCCGGGCGGTTTTCCATCATGCCTCGAATCCGGTCCCGGCCCCAGGCCGGCATCCAGGTCACACGATCAATCTCGGCCAGGGCCTTTTTTCTCAGATCATTGGCTTCCATGGAGATAAACCATTGCTCGGTGGCCCGAAAGATAATCGGTTTTTTACAACGCCAGCAATGAGGATAGCTGTGTTCAATGGTTTCTTCCCCTTTCAGGGCCTTGACTTCTCGCAATCGTTCCTTAACCGAATCATTGGCCTCGAAGACAAACTGACCGGCAAAAAATTCGACATCAGGAGTAAAATTCCCCGCATCGTCCACCGGGGAATAGATGTCCAGGTGATAGCGTAATCCGCTTTCATAATCTTCCTGACCGTGGCCTGGTGCGGTATGGACGATCCCGGTGCCATCCTCCAGGGTTACGTAATCGGCCAGGATCATAACCGACTCCCGCGGATAAAGGGGATGCCGGCATTTTTTGCCTTCCAGGGCTTTGGGATCCAGACTGGTCAGGATATGAGGTGCAGCCCAGGAAAGCTTTTGAGCGCATTTTTCCAACAACCCCTTGGCCAGGATAAAGACTTCCTCTCCCTGCTCGACAGCCACATACTCATAGTCGGGGTGAAAGGCCAGGGCCAGGTTGGCCGGAATGGTCCAGGGGGTGGTGGTCCAGATGAGGACCGAGACCTTTTTACCCTTTATGGCCGGATAGGCGTCCGACAAATCAGAGATCAAGGGAAAGGCGACATAAATAGAGGGGGAAGTATGCGAGTTCGTATTCCACTTCCGCCTCAGCCAAGGCTGTCTTGCAGGAGGCGCACCAGTAAATGGGTTTTTTACTTTTATAGACACTTCCCTGTAGGGCAAAGCGTCCGAACTCGCGGATGATAACCGCCTCATAGGCATAATTCATGGTCAGATAAGGATTATCCCATTCACCCAACCCCCCCAGCCGTTTAAACTCGTTCCGCTGGATGTCGATGAATTTTTCGGCATAAGCCCGGCAGCGTTGCCGGATTTCGATTAGGGAAAGGTCCTTTCTTTTCGGACCCAATTCCATGTCCACCTGATGTTCTATAGGCAGGCCGTGGCAGTCCCAACCCGGGACATAAGGGGCATCGAAACCTGACATCTGTCTGGATTTGATAATGATATCTTTTAATGTTTTATTGAGGGATGTGCCCATATGAATATGACCGTTGGCATAGGGAGGGCCGTCGTGAAGGATGAATTTTTTCCGGCCTTCGGAAGATTCCCGTATCTTCTGATATAAATGTATGCTTTCCCAGTGCTTCAGCCATTCCGGCTCCTTTTGGGCCAGATTGGCCTTCATGGGAAAATCGGTTTTGGGCAGATTCAAGGTCTGTTTATAATCCATTTGTCCTCCAGGAAAATATCTCTTGCTTTCCTTATCATAACAGAGGGATATGTCAAGGAGAAAGCAGATTTTTCTTCAAAAGGCCCTATATTTCCTATGTCAACCTTGAAAATATCTCCCCAGTCCTTATTGTCCTTTCCGATTGATTTTGACCGGTTGTTGTGATTTATAATATCCATCTTCCAAACAAGTTTTTTTAAGGACAACCCCTAAATCAAAAAACTGGTCCATGAATCAGTCGTGCGAAGGGAAAGACATTAGGCATTCATCGGACAAGGTGTAGTTAGGCTATCCAGTATTCTTAATAGTCAGACGGCCGTCCAGGTCATTATTAGGAGGAACCGTGAAGGAATTTATCGATCTGAGAAGTGATACCGTCACCAAACCCACGGCGGGTATGCGAAAGGCGATGGCCGAAGCCGAGGTGGGAGATGACGTTTATGGGGAAGACCCAACGATTAATAGTTTGCAGGAAAAAGTGGCCAAGTTATTGGGAAAAGAGAGGGCTGTTTTTGTTCCCTCAGGAACAATGGCCAATCAGTTATCCATCAAGGCCCACACCCAACCCGGGGACGAGGTCATCATTGATGCTTCTTCCCATGCCTATAATTTTGAAGGCGGTGCCGGGGCCGTTTTATCAGGTGTCCAGTTTTTCTGTCTTCCGGGGACACGTGGGATTCTCGAGGTCTCGCAGGTCGAGGAGGCCATCCGACCCATTGACGCCCACTTCCCGAAGACCAGACTGATCTGTCTTGAGAACACCCATAACCGCGGGGGAGGGTCCGTCTATCCCATTAAGAACATGTCCGAGATTTTTAAACTGGCCAAATCCAAGGGCCTTTTGGTCCATCTGGATGGAGCGAGACTCTGGAACGCATCAGCGGCCTCAGGAATCAAACCGAGAGCATATGCCCAATGGGCGGATTCTGTAGCGGTGTGCCTTTCGAAAGGATTAGGGGCCCCTGTCGGCTCCTTGGTAGCCGGTTCTGAAGGCTTTATCGACCGAGTCCACCGGTTTCGGAAAATGTTCGGTGGCGGGATGCGTCAGGCCGGGATCCTGGCGGCTGCCGGTATCTATGCCCTGGACCATCATCTGGAAAAGCTGCAAGCAACCCATGATCAGGCCAAACGCCTGGCCCGCGGCCTTTCCAGGTGTCAAGGGGTCTCCATCGATCCCGGTCAGATTGAGACGAATATCGTCATCTTTGATGTGACTCACAGCGGAAAGACGCCGGCACTAGTAGCCGCAGCAATGAAGAAAAAGGGTGTGTTGATCCATGCCTTGGGCAAGACCCGGATTCGTCTAGTCACCCATATCGATATCTCCGATAACGATATTGAAAAGGCCCTGGAAGCCTTTAAGCAGATATTCCATTAATCGTTAAAAGGGTACAACATTTTCTGGCCAATAGACCGGATTAATTTAAGCCAGCAGTCCTCCGTCCATGACCAGGGTATGTCCGGTAATATAACTGGAGGCGTCCGAGACTAAAAATAGGACTGGTCCAAGGACCTCTTCCACACCGGCCAATCGACGCAAGGGATAACTTTTCTCCGCTTTTTTGCGGGTTTCCGGGTCCATCCTGGCCCGAACCCGCTCGGTCAGGGCCTGGGAGGGAGCCAACGCATTAACCCTGATATTATATTTGCCCAGATCCCAGGCCAGATTTCGGGTAAGCATAATAATGCCTGCCTTGGCAATATTATAGGAACCTCTCTTGGTAAAGGCCTTCATCCCGGCGGCCGAGGCCATGTTTAGGATGTTTCCCTTCTTCCGTTCGATCATCCCCTTGACTGCGGCCTGAGAGCAGAAAAAAGCGGCTTTAAGATTGTTATCCATGACCGACTGCCAGTCCTCCTCTGAGGTTTCATGCAGCAAGGGAGAAAGACCGGCCCGTCCACCGGCGTTATTGACCAGGATATCGATTCCGCCCAACTCAGCCTCCACCTGTTGGACCAGATTTTCGACCTCTGCCTTGTGAGTGAGATCGACCCGAACCGCCAGGGAGCGACGTCCAAATCCCCGGATGGCATCAAACACTCCAGTCAGATCGCCCTCTTCCTCCACCCGGTCACAAACAGCCACATCGGCCCCTGCTTCGGCCAAAGCCAGGGCAATCGCTTTGCCCAATCCCCTTCTGCTCCCGGTGACCAGGGCGGTTTTTCCTTCCAAAGACAGATTTGTTATGCTCATTGTTCCCTCTTAATTAGTCAATGTTTTTTAACTTCCTTGATTTTGGAATTCATAATATCAAATATTTTCCGAAATATACTACTTTCCTTCATCCTGAATTCCACTAACCATAAAATGAAGTCCCCTCTTTCTTGAATCTTGACAGTCAAAGAGGAGATGAGTTAGATATAATCCAAACGTTGCAATAATTTTTGGGGCCAATACAGAAGTAAGCAAAGGATCGTAATCGTGGATTTGAATTCAAAAATATTCACTGTTAGCTTTCTTGTCTGTTCGTTTTTTTTCTTTATGTCCATTTCCCCGGCGTTGGCCCAATCGAAGCCAGCTCCCTTTTTTCTCATGGGCGATGGCCGGATTCATATTCAAAATGTTCAGACCAAGCAAGAAGCCGATGTGATCTTACTTCTTCCTGACGGCTCCTTTAACGAACCGGCTTGGGAAAAGATCGATTCTGTTTTCGGTTTTTCCGGCCAAAGAAAAGGGGAACATATTTCCCCAAGACTGATTTTTATGCTGGATTATTTTTCAGACCTCGTCGCTCCAGGGAAGACCATCTTTCTGACATCGGGTTACCGGAGCCCGGAATATAATGAAGGTCTTAAAAAAGCCGGTGGGATTGTTGCTAAAACCAGTACCCATATGGATGGATTGGCTTTGGATTTTTTCATAGAAGGTGTAAACGGTAAGGAGCTCTGGAATATGATTCGCCAAAAAAACTGCTGCGGTGTGGGACATTACGGAGGGAAAGAGATCCATCTGGATGCCAGCCGTCCCCGATTCTGGGAGGCGGCCACTTCCAAAGTGGATACTAACGAAAGCGACTACAACCGCCGCATGTTTCTTTCCACCGACTTCGACCGTTACAGTCCCGGTCAAGCCTTACGGCTTTCTTTTTCTTCCGTCAGCGATTTTGGATTCGGGATCAGAAAAAAGGCGGCTTTGATTTCTAAGTCAGAAGGAAATATTCCTGCAGCCGAGATCGCAATCCTGACCCAGGATACTGGAGATTGCTTCCCGATCAATGACCGTCAGACCTCTCACTTCATCAACCTCACCCTCCCACAGAATATCAAGGAAGGTCGGTACCGCATTCAACTGGATTTCTGTCAGCGGCCTTTCGAGCAGATGCCCTTAAATATTTTATCTAATGAGATCGAGATCGTTTCCATTTTTTCTTCAGGTCGCGAATAAATAAATTGGGGGAAAAACATTACCAGGATGCGGAAAAACTCATTTTTACAGGTTGCTGAAAAAGGTTCAGATACAAGGCGCCCGAAATTTCGAGGAATGAGCCGTACATAGAAGTACGTCGCAATGACGAGGGATGAGGGCAACCCCGCCCTTGGCGGGATTGATGGGCCTTTTTCAGCAACCTGTTAAGATAATAACTTAAATTTCAACAGCAGGAAGGCTCTATGAAGAATAGTTTAAAACAAAAGGTAATTCAATTTCTAGGTGACCAGGTTTCTGTCGTAGGGTTTGCACCCATTGAAAGGTTCAGCGATGCGCCTGAAAAACATCATCCGACCCGGGTCTGTAAAGATGGGGCAACGGTGATCGTCTTTGGTATACGCGTTCCCCGTGGGGTGTTGTCGTCTCCGGACTATAACCTGTATGGTCTGCACCGTTCGTATCATACGGTCTACCGGCGCTTGGACGAAATCGGTCTGGCCTTGTGCAATTTCATCGAATCGCAGGGAGCTCATGCCGCCGTTCCTGTGCCGAGTTATGCCCCGATGGTGTTTCATGGTTTGGAACCGTGGGGAATTATTTCTTTAAAGCATGCCGCGGTCCGGGCGGGCCTGGGGGCTTTCGGCAAAAGCGGGCAGATGTATCATCACGACTATGGCTCAATGCTGCGTTTGGCTGCAGTAGTAACCAGCGCGAAAATGCCTGATGATCCGGTAATGGATATCGACCCCTGCCCCAAGGGGTGCAGAGCCTGCCAAAAAAAATGTCCGGCCCGTGCATTTACCGACTCGGGCGATTTTCAGAAGATGGTCTGCCTCCCTTACTCCGTCAAGCATGCCATCTATCCCCTGGCCTTGAAGGATGAAGCGGGCCTCAAATATATTGAACGGATCATCAACACCGCCGGACACGATTACTGGCTGGCCTGCGATGAATGCCTGAAGGTCTGTCCCAACAACCGTCCCAAGAAAAAGGCCAACTGACAGGGGAGATCGCTCATAAAGATATCATTAATCCCGGAAAAACATTTTGACATTCTGTCCGGTTGTCCTCTTGGAAATGGTGGATCAGAAAAAAGCCATCTCATCATAAGTTATTAATAAATTAGATGTGTGTGTAAATCGGAATGACCCCGAAATAGAACAATTAGCCTTTGTCTAATGTCGCGGCAACCCGATCTCTATAATCCCTGCTCTTTTCGTCGGCAGCGATCAGATCAATCTCCGCAGGCGACGAAACCCCTATGCTCAGCTCCACGGCCCGGGCAATCTGCTCCTGATCGAAAATCCTGGTATTCATGATGGCCGGATTGCTCCCCAGGTTTTTCAAAATAGCCACGCCCACCGCATCCGTGGCCACTCGGTCGACAGAGGCCACAAAGACCTCTCCCTTGGCCATCTTTCCGAAGGCTGGCCCGCCATCCACAAAGGCATCCACTCCATCGAGGATAACAAGCTGAGGAGTGAAAGGCCGATTGAGCTCGGCGATCAGTTTCCGTTGATAGGGAGAACTGTGGAGTTCCTGCATGTAATTGAATCCATGACGGTTGGTTGGGACCACGCCCACATGAAGCTTGAGAGACAGGGTGAAGATGCCTCCGAATTGATGGGTCTTGAGGCAGCAGGTGGAAACCAGACATTCGGCCTCCAGAACAGGCCTGGCGATTCGAAACCCCTTCTTCCAGTGACTATCTTTAGGAATCACCTCAATCCAGTCCTTTTTGTCCAGGTTGTCAAAATTGATGATCTTGACATTCAATTTTGCCAACAGAGGGAGGACTCCCTTTTGATCCATTACCTCCTGAGTCAAGGGAAAACTCCTTTCCCCCAGGCTGATCGACTTGGCTCCCATGGCCCATATTTCTTCCACCAGGGCCGTCAGAGTGTCGTTGTGAGTGGAGCCGGGGGTGATATCGGCGGTATTGAAGTTCGGTTTGATGAGGACATTTTTCCCTTTAACCGGATTGATTCCTAAAGCCCTTAGTGATGCCTGCACTCCTTCTTTACGATTGCTTGTCTTTTTTAAAGCTACTACGCTTTTTTTATTGGCCATAGTGTCCTCTAAGCTTGATATTATTATTTTCTTCTAATTTATCATAATATTTCAATGGGGCCAAGAGTTATCCATTGATAACTCCGGTGCCCTCTTCCATTTTGGGAAAAATTGTTGTATAATTATATTGTTTTCAGTTTAAAATTCCCCCCGGATGCTGCCGGGGTTTCCTAATTTAGAGTAGGCAGGACACCTGGATTGGCTCGCACTTGTAAATTCACTCTTAAGGAGGTACCAACTTATGGCGGAGGTTGAAGTTCCAAGCCTTGAAGAATTGGAAGAGATGAAAGGGAAAGCCTTTACCCGAAGAGTGGCTTTGATAACGGCTATCTATGCCGTCATTCTGGCCGTTACTTCCCTGGGGGGAAACAAGGCCATGAAGGAGATGCTGCTGGCCCAGCAGCAGGCCTCGGACCAGTGGAGTTTTTATCAGGCCAAAGTGATTCGGGAGCATCTCTATCGAAATGAAAAAAACCGAATGGAGGCGGAGTTATTGGAAAGAGGGGCTTCCATGAAACCGGAAGTCAGAAAACATTATGAAAACCTATTAAAAAAAATGGGGGAAGAAGAGGGCCGTTATAATACGGAAAAAAGAGAGATACAAAAGGAGGCCAAATCTTTGGAAAAGGAAAGGGACGTAAATCGGAACAAGGACCCCTATTTTGATTTTGCCGAGGCCTTATTGCAAATTTCAATTGTCCTTGCTTCTATCGCTATCCTTGCTACCTCCTGGCCGATTTTCATCTTCTCCCTCATTTCGGCCGGATGCGGATGTATCCTTTCCCTTAATGGGTTTCTGATGATCTTTCGATTACCCTTTCTGAGCTGATAAGGGTGCAGGAAATGAGAGGATAAAGGCTACACTTGTTTTTTATCCGAATCTTTTAAAGAAAGCCTCTCCATGACTTTTTGGCAATACACCTGGTTTTCTTCCAGCAGGGGGGAAGCTCGGCGCATCATATTCAGTTTCATGATCTGAAAGTTGAGCCGCTTCATCAGGCGGTATTGCTCTTCCACATCTTCCAAGCCCGCCAGTAAATCCCGTAATTGCACAATTTCCTTTTTTAGTTCCAGTTCAGGAGGCAGGCAATCGGCATTTTTTAGAATCTTATAGGCCAGCCGCAATTCTTCGGGAATACCACTCTCATCATCCAATGGCAGGGGCTTGCCTTTTCCGGGCAGGTTATCCAGTTCCCCTTTCAGGATGGCTTCCTGGATTTTTCTTTCGGCGATGATATGTGAAAAAAACATATCGAGAAAAGTTCCTTGTTGAGTCCGGTGACTTCCTTCGTTCCGTGGATGGAGGGAAAATGGATTTATGAACTTTTATGGATTCATCATAGCATGGTTAAGAAAAAGATCAACCGCCAATTTTAGACATCTGACGTTGACACTTTCGATAGAGGGCATTCAACTGAACGGGATGCTCTTTGGGTTTTTTGGAGATGGCCTCCTGGATGATGGCTTCCAATTCCGCGTCCGAAGCCCCCTGACGCATGGGAGTTCGCAGGTCGGTCTCATTATCGGAAAAGAGACAGACCCTCAGACGGCCTTCGGCTGTGAGGCGAAGCCGGTTGCAGGAGGGACAAAAATGTTCGCTGATGGGGCTGATCAAACCGATTTCACCCCGGGCTCCGGCATAGGCCATCCGTTTGGCCGGACCGTCCAGGTCTTGATCGTTAACCGGGAAAAGCGGCCCCAGGGTTTGTAGTTTTATCAGGGTTTCTTCCGATGAGAGGAACCGTTTGGTGTTCCAACCATTATCATTACCAACCGGCATAAACTCAATAAAGCGGATATGATAAGGTTTTTCATAAGACAAGCGGCCGAAAGGGAGGATTTCGTCGTCATTGATCCCCTGCAAGGCCACCACATTGATCTTGATGGGTGAAAAGCCGATTCGTTCGGCCTCCTGTATCCCTTCCCAAACCTGGTTAAAATAATCGAATCGGGTGATCCGGGCATAGTTTTGCGGATCCAGGGTGTCCAGGCTGATGTTGATTCTATTAATCCCGGCATCCCATAAGGACTGGGCCTTTTCCGCCAGAAGCACCCCGTTGGTGGTCAGGCTAATTTCCTTGATACCTGGGATTTGCTTTAAAGCGACGATCAGATCGGTAATGTTTTTCCGGACCAGAGGTTCTCCGCCGGTCAGGCGAATTTTTTCAATACCCAGGCGAACACTCAGTCGGGCCAGCCTCATCAATTCTTCATAGGTCAGGATGTCCTCGTGAAAAAGTTTCGGTACACCTTGTTCCGGCATACAATAGATACAACGCAGATTACAGCGGTCGGTCAACGAGATACGCAGGTAATTGAGGCGGCGATTATAGGAATCAAGAAGCATGAGAGCAACATTAACTGGTTTTTAATCTTGCAATATTATGCCTTTTTTTACATAATAATTCAATAAGAATTTGTAAGACTATAAAATCAAAAAGAATTCTATGGCTTTGGCACAGGGGAATTAATGATTTTCACTCAAACCCTTGACTCCTTGAAACCTAGTGTACTGTAACAGTATTCGGTTTACAAAGTTGTCATTCCGGACTTGATCCGGAATCCAGTATTTTTAACCTGGATTCCTGCTTTCGCAGGAATGACGGATCAGGAATATTGTAAACCTGTTATTGTGACACTACACTAGAAACCAAAAATTTTATGAAACCATTCTTTCAGGTCAAAACCTCCCAAGAAATTTTTGAACTCATTAAGGTCTTTCCCCCTTTACCTGCCGAAAAAGTATTGCTATCAGAAGGTTTGAATCGGGTCTTAGCAGAAGACGTCATTTCTCCAGAGGACCTCCCCCATTTCCCAAGGGCGACCATGGATGGTTATGCTGTACGGGCCAGGGATACCTTCGGGGCCTCGGAGGCTGTTCCGGCCCTACTGACCCTGTCCGGAGAGATTACCATGGGTCAGGAGGTGAAGGCCCCGGTTGAACCGAATCATTGTTTCCGTATTGCCACCGGCGGGATGGTTCCGCCTGGGGCCGACGCTGTGGTCATGATCGAGCACACTCAACAGCTTGATTCGAGAACCATTGAGATATTCAAATCGGTTTCTCCTTTGGATTGTGTCATTCAAGTGGGGGAAGATATCAAAAAATCCGAGACTGTTTTGATTGCCGGGCAGAGGCTTCGCCCACAGGACTTGGGTCTCCTGGCCGGCCTGGGTGTGGTTGATATACCGGTTTACCGTCAACCCAAAGTGGCGATTATTTCCACCGGTGATGAAATCGTGCCGGTAGAAGAGCAACCCCCACCTGGTTTTATCCGGGATATTAATGCCGTTACGCTACAGGCCCTGACCGTCGAGACCGGGGCCAAAACGGAATTTTTTGGCCGCGTCCAGGATACTTTTGAGGAATTGAAGGCAGTTTGTCAAAGAGGGTTTGAGCAGTCCGATATGGTTCTGATTTCCGGAGGCAGCTCCATGGGGATGCGGGATTATACCTTAGAGGTTCATTCGGAGTTTTCCAGAATCGGAAATTCTGGCCCATGGCATTTCGATCAGTCCGGGAAAACCGACCATCCTGGCCCGAGTCGGAAATAAGATCCTCTGGGGTCTGCCAGGTCATACCGTTTCAGCTATGATTGTCTTTGCCCTTTTCGTCAAACCCTGTTTGAAACATTTGGAAGGAGAAAAGGTCAGCAGACAAATACCCGGGGTCAAAGCCCGATTGACCCGGAATATTGCTTCGGCCCAGGGACGGGAGGAATATATACGAGTGGCTCTTAAAAAAGGGGAGGCAGGTTGGGAGGCCGTACCCGTCCTGGGAAAATCGGGACTTATCTCCACCATGGTCCGGGCCGACGGCTTGATTCGAATTGATCAGAATTGTGAAGGGCTGGAAAAGGGAGAGTGGGTGGAGGTACTTTTGTTCTAATAGGGAAAAACGAATGTCGAACACCGAATTTCGAATCATGAATGGATTTTTTATCCATACTTCAACATTCCTTATTCGATATTCGAAATTCGAAATTTTCATGATTCATGGTGCCCTATAGGGGCATGAGGGATAAAAGAGAAAGATTCCAGGGTTCGAGGGTTATTACTTCCATGCCTTCCCATCCGCTCTGCGGTCCTTGAATCCTTGACCCCTCGACCTCTTGAATCCTTTATTGAGGAGTTTTATGAAACGAAAAATATATTTGCACATGAAATCCTTGGAAGAGGCCCGGGAACTCTTTTTGAATTGTCTGGACTATGGCCGGATGTTGACCGGGGAACGAATATCCACAGTGGAAGGCATGGGGCGCATCCTGGCTGAGCCGGTCTTTGCCCGGTTTTCTTCACCTAATTTTCACGCCGCGGCCATGGACGGTATTGCTGTTTTGGCTGAAGATTCTTTTGGAGCAAGCATTGACCAACCCAAACAATTTCGGATCGGGAAACAGGCCTTTTGGATCAACACCGGTCAGCCAATGCCTGCGGGAACTAATGCCGTCATCATGGTCGAGCAGATCAATCTGATCGAAGAAGATCTGGCGGAGATCCAGGCGGCGGCCTTTCCCTGGCAATATGTGCGCAAGATGGGGGAAGACCTGGTGGCTACCGAACTTCTCCTGCCCCAGGGGCACCGCATAACCGCTTATGATTTGGGGGCCTTGATCGCCGGGGGAGTTTTTGAACTTCCGGTGATCCAAAAACCAAAAGTGGTGCTGATCCCAACCGGGTCCGAGCTGATCGAATGGCAGGAAATGGCCAAATCATTGCCCCCCGGAAAGGTCCCTGAATATAATACCCTGATCCTTTCCGGACTGGTACATGAATGCGGGGGAGAGCCGGTTCGCTGGCCCATCACCCGAGATAAAAAAGAATTGATCCAGGGAACCCTGGCCAAGGCAGTGGACTCAGATTGTCAAATGGTCATCATCAACGCCGGTTCTTCTTCCGGCAGTGAGGATTACAGCCTGACGGCCATTGAAGGTCTGGGAGAAGTCCTGGTCCATGGCGTGACCATCATGCCCGGAAAACCTACCATCCTGGGAATCATTCAGGGCAAGCCGGTGATCGGAAATCCCGGCTATCCGGTATCGGCCACCATATCCTTTGAACAATTCGCCCGTCCGGTGCTTTTTAAGATGCAGGGCATCGCGGCACCGGATCGGAAAAAGGTTCCGGTCTATCCGGCCCGGGCTTTTCCTTCTAAACTGGGGCAAGAGGAATTTCTCAGGGTCAATCTGGGCCGGGTGGGGGATAAGATCATTGCCAATCCATTACCTCGCGGGGCCGGGACCATTACTTCTTTGACCCGTGCCGATGGCATTATTCGCATTCCCATGAATTCGGAAGGCATTAACTGGGAGGAGCCGGTTCTGGCCGAACTCCTGCGGGAGGAAACAATCCTTGCCCACACCGTGGTCATTGTCGGCAGTCATGACAATACATTGGACCTACTGGGGAATTTTTTATCCAGACAATATCCGAAATTTCGTCTGACCTCCAGCAATGTGGGCAGTACCGGGGGCTTGATGGCCCTGAAGCGGGGGATTGCCCATGTGGCCGGTTCTCATTTGCTGGATCCCGAAACCGGCGGGATATAATATCACCTATATCCGGCGTTTGATCCCGGATGTGCCGGTCAAGGGCGTCAATCTGGTATTGCGTCAGCAGGGATTGATTCTGGCCAAAGGGAATCCCAAAAAGATAATCGGCCTGGAAGATATGGCTCGAAAGGATGTGGCCTTCATCAATCGACAGGCCGGGTCTGGGACCCGTATTCTACTGGATTTTCGATTGAAGGAATTGGAGCTTGATCCGTCCGATATTCGCGGTTATGAGGAAGAAGAATTCACCCATATGGCTGTAGCCGTGGCCGTCCTGAGCGGACGGGCTGATGCGGGCCTGGGGATTTATGCCGCAGCCCGGGCCTTGGATCTGGATTTTATCCCGGTGGTTCAGGAGGAATATGATCTGGTCATTCCTGACAAATATTATGAAGAGGAAAAAATTCAAGCCTTGTTATCGGTCATCCGGTCAGCCAATTTTCAAGAGGCCGCGAAGGCCCTGGGAGGCTATGACCTTTCTTTAACCGGGAAAATCATTTTTTAATTCTAAAGAGAATGCCCCTCTTTTGGGATTGGCTTTAACTAACTGGAGACGGAGTGGTTGCCTTGCGGCCAAGTTCAAAGGCCTCACGCTTGGCTGCTTTGTTCCCGGCAATTTCACCTTTATCCGTGGCTGAGGCCATAACGGTTCCGATCCAGCGGAGTTTGGTGAAGTCCGCAGTGTTTTTAAAGGAATGAACGATAGGGTCGGCCGTATGTACGTTCGTATCTCCGCAGACCGTGATCAGCCCGATGCGTTTTCCCTTCACTCGGGGATAGTAAGCCTTATGCCATCTCCACTGGGCGTCGAAAAAAGCGCACCACCTGTCCAGATAGGCTTTCATTTGGGAGGTCATGGACCAAAAATAAACGGGTACACTGTGGATAACCGCATCCGCCTCCAGAATTTTCTTGTGGATTTCAGGCATGTCGTCCTTAAGGACGCAGAGGCCCGTTTCGTTACACTTCTTGCAATCATGGCAGCCTAAAATTTTTTTCTGATTGAGAATAATCTTTTCCACCTCCGCACCGGCATCCCTGGCCCCGGCCAGGGCCTGATCTAAAAGTATATCGCTATTACCCCCGATGCGTGGACTCCCCAAAATACCCAGAATTTTCATTTTCGTCCTCCTGATTTTTTCATCTTTGTATTAGGTTAGCAAAAAACGGCCGGGAAGGGAAGACGGCAAGTAATTTTTTTAGATGAAAAAATGAATCGGTGCCTGGACCTGTTTCGGGTTGACACACCCTTTTAAAAACTGGTAATCTTAAAAAAGATTTTTCTAAAGATAAAGACTGAACATCTTGTCATAAGTATCCAAATTAGAAGAAGGAGACCAGAGCCCTATGAAAGCAGCAATATATCATGGCATTCGTGATTTGCGGGTTGAAGAAGTCCCCGAACCAATGTCCAAATCGGGGGAGATAAAGGTTAAGATTAAATACTGCGGGATTTGCGGATCGGATTTACATGAATATCTGCATGGTCCATTCCCCCAGAGTCCTTTCGGCCATGAGGCCTGCGGTCAGATCGTTGAAATAGGACCAGGGGTGAGCGGATTTCAGAAAGGTGATCAGGTTCTGGCCTTTCAAAAAGGGGCCTACGCCGAATACCTCGTGTTAGAGCAGGAAAGGGTGATCAAAAAACCCGACAACATGACTTGGGAACGGGCGGCAGTGGTCGAGCCGTTGTCCGGTGCCGCTTATGCTATTGAAAGAGGTGGCGTCCTGCCTGGTGACACTGTTCTCATTGCCGGAGCCGGGCCGGTGGGCCTTATGGCCTTGCTGGGTCTCAAAGCTATTGGAGTGGAAAAAATTTACCAGACGGATATTTCGGAAACCCGAAGAAAAAAAGCCGAAGAAATGGGGGCCACCCTGGTCCTGAATCCTCTGACAGAAAAAATTCCAGCAAAAATGAAAGAACTTTCGGTCGGAAGGGGGGTGGATGTGGCCATCGAGGCCGTGGGTATCGAGGCCACTTTGAAGGATTGTCTGGCTTCCGTACGCTATCAGGGAAAAGTGATTGTTCAGGGGATTTTTACTGACCGGATTCCCGTGCATATGCTTGGATTCGTGACCCGGGAAACGTCCATGATCGGTACAAACTCTATCAATGCCTCTTTGGCCATGTCTTGGATCGAGACTCAAGGGATCAGGCCGGAGCTAATCATAACAAAAATTTTGCCCTTAGATCAGACCGCTGAGGGATTTGAACTGCTGACCCAAAAGACCAAGGAGCAGATTAAGATTTTGATTGAACCTTAGTTCAAAGAGACGTTGATTAGTTTTGATAGATTACTAAGAAGTCGTTAACATAGAATTCATGTCATTCCGGAGAAGAGACTGTGTCGTAATTATATTTTTGTCATTCCGTGCAAGCGAAGCGCGACACGGAATCCAGTATTTTCATTAAGTTCTGGATGTCGGCTTTCGCCGGCATGACGGCTTTGATGGCGCTGTCCGCTATTACGACACAGTCTCGAAAGCCGGAATCCAGTGTTTTTAGTTTAGACATATACTGGACCCCGGTTGGAGTTTATCCCGCACTTGATGCGGGGCCGGGGTGACGACTTGTTATGAACTTTTCTATTTTCAATATTCAAGTTGCCCCTCGTCAACAAGCAGGGGTATCAAGTTATTCTGCCAGTATATCTGTTCGTAATCGGCAGGCGCCAGTCCTTGCCGAAGGCCCGGGAGGTGATTTTGATGCCCGGCGGGCTTTGACGGCGTTTGTATTCGTTACGATCCACCATCCGGATCACCCTTTGGACCATTTCCCGGTCGAATCCTCGCTGGATGATTTCATCCACTGAACAACTTTCCTCCACATAGGCCGTCAGGATAGGATCCAACTGTTCATAGAGGGGCAGGGAATCCGAATCTTTTTGATCGGGACGCAGTTCGGCCGAAGGGGGCTTTTCCAAAACACTTTGGGGAATAAGCTCCTTTTCCTGACGTTGATTGAGATAACGGCACAAAGAATAGACCAAGGTTTTGGGCACATCCTTCAATACCGCAAATCCACCGGCCGTGTCTCCATAGAGAGTGGAATAGCCCACACCGGTTTCGCTTTTGTTGCCCGTGGTCAAAACCAGCCAGCCGAATTTATTGGACAGGGCCATGAGCAAGGTCCCGCGGATCCTGGGCTGGAGGTTCTCTTCTGTCAGATCTTCAGACACCTCTTTGAAATGGGGTTTCAAAATTTCCAAATAGGATTGAAAAACTTTTTCGATAGGAATGTTTAGGAAATGGATCCCCAAATTTCCGGATAACAGTTCGGCATCCTTCAGACTGTGATCGGAAGAATAACGGGTGGGCATGGCAATACCGTAAACCTGGTCCGCGCCCAACGCATCGGCAGCAATGGCCGCGGTCAAGGAACTGTCAATACCACCGGAAAGACCGACCACCACTTTTCTGAACCCGTTTTTCCGGCAATAGTCTCCGGTGCCGAGCACCAGGGCCTGATAGACTTCGGCCTCCGGTGAAAGGGGTACTGCTTTTTGAGGAGAAACCGGTTTTGTTTTTTTGGGGGGTTGGGTTTTTGGGATTTTAATTTCCTGAATACCCAGCCCTTCCTCCTTAACCTCTTTGCGCCGGCGAGGATCAAATAGTCGCCAGCGTAAAACTTCCTTCAGGTCCAGATCGGCGACTAAAAAATCTTCCACGAACTGACCGGCTCTGGCAATCATTTCACCTTGAGGATCAAAGATCATGCTCTGGCCGTCAAAGATCAACTCGTCCTGGCCGCCCACCAGATTGCAGTAGGCCAGATAAGCGCGATTATCAGCCGCTCGTGTTGAGAGCATCCTCTCCCGGTCCTGGCCCTTTCCCAAGATAATAAGGGGAAGAGGAAATATTGATCAGTATTTGGGCTCCTCCTTGAGCGGCTTGTGATTGAGGAGGACCGTTAGGGTACCAGATGTCTTCACAGATACTGATCCCGATCAGGGTTTTATCAAAACGGAAAACCGGGTTTTTTTTACCGGCCTGAAAATAGCGGTTTTCGTCAAAGACGCCATAGTTGGGCAAGAAATGTTTGGCATAAACCCCTATGAATTGCCCGTCGGACAATACGGCCGCCCCGTTGTAGAGGTCATCTTCCATCCATAGACAGCCAATAACGGCCACCAAGTCCTTTGGTTGGCCGGGACCAGTTCGGTCAGAATTCCCTGGGCCGATTCCACAAAGTCCGGTTTAAGCAGAAGGTCTTCCGGCGGGTAGCCGGTAATGGCCAGTTCCGGGAAGGCCACCACCTGAACCCCAGCCTGGCGGGCCTTTTCCAGGCCTTCCATGATTTTGTTGCGGTTGCCGGACAAATCTCCCACGGTGGCATTGATTTGGGCCAAGGCAATGCGAAGAGTCATGATTTTTCTTCCTTATAGTAATACCTTCGATTGTTGAAAGCTAATTTTCGAACTCTTTGTCTTTAAGTTATTTTCTTTTTACCATAAGGGCATACTCGAATGCAAACTCCACAGATCCTTGTGCCGATACCGGAAAGATTTTTAAATTCGATCAATTTTTGGTAACATTTTTCTAAATCCAAAGCGGCCTCCCTGGATTCATAAAAACTGTCGGTCGAGGTATTTTTTATAGCCGAGGCTGGACAGGCCTGGACACATTCCAGGCATTGGCCGCATCGGTTTTTTATCGGCCGGTCCGGGGTCAGAGGCATGTCGGTTAAAACGGTAACCAGCCTGACCCTTGGGCCGTATTCTGGATTGATCAAAAGGAGGCTCTTTCCCTGCCACCCCAATCCGGCCATCCTGGCCACAGCTTTATGGGAGATACTGCCCAGGAGGGAGGTTTCATTCACCGTTTCAGCGGCCGGGATGGCCGTCACCCGGAATCCTTTTTCCTTGACCCATTGGACAACCTGAGCGGAAATTGTGTCCAGCGATGTATTGACATTTCTATAGTGTTGGGCATATTCAGGTGTCGGCCTATCCACAATATCCTCGATGACTTCATCTTTTAACCGAACCCCTATAGATAGGCCATGGCAATAAGATTCTATCAGGTTTTCGGGGAAAAGGGGCAGTCCTTTTCGGAGCGGGTCCAGATTGGCCACTCCGATCAAATCAGCGCCAAGACTTCTGGTAAAAGTTTTAAGGTCTGAAGTAGTGTCTATAAATTTATTTTTCAAAATAGCCTTTCATGAAAGTCGCGAGACGTCATTCCGGCGGAGAGGCTGTGTCGTAATTCCATTTTTGTCATTCCGTGCAAGCGAAGCGCGACACGGAACCCAGTATTTTCATTAAGTTCTGGATGCCGGCTTTCGCCGGCATGACGGCCTTGATGGGGCAATCTGCAATTGTGACACAACCTCGGAAGCCGGAATCCAGGCCTCAATACATCATATCCTTTAACAACGCTCCCAACCGTTTTATGCCCTTCCTAATGGTTTCTTCATCGACGCTGGAAAAATTTAATCGCAAGGTATTGACCTCTTTTTTATTGATATAGAAAGGGTCGCCGGGCACAAAAGCCACCTTCTTGTTGATCGCCTCATTAAAGACCTCCATGGCCGACAACCCTTCCGGCAGGGTAATCCAGAGGAACATCCCTCCTTCCGGTTGGGTATACTGGGTTTCTTCTGGAAAGTATTCTCTGATGGCCGACACCATGGCATCTCTTTGCCTTCCATAGGCTTGCCTGATTTTGGCGATATGTTCATTGATATCATTATCCTTCAAATATTGCATAATGATTCTCTGGCCGAAATAGTTGGTATGGAGGTCAGAGGCCTGTTTGGCGATGATAAGCTTGTCCATAATTTCGTCCTTGGCCACAATCCAGCCGATCCTGAAAGACGGCACGACAATCTTGGAAAAAGATCCCAACAGGACCGTATTTTCCGGAATGAGTTGGTAGAAAGAGGGTTGGTCTTTTCCTAAAAACCGCAGCTCCCCATAAGGATCGTCTTCAATAAGGATCGTTTTTTTGTCTTTCAATATACGGGCAATTTCCTTGCGATTTGGCTCCGAATAACTGATCCCGGAAGGATTTTGAAAGTTCGGAACACCATACATTAACTTGATCGGGTGTTGGGTTGTTGTCTGCTCAAGCAGGTCGGTGACCATCCCTTCCGGGGTCACCGGTATCGGGAAAAACGTGGCCCGGTAAATGGAAAAGGCCTGAATGGCGCCGAGGTACCCCGGTTCTTCGATAACGACCTTGTCTCCCTCGTTGAGAAAGGTCTTGCCGAGAAGATCGAGCCCCTGCTGGGAGCCGGTAGTAATCAGGACATTATCGGCCTGGACCGTAATATGTTTTGACTTATACCGGTTAACAATCCATTCCCGTAATTCTTCAAAGCCTTCAGAGGTGCTGTACTGGAGCGCATCCTTACCGGCGGTTTCCAGCACCTTTTGAGTGGCCGCCTTTATTTCCTCCAAAGGAAACAGATCCCGGCTCGGCAATCCGCCGGCAAAGGAAATAACGGATTCGTCTATGGTAAACTTCAAAATTTCTCTGATAAACGACCTAGGGACATCGGAAATCCGGTCTGAAAAGATATTGCCCATCTGGTTTTATCCTTTATATCTGTGTGGGTCAGTAGATGATGCTAGCTTATTTTTTAAATTTGAAAGTTTGTTAATAAGCTCTTAGGGCCGTCACCCCGGCGAAAGCCGGGAACAATACAAGAGAACCTAGATTCCAGCTTTCGCCGGAATGACAAACATAGATCTACTATTTCCTTTTTTGAATTTCATCATTTATGAAGCCCCACAAAAACCAATAATTGTCTCGGCTACTATTTTAGTAAGGGTTATGACCGACTCGAAATCCACGTATTCCGTGGCGGCATGAAACCCCTCCCCGCCGGGGCCGATAATAACCGTCGGTATACCTGCTGCCGTCATGATGGCCGAATCCATCCATCCGCTTACGCCGATAAATTCCGGAGCTTGTTTTACGACTTTGGAGTATGCTTTAGCCAAAGCGCCGACTACTAAATGATCCCGAGAAACTTCGAGGGGAGGCCGGTAAAAAGAGACCTCGAAGCTGGCTTTAAATTGTTCATCTTCCGTACCGATATTTTCGAGCAGGGTTCTCATTTCTTCTTTCACTGTTTCAACGGATTCTCCCGGTATGGTCCTTCTTTCTAATTCGATCAGACAATAATCAGGATAAGTGCTGAGTTCGGTTCCTCCTTTGATCAGGGAGGCATGGATGGAGGGTGAACCCAGCAAGGGATGTTTTTTTTGCACCAAAATGTTATTTCCGAGATTTTCTATTCGGCCTAAAAATTTTCCTGCCTTGACAACGGCATCAATGCCTTTATCCGGCCGGCTTCCGTGGGCGGCCTTACCGAAAACTTCAACTTTAATCCAGGCGAAACCCTTATGGGCGATACAAACCTTTAAATGGGTTGGTTCACAGATGATGGCGGCGTCGGCAGAGAAGTCCTTAATCAACATTTCCGTGCCAATACTCAGGTATTCCTCATCGGCTACAAAGGCCAGAATCACATCCCCTTTGGGTTTCAGGCCCGCATCCCTAATGGATTTAACGGCGGTCAGCATGGCCCCTAAGCCACTTTTCATGTCAAAGCTGCCTCTTCCGTAAACCTTGCCGTCTTTAAATACAGGGTTTAAGGGTTCAATGTTCATCCCGGATATGCCGACGGTGTCTGTGTGCCCATTCAGCATGATGGATCTGCCTTCACCGCTGCCTTTAAGCACACCGATCACATTGACTCGCTTCGGTTTTATTTCCTGATAATGGACCTCCAGACCCATCTTGCTTAAATAATTTCCTAGGTGTTCGGCAATCAGGTACTCACCGTTTCCCATACCGGCCAGTTCAGGATTAATTGATTCAATGCGGATCAAATCCTGCACAACCCTTAACAGCTCTTTTTCATCAATAGAAATATTGCTCAACTCCAAACCCTTTCTAAAATTCATCAGGTCTTGTCCGACCCCATGTTGAGATGTTGGAAGTTCAATTATTTTCCTGGATTTCTTTCAATCTGGTTTCAAAGTGCTCCAGATGTTCTTTGAAATGCCTCAGATAATCGGTCAGCAATTCTTCCAGAGAAAAAACCCGTTCGCCAAACCGATCGCCTCCGAACCAGCGGTTTTTCAAACAATCCGGATTCACATTTTCAATCAGATGGGACAAGTAACGATTATAATATTCGAACAAATTCAAAATGTCGAGCCACCCGAGCAGATTCCATTTTTCTGCTGCCAGCCATTTTTCATTTTCATAAGACGGGAAATGCAATTTGTTAGCCAGTTGTAATCGGGTAATTCGTTGGTGATTATTAGAGGCCGAATCAATCAAATGACCGATAATCTCTTTTAAAGTCCACTTGGATTCATCGAGTTTTATTGTCGTTATTGCTTCGGTCAATTGCCGATGCTGGTCAACGAAGTCACAGGCCAGTTGTTTAAGTGAAGCAGCGATCATTTTCATGCTTCTATCCTTTTCCTTCCAAGCTCAATCCCTCTTCCCGTTGTATCCCTAATACAGGGGATCTATTTATTGACAAAAAGGATGTCATTAGAACCGTCCTTTAATACTTGTCCTATTTCTGAGCTGTAGTAAAAAAATTGACCAAAAATTCGCTTTCCTTGGGAGACAGGTTGAACCTTTCCCCGGCCTTGTCAATCAGTTCGGCCAGAGACGGCTTGGGAACCAATTCTCGCTGTTCGCTGATCCAGCTGATGGCCCTTCGCAGCAATTCACCTTCAGGTAATGGGGCAGCCATAAAAATCCTCCTTATTAATTCCATTTGGCGGCCAAAAGAAAAACCCGACCGTTAATTCAATTCCAATAAATGAGTTCAAATCTTTTTTCTTGACGTTAGGCCGGCGCGCACTCCTCGTAGAACCCCTTTTTTTCTGAAGAAAGGTTATGAATTGTCAAGATTAAAAATTTGGCCCCAAAGACTTTAGCGCTCCATTTTCTTGGCCATGGCGGTAATCCAATTCTTTTGAGGAAGGTTATCAATTTCAACACTATGGTATCCCGCTTCAGTTAGAAAATCTTTATATTCATCTGGAGTATGAATTCGCATATCGCTTAAGTTAGCCCATTTGGTATTTCGTGTTTCGAATCGATCATCTTTATAAACTTCATTGACAAGTAGAAGGGTTCCTCCTGGTTTTAAAACGCGCTTAATTTCTTTCAGATCGTCTATTAAATTCGGCCAAAAATAGTTAGCTTCAAATGCCGTTGCAAGATCGAACCTATGGTCTGCAAAGGGCAGAGATGAAACAGCGCCATATTTTATTTCCACCAGACCCTTTTTGATCAGAGTCTCATTTACCTTTTTTGATAATTGGACCATATCTTCAGAATAATCAATTCCATAAACTTTTCCGTTGGGACAAGACCTGGCTAACTCCTGAACGCCCTTACCCCCGCCACAGCCAATATCAAGAATGGTTGCATCGGGCTTAATAGACAATGTGACCAATCCCCCAGTGTCTTAATTTAGCATGGCCGAAATTCATCGTTCTACCGACAAATCTACCAAATCGGCCTGTCGGTTTTCGGCATTGCTTTACGAATTTTTCAACAAATCCCATGAAAGGCTCCTTTAGGGCTTAACGAGGCACAGGGCAAAGTCCTCAATTGAAAGACATCGTGACCAAGTCGTTCTTTCATGAATGTCCCCATTACTCCCAATATTATTAAAACTCCTTCTTCAACTACGTACTTTTCAATTTCTTTTTCCTCTGTTTCTCTTCATACATTTGGTTGTCGGCCTGGATCAAGAGGTTATCTATAGAAACCGGGTGCTCCGGGTCATAGCGGACAACTCCCATACTCATCGATAATGGATAAGGGCGGTTTGTTTTTTCATTAAAAAGATCGAGGTTCTTCTGCAACCTCTTCAACATTAACTCAGGACCGACTTCCGGGGCCGCTTCTATAGTCAGGATTACAAACTCATCCCCTCCAATACGGGCCAGGATATCCGGATCACGAAAGGTTTCCTTCAGGATACGGGCGGTGTCGATCAAGGCTTGATCCCCTTGCAGATGTCCAAAGGTATCATTGATGACTTTCAAATCGTCCAGGTCGTTGAAGAGTAAAAAAGTTCCCCGTTTCATACGGTTGGCAATCTTCAACTCCTGGCTGGCCAAGGTTAAAAATCCTCGGCGATTATAAAGCCCGGTCAGTTCATCCTCTAAGGACATGGCCTTTAAAGCCTCTTCGGCCAGCTTTCGCTCGGTAACATCCTGGTTGCTGGCCCTTTGGCCAAGAGTTCTTCCGTCGACACTAACAACGGGATAGCAAACATGAGCAATCCAATGTTCCCGGCCGTTTCGATCGATAATTCTGAAATCAATTGGAAGCACTTCACCCTTTTCTGATATTTCATGATGATGTCTGATCATGATTTCCCGGTCGTCTGGATGAATGATCTTATATAAGAGATTGGGATCTCTTAGAAAGTCTTCACGAGGATAGCCGGTAATTCGTTGACAGGAAAGAGAACTGTATAGAAATTTTTGATTCGGGTCCAACCAATATTCCCAATTATAGGTAAAATCGGCTATCGTGCGAAAGCGTTCTTCAGATCTCTTGAGCGCCTCCTTCTCTTTTTTGCGTTCAGTGACGTTGCGGATATTACATTGAATGAACCTGGTCTTGTTGATCAGATAGATATCGGCATAAATAACTTGCCCGGCCTTATTTTTTATCGAAACCTCTTCGTTATGAATCAGGCCGTTCTTATTCAAGATATGGTTTATCTTTTGAATAGCATACAGATCAGGAGGGAAACCCACATCCTGAAGCTTGTTCCCGATGGACTCCTCTTCCGAATAGCCAAGCATTTTTCTGAAGGCAGGATTAGTATAGGTTATATTCCCTTGACTTTTTTCGAGAAACAATATCCCGCTCTCTGCGGTCTCAAAAAGACGCCGATAGCGCTCCTCAGGCTCCACTAATAAATCTTCCTGTCGCCGGCGTCCAGTCAGGTCTTCTATGGCCAGTAAGATTATCTCAGAACCGACATCTTTTTGAATGATACGGCGGGCATTGAGCAACATGATTTTAGGCCCGATGTTTGGAAAGAAATGTTCAACCTGATAGTTATCGATTTTTTTGTCTTGGGGGAGAATATCTTCAAGCAACCTTCGAAGCCAAGGAATATCCCATTGCCGGTTTCCGAGGTCATAGATAAGATGGCCTAAGGTTTCCTTGGATGTTATCTTAAAGGTTTGATAAAAACTCCTGCTGGCCTTAAGAACCTTCAGGTCTGAACCCAACACTAAAAAAGGCTCACTTACGGTCTCAAGAACGTCTTCAACTATAGAGCCTACCTGAGCTTTCAACACAATGCTTTCCCCGCCAGGTTGAATGATTGATCTTAATTCTTAAACATTCTTTTTCTAAACCAATAGAATAACGGGGACAACGTCCCATTTTCTTATAAATATCTTTCTATGCTTAATTCCTCTTCCCATAAGGCTTCCGCCCATAAGCAACGATGATATCATCCGTAATTTTCACGACCCCTTTGCGCTCGAAGTAGTTGCGTGCTTTTATGGTTTCTTTGTTCCTCTCGATCGGAGGGACCTTGGCATACCACCAGTTAGAGGATATAGCGGCAAAGAAGTCATAGGCTTCCCCTCCGGTCTTGAAAGTGTTCCGCCAGGTGAGCCTGTTGGTCCGGATATCGACCAGGCCGGCTTTCGCCAGGAGTCGTCGGACCTCTTGTTCCTTCCGAGGCCAGAATTCCAAACGGTAGCCAAGGACATACCGCTTGTTGATTACCCTGAATGAGGCGTCACAGGCTTCCCAATAATGCTCGGGACCGTGGGCGCCGACTGAAAGAAGGCCGGCGGGACGAAGAACGCGAACCATCTCGGTCACTGCTTTTTCCGGGTCGGGAAGTAACCCCAGCATCATTCCGGTCATGACAAAGTCGAAGCTTCGCATCTTCAAAAGGCAGGGATTCGGCATCAAGCTGACGGAAATCAATGCGGTCGGCGCCGTAGCCTTGTCTATCTGCTTTGGTCCGACCTACCTCCAGCATGTAGTTGGAGATGTCTCCGCAGACTACTTTGGACGCACCTTTCTGCAGGGCGAGTAGGGATATGATCCCGGTGCCGCAACCCACGTCCAGCACTTCCTTGCCTTGGAGATCCACTCCTTCGAGCTGGGCTGTTGCCGCCTTCGTCTGAAACTCCGCTCCCAGCTCATCATACCTGGTCACGTGTTCCGAGAAAGCACCGTCATATCCCTGCCTCATACGGTCCTTCATGGCGGCCGTGTCTCTGGCGTTGCCCGTGAGCCAGGCTAAGATGTTATTGGCATTGACCATCAAGGTCATCGGCAGCGAAAGCTTACCGGTCCAAAAAATTGTGGGCATAAGATTATACCTCCTCGTTGGAAAATGGGTGACCCCAATGACTCCTGCAGTTTCTGCTCGGGCTTAACGAGGCACAGGGCAAAGTCATCATTTGAAAGACATCCTGACCAAGTCGTTCTTTCATGAATATCCCTCAAGTCCAGTTGACACTGTAAATTGTTTTTAAAGCATAATATAAGGCCATTAACCCAAATATTATTAAAATGATGTTGGAAAAAAGAATCAGGCCTTTTTTTAACTGGTCGTTTATTCTCTTTTTTAATTTACTGACGATAAAAGTAAGTGGGACAAACCATATCAACACTCCCAGCATGATCAATGATACCGATACTACCCCATAATTTCTGTAAGTTGGAAATTTAGTATTCCAAATTAGAAAGAAATTCCCTGACACAACAATCCAACCCGCTATGGTCAAAGGATTAGATAAGGTGATCAAAATACCGGAAATAAATGTAGCCAGTGGATTAGATTGAAAACCTGATTTATTTTCTTCGATTCCAAGGTTCTTTCTTATTGAACTTATGGATGACATTCCAAGAATGATCAATATTATTCCACAAACAATCCAAAGTACGATTTTTAAATATTGATTGTTTGAAATGAGATTGGCAACTCCAATATAAACGAGTGTTATATAAAAGATGTCCGAAAGACATGATCCCAAAGTGAAAAAAATACTATTTCTGAATCCATATTGAAGCGCTCTTTGACAAGCGATAATAGTGACTGAACCCGGAGGAACCGCAACAACTATACCTAACAAAACTGCCGATATTAAATATTCAGTTAACATATTTACTCAAATCTATTTTCGCCCGATCTCAAAAAAATAGGTGACCCGAAGACCAGCGCAGGCTCAATCCCTTTCCTCATGATAAGGATTATGGCTCTTGTTGTTTCTGTTCGGACTTAACGAGGCGCAGGGCAAAGTCGTCAATTGAAAGACCTCCTGGTCAAGTCGTTATTTCATGGACGCCCCCTAACTCATTTCTGAATTAATTGGCCAACACCTTTCCTCATAATAATCAGCCGCAAGTGTACCGAGTCGGCTGGATGATTCTGTTATAAATAGCAACTTGATTTGTTGTTAAAGTCTAAATAGGCATTATAGTATTCATAGGGGTATTTAAATAATCTTATAAAATTAAATAGTTATTATATGTCTCGTGTGAATTAGAATTAGAATTCACACATTTGAAGCAGTATACCATTTTTCAAACCTATCACAAACCTATCAAATTTATTAGGGACATAATACTTATATCACTTTCTAGATGGCCTACCAGGTTTTCTCTTTGACAGATCTCGAGCCGTTAACCGTTCTATTATTTTCATAAAAGAAGCCTCACCTACCGGTCGCCCGGTACGGGTCATTTTCCGAATCTCTTGATCTTTGTCTTTGGTCGCCTGACTTAAAAAATCCATCCAATTCTCCACCAAACCTCTTAGAGTTCGATCTTCGACCAACGGGTCCGTATTTCGTCGCCCTACATGAAAAGCAGCGCTGGACCAGGGATAAGCCCACGCCCTTTTAGCCATTCCAGCTCGCACTGGATTCAACTCCACGTATGCTGTAGCAGCTAATAAATGCCTCTCATCTAAAACACAAGAATTGAACCTTCCTTGAAAAAGATACCCCCGTACCCCTTCGGCAAAATTTTTCATCCGCGTATAACGACGATGCCCTTCCCCAAAAGCACGCGCCAGAGAATCTTCCTGCTTTGGAACCGCAATAAAATGAACATGGTTGGTCATTAAACACCAAGCCAAAATTTCTACTCCAAACCGCTTCGTCTCTTCAGACAAAAACTGAAGATAAGTTTGCCGATCTAAATCGGTCTGAAATATCTCCATCGACCGAACACCGCGCTGTGTGACATGGTGGGGGTACTTTGGTACCACTATCCTCTATATTCTAGCCATAACCTCTCAATTACCTTACTCACGATATCAATGATATAAGTATTATGTCCCCAGATTTAAGCAGAATGCCCTTAAGGGTCGTCGTGCCTGCAGCGAATTGTTATGTACCGCCAGACCTAATCTTTGACATCTTGTTCACAACCTCTACACATAACCCCCACAAATCCTGTACCTCTTGAATGTCATAGATTTTTTCTGGGTGCTGAGTCGGATTCCTAAACGACGACCTAATGTTGTCTAGGTTTTTCAGTAGTGCTTCGTTCATCTTCGCTCTTCTGTGACTCAAAAGAGCTTGAACCATTGGTCCCCATAGCATCGGTTTGATACGGTTTTTTTTAACAAAATAACAGTAAAGCTCTCGCAACTCTGACTCTGTGCCACGCAACAAATGAAAAGCAGCGGCGGTAGGTCGCTCAAAAGCAATGCATTTCCCGGCCTCCGAAAAATCGTACTGAGCGTGCCTGGATAATAAAGAAAAGACTCCCGGAGCCAACAACGAAGGAACATCTCCTAACAAGCGATCCGTATCAACCCGTTTTTGAGAAACAACATATGCAGTTTTTAGTGTTATTTCTGAATCAAGAGTTTTGCGGAAAACCTTGATCGTATTTTGCAGTTCCATTGCCTGTTCGTTCGTTAATTTTGAACCCTCTGGTAGAGCTTTGAATTTTTTTCGAAGCCGGCGCAAATCTTCAGATGCACCCCGAGACACCGGAAGATTAAGATCATCTATATACTTCAGAACTACTTCAATATTACTAATTACAAAGAGTTCCCCATAGAGAGGTTGTCCAGGAGGGGCGCTATTCAAGTAGCGAACGTGCGCACCAAACTTGTAGAACTTTTGTATAGAAATTTTATTCATAGGCGCTCTTTAAGGTACAGAACAAGTTATTCTAAAATTTTCCGTACATCTCCACAAATCAGAAGATTCCTGCGGGTTTCTATTAAATGACAATTCTTTTTATTTGTCTTTTAAAAAGAAGCTTTTTTGTTTCTTCTTCAACTTACTCATTATAAATTATTAATAATCTTTTGATAGATATTTTATAACCAAGTACTTAACCCTACTGTATATCATTATTAAGGATAGGCAGAAATAGAATGATCCTTCATGTCGCCCATTCCCTCCTCAATTCAGATGCAATTTTGGAAATAGTTGTGAAATACAACAACATCAAAATCAAAAGGGTTTTGAGCTTGATTACAAAAGAAAGATGTATGACTAAAAGCAACAGGTGTTTGCTTGGGTGGATCTTTTGAGATATGGATCAGGGCCATGAATCTCCTTAAGATCTAAAGAAAGGTTTTTGTACGAATAAGACTGAAAGGAATCATAGAATATAACTGGCTAATTTGTAAAGGATATTATTTTATGCTTGACAAAAGTTAGCAAATTTGCTAACCTCATTATCATGAATTATGCGATAAAATATTTCCATGCTCGCGTCAAAGCTGAGATCGAAAGATGGCCGGACGATTTATTGGCTGATTATGCGCGGATAGTGGAATTATTAATGGAGTTCGGGCCAAATTTGCGAATGCCGCACTCACGGGCTTTGGGCGGCGGACTTTTCGAGTTAAGGCCTCGAGGGCGAGGGGGTATTGGACGGGCATTTTACTGCTTTATCATTGGTCAGCGCGTTGTATTACTCCACGCCTTCTTGAAAAAAACACAGGATACCCCGGAACAAGAATTAAGAATTGCCCGGAGAAGAATGAAAGAGGTACAGAAATGACTGATTTAAAATATCAACCCGTTTCCCATGATCATACATCTTTCCTCAAAAAAGCCCTTAAGCGGAAAGAATTCAGGAAAGTCTACGAGGAATTGGAAGAAGAGTATGCCCTTACCCGGGAAATGCTTTCCGCGCGCACCAGATTCGGCCTAACCCAGGAAGCCGTTGCGGAGTTGATGGGAACGACCAAAAGTGCGGTTTCACGTTTGGAGGCAGCCGACAAACATGCGCCATCCCTCACAACCCTCAAGAAATATGCTCAAGCCGTCGGCTGTCGCCTTGAAATCAAGCTAGTTCCTACCTCCCGCTTAACCAAAGGCAAATCGCGGACCGTAAAAAAACAGGCTGCCGGTTAGCTTTCGGAGACATTGTAATACTGGATTCCGGCCTTCGCCGGAATGACGCCAGGCCCCCGGTGCCTGTTCCAGACTTGATCCGGGATTCGCAGGGGACCAGACAGTGTAAAGTATGCGGTAATTACCAACCCTTATTCTGGTACCCTCACGGCCATGAAGGTTTTTCGAGTTATGAGGGAATGGATTCTCTTTTAAGGAGAGGATGGTCTTTATAACTTTGTTATGAATCTTTGCAGGGAGATCGTCTAATTCTTTTTCAACCGATCTTTTTAGTCGGACAGTAAAAGGCATTATCTGCCCTTTTTCTTCCTGTCTGATAGATATTCATCCAGACCCCGGGAGGGTTCTTTACGACGTTGTTCGATAATAACCGTATCTATTAGATCTTCGATAAATTCCTTATCGTTCAGCATCTTGCCCAAAACGGCCTCTCTCGCCTTTTTGGGCAAAGCCCGGAAGGCTGTCATAAAAACCTCGGATGTTGCTTCGATGGTACTCATGCTAAGTCTCCTCCTAATCTAGATGGCTTAAATTATAACAAAAGAGGAAAAATTATCAATCCTGTTAATAGAATCACCTGGAGGCCGCGATTATTTAATCTCATATCCTTTTTGCAGAGCTGTGAAATATAAATAACTGGAACGTCCCTTTTATTTTTATTTCCTTATAAGGAGGCCTTCGGCCATGACGGCCTTGGGCAGCGCGGAAAGGTGAAACGGGCTCTTATTCCACACTGTTAAGCTGGCCAGTTTATTTTTTTCGATGGTGCCAAGAAGATTATCAATTCCCAATATCTTGGCATTGCAATAGGTGATAATGGACAGGGCTTTTTCTTCGGACATGCCGGCAATCAGGAAGAATTTCAAACTCTCGCGCAACATGGGTGTCATTATCACCGGATGATCGGTCATAAGGCCATAAAAGGCCTTTGATTTCATGAGTAGGGCCGCGTTCTTATAATTTTCGTTCTTGAGCTCCACCTTGTAGGGCAGAGAGCCCAGCGGCCCGTACACCACTGGGATATGGTTATCAGCCAGCGCATTAAAAATCTCCGTGTGGAAGACATCGGAAAGATGGTCGGCTGTGACGATAAGATCGTACTTCTTCGCCAGCTCAATAAGATAGAGAACGTCGTCTTCCTTGTGAACATGGACCTTGACCGTTCTTTTATTCACCAAAATATCCAGGATGGCCTTGTCTTCGGTATCGAGTTCCAATACCAGTTCCTTGTCAATCATGACCTTTTCCGCGTCAACATCTTTTCGCGCCAATTTCTTTTCCTTGGTGCGCGCCTCCAGTTCCTTAAGTTTCTTTTCCTTGGCCAGCTCAGCCTTTTTATGCTTGTCCAAGACCTGGGAAAACTTCTTTTCTATGAGGGAATAAATGCCCATGCGTGTATTGGGCCGCGCCCCTTTCCAATCTCTTGTGGAGCGCGGATTATACCCCAGCGCCATTTTATAGCCATAATCTTTAAAGAGCGCCTCCTGACGGTTCGGCGCGAAGTTCCTGATAATCATGGCTTTTCCGCCGATCAAATTGCCGCTGCCCGGAACAATGCAGCTATAGAGCACGCCGAAATCCACGGCTTCCGTAAAAGCGCGATCATCGAAGTAGATGCTGTTCAGCGGATTATTGAGGGGCAGAAATTGGTCCGTATGATCATTGCTTTCTTCTTCGCTTCCGGGTTCGCCGAACCTCACCATGCCGATATGCGAATGCGCATCAATGAAGGCCGGGGTGACAACACCGGAAAAAGCGGCCCTTAGCTTTTTGTTCACCACATCAACGATTTTGTCGCCCTCCACGATGATGGAGAAGTTCTCTTTCCGTGTTTTACCGTCAAAGAGTGTTTCAGCGAAAATGATGGTCTGATTTTTCAAGGGAAGCCTCCATTCAGGATAGTCTAATATTTGAAGAACTTGCTTTTTAAGGGAAGACTATAAGGAAAGAAAAAACCACGGTCAAGGAGAAAAATAGGGCGGAAGGTAAGGGGACAGGAGGCGTCTTCTATTCTTTGATTTCGTGCTCTTTTTGCAAGGCCGTTAAATAAAGGAAGGTATGGATCAGGGTGGGATCGATGGAACGGGCATAGGCCAGCATTTCTTTGTAGGCCAGTAATTGTTCCCGGTACAAAGCGGACTGTTCCTGTAAGAAGGTTTCAATCGATATTCCTTCCGGCAGAGGGGTGGTTTTATAATCCACCAAAAGCCATTCTTTCCCGTCAAAAACGATCCGGTCGATAATCCCGCTTCGCACCGTGCCTTCATCAGGATGATCTTCCAAGGCCCATTCACAGGCGCAAAACGGGTGATCGGTCCGGAGGATATTAGCGCAGAAGGGCTCTTGTTGACAGGCACTCACTTCCTCCAATATCGAGACGGCCATTTCTCGGGCGGCATTAGAGGCAACCCCTTCAGCCATCAAGGCCTGGATTACTGCTTTTTGCGTTGGAGGATTCTTTCCCAGGGACAGATGTTCCAATATCCTATGGGTCACTGTGCCTCGCTCCATTCCAAAAGGGGTCTGGAATTCTTCCGGAAAGGAATCTTCTATTTCATCTGTTCCATTTATGAACGGGCCTTCTTGATGAAGCCCCGAAGGCGGGATGATCCGAAAGGGAATCGGTTCAGAGACAAAGGGCAAAGGCCGGATATCTTCTTCCATCTCAGGTTTAGCAAATCCTGGTTTTATTACAGGGGATGGTGGGTCATATTCGACTTCCAGGAATTTTTCTTTATCCGGATGGTTCAAAAGATATTCCAACAATGAATTTTTCGAGGCCTTTTCCTCTTCATTTTTAACATGAAAAACCCCACTCAAAAAAAGGCATTTTTTGGCCCTGGTCAGGGCCACATAATAAAGCCGTTTGGCCTCTCCGAGAACTCGTTCCTTTTTCAGGCTTTTTAATAATCCATAGACCCCTGGATCTTGTTTAGTCCGACGATCCGGCCGTAAGGCGATCAGGTGGTCTTCTCTTTCTCCGGGAAGCCGCTCGATAATATAAGGAAGATCTTCCCGGCCGCTTCCCCCCAAAGGATTCCTGTCCAGATGCGGCACGAAGACCGTGTCGAACTCCAGGCCTTTGGCATGGTGAACGGTCATGATCGAGACTTGAGAACGGGAGGCCAGGGGATCGGGCGGGGCATAGGCCGTAGTCAAACGAAATTCCAGGCGGGACAAGGTTTCTTCAGGCAGGCCTTTTTCAGCCAGAAACAGAAGCTGTAAAAATTGGCGGCAGTTGCGGACGCCCGACAGGCCATAACGCTCGGCCACGGCCTTCGGACCGAAAAGGTCTTCCCAGACTTTCTGCACAACCCGATGTAAGGGGAGACGGCCCACCAGTTTCAGATCATCCTCTAAAACCTGGCCAAGAAGTTTAACGGACTCCGGGGCCTGCGGTATTTGAGAGAAGGTCATGATCTTTTCGGCCAAGGATGAAGCCGGGATTTGGGAGATCTGATATAGATCATTCAGCCCCACCCAGCACCAGGCCGAACGGACCAAAGAGGCCCAGGCCAGATCGTCCTGAGGTCTGACCAGGGCTTTGGTGATGGAGAGCAGGTCCATGACCTCCGGCCGTTCTCCAAGATTGAGTCCTTCCTGCACCTGGACCTGTACCCCTTGCTCATAAAGGGCCTTGAGATAAAAGGGCAGATGGGTGCGGGCAAAAAGCAGAATCCCAACCGATCCGTAGGATGAGTCTTGATCGGCCTTTTTTATTTCCCCGGCCAGCCAGGCCGCTTCTTTTAAGCGGGAGAGGCTGGAATCTTCATCTTGGCTGAAGAGAGTCAACCCTATTTTACCCGGCTCCTGGGTCAACATCTCCGGAGCCGCCTGGGCTGCCATAAACTGGACTTCATCGGCTTCGAGGTTAGGGTGGGCCATAATGGTCTTGGAAAAGAGGTCATTGACAAAATCAATGAGGCCTTTCCTGGACCTGAAATTGGTGCTGATATGAACAGGTGTTAAGGGCAATATGCCCTGACCGGGAAGGGGAAGCCCTTCGCGGGCCTTCAGAAAAAGAGAGACTTCGGCCTTGCGGAATCCATAAATGGATTGTTTGGGATCGCCGACGATAAACAGGGTCCGGCCGTCTCCGGGGCTCCAGCCGGCACAAAGGTATTGGATGAGCTGCCACTGGTTCAGGCTGGTGTCCTGAAATTCATCCACTAAAATGTGGTTGATCCTCTGATCGAGCAGGAGCTGCAAATCCGTTGGCGCCTCTTCGCCGCCCAGGACCTGCAGAGCGGCCTGTTCCAGTTCAACGAAGTCGATGACGCCCCGCCGGTGACACAACTGACGATAGTGATCGACCACCTGACTGATCAGGAGGATCAGATCAAAAAGCATGGCTATGTCCACCGGAGACGTTGGCCGGGAAGGGAATGCTTTTATCTTTTGAAGCCATTCTAGGATCGGCTGAGAGAGGGATTCAATATGATCAGCCCAGGGTGTTTGTTTAAAGCCGGAATAAAAACCGTTACTGGGGCCGAATGATTTGCGGGCCGAACCGGCCTTGGTGGTGAACAACTCGGCAATGCCCTGCCAGACTGGCAGATCGTTCCAGTCGCTGCCGGGTAAAGAGACCGGTATTTGAGCGGAGGCCGCAGCCCCTTTCAGGATCAGATGATTACTGAAAGCATTCCACTGCCGGCCAAGTTCTTGAGATTCCATTTGGGCCTTTAATGCCTGCAGGTGCCGGCTGATCAAAAATCCCAGACGTTCCCTTAAGACCTGATCCAACTTATCCGGATCGGGATTGGTCCGGACGATTTGAAACAGATCCATCAGCAGGTCTCTCTGGGCAATGAGTTGAGCCAGGTCGGAGGAAAGGGCCTTCCAATTATTGTTTGAAAAAAGAAGGGCCTTTTCCAAAGCCTTTCGAAGGGGGTCTGTGGAAGACAGGGACATCAGGACCTGTTGGCTGCGGCCGAGAGATTCGTAGATCAATTCATCCTGTTCTTCCTCGGCCAGGATGACTGTTTCCAGAGGGACTTGAGCTTCGACCGGGGCCTGTTTGATGATTTGACTGCAGAAGCTATGAAAGGTGGTGATCTGTAAACCGTCCGGGTCCAGGAAAAGATGTTGGTGAGTTCTGTGTTTCTTTAAAGCCTTTTTGGCCACAATGAGGAGTTCGTTCTCCCAGTCGGATTCGGATGTATCGTTATTTTCTGCCTGCTGGAGGATTTTCCGGACCCTTTCCAGCATCTCATTGGCCGCCTTGTTGGTAAAGGTCAGGGCCAGGATTTCCCGGGGATAATTGACTTGGGCCAACAGGTGGATAAAACGGGCGGTCAGCAGAGAGGTCTTCCCGGCCCCGGCCGGAGACTCGACGTGAAAGCTCCCTTCAGGGGATAAGACTTGCTTGCGGATGGAAAAATCATTTAAAGGCTGAGTCATGTTTAAACCAAATAGTAATTTCTAATGGCTTCGTAAAAAGTTGTCACCCCGGTGAAAACCGGGGTCCAGACATTGTCCTGGCGAATCCCGGATCACGTCCGGGACAGGCACCGGGAACCAGTTTCAACTCCCTGGATTCCGACTGGAGTCTATCCCGCACTTGATGCGGGGTCGGAATGACGAAAATGGGCTTTTCGACGACTTTCTACGGGCCCATCAACTTTAACAAACTCCAGAATCTTTCTTCCAATAGGTGCATAAACTTTTATAGGGGCAATAGGTGCAGGCCCCCTCATTCGTGCCTTTGGGCACAGGCTTCGGGTCGGCCGGAAATTGACTGGCCTTTAATTTTTCCCCGATCAGGCTGATTTCTTTTTCCCAGGCCGGCAAACAAGCCTCCCAGGACGAGGTCTCTTTCAAAGGATCTGACACAGACAATTCCCCTTCTGATTTGAGACCGACATACCCGGCCCTGAACCCGGCCAGGTTTTCTTTCTGTAATTCAGGCAGGGTGATCAAGGCCAGAAGATATAAAGGCAACTGCGGGGCTAAAAAATTTTTGATGATGTCGTTGGTAGAAGGGAGACCGCCGGTCTTGTAGTCCCAACAACAGGCCTCGTTCAGGGCTTGGTTAAAATCAATACGATCGATGCGGCCTTGAACGGAAAACGACCAGGAGGGAAAGAAAAGATCTTTAAAAGAAACCTCTTCTCTTTCCCATCGCCAACCTTCTTCCCAACGTTGTCTTTCCTGCTCCAGCCAGGCGCCCAGTATCCCGCCCAAACCTTCCTCTTCGCCGATCAGCCTCTTTTTTTCTACCTGCCAGTGCGGGTTTTCGGTTTTTTCTTTGAAGACCTCATTGAGGCACTGATCAACAGCTTTTTTTATGACCTCTTGATCCTGGAGAGAGATTCCCTTTTGCCGCAGGGTCTTGGTTATCAAGGCCATGAGGTTATGTAAGATCTCTCCCCTTTGCAAAGGAGAAATGCCGATGGCTATTTCATCCAGAGGAAGGATTCGAAGCAACCGCTCGGCAAAAAACTTAAAGGGGCAGGCCAAAAACGTTTCCAAAGAGGTCACGGAAAGGTTGGAAATCGAATTGTCCAGAGCGGGTTCCGAATCGTCGGGGGGATGGTTTACAGGATAACTTTTTATGCCTTGAAAGGTTTGTTTAAGCCATTCGGCCCGGGGCCAGACATGCCCTGGGACCGTCCAATAATTTCTTTTCTCTTCTTCGGAGTGTGCCGGCCAAAATGGGGAAGGAGGCAAGGGATCTCCTTTTTCCTCTTGCGGCCGGGTCAGGGTCATTTTCGGAGAAAGGGTTTTAAGAAGAGAAAAAGCGATCCGGGCAAAATCGAATTGGCTTTTTAAAGTGGCCCCCTGAACCTGCCTTCGTTCTTCCGGGCCGAGAAAGGGAAAGGTGCGAACCGGCTGAGGCAGACTGCCTTTGGACATGCCGGCCAGGAAGAGTCGGTCAAAGGCCAGTCCCCTGGCTTCGATCAGGCCCAGGACCTGTATCCCGGATTGTTCATAACCGGGTTCGTTGACCAGGGTTTGACTGAGAAGGTGTTTCAACCAGGTAAAAAATTGAAAGCCGTCCAGAAGCTTGGTGTTTAAATCATTAGCCAAATTTTTCAGAATTTTTTTAAGGTCTTTATATAGGGTTGCCTCGCCGGCCAAGGTTATGACCGGGAAACCGAGGCCCTGCCAGCATTGTTCCAGAGAAGCCACCCATTCGGCAGCCGTCTGTTGGCCCTGATTCAATCGGATGAGAGGTTCCAGGGAGATTCCCTGGAGATTGAGACCGGATAAGCTAAAAGAATATTCATGAACGAGACCTTTCAAAAGGGCATCCAATCCCGCATCAACAGAATGCTTCCGCCAGATCCGGTCGGCCTGGGCCACCTGGGACAGGAGGGAGCGATGGGCTTCCCAGGCCCGATAATAGGGGGACAGGAGCAAAGAAAGGAGCAGGATACGGGGCTCCCCTTCCAGGAAAAAGCGTAAGGGCAGGAGTCCGGCCTGGATCAAAGGCTGATCCAGAAGGGGTTGACCTAGGGAGATATTGTAATTTCCCGTCTGCTCAAAGATCATAGGGCCGATGAGTTCTTTGAAAGCCGAGGACAGATCCGGGGCATACTGGGAAAGATTGGGCACGACAATCCCGATCCGATGCAAGGGGTATGTTGAGCCTCCAATAAAACTTGCTCTATGAGCCAGGCTACCTCTTCTTCTTGATCGGGCAGACTGACGGCAGTAAGGGCCGGTTCTTGATTTATTTTAGAAAGGCAGGAAACCGCCTTGAAATATTTTATTAAAAACTTGAGCAAGTCCGTCTCGATGGGCGCCGGGAAGGCGAAGCCCAGGAGAAAAACCTTTTTCGGACGGGGTCGAACTTTGATGATTTTTTCGTCAAGGACTTTTATCGGGAGTATCGAAGGATGGATCAGCCCCTGTTCAAGAAGCAATTTTTCAAATCTTCTGAAGATCTCTTCCCGCCAGACCATGAGGGGAGTTTCATGGCCGTTTTTTATGGGAGGTACTTTATCTCGTATCTTGGCCCTATAGGTTTCATCTAAGGTTTGATAAAGCGGGATATCTGCCGTAAGCCCCTCAGGCAGATCGAGCATTTGAACCGATTTTTCCCAGAGCTCAATAATTTTTATGGGAGAGGCAGGGGTCTCCTCCGGCCAGGAACAACGCCAGGTTTCTTCAATCCAGGCGTTCAGGCTTAGGACCTTGGGGGTCAGCCAGCCGGACTGGCCTTTTTTTATCCGATCCAGCCGAAAGGCATGACGCAACTGCCGGGCCAGCCTTCCACCGGAGGTCAGGATCAAGGTTTGTTCATCGGCTTCGGCAACAACCTCAGCCTGTAAGGCTTCCGTAGTTGGGGCAACCCAATCGGTCATGAGGGATTCTTTTTATCTTATTTTTGGATTGATGGATATGGATGATAAAGGGGGGCACTTTTAATAAATTAGTGAATCCTTCACTTCTTTTTCAATTTTTTGTTCTTCCTTTTCGGTCTGTCCCCGCTCTATTTTAACAATCTTTTCCAAGGTATACGGGTTATAATAAAAAACGCCTCTTTCGCTTGAAAAAACATACAGCTGATCCGATTTATATTCAAAATAAGGACTGCTTCGGGCCGTTCCGAAACTTCGGAGGACCCTTCCTTGGGGATATTTTTCTTTTAAGATTCTGATTACTGTTTCCGGGAAGAACTCCGGGTGATCTTTAAAAAAAATAGCTCTGCCGAAAAATTTTCCTTCAAAAGAGTATCCGAAAAGACGGCCATAAGTTGAGGGATCCGTTGAAACAAGCAGGGCTGTTACCTTTCCCCTTCTGAACTTTATGGACTTTTCCGGTGTATATTGGAGTTCAATTTCAGACCGGTCTTTGTCTTCTCTGATCTGGCCGGTTTTATTTTTTTCCTTAAAGGCCTTATTTAATTCTTCCAGATTCAAGCCCCAAGGAGGAGGCGTCCAGTCAATATCCTGACTGAATGCCGTTCCAGCCAGGAGGATAAAAAAAACGATAACGGATAGAGGTAAAAATATTTTTCTCCTTTTCTTTCGACTTTTAATTATTTTTTGTTCCTTCATGCGTCACCTCCAAAATGGAGAGAAATAAAAGGTTATCTTGTTCGCTTAAAAAGCACTCTTTAAAGAAAGATATCCTCTCAGCAGATAATAACCCAGCTTTAGGTATTCGGTGACAAAGGCCCTAACACCATCGGTGATGAGCCACCAATTATTTGGCTGATAGGAAATATAATAGGGCCGAGGAATAATATGCATCCCCAATTTTGCTCCTTCTTGCCGATAAACTCCAATACTCCGACGGGTGTGAAATCCCTCGGAAAGTAAGATGGCACTCTGTACTTTTAATTTTTCCAGTTCGGCCAACACCAATTTAGCCTCGTTCAAAGTAATCGGATGAATAACAGGGACAGATATCACCAGGAATTGATCTTTCGTAAGGCCCCGCGCCTCCAGTTCTTTTTTAACCAGTTGAGCATAATTTAAGGGAAGGGCAAAGGGTTCCTCTTTTCTGGGGGTCCGATGAATGACCACGATCAGGCGAGCGGCCTGCCTGTTGAATATTAGCTCTATCCCTGTGGCTACACCTCCTTCTGAGACCACCTGAACCCCTTCCAAAATGACCACTTCAGCCTTTCCCTCTTCAGAGGGGGCCAAATAGCCCGCTGTTCCTCTTAAGATGGGTTGGTAACAAAAAAAGAAAATAATGAGCAAGGCAGCCAAAATCAGACCACTGCGGAATACCTTTTTGACTTTCAGCTACACACCTCCTAAATTTTCTATTTAGCCTTTTTAATACTAAGGGTATCAAACTATGGTTGACCAATAATAACAATACTTCATTCTTTTTAACCATGCAACATGGAAGTTAATCTATCGGCTATGTTCTATTTTTTTATCTTAGGTGACCCCTTTGAGGCAACATTTACCCCTTTTCATTTAGAAAGAAAACCCATCAAATATTCCTTCAGGGTTGCTTTAATCCAGGAACAGCTTTTGATTAATCAGGTTCAATGAAAAAATTTGACGCCGGATAGGTGATCGATTATTATCATTTTATAATTAAGGATAGGTGATTTAAAGACGTTCCGGAATCTCGCCTTTGTACTAAGCCGTCCCTTTTAACATCACCAGCCATAAAAAGAGGAGGAATCGAAGGATATGACCAATGGGATTCGGGATTTTAAACAGGACCGGAAAAGAGGGGCCTTGGAATAATTCGGAAAGGAGAAATCAATGAAGTTTGACAATGTTCTGACCAGGATGCTCGGGGTGAAGTACCCCATCATACAAGGGGCTTTCGGCTGGCCGGGGACCGGAACATCCCAGATAGCCGCACCGGTTTCCGAGGCCGGGGCCTTGGGTATTCTGACCACGATCTGTTACAAGAATCCGGAGGCTTTTGCCGAAGACGTCAAACGGGCCAAGTCGATGACCGACAAACCCTTTGCGGTTAACTTCACCCTGATGAAGGACACCAAGTACGATAATGCTTATCATGAAGAGTTCATCAAGATAACCATGGAGGAAGGGATACGAACTATCTTCACTTCGGCCTATGACGGCTCGATTATCGGGCGCAGATTTAAGGAAAAAGGATGCAACTGGATCCACAAGTGTGCGACGATCGAACATGCCGTATCGATAGCCAAAAAGGGGCCGGATGCCGTGGTCATTGTCGGCCTGGAAGGGACGGGTTATAAAAACCCGAATCAAAACACGACGCTGGTCAACATGACTATGGGACGGAGGTTGATCGGAGTTCCGTTAATCGCTGCCGGTGGAATCGGCGATGCCCGGGGCTTTGTCGCCGCCTTGGCCATGGGTGCTGTGGGTATCTACATGGGAACCGCCTTTATGGCCACGGAGGAGTTTAATGTTCCTGACAAGCTGAAAGGAAAAATCGTCGTCCAGGACATCTTAGACGCCGGGTTCCGCAAAAAAATTTATCAGATGGATCACGGCGGTCAACATTCTCTAGCCTCTGGGGTCATCACTGCAGTCAAACCAGTTAAACAATACATCGAAGAGATGGTTCAGGGAGCGGCAGAGATCATGTCCGAATTCAAGCAATGGGGAATGCTTGAGGATTGACCTCCCTTATTATTAATTCCTTCTCGATGAAAGATCGTTTTTATTTTAATAGAATCATATGATTTTTCACCAGCAAAGACAAGTGCCTTAAGAAAGGGGGCAAACAAATCATGTCAAAAAAAGTGATTATCACCGCTGCGCTGGCCGGTGCCGGTACCTTTAAAAATCAGAATCCCCATGTACCGTACACCTTAAAAGAATTTGCCGAAGAGGCCCACAAATGCTGGGAATTCGGCGCCGCCATGGTCCATGTCCATCCACGGCAGGATGACGGTATTCCGACCCATGATATCGAACGGGTCAAGGCAACCTACAATGCTATTCGGGAGAGAACCCCCGAACTCATCGTAAACTTAAGCTCTGGTTTGGCTTTTGATACAACAAAAGAAAAAAGACTTGCCCAGATTCTGGCCGTCAACCCGGAGATGGCTTCTCTGAACACCAATACCATGAATTTCAGCTTCATCGATCGAAAAACGGGCCAACTCTTTCAAGACGGTGTCTTCGAAAATACCTTTACCATGCTCCAGGAATTCGGCAAAGCTATGGAGGCAAACGGGGTCAAGCCAGAAATCGAGGTTTATGATATCGGGGGCATTGACAACGCCCTACTTATCGCCAAACAGGGCTTTTTCTCTGACCCGATGATTTTTAATTTTGTCTGGGGAGTGGCTGGCGGTGCGGCCTTCAGGGCCGATGCCTTTGTCGCCATGATGCACGCCCTGCCTCAAGGAGCCATTTTTACCACTTGCGGTGTCGGTCTGGAGCAATTTCCCAGTGTCACCCAGTCCTGCCTGCTCGGTGGCCATATGAGGGTGGGTCTCGAAGACAATATCCGGATGCCAAACGGTGAACTGGCCAAAGGAAACTATGAGCTCGTGGAAGTTGCGGTCAGGATAGCCGAATGTCTCGGCAGAAGGCCGGCAACCCCGGATGAAGCCCGTGAAATCATGGGAATCAGGAAGAGATAACGGTCATCGTCCTGATAGGCAACCCTTGAAAAAAACCTTTGGGACTTCACTATTCACAAACTTGTCAGTCAAAAAAAGTTAACTTTGGAGGAACCTATGCGCATCATTGATCTTTCAGCCCAAATCGCTCAGACACCGGAGGATACGCCTGAATATTCTGCCGTTGGAATAGCCTACCATACACACGCCGAAGGCGCGGCTGCCGTTGAAAACCTTCTCAATGTTCCCCGGGCTCTTATGAGACAAGCGGAAGGATGGGCCACCGAAACCATCACCAGGCTGGAAACCCACGGCACCACCCATGTGGATGCACCCTGGCATTACAACAGCATCATACAAGGTCAAAAAGCAGAGACTATTGATGAGCTTCCCCTGGAGTGGTTCTTCGGTGACGGGGTCAAACTTGATTTTCATATTAAAGAGGAAAGAGATTCCATTACGGTCGAAGATATGGAAAACGAGCTTCAGCGGATCGGTTATACTTTGAAACCGATGGACATTGTTTTGATGTTCACTGGAAGGGATGTCTTTATTAATCAAGGGGATTATTTCTTCAAGGGCTGCGGGGTTACCGCTGCTGCTACGATCTGGCTCTATGAAAAAGGGATACGTGTTATGGGTATCGATGCCTGGGGCTGGGATAGGTCCCTTCACCTGCAGGCCCAGGAGGCGATTGCGGAGGATAAGCCGGATATTTTCTGGGCGGCCCACCAGATCGATGCCCCCTATTCCCATATGGAACGGTTGGTCAATCTCGATTCCCTGCCCTCTTTGGGATTCAAGGTGGCCTGCTTTCCGCTCAAGATTAAGGGCGCCAGCGCATCCCCAGCACGAGTCGTGGCCATTCTATCGGAATAGGTAATCATGGTCAGGCGATCAAATTCCCTTTTGAATAAAAAGCGTATTAACTAAGTCCAAAGAGGAATTTCAGTTAGGTAAAACCATGGGAAGGATTGTGGATTGGTAAATATTGTTCAATGATAATTAGAAGAGAATTACGGAAGATCGGGTGAGTCTAAAGTGATTTCCAATTAAGCAACCACTTATTAAAAAGGAGAAACGCTATGGACCTGTATGAAGCAATCGCCAGGAGAAGGACCATCCGTGGGTTTACCAAAGCCGTGCCGGAGGAGACGCTGCGCAAGATAATCATGGCCGGTGCTATGGCGGCCTCGCCGATAAACCTGCAACCCTGGGAGTTTATCATTGTCGATGACCCCAAGCTCATTGAACAAATTGCCGAGCACAAGTACCGCCAGAACCAGAAAATGTTTCCCGGGCCGACAGCGCTGGCCCAGAAAAACACCTATAAAAATTGCAGTGTGGTCGCTGTCTGTTACAAGAAAGGTCATGGCAGCCATTGGTGTGCCTGGATGTGTATTCAGATCATGGCCCTGGCCGCCACCGCGGAAGGATTAGGCATTGTCCCTTCGGAGTTATGGGCAGAAGGCCAGGTCGCTGTGGAAAAATTGCTCGGGTTGACGAGGGACTACAAACTTGCAGCCGTGGTGCTCATAGGGAGGCAAAAAGGATATCCCAAGGTCCCCAAGGTGAAACGCCGACCGGAGTGGAGCTGGCTCCACCGAAACCAATTCGGAGTCAAACCCTAAAGCAGAAAGATTCTTTTTGGAAGGGTGAAGAATCTATAAATCCTATTTTTCTTATCTAAAAAAGAGTAAAAGTTTAAAGGTCATTAACTCCTTAAAACTCTTTCTGATGGCCGGCCTTTCATGACCTTTTAAAATTATCTTTCCAAAAGATTAATTTATTTTGCTGGTAAGAAGTCCTTACCCAGATAAAAAGCTTTTCCCAGAAACTGTCCTATCCCATAGTAACTCCGACTGTCCGGGGCCCATAGAACCGGCTTTATCTTGGTGATGTCCGGCCCTTTCTCGCCCAGCACCTCTTCATCTACCTTGATATCCAGGATTTCACCGATGAATTGGGTGTGCAAACCGATTTTGTAATGATGGATCACTTTGCACTCCAAGACAAAAGGGAATTCCTTGACATAAGGGGCATTCACCAAATCGCTCTTGGCAGGCGTTAGGCCTGAGACAGTGAACTTATCCTCATTTCTTCCCGAGGCCATACCGAAGTAATCCGCCTGTCTGAGGTGCGACTCGCTGGGTAGGCTGATGGTAAAGGCCTTTTGCTCTATAAGATTACCGTAAGTATAGGTGGCCTCTCGTAGGGCGATGGCCACGCAGGGGGGAACAGAGCAGCAAATCCCTCCCCAGGCCGCGGTCATGACATTGGGTTTGCCTTCCCGGTCGTAAGTGCCCACTACAAAGACGGGAGTGGGATAGACTATGGTTTTTGCACCTAAGGACTTTTTCATGGGATTCCTCCATTGGAAATAAATGCTGTTTTGTTGAAAGAAAGGGGAAATTGATTAGGACTGTCACCAAGGTTTCAAAAGGTCAAAGAAAGGTTTAAGGTTCACGGCCTAAGGTCCAAGGTCAAACCTTAAACCGTATACCTTGAACCTTATACCTTTTTTCGGATTATAGCCCCAGATAAGTCTTGCGAATGATTTCGTCTTCCATTAGCTGTTCGCCTGTCCCCTGGGCGATGATCTTCCCGGCGGAAAGGACGTAATTGTTTTTGGTCATCTTAAAGACCGAACTGACTTCTTGTTCGACCAACAGGATGGTTATTCCCAGCCGGTTGATTTGAAGTATTTTCTCGAAGACTTCCGCCCGCAGTATGGGGGCCAGACCCGTTGAAGGTTCGTCGATACAAAGGAGTTTCGGTTCGGACATCAAGGCCCGTCCGATAGCCAGCATTTGCTGTTCTCCGCCGGAAAGGGTCCCGGAGATTTGTTTAGCCCGCTCATTAAGCACCGGGAATAGATCATAAACCTTGTCCAGATTTGCCTGGTTTTTTTGCTTGTCCTTGTATAGATAAGCCCCGGCCATTAAGTTTTCCAGAACGGTCAGTTCCCGAAAAGGTCTTCTTCGTTCCGGACAAAGGATAAGGCCCCGTTTGACGATTTCATGGGCCGGGACATTATCGATCCGCTGGCCGTCGAAGTTCACTGTGCCTTCTATATGGATCTCTGCAGCCGTAGAGCGGCGCTTGATCTCTCTTTCCCAGGCTACCAGGCCGGTGATGGCCCGAAGGGTGGTGGATTTCCCGGCCCCGTTTGGGCCGACCAGGCTGACTAGCTCCCCGGTATCGACGCTCAAACTCAAGTCATTGATGAGCACGGCCTTTTCATAGCGAACGTTTAAATGGATGATTTCTAAGAGCACGGTTACTGGCCTCCTCCTCCACCCAGATAGGCCTCAATGACCTGTGGGTTGTTGACGACTTCCTCGGGTTTGCCTTCAGCCAGCAGGTTCCCGAAGTTGAGGACTATGATGCGATCGACGATTTTCATTAGTTGCTGTAATTTGTGTTCCACAATAATCATGGCCGGACCTTCGCTGTGCAGACGTCCGAAGCGGCCGCCTTTATGAAGTCTTCGGATCGATTTGGCCATCAGGTCGGTTTCGGCCGGGCTCAAGCCCCCGAAAGGCTCGTCCAGGAGGAGAAGCTCCGGGTCCGTTGCCACGGCTCGGGCCACTTCCAGCCGCTTCAGATCGCCTTGAGACAGGGTCGAGGCCTTTTCCAAAGCCATATCCGAGATACCGGCGAATTCCAGGGCATCCATGGCCTTGGCCTCCACTCTCTTTACCCACTCCCCGTGTTTCATGGAACGGGGCGACAGGCAGGAGACCATGACATTGGCAATGATCGGCAGTCGACGGAAAGGTCTCATGTTCTGAAAGGTGCAGGATACCCCCAGGTTGACGATATCCCAGGTCTTCATCCCCACCAGTTCCTTGCCCTTGAATCGGACGCTCCCGGAATCCGGTTTCAGTATCCCGGTGAACATACGCAGCAAGGTGGTTTTTCCTGCGCCATTAGGCCCGATCAGGCCGATGACTTCCTTTTCCTCCATGCGAAACCGGATATCATTGACCGCTTTCAATCCCCCGAAACTTTTTGTCAGTCCTTCAACTTCCATTAATGGTACGGCCATATCAGACTTCCTCACCCTCTTCTCTTAGTTCTCGCCGGGAGACCTTGCCCACATCGGTCTTGGGCAGCTCACCCCGGAACTCGACGATCTTGGGTACTTTATAATGGGCCAGTTTCTGGCTGCAAAATTCCATGATTTCCTCTTCCGAGATCTTACCCCTGGCCTCACTTTCCAAAACGACATAGGCCTTGATCATGTTGCCCACCTTGGGGTCCGGAACCCCGACCACTCCGGCGGCCTTGATCTGGGGATGTTGAAAAAGGACTTCCTCCACGTGCCTGGCGAAGACGGAATAGCCCTTATATTTGATCAGGTCCCGCTTGCGGTCAAAGAAGTGGAAATACCCTTCTTCGTCCATGCTGACCAGATCTCCGGTGCGCAGCCAGGTCTCACCATCCAATTCCATCATGGATTCTTTGGTGCTGTCCGGTCTTTTCCAATACCCTTTCATAATATTCGGGCCGTTTAATATCATTTCCCCCACTTCCCCCACAGGAAGAAAATCCGTTCCTTCGGTTTCGATGATGGCCGCTTTCATATGGGGCATGGGCACGCCGAAAGAGCCTCTCTTGGGCCGGTTGTAAGGGTGTACCGTGACTTACGGAGGTAGTTTCGGTCATCCCATAACCTTCTAAGATTATGGAATCGGTCCTCTTCTCCCAGGCCTCAACCGTCGAATCATGCAAGGTATCGGCCCCGCAGACGATCATCTTCAGCTTTTTCCAGTTGACCCGGTCGGTCTTTTCGTATTCCTTGAGATATTCAAACAGGGTGGGCACACCGAAGAAGCCGGTGGCCTGATAGCGCTCCATGCCCTCTAAAATGTCCTCAATATCCGGGGTGGTGAACAGGACCATGGTCGAACCCTGGACCAGACCGGAGAGCATGACCACGACCTGTCCGTAAATATGAAAAAAGGGCAGGAAGGCCATGATCACCTCTTTCCCGTCTTCCAGGATAGGCCAGAAGGCCCGGGTTTGTTTCTGGACAGCTACCATATTGCGATGGGTTATCATGGCTGCCTTGGGCAGGCCGGTAGTGCCCCCGGTGTAGGGCAGGGCCGCCAGGTCCTCTCCGGGGATCAATGGTGACCTTGGGGCGGATTGGGCGGATATTTTTTAAGCAGTTCCTGAAAGGAGTAAATCCCTGCCCCTTTAAGGGATTCCACCGAAGGGGCCTCTTTCCCACTGTCGGTCTTGGTTTTCTTTCCGAACCATTTTTTCATGGCCGGAAGGTACTCTTCGATACTGGTCAAAATCACCTTTTCCGGCTGCACGCCGGACTTGGCCAGGTTGTCAAAGAGGATATTCTGACAGATGGCCATCTTGGCCTCGCTGTCCTGAATCTGATGCTTGACCTCGATACTGGTATAGACCGGGCTGATCGGGGTGACCTTGGCCCCCAACCTGAGCATGGCAAAATAGGCAATGACATATTGAGGGCAGTTTAGAAGATATAAGGCAACCGTATCTCCCTTTTTGATTCCCAAATCGGCCAGGGCGGTGGCCAGACGGTCCACCGAGTCCTTGATCTCCCGGTAGGTGATCTTCTTGCCGTAAAAGATCAGAGACGGCCGGTTTCCATATTTTTCAACCGACTGATCAAAGAGGTCCATGACGGATCCCTCCGGAATTTCGACTTCGGCCGGAACACCTTCCGGATAATATTTCAGCCAGGGTTTGGATAAATAAATTTCTTTTGGGGTCATGTTAACTTCCTTCTTTCAGTTCAATTTATAAATTGGGGTAAGGGTTCCCTGATTTTGATTCCGAGCATTTTTCTTGAATCCTAGAATCCTTGACCCTTTGAATCCTTTATTTTTAATCCAGATCCGCCGTACAGATCCGGCAGGTCTTCCGGGGTGCTACGTTTCTGACTTTGCACCGTGGACATTCTTTTTCAATCTTGTCCCTTACCCAGGGGATCAAACCTTCGGGCATGTACAAGAGGATCAGCAGGACGAAGACGGCAAATATCATCATGCGGTACTCGGGCCAGATCCGGACGAATTCCAACAACGGGATAAGGATAAAAACCCCGGCTACGGGGCCGTAGATGGTGGCTATTCCCCCGAAGATCGCCCAGATCACAACCTGGAAGGACATGGAGACCGCCAGGGTGGAAGGTCCGGCAATCCGCATATAATGGGCATAGAGTCCGCCGGAAATGCCGGCAAAAAAGCCGCTGAGGCTAAAGGCCAACAGTTTATATCGGGTGGTGTTGATCCCCGAGGCCTTAACGGCCAGCTCATCCTCCCGGATGGCATGAAAAATAATACCCGTATTGGAGTCGGTTATCTTCCACATGATGAAACACAGTACCAGCATGACTATGACATGAAGATAATAATTGCCCATCAGGGAACTGGTGAATCGCTGCTACCCCGGACATCCCCAATTCACCGCCCGGTTAAATCCGGCAGGGCAATGATGATCCCCATTAAGATGATCGGAAAGGCAAAGGTGGTCAGGGCCAGGTAAGTGTGTTTCAATCGCAGGCAGGGGATCCCGATAATAAGGCCGGCCAAAACAGCCACCACGGCCCCCAAAGGCACACTTCCCCAGGGGGGAATATGAAGATGGGTATTCAAAATGGCCGAGCCGTAGGCCCCCACTCCGAAGAAAAGGGCATGGCCGAAATTCAGTCTGGCCGGTGAATCCCGGACAGGAGGTCCCAACTGGCGGCCAGGATGGCAAAGATGACTGGTTAGAATGACAATGCGGACCACATAGGGGTCCTGGGTGACCAGGGGCAGTCCCAGTATAACAATAAGAAAAAGGCCCACGATGATTCGACTGGGAAGCACCAGCACCTCATTTCGCAGGAGTGTAAACCAGTTTTCTAATATAAAATAAGACAAAACCCATGCCTTTTTACCTCTCTTCCTCAAAAGCGATACCAAACAGGCCCTCCGGCCGTATCAACAGGACCAGGATCATGATCGATCAAGGCCACAGGCATCTTCAAAAAGGCCCCTGTGGGGAGAAGGAAAACCACCAGTGCCTCAGCAAACCCCAAAATATAAGCGCCTATAAAACTTCCCTTGATGCTGCCCAGCCCACCCAGGACCACGACGGCCATCATCATGATCATGGGTTCCATCCCACATGTTGGGAGTTAGGACCATAAGAGGTCCGATCACCGCTCCGGTAATCCCGGCCAGGCAGACCGAAAGACCCATCGTGATCATGGCCAGCCGGCTCTCGTTCATCCCCATCAGATTGGACACCTCCCGGTCCTCGGCCGTGGAACGGATGGCCAGGCCCAAGCGGGTCTTCATCAACAGGAACCAGACGACCAGCAAAATCAACAGGACCACTCCAAAGGTCAGCAACTGTTGATAAAAAATCTTGTTGTCTCCCACAGTAAAGTACCCTTGAATCAGGAAATCCACACTCCGGTATTCAAAGGTGAAGAGCTGCAGGATGACTTCTTGAAAGAACATGGCCAGGGCTATGGTGGCAATCAGGACCGCCGCCTCATGCTCGCGTATCGGATCGATGGCAAACTTATAGGTCAGCAAACCGATCAGAGTAACGGTTGCAACAGCGATCAGCATGGACAAGATGACATTAAATCCAAGCCTGAAGGACAAGTAATAGATACAGTATGCCGCGACCATATAAAAGGCGGTGTGGGCGAGGTTGATGATTTTGGCCACCCCAAAGATCAGGGAGAAACCGATGGAAAGTAAGGCCAGCATACTGCCTGTGATTAGACCGGTAATTATTATATTCATAAGGCCTCAAGAAAAATAGAATTCAATGGTTCACGTGGATATAAATCTTTTTTTGAGTTCGGAGTTCGGAGTAATTCAGTCTTTACTCCGAACTCCATGCTCCGAACTCGAAAACTTAATTCACAACCTATTTAATCAGTTAGTAACTATTTCTTCATCCAGGGGGGCAGTTTAAGAGCGACCATCCCTTTATAAGTGACCTCCGGGGCATCCGCTGTGGCCTTCCACTTATTGGGCCAGACCCCGACCAGTTTACCGTCCTGCCACTGGCAGCCGACGCCTGTCTCAAAGCCCGGGCCCCAGGTCAAATCATGGGTCGACACCCCTTGAGCATTCTTTTCATATTTGATGATCCCACTGGGGACCTTATACACCGCGGTTCTCCAGGTGGGCGACTATCTTATCGGCATCCAGACTCCCTACGGCCTCGATGGCTGGGACCAGGGCATAGAGGATGGCGGAATAGGTATCGGCCGTATAGGTTGGGGTCGTCTTAAACTCCTTAATAAAGCGGTCCAAAAATGGTTTGGTTAATTCATTTTGTTCAATCCCTCGGACATAGGTATTCATGGTATAGACATAATTACCCATACCCTTGGTGGCTTCCCAGAAGCCGTCCTTTTGGGACTCGACATTGATGCCCACCTGGAGGGCCGGGATCTTGAGTTCCCCGGCCTGCCGGGAAAAGGTAATCCCCACCGATCCGGAGAAAATGGGAAAGATCAAGTTGGCCCCGCTCTTCTGGATGGCTGAAAGCTCGGCGGTGACATCCGTAGCCAGGGCGGATGGCTGCCAGAGCCCGACTACCTCTATGCCCATCTTAGGCAGCACGGTTTGGGCAACCTTGACCATACCTTCGGTCCAGGCCAGTTTCTCGGCCACGATAGCGCATTTGACCGGGACCTTTAATTCGCTTCTAATGAGTCCTGCGGCTTGGCCCACCATGGCAAAACAGGTTTTCACCAGATAAGAGGATTTGAAGGGGGTGCCCCGGAACCAGTATTTATAGCGGTTGTAATTTTGGCCTACCTTATCGCAGAGCACATCGGTGGCGGCCCCGCAGCCGATAAAGATTTTTTTATAGTCCATGGCTATGTCCTGCATGGGCAAAACGGCCTCGGTCCTGAACCCGCCGACAACAAAATCCACTTTGTCCTTGGTCATTAATCGTTCCATGGCATTGGTGGCATCGGTGACGTTTTTATCTTCATTGGAGTCGGCCTTGACCAGCTCGATTTTCATTTTTTCCTTGCCGACCTGAACGCCCCCCTTGGCATTGACAATTTCCGCAGCCATAGTGGCCCCAGCCCAATGGTCCCTACCTTCCAGACCCTGCATATTGCCGATGACGCCGATTTTAATCGTCCGCCCCCAGGCCGGGAAACACATGACCATGACCAGGCAGGCAATAAGCAACATGCTCCATCCAAAGCTGAACTTCTTCATCGTGTTTTCTCCTTTCAAGTTTGTGGGTTATTTTTATTATAGAAATACGCAGGAATACTACCGGGTGAGATGAATTTATTTAGATAAAGGGAGCCTTTTGATTTATGCATCCCTTCCTCCGATTGATAAGGTTGAATCTAACATAAATTCGACCTTTATTACACCTCCAAAAATGAGGAACGTGCTGTTTTCAGCAAGACTTAGCAGTTTTTCAAGGTAAGCCGCTTTTTTTTATTGCCATGGTCAAAAAGCCTTTTCTACCAAATCAATTTATGAAAAGTCAACACTTTTTTAAAAAAATTTCGGAAAAAGGCAAACCCCTCTCCGGGCAAAAACGGAAACGCTTCAGGGGGGGGTAAAAAGTATAGTGTATTTCTCTTGGCTAATAAAGGCTAATACAGGGCGTTGGCCGCAACAAAATTAGGAATCTGAAATCCGAATTTCGAAACAAATTTAAAATTCAAAATGCTCCAATTTTCGAATCAGAAAAAAAGGTGAGCAGGGTTTTGGGCAATTACATTTGGACCTTGAATTTTATATTTCGAATTTCCAACCTTTCGGCAAAATTAAGCTACAGGCTAAACTAAGGCTCTACACCCCTTATATAGTACTCCCTCCATCAACGGCCAGGACCTGACCGGTGACATAACTGGAGGCATCCGAAGCCAGATAAATAACAGCCCCCAACATTTCTTCTGGATCGGCTATCCGGCCCATCGGAGTTCTGCCGGTCACCGCTTTCAGGATGTCCGGATTACTCCAAAGGGGTTGGCTGAAGCCGGTTTTGGTCATACCTGGGGCCACGACATTGGCCCGGATATTGTACTGGGCCCATTGTTGGGCCATCACCTTGGTGGCCATGATCACTCCGGCCTTACTAATGGAGTATATTGGCAAAATATCCGGGCTGATCCCAGCGATAGAGGCAATATTGATGATTTTGCCGCCTCCCTTTTCCTTCATGATCTTGGCCACTGCCTGACTCAGGAAAAATAAACCCTTGAGATTCAGGTTCATAATCGAATCCCAAGCCCGGTCGTCAATGTCCATGGCCTGGGCCATGGTGGGATTTGTGGCTGCGTTGTTCACCAAGATGTCGATTTTCCCGAACTCGTCCACGACCCGCTTAACCAGATTGTTGATTTCCTCTATCCGGCCCACATGGGTAGGTATAGCCAGACATTTCCGTCCAATTTTTCTGATCTCTTCGGCCACCTTTTCCAAGTCGGGGAGTTTCCGGCTGGCAATGGCTACATCCGCCCCGGCCTGGGCCAGCCCTAGGGCTAAAACCCGGCCGATTCCCCGACTGGCTCCGGTAATGAGGGCCATTTTACCTTGTAATGAAAAATCCATTTCCAATTACCTCCTGTGAAATAATTTCCTTATAGATGGAACGAGTATAAAATAAGAAGGAACCAGGGGTCAAGGAGAATAACAGTAATGATTTATTATAGTGTTTCAAACTTTCTGCTTGATAAATTTCTTTCAGGAATTAATATGGCCGAATGAGTACAATAAATTTATGGAGGTTTAACCATGTTTGATCTGTCGAAGTTTTCATTAAAGGGCAAAACCGCGATTGTGACCGGCGGCAGTCGCGGTATCGGCAAAGCAATTGCCTTGGGGTTTGCCAAGGCCGGGGCCAGGGCGGTAATCACCAGCCGCAAGATTAACGATTTGGAAGCAACCGCTGCAGAAATTAAGACCTTTGGCGGAGAGGCCTTCCCTATCCAGGCCCATCTGGGCAAGATGGAAGAAATTAATAAAATGGTCGACACCGTCATTAGTAAGTTCGGGAAAATCGATATCCTGGTCAATAATGCCGGGGCCAGCCCGGCCATGGGCAACGTGTTGGAAACCGACGAACGCCTCTGGGACACCATTATGAACCTGAACATGAAGGGGCTTTATTTTACCAGCCAGGCTGTGGCCAAAGTGATGAAAAAGCAAGGAGGTGGGAAAATTATCAACTTCGCTTCCATCGACGGCTTCAGCCCGGAACGCAATGTAAGCGTTTATAGTATTTCCAAGGCCGGTGTCCGCATGATAACCAAGGCCTTCGCTTTGGAATTGGCCCCTTTTAATATTCAGGTGAATGCCATCGCACCTGGACCGATAAGCACCAAGATGTTGAATTCCCATTGGTTCCACCTTCCACCAGAAGAGGCTAAAAAGGGACAGGAAGCCATGGCCAAAATGACCCCTATGGGACGGATCGGCCAACCTGACGATATAGTCGGTGCGGCGATTTATCTGGCTTCCGACGCTTCCAGCTACACCACCGGGGCTGAAATTGTGATCGACGGCGGGGTTCTACAAGGCAAAGGCCTGGAGCCTACCGGTTGATTAAATTTATAACTTAAATGACGAACTCGGAAAAAGTCACTATGTCGGTCACCATGGTCCCGTACTTGATGCGGGACCGGGTGACTTAATCCGGATTTCGGCGACTTTTTTTGCATCCATCAACAATGAAAGAGCAACGCTGTGAAGGATTTGGACAAAAGCTTGATATGTCTCAGACCAAACTGAGGATTAATGAAGTGTTGACCCCGCCGAAGGCGAAATTAATGCTCATACTCCAGTTGAAAGGTTGATTTCCAATAAAGCCTTCCGAATTTCTTCAGGAATCAAAAATTCCATCTCCATTTTCGGTAAGAGAAGGGCCACTTGTTCACTTTGGCCCTTGGCACAAACCAATCCATTGGACAGCAGATTTATCTCAAATTTTAAGACCATCTTAATTCTCGCTTCCTTAAGGATGGCGGTGCAGACGAATTCGTCGTCCAGCCTTAACGGATGAATATGTTTGATCGTGGAGCGGATGACCGGGAAAACATAACCTGTTTTTTTCGCATAGTCCAGCAAATCCAACCCCTGTTTCTTAAAAAGGGCCTGTCGGGCCACCTCGAAATATTTAAAGTAATTTCCATTCCAGACGAACTGCATGATATCGACATCATAATAAGGCACTTTCATCTGGACACTGGTCGAAACGGATTGAAGCATTTCCTTTTCCAATTATGATTATGAAAGCTTTTTAGTTTGTTTCTTCTCCCAATTAGTTGGTTGAAAGGGGTCGAGGATTCAAGGGTTCAAGTGACCTAGAGTTTCCAACTTTGCTAATGATAGCCCTTTATTTTTTAATTGAAGGCCGCCACAATGTCAAGGATCATATTCGGATTGACTAGGATAGTGTCATTTTATATTATTTTGGTAATTTTCTCTAGGAAAGCTGAAGATTTTGTCTGCAACAAATTTAGGCTCTAATTCCATAACGGATGGGCCTCCCGTCTCCTGGTCGGGGATCGAGCAATTTCGATCAGCCTGTCTAGGAATGGTGATCCTCGATAGAGAAACCCTTTTCCCCATGGAAGACCATCTGTTCACTTCCCGTGAATTGGGCAAGGCCTCAAGGATAGGGCCACGAAGACGGAAAAGTTTCTTTGCCGCCAGGATAGCCCTGAAGAATTTATCCCGCCAACTTGGCCTTGTTGGGGAAAACAGACCGGACCGGACTATTGAAACCCTGGGTCTAGATGACTTAAGTCCTTGCTTGGCTGAAAGCGATTTATATTGCTCTGTCTCCCACAGTTCCAGGTTCGTTGTCGCCGTTGCCCACCGCTATCCGGTTGGTGTGGATATCGAGGCGGTTACCGATAAGATCGTCAGGATTCAGCACCTTTTTCTATCGATGGGTGAAAAACAATTGATTTCGCAGTCCGGTCTTGATTTTACGCAAGCCGCAACTCGGGTATGGACTGCCAAGGAGGCGGCGGCCAAAGCCCTGGGGCTGCACCTTTTTCAGGCCATTCGAGAGATCGAGGTGGTCAAAGTGGGAAAGGAAGCCGGTGTATTGAGATATCAGGGTAAGAAATACCCAGTAGGACATGGCGAAGGAAATGGGCAGGTGATTTCATTAATCACCTGTGATGATTCTTGAAAATTTCCTGCCCATCTTTTCGGCCAGACCCAAGGCCCTTTAGGTTAGGGCACGAATGATGGTTTCAAGCATTCTGATCGACTTCTCATGGGGTTTCGGGAAGAAAGGCCATACCCCAAGCACCCGGCCCCATATGGGCTGCGGAGGTGAGCGAAAGGAGTTGTAAAAAAACTTCCATTGAAGGAAACCTGCGTTCTATCTCCGGTTTGATCTCTTTTTCCAGCCAGTCCCTGTTGTCCGAGTATTCGAGAAGCAGGGTGAATTTCTGGTCTTTGGGAATTTCTTGCTCCAAAAAACGGAAGGCAAATTTGACCTGATCCTGAGTGCTTCTCACCACCCCCATCTTTCGCGCCCCATCCGGAAAGGGGCTGACGATGGGTTTAATGTGAAGGACATCCCCAAAAAAGGCGCCGGTTCTGGACATGCGTCCGCCAGCGGCCAGGAATTGCAATTTGTCCAGGAATATATATTCCTGCACCTCTTGAACAGCTTTTTCGGCAAAGGCTACGACCTCCGCAGGATTTCTGACTTGAAGGGCCAGTTCGGCCGAGGCCTTTGCTACCAATCCGAGTTTCCCAGAGGCCACGCCGGTGTCAATGACGATCATTCGGTTTTCTGGGTCATGGTCGGCCTTCCATTTCATAACGGCCTGATAATTCCCAGTATAGAAAGAGCCGACGCAGAGGTAAAGTACCTGATCATAGGTCTTCATGACCCTATGATAACACTCCAGGCGTTCGGCATCCGAAGCCTGGCTTGTGGAAACCTTGGCCCCGTTTTTCATGGCCGCAAAGAGTTGGGAGGCGTTTACAAAGGTTTCAGGAAGACAGAGCTGGTCCACGGTGATGTAACTGTTCAGCAGTGTGATGCCCAGTTCTTGAGCCAGGTCCCGGGTTATAGAACCGGCGCCGTCGGTCATGATATGGATGCACTGGTTTTTTCTGGGCTCATGGAACCGCAGGGTCTGTTCGGCCAGATCATCTTCGGACCAACTGATGATGGAGCCCAGGGCTGCCAGTTCTTGCCTGGCCCTTATCCGGTCCGGGGCGTGGAGATGTATCTTCAACCAATCTCCCCCGGGCATGGCCACCAATGATTCACCCATTCCTGACATCTGTTTCATCACCTCTTGCTCATTGCCTTCCACCTTGAGCACCACATCCAGGCAGTAGCCTTGATAAGTCCGGTCCTGCCAAGCGGAAGAAAGTTGGAGGACTTCCTTAAGTTCGTCGATGAACAGGGACTGCTCCACCACTTGACCGGCCAGGATGTTCAACAAGGGATCGAGAAAGACCAACATACCCAGAGCCCCCGCATCGACCACCCCGGCTTCCTTGAGTTCGGGCAATTGTTCGGTGGTTAGTTTTACCGCCTCTTCCAGATCGTGGATAACCGCTTGCACCCACTTTCCTGAATCTTCAGGATGGGTTTTCTTCAGAGAAATCACCAGGGCATCAAAGAGAGAAAGCATGGTTCCCTGTTTAGGATTGGAAACGGCCTGGTAAGCCGAATCGCGGCCCGTTTCGGCCGATACGGCCAAGGTGTCAAGGGTGTGGCACTGGAGAAACCCGGAGAGAAACCGGGCGGCGATGTTGCCGGAGTTTCCCCTGGCCGAGAGCAGGACCTCACGGATTAATGTCTCCGGTGACCCAGCATTGTTCTTCAAGGCGCTCAACGTAATGACAAGATTCCGACCCGTATCCCCATCCGGTACTGGATAGACATTGATCTGATCAAGAATATCGGCCCAGGCCACAATCCTTTCATAGCCAGCGGCCAGGGCCTTCATCATAAGTTCATCATTCATTTTGATTTCGTTAACTCCATTCGTTTTCTGGATTGGACCTCAAAGACCGGCAGATGGTTTTCTTAAGTCGGCCGGAAGAGGTTGGAAAAAAGGTTCAAAGATGTACCACTGAAAAGGATGGCGGCGGACCATCTCCTCTAAGGCCTCAGCGTAGGCCTGGGCGCTCTCCTGAAGGACTTTGTCCCTTTCAGAATGGGAAGAGGCCTTCACCTGTCTGGGAGGAAGGACAATGACCTGATGCCTTCCTCGTTTAACCCGAAAGGTGAATAGAATGAAGAGAGGCGCCCCTGAGATCATAGCCAGCAGATAGGGACCTGAGGCCAGGGCTACATCTCGGCCAAAAAATTTCACCGGGAGAAGTGAGCGCTGTTCGGTCCAGATCAGATCACCGGCCAGGGAAACGAATCCCCCTTCCCTGATAAACTTGATCGCCTCCAGCCCTCCCATGAGAGAATCTCCCTGTTCCCTAGCCACCTGAATGGTGATCCCCCGGTCCTTTAAGGTCTGGCGCTGATCCCGAGCCACCAGCCTGGCCTCCTTTTCACCCATGATCAGGAGGAGCTTAAGTCCATATTTCTGAAAGCCTCTGGCCGCAATTTCATAACTGCCCAAATGGGACATGAGGATAATCCCTCCGGTACCCCTTTTATTCGCCTCTAATATCCCTTCCTTCCCTTCCGTTGATGTGTAGACCCTTTTTTCGCTCTCAATATCAATCCGGTCCCCGTAAGTGGCGGCAAAGGAATGAAACTGGCGCCAGGCGCAATAAAGATGATACCATCCCCTTCGATCAGGAAAGATAGCCTGGTAGAGCTGGACACTGAGTTTCCTCCTGGAGGAGTAAAAGAAAAAGTATCCTGTGGACACCCACCAGGCGAAAAACCGAAGGGGCCGGGAGCCCAGAAGCAAGGCAACTCCGGTGACCGTTTTGAAAAGTAAGGTCTTTATCATTCTCTCTAACCGGCCTTAATCTCTTGCCTTAAGATCCTCTTCAAGATCTTTCCTGCCGGATCCCTGGGAATTTCCCGCCGGATAAGGATGGTCTTAGGCACCCGATAATCAGGCATATTTTCTTTGCAGTACTTTAGAAATTCCTCTTTACCCCCTTCCAGACCTTCTTTCAAGGCGATCACCGCCGCGATTGCCTGCCCTTTGATCCGGTCAGGGACTCCGATTACGGCAACGTCCTTGACCTTGGGGTGCTTTTCCAGGACGGCTTCGATCTGACTGGGGTAGATGTTGAATCCACTGGAGATGATCAAGTCATCTTTCCGGTCCACCAGGTAGAAATATCCCTTTTCATCCATTCGAGCCAAGTCCTTGGTGTACAGCCATCCGTTACGCAAAGCCGATGAGGTGAGTTCCTTGTTATTCCAATAGCCCTGCATAATCTGAGGCCCTTTCACCACCAGTTCGCCGATTTCACCCACCGGGCACATTCTCTCTGACCTGTTTCTATGTCCATGATCCTGACCTCCGTGTCCGGTGAGGGTAACCCAATGGAGCCTCGGGGTCCGCCGCTGGGTGAAGGCGTGAAGTGGGTGGCCCCGGAGGCCTCCGAGAGCCCATAGGCCTCGATGATCTTCCTGCCGGTGAGTTTTTCATAACGGTCATGGACCCAGGAAGGGAGGGGTGCCCCTCCGCTGGTAGCCACCTGAACGGAAGAGAGCTGGGGCCCGGCAACTTCCGGAGGAAGGGACAAGATGGCCGCCCATAAACTGGGTACGACCGGGAAGGAAATGGGCCGGTAATGCTCATTGGTTTTCATCAAAGAGAGGATGTCCATCGGGTCAATCCTAGGGAGGAGTATCATCCGGTATCCTTTATATACGGAAACGAGGAGACAAGCCGACATCCCGAAAACGTGGAAGAAAGGAATCACACACAGGACCGCTGCATTCCCGGCTTTCTGTTCTCCCATCCAGGCATCGGACTGGAGTACACTGGCAACGATATTGAAGTGGGTCAGGGTAGCCGCCTTGGGCACTCCGGTGGAACCGCTGGAATACTGAAGCACTGCCACATCTTTGGAAGAGACCTGAACCCCCGGCTCTTCTGCCATATTGACTGAGGACAGGACCTCTTGGAATATCTGAGGTTGAGGGACCCCTTTTTCCAGGGGGATTTTCTTTTCCAGCCCGAATATGGAGTGAAGAATGATGGTTTTCACCCCGGTTTTAGTAATCACCAGATAAAGATTCTGAGCGAATAGGTCCAGGGTGACGACCATCTTGGCACCGGAGTCGTTCAAACAGCGGATAAGTTCTTCTCCCTGAATCCCGACACTCATATTGACCACAATAGCCCCCAGCTTTAGGGCGGCAAAAAAGGCGATCACATAGGTAGGGGAGTTCACTAAAAGAAAGGCGATTCGATCTCCTTTTTCCAACCCGCGCTTCCGGAGGGCCTGGGCCAACTGGTTCACCCTCTCGTTCAGGTCCCTGTAAGTCATGTCGATCTCGTTGAAAGTGATGGCCGTATAATCAGGATGGTTGGCCACCGTGTCCAGAAGGAATTGTTGGATGGAAATCTCCGGGTAAGCAATGGAATGGGGGACATGTCTTTCATATTGTTTAAGCCATGGCTTGTCTCTCATTGATGGATCTTCCTCCCGGGGATAGGTTTTATCTAAAAAATTTTTTTGGTTATTTTTTAACAACAGGCTCATACGGACCCCAGGATGCCAAGTCTGTCTTTGTCTGTGGGGAGTGGTGCTTAACTCTTTTTTCCACCTTATTTAAGGAATGAATCTTCTATCACTTTTTCCGGTTGGCTTCAATGTATTCAGCTAGGGAGGAAAGGGTAATGAAGACCTTCTCGCCCAAGTCCTTACTGAAGATCTCAACCCCGTAATCCCTTTCAACCAGGACCACCAGGACCAATAGATCCACGGAAGCCAGCCCCAGACCTCCATCAAAGAAAGGGGTATCATCGACCAGTTCATCCGGATTCACATCCTCGAGCTGGAGCTCTTCCACGATTTTTTCTTTGAGTTCTTGCAGGAGTTGTTTCCTCATTTTCCCTTTATAAGTGGACCTCTATCCGAAAATGTCTTTCTTTGGATTCAAATTCCTCGTTAAGTAGTCTACAACACCCTAGGCGGTTCCGATCGTTCTAAATTCTTTCTCGATAATAGGCAGGCCGATCTCGGATACCATCGCAGCCAATCCAATGCGTCAATACTGTCCATGGCACTGCTTTCTTATACTAAAATCAATTTTTTTTATCAAATATTTTTCCATGTGAAATAATATATAGGCTGAGGCTCTATCTTCGGAAGGGGAAGAAGGCAGAGTTAACAAAGAGAGTATAATCTTATTTTTCAACCCGGCCGAATTTTCGGGCGCCCTTGCTCTTCCATCGGCGGAAGGTCCCGTCGGCCATTTCCTTGGCAACAACCCGCTTGAACAGTTCGAACATCCGATAGGACTGGGATTTTTCGCGGTAGAAGATTTCCCAGGACTGGTCATATAATTCCTGAAGGCGCTCCGGACTCATGTGTTTGGGCTGGAAGACGACCTTGTCACAGGTATAGTCGTCCCAATTAAAGGAAAGAATCCGCCCTTCCTGAAGCAAATCACTAAAGGCCCGCGTGTGGGGGAAAGGGGTCAGGACGGTAAATTCCGCCAAGTCCAATTCGATCTCCAGGAGGAAGTCGAACAAACGGCGGATATACTCCTCCGTATGGTGGTCGAGTCCCAGGAGGATGGTTCCTTCAACACCGATACCGAAATCGTGGTAGTGCTTAATCCGGTTGCGGATGAAGTCCGAGGTATCGAAGATCGCCTGATAGACGTACCAGGCCCCGGCCTGGGCCGCTAGATTGAGGACCTCATCATCGTCCTCGATGGGGTGGGAACACCATTTCTTTTTTAAAGGAATCATCTCCCGGAAAAGCTGCTTTTCCCAGGCTTTGTCCTGAGCCAGGGAATTATCAACGATGAAAAGGCGGTTATTGTCTATGGCGTCCAGTTCCTCCACGACCTTCTCCATGGGGCGGGGCCGAAACTTGCGTCCTCCGAGGAAGCTGACACAGCAGGGATAGCAGTTAAACCGGCAACCTCGTGAGGCGTGGAAAAGATCGACCATCTGGAGACCTTTGAAATTGTAAAGCTCCCGCTTCAGGATGTCCCGCCGGGCCGTGCCGACCGAAGCGATGGGAGGAAAATCCGTCAGAAAATTGTAGACCTTTCGAAGACGGTTATTCCGGAAATCATCAAAGACCTGCTCCATCCGTCCTTCCGCTTCCCCAAGGAAGACGGCGTCGCTGTGCTGGGAAGTCTCTTCGGCATGAAGCATCGTTGCAATGCCGCCGCAAATGACCGGTACCCCCTTTTTCCGGTATTCATCGGCGATTTCCCAACCCCGCTTAACCTGGCTGGTCAGCATCAAAGAGATCCCGACCATATCCTCCGAATCGTTAATATCGATAGTCTCCAGATTTTCATCGACGAATTCGATTTCCACCTCTTGGGGTATTGTGGCGGCAAAGACCACGGGGCCGTGAGGGGGAAGATGGAATTCGGTCTGGCCCTTAAGCTTCTTCCATTTAGGATAAATAAGTTTAAATTTCATGAAAAAAAAGTATCATAGCCGAGGGGCCAGGTCAACCCTTTAGCGAATTTTCAAGACTGAACTATGACCTGGTCCAAAGGACCAGGGTTTCTATGCCCAACTAAATCATATTTCCATTCTTGTCATTCCGTGCAAGCATAGCGCGACACGGAATCCAGTGTCTTCATTTAGTTAGTTCTGGATGCCGGCTTTCGCCGGCATGACGGCATAGCTACATTTATCTTCAATAACAATCCAGCCTTTTAATGATGGTGTTCGTAACCAATTCATTATTTTTCAAAACCTGTTTCCTTTGCTGCTGGTTTCTTTAAACCCTCAATGTTGGATTTATGGGCCAGGAAGATTAAAACCAGAGTCAAACCAGCAGCGATAACCACCGGCCATGCCCAAGAGTAATGCATCATGGTTCCCACACCCAAAACCGTAATCATAAAAAACGATCCGATGAAGGTTACACGGAACAACCCATAAACCAGGACCCAAACTAGGCAAGCAATTCCGGTTGAAACAGGGGAGATCAACGCGGTAAACCCCAGATAGCCGGCCACCCCCTTTCCACCGCGAAATCCGTGAAACAAAGGCTTTTGGTTCCCAACCACGAGGGCCAGACCTAGTAAAGGCACTAAGGGAGCAGGCAGAAACCAAACCCCGCATTGGGCGACGGCTGCAGCGCGGCCGACATCGAGAAGGAGGATCACCAGGCCCCAGGGTTTGCCCAGTAGCCTAGTGACGTTCGTTGTTCCGGCATTGCCGCTGAAATAGCTTCTTGGGTCACCTTTATCGAGGATCCCAAATAGAAGGATGGAAAAGTTGATCGAGGCGGCCAGATAGGTCAACAGGATCAATAGGATTAAATTCCCCATTTATTCCTCCGCTCCGGATAACAAAAGATTTTATGCCCCCGGCCTAAGCCGATGTTAGGGCTGTCCCTGGTCAGGTCTCTCTGAACGGCCCGCGGTTCTTTAGGCATTGATAACGGACTTTTCCTTTTTCAGAGAGAAGGTGGCGACATAGATTAGGCTGCCGATTAAGACCCCGAAAAGAGGGCCAAGGACAAGGCTGCCGATGATCCACTCAAAGATCCTTTCTAATGCCTGATATCCGAGGGTGTTCAGGGAAATCTCCGTGAGGAACTTCCCGTGACGAATATAATACCCCGCTTCGATACAGAGGGCCGGCACAACAGGGTGATAACACAGTTGGCTGGCAACTAGGGCCACATATTTGTTGAGGCGAAAATAACTGGCTGTAATGAGGATGGTCAGAGTCCAAAAACCGATCAGTGGGAGAGTACCGAGAAGCACCCCGAAACCGGCCGAAATCGCCAATTGCGACTGTGAGATTTTTCTCCTAAGGAAGATTCTCAAAGACTGCAAGGGGTAGCGGATGGTTATCTTTTCCGGTTCGTTTTCAAAGGGCATAAATTGTCTCGACGGTATGGGGGCAATGGCCATTATTGTCAGGCGCATGTTGAGCACTGCCCGGGCCAGGGTATCCCTGAAAAAACGGAAATGAGATATATGCTCACCGGGTGGTGGATAGTATACCGAAACATCCACCTCTTGGAATTGAATTCCCGCCCAGGCTGCCTTTACTAGGATTTCCTTCTCAAAGGAATATCCTTTATCGTGGAGCTCCAACCAGGCCAGGACGGCAACCGGATAGGCTCGAAAGCTGCATTGGGTGTCTTTCAGGGAACTGCCGGTCTGAACCCTGAACCAAAAGTTGGAGAAGTGTCTATAGAACCGGGACGAGAAGGGAATCCTTGTGTTTTTTAAGATCCTTTTCCCCACCACAATCGCCAGGGGATTTTCCTGAATCATAGGAAGGAATTTGGAAAAATCCGCCGGGTCATATTGCCCGTCGGCATCCAGGGTAATCATATGGGTCATCCCAAGCCTTCCGGCTTCCTTGGCCGCTGTAAGGATCGCCGCCCCTTTGCCTCTATTTTTCTCATGCCGAACCAGATGGATAGGAAGGCCTTTGATAACTTCTGCGCTGTCGTCGGTGCTGCCGTCATCTAGAACCAGCACATCGCTCCAGACACTGAGCGCCCGGACAACCACATTCCGGAGTGAACCAGCGTGGTTGTAAACGGGGATAACTATCAGGGGCCTTATTTTCTTGCTTTCTGATCCGTTCATCGTATTTTTTCTGATATTGGGGAGCAAGGACGTTTCTTCAGGGAACTAGAACAAAAGTTATTTTTCCAATGAAGAAGCAGCCTGATTTTCCGATACTTTCGTCCCCTTTCCCGGACCTGCAATCCTGGCATCGGTCCGGACGAACCGGAAAAAACCTCCGAAATCGGTCAGGAACCTCTTCCAACTGTCGGGAGAACGCCAGATCATGGCGATATAACCGAGGAGCATCTTAGGTCGCATAAAGTGTTTCTGATAGAACCTAATGAAAAGTTTTTCCAGACGCTCTCCGGTCATCCCTTTGGGGATGAAGATGAAATGCATGCAGTCCATCTTTTCCCAGTCTTCTTCAAAAGTCCCCAGTTCATGGGCCTTTTCATAGAGGGGCGTGCCTGGGAAGGGAGTGAATTTGGACACATTGATATCGTCGATGGGTAAGGAAAAAACATAATCCATGCTCTTTTGGATGCTCGACTCGGTTTCGCCGGGCAGACCCAGCATAAGCAGTCCCTTGACCCGGATTCGGGTTTTATGGATCAGCCGGATCTTTTCCGCCAGCATCTTCAGGTCGGGGTTTTTCCGGTGCTGGGCCAGGAGGTCTTCATCGCCGGTCTCCACACCGAGGCTGATCATCCAGCATCCGGCCTCTTTCATCATCCTGGCCAGATCGAGATCGATATGCTCGGCCCGCACGGCACAGTTAAAGGTCATTCCCAGAGGCTTATCAATCATCATCCGGCAGAAGGCTTCAATCCTTTTGCGGTTGAAGGTGAACTGGTCGTCATAGAAATTGATGTGCCGGATATGAAAACGGTCATGGAGGTATTTCAGGTGTTCATAGAGATATTCAGCGGAATTGAAACGGAAACTGCTCCCAAACACCGAACGGTCGCAGTAACTGCAGGCATAAGGGCATCCGCGGCTGGATATACAGCTGGTATTGGGGACCTTCGGATAGTTGAAAATGGGTAGCTTGTAGGCCTGAGGATAACCGTCCAGTTTTTCATAGGCTGGAAAAGGAAGGGTGTCGAGATCGATGCCTTTTGCCCGATAGCCGGTAAAGTGCGGGATTCCATCTTTATCGCGATAGACAATACCGGGGATCGAGGGACGTCTCATTGATTTCTCCATTGCAGGCCAGAAGTTCGGCCAGGGTCTCTTCCCCTTCACCGGCCACGACAAAGTCCACTTCCGGGAAATCGGCCAGGACCTTGGTTTTCAGGGCGGAGACATGGGGACCCCCAAAAACCGTCTTTATGCCCGGCAGAATTGTTTTTCGCCATTTCTGCAATGCGGACCCCATCGAGAAAGCTCGAGGTGGTGCAACTAAGACCAATAAAAGAGGGCTTTTCCTCGGTCAGATAATCCCTGATGAAACGATCGGAAAAGGGCTTGGCAAAACAGTCAACGATATCCGCCTCGATATTTTTTTTGTTCAGATAGGCGGCCATGCTGGCCAGGCCCAGCGGGGGCATGATATTGGCTATCCGCGAAACATCCTGTCCCGCCCTTTCCATCTTGTAACCCAGGGGATGGACGAGAAGGATTTTATTCTGTTTTAAAATGTCCATAGGTTACAGTTTTGCGCGTCGAATGGAGAGAGTATAAGATAAGGCACAGACGGGGTCAAGGAGGAAAACGGTTTGGTAATAAATCTAGGTAACCTCCATTCGTCATTTTGGTCCCGCATCAGGTGCGGGATAGACTCCAGCCGAAATCCAATCCCTCTTGGCAGGACAAATAGGTCTTCTTCATCAGTTCATCAACTTTAAAAAAATCCATATTCTTGACTTAAGTCAATGTAGCTCTAAGCTTTAGTGATTATGGTAAGGGCAACAAGTTGATCGAATGAAAAGCCTCTTTCATAAGGAAAGGAGAAAATCATGTTTTGTTATCAATGCGAACAAACAGCCAAAGGGGAAGGATGTACTAAAATCGGGGTATGCGGCAAGCAGCCGGAAGTGGCAGCTTTGCATGATCTTCTGATTTATGCCTTACGGGGATTATCTCAGGTTGCCCTGGAAGGAAGAAAATGGGGGGTGAACGACCGGCAGGTCAATGTTTTTATCTGTGAGGCCACCTTTTCAACCCTGACCAATGTGGACTTTGACCCGGACCGGTTTGTGGAATTCATCAAAAAGACCGTGGAACTTCGAGAAGACCCTGAAAGACAAAGGTCAAGGCCGCCGGCGGCCAGGTGGATTTTCCGGAAGGCCCGGCTGTTCTCAAACCGAAATTAACGCTGGAAGGGATGATACGCCAGGGGGAAGGGCGTGGGCATCCAGTCCGATCCCACCATAGACAAAGACATTCATGCCCTGCAGTGGACCTTGACCTTCGGTCTCAAAGGCGTCTGCGCCTATGCCGACCATGCCCAGATCCTGGGCCAGGAAGATGATGCGGTTTATGCCTTTGTTCAGGAAGGGCTGGCTGCACCGTTAAACAAGGCCCTGAGCCTGAATGATTGGATCGGTCTGGTCTTAAAATGCGGGGAGATCAATCTGAGGACCATGGAACTGCTGGATGCCGGCAATACCGGGACCTATGGACACCCGGTCCCGACCAAGGTGCCTCTGGGGGCTAAAAAAGGCAAGGCCATCCTGGTTTCCGGACATGACCTGAAGGACCTGGAAGAGGTCTTAAAACAAACGGAAGGCAAAGGGATCTATGTCTATACCCACGGAGAAATGCTCCCCTCCCATGGCTATCCGGGCCTAAAAAAGTATCCCCATTTCTACGGCCACTTCGGAACGGCCTGGTTTAACCAGACTAAAGAGTTTGCAGATTTCCCAGGGGCCATTTTGATGACCACGAATTGTATCCAGAAACCCAAGGAATCCTATCAGGGAAATATCTTCACCACCGGACTGGTCGGCATGCCCGGGGTTGTCCATATCCCAGATAAAAATTTCGGCCCCTTAATTGAAAAGGCCTTATCCCTGCCCGGATTTCCGGAAGATATCGACCGCGGAGAAGTGACCTGCGGTTTCGGCCGTAATGCCGTTTTGGGTGTGGCCGACAAGGTGATCGAGGCCGTTAAGAATAAAGACATCCGCCATTTCTTTTTGGTGGCCGGCTGTGATGGGGCCAAGCCGGGCCGAAACTATTATACCAAATTCGTAGAAATGGTGCCCAAGGACTGCGTTGTCCTGACCCTGGCCTGCGGAAAATTCCGCTTTTTTGATAAGGACTTGGGAGATATCGGCGGAATTCCCAGATTACTGGATATAGGCCAATGCAACGATGCCTATTCGGCCATCCAGATCGCCGTAGCCCTGTCCAAGGCCTTTAATGTGGGGGTAAACGACTTGCCCTTATCCATGATCCTGTCCTGGTATGAGCAAAAGGCCGTGGCTATCCTGCTGACCTTGTTTTATCTGGGGATCAAAGATATCCGGCTGGGACCATCCCTGCCGGCCTTCATTACCCCCAATGTGCTCGATGTGCTGGTTAAGAACTTCAACATCATGCCCATCAGCACTCCGGAGGAGGATTTGAAGGCGATATTGGGAAAATAAATAAACGATATAAGGTATAGGGTGTAAGGTATAAGGAAAGGCTTTATACCCCCTCACCTTGAACCTTGAACCCTGGACCTTGACCCTTTTTAGGAGTTTTTATGAAATGTCCCGGTCAAGACAGCCGCTTTTGGAAACCCGGTTTTATCTTTGAAATCAATTGTCCCCAGTGTGGGCAGGCCATAGAGTTCTTTAAAGACGACACCACCCGCCGCTGTAATAAATGCGGTTCCCGTCTCCTGAACCCCAGGATGGATTTCGGGTGTGCCTCCTATTGTCAATATGCCGAACAATGCCTGAGGGATTTGCCGCCGGAACTGATAGCCCAGAAAGAAGACCTCCTAAAGGACCGGGTAGCTGTTGAAATGAAAAAATATTTCGGAAAAGAGTTTCGCTTGATCGGTCACACTACGAAAGTGGCCCGTTATGCTGAACGGATCGGCAAAGAAGAAAAAGGCAATCTGGCGGTGATCCTGCCGGCGGCTTATTTGCACGACATCGGCATCGTAGAGGCGATAAGAAAGTACCAGAGTGCGGCCGCCCGTTATCAGGAAGAAGAAGGTCCGCTCATAGCCCGGGATATCCTGATGCGATTGGGCGCCCGGAAGGATTTGATCGAAGAGGTCTGTGATATTGTCGGTCATCACCATCATCCCAGAGAAGAGGAAACGATCAATTACAGGGTCCTCTATGATGCCGACCTGATCGTCAACCTGGAAGAAGCCCCGAAAGAAAAACCTTTTCAGTCGGACAGGATGGAACAGATTACCCAAAAATCCTTTCTGACCGAAAGCGGACGAAAATTGGCGAGAGAGATTTTTTGATTCCATAGGTTAATAAGTTAAAATATTCAGGGTGATCAAAAACGTCCAGATGTAAGGCCCCCGAAGTTCTGAGGAATGAGGCGTACTCAAATGTACGCTGCAATGACGAAGAACGAGGGAAACGCAACAGATAGGCACTTTTCGTCAACCTGCGGTTCATGAGGAGAATGAAATGAAAATTAAACGAAAAATCATTGAAATCAATCCGGAGCGCTGTGATGGTTGCGGTTTATGTGTGCCTTCCTGTGCTGAAGGGGCCATTCAAATCATCGACGGCAAGGCGAGGTTAAGTGCTGAAAAATATTGCGACGGCTTAGGGGCCTGTTTGGGAGAATGTCCCAATGATGCCCTCAAGATCATCGAGCGTGAAGCCGAGGATTTTGACGAAGCCGCCGTCGAAAAACATCTCGAAAAACAGGTGAAAGCGGATAATCCAGTGTCAACTGTTCTTCCCTGCGGCTGCCCTTCCACTCAATTGCAGAGCTTTTCCGGATCCGACCTCTGTCAGGAGGCCAATCGGCCTCGCTCTCAGGAGGGTCAGATTTCAACCCTCGGTCATTGGCCGGTCCAGATCAAACTAGTGCCTCCCACTGCTCCCTTTCTGAAAGGGGCTGATCTGTTGGTCGTTGCCGACTGCACCCCGCTGGCCTATCCTAATTTCCATCGGGATTTCCTTCCCGGCAAGGTGGTCATGATGGGTTGTCCCAAGTTCGACGACCTTCAGGAATATATCGCCAAGTTTACCGATATTTTTAGAACAGCCGGGATAAAAAGTGTTTCCACCGTGGTTATGGAAGTCCCCTGCTGCTCCGGCCTGCCGTTCATTGTTAAGAAGGCCGTGCAAGCCTCAGGTAAAAAAATTTCCCTGAAAGAAAAGGTCATAAGCATTAGGGGAGAGCTGATATGACAGGAATTTATTTTTGGATCATGTCCAACACGTTGGACATGATCCAATTTTCCCGCCGAACGCCAAACAACGATTTTTTTTGCCCCAATACAAAAAAATCCTTGACTCCCCCCTTTCTCATCTATAAACTGTTCAATACCCAATCTTACCGAGTAAGTTTCTTTATAAATATCCTTCGTATTTTGTGAAGCTAACATTTTTTTGTTGATATAAGTTCCCGGGCCTAATTGTCGGTTGAATGGACAACTGAGCAGATAAATCCTTTTTTCAAACGAAAAAGTCTCAAATTATATTTAAATGAAGAAGTGTCCCCATGGTGCATTTAATTTTTATGAAGGCATCAAAAAAATAAACATATTAAAAAGGAGGAAGGGCAATGAGTAAAATTTTAACAGGTTTTTTTGTTTTGGTTGGTCTTGTCATGATGTTGGCGTTTATGCCGGTCCCGAATGCAACAGCAGAGACTTTTGTGAATAAAGCGCCTGATTTCACTATGACCATCCCTAGCTGGAAAGATGTTGCTTCACGTAATAAAAACTCAGTAGTGAGACGGGCCGAAGATCCCTATGAGCTTACCTCATTCGATGTGGCTGTGGCCGACCTCCCCGAGGGTAAGACTAATAAGGATTTGGTGAAAGATGTGGTGGGCTATCTTACGGACCAATATGAGGGTTCAAATTATAGCACGCTTTATGAAAGAGAGATAAAACTGAAGGACGGCACACCGGCCTATGAGCTGGAGGTGAAATGGAATCATCCACTGGTATTGTTATATACTTACGAGTTGGCTGTTTTTAAGGACAAAAAAATGATCACTGTCCAGGTAACCACTGAAAAGCCGGTCAGCGACAAGCTCAAAGAGATTCCTATGTCCCTGGTATTCAAATAAGGATCTGTTCTGTTTCTCCGGTAGTTATTTCGATCTTGCCTCTTTCTTTAAGAGGCAAGATCGATTCTCCCCTTGTCTACGAGGATCTTGGGGTCACATCGTCATAGGGCATTAATTTATTAAACAGAATTATATCCCGATCCCTAATCATTCTATCTCTTTTATCATCCACCCCAAAACAAAAGATGAGCGGATTACTGGAGTCAGTCACTGGTAATACCGAAGAGGGGCGGACCTTTGTTTGGCGGGCGTGCCGGGCACAATGAATTTTCTGAGTGTCTGTGGCAAAACCTGCCGGGTCGACGTCCGTGGATTTTTGGTGAACCCGGATGAATAAGATGAGCAGTATGCTGTGTACCGGGCCGTGGGTATGAAAATCAACGGCGGGAAATTGAGTGACAAATACTGGCCGATTATAGGGTTACTCCGCGAGAGTTATAGAAAGACCAATCGAATGCCCGTGCTTTTCGAGACCCGCGAAGCCAATGATCTAAAAATTAGTTGACAAAACTATTATTATAATAGATATACCAAATTTTAGTTTTAACCTCACAGGGACTAAAGGAATAGTGCGATGATTGAAGTTCGATTTCATGGTCGGGGAGGGCAGGGCGCCGTTACCTCAGCCGAATTAATAGCCCTAGCCGTTATTAATGAAGGGCAGTATGCCCAGGCCTTTCCCAGTTTTGGGCCGGAACGCCGTGGGGCGCCGGTGGTGGCCTTCCTGCGAGTCAGCCCATCTCAGATCCGCATCCGCTCAAAAATTTATCATCCGGATATCGTGGTGGTTCTTGATCCCACTTTATTGGATATCGTTGATGTTTCCTCCGGGCTGAAACCCAAAGGAACTTTGGTCATCAACACGGCCAAGTCCGTGGAACAGATCCGGAAAGATCACGGTTTCAAAGGCCGGCTGGCTGTCGTGGATGCCGATAAGATCGCCATGGAAGAAATGAAAGTAGCCATCACCAATACAACCATGTTGGGGGCCTTGATCCGGACGGCCGGAATCTCCCGTATGGATTCCATGGACGGGCCCTTGGATGCCCGATTCGGCAAGGTGGCCGAAAGAAATAAAAAGGCCATGCAACGGGCCTTTGATGAGACTATAATCAAGGAGAAATGAACGTGGCTAAAATAGATGCCCTTCACCCCTGGAAAGAAGTTCCCCTAGGCTGTGCTATTTTGGAGGCCGGAAATGCCCGGGAGCTCAAAACCGGAGACTGGCGCTCCAAGATACGGCCTTTGACCGACAAGGAAAAATGTATTAAATGCGGGATGTGTTGGATCTTTTGCCCGGATATGGCCTATAGCCAGAACACGGACGGCTATTTTGACTGGAACACGTATTACTGTAAAGGGTGTGGTATCTGTGCCCGTGAATGTCCTAAAAAGGCCATACAAATGATTGCGGAGGAAGAATAGTTATGCCCATTCGAAAAGGCATGGAAGTTTCCATTGCCGTCAGTGAAGCTGTAAAATTGGCCAATGTGGATGTGATCTCGGCCTACCCCATAACGCCCCAAACCCATATTGTGGAACACCTTTCCGAATTGGTGGCCGATGGGGACCTTAAGGCGGCCTTTATTCCCGTTGAATCGGAACATTCGGCCTTGAGTGCCGCTATAGGGGCGGCAGCGGTGGGGGCCAGGGCTTACACGGCCACCAGTTCCCAGGGTCTGGCCCTGATGCACGAGCTCATGTTTATCGCCTCCAGCATCCGTATGCCTTTGGTTATGACCGTGACCAACCGGGCCATTTCAGCCCCTATCAATATCTGGAATGACTTGAGCGATATTATGCCTCAACGGGATTGCGGCTGGGTACAGCTCTTTGCCATTAATGGCCAAGAGGCCGTAGACCTCACCTTGCAGGCTTTCAGGATCGCTGAGGACCCAAGGGTATTGCTGCCTGTGGTGGTCAACCTGGACGGCTTTATTTTGAGCCACGTGATTGAACCGGTGGAAATGCCCGATCAGGCGACGGTTGACCGTTTTCTGCCCGTTTTTAAACCTGTATTGCGTCTCGATCCGGACCAGCCCGTCTCTCTAGGGAATTTCGGCAGTCCGGATGTCTTTATCGAAGTCAAAAAACAGGTCGAGGAAGCCTTGATCGGCGCTCAAAAGGTGATGGCTGAGGTCTGGAAGGAATACGGGGACATCTTCGGCCGGACTTATAAACCGATTGAATCCTATAAGACCAAAGGGGCTGAGACCCTGCTGGTGACCATGGGCAGCATTACGGAAACGGCCATGACGGCTGTCGATGCCTTACGTGAAAAAGGGCAGAAGGTCGGACTGATACATATTCGTCTCTGGCGCCCCTTTCCGTTCAGAGAATTTTTCCAAGCTATTCGGGATGCCAAGTGCCTGGCTGTGGTAGACCGGGCCTTGGTACCAGGCGGTGCAGGCGGGCCAGTAGGCCTGGAAATCAAATCAGCCCTTTTTGAGAAAAAGGAACGGCCTTATGTGGCCGAGTTTGTTGCCGGCCTGGGGGGCCGGGATCTGACGGTGGAGGTCTTTGCCGAAATGGCGGCCAAAGCCGAAAAATATGCGAAAATGCAAAAAGATATGCGTTACGAAATGATCGGAGTGCGTGAGAAATGATTGCCGAAGACTTAAAGGATTTCAAAAGATTTACGCCCAAAACCCTGCCCAAAGAAGAACCTCTAGTATTCGGACATAGGGCCTGTCAGGGTTGTGGGGAGGTCTTGGCTTTACGAATGGTGGCCAAGGCCATCGGAAGTCCCATGATTGCCGTCAGCGCCACAGGATGCATGGAGATCATCTCCTCTCCCTATCCCCAAACTGCCTGGGCCGTACCGTGGATTCATGTAGCCTTTGAAAATTCCGCGGCCGTGGCCTCCGGCGTCGAAGCCGGCCTGAAGACCTTGATGGCCAAGGGGCGAATTCCTGAGAAAAAAATTACCGTCGTTACCTTTGCCGGTGACGGAGGGACTGCGGATATCGGGCTCCAGTCTCTTTCCGGGGCAATGGAACGGGGTCATGATTTTGTCTATGTCTGTCTGGACAATGAAGCCTACATGAATACCGGCATTCAGCGTTCCAGTGAAACTCCTTTCGGGGCCATGACCACCACTTCCCCGGCTGGAAAAATCACGGCCGGTCAAACCACTTGGAAGAAGAATCTCCCGGCCATTATGGCCGCTCACAACATCCCTTATGTGGCCACGGCCTCGCCGGCTTATTATCTGGACCTGATGAACAAGGCCAAGAAAGCGGCCTTGATCCAGGGGCCGGCCTATCTCCATGTCTATTCGCCTTGTCCCACGGGCTGGCGGCATGGAACGGATTTGGCCATTGAGGTCAGTCGTTTAGTTGTAGAAACTAATATTTTCCCATTGTATGAAGTGATTGAAGGAAAATATGTGGTCCGGAAAAACACCAGAGTCAAACCGGTGGAAGAATATCTTAAACAACAGCGGCGCTTTAGCCACCTGACCCCGGAATTGATCCAGACCATCCAGAGCCGGGTGGATGTGGAATATGAAAGACTGCTTAAAATGGAGTCTTTAACAGGATCAGCAGAGACCAAACCGGAAGCCAAAGAAGAATAATTTGATTTCATTAACGGCTTGAGATATAATTTCTATTAATCTTAATCCGAAATCCGCAATTGTCATTCTTCCCCGGTAGCTCAGTCCCGCTGTTAGCGGGATTTCGCTTGAGCTCAATTGGGGGGAGTCCCGCTCGGGGCGGGATTAATTCCGCTGGAAGCGGGATTCGAGTCCGGAAAAGAATAAAAATATTTTTAGAATTTAATTAGACGACATTCCCCGGTAGCTCAGTCGGTAGAGCGGGTGGCTGTTAACCACTTGGTCGGCGGTTCGAGTCCGTCCCGGGGAGCCAAAAATTGAGAGGCCCGTTAATAAAATGGGCCTTTTTAATTAAGAGGGCGACCTTGCCTTTTTGGGTTTACATCCTCAGCAGTAAAACCACAGGGAAATATTACTGTGGACAAACCAACAACCTCCAACTTCGAATTCAAGAACACAATGACCCGAATTACCAGGGCACAAGAACCACAAAACGATTTTGGGGACCTTGGGAATTGGTTTGGAAATTGGAATGCCCAGATCGAAGCGAAGCCATGAGCCTGGAACGATCAATTAAGAAAAGAGGAATCAGGCGATACTTAGACGATAAAGGAATTATTAGCGAGGTCGAAGCAGGGTAGAGATCCCGCGAAAGGCGAGACTGTTAATCCCGCTGGAAGCGGGATTAACAGTCCGTCCCGGGGAGCCAGAAATAAGAAAAGGGCCCGTCTTGTCGGGCCTTTTTTATAATGGGGACAATTCTGATGAAAATCTTTTCAGGCAGAAAATAATTACAGAGGAATACCAATTCCTATTAATATAACCAAAGAATATTGGACCTTACGGTTTTGCTTGACATTTTCCCTTAATGGTTACTATTATTTCATTATCAGCAAGAGACAAAATGAAGGAGGAAGATAAAAAATGAGGACAAAGGAACAGTATTTCCAAGGCCTGAGTAAGTTGAAACGAAATATCTATTGCGACGGCGAATTGATCGACCGGTTGGACGAGAAGCAGCAAGACTGCCTTAATACCCTCGGCACCACCTTTGATGAGACTTTGAAGCCGGAGAACCAGGAATTATTGACTGCCGTCTCCCATCTGACGGGTGAGAGGATCAGCCGATTCACTCACATCCATCAGAATACCGACGACCTGCACAAAAAACAGGACATGACCCGCATGCTCTGCGGCAAGGTGGGGGGCTGTATCCAGCGCTGCATGGGCATCGATGCCACTAATTCGATTTACAATGTCTCCTATGAAGCGGACAAACAAAATAACGGCGCCACCCAATACCATGAGAATTTTAAAAAATGGTTGACCCGCTTCCAGTCCGAAGATTTGGTGGGTTGCTGCGCCCAGACCGACGTCAAGGGCGACCGGCTGGCCAGGCCCGCTGATCAGGAGAACAAAGAAGCCTATCTGCGGATCTTAGAAAAACGCAAAGACGGGATCGTGGTCAGCGGCTGCAAACTGCACATTTCAGAGGCCTCTGTGGCCGATGAAGTGCTGGTGGTTCCCACCCGGGCTTTGCGCCCTGAAGATAAGGATTATGCCGTCTCCTTTGCCGTTCCGGCTGACTGGGACGGGATGAAGCAAGTGGTCACTGTCCGCAATTTCAGAAAAAGACCCGCTTTCCCCCGCGGTTTTTCCCAAGGGGCCACCGATTCCTATGTAATTTTCGACAAATGTTTTATACCCTGGGAAAGGGTCTTTCTGGCCGGCGAATGGCAGCATGGGGGTACGATGGCCTTGCTTTTTGCCTTGTTCCACCGTCACTCCTATTCAGGCTGCAAGCCGGGTCTCGGTGATGTCCTTTTAGGGACAGCCGCCCTGGCCGCCGAAGTAAACAACATTCATAAGGCCTCTCATGTTCGGGAGAAACTGGCCGAGATCATCATGGTCACTGAGTTGGGTTACGCGGCGGGATATACAGCTTCCAGCATGGGAAAAGCCGAAGTCTATATGCCTGGCGTCGGTTTTATCCCCTATGGGCCAGGTTCCTATATCCCTCATTCGATTTACTGTAATGTCGGCCGCTGCCTGACGGGTGAAGCGGTCTGGCGTGAAGCGGAAATCATTGTGTGATGTCTCCGGCGGTGTGCCGGCCACTTTTCCTCATGAAAAGGATTTCATGAATCCCGACATTAAAGACCTGCTTCTTAAATACACCAAACGGAATCCAAAGATGGCTGTGGAAGACCAGGCTCAATTCTGGCGGTATATGGGCGATGTCCTGTGTTCCGCGGCCGGGGGTGTGCAAAGGATGGGGGCTTATCATGGCGGCGGCTCCCCAATCATGGAACAGATCGCCATCACCACCCAGTATGATATCGAGGCCAGGAAGAAGCTGGTCAAGTATATTGCCGGCATGAGCGGCGGGGACCGTGAGGCCTTAAGCAAGCCGGTGAAAAAATAATTCCAGGCCGTTGTCTGATCCGTTAAATGAAAGAGAATACCTTTTTGTGCCTCTCTCTTTGTTAAAAGGGAGAGGCATTTTGATTTTAGGGGCGGAACCTAATGACCGGGAATTATTCGTGACCAAGGGCTGTTTTAATAAAATTATTGTTTTAAAATAGAAAATGTGGTATAAATGAAGTAAAAATTTACCCTGCCTTTAAAGAGTTCCCGGCCATAATGCTTAAGACCTCTTTAAGGGACTTAAACCTTTAAGGAGGTCTCATGTCCAACAAATTGTATGTAGGTAGTCTCCCTTATTCTGTGAACGATGAAATCCTTGCTCAAATTTTCACGCCGTACGGTTCGGTTGAATCGGCTAAAGTGATCACCGATCGGGAAACCGGACTCAGCAAGGGCTTCGGGTTCGTTGAAATGGCCAACGAACAAGAGGCTAACGAAGCCATCAAAAACCTGAACGGCAGCGCCTATGAAGGACGCACGCTGACGGTTTCCCAGGCTCGTCCTCAGGTCCCTCGTGAAGGAGGAGGGGGGTTCCGCGGCGGTCAAGGCAAGGGGAAAGGGCGAGGTGGCCGAGGAGGGGGTGGCTCCCAGGGCCGCAACCGCTGGTAATTCCCCATTTTAATATTACTTATTTCATTTAAAATCTGCTATTAGCCTGCTAACCGGCTAATCCGGTTGCAGGCTTTTTAAATTCTTGTTCTTTTAACTCATCGGTTATCCGTAAAGGAGCGATAATTATTGTCTAAAGACGAGTTAGCCAAATTTGAAGGAAAAGTCACCAAGGCCACCGGAGGAGGAAACTACACGATAACCTTGGAAAGCGGGGTCACCATCTCAGCCAAATTATGCGGCACGATGAAACGATTTAAAATCCGGGTCATCGAGGGGGATAGAGTGACGGTCGGGGTTTCTCCGTACGACCTTTCTCATGGACTGATTATCTTTCGTCATAAAACCTGACCCATTGACAGTCGTCATCTAAGACCGGGGTTCAATCCTGCCTACCAAAGTACCCAAAGATACTTTCTTAACACATGCATCGATAGGTATAATAGGCATGGGATGATTGTAAAAAGGAGATCAATCACAGATGGTCAATGAATATGTTGTTGAAACTTCCAACGGAAAAGTTCGAGGTTACGGTCGAAGAAGCATCATCAAATTTAAAGGCATTCCCTATGCAGCACCTCCTGACGGTATTTCCCGCTTCAAGCCCCCGGCACCGGTTGAGCCGTGGACCGGCGTGCGGGATGCCCTGGAATACAGTCCGATAGTCCCTCAACCGGCTTCTGAGCTGGAAATGATGTTCGGGGGACAGAAGGTACAAAATGAGGCGGAATGCCTAACCTTGAACATATGGACTCCTGCGGTCGACACCTCAAAACGTCCGGTCATGTTTTTTATTCACGGCGGGGCATTTGTGACCGGCACAGGGGCTTCTCTGGACGGTTCCCGGTTGGCCTTGAGGGGTGATGTGGTTGTGGTCAGCATTAACTATAGATTAGGGGTCCTCGGGTTTTTATTTCTGCCCGACGAGACGGATGCGAGCTCCAATGTAGGATTGCTGGATATGGTGGCCGCTCTTCGATTTGTAAAAGAAAATATTGCCCGTTTTGGAGGAGACCCGGATAAGGTTACGATTTTTGGGGAATCCGCGGGTGGATTTGCGGTTGCTTCTTTGCTGGCCACGCCTTCGGCCAAGGGATTGTTCCACCGGGCCATTCTACAGTCGGGAGCGGCCCATCCTTTGGGGATGAATCCCGAGGCGGCCATGCGTGCCCATGAAAAATTGATCAAAGAATTGGGGATTCAAAAAGGAGATCTCAAGGCCCTTCGCCGGTTCTCGTCGGAAGAGATTATTAAAGCCCAGATCGCCATCATGCCCGATCAATCGGAAGGTTTTTCCATTGACCGACCTTTGCGGCTGGGGCCGGTTGTAGATGGAGGGGTCCTGCCCGATCACCCCCTTTCAGCGATAAGAAAGGGTTATGCTAAAGAGATCGATATATTTATTGGATCGAATCTCGACGAAACAAAATTATGGAATTTATTAAATCCAAAAGCGGAAAAAATTCGGCAAGAAGGGCTTGAAAAAGGAACAAAGGCCATCGCTGCTTTAACAAGAAAGAGTGAGGGTCATGTCGATAAGCTATTGAAAATTTACCAGCAGACCAGAAATACACCGAGGGACATCATGGATGCCCTAACTACGGATTATACGTTTCGAATTCCATCCATACGTCTGGCCGAAGCACAAAGTGTTCATCAAAAAAATACCTACATGTATCTTTTCACTTGGCAAAGTCCATTTCGGGGAGGTAAATACGGGGCGATGCACGCCCTGGAACTGGGTTTTGTTTTCGGAGTCCTTTTGAAGACCGAGGTTGGTATCTTTCCCAAAAGGGATGAAGAAACCGAGGCCTTGAGTGGGGCCATGATGGACACCTGGATATCGTTTGCCAGGACCGGAAATCCGAATAATGCCTCCATTCCGCCATTGCCGCCCTATGATCTTAAGAAAAGATCAACCATTATTTTTGACAAAGAGATCAAGATCGTTGATGATCCCTATGGTCAGGAAAGGGCAGCCTGGGATGAGCTGTTATGATCAATACATAATGACACAATTACGTGTGACGTCATTCCGGTCCCGCATCAAGTGCAGGATAGACTCCATCCGGAATCCAGTAAGAAAAGTCTGGATGCCGGATCAAGTCCGGCATGACAGCATAGACTTTGTAGAGAAACTATGGAACTGATATTGATTCGACATGCCCTTCCCCTGAGGGTTCAAAAAGAAGCCGGCACACCGGCTGATCCGGGTTTGAGCGAAAAAGGGATCGAACAAGCAAGAAGACTAGCCCATTGGATGAAGTCGGAAGAATTGGACGCCATTTATAGCAGCCCCATGAACCGGGCCCAAATGACCGCGAAACCTTTAGCTGAGATTAAAGGCATCGAGATTAAAATCGAACCGGATGTGGCCGAATTTGACAACCAATCCTCTACCTATGTTCCTATGGAAGAATTAAGGGCCAAATACTATGACCTATGGCTGGATTTAGTGAACGGCGGTTTTGAAAAGTTATTCAACCTGAAGGATTTTAGAAAAACCGTCTTGGACAGCCTGGAAAAAATCATCCAGCAAAACAGCGGTAAGCGCGTAGCCGTGGTCTGTCATGGCGGCATCATCAATATCTGGGCAGCCCATGTTCTGGGGATCGATAAATTTCTTTTCTTTGCCCCGGAATACACCAGTATCAACCGGTTTTTGGCCTCGGGAAAAGGGCAGCGTTCAGTGGCCAGCCTGAATGAGACGGCCCACCTGCGGGAAGATTTTACGTTGGTTTAAAGAAAATTAAAGCACCACAGCTCTGCTTTCTCCAGATATAGGCAACGGCTCATGCTTCAGCCGCCGCCGTGTTTGGCAAGACTTGCTCCAATAGCCAAAGCGACGGCAGGCAAAACGCTCACGCATACCCGCCGCCGAAGGCGATCGGCTGGAAGCGCTTGTTAGGCGCCTATATCTTTATTTAGCAACTCGCGATTGCCAAAATCGAATTTGAATGAGGTATCCAATGCGCCTTTCGCGCACACGTTGACGCACTCTAAGCACAGAATGCACTCGGTCGAAAGCACCCTTTGCTTATCTAAAACGTACTCGGAGACGCGAATATCCATTGGACACATCTTATTGCACGCCCCACAATCATTGCATTTCTCGGCGTCGCCAACGATTTTGAGTAGTGCAAAGCGACTCGTGATCTTTTGTAGCGTGGGAATAGGGCACACATATTTGCAAAATGCGCGATTGTCTTGAAGCGCATACGCCAACGCGATGCCGACCGCATAGTACAGAATGTTGCCGCCGAGAAGCCAATACAACTCGGTCAGACTCTGATCCTGAACGCGATAGTTCAATCCCCACCACAGTACCGCCACCAATCCCAAACTAAGCGCAAAGTGGATGTAGCGCAGATAACCCCACTTGTCGGAAAGTCTTCCCTGTTTATTCCGCTTGTAGGGCAACAGATCAAAGACCATAGCGTTCCAACAAGCCCAGCCACACCAACCACGATTGAACACAAGCGGGCCAGCTATCTTAGCTACCAGGTAGTGAATGACTGACCCAGCAAAGAAACCAGCCAAGAGGTAAAAGAAAAACCCTTCCATCTGCATATTCTCTCGCTGAAACAATCCAAGGAAAACCAGCATATAGACCCCAACAAGAAATTGAGCCAATCTGCGTCCCCAGAGTTTTTGTCGCTTGGGAAGTGCCGAGTAAACTCCAATGCCGATGCCCAGTGCAGTACCGATATACCCAAAATTGTAGAGATAGAAGATACGGCCGGTGGTCTGCCACAGAACTACTGCGATGCCCCAGAAGATAATCATCATAATCAGTGGTATCTTGAAACGAGCAAAGTCGAAAGCGTCTTCAGATTTCATCTTCATTTCCTCGGTTGTCATGATTTACCAAGGCTACCCGAGTTATGGAGTAGCATGCCGCGCCTAATGGAGATCGGTGGCGCGGTTCCCCGCGTTCGCTGCATCGATTGTTAGGCGATAGTACCCAGTAGTTTCACCAACTCCGATCTACTTTAGGAGCTCCTCTGCCTTTGATGGGGTTGCCAAAGGGTAGGTATCGAAGCTTATGGGGACAATGTTTGACCATTGTGTCAGAAGTTCATGAAGCTCGTCATTTGACGATAAATCGAAAATGACAACAGAACCTCTGCCTACTCTAGGGTAAAAGCAAACAACATTATTCTTTGATTTCAAATCATTGATCCAGGACCTGAATTCTAATCTTGCGTTTTTTACATCTTCGGGCTTGGAAGGACGTGGGGTACTTATCACTAAATATAACATTCTCAAACACCTCCTTATCTATGGTGCCTAACATAGAGTTAAGCTGCGCACCCGAATCAGCCCGCACTCGCAGTTGTTGGCTGGCTGAAGTTGGCACTCTAAGAGCAAAACGCAGGGCGTCAGCTTCAACGATTTGTTGGAGCGACACCCTCCGGGCTTCCCGCTCCTATTACCAGATTCCTGGGATCAGTTTCTTCGTCTTCCCTTGATATGCTGCGTATTCTGCCCCGAGGCCTTCCGCCAAAGCTACTTCCTCAATCCGTATTCGGTAAATGAGCGAGAACGTTGGTAGACAAACTGCAGCCAACAGAGAAAGCCAATTCTTGGAGAGGAGGCCATATCCTACAAAGAAAAGAAGAATCCCAGCGTACGATGGGTGCCTTACGTACTTGTAAGGACCCTTCTGAATTACCTTCTGACCCTTCTCAAGTTCTATGGTCGTTGAAAGTACCTTCCGAGAACGATGATCGACCAGTGCCGTAGAAATAGCCCAAGAAACATTACTACGATCCCGAGGTAGAACATCACTGTAGCTCTGGGAACGTCGAACCGAAGTACTGGAACCCAGTTCGCTATCGGGGCCAATGCCAACGCCACCATGGTTGCGATGGTGTTGTAGTTCCTTGTTCTTCGATCTATCTCCCTCTTTCCCTTTCCATGTGCACGGTCCCTTAGGATCAGGTACGCTTCCGCCGCAAGCCACAGAACCATCGCGGCGACCTGGACAATCAAGTCAAAGTACATGACGCTTCTACCTCTTAGAGAAAATAGAAAATAGGGAAATCTGCCCCTATTTTCATCGATAAATTTCTCTTCTTCGCCCCGGAATACACCAGCATCAACCGCTTTTTAGCTTCCGGCAAAGGGCAACGTTCGGTGGCCAGCCTGAACGAGACGGCTCACCTGCGAAAAGATTTTACCTTGGTTTAAGAAAAATTAACGCAACAGCTCTGCTCCATCCCAATATGGGCAACGAAGCACATGAGCCGCGGCTTACCCTACCACTACGCTCCAGGGTAAGCCGTCGGACTCGATGTAGGTGTTAGGCAACCAGCTGATGTCGCGGCGCTTAGCTTACGGGTTCTTTAGGAATCTCAAATAGAAGGCTGCAAACACCAAGACAATACCGATGTTCACTATCAGCCGTTCCCAGAATCGATTCTTAAAGAACAGTAAATCTACACTAACGACAACTGCTATCAACACCAGAATGTAAAGCACGACAGATATGCTTTTTGTCATTTCAATCACCAGTTCAAATATATCAACAGCCGCTTACCTATGAATAGCAAAGAGGGTCAGGTCTATTTTTTCAACATTGCTTTTTTGCCTGCGTCCGAACAATACGGCTTATCGAAGAAAAATGTAACCCTAAATATTCAGAGATTTATTTCAGGGTGTAATCATATCTCTCCACCGCCTTTAGTATCCGTTTATTTCGTATCCTCTTTTTACGCATCACTTCTGCGGTGAATATTTTTTCCAGTGGACGAGACATATCTTGTTTGTATCCCTATTTATCTTCAATGTCAAGAAAATAGACCTGACCCCTTTCCCCATTTTAAGCTAAAGAAAAAATCAGCCGGAGCGTTGTGATCGGCTGTATTGATTTTGTTAACCGCCTATATTTTCAACAATCTTTTTTATACGCTCAGGTACACTCCAAGATTCTCTGACCTGCGCGTTACCCCTAGGTGCTGCTTTAAGCCTTTCAAGTGCATCATCCGAAAATTGACGGCATTTTTCAATTAAATCCATAATCCTCTTCGCTTCTGCCCAAGATGATGAGGATTCAAGGCAACCAACGAGTGCATTTGAAATCTTAAACGCAATCTGTGGCTTGGCAGCTAATAGCTCTATTATTTCCTTTGCAATATCCTTTGGTATGCGATCCTTAGCTTGAAGAGCTTGATATTTCCCTATGAAACCATAAGGATCAATTCCAACTTTTAAAGGGACAATAGGAACCTTACGCCCAATGGCCACACCAATTTCTTGATCCGTCCACTTACTTTCGTTAAATCCCGGAGTCAAGAAAGCCACAAGCGCGTCCATAGTCGTAAGAGCTATTTCAATTTCCTTCTGCCAATCCTTTGTTGGCTCAATATCTTCATGTGCAATAAAACATGCAAACCCATACTTAACCAATTCAATTTTAATGTTTTTGACAGCAATTTTCTCTGAAGCAAGATGACTTAAAAATATGCGTGGTTGCTCAGGTGACCAGAAAGCTGGTTGTTCAGAGGATTCAAGTTCTGTCACAACACCAAGATGCTTTGCTAACTCCACTAAAGATTGATCACTGGCGTTATTAATCATATCCATGACATAATCATCTCTATTATCTCCCCGCCATTCATCAGTCCATGGCAATTTAAATTGTTTTAGAGTTAAATCAATGATTGACCAGTTTTCTTTACCAAGTGCTGCAGATGTTTCTTTAATGAGATGAATTCGCTCAGACGGTTTCATCTAAAGACCTCTTTTATCATTAGTTAATGCGGCGTTGACCCGTGGCACGCCGCTTGCGGGGCCGTAAGGCCCAGGCAAGCAAGTGACATGGTGTCCAATGGCCTGGTTGGGGCCGCCGTCGGTGCCTGTCTGAAAATCTAATTTTTTTTTATAACTTCACTTTCCAAGAAGGAGCACTTGGGAAGAATTTATTTTTTGGTGCTATTTAGGTGTGACAAAATGCAGAAACTTGGTAACATATTATAAATGATAAGCAAAATCTTAACAATTATTTTTTTGGGGGCAAAAAGCTATAAATAAATTCTTCCGTTTTTCTTTCATTCGTAGTATCTTATTTCTTAGGATGTCGACCAGAGGAGTCTTGTAACCATTTGATTTTTGGGGGATTATATCTATGAAATATTCCGAAGCCAGGCAGGGACGCATTTTCATTATCCGATTGGAAGACGGGGAGATACTTCACGAAACGATCGAACAATTTACAGCCGAACAGAGGATCAAGGCCGCTTATATGATTGCTCTCGGCGGGGCTGACAGCCAAAGCCGTTTGGTGGTCGGCCCGGAAGACGGGCGGGCCACTCCGGTTAATCCCCTGACACATGAATTGGGAAATGTCCATGAAATCGTCGGGACCGGCACTCTGTTTCCGGATGAAGAAGGAAAGCCGATGCTGCATATGCATGTGGCCGCAGGGCGCATGAATTCCACCATAACCGGTTGTGTGAGAAACGGCGTTAAGGTATGGCAGGTGGCTGAGGTGGTTATGATAGAGTTACTGGATACTTCAGCCTCGAGAAAATTGGAAGCCTCTTTGGGCTTTAAATTGTTACAACCATAACAACACGGTCCACGGTTCAAGGTATATAGTTTAAGGAAAAACTTTGAAACGTTGATCTTAATGTATCCCTAAAAAGTGTCACCCCAGCGAAAGCCGGGGTCCAGGACATCTTAATTAAATAAAATACCTGGATTCCGGCTTCCGCCGGAATGACTTGTTTCGGAATTTAGCCACTTTTTACAGGCATATTAAACTAACCCTTTTCACAATTTTTTCTATGAAACAGATACGCAATTTCAGCATTATCGCCCATATTGATCACGGCAAATCCACCCTGGCCGATCGGTTGATTCAATACGCCGGGCTGGTGGACCAGCGGCAATTCCGGGATCAGATCCTGGATACCATGGACATCGAACGGGAACGGGGCATCACCATCAAGAGCAACACCGTTACCCTTCCCTATACCAATAAAAAAGGGGAAGAATTCGATCTGAACCTGATCGACACACCCGGTCATGTGGATTTTTCCTATGAAGTCTCCCGTGCCCTGGCCTCCTGCGAAGGGGTCTTGCTTTTGATCGATGCCGCTCAGGGTGTGCAGGCTCAGACCCTGGCCAATATGTACGCCGCCGTGGAACAGGATCTGACCCTCATCCCGGTCATTAACAAAATCGATCTCCCTTCGGCCGATATTGAACGGGTCAAGGAAGAGATTGAAAACGATCTGGGCCTGGATTCCGAATCGGCCCTGCTGTGTTCGGCCAAGGAAGGGATCGGGATTGAGGAAATTCTGGAGGCCATTACCGAACGGATTCCTTCGCCCAAAGGGAGCCGGGATGCCCCCTTGACCGCCCTGATCTTTGACGCCCATTATGATCCTTTTCGCGGGACCATTATCAGTTGCCGGGTCTTCAACGGATCGGTTCGTGCCGGGGATACGATTCGTCTCATGTCCAACGGGGCTACCTACCTGGTGGAAGAGGTGGGATTTTTTCGGTTGACGCGCGAGCCTCGAAAGGAACTTTCTGCCGGCGAAGTGGGGTATATTATCGCCGGCATCAAAACCGTCAGCGACACCCGCATCGGAGACACGATAACCCTTGATACCAATCCGGCCCCGGCGCCGTTACATGGTTTCAAAGAAGTCAAGCCCGTGGTCTTTTCCTCCATCTATCCCATTTCATCCGAGGATTATCAGTCTCTGTCCGAAGCCCTGGAAAAATACAAGCTCAATGATGCCGCCCTGATCTATCAAAAGGATTCTTCCGCAGCCCTGGGGCAGGGGTTTCGCTGCGGCTTCCTGGGGTTGTTGCATCTGGAAATCGTTCAGGAGCGCCTGGAGCGGGAATATAACCAGTCTATCATTATGACCGTGCCCAGCGTCCAGTACCGCTATCATCTCAAGGACGGGGAGACGGTCATTGTCGATAACCCCCAATATTATCCCGATCCCATGACCATAGATTACTCCGAAGAACCCTTTATCCGGGCCACGATTTTGATCCCCGATACTTATTTAGGCAATATCATGAACCTCTGCCGGGAACGCCGCGGATTGAATCCCCAGATGCATTACCCCACACCGGGCCGGGTGGAACTTAAATATGACCTGCCTTTGGCCGAGGTGATTTATGATTTTTACGACAAGCTGAAAAGCCTGACCCGCGGATACGGTTCTTTTGATTACGAGTTGATCGGCTATCGAGAAGCCGATCTGGTGAAACTGGATATCTTAGTCAACAGCGAGAAAGTGGATGCCCTTTCCCTGATGGTTCATCGGGATCGCGCCCGGGCCCGGGCGGTCCAGATCTGTGACCGGCTGAAAGATGAAATCCCCAGGCAGATGTTCAAGATCCCTATCCAGGGGGCCATCGGCGGTACCATCATCGCCCGTTCGACCATCTCGGCCTTTCGGAAAGACGTCACCGCCAAATGTTACGGCGGGGACATCACCCGGAAACGAAAACTCCTTGAAAAGCAGAAAAAAGGCAAGCAGCGGATGAAGATGGTCGGCGCGGTTGAAATCCCCCAGGGCGCCTTTGTAGCCGTATTAAAGTCAGATACGGATTAACAGGTTGCTGAAACCGGGTACCGCCCTGAAGGGGTGGGTGTGAGACGAGATGTGGGGCGAACAAAAAGGCCCATCTATCCCGCCTTCGGCGGGATTGCCCTCATTCCTCCCCGCCTTTCGGCGGGGCAGGCTTATTGCGACGTACTTTTATGTACGACTCATTCCTCGGGATTTTGAGCGCCTTGTATCTGAACCTTTTTGAGCAACCTGTAAAATATGTGTTTTTCCGCAAACTGTTAATTAGAAAAAGTCACAAGCATCTGCCAATTTCTTTCCTTACTTTTTCCTGAAAAAGTGATTTATTATTTTGGGAAATCATGCAGATTTTCTACTGATAACCGTTGACCAGACGGTGGGAGATTCGGGTTCTTAACTTCCATCTTACAAGGCTGTTGAGAATAATCAACAAAGGGAGAAATGGTAAAAAAAATCGAAAGTATTAATGGTTAGCTATGGGAAAATTTAAGGCAGCAGAAAACCGATTTCCACAAGATATTGCGGTAAAAAAATAATTAGCATACAATATATTGACAAATTCCATAAAGTAGGATATAAATTATAAGGATTATTGTAAAGATTCATGGTTAATGATTGAATTTATTAGAAAATGTGGACTACAGATAAGTCGTCATCTCTTTGTTAAAGCTTTCTAAGAAGGAGATTAAATTCAAATAGTAAAAATTTCACTTTATGAAAAAGTGCACCGAATACTCCAAGCGGGAGTAGAGGGAATTTTAGGAATAGGATTCGGATTAGTATTCTTATTTTTATGGGGTCGGCTAATTAGGTGAGGGATATGTCCTTGGTGTATGGGGATCATTCCCGTTACAAGAATAATTTGTGTCCCTGAGGTTGGAAGGCGGAGTTGTCTGGAATGGTCCAGGTTTAGTTTTTGAAAGTTTGAAAGAAAGTTGTGCGCCCGAATTCTCGATCTGCCGGTATGATGAAAGGAGGACACTGTAGTGAGCCAACGTTCTAAAGATCTCTCAACGCCTTGGTTAGGCAGTAAAGAGGAAAGCAGCCCAGACAGGCGCAGGACCATTGCGCCTGTTCCTTTTTTTAAAGACTCACCGATTGAAGGTTCTGCGACCGCTGAAATGAACACGTCTCCCTCCAACGAATTTATTATTATGGATAAATTGTTTGACAGAAGAAGTTATAGAGAAAGACGCATGTTTGCGCATAACGACATTGGAGAAAATTTTAGAAAAAACTCTATGGATCGAAGGATAATAAATAGAAGAAATACGCCTAGAGTTTTTGGCAATTTTAATGCGCAAATAAAAAGTTTCGGCAAACATAAAGTTGAAGCAGAAGTACTTAATATGGGTAACCGTGGAATATATATTGAAAGTAATAATTTTTTAGGATCAAAAGGAGCAGTGCTTGATATTTTGTTTAATATTGACGGAGATAAATTAAAAATACAATCAACTGTAGTGTGGCAAAAAAAGGATGATTTGACAAACACGTATCGTTGCGGGTTAATGATAAACACCGAAAGGGATAAAATAATTGCGCTAGAAAAAATGCTTTGGATGAGCAAAGAATATATAAGACAAATTGTAAGACCGCAGATTGAAAAAATGAATCTCAATGAAATTTTAAAACAAAAAATAATCGATTTTTTTAGAAATGACGTTAATACCTTTGCAAGACAATATTCAAAAAATGAGAAAGCGATTTTGAAGGGATTTTTAAAAAAGGAAGAAGCAAAGGATGTTGTTAGAGAATTGATAAACCAAATTGTGGAAAAAGGCGATTTGCTTTTTAATGATATAGAAGAAAGCAAGATTCTGTCAAAAATTAAAGAGATTTTCAGGCAGACCATAGGATGTTGGATATATCAGAGTGAATTGACGAGTCATGCTCTCAAGAAGCCAAGAGGGTATCCGGGTGATTACAAAATGATAGAACTTGTTTATGACAATAAACTAATATCTAAGAAAATTGGACAATGTATGGATAGAATTTTTTTAGATAATGCATTTGCTGTAGCAATACGAAATAGGAAAAAATGGATGGGAAACATATTAAAAGAGCAGATTAAAAAAGTAAAAATCAATGAAACGCTAAAAGTCATGAATGCTGCCTGCGGTTCTAGCAGAGAAATTAAAGAATTGTTTGAAAAAAAGATGCCGTGCCAAGGGAAAGTCATATTTTCTTTGATTGACCATGACCAAGAAGCTTTGGATTATACGAGGACCAGTTTGATGAAAGTGAAACCTAAGTGGGCAGAATTGGATTTGATAGAAGAAAATATTTTGAGATTAAGACCCGGCAATGCAAAGTATGTGAATAAATTTAGTGGATATAACCTTATCTATAGCATTGGATTAGCCGATTATCTGCCCGATAAAATACTGCTCATTTTTTATGAATTCTGTAAAAAGGTACTGGCTGATAATGGATTTTTGGTGATTGCTCATAAGGATAAAGATAGATATGAACCTATACTCCATAGCTGGTATGTCGACTGGAATTTTATCCCTAGAAATAATCCGGAGTTTAGGGAATTGACGAGAAAAGTATTTGGCGATGATTACAGAATAGAAACAATATGGGAGCCTTCGGAGATCATATTTTTTTTAAAAATATCAAAAAAGCAGCGAGAATAGGATGCGAAAATCTCTGCTGTCGGAATTTTATTAATACCAAAGTTAAAGAATCTCTTGGCAATACTCCCCTATAATAATTATTATTGCCGAGAAAAAAGGTATGAAGGCTATAGACAGTAAAAAAATCGAACAGGACCCAATCTTCCTGGAGCGTTTAAAAAAAGAAGGGCGCGAGAGACTCCAGTCAGAATTTCGTTACATCTTGATCCTGAGTTGTTTTATTTGGACGAGCTTCTACGGTCTTGATATCATCACCTCACCTGAACACCACCTGACTTTTCTGGGGCTGAGGCTGTTGGTGGTTCTCAACTATGTTATAGGGATCGTAGTACTTTCCTCCAAACTCGGGTCAAAAATTGGGGGACCTCTCTTAGTGTGGGAGTATTATATTACCACCCTGTCGATCTCCATCATGACCACTTATATCGGCGGGTTCGACAGCAGCTATTATATCGGGATCGTGATGATTATTTTCATTTCAGGTCTATTTATTCCTTTGGGCCTCCCTGAAACCGTTACCGGCGGACTGATGACATTGGTGAGTTATTTCGCGATAAACGCATTTTTCGGCCCACCCGAATCGGTCAAGATCAACAAGGTCATTTTCCCGTTCTTTTTTATTTCGGGGGCGTTGGTCTGTACAATGTTCGGAATAAGAAGGAGTGAAAGGAACAGGCGCAGTGATCTCAAATTGCGAATGCAGATCGAGAGGGCCAACGATGAACTCAAGGAGCTTGACCAGGCTAAAATGCGATTCTTCTCCAACGTCAGCCACGAGCTTAGAAGTCCTCTGACCCTTATTCTCGGACCTCTTGAGATGCTCCTTAAGGGCAAACAAGACCATCAGGAAATGCGCCCACTCCTCCAGGCGATGGAGGGCAATGCCCGCCGGCTGTTGCGACAGGTCAACACATTGCTTGATTTTGCCAAAATGGACGCCGGAAAGCTCGAATGTAATTATGAATACAGCAACCTGGCAAGGATCATTCGGGGATTAGCCGATGCGGCCAGACCTCATCTGATGAACCGGAAAATTGACCTGGTTATTGAAGGATTCGAAAATTTCCCAGATACGATCTTTGATCCGGACAAAGTTGAGACGATGGCGGCTAACCTGCTGTCCAACGCAATCAAGTTTACTCCTGAAGGCGGCCGGATTACGATCAGGACCGCAGAAGAGGATGAAATAATCTGGTTTGAAGTCGAAGACACCGGCATCGGTATCCCGGGGGACAAGCTTGAGGCTGTTTTTGAGCGGTTCATTCAAGTTGATGACAAGATGGACAGACGTCAAGAGGGAACCGGCCTCGGTTTGGCCATGGTCAAACAGTTGGCCAAGATCCATGCCGGCAGAGTGACGGTCCGTTCAAAGCTTGGCGAGGGGACGACCTGTCGTGTTGAACTCCCTAAACGACCCGATTCCAAAGTATTGGAGCGACGTCGGGTCGTCGGTCGCCGGCGCGAGGATCAGATATCCTATGCCAGGACCGTCGCTATGATCAGTACTCCCGCCGAGGAAAAATCAGAGAGCCACAAGGAAACGCTCCTGGCCGATGTCTTGAGAGCCCGGTTCGGGGAAAATGAGGATATCGCTGAAAGCATTCGGCATAGGGCCCCATCGGATGCACAAAAAGTGCTGGTTGTTGATGACAACCCGGATTTGCGACTCTTTATTGCCAGTAATCTCGCCGATGATTACCAGGTTAAGGTTGCCAAGGATGGTATGGAAGGTCTTGAATTAGCGAGGCGTTGGTTGCCCGACCTGATCGTGTCGGATATCATGATGCCCCGGATGGATGGTTACGAGCTTACACGTCAGGTTCGAAAAGATCCATCCCTATCCCAGGTTCCGGTGATTCTGGCCACCGCCAAGTCCGGCGGGGAGGCCGTCGCGGAAGGCTTGGGTATAGGCGCTAATGATTACCTGGCTAAACCTTTTGAAATCAGGGAACTGAGGGCCAGAGTTTCGGCACAACTGCGTACGCATCGTTTGGAACGGAATTTGAGTGAACGAGATAGCCGATTAGCCGCCATTGGCCAGATGACCAGTGCTATCGTTCACGATTTGAAAAACCCACTTTCAGCGATCATCGGGTTTGCTGAGATCTCCAGGCAGGATGTCCTAAGCGGTAAAGGGACTGATATGGTGATTCATGACCTGGAACCTGTAGTTAGCGAAGCCAATCGACTGGATCGGATGATCGCGGAGGTGCTCGATTTTGCCCGCGGCAGCTCCTCGGACCTGAATCTCGTGCCCACCGAGTTGGCGGTTTACCTGGAGATGGTTTGTCCGCCTTTGCAAAAAAAATTAGCGGCCATGGGAATCGAATTGATTTTAAAACATGAATCAGGCACGAACCTGCTTGTCCAGATCGATAATGACCGGATGTTGCGAGTGATCGAAAATCTGATTCGAAACGCCCAGGAGGCGATTTGGTCAGGTGATCAGAATCCAAAGGGTAAACACATCTGGATCACGACCAGTTGCGATGAACGCTCGGTCGCCGTGCGGATTGCGGACGATGGTCCCGGGATTGCGAAGGAAATGGTGACGGATTTATTTAAGACCTTTGTCACCGGGAAAAAGAGAACAGGAACGGGGTTGGGACTGGCCACCGTCCGCAACCTGGTAATCGCCCATGGGGGGGAGATCACGGTGGAACCTAAGGGTGCGGAGGGAGGGGCCGCTTTTCTGCTAAAGTTTCCGCGAATTACTAATGGTCAGCCGTAACCGTCCGCCTCGTTATCTTTTTTAATTCGATCATCCATAGTGAGAGTGAAGATATGGAAACAGCCAGTCAGATTCTTGTCGTTGAAGACGATCCGATGACCAGCCGTTTGCTGGCCACGATCCTTACCCGGCTGGGATACAACGTAGAAACCGCCTTTGACGGGATTGATGGTTTGGAGAAAGTCGAATCTTCTTCTCCAGACCTGATATTACTCGACCTCAAGCTACCCAGAATGAATGGGTATGAAGTTGCCCGCCGATTGAAACAGGCGGATCAAACGAAAATTATTCCAATCGTCGTGATCTCATCCTTTGCCGAGGTGGAAAACCGGATCGCGGCCTTTGAGGCGGGAGCGGATGATTTTTTATCAAAGCCAATCGATCAGGTCGAGCTTCGGGCCAGGGTTCAGTCGCTTTTGAAGGTCAAGAGGTTCAATGATTACATGATCAGCCATCAGAAAATCCTCGAGGCCGAAGTTGACAGAAGGACCCAGCAACTGCGCCAGGCTTTTGAGGAGTTAAAAAATGCATCAGAAAAGATCAAACAGGCCTCACTCGATACCACATTCCGCCTTGCACAGGCGGTCGAAAGCAAAGATGAAGAAACGGGAGGCCATATTAAGAGGATCGGATACTATTCCACCGCCGTTGCCAGGGTCATGGCCCTTCTGCCCCAAGACATCGAGAGCATTCTCTATGCCGCACCGATGCATGATATCGGCAAGATCGGTATTCCGGACCGGATTCTGCTCAAATCGAGATCACTAAATGACGAGGAATGGAAAATCATGAAGATGCATACCGTCATCGGGGGAAGAATCCTTTCTAGTTCGGACTCGTCCGTCATTCAGATGGCCGAACAGATCGCCCTGACTCATCATGAAAAATGGGATGGATCCGGATATCCCAATGGATTAAAGGGTTCCAATATTCCTCTCTGGGGACGAATCTCCGCGATCGTCGATGTTTTTGATGCCCTGACTACCAATCGGCCTTATAAAAAAGCCTTTTCAATCGATCAGTCATTGGAAATTTTGAATGAGGGGAAGGGGACCCATTTTGATCCGGAGGTTTCCGATGCTTTCTTCTCAATCCAAGAAGAGATACTATCGATCCGCAGGGAGTACGAAGATCCAGTTTCCGAAAAGAATAGGGTAGCTTGGTTGGATTAAAGGCAACTTTAAAAAAAGGATAAGATTTCTAAAACCTAACACGGAAAACGGGAATTCTATAAGATTCCTGTCAATAGAAAAAAACCTGATCGGCTTATATATCCGCCGGCCTTTCCTTTAGGGTAAGGGACGGCCCTTCTTTTTGAGCACACTTCAAAGCCTACTCGCTATTGCAAACTCACATTCAATGATGACCATTTAGGAAGTCGTCACCCATGAGATATCTTGACATTCTCTGGAGGATCAAATATTTTTGAAATAAGAAATTAACCTTGACGAATCGAGCCATTCTTTTTGTAAGTCCAAAATGAGCAATAACACATTAGCTGGGCTTTATATCCATGTTCCCTTCTGTCTGAGTAAATGCCCCTATTGTGATTTTTATTCCACCATGGACAACAAACTGATTCCCTTGTGGTTGAAGGCCCTGGAGAAAGAACTGGCGTTTTATCAAGGACATTCTCCTCCTTTGATACGCTCTATTTGGGGGAGGAAGTCCATCGAGGCTATCCGAACAACAAATAGAAAAAATATTTGAGCTGATTCACGGCTGCTTTCATTTTGAAGCGGATCCGGAGATTACCATCGAAGCCAATCCCAATGATTTGAATCCCTCTAAGTTAAGAAGGTATCGCAATTTGGGCGTCAATCGGATCAGCCTGGGGGTTCAATCCTTTGACGATCGGGAGTTATCATTTTTAAGAAGACGGCATACAGCCAAGGAATCGGAAAAAACCCTCAACTGGATTCGCGAAGACGGTTTTAAGAATCTTGGCATTGACCTTATCTACGGTCTTCCTGAGCAAACGAAGGAGCAATGGCTGGCCAGTCTGAATAAGGCCCTGGCTTTCCAGCCCGAACATCTGTCTTGTTATCAATTGACCATTGCCAAGGGGACCTTATTCTGGGGAATGAAAGAAAAAGGCCGCCTTCAGTCGATAAGCGAGGCGGACGAAGAAACATTTTTTCTGACTACCTCCCAATTTTTAGAAGATCGCGGTTATATTCACTACGAAATTTCCAATTTTGCCAGACAAGAAAACTATTTTTCAAGGCACAATCAAAAATACTGGCAGAGACGGCCTTATCTGGGATTGGGACCTTCGGCCCATTCCTTTCAGGAAAACCGCCGTTGGTGGAACCTCCGGTCCCTTAACCGCTATTGCCGGGCATTGGAAGAAGGAAGACTCCCGATAGAGGAGCAGGAAGTCTTAACTCAAGACCAGGTGCAAATGGAAGTCATCAGTCTGGGATTACGGACAAAGGCCGGGTTGGATCTCAATTGTTTGGGGGAAAAAAAGGAGGTAAAAAAAATGCTGCCAAGACTTGTTGAAAACGGATGGATATCCATCTCAGCTAATCACCTAATTCCCACCCTAAAGGGATTTCTGGTGGCCGACCGTCTGCCTTTATTCTTTGATTGATCATGGACCACAACGCTCCGATGGAATATCCTGTTGACGGCATCCTGGACCTTCACACCTTTCGACCCAACGAACTCAAGGATCTTATTCCTGAATATTTATTGCTCTGCCGCCGGCGAAGGATCCTTCAGGTGCGTATTATCCACGGGAAAGGCAACGGAACCTTGAGACGAACCGTCCAGTCCATTCTTCAACGAATTCCCGAAGTGAGTTCTTTTCAGCAGGCCGGTGAAGATGCTGGCGGCTGGGGTGCCACCATCGTCACACTAAGACCTGATGAGGATTATCTCGGCAAGGAGTATGGAAAGAACGGAAGTTAAAACCAAGGATCTCGCAAAAAGTTGGGACCTCTCAGTCCCTGGACACTGTATACTATCTTTTACGAGTCCATCAAAACTATGGAGGCTTAATTATGAAGGAACTCATCAAAATCATGTTGATTGTTTCAGGCGTCTTTCTAATAAACCAAGCAGCCCAAGCCATAGAAGTCGGTGAAGTCCCACCAAAAGTGGAATTGAAGGAAAAATTAGGGGGGCGTTTGGACGGAAAACTATGGAGCAGTGAAGAGTTGCAGGGAAAGGTCCATGTCCTTTTTTATGTCGACCCTGATGAAAAGGATACCAACAATCCGGCCAGCGATGCTTTGGACAAAGAGAATTTTCCTGACGATAAGTGTCATTTCTTTGGGATCATCAACATGGCGGCAACCTTGATGCCCAATTTCGCTATTAATATCGCCTTGAAAAAAAAACAGGAACGGTATCCCAAGACCACTTATGTGCGGGATTACAAAAAGGTGCTGGTTAACGCCTGGAAGATTGCGGATAACAACAGTGATGTACTTGCCTTTGACAAAAAAGGGAAGTTGATCTTTAAAAAAGAAGGGCAATTAAGCCCAGCGGAAACCCGAAGGCTGATTCAGGTCATTCGAGATCATCTGTGATTTTACTCAAAAAGGCCCCCTGCACTCCAGGAACAGGGGGCCTCCAAATTCAGCTTTTAAGCGGTTAAGACGATCAAGGCGTCAACAGCAACGGGTCTGGCTCCCGATATGATCAGCGGATTAATATCGATTTCTTTAATTTTTTCCTGCTCTAATCCGATTTGTCCGAGTTGGACGAGGATGTCGGCCAAACTATTTTTATCCACGGCCTCCATGCCCCGGATACCTTCTAATAGTTTGTGGGCCTTAGTTTCTTCCATCATTTCCAGGGCCTCTCTCCGGTCGAATGGAGCAACCCGAAAAGAAACATCTTTAAGGACTTCGGTAAATATCCCTCCAAGACCAAATAGAACACAAGGTCCGAATTGAGGATCCCGTGTCAGACCGGCCAAAAATTCGCGTTTTCCCTTGACCATTTCCTGGACCAAAACCGTTTTTGAACTCCCGTTCATTCGTCCCATGATTTCAGTAAAGGCCTGCCCGGCTTCCGCTTCATTTCGGATATCCAGCCGGATAAGGTCTTTTTCGGTTTTGTGGGTAATATCCGGAGCATTCCCTTTTAGGACCAGGGGAAATCCGATTTCCCGGGCAGCTTCCTTGAGATCTTTGGCGTCCTTACATAGTTTCTCTTTGGCAATTGGGATCTGGTAATGGGTAAGCACAAGTTTAGATTCATACTCCGATAGAGTCGTTCTGCCTTCCTTTAAAGCCGATTCGATGATTTTTTTAGGTTCCTGCATGGCTTGTTTTCCTTTTGATTTTTAATTTTAATTTTTCCTGCTCAAAGGGGTACTAAACTATTGAATGATACATAGGGCTAAAATAGTACCGAAATTGTTTTATCCAGTCAATCAGAAATTATTGGCCGGGAAAAAGTATTTGGGTTGGTTAAGGTTCAAGAAAAGGCAACGGCTTCCCTTTGCGGTAAGCCAGGGCCTGACAGGAAGCGATCAAATTCCCTTGTTCATCTTTCACCTTGATGTCGTAATTAGCCGTTTTTGCAGTCCGGCTGAATTCTTTGGCTATGGCCGTCAGTTGATTCCCGGGAGCAGGGGAAGCAATAAACGTGATATTCACATTTAAGGCTAAGGCCACCGTACCATAAGTGTTGCAGGCCGTTTGAAAGGCCTCGTCTATCAAAGCGAAAACGGCCCCGCCGTGAGCCATACCGAAGATGTTTTCCATATCCGGCGTAAAGACCATCGTTACCTTGGAATATCCTTCCTCAAGATCGACTAGTTTCAATCCGAATTTTTCAGCAAATGGTTCCCGGCCAACTTGCCGGAATAATAATTCTCTCACCCGATCGTCCATTTTCTCCTTTGGCCTATACCATCGTCAAGAAACAACGATTTGATGCACCCTGCGCTTTTTTTTACAGGTTTCTCCGTTCAGACCGGAACCTGATCACCCTCGGCCGGCTGACGGACTTTCTATAGATCCATCATGATTTGATTTTCAAAAAAGCCGACTTGTTAGCGATATTATTATTTATTGAAGATGTTGTCCAAACAATTTTTTTGAAATTATTTAACCTTTATAAATCATTTAAAATTTCTCCAGGAGCGATGGGATGTTCTTCACCACATTTGAAGAGAATCAAGCTGATTCAGCGGCTGTATTCAATAAAAAAACCCTTGCTATCAGAAGAAGAATTCCAATAATCCGGGATGGGGAAATGTGCTCTTGGAATGAAAGGAAGGAACTTATCAGGACGATGATGAAGCCCAGACCGGAAAGAGGATAAGCAAATTGACCTCCTCCTTGGCCAGAACAGTCAAACACAAAACAGCCCCGGCCCCAAAAGACAAAAATCCGAGGAAGACATAATCATTGCCAATGACATAGCCCGTCAACTTCCCCAGGGAAACTTGTTGATGTTGATGATCAAAAATCATCATACCTTTTTAAAAAACAATTGTCCGATGGAAGTCAAGGCCACCGAGACTAAAGTCAAAGATAAATGGAACAGGGGGGTTTTAACAAAAAGAGATGTTCATGTTTCTTTTAGCCCTACTGCTTTATTTTTAAATAATTATAGTCAATTAGGCACCGATCAACTTTAAAAAAATGAGAGTTGCCTGTCATGGGATATTTTAGTTCTTGGGGTGCCCAATAATTATTAACAAAAAATTGAGAACCAGTTGTATTAGTCGATAGAATATGATAAAGACAGTCGGTAAGGCTTGGTAAAATGGTTAGGAAAAATGTCAGTTTTGGCCCAAGGGCGCTTTTATGAAAATCAGTGTTTTCGGCTTGGGGTATGTAGGGACCATCAGCGCGGCCTGCTTAGCCCAATTGGGCCATGAGGTGATTGGGGTGGATGTCAATCCCAATAAGGTCCGGATGATTGAGCAAGGTCAATCCCCGGTTATGGAAGCAGAAGTCGGTCGGATTATTGCTGAACAAACCAAAGCACAAAGGTTAAAGGCCACTGATAAGGGCGCTTGGGCTTTTGCCCGGACGAATCTGAGTCTGGTTTGCGTGGGAACTCCAGGAAAAGATAATGGAGCCATTGACTTAACGTATGTTCGTCGGGTTTTTGAGGAGATGGGTGACTACTTATCTTCCAAGCCCCATTTCCATTGGATTGTCTTAAGAAGCACCGTCTTGCCGGGAACAACCGAACAGACCCTGATCCCAATCCTGGAAGAAAAATCCGGGAAATCGGCAGGAAAAGATTTTGGGGTCTGTTTTAATCCGGAATTTTTACGCGAAGGAAGTTCGGTTTGGGATTTTTTTAATCCCCCTAAGACCGTAATCGGGCTTTTAACCTCTCATGATAATCCCCCAATGCTTTCTCTTTATGAATCTCTTTCTGCTCCGGTGATCAAGACCTCGATCCGGGAGGCTGAACTGGTCAAATATTTAGACAATGTCTTCCATGCCTTAAAAATCTGTTTTGCCAACGAGATTGGGAAGGTCTGTCAGGCTTTAAAGGTTGACAGTCATGCGCTCATGAATATTTTTATACAAGACACCAAATTGAATATTTCTCCTATGTATTTAAAACCCGGTTTTGCCTTTGGCGGCTCCTGTCTGCCGAAGGATACACGGGCCTTGCTTTATATGGCCAAGAGCCTTGATCTCGAATTACCGGTGCTTCAGGCCATCCTGCCCAGTAATGAAGCTCAACTTCGAGAAGGACTTCGCCTCATCCTTAAAACAAAAAAGAAGAAGGTGGGTCTGTTGGGCTTGAGCTTCAAAGAAGGAACGGATGACCTAAGGGAAAGCCCTTTAGTCCTTTTGGCCGAGACCCTCCTGGGAAAGGGTTTTGATCTCAGAATTTATGATCCTCAGGTATTCCTTGGCAATCTTTTCGGAACCAATAAAGATTTTATTGAGCGCATCATCCCCCATCTGGGTCAGTTGCTTACCCAGGACTTAGAAGGGCTGCTGACCCATGCCGAGGTCATCGTCATCGGTTCAAAAATTCAAGGGGTTTCGTCATTGAGAGATTCCCTTCGGGACGATCAGGAAATTATCGATTTAGTTCGGGCCTTTCCGGAAAATAGAGGCTTTAAAGGAAGGTACCAAGGAATAAGCTGGTAAATAAGAATGAGAAAAAAAGGCAGCTGAATTATGGCTGAATTGTCTCAAAACATACCCTATCGGGTTAGTGATCTGCTGATCACCATCCTGAGCTTATTTTTGGGATATCTCCTGGCTAGCGCTCTGGCCGGATATTCGATTCCCTTTTTTAGTTTAAAGATCACCATCGGAAATCCGCATTCTTTCCCTGAGTTTGTATTGATCTTGGTTGCCATCCCTTTTATTTGGTGGGTGGCCTTAAACTGGGCATCTATCTATGATCCCCTCATAATAAGAAATCCCAGATTGCTGTTATGGTCTCTGATCAAGGCCCATTTAAGTGGCGGAATATTTCTGTTCGGCCTTTTCTTTTTGGCTAAATTATATTTTCCGAGCCGGGCCCAGATGATTTTCTTTCTGGGCATTAATGTCTTGTTGCTCTATGGCGAAAAAAGAATACTGGTTTCTTTCTGGAATGTGAAAAAAAGGGAGACTGCTTTTCAAAGACTTCTCCTGATTGGAATGGATCTGGAAGCGAGGAGATTTGCCAGGCATGTCGAAAATTATCCTGAACTAGGTTATAAAATTATCGGCTGTTTGGCCGATCAAACGGAAGATTTGAATGGATTCGATGATCATCTTAAAGTTTTGGGAAACATTGCTCAGGTTGAAAAAATCGTCAGGGAAAACCCCGTTGACGAAGTCATTGTCTTTTCTCTCCAGAAGTTATGGGAAACGATGGACCTGGTAGCCGCCGTTTGTGAAGATATGGGCATTCGTCTGACGATGGTGCCCCAATGGCCGACTCTCAAGATAACCCAGCTTCATTTCCGGAAACTGGGTGGTACTCCTTTGCTAAGTTTTGTTTTCAGCCCAACTGAAAGCTGGCCTCTTTTCATTAAGAGGATGATAGATTTCAGTTTATCGCTCCTGGCCCTGATCTTTTTATCGCCGCTTTTTATTTTAATTGCTGTAATAATTAAATGGGATTCCAAAGGCCCTGTCTTTTTTATCCAAAAGCGGTGCGGCCTTAACGGGAGGATGTTTTCCCTGATTAAATTTCGATCCATGGTTCAAGAAGCCGAAACCATGCAGGAACAGTTGAGAAACCTAAATGAAATGTCCGGTCCGGTTTTTAAAATAACCAACGATCCCCGAATCACCCGAGTCGGCTCCTGGCTCCGGAAGACCAGTTTGGATGAATTGCCCCAACTTATCAATGTCTTCAAAGGAGACATCAGTCTGGTTGGCCCGAGACCTCCAGTTCCCGGTGAAGTGGCTCTTTATGAACGGTGGCAAAGGAGAAGATTGAGTGTTAAGCCGGGGATCACCTGTATTTGGCAAATCAGTGGTCGAAACAATATCAATTTTGACGAATGGATGAAGCTGGATTTAAATTATATTGATCATTGGTCTTTAACGTTGGACCTGAAGATTTTAACCCGCACCATCCCGGCAGTGCTTTTAGGCCGAGGTGCGAGATAATGGACAACCGAGGTCATTTATGGAATTAAAGAAAACATTAAAGAAAATTGTTACCCTGGGAAAGCATCCCCTGTATGAAGAAGGGATCCAGCTCTACAATGAGGGATTTTTCCCTGAAGCTCTGGAAATATTTAAAAAAATCGTCACTCGTGGTCAGAATGAAGCCAGCTTGCATTTTAACCTAGCCTCTTTTTACAGCGGATTAATTCACCGGAACCTTGGGTTGCTCTTTCTGCATAAAGGGGATTTCTCAGAGGCCATTGCCCACTTTAACCGGGCCCTGGAATTTAATCCGACCCATTATGAAATTTATAATTATTTGGGCATTGCCTACAACAACTGGAAGAAATATCCAAAGGCCATGTCCGCTTTTTCCAGGGTCCTGAAGTTAGCCCCTGAACTCCTTTCCTTGCGTTATAAAGTGGCTATTGTTTTGTATAATTTAAAAAAATATGATCAGGCCCTGGAAGAAATTCGGCGCTTGATTGGCTTGAATCCAAAATTTGCTGATTTGCATTATCATCTGGGAGTGATTTATGCCCATCAGAGACAATTTAAGGAGGCCCAAAAGGCTTTTTCGCATGCTGTTGATTTAAATCCTTATTATCTTCAAGCCAAGATAGAGTTGTCGTTAATTGAGGCCGCCCAGGGTAACCATGAATTAGCTATGGAGAAACTCAAGGCAATCATCAAGCTGCGACCCAATTACCCTGATCTTTATTATAATATTGGGGTGATCCAGGCGGCTCAAAAAGATTGGAAAGGGGCCCGGGACAGTATTATGAAGGCCCTGGAAATAAATAAAAATTATTCTAATGCTCATTTTATTTTGGGGATTTTATCCTTAAGGAATAATGAGCCTGAGGCGGCGGAGCAAGCCATTCAAAGGGCCCTGGAGCTTGATTTGGAAGAGCCGAAACGGTCGTTAGCTAAAAATATTTTAGACTACTTAAACAAAAGAAAGGAAATAAAACCAAACGAGGATAACGCGGCCATCCTGGCACAACTCAATCCCCTGCAAGAGGGTTATTTGGAAGAAATGTTACAGGTTTATCCCCAACACCTGCCTATTGTCCCGGATTATTTCGAAATCATGGAGAAGTTTGGGTCCAAATGGGATCGCCCCTTACTGACTACCCTAGTCAAGCTTTATGAAGATGCTGTCGCTGAAACACCGCATTATGCTGATTTACATTTTCAATTGGGAAAGATTTACGACCAAATGGAGGCTTGGGATAAGGCTATTTTGGCCTTGACTAAGGCCCTGGAAATCAACCCTCTGTTTTCCAAGGCTCGAATCCATCTTTATCAAATTTTCCTGAAGGTTCAGATGCCGGAGAGGGCCAAGAACGAGTTGGAGTTCTTAATGCAACAAGGCATCCAGTTCCCTGATCTGTCCGTGAGTTTGGCTGAGATCTATCTTGGGGAGAAAGATTGGGACGCGGCCATGTCTTGTCTATATTCCGCCATGGAAAAAAATCCAGGGTTTGAAAAGGCCTTTTTGTTGGCCTCAGTTCTCCTTGAAAAAAAGGAGGCCATCGATCAGGCCATCAGAATCTTAGAGGAATTTAAAGATAAAAACAGAGGTTGTTCCAATGAAGTGGCTTTGAGAATCCATGAATTGGAAAAGAAAAGGGATGGGGCTTAGCCGTTGAAAATAGAAGAGAGGCCTTTTATTAATCGTCATTCCGAGCTTGCCCATCTTAAACAACAGGCTGAGGAAATCGCCCAGGGTGGGGGAGAGGATTTGTTTTTATTTTCCCCTTGGGGAAGAGGGAAATCAGCCCTGTTAAAGGAGCTGAAGGAAATTCTCTTTTGGAGTCAGCAGGGAGTCATTCCTGTTTATTTCTCTTTTTCCCGGGACTATGTTGATCTGTTGGATTTTTCCGAAGAATATCTGGTTTCCGTACTCAGTCAAGTACTTTTATTCGGTCAAAAAGAGGGAATCTTAGCCCGGAAACAGGTGCCGTTTTCATTCTCCGATCTTCAAAGCGAAGCAGAGAGACAGGGGGAAGGCATTATTGAAGAAGTTATTTTAAGTCACAAGAGGGCTGTCAAACTCAAAGATGATCGAAAAGGATTGTTAAATGCTTTGACCGCCCCTAGACGTATCGCCCAGGCCGGCAACAAGCCCATCTGGATGATGATTGATCATGTTCAAGCCGTTGAGACCCTCACGATAACCGGAAAGGGTATCGCCGGTTTGTGGAGGGAAGCGATTGCTTCTTCCTGGGCCCCACATCTTTTTTCAGGAGAGCCCCCTGCCTATTTGCTGAAAAACCTTCTTCCCTCTTTGGGACCTCCGAATATCCCGGTCATGGAATTAGGCCCTTTTCCGGTTGAGGCAGAAGAGGAACTGACCCGTCTTCTGGAAAAAATCTATAAAGTTAAGATAGCCCGAGACTTGAGCAAAACCTGGTTTCTCTATTTGGAGTCCAATCCGGGATTTTTGACATCCTTGTTACGGGATGCTCGTTTGGAAAATAGCGGGTTGGAAAGCCATCAAAGATTTGTTAACTTATACCTGAAATCCTTCTGGCAAGGGGAATTGGGACGGTTATTTGAGGACCGACTTTATGGTTTTAATAAAATAAACCTCCTAAATGGGCGTTTCCTGATTAAGATTTTGAATCAACTTTTGAAATTAGAGGGGCCCATGCTTCCTTCGACCGATTTGCAAAAAACCTTAAACTTGCCTTCCGGGATGGTTCAGCCCTCGATTCGATTATTGGAACGGTCCGGCCTTGTTTGGGAACGGTTTGGAAATATCGGGTTGGAGAACAATAGGGTCATCCGGGATTGGGCGGAAGTGCTGGTGCATAAATACCTCTATCAGGAGAATCTGGACCAGATCATTAACCTGTTGGGAAAAAGGATAGAAAAAACTCTTTCCAAGTTTCAAGAAGAAGAATCGCCTTCCCCTGCGGACGGAAATGCTTTGCATTTTAATTTGGTCTTGCCGATAAACTCGGAATCCGAACTGGTGGCCGTTCGTGCCTTGGAGCAGATAGCGACTTATTCCGATTTGGATGAGGCGAGTATCGAGAAAGTCAAGATGGCCCTTATCGAAGCCTGTATCAATGCCGGGGAACACAGCCAAAGCTTTGAAAAAAAGATCCGGGTTTATTTTACGGTTCGCCCGGAAACTATTGAAGTGGTGGTTGAAGATCGAGGCCAGGCCTTTGATCCGGTTGAAGTTCAGGCCAGGCTCGTTCGAGAAGCGGATCCTCTTTCCCGGAAAAGAGGCCGGGGCTTGGCTTTAATCAAAGAGCTGATGGATGAAGTCCGATTTGAAAAAGCCGATATCGGAACCAGGCTTTATATGGTTAAAAAAAATCCGACAAGAGAGTGTGAGAAAAGATGAAAAATTTCAAGGTAACTCAAGAACGCCGGGGGGATGTGGTCATTTTTAAACTGCAAGGCTATCTGAACGATTTAGGTGGAGAGGAAGTTGAAAAGCAGTTTAAATTATCGGTCAAAGAGGGCCTCAAAAAATTTATAATCGATTTTGGAAAAATCGCTTATATTAATAGTATTGGAGTCTCTTTTTTGGTGGGGATTATGGATGCTACCCGGGAAAAGGCCCTTAAGGTCTGTTTCACCTCGTTATCCAAGATCAACGAGGAACTTTTCGAGATGGTGGGTATTAAAAAATATGCGGCTTCCTTTGCCTCCAATACAGAGGCCTTAGCCTATTTAAAGAAGACCTAAATGGATTACCAAAAACTCTTTTATATTTTTTCAACCCTCTCTGAATTAGGGGAAGAAGTTACCTCGATCCGGAATTTTCAGCTTACTATCCAGACTTCCCTGCATATGATTTTAGGAACCCTTTCCGTGGCCCGGGGGGGAATTTTTGCCCTCCAGGAAACCAAGGATCGACTTAGTCTATTGGCCGCCAAAGGTCTGAAGAAAGACGACCCTTCCTATTTGCTCCTTCCCCCTGAAACCAAGGCCTATCTAACCGGGAATCCGGGTATTTTTCTCTTTTCGAAAACGGGAAAAGGAGATTCATAACTTTTACGAAGCCAACCTGCCACTCTTTTCCCGTTTAAAGGTGAACCTGGGTGTTCCTTTACAGGTCAAGGGAGAATGGATAGGCCTGATTTGTCTAGGGCCCAAATTGGATGAGGCCCCTTATTCATCCATGGATAAAAACGTCCTTACCTTGCTCGGACACCACATTGCCAACGCCCTTTACAGCCAGCGTTTGATCGAAGCCTTGAATGTCAAGGTAAAAGAAAATCAAAAAATGGTGGAGAACCTACGTTTTATTTGGGATGATACCATCAGGGCCTTTGCCGCGGCGATCGATGCCAAGGATTCTTATACCCGGGGTCATTCCAACCGGGTGGCCCAGTATGCGGTGGCTATCGGGAAAGAAATGGGTTTGAAGGGTAAAGTCCTGGAAGGGTTTTATGTGGCCGGACTGCTTCATGATGTCGGCAAGATTATTGTTGACCGGGATATCATCAATAAGAAAAAACACCTTACGACTAAAGAATTCGCAGCCATAATGGAACATACCAGGGCGGGGTATCAGATATTATCGACGATCCGCTTCCCCTGGTCCGACGTGCCCCTCATGGCCAAATCGCACCATGAAAAATTAGACGGCCAAGGGTATCCCGATGGTTTGAAAGGGGATCAAATTTCCCTAGGGGCCAAGATTATCAGCTTGGCCGATGCCTTTGATGCCATGACCAGCCAGCGTCCTTATCGTCATCGCCTCAGTTTCGAGGGGACGTTAAAAGAAATAAGAAAAAACGTTAATATCCAATTTGAGAAACGTATTGTCTCGGCTTTTTTTAATGTCCTCAAAAAAGAAATTGAGGGGAAACTGTATAAACAGAAGATCATCCCTAATTTGGATGAGCATTTTAATCCTCAGGTGATTCATTCCCTTTTAGAAATGACCATTTTAGAACTCTCCTAAAAATTACTTATTTTCAAAAAGAGGCAGATATTGATAAGTTAGGGTAAGTTCGATTTCCCCTCCCCGGCCTTTTAGGGAAAGCAATATCTTCATGTCATCTACGTTTTCCCAATAATCAAAAAAATAGGCGTTTCCCGTCTCTAAAGCGATTAATTGATAGTGGAAATTAGGATGAACATAGCTGGTGGTATTGGTCGATTGGCCGTAGGTTTGGTTCAGGTTTTTACGAAGTTCGTTATAAAAATCAAAGAGGGGCTCTCCAGCCGTTGTTTTGGAATCGATGGGGACATCAAAAATAATATTGAGCTTGCTCAAACGATCCTTAGTGTAAAATAGATTAGCTTTTTTAATAAAGGATATTTCCCCTATAAGTCGTGGGAAGGTATCCATTGGAGCCGTCTGTTGTTGAGGCTGAATATTTTTTTCTGAAAAAATCCTGGATATTTCGGATCGGTAAGCCCCTAGCGGAATTCCGGCAACCACAGGTGTTTTTTTGTTTTGTCCGGTTATGTCGGCGGATTTTATATAACTTGTTGGAACCTCGGTTTCCGATGTCTGAGGTATTTTTTTATTTTTTGTCTCTTGCCCCATAACCGGAAAGGTGGTTGAGACCAAAATAACCCCCATAACAAAAACAATAAAGCCAGGCCATTTAACTTTAACCCTTTTACTGTTCATTTTTCCCTCCTTTAACAACCTTAAATAATGGAATAACTTTCCTACACGCCGGTATTTTTATGGAATATAGATAATATTTTTATAAGTTGCCAGTAAAAAACAAAACAAAGTAATTTAATTTCATTTAATATAACATTATAAAAATAAATATCAAGAAAAAAAAATAAATGACATTAATTTTTTTCTTGACATCAGATAATTTCTTTGATATATTTACAAATAATATTAAAAAAATATGAAATATCAATGTATTGAACAAGTTATCTTTTAAACAGTTGCAAATGTTATTTAATTTCATTTAGTATAACATAATAAAAATAAATATCAAGAAAAAAAAATAAATGACATTAATTTTTTTCTTGACATCGGATAATTTCTTTGATATATTTACAAATAATATTAAAAAAATATGAAATATCAATGTATTGAACGAGTTATCTTTTAAACAGTTGCAAATGTTATTTATGGGGCCGGAAAGTACGAGAATAAGAGAAAAGAAAGTGATGTATTCTACCTCATTACCTAAGAGCCTTAAGGACTCCCTTCAGAAGGCCGTAATGGTTCTTCATCGAACTAAGTCGGAGTGGATCCGCACCTCTTTAAACCTTTTTTTTGTCTTGAGTGAACAAGATCAGAATCAAATAATATTAGATACGTATCAAAAAATGGATAGTTCCCACTTAAGGCCGTTCACCACCACCATATTGGAAAATCAATTAATGCGGTTAAATATATTGTCGAGAACAATAAATCGCTCCAAGGCGGAAATTCTTCGAACGGCTATATTTATCTTTTTATCAAAGAGTCCTGAAGAGCAGGAAAAAACGATAAAAACATTTTTATCCCGGTGAGGCGATGACTATTAAAAGAACATCCGGATTTGTCCTGGTCCTAATCCTTGTGGGGCTTATTTTTGCCTCTGTTTCTTTTTCGGCCATGCCGGAAAGATTGCAGTTGGCCTTGTCGCAATGTCCTAAATGGATTAAGCTTTCCAGCGGAAACACCCCCTTTATTTGGGATCTGCCTAATCAAAAAAAATCCTTCCTGATCCAACTGGAGAGTGCCTGTTATCCGGCGCTCCTGGAAACTCGGCAAATAGAAATTTTAAAAGAATGGGTGGCCAAGGGAAATATCCTTTGGATTCTATTTAATCCTCTGCGGGACAATGTCCCGGGAAATCAAGATTGGGCCCATTATTTTGGCTTAAATATTGCCCTCTCTTCCCAATCAACCCTGATAACCAAAAGAGATGGGATGATTTTGCCGGTCCAGGGACTGACGGAAGGGGTAGAGGTCCTGCAGCTGGGGACCCCGAATATCACCCCGGCTTTTTATACTTTTACAGGTAATATTCTTCCCGTATTACAAACCAAAGAGGGATCAGTGGTCTTTGGAGGGCAGAATTTTGGAGCCGGTCGTATCATCTTTGATGGCTTCGGCTGGCTGTTTTTTGAAACCGAGAAGGATTGGTTGGATCCCAACGTCTATGATAGCGAAGTCTTTTGGGTGAACTTCTTCAAATGGGCCAGAACTTGTGTCCAGCCAAAGGCGAAAATAGAAGAAAAAGTGGAATTGTATGTTGCTCCGGCACTGGTAAAAAAAGCAAAAATAGATTGTTCGGAATTATCCGGCGCCTTAAGAGGTAAATTTCCAAAGCTTGAAATTAAGGTTCTGGAACGTCCCAATGGGGATTGTGTATTTAGTTTGGATAGGGTTCTCTTTGATACGGGAAAGGCGGATTTAAGGGAAGAAGGACGGATGGTTCTCAATGAGATCGCAGAGATTTTAAGGGAGAATCCGGACTATCAGGCTCGAATCGAGGGTCATACTGATTCCATGCCGATCCGGGGAAGATTGAAAAAACAATTTCCGACGAATTGGGAATTATCTCTGGCTCGAGCTCGGGCGGTCTATGGGTATTTTCATGAGACGGGTCAAATTTCCAAAGATCGTATGACCACGGAAGGATTTGCTGACACCCGATCCGTGGCCAGCAATAAAACTCCAAAAGGCAGGCAAATGAATCGCAGGACTGAAATCATTCTTTTTATAAACCGATCAGCCGAGAAATAGGAGAAAAAATGTATCAAAAGTACTTTGGATTGGTTGAAAAACCTTTTGCTGAGACCCCCAATCCTAAGTTCTTATATCTTTCGGCGAAACACCGGGAGGGATTGGCCCATTTAGAATATAATATTTTAGACGGAAAAGGCTTTACCGTCTTGGTGGGAGAGGTAGGAACCGGGAAGACAACCTTGTGCCGGGCGCTCATGGAACGTTTGGATAAAGAGAAAGTTACCGTAGTTCATATTATTCATACCAATTTGGATTTTTATGAGTTTTTAAGAGAGGTGGTCGATGAACTGGGGATTTCTTCCCAAGGACAGCAAAAATGGGATCTTCTGAAGGCGTTAAATCAATATTTGATTGAGGCCTTTGGGCAGAATCGCAAGGTAGTCCTGATTGTCGACGAAGCCCAAAACTTGACCCCATCGGTCCTGGAAGGGATTCGGATGCTTTCCAATCTTGAAACCCCCAAAGAGAAATTGATACAAATAGTTTTTGTAGGCCAGCCAGGACTTTTGGAACATATTCAACGGCCCGATATGCTGCAGTTAAAACAAAGGATTGCCGGAAGTTTTTATTTGGGGCCTTTGTCCGAAAAAGAGACTCAGGAGTATATCCTTTTCCGCTTGGAGCGTGTTCAGTCCAGGCCCGTTTTGCGGTTTACCCCGGAGGCTGCAAGTCTGATTTACCGGTTAAGCGGCGGTATCCCTCGATTGATTAATTTTCTATGCGACTTTAGTTTGATGGAAGCCTATGTGGCCGAATCCTGGACAGTCGATCCTCTGCTGGTTCAGAAGGCCTATAAGGATTTAAAAGGGTCTCAGGAGTTTGAAAAACAAGCAGAAGGCGAAGAAAAAAAATTCTCCGGAAAGATTCAGGGAATACCGAGGAGTAATGAACTGGGGCTTGCAGTTTCCCCGGGGACCTTTAAGACTCAAGAGGTACGGTTTCAAGGTATTGGTTTGGAAGAAGATTCTTCGGCAGGAGAGGAGAATTTTCTTTTTCCGGACAAAAAATCATTGGGGAAAAAAATGGTCGTTGTCTTGGGTCTGCTGTTGACCGTTGGAGGATTGTGGTCTTTCCTTTTCCGGGAAATGAATCTGGAACAGTGGAGTCCCAAGGACGTCTCTCCGGCCTATCAAATAAAGATGCCCGTGGCCGATCTCGGGAGCAATCTTCATTCGTCGATGGTTTTATCTGAGAAAAAGCTGAGTAAAATGAATCAAGGATCAAGCGAGTAAAAATCTGACCCCAGGAGTGCCCAATTGAGTACAAAAGAAGAGGCGTTAAAAAAAGCCATGGAACTAAAGGAAGAGATACGATTTCGTGGTGATGACCTGCAACAATTGGTTGAGGGGGCGGTAAGAAAGGCTTTGGGGGAGACTCAGAAGGAAGAGGGATCTCCTAAACGGCCTGTTTTTTTTGAGACCGAACATCACCCGGAAGGAAGAGCCGCGGCTGGAGAGATTCTTCCCAGAGAATCGGGAGGTTCATTGCAGTGGCATCAGGGGATTGATTCCATCGCGGTCAACATCAAATTAAAAATCGGGGAAGGAAAGAAAGGGGCCGTCGTGTTCACTTCTTCCGTTTCCGGCGAGGGCACGACGACCGTTTGTTCCAATGTGTCCCGGGCCTTGGCCAAAGTCTGTCCGGGAAACATCTTGCTTTTGGATTGTAATGCCCACCATCCGGAAATCCATAGGCTGTTTGGAACAGAGGGGGTCCCCGGGTTAACCGACATCCTGATGGGAAGAATACATTGGGAAGATGCCGTCAGGAAAAGTAATGTTAGAAATTTTTATGTACTTCCTTTCGGTCAACCTCTTCAAGAATCTTTATCTCTATTGGGTTCGGAAGGGATGGGACAGTTGTTGAACGTTCTCAAGACGGATTTTGATTTCATTCTTATGGATTCTCCCCCTATTTTACAGAGTGCCGGAGCGGAATTGATCGCTCCCTGGGTCGATGGCGTGATTTTAGTTATCAAGGCCAATACGACCCGCAGGGAAGTGGTGATGCGAGCGGTGGAACGAATGATTCAGCAGAAAGGATTTCTTGGTACGGTATTAAATCAGCAGGAATTCATTATCCCCCAGTATCTGTATAAGAGGCTCAAATAATACTATGAAAAAAAATAATTTCGGTTTTCGGAATTTAGATTTCGGAAAAAGAGCGGTCAGTTTTCCGGAAATTTATTTTTTAATGCTATCCTTCGTAATTTTTGGCCTTATGGGATGTGCCGCCCAGTCCGTTCAAGGGGAAAAGGGATCCGCAGGCATACCCAAGGAGGAACCTCAAAAAATGGTCGCTATGCCTTCCGGAGGGCAGCAGTCCGAATCAGTCTTAATATCCAGAGGGGACAGCCAAGGGTCTGATGAGAAAGCCCGTATCGGCTCCGAACTGGAAAAAGCGGTAGCCGAGTTGAAAGAAAATGTGGTCACTCTTAAAAAGAAACTGGATGAAGAGGTGGTCGCCAATGAAGCCTTGTTTAAGAAAGATCCGCCGGAATATAAGATTCGATCAGGGGATGTGATTGAGATTATTTATCATATGATGTATGAGGAAAATCCGACTGAATATCTTTTGGAAATTCAGGATTCCGTTAAGATAGAATTTTTTAATCAGCCTGATATGAACAGAACCGTAAATGTAAGATCGGATGGAAAGATTACCCTTCCTTTAATTGGAGATATCCCGGCAGCCGGGTTATCCACTACACAACTCGAACAAGAATTAATTGTCCGATACAAGAAATATCTTATAGATCCAAATATAGCCATTTATTTGGAACGCTTTAACGTCAAAATAGACGAACTCAAAAAAGCCATTACTACGGCACCAAGAGGGCAAAGTAAAATTTCTCCGGTTCGGCCCGATGGCAGAACCTCTTTCCCTTTTATTGGAGATGTTAAGGTAGCTGGGCTTACGGTCGAAGAGGTTCGAAAGGTCATCAATGAAAAATATCGGTCTTTTGTTCGAAATCTGGAAGTTACCGTGGTGCTTGAACGGGTGGTGAATCCCACCATTTTTGTCAGTGGTGAGGTTAATGGACCTGGGGATTTGACCATTACCGGGCCTTTGTATTTATCGCAAGTCATCAGTCGGGCGAAAGGGTTAACCCCCACTGCAGAGGGAAAACATGTTTTGGTGATACGGCGATTTGGAGTAAGCAAGCCTGTGGTGTTTTATGTCGATCTGGATGCCGTGTTGATAAAAGGGGATATCAGCAAAGATGTTCTATTGACCGAAGATGATATGGTTTATGTGCCCCGGGCTTCCAGACACCGGTTTTTTATTTGCGGAGAGGTCAATACCGCCGGGGTGTATCCTATATTCCCCGAAGAACCTTTGACGTTGTCTCAAGCCGTTTCCATGGCTATGGGATTTAGACCAACGGCCGCTTTGAGTAGCGTGATAGTTTTAAGAAGGCCTGAGGGCCAACCTCCTCAAGCCATCAAGGTCGATTTCAAGGAAGTGCTTGCAAACAGTAATATGAGTCAGGATATTCTCATTCAAAAAAATGATGTCATTTTTGTGCCTAAAACTTTTATCACTAAAGCGGATGAGTTTATCGATCAATGGTTTACCCATGGGATCTATTCACTTTTCCCGGCCAATTCAACTTTGGATTTTATCATTGACCTGGATACGGTAAGTCATCTCAATAAACGAAGCTATGCTTTTTAAAAAGGAGTGACAGCACTTGGTTAAAACACAGACATCAGGGCCAACAATTCGGGATTTTTTGCGGGTAATTTTTTCACAGAAAAAGGTTATCATAGCCGCCATTCTGGGAGCGACCTTGCTGGCATTGATTATCAGTCTGCTCACACCGCCGAAATATGAATCGGCGACAAAAATATTAGCCAGAGAACGCAAAACAGAAAATCCCTTGGAACTTAAAAATTACTTCGACGTTCGGACCGAGCGTGTGGCTTTCCTTCAGTCCCAGATGGAGATTATCCAAAGCGATGAGGTGGCCAGGAGGGTTCTTAGAAAAATAAATCCTGCTAAACAGGAAGTCGGTCCAAAAGAAACAAAGGCCTTCGTGTCGAAGATCAAGGTAATGTCCCCCAAAGGCTATGATATAACTAATTCGGATATTTTGTTTGTTCAAGTTTCTGATAATAATCCTGTAAAAGCCGCCGATGCGGCAAATATTTTAACTGATGAGTATATCAATTACACCTATGAGTTAAAAGGTAAAACATCCAAACAGACCATAGATTTTCTGGAAAAACATTCCCAGGGTACCCTTGACAAATTGAAAGCCTTGGAGGAAGAGGTAAAAGTCTTTGAAGGGAAGGCCGGCCCTGATTTGGCCTTTCTGATTGCTACGGTTAAATCAAGCGGTCCCAATAATGAATTAATCAATTATAATACGAATTACGTTAATGCCAAAGCCGCTTTAATAGAAACGGAAAGCTATTTAAATCAACTGAGGGCCTTAGTCCGCAAGGGGACTCTCCCCAATAAGCTGATCAGGGAAAATCCCTTCCTGATTACTATGAAAGACAATATTGCTAAACTGCAAAATCAGTTAGCCAACCTTAGGTCCCAATATACGGATCAGTATCCTAAAAATATAATGCTTCTTAAAGAGATCGAATCGAATAAAAAAATATTAAAGCAGGAAATAGACGCGGATATTGATGGGCGATCTGTGGATGTAATAGCCCTGGAAGCTAAAATTAAATCTCTAAAAGAAACGGTGGACCATTATACGGCGTTGGCCCAAAAACAACTCGAATATTCCCGGATCTATAAGAATTATCAAATCGTTGAGGAGGAATATCAAAACCAAGTGCGGGACATTCAGAAGGCCAAGACGGCAGAAGCTATGGAGACTTATAAGTTGGCCAGTATTGAGATTATTGATCGGGCCAGGGTACCTAAAAGTCCAATCAGTCCCGACATCCTATTGAATATCTTAATTGGGGCGCTCCTCGGAGTTCTGCTTGGTTTAGGGTTGGCCGTCTTAAGAGATCGATTTGACCATACCCTGAAATCAATTGAGGATGTGGAACGATATATCAATTTGTCTAATCTGGGATCTATACCCCGTAGATAGTCAAATCCATTCTCTTTCTGAGGAGAAATCCCTTTCTTCTTATTGCCTTTTAAGGAATGAAGAAAAATCTATATTGAAATCAAGGAAAGGACTTTTTGTGTTTAAGGAGCCATAATACATTGGAAAAGAGGAGATTCTTAAGAGATGCCGCATTTTATTCCAGCAGTCTTTTTTTGACTCGATTTCTTCTCTCCATTCGTGGGATTCTGATTCCTAAATTTCTTGGGCCGAGCCAATACGGCCTTTATAATGGTCTACTGCTTATTCCCGAATATTTACTCCACATTCATTTCGGTTCTTTAAATGCCCTGATACGGGAAATTCCTTTCAGTTATGGCCGCCAAGATCAGGCTCAAGCTGACCGTATAAGAAATATTGTCTTTTTTCAATATATTTTCAATACTACCTTCTCATTGTTGATTATTTTGTTGATCGCCTTCTTCGTCCGGGGTCGCTTATTACCTTCGGTCTTTTCCTATCTGGGATTAATATCTATTTGGATCTTTTTTTTATCCTTTGAGACCTTTTTTGATCAAGTAGCCAGGACCGATAACCGTTTTGACATTTTATCCCGGTCTGAAATCTTTAAGTCCGTGGCTGGTTTTATCATTATGCTACTCCTGATATTAATCTGGGGTTTATACGGCTTGATCACCTCCTTGATCCTGGCTTCGATTCTTAAAGGAGGCTATATTTATCGAGTAGTACAATATAAAATTAAATGGCAATGGGATTTTAAAGAACTAAAACGCCTGCTGACCATCGGATTCCCTATTTTTGTAGGGCTAATCTTTTTTACAATATTAAACAGTGTTGATCGGTTTATTATCATTGGCTTTTTGGAAAGGAAGGAATTAGGCTATTATGCTTTGGCTTTGACGGTCCTAAGTTTTCTTTTAATTATTTTAAATGGGACCTTTAGTGTTTTAGAACCGAAGATCTACCGGAATTACGGAGCGAATGAGGATATCCAGGCGATTCGACCCATGATTTTGGAGGCCCTTTCCGGTATGACTTTGTTTTTCCCTTTGATCTTGGGGATTACTTATATCCTATTTCCTTTGATTGTCATCTTCTTTCTTCCAAATTATCTTCCTTCAATAAGATGTATTCGTATCATGGTCTTGGGTTCTTTCTTTTATATCTTTCAGGGGGGAACCTATAATTTTTTTGTGGCCATCAGTCGCCAGGCCTTTATTGTCAAAACCATAGGGATTTGTATTCTGGCAAGCTATGGGACCAGCTATTTCTTGGTCAAACAGGGATGGGGGATTGAGGGAGTGGCCTTAAGCACTATGGGTTCCAATGCCCTGGTTAGTGTGATCTTTCTCTTCATGGCCTTGTCACTCTTATTCGACCAACAAAGGGAAAGGATCGGCTACTGTATTCGATTTTTTTATCCATTTTTTTTTGTGGTCCCCCTGGTAATTTTAATGGATTATTTCTGGCCTCTCCAAGGTGAGCTAATAAAAGATCTCTTTAAGACCTTATTAAAAGGGGGAGGGCTGATTCTTTTTTTGTTACCTTTTTTGTGGCAGTTAAAGAAAAAAATAAAATTTTTTCGAGAATATGGTTATAATTACATATTTTATGAGAGTAAAAGTTGAATAAAACGGGATTGATCAACGGAGATGGTAAGCAATAAAAAAGGAGATAACCATGGATAGCGTGGGAGGTATTTATCTCTTAATCATCGGAATCTTGGTGGCCGTTCTTTTCTTTTTAATCTTTGCTCTATGGGGGCATATTACCATTATATCTTTCAGGGGGGAACCTATAATTTTTTTGTGGCCATCATCGTCAGGCCTTTATTGTCAAAACCATAGGGATTTGTATTCTGGCAAGCTATGGGACCGGCTATTTCTTGGTCAAACGGGGATGGGGGATTGAGGGAGTGGCCTTAAGCACTATGGGTTCCAATGCCCTGGTTAGGGTGATCTTTCTCTTCATGGCCTTGTCACTCTTATTCGACCAACTAAGGGAAAGGATCGGCTACAGTATTCGATTTTTTTATCCATTTTTTTTGTGGTCCCCCTGGTAATTTTAATGGATTATTTCTGGCCTCTCCAAGGTGAGCTAATAAAAGATCTCTTTAAGACCTTATTAAAAAGGGGGAGGGCTGATTCTTTTTTTGTTACCTTTTTTGTGGCAGTTAAAGGAAAAAAAATTTTTTCGAGAATATGGTTATAATTACATATTTTATGAGAGTAAAAGTTGAATAAAACGGGATTGATTAACGGAGATGGTAAGCAATAAAAAAGGAGATAACCATGGGTAGCGTGGGAGGTATTTATCTCTTAAGCCTCGGAATCTTGGTGGCCGTTCTTTTCTTTTTTATCTTTGCTCTATGGGGGGATATTACCATTGTTTTCCTTTTCTGGTTTTTCTCATCCATTTTTTTGGGTAAGGAGTTCTTTTTAGTATCTGTCCCGGGCTTACCGGATATTTATATAGAGCGGCTGGTTTTCATCGCCCTCGCGGCGGTTTTTTTATACCTGATTTGGATGAGGAGGGAGCGTCTTTTGCCGAACACGGCCATAGAGTATTGGATGATTTTATTGCTGGTCGTTTCATTGGTTTCTATGAGTCTGACGGGTTTCTTGGCGATTTCGAAGAGATGAACTGCAACCCTTTTCTATGTTCCTGAGTGGTTTTCTCTATCCTTTTTTCTTTTATTATTTTGGGAAGACAATAATCCATACTGAGCAGAGAATCCGGATTCTCCTTTGGGCTTTTTTCCTGTTATTTATGTATCTGGTCATAACCAGCTATCTGGAGCATTTTAAGATTAATAGCCTGATCTTTCCCAAGTACATCACCAATCCTCTGGTGGGAATTCAATTTGGTCGGGCTCGGGGGCCTTTTGGTGTTTCCTCGGTTAACGGTTGGTTCATAAGCTCTCTGTTTTTCCTCACCCTCTTTTTGAGATCGAGGATTTCGGGTGAAGCCATGCGGTTTTGGATGCTCTTATTCTTATTTTTAACCATTCCTGCTATTTTTTACACCTATACCCGATCGTCATATCTATCTTTTCTGTTACCCCCCCTGGTAGTTTTTGTTTTTTCCAAGGGGATGATCTTTAAGAGACGCTTTCTGGTTTTCCCCTTGGTGATCCTAATCTTTTACGTTTTTGTGAACTGGCAAAACGTGGTTAGTCAGGAACGGGAGTTGGGTGGGGTTTACCAGGTTGCGGAAGTCAAGGATCGACTTGCCCTTTATGCGGCTACCAAGGCCATTTTTAAGGAACGTCCCATTTTCGGCATCGGCTTCGGGCGGTTTGGAAGAGAGGCTAACCTCTATGTGACAGGCCTCGGTCTCAGGACCAATGTCGGTGCGACTGCCCAGCACAACCTTTTTTTCTCACTGGTGTCCGAGGTGGGACTCATAGGGCTGATACCCTTTGTTCTGCTCCTTTTTTTTAGCCTGAGGTACAGTTGGCTTTTGTTTCGCAATTTAGGAGAAGAAGGGGTGATCAGCCGTGACCTGGTGATCACCTTCTGGGCCATGATGATTATTTATTTGGTCAATTCCTCTTTTACACAGACCCAGTTCTTTACCTCTGCTAATTCCTTTATTTTCCTATGGATCGGCATCGTGGTGGGACTCTATCAGAGAAACGTAATACAAGTTCCTGATGAAGGGTTTGAACGGAACATATCGTGAGACCTTCCTGATGCTAAGATTTAAGACCGGCAACCAAGAGGAGATCCCTTAATAAAGGTGAATAAATGTTACCATCCATTGTCTCTGAGGCTGAAAGGTTTCATCTGGAATCTGGCCTATATCTCTGGTCTCCTCTTTTTGTTGGAAAGGATAAAAAGTAAGCCGGCTGATAAGGGTATCATATTTTTCTATCATCGTATTCATCCCAATTTCAAGAGCGATTTTTGGAATTTAAGTATCCCCCCATCTCTTTTTCAAAGACAATTATTTCTGATTCAAAAAAAAGGATCTTTTGTTGGCCTGAGGGAGTTTTTAGAGCCAAGCCAAAAGAGGCCTTCTTCTTCCAGAACTCCTCAAATAGTCCTGACCTTTGATGATGGGTATCGGGATGTTATAGATTATGCTTGGCCGATCATGCGGTCATTGAGCATCGTTCCCCATCTGTTTGTGTGTACTGATCCCCTGCTCCGGGGGATCCCCCTTATCTGGGATCTCTTGGCCCGAGCTGTACAAGATTTTCCGAGAAAGGAAATTCATTTCAGGGATTCTTCCGGACAGGTTCGCTCCTTTTTATTGCAAAACGACACAGATAAAAGGATTTGTGTCGATCAATTGAATCAAACCCTTTTAGGGGTCAGTCGGAAAAAATTGAAAAAGGCCCTGGATGATCTATTCCTATCCTTAGAGAAAATAAGTACGGCAGACCTGGCCGGAATGTATCTAAATCTGGACCAAGCCAGGATCTGTCTTCAGGAGGGAATTGAAATTGGAGCCCACACGGTTTCCCATCCTTATTTAACTAAGATCCCTAACACGGAATGGGAGCAGGAGATTCGGGGTTCGAAAATAGAACTTGAGTCCCTTCTAGGCCGGGAAGTCCCCTATTTTTCTTATCCATCCGGAGAATTCAATGCTGAAGTCAGAGAGTATGTCCGGCAAAGCGGGTACCAGGCTGCCTTAGCTACCGGGAAAAGGCCAGTTTTTTTAGATGATCAAGATCCTTATTCTGTTCCCCGGTTTTGTCCCGCCAGGGTGATCTCTATGGGAAAATTCTATGCCTTGGTCTCCGGGGTAAAGCCGGAATGGTTCACCCAGTGATATGGTCTTTTCCTTTTTTTAACAGGACAAAAAAATTTTATGTCAAAACCCCCTGAATACCCCGTGCGGAAGCATGGGGTTATTTACTTATAAAGAGGTGGATGAACTGCTTCGGGGGAAGGGGATAGGCAAGGCTCTTATTGCTAAAGTCCTTAAGATGTTTGCCGAGGCTGGATGGAGATACACCTTCTGCCACATCCCCCCTAAGAATACGACTTCCATAAGGGCAGTTGAAAGTTGCGGCTTTAGAAAGATGGAATTGGTCCGGTTTGTCGAGATGGTTGGTTTCAAATGGAAAAGCAAGAAGATCGAGGATTTCCTGGTAAGGGGGATAGGGGATTGAACCGACACTCTCCCATTAAAGTATTTCATATCACCAATACCCTGAGGATCGGAGGGGCCGAAAATGCTCTTTGTCTTTTGGTAAAAAATCTCGATCCCAAACGATTCTCCCCGACAGTAATCTGTATCCGAGCAGGTGGCCCACTGGAAGAGGATTTGACCCAGGCGGGCATCCCGGTTAAAATTTTGCACAGGAATCTGAGATCAGTACTTCTTTTTCCTCTTTTTCTTTGGGATGTGCTGGTCATTTTCTGGGATTTGTATCATCTTTTTAAAAGGGAACATCCGGGAATTATTCAAACCCATCTGCCGGCCAGCGATTATTTAACCATAATGGCCGGAATATGGGTTGGTATCCTGCCCATAATTTATACCTTTCATAGCAGCACCTTTCTTCCAATACGACGAAGGAAAAGTCTTCGGACTTGGTTGAGGATAAAACTTACTCAATTCCTCTGTCGACGGGTGCAAATCATTGTGGCTGTCTCTAAAGCCATACAAGACAAATTATTAGAAGTGGTTCCCGGCCAAGCGGACTCTATCCGGGTTATTGCCAACGGAATAGATGTGGCTGCTTTTAGATCAAGACAGCCTGAGATGAGAATAAAACAAAAAATAGGGATGAACCAGGAAGATATATTGATTACGACGGTTGGCTCATTAAGCTCGGTTAAGAATCAAGCCATGCTTTTAAAGGCAGCATCAAAATTGATTATCGCTTATCCAAAAGTGCGCTTTATTATTGTAGGGGAAGGGCCACTTAAAGAGGAACTTCTTCTCTTGAAGGAAAACTTGGGTCTTAACAACTATTGTCTCTTTTTGGGTCTAAGGAAGGATATCCCGGAAATTCTCTCTGATACCGATATTTTTGTCAGCACTTCGCGTTGGGAAGGTCTCCCTCTGGCTATTTTGGAGGCCATGGCCGCCTCGGTACCGATAGTGGCCACGGCTGTCCCCGGTATTAAGGAGGTGTTGGTGGATGGATCAGGAATATTAGTTCCTTTGAATAATGTGGAAGAACTAAAAAAGGCCCTAGATAGATTGATCAAGGATCATCAGTTAAGGCAAACAATAGGGAAGAAAGGGCAAGAAAGGGTATCCCATTTCTATTCTTTAAGCACTTTTATTCATCGATGGCAGGACCTTTATGAGGAACTGATTTTAAAGGCCGAAGCGAGAAGAGGAGGTTCCGAGCAATGAAGGGCAACGAAAACGTATCCTGTATCCGCTAAGGAAGGCAAATAAGATCTGGGACCAGGCCAGGATGAATATATCATCGGACAGATGGCCAACTGGCAACCGGTTGATAATCATCCCTTACGGCCTTAAACGGCTAAAGGATTTTTAAACAGGTGGGGAAAGACTTTGAAAAAGGTTTATTTGGACCTTGCTGAGAGTAGCGCCGGATATTGGCGGGATTCCTGAATTGATCTTCTCCGGTATTCAGGGTCTGCTTTTTCCTCCCCCCGAAATCCCGAGGTGTTAACCGATCAACTTCTTTCCCAACCTCAACTGGCCAAGCGACTTGGAGAGGAGGTATTAAAGAGAGTGAAGGTTTCTTTGACTTTGGACCTGAGGCTGAAAAGGATGGAAGACTTAATGATTTCACTCCTTCGACAGCAAGGATTGTAGCCGATGGCTCGTGCCATCCTGATGATTGGAGCCCATCCTTATCGGGTCAAAGGAGGTGTTTCCGGTTGTGTTCGTAATATCCTCTCTTCCGATATCGTCCAGGAATTTCCAATAGACTATATTGCAACCATGGTAGATGGTCCTTGGTTGCTGAAATTAGGAACGGCAATCCGGGCTTTATTTATTTTTTTATTCAAGCTGTCTTTTTCCCGCCCATTGCTGGTGCACGTCCACGGCTCGAAAGAAGCCAGTTTTTACCGGAAAATGTTTTTTATGGTCTTGGCCAAGGTATGGAGAAAAAAAATCATTTTTCATTGTCACAGTGGAAAATTTGATCAATTTTATTTTGGAGAAAAGGATTGGCAGAAAACCCTGATTCGAAGGGTGCTTTCGTTATCTGCCCGGGTAGTGATCCTCTCTCCCCATTGGGCTCTTTTTTTCTCTCAACTGGTTCCATCATCCAAGTTGAAGGTGCTGGAGAATGCCGTTCCTCTAAATTTATATCAATCGATGAGGGCCGAATTTCCTAAAGCCTTGGAACCCACTATTCTTTTTGCAGGACTGTTAACCAAAAACAAAGGCATATTCGACCTGATTGCCATTGTCCCTGAACTGGTTAAAAAGATACCTTCCCTCAAGGTGCTTTTGGCCGGGACCGGAGATGTTCCAAGGATTAAAGCCATACTCCAAAGCAGTCACATCGAAGGATCGGTACAACTTTTGGGATGGGTGGATCCGCAGCAACTCATCGAGCTTTACAGTCAGTCGCACCTTTTCGTACTCCCGTCTTACTACGAAGGATTACCGATGGTCCTGTTGGAGGCTATGGCTTGCGGGCTTCCTATTGTCGGCACCCGGGTGGGAGGAATTCCAGAACTGATTGAGGAAGGGGAGAATGGGATCCTGATTCATCCAGGGGACCGGGACGCCCTTTTAAATTCATTGGTCTGGCTGTTGAACGACCCGATCCTTCGAGAGCACATGGCCTTGAAAAATGTTCAAAAAATAAAAGAAAAATATGATATACCTATGTATATTCAAAAATTAAAAAACCTATACCGAGATATCCTGGGAGAGAAACCATGATAAAAAATATCTTGGAAGATTTTAAGGACTTTGAAGTTTATCAAGGGGAGTGGGAGAAAATCCTGGACAATATGCCCGCGGATTCCCCTTTTTTGACTTATGAATGGCTTTCCACCTATTGGAAGCACTTTCAGAAAGACGGGAAACTGATGGGCATGGTGTTTAAGGATGAGGCCCAAGTCCAAGGGATTATTCCTTTGATGGTCTATCGTGAAACCATCAAATTTTATCCCTTGCGTAAAATTTCTTTTGTCGGCCGGAGGTATTCCGATCGGGCCGACTTGATTATCGGCAAGAACAAAGGGAAAGTCATTGATGCCTTAATCCATTTTTTCGCCGAGGATTTTCGAAATTGGGATGTGATTCATTTGGAACAGATTCCAGAACAATCCGATTCCATTGGGATGTTGCGTCACTGTGCCCGGAAAAAAGGGTTGTTGTTTGAATGTTGGGAACAGACCGTCTGTCCCTATATTATTCTCAATCAGGAATTGGGCCGGATGATGGAAAAACGGGACGCATCTTTTAGAAAAGAAATTCGAAAATCGGCCCGAAGACTTCAAGATATGGGAAAGGTCACCTTTTCCCGTTCGATTTCTCATGAGAACATAGATGAATTGATTAAAACGGCCGCTTTGGTGGATGAAAAAAGTCATAAGTTTCAGGAAGGGAAAACCCTCTTTACTAACTCAGTAACCCGGGAATTTTTAAGGGATGCAACCAAGGCTTTCTCTCAGAGGAAGTGGCTCGATTTCGCCACCCTGGAGTTGAATGAAGTACCCATCGCCTATGAATTTCATTTCCGCTATAAAGAAAAAAATTTTGCTTACACCGGCTCTTATGACCAGGAATATGCTTCCTTTGCCCCGGGAACAGGTATTATGTACCGGCTTATCCAAGATTCCATTGATCAAGGCATAAAAGAATATGATCTTCTCCAGGGAGGGCATGAATACAAGTGGCGCTGGACCGATAGGGGACGAAAGCACTATCAGTTGATGATCATTAATAACACCCATTATGCACGAATTTTCCATTATTTAAAATTCAAATCCCGGAAGGAATGGCGGGAAAAGACGAAGGTTATCGAAGAATCGGCGCAGGATTAATCAGATACAGGTCTATCAAACGTGGAAACACCGAACACCGAATTTCAAACTCCGAACTCCGGATTGGAGGGGCGACGGGTCTTATTCATCGTCGAAAATCTCCCGGTCCCTTTCGATACCCGTCCTTGGCTGGAGGCCCAGGCCCTCAAAGAAAATGGGATGGAAGTGGCGATTATCTGTCCCAGGGGGAAAGGATACGAAGCCCCTTACGAACAGTTGAAAGGTATTCATATCTATCGCCATCCTTTTATAGAGGCAGGAAGGGCATGGGAATATCTTTTAGAATATGGGCTGGCCCTGTTTTGGGAACTCGTTTACAGCCTGAAGATTTTCCGCAAAATTCGATTTGAGGCCATCCATGTGGCCAATCCCCCGGATCTTCTTTGCCTGATCGGCTTGCTGTACAAGTGGAGAGGGATCCGGTTCATTTTCGACCAGCACGATATCTGTCCTGAGGTTATGGAAGCCAAATTTGGGGGAAAGGGTTTTCTTTTTAAGGCCCTTGTTTTCTGGGAAAAATTAAGCTATTGGACATCCGATCTGGTGATTGCCACGAACGAATCCTATCGGGATCTGGCCATTCAACGGGGGAAGGTGAACCCTCAAAAAATCGCCGTGGTCCGGACAGGGCCGGATTTATCAAGGATTCCCTCGGAGATCCCCAAAGACGAATCCCTCAGGCAAGGGAAACGTTTTATGGTCGGTTATGTGGGGGTCATCGAGAAGCAGGAAGGCCTGGATTATCTGGTTCGGGTGGTGAAGGAGATTGTCCAAGAGTTTGACCGGAAGGATATCCTGTTTATGATCGTCGGCGGAGGAACTCAAGTTCCTGTTATTCAAGATTTGGTCAAAGAAGAGGGCCTGGAGGAGTATTTCCATTTTACCGGGCGGGTTTCCGATGAAGTGCTTTTTAGCTGGCTGGGCAATTGTGATGTTTGCGTCAATCCCGACTTGTTTAATGATGCCTCCAATCGATCCACCATGCGCAAGATCATGGAGTATATGGCCTTGGGAAAACCGATTGTTCAAACCGAGGTGATCGAAGGCCGTTACACCGCTCAAGAAGCTTCCCTTTATGCCCGGCCCGATGACCAAAGAGACTTTGCCGAAAAGATTCTGTATTTGTTGGATCATCCCGAAGAGGCCCAAAAGATGGGATCGATCGGCAAGAAAAGGATATATGAATCGCTTCACTGGGGGATACAAAAACAAAACCTGGTAACGGCTTATCAAACCCTATTTTCCTGAGATTCCCACCCCCACCCCTTCCCCCCTCGGAGGTGGTGAGGGTGGGGGAAATTTGGTGTTTCCTATATTTAATCTCCAATTTACCATTTGAAAAGGACGAATGTTTTTTTGGTACCTCAACAGGCTCCGTTTAATGCCTCTTCCCGAAATCGGGCTTCGACTTTATCGCAAGGTTAGGGCGAAGATATGGAAGATCCTCCTTCCCTGGGCTTGGCGAAGGCCCTTGGCCTTTTCAAAGGCTTTGCCAGAATCACCAGGAGACTGGCTTGTTGAACTAAAAAGAAATTTTCCCATAAATTTGGAAGCGGATTTTCTGGAACGATATGCTCGGTATTTCTCCCATTGGCAGGTTAAAGAGGCTGCCGAGAACCTAGTGAAGGGCAGGATCCCAGTTTTCCATTGGATTTATGATACCGGCGGGGAGATTCCTGATTGGCACCGAGATTTTTTAGCCCCGTGTTCATGGCCGAGGGTTTTTTTTAATCAATTGAATCATAATGATCTCCGATACGGCCGGGTTATTAATGTCTGGGAGTTAAACCGTCATTTTTATTTTTACGATCTGGGCAAGGCCTATTATTTTACCCAAGACCCCTCTTTGGCCCAAACTCTTTTAGTCCATCTTGAATCCTGGATTGATCAAAATCTCCCGGGCATAGGCATTAACTGGTACAGTCCTATGGAAAATGCCATCCGACTGATCAGTTGGCTTTGGGGATTGTTCTTTATTTCAGAGAACAGGGTCGACCCGTTCGGACCTTTCGCCGGTCATGACCGATGAAATACAAAAAAAACTCCTGGGTTCCATTTACTGGCAGACCTATTATATTGAAAAGAATCTTTCCAAATATTCTTCAGCCAACAATCATCGTATTGGTGAAGCACTGGGCCTTTTCTGGATCGGGTCTTTGATTCCTACTTTTTCCCGGGCCAAGAAATGGAAAGAAAAAGGGTGGGAAATTCTTTGTCAGGAAATTGAAAGGCAGATTTTTCCGGATGGGGTCTCCTAAGGAACAAAGCACACGGTATTTATTTTTTCTCTTTGACCTATATTGCCTGGCAGTTCTTTTGGCGAAAAAGCAAAATCTGGCTATTCCTCAAGTGCTTTTGTGATCGTTTGGAAAAAATTTGTGAATATATCATGGCTCAAATGAATGAAGGAGGAAATCTCCCTGATCTTGGGGATTCATCGGATGGATTAGCTTGTAAGCTCCACACGACTTCTTTCCATCCTTATCGATCTCTTTTAACCACCGGGGCCATATGGTTTAATCGGGGAGATTTTAAATATTGGGGGGGAAGCTGGATGAACGAAATTTCTGGTTGTTCAATAAGGACGACCTCGACCGGTATGAACACTTGCAAGAAGATCCGACCGAAAGAAAATCCCAGTTTTTCCCGGAGGGAGGCCAAATTGTCCTAAGAAAAGGAAAAGGAAAGGATGAGTCGGTTTTGTCTTTCGATGCCGGTCCTTTTGGTTTTCTTTCCATCGCCGCTCATGCCCATGCCGATGCCTTGTCGTTCACCTTAAGCTTAGGGGGAATCCCGATTTTAGTTGATCCCGGGACTTACCTATATCACGATGGGGGTAAATGGCGTTATTATTTTCGAGGAACCCGTGCCCACAATACCATTGAAGTGGATGGTCAGGATCAGGCCGTTTCCGGCGGACCCTTTATGTGGCTGACTAAACCTGAAACAGTGGTTAAGAAGGTATCCATGGTTCAGGACCATGTTTTTGTCCATGCCTCTCATAAAGGATACGCCCGTCTTTCCTTTCCCCTGAATCATGAACGATCCTTTCTCTGGAACCGGCAGAGAGAATCCTGGACTATCAATGATCGTCTAGAAACCCAGGGACCCCATCTTATTCGGCAGACTTTTCATTTTCATCCCCTTTGCCGGGTGCAGTCTCTAAAACCCGGTCTTTTCGAAGTTTCCATTGATAAACCGGTTCTTTATTTGGAACTGGATTCCCGATTTCAACCTTCATTACATCGGGGCGAAGAAGATCCCATCTGGGGCTGGAATTCCGGATGTTTTGGGGAAAAGGTCCCGGCTTTTACCTTGGTGGGGGAGATGACTATTGAGGAGACAGAAATGCTTCAAACCCTAATGTGGCGGCCGTGAACCCTATGAACATTGGTTTTTATTATCACAATATTGCCCGGAGCTGACTTGGGGCTCATAAGGAGGGTAGTTTTATGAGGCAAGAGAAAGGAAACCTTTTGTGTTTCGATCAAATGGCCCTATGGGTAGTAATCATCCTCTATGCCCTTATCCATTTCCCCTTTATTGGAATCGGTTTTGGCGAGCCTGATGCCTGGAGAAATGGGTTAAGCGCCCTGGATATTAGGGATGGGCTGGGTTACTCACCGAACCGAGTTCCCGGATTCCCGGTTGTAGAATTAAGTTTTGGTTTTCTGGCCAATTGGGTCTCTCCGGATACACTTTGGATTTATACCAATTTATTAACCCTTATGGTTTCGCTATTGGGAATGTATTTCTTTTATAAGATAGTTGAATATCACAAGATTCCCCATCCGTTTATCCCTATTTTATTGCTTTATTTTATTCCTATTATTTTTACCAATGCCGCTTTTTCCATGGATAATATGTGGGCTATGACCTTCCTCTTAATGGCTTATTGGTATCTCCTTAAGGTTAAACCTTTTTGGGGGAGCTTATTTTTTGCCTTGGCCATAGGAAGCAGGCTTACCTCGGCGCTTTTTCTTTTTCCCTTTTTTTTCTATATGGTTTGGAATCCTCGGATATTTCCAAAGAAAAAATCACTTCGAGGAACTGTTTGGATAGTCATGGCAGTCTTGGCCTGGGCCGTGATCTATCTATGGTTGAACATCAAAGATTTAGGATATCTAAAAGAAAATGCAGTTATTCCCAGGGATTATTTTAGAAGTGGATATTATTTCATTCAGGAAGTTTTTGGGTTGTCTGGGACCTTGTTTTTGATAGGGATGATCATTGGACGATGGAAAAAATTTCCTTCTCGGACCTGGGAATTATCCTTCCTGATCATGACTCTGATTTTTTATGCCTTTCTTTTTCTCTATCGGCCAGATAAGATAGCCTATCTTATTCCAGTATTGCCCTTTTTGGTACTTTGGATTTGTCGATGGTTGGAAGGGAAATGGAGTTATTTATTAACAGTGTTGATTATCCTTAATAATATACTGTCATTCGCTGTAGTCCAAAATACCCCCCAAGGGTTGGTTGTTAAATGGGTGAGCAAAGGAATTACCTGGGAAAAATACCGGCACTTTTATCAATATATTAAAGATGTGGATTATTTAATCCACTTTCCTTATCCTCCGGATACCAGAGTAGAAACGGGATGGCATCAGGCAGGAATTTTGTATCTTCTTAGATTGCCTGAGTATCAGAACCGAAAAAAGGAATTACTCCAAGGGGGAATCATCTTCTCGGACATTTTAGCCCAAGAGAGGAAAAAGAACATTTACTGGGTTTTCGGGTCCCTTCCTTATAAAACAGAAAGGCAAGTTTTATCATCGAAAAAATATCAGATGATCTATTTGCCATCATCAAGGACCGGGCCATGATGAATTAAAGATAACTCCAGGTGAGAAGAGATTAATCCCAATAGAGACCGGTTGGCATGCGGGATATACCTTCTGAAGAAAGCCTTAAATCGGTCTTTTCGTCGAATCCCATTCGTTAATAGGGGAAATAAATTCTCTTTTCAGGGGGGAAAAGGCATGTCCGACCTAAAGGAAAAAGGATATACAAAACCGTTCGAACGTAGAAATATTCCCACCAACGATTCCGAAGAAGCCCTCCACTTTTGCCGACTGCTTCAAAGAATGTTAAATGGCAACGATGAGTTGTCGGATAATGACCAGATTACCAGTCAGTTGGGTCAAGGCCCCCTTCCTGGAGAATCAAGGCATTCAGTTTCCCCAGAAATTTCTATTGTGATTCCCGTTTTTAACGAAGAGGGCAATCTCTCACTCCTTTACGAACGGCTTATCTCTGTTTTAGTGAAGATTCAACTCCTTTATGAAATTATCTTCGTTGTTGATGGCAGTCGCGATTCAAGTCTTCAAGTGCTTTGTCGCCTGGCAGATGAGAATCCTCGGTTAGTTGTTATAGAGTTGGCTCGCAACTTCGGACACCAGATTGCCATAAGTGCCGGACTGGATTATGCCCGTGGCCAAGGAGTTGTGGTGATGGATGCCGATTTGCAGGATCCTCCGGAATTTTTGCCGGATCTGGTAACAAAATGGAAGGAGGGTTACGAAGTGGTCTATGCCGTTCGGGTCAAACGCAAAGAGAATATCATTAAACGAACGGCCTATAATCTTTTTTACCGTCTTTTGAATCGGGCCTCCAACATACAGATCCCCCGGGATGCCGGAGATTTCTGTATTATGGATCGACGGGTAGTGGACATCCTAACCGCTATGCCGGAGCGGAACCGTTTTATCCGGGGCATCAGGAGTTGGGTGGGGTTCAAACAGGTAGGATTGAATTGCGAACGGCACACCCGTCACAGTGGAAAGCCGGGTTATTCTTTGTCGCGACTAATTTACCTGGCCCTGGATGGTTTGGTCTCTTTTAGTTATCTGCCGCTAAGGATTATTTCCATTTTAGGTTGGTGTGTGTCAATTTTGTCCATCCTTCTTTCTATTTTATATATCATTAAGAAAATTTTTTTCGGCCTTAATCCTCCAGGTTTTGCTACCTTGGTCGTAGCCGTTTTTTTTCTGTCCGGCATCCAATTGATCACCATCGGGGTGATTGGTGAATATGTGGGGCGCATATCCGAGGAGGTTAAACAACGTCCCCTTTATGTGGTGAGACAGGTCATCGATAAGACCAAAAAGGATTTTTGATTTGCGCATCTTAATGCTGAATAATGAATTTCCACCTTTAGGCGGGGGCACGGGGACAGTCAATCAAGCTATTCTACAACGATTGATCGGAAAGTCAGAGATTGAGGTTGACCTGATCACCTCAGCGTTGGGAAAAAGGCAGGAAGAGGAATTTCTTAGCGATAACATTCGAATAAATAAGGTGCCGGTCAACAACCGCAATATTCATCATTCTTCAAATAAAGAATTATTCACTTACTTCATTCGTACACTGCCATTTGCCTTAAGGCGCCACCGGAATTACCCTTATGACCTGTGCTTCGCCTGGAGCGCTGTTCCGGCAGGTGCTATTGCCCTGGTTTTACGTTTCCTGACCGGTTTAAAATATTTAGTGCGTGTCTGTGGTCCGGACATTCCCGGGTTTGAGAGACGATATAAAATGGCGTACTTTCCTCTTAAACCGATCATTAGGGCAGTCTGGGATAACGCTGAGTTGGTTGTAGCCAAATGCGATGGTGAAGCTGAATTGATTCATTCTGTGGATAAACGGGTTACCACTATTCTTATACCAAACGGTGTAGACTCAGAGGCCTTTAAACCGGAGAATCCCATTTCCAATGAGGGGACGTTACGTTTACTTTGTGTGGGCCGTCTCATTGAACGCAAGGGACAACATCATCTGATCGAAGCGATAAAGCGGTTGGTCGATGAAGGGTTGGATGTGAACCTTGAGCTGGTAGGTACCGGTGACGCAGAGGCAGCCGACAAGGCTTTGGCACAGCGATTAGGGGTGGCTTTTCGCATTCATTTCACAGGGTATGTACCGAGGGAGCAAATTCTTCAACACTACACTGCAGCCCACGTTTTTGTACTGGCCTCCTATAACGAAGGAATGAGTGTAGCGACGTTGGAGGCCATGGCGACCGGGCTTCCTGTCGTTATCACCTCTACCGGCGGAACGGCTGAACTGGTTGAAGAAGGAATTAACGGCTTGACTTTTAACTGGGCAGACCTGGATACCCTCACAGCCCATCTACGACGTCTTGCGAGCGACCGTTCTTTGGTGCGGCAAATGGGTGCCGCCGCTCGCCGGAAGGCAGAACAGTTTTCATGGGAGACGGTGGCCGAACGGTATCAGGAGATGTTTATGAAAATAGGAAATCAGACATGAAAGAAATGGAGGCAGTCGAATACGATAGAGCTTGGGAAACCAGAGATGATATGAAAATCTATGGCCCCTTTTCTCGAACCCTTAGACATATCATTGTCAATCTCATCCGCCCATTGGCCTTTGACTCAGTCCTTGATGTCGGTTGTGGGCAGGGATCTTTTTTGAAATTGCTTAGTTCTGATTTTCCGGAAATCCAAGTTTCCGGAACGGATTTTTCCATGAAGGCCATTGAAATGGCTCGCCTGCGGGTACCGAATGGCCGATTTCAATTGCTCAATCTGTCGAAGGAACACTTGGATGAAACCTTTGACCTGGTGGTTTGTAGTGAAGTTTTAGAACATATTATTGATGATAAGGTGGCTATTCAGAACTTGGTCTCTATGACGGATAAGTATCTTGTCGTTTCTGCGCCGCAGGGTCGTATGCGACCATTTGAGATCGCCGTCGGGCATGTGCGGAATTATGCGTCTGGCGAATTGGTACGAAAGCTTAAACAAGAGGGTTTATCTATCATCCGGGTAATCGAATGGGGCTTTCCCTTTTATTCGCCGCTTTACCGCGATCTTTTGAATGGCCTGGGGGGTAAAGGCACCACCGGGGAGATAGGACCGCTTCGTAAATTGATTTCTCTGGGAATTTATGGCTTGTTTAAGCTTTGTTCTTCCAAACATGGAGATGAAATTGTCATACTGGCTGAGCCGACCCGGGTCAGGTGAATCGGCTTTGGGTAAAGGTCCAGTGACTGAAATCGAGAAGCAAGGGAAGATGGTTTTAAAAATTAAACGATCCTGGTGTTGATGAATCTAAGAAGGTTTTTATCCGCAGATTCTACCTTAGGGAAGATCCTGGTCACTATGAAGTCATTCGTCGACCTTCTTGTTTTATGTTTCCAAAATCTTTCAAAGGATCTGTTAAATTTGCCGGCCTGATTATGAAAGTCAAACCTAAATTTACCATAATAAAAAACAGAAACCTCATTAATCTTTATAGACTGATCCAAGAAGTTAATCGGAGCGATTTACCGGGAGATATAGTGGAGTGTGGCGTCTGGAATAGGGGTCGGCCGCGATAATGGGTGTTGCTAATTTTCAGGGGAAATATACAAAAGCAAGGACGTTATGGCTGTTTGATTCCTTTCAAGGGCTTCCATGTCCTTCTGAGGAAGATGGAGACCTAGAAAAAGGGGATTATTTTAAGGAATGGAATAAAGGTGACGTAGAAAAAGTGAAACAAGTTTTCATAAGATTTGGTCTTGCTATGCATAATGTTAGAATTATTCCCGGGTGGTTCGAATCGACTTTGAAGACCGCTTCCATAGAGTCCATTGCCGTCTTGCACATTGGCGCTGACTGGTATCGCTCTGTCAGGACGGTCTTGGAAGCATTTTATGAGAAGGTAGTGCCGGGAGGATTTATTATTCTTGATGACTACGGGTATTGGAAAGAATGGGCGCAAGCCTTAGAGGATTTTCTTTCCAAGAAGACCATTAAGGATGTTTTGATCAAATCGGTTGGTAAGGTGGGGGCTTTTTTTCAAAAATCTGTCCGGAACAGACTCTCCGAAATTAGCCTGAGATGATTAATAAGCAGGGACATGCTTGGCTTCGATTGACTCAAGCCGTCGTTACCCTCGTTCTTTTGATATTTCTGGGGCGATCTATCAAGTGGCCAGACTTTTTTCAATTGATGACTCATGCCCATTGGAAACTCGTGCTGTTAAGCGTTGCCCTCTTGCTTATCTGCCATCTGATTAATGTGTCACGATGGCAATATCTGATGCAGCAGAAATCCCTTCTCTACATGAAACTACTGGCATTTTATGGAATCGGTCTTTTTAGTAATAATTTTCTCCCCACGGGGATCGGCGGCGATGGGGTACGCACCATTTTAACCAGCCGTTATGTTTCTTTACCGGAGGCCATCATCTTTGTTGGGTTGGATCGAATAATAGGCCTTACAACCCTAGGTGTGGTCTTGATCCTTGGCCTTTGTCTGGGGTTGCCGCCGGGGATGAAAATCGTAAAAGTCGGACTGCTTTATGAAACATGGCGGACCTCTTTGAACATCTTTTTTATCATAGCTTTAGGGGGCCTTTTGAGTTTGATCGGGCTGGTTAGGATTCTAAAGTTCCGCAAATGGGTTTCAAGTTTCTTTACCGGCCTCATCGATTCGGCAGTTTTTTCTCCGTGGAAGGAAAGAGGTTGGGTAAGGCGGTTGGGCGGTGCCGGAAGTTTTTCATTGGCCGCACATGCCATTCATATTACTGCCTACTGGGTAATTTTGGAGGCCTTGAATATCCAGGTTCCCTTAAGTGCTTCGATATGGCTTGTTTTAGTTGGGTCTGCCATCATTCTGTTGCCAATTTCGATCAACGGCTTGGGATTGCAGGAGAGCGCTTATGTGGTAGTTTTGACCGCTTACGGAGTGGAAACGACTATGGCGATTGGTTTTGCCTTGACCGTCCGAATAGTATTGGTGATATTCAGTCTGGCCGGCGGTCTTTTTTTACTCGGAGGTAATCTGACCAGCAATAAAACTTAAAAAGGGAAGCTCATTTAAAACAAAAATAGGGTTTCAGGATTCGAGGATTCAAGCCTCGTAAAAGGCGGGATTGAAAAATTGAATCCTTGAATCATTCGATCATCGCCGACTCATTTGGAGATGATCGATGAGGCTTTATTTTGAAAACACAATTCATTTTCCGTTTTTTGCTCGTCGGTTTCATTTTCTTAGGATTATGTGCCGTTGAAACCTTCAAGCTCGAGAGCAGCCCCCATCTTGAGTGGGATGAGGGCTGGACGGCCCTGGTGGCCCGTAACTGGGTTGAAAAAGGGCATTATGGCTTATGGTTGATGGGAAAGCCGGCTCCACCGGCCCTTAATGCCTCCTTTCCTACCAGCAGTCTGGTGGCCCTTAGTTTTAAATGGCTGGGCGTCGGGATTTGGCAGGGGCGCTTGGTCGGTGTAGTATCTATCATCGGAAGTTTCATCCTGCTCTTTTTGTTAGTCCGCCGGCTTTTTAACCAAAAAACGGCTTGGTTGACCTTGGCGATCCTGTGCCTATCCCCCTTGCCTTATAAATTTCATCCCCTGGGAATTGGACGACAGATCTTGGCAGAACCGCAGATGCTTTTTTTTATACTGGCCGGGTATCTTTGCTTTCTATCCGCCCAGGCCAAACCCAGCTTTTATATGCCTTTAACCGTCCTGTTTTGGGGAACGGCCCTGATAACCAAAGCACAGGTCCTGCCTTTTTGGATAATCGCCTTGTTTATTCCCATGGTAATGAATCTTTATAAACGTCAATGGAAATCGGCCTGGCTTCTTGGAATAGCCCTCTTCGGGTCTTTAACCTTTTCTTACCTCCTGCTATGGTTTCAAAAACTCCTTTTGCAAGGTCAAACTCTTCCACGTGTTCCGGTCGAGAATCTTTATTGGATTGTCGCTTTTGTGTTTCAATGGCATATTCGCCTTGAGGCATTAAGCGACTGCTTGTGGTATGGCTGGCCGACCCTGTTGGGGTTAGGATATGGGGGCTGGAAATGGTATAAAAAATTTAACCATAGCAATACTGATCCTGAAAAACACATGGTCCAACTTTCTCTACTTTTATTTGTCATAGGGTGGATCTCCTGGTTTGTATTGCTCTCCATCGGTTATCTTCGATATTTACTTCCGCCGGTCTTTATCGGAAGTATATTTGAAGCTGGATTATTGGGGGATTTGATGGGACGCGTCCGACTTGGATTATCGGCTGATCGGATAAGGGCGGTGATACGTTCTGTCCCTCTTAAAAGAAAGGTGATCTTTATCTTAGTAATGGTTGTTGGAGCTGCCGGTACCGCCTTCAATATTTCTATTCCCGATAGACTCCATCGATTCCTTTTCGACTCGGGAGATATTCCGCTTTTCCAAGCTGCCAACTTCCTTAACAACCATACCTCCTCTAAGGCCCTGATCGAAAGTTTTGATTCTCAAATACTTTTTCTTTTGGATCGTCCCATCCATTATCCACCCCCACACATTAATGGGGAGGTCACCAAACGCGTTTTCTTAAGACTTCCCTTAACCGTTGACTATGATCCACTCCTGACGACCGACCTGGATTATTTAGTCGTGGGCCCATATGGTCGATTATGGAAGCTTTACGACCCTATTCTGAGGGAGAATCAATTTCATTTACTGCATACCTTTGGACTCTATGATATCTATGAACGCCGGCGCTGAGGGACCCTTATCTGGATACTTTGGGGGGAAAAAGCCGTGGATGAGTTGCTTATGATAGATGACCCTTATCATGACCCGATGGGTGAACCTGCTCGGCGAGCAAATTACGAATATCGCCTTGCCCTGGATTGCATTTTGCCGTTTCTAAGTCGTTGGAGAGTTGATGTAAGAGGTTTGAAAGTGCTGGATATCGGTTGTGGAAGTGGGGGACTGTCTGTGGCGCTAACCGAATTGGGCGCTTGCTGTTTGGGGATTGATTATAATACCCAGCGTATCGTAGAAGCTAGGAAAATTGCTACTCAGCATCAGGTTGACGTCCGTTTCTTGGAAACGGATATTCTGAAGCTGGATGGTTGTGACGAACAATTCGACCTGATCATCTTATCTGAAATTGTAGAACATCTGGTTACCCTGTTAAACGTAGAAGCACTGTTAAGTTGGTGCCGGGAACGGCTGGTATCAAGTGGGCGTATCTATGTTTCCTTCCCGCCTTGGTTTAGCCCTTTTGGGGGTCATCAGGCGGGGTGGCCTGGTATGTGCTATATACCCTGGTATCATCTTCTACCGGACAGAGTCAAGCGGTGGCTTGTGCCCCAACAGGCCTCTAAATACCTCGAGTATGCACAAGAACTGGATCACCTGACCATCAACGCCTTTGAGAAAGCTGTTGATCGTTCCAGGTTAAAAATTATTCGTCGTCAATTGTTCCATCTCCGACCAGAGTACTATTGGCGCTACCGTGTGCCTGCGATACGAGCGGTGCCTTTGATTTCCGACATCCCGGTTGTGAGAGAATTCCTGATAACAGGGGCCTTCTATCTTTTGGCCTGGCGCATATAAGGAAAACTTGCAAAATTTGACTGGGTGATTTAAAAGCGTAAGGCATTCCTGCCTACAGGAAAAACATGCAATCCAAGGCGGCTCGAATAGTAATGATCGTTTTGGCTTTGCTCTATCTTGTCCTTTCGAGGCACTAAGCGACTACCTGTGGTACGGCTGGCCGACCCTGTTGGGGTTAGGATATGGGGGCTGGAAATGGTATAAAAAATTTAACCATAGCAATACTGATCCTGAAAAACACATGGTCCAACTTCCCTACTTTTATTTGTCATAGGATGAATCTCCTGGTTTGTATTGCTCGCCATCAGCGATCGGCGATATTTACTTCCTCCGGTTTTTATGGGAAGTCTTTTTGTAGCCGACTTGCCGATGGATTTGATTGAAAATTTGTATCTCCGATTTTCTGGTAATCAGACATGAGTAATCGTAGATTATTTTTCTATTAAAGAAATTGTTGCTTGGTTTATTAATATTTATTGGAACTACCTTGATCTTCTTCAATGTTTCTTTTCCCAATAGACTCCATCATTTCCTTTTTGTCTCTGGAGATATCCCTCTTTTCCAGGCCGCCAGATTCCTTAATAAACACACCTCTCCTGAAACCTTGATCGAAAGTTACGAATCCCAGCTCCTTTTCCTTTTGGATCGTCCCTACCCATTGCCCGCCTTCACAGGTTCCTGTGGAAGCCTCTAAGAGGGTTTTCCTAAGGATTTCCATTGCCGTCGACTATGATCCACTCTTGGCCGACCCGGATTATTTAGTCGTAAGCTCATATGGTCGATTATGGAGTCTTTATGAACCGCTACTGGCAACAAATCAATTTCGCTTATTGCATACCTTCGGGACCTATGATATCTATAAACCTCGGCGCTGAAGAGTATTTTCTGGAGACTTTAAAGTAATTAAGTTATGAGAAAAGAAGTCATGAGCTCCAATATAAGTCTTCCTACTGTCATATCCATGTTTAAGCATCTCTTACAACCAAGTGTGCCTAGGCGAATTTCTAAAAATATTTTGTGGATGGAATGGGAAGAACAGGCAAGTAAATAAGCCGCTGGCAGGCTTTTACGCCGGTGCCCCTGGCCTACTTCTTAACCGAAGTAAATAGCAGACTTTCTGACTGGGGATATCAGAAGCACTTAAGGTCCCACGAAAATTGCCTCACCAACCCTAATTTGACGATGTCCACCTACAAGTCCTCAAATTTTAATCTGAAGGTGGCTGAAGATTACCAGCCGAAAGGATGCGTGATAAGGTAATAGGCTATGCCTGGTAGCCTCTGAGAACCGCCTGGTGCGGATACCCGCATGGCAGGTGGTGTGTGAGGAGGGGGAGAGAAATATTCCTCCTTACCCGATTAGATGGCGTGCCTATCGTGATTTACTTGCATGTGCCGTCTGTGCAATCCATCCATAAAGAGATTGAGCCAGAATTATGTTCCCGGTATCGTTGAAATGGGAATCATGAGCCCATCGTGTCGAGACTCCATTCCTGTTTGCCTTTAAAAGCTCCTCATATAACGGAATGTACCCAAAGCCATGTTCAGCACAAAGCTCATTCAAAGTCCTAGATACAATCTCACCATCTCCAAAATATTGTGATGCGTCCACAACAACCAATCTGCCGCCCGCATCATGAACTTTTCGCCCTAATTCTTCTATAATCTTCAGGTTAACCGCAAATAATATGCCATCTTCATCTGCGTTGTTACTAGGCGGAATCGCATTCTGGTTTGAGGTTTGGTTAAAATGCTGTACCAACCTTTCAAAAAGGGCTTTCCCGTAATACAAGGTGAGTAGTCGCATTTTTTTTCTGCGAATTCTCTTACCAGCAAATTCACCCTTTATCAAACCTTCTTGGGTCTTGACAAATCTCTGGTAATCTTTAGCAGATTTTCGTATCAATAGGCCATTTTCAAGGCCGAAAGTTGGTCTTATCCATAATTTCTCCTTTGCGGTAGAAGTGAATGCTCCGTATCCATACTTGTCGATCGTTCTTTCCATGTGAAATTTAGCGACAAATATTGCGACATAATCTGGATGATATCTCCTCGTATATTGCTCCCATGTCAGTAAATACTGTCCAACTCCATAGTTGGAGATTCCAAAGTTGAGCACTTCCCATCTTTGGAAGCGTTCCGGACTCCTGTCGAGTGCGGTATTTAATCTCCGTTCCAAAAGCTGCGCGGCAGTCTTTGCAAAAGGGACTTGAATGGCCTCGATAAATGAATCTCCCAGAAGGGCCAAACGTGTTACTCCGGGGGGCTTTGAAAATTCTCTTGCAATGTCTCTGAATCCAAGAGGATTGGTTTTGACCTCAACACTGAAGTCAGCGGCAAACCAAGAATGACCCGCCCAAGTCCAACGGAGATTGGGAACCTGTTTCCATCCTACAGCCTCGTCGGGCTGTAAGAAGAGTACGTCATAGGAGGGACGCATCAAAGCCATCACTTGTCCTGCCGCCTCGATCAAGAGCAAGAGGCCCAGAAAGACCATAATGTTCACTCCTACGATTGTTAGGGTTTTTGCTTTCAATGAAGAAAAAACTCCTCTTTTATCTCGTTTATCCATCTGACGGAACCAGCATCAACGGGAGTGACTGCCTTTTGCCACAATCCGGAGCCCGGTCAGGTTATGTAAAAACTTATTTATCATAAAGTCCGTACTTAGATTCTAAGCAACCAAATCTGAGAATTTATCTCTAACTTTCAAATCCAGAGGTTTCGGGGGATTTTATTTTTGGGGTTGTCCACCAATAAGCTTGGAGCTCCGATTGTCGGGCCAAATTTTGAGTTTAGTCCATTATAGAAACCCTTGCCCGATGGTCAAGGTCAGAGTTTAGTGGCTATGCCTTTTGAACGACTCATTTGTTGTAACCAAAGACAACGAAACCTAAATTTCAAATATCTTTGTCTAGTATTATACACTATTTTCAAGTTTATCCGGAATAAATAATGATACCTTTGAGTACCTACTTTTCTCCTTGATCTTGCTCTTTTCTTGCTTTATACTATTTCCTTTGAAAATCAATTTCTTGTCAATATCAGTAGTTTTAATTGTTGTCAAGAATATGCAAGAGGGTTCCACCTTGTTAAAAAAATGTTGCCGAAAATGTCGTCGAGTTATAATGGTAGGCGGCATTATTTTGTTTGATCTACTATTGGTGTTTATCATTGGAGAAGTTGCGCTCAGGATTATTCCAATTGCCGGGATAAAATATAATGAGTACCGGTTTGATCCTGATGTCGGAAGCGGCTTGTATCCACATTCCAAAGTGATTTATCGCAATGATCAAGGCGTTCATGTTGTACGCGAAGTGAATCGTTGGGGGTTTTTGGATAAGGATCATGAGCCCCAAAAACCGGACGGTGTATTTCGAATTGGATTTTTTGGCGATTCTTATACCGAAGCGGAACATGTTGAATTGAAAGACACCTTTTTTCGACGGATTGAGTCCATGCTTACGCCAAAACGTGTTGAAACACTGGCTTTCGGGGTCACTGGGTATAGCATGTTGCAGGCCCATTTGCTATTTTTAAAATGGGCCGATTTTTTCGATATTGATCTGGCCGTGTATGTATTTGTTGAAAACGATTTGGGTGATCAGTTGGCAACCATTGATAGATCCTGGGATAAACCTTATCTTGTTTTGAAAGACGGCGAAATGGTCGTTGACTATGGATTTCGCGAAAAACATAAACATAAACAAAAATTCTTATATCGAATCGCTAAATATTTAACGGCTAAATCGCTTTTAATGGCCACGGTAAGTGAACGGTTGAAATTATTGAAGCGATATGGCATTCAAATGCGGATCACGGAACAGGAACGTAAAATGGCCACAAAAGCAAAGGATGTGGTAAATGTTGTGGCAACTGATTTGCCTTCAACTTGGCCAATAGCACTTAGAAATGAAGCACAAAAATTGGGCAGACTGGAGCTATTAAAATTTCGTGAGGATGTTGCACGACACCAGAAAGATTTTGCGGTATTATATGTGCCCCGCGAAACAGAATATCAAAAACCGGTTTTGCAACAGGATTCATGGAAATTGTGGCTTGAAACGCTTTGTCGATATGAAGGAATTCGGTTTATCGATCCAACACTGATGCTTATGCGCACTGCGGCAGCCGGCCAACCAGTATATTATGATCATTTTACACCTGCCGGTCATGAAGCTTTTGCGATTGCGTTTAAAAATTGGTTTGTACAAAACTATAAGTTTTAGATCTAGGTAAATGGCGAGAGAAGGAATAAGGAATGCTTATTCTTGGCCTTTCCTTTTTTTATCACAATTCGGCGGTATACTTGTTGAAAAATGGGGGAATTCTATTTGCTGCTCAGGAAGAGCGGTTCTCGCGTAAAAAGCATGCCCCCCGATTTCCGATAAATGCGCTTAAAGCATTTTTAAAACGAGTATCTTTATGGGTATTGATTGACTGGACAAAAGGTGTTATTTTAATAGAAATTACAGGGTAGACCCCTGCAAGTCGTCGATTTTCTTAGAAGGTCCTTTGGCAACCTTAGACAAAACGATGAGCAGTCGAAAACCCGAAACAACCGGCAAGAAGAGGATGCTGGTGTGATCCGTTAGCTGGGTACAGAAGGTTGAGAGGTAACGCTTTGTATATTCTGGGGATATCGGCTTTTTATCATGACAGCGCAGCCTGTCTCGTCCGTGATGGGGAAATCTTGGCAGCCGCCCAAGAAGAACGCTTTACAAGAAAGAAGCATGACTTTAACTTCCCGACTAATGCGATTCAATACTGTTTGGATGCTGTTGGTATCAAAGGGAAAGATCTTGATTATGTTGCCTTCTATGATAAGCCCTTCATTAAGTTTGAGAGACTTTTAGAAACCTACCTGGCCTATGCGCCTGTAGGAATTATGTCTTTCTGGAAAGCCATTCCTGTCTGGATCAAGCAGAAACTTTGGATATCGGACCTCATTAAAAAGGAACTTGATTACCCGGGGAAAATAATTTATCCCGAGCATCATGAATCGCATGCCGCAAGCGCATTCTTTCCGTCAGCATTCCAAAAGGCGGCCTTTCTGACAATGGACGGCGTCGGGGAATGGACGACGACCAGCTTTGGCGTGGGCCATGACAACAAGGTTGAGATCAACTCCGAGATTCACTTCCCGCATTCCCTCGGGCTACTGTATTCCGCCTTTACCTATTATACCGGCTTCAAGGTGAATTCCGGTGAATATAAGTTAATGGGGCTGGCCCCCTACGGCGAGCCGAAGTACGTTGATCTGATACTCAGCCGACTCATGGATCTCAAGGAAGACGGCTCCTACCGGCTGAACATGGATTATTTCAATTACGCGGTTGGGCTGACCATGACCAATGATAAGTTTGACCGACTGTTTGAGGGGCCCCCTCGAAAACCAGAATCCAAGCTTACGCAGAAGGAGATGGATCTCGCCCGATCTATCCAGGTGGTTACAGAAGAAGTGGTGCTCAGGACTGCACGGCACATTTATCGGGTCACTGGCGAGCGATATTTGTGCCTCGCGGGCGGGGTAGCCCTAAACTGCGTGGCCAATGGGCGGATCTTGCGCGAAAGCCCTTTTGATGATATTTGGATTCAGCCTGCCGCCGGTGACGCCGGAGGTGCTCTCGGTGCTGCCCTCTTTACTTGGTATCAGTATCTGAGTAACCAAAGGTGCGCAAATGGGTCGAGTGATTCTCAGAGAGGTTCGTTCCTTGGACCAAAGTATAGCAACCAAGAGATAAAGGCATTTCTTGATTCTCATGGTATCAATTATTCAGAGATTTCTTATGAGCAAGTGTCCCAGACTGTCGCAGAGTTTATCACCCAGGAAAAGGTAGTGGGATGGTTTCAGGGCAGAATGGAGTTCGGTCCGCGCGCGCTCGGAGCGCGTTCTATTATCGGTGATGCCAGATCCCCGGATATGCAGTCAACCATGAATCTAAAAATTAAATTCCGAGAGAGCTTCAGACCTTTTGCTCCCTCGGTCTTGGAGGAACACGTTTTTGAACACTTTGAAATAGACAGGACGAGCCCATACATGTTGCTTGTGGCTTACGTCAAAAATGACAAAAGGCTTGCCATGACCGACTCGGAGAAAAGATTATGGGGCATTGATCAACTTAACGTTGTTCGGTCGGATATCCCCGCCGTCACCCACGTCGATTATTCTGCCCGTCTTCAAACGGTCGATAAAACAACGAATCCATTGTACCATGAAATGATAAAAAAATTTTATGAAATGACTGGCTGCCCTGTTATCGTTAACACCTCTTTTAACGTTCGCGGAGAGCCCATCGTGTGTACACCGCTGGATGCATTTACCTGTTTCATGCGAACCGAAATGGATTATCTTGTGATGGAGAATTTCATATTGGATAAGAAAAAACAGAAGGAGCTGGGCGAGGATATAGATTGGAAAAAGGAATTCGAACCGGATTGAGGTAGGTTTATGGCAAAGGGAAAGACGAAAAAACCAGATAAAGAGGAACTTCGAAAATTTGTGATTACTATCTCCATTGCCTTAGGTGTCCTTGGATGTCTTATTCTATGGCGCAAAGGAGGGGCAGGGTTAATTTTTATATCGATTGGTGCAGTAATTTTTCTTGTGGGTCTGGCGAGGCCTATGGCGCTCGCCCACCTTTACAAAGCATGGATGGCTCTTGCCCTGGTTCTTGGATTGGTCATGAGCCATATAATCCTTGGAGTGGTTTATTACCTCGTAGTGACGCCAATTGGGTTTTTCATGAGAATAGTGGCCAAAGACCAGCTTAGACTGGGGTTTGATCCCAAAGCTCACTCCTACTGGGTAAGGAGAGAAAAGAAAGAGTGGAATAGGAAAAGTTACGAAAAAATGTTTTGATTGAGGAGTGGAGACATGAGTAAATTGTCTATAATGATGGAGTTTTGGCAGTTCCTAAGAACTAAGAAGAAATATTGGTTGCTTCCTGTTATCATCATGCTCCTTGGTTTGGGCGCCCTGCTGATTCTTACCGAGGGGAGTGCTCTGGCTCCTTTCATTTATGCGGTTTTCTAAACCGAAGCCAATAAAGGCACTAAGGGCGATAGCCACAAAATATAATTTGCCAAGTTTCAAATAAGGAGGCCAGTATTACGAGAGTGTCCAGACTCGAAGGAGGGTACGTTAAATATTTAGCGTGAAATTTTTGAAGAAGGTAAGGTTTTTGCGCACACTTTCAACCGGATTTGATCTCTAGTGTAATTCCATGATTAGGGAGATGATTACCAAGGCCCAGATTTTACCTTTTTTCATAATCGCTTTGCTCGTTCCCATCTGACTCCCCATAGGATAGGGCTTCTTTTTCTCAGGAACGATTGGCCTGCCCTCCCCCAGAAAAAACAATAGCTTTATAACGATTCGAGGGGACCATGGAAAGAGGAAAAAAAATAGGATCCAAAGCAGCTCGAAAATGGATGATCTTTTTGACCGTGGTCTGGATTGTTCTTTTCATTGGTGCCGGGATCGTTTCCATCCTATCTTATTCAACAGCTAAGATCCTGGCCGACAGGGTCAGTATGGCCGGCAGTGCCCACCGCTTCACCTTAGATTTTTTCAATCAGATCCAAGGGCAGGCCTATTGGATAGTAATCTTCTTGGCCCTTATTGGAATCGTTTTCTTCCTCTTTCGAAAGAAGATCGAGCAATTTTTATTGGAAAAAATGCCTTCCGCCCTCAGTCCCGGTTCCTTTATCAATATCCCAGTTCTCTCCCGATGGGAAGTTTTGGGACTTTTAATCTTGACCGGAGCCGGTTTTTCCTTACGTCTAATTCAAATGAATGGGATTGTCACCTACGATGAGGCATTCTCCTATTTCCAATACGCCCAAAACCCATGGATGGCCGTTACTGTGTATACCCATGCCAACAATCATATCTTTCATAATCTCTTGCTTTCTATAATCACCTCTATCTTCGGAAATTCCTATGAGGTTCTTCGCTCAATAGCCTTGGTATGTGGTACCCTTTTAATCCCCATGGTATTTTTAGCGGTTAGATCCACCCAAACAGAATACTCGGCTTTCAAGGGGTGGCTGGCAGCCTTAATAATTACTATTAACCCCTTGGTTGTAAAATATTCAGCTTTGGCCCGAGGGTATACCCTTCAAGCCCTGATCGGGGTTTTGAGCTGGGCCATATTTGTCCAAATCTTACAAGGTAGACGTAACCTTTTCTTCATACTTGGCCTTTTATCGGCTTTAGCCCTCTGGACGGTCCCAACCTCTGCCTATTTTGTAGTAGGTCTTGGATTTGCCATTCTGGGAAATGTTTTCCGAAGGCGGATCAACTTAAGTGACTTCTTTTTCTTCCTCATCATTACAGGGATAGTTACCTTCATACTTTGGATGCCGGCCGTGATCGTCTCCGGTCTAAAGGCCGTTTTGATAAATCCAGATAGTAACCCGGTCGCCGCAGGGGTAGTTGTGGACCATTTTTTTGGGCGATTCAAGTATGTTTGGGAGCCTTTATCTCTCTACCTGGGCACTTCGGTAGGGTTCTTAATAGTCATCCTCCTAACTCTTTGGGGCTTGTATGTGGCTCCTGCGGGCTGGCGGTGGATTGGGTTGGGTGTCTTGACTTCAATCTTTCTTTTAACCGCCTTCTTACAGGTGACCCCCCCCAAACGAGTCTGGACTTTCCTGGTGCCACTTCTGGCCATCCTGGTTGATTTTGGTGTCTGTAAAATATTCAATTTTTGGCAATCAATACATAAAAGGTTGGCCTTTTTAGTGATTGTCCTGCCGTTTGCTTATATAGCATTAGTCCTTCCCAATACGCTCAAATACGACGGTCCTGGACACAGAGAGGTCACTACCTTTGCTCGGGAAGTGGCAAATCAATGGACCCAGGGCCAAGCCATTAAAATAGAAGCCGACAAGACCACCATGCTTCAATCCAATCCAGATGATTTTTATATTTTTTACGATTGGAACAATGTCAATACAGTTAGATATTATCTTAACCAACAGGGGATTCCGAACTCTGCCTTTCTCTGGAGAAGCAAGGATTCATCTCCTACGGTCTGGTTGATATCCGTACAAGTAAACGGCAAGCCAATAGATCTCCAAGGTCCTGAAGGGAAAAAATTCCATTGGGACCTGATTATGGGTCCCTATTCTTTGGCCAAAGGCGTTGATAAAAGACAATTTTTGAATTGATTCAAATAAATTGATGCCGGGCTATGGGGAAAATTAGGGCCATTTTTTTAAGAAGATAATAGATAACTCAACCAATATTAAACAGAAAAGGAGTAGGGGGACAATGCTTTTCAAAAACCAGCCGGGCCTAAAACGGAGGGGGACTATATTTCTCCTGGTTATTTGTTTTTCTTTTTTGGGAACAGGCCTTTCGACGGGAGTAGGTAACTTAATCTATAATGGTAATTTTGAGATCCCCGGTTCTCAAAACCTACCGCCCGGTTGGGCCATGTGGGGAGCAGCCGTTTATCAGAATCCGGCCAATTATTCTTTGGATAGCAGTAATCCCTATAGTGGGAAGTTCTGTTTGCGTATTCATCATCCGGCCGAGACCAACGGGTACATAGTCACTTCTCCCAACTATGCCCTGCGGCCAAGAAAAGGAAAAATCTATACCATTACTTTTTATGCTCGAACCAACAACCCCGGCAGTTCCTTGTTCGGTTTTTACGCTTATGAAAACCTCAAAACTTTTATTGATGCTCCTTCGCCCGGTTTTTTCCCGATAACAATAGATCGCCAATGGGAAAGGTATACTTTTAAAATCAAGGAGGGGCTGGATTTTTTTGCCGATCGTTCCCCATTTCTCCTGTTGACCATTAAGGCCACAACTGATTTTCATGAAGAGAAGACCCTATGGATAGATGAAGTTAGTGTTATGGAGGAGGACTATCCTCAGGGGATGCGTCTGGTAGATGAAAGGATGTTGCCTCATGAGTCCTTACAACACCGTTTACAACCGGGGCAATCGCTGTCTTTTACGGTGGATATAGAGAACCGGCTAAGAGCGGTTAACCATATGATAAGCGGGATCTCCCTGCATCGAGTGGCGGGTTATACCGGCCATCCCTTCAATGCACAGGGCCAATATACCTTGTCTTCTGCCTTAGAGCAGGCTATTCGGGATCTTCGTCTGCCTATGACCCGTTTTTATGGGTTAGGGGATGAGCCTTTCAGTCTGGAAAATGCGATCGATAAAGCAGCGGAAGTATGTCGACGGGTTGGAATATCCCCGGCCCAAACGATCCTTGAGTTTGAACCCCAAAATGCCCGGTATAAATTGGCCCCTGAGACCTGGGGTCAAGGGGTAAGCCATTCCGTACAAAAGAGATATGGATTTCGCTACTGGGAGGTTGCCAATGAACCGGAAAACGGTATGCTCCTAGCCGAATAAAAAAGGGGCTTTTCTTTCTTCCGACGAATATGTAGACCACATTAAAAAAGTCAGCCGTGCTATTCGAACCATACAGCCCAATGCCCTGATCGGCATAGCCATTTCCGATACCCCTTCTTGGGGGAATTATGTCCTTAGTAAAGCCGCTGGCTATTATGATTTTGTTTCCGGCCATTATTATGCCGTCTCCCAGGCCCACCGACGTAAATTTGAAGTTGTTGCCCTGACTGAAAATTTTAAAATTCTAGAAAATATCATCCGAACCAACGAGCTCATCCGAGCCTATAATCCAGGGAAGGATGTTTACCAGATCGATACTGAATGGGGTATGCAAAGCAGGGGGCCTAATAATGAAACCGCCGATTTTGTAGCCCGAAATGCCAACATCTTCGGCCTTCTCCACCGGGCGGTCCGAATGATTTATTATGCCCGGGAGGGGATCCTTCTGGGAGCCAGTTCTTGGAACTTATTATCCAATCTGGATGCCCCGGGGTTTGCCGTCCTCTCTCCCCAGGCCCCGGAGGCACGATCTCTGATCTATTGGCTTTACTATTATTTTAATCGTCATCTCGGCGAATCGGTTCTCGATATCAAAGGTTCGGCCCCCTATTATATCCCCGCTGCCGGGGAAGATCCTTTTACTAAATCCGGGGAATACCCCGGGCCCTTGACTCCGGTTTTGGCCACCCTAAGTAAGGACAGGAAGGATTTATTTCTAATCATTGCCAACGGATCATGGGGAAAGGGGATCCCCTGCCGAGTGAACATCCTGAACCATTCATTTGGTCAGGCCCAGGCCGTTTTGCTTACTCATCACAATCCCGATGGAAATCCCTATCTGGAAAAAAAGGAGGATGCCGTTTCAAGGTTTCCGGTTTCTCTGGATAAACAGGAACTCCGTTGCACCATCCCCGCCCATTCCGTAGTTTTCATTACTGTCAAGGGCAAATAGAGGTTTATTGAAGATTTACCTAAAACAATAAAAGCGCATCAAAACAGGTGATAAATTCTAAAATGATTCGTTCAAAAGCCGTCATGGCACTCTTAACCCTCTGTTTGTTAAGCCGACTGATTTTCTTTTTGGCCGTGAAGCCATGGAATCCAGAGGTTAGAGATAACGTTATTCTGAAACAAGACGCCTTGCAATATCACCAGTTGGCCATTTCAATGACCCATTACCATCAATTTACTCAAGAAAAGGATGGGCCTTCTGATACCTTAAGAACCCCCCTATATCCTTTATTCATTAGTTTAATTTATTCGATTCAAAACCAGCCAAGACCTTGGACTGTCCTTTTCATCCAGATTGTGATGGATACGGCATCCTGTGTTCTGCTCTTTTTTCTATTAACCCATGTACTAAACCGACTGGTTGCTCTTTATGCCGCATTGTTTTATGCCCTTGATCCATTTCTGATTTTATATTCGGTTACTTTGCTGAGCGAAATCCTCTTTGTTTTTTTATGTATCCTCGGGGCCTTTCTAATAACCAAAGGGGGTTCCCGGGAATTCGAGAGGGGAAGTGGTAAGTGGATAGCGGGATCTGCCATCACTTTCGGCTTTGCCACCCTAGTCCGACCGATAGCTCAATTTATTCCTTTTGTGGTCTTTTTATTTCTGCTTTATCCCTTAAGATATAGATTGAAAAGGGCCTTTGGATTGATTTTTTTGTTCTTCCTTTTTTTTATTCTGACTCTTTCACCTTGGATGGTAAGAAACTTGCTCCGTTTTAACACCCCTTCCCTTTCGACGGCGGGCAATTATAATTTGCTTATCTTATATGTCCAACCGATGGAAATGGAGAGGAGAGGGCAACCTTCCGATGTCGTAGAAAGAAGTCTTCTTAATGAAGCGGATCATCTTATGATTCGGGATGGATGGGATCTCCAAACGATGAACGATTTTCAGAAGGGGACTTATTGGAAAAAGTTGGCTTTCCATTATATCACCAACTATCCGTTCTCTTTTTTAAAACACTATTTTTTTGGAATTTTTCATACGATGGGAAATTTAGCTACTGGTCCTTATGCTGATATGCTGAGAATTTCAAAAAGTACAGGCAAATTTCAAATCAAAGGTTATCACAATATAGTTGAGTTAATAAAAGCTTGGGTAACTCAAAAAACCTGGGAGGAAATAGGGATCGGTATGGTTATTGCGCTTTATCTTATGGTGTCTTATTTCCTTTTGGCGGTAGGCTTAATTGTTTTTTGGAGAAAATTTCGTCACCAAAAATTTTTATGGTTAATTTTTTTACTGTTCATTTATTTTATTTTCATTACCGGTTCAGCGGGGTTGGCCAGGTTTAAGCTTCCCGCCGTCCCTTTTTATCTGGCCTTTGTGGGTTTGGGGCTCCATCAATTCTTAAACAGGCATAGGGACCGCATTTCTTAAAGTGTCAAGTCGAAAGCACAAAATGGAACTTATCAACTTTTTTATCCAAAGGGTCAATAGCGGGGAAGGGCATATTATTCAATAATGATTTCCAAAAGGGACTTTAGGCAATGCGCACTGCAAGTAAGAACGGAGAAGACAACAAAGAAAGTTCTCCTGTTTTTCCCCTTGATAATAATTTTTTAATTTATTAGTATTTCAGTAAATATTTAAATCTCCACTTTATAGCTGGGGTAATATAGTATCGTCTAAGTTGGGTTTGGATCTTTTGGGTTTATAGCTTCTTTAATCCTTTTTCCTCATTTCAAAAGGAGGAAATCCGCTGGCCTCGGTATGTGGTAGAGTGTGGGATGATCTAAATTGCCGGTTAAGAAAATAACGAGGGAGAGAAATGCCCATTGCCTCGGATGTTAAGTTAGGGAAAGGGGTACAGTTTCCCCACCCCGAGTTGATCAATCTCTACGGGTGCAGTATTGGAGATGAAACCAAGATCGGTGCCTTTGTGGAGATTCAAAAAAATGCAATAGTGGGAGCCCGTTGTAAGATTTCCTCTCACAGCTTTATCTGCGAAGGAGTAACGATTGAGGATGAGGTCTTTATCGGCCATGGGGTGATCTTTATTAATGACCGGTATCCTCGAGCAACGAAGGATGGTCGTTTGAAAGATGATAACGATTGGGAAGTCTTACCAATAAGGGTTAAACGTGGGGCTTCGATCGGTAGTGGAGCGGTGATACTCTGTAGTGTAACTATTGGAGAGAAAGCCATGGTGGGTGCCGGTGCCGTTGTCGCTCAGGATGTGCCTGACCTGGCCATTGTTGTGGGTTCCCCGGCCTGCTTCATACGGAATATCGACCAGAAGGAGCAATAGGAATTGACCTTTTCAGGCTTGATATTGGTGGTTCTCAGCGCTTTGCTTACTGTAGTGGCTAATCTCCTAATGAGAGCGGGGATTTTGCGTGCCGGAGGATTTCAGCTTGAGTTAAATACGATCCGTGAACCTATCCTGTCCCTTCTTCGGCAACCCATGTTTTTGGTGGGGGTTGTATTGTATGGAGCAGTCTGCGGTTATCTGGTTTCGCGTGATTTCTTTTGAAAATCTCAGCAATAGTTATCCGTTATTGGTCAGTTTGACTTTTGCCTTAGTCACAATGGGTGCAGCTTTTTTTTTCCACGAACAGATTTCTTTGCTAAAGATAGTTGGGTTGTTGGTGATTTTAGGCGGCATTATAATTGTAGCTTCTCATTGAGGAAAGTTTAAATGATCCGGATGGGCGTGATTGGTTATGGGTATTGGGGACCCAATTTGGTCCGTAATTTTCTGGAAGTCCCTGGGGTAGAAGTTAGGGCTGTTAGTGAGTTAAAAACCGAAAGGTTGGCCCTGGTAAAACGTCGTTATCCTATCATTACGGCAACACCCCATTCCCTTGATTTAATTAAGGACCCAAATATTGATGCCATCGTGATTGCTACGCCAACCTCAATTCATTTTGATCTGGCCTGGCAAGCTCTTCAGGCAGGGAAACATGTCTTGGTGGAAAAACCTTTGGTCCTGACCTCTGATCAGGCCGAACGTTTGATTGAGGAAGCGGCTTGCCGGAATCGGGTTTTAATGGTTGACCATACCTTCGTTTATACTTCTGCGGTGAAAAAAATTAAAGAATTGATAGACCAAAAAGAACTGGGAGAAATCTATTATTATGATTCGATGCGGGTTAATTTAGGGCTCTTCAGGCATGACATGAATGTGTTATGGGATTTGGCCGTCCATGACTTTTCGATCATGGATTATGTTCTTCCATCAAAACCCATAGCTGTTTCGGCTTCCGGGATACAACACATTCCAGGAGAACTTGAAAATGTTGCCTACCTAACCTTGTTTTTTAAAGATTCTTTAATTGCTCATGTTAATGTTAATTGGTTATCCCCGGTAAAGGTGCGTCACACTTTAATCGGCGGCAGTCTAAAAATGATTGTTTATAACGACTTGGAACCCACAGAAAAAGTGAAAGTGTATGATAAAGGGATAGCGGTTGCTGACAGCCACGAGAAGCGCTATCAAATGCTAATCGGATACCGGGAGGGAGATATGTGGGCTCCCCACCTGGACGTCAACGAGGCCTTGTTGTCTGAAGCCCTTCATTTTATTCAGTGTATTGAGCAGGGCTCCCCCCCTCTTACCGGTGGGGAGTCCGGCTTGCGGGTAATTCGTATTTTGGAAGCCGCCTCACGCTCTATGGCAGATCGATGTCGGATTATATCCATTTAATTCTTCAATTCTTGAGGAGACATAAGCTGCTCATCCTATTGCTGTTATCAGCTTGGTGCCTGCGGATCATCCTGGACTTGAATGGGGGTCACTTCTATTGACCGGATGAGATGCGCTACTGCCGGGCGTGGAAATTACTTTACTATTTTTCCAAGGGAAATTTTGGGAAAGCAATAGACGTCACTTTGACCGGTTCACATGGGTCTGGAGGATTTTTCCTCCTGGCCGCCATTCCTGCTCTTTTTCAATATGGCTTAATTTATTTAAAAAATCTTTCTCTAACTTTAGTTTCGGTTAAGGAAACCCATAATGCAGTTCATCCCTTTTATAGACTTGAAAGCTCAATATCGGAGCATTAAAGAAGAAATAAACCAGGCGATCTCCCAGCGTGCTGGAAAGCAGCTAATTTATTTTAGGGGAGGAAGTGGCTGCCTTTGAAGAGGCGCTTGCTGCCTATTTTGAAACAAGATATGGAATCGCCATTAATTCAGGTACCAGTGCCTTGCATCTGGCCTTATTGGCTGCTAACCTAGGCCCCGGCGATGAAGTAATTACTATCCCATTCACCTTTGTGGCTACCGTAGCGGCTATTGGACAGACAAATTGTCCAAAGACTAATTTATGGGGTGGTACCACTTTTGGGGGCAGGTCAACTGAGGAACGAGTTGATACGATTGAACCAAAGCATAAGAAGAAATGTTATTTAACTCATTTACATTTTTAATTTTTCTATCAACAGTATTCTTATTGTATTGGTTCGTCTTTCAGGAAAAAATAAAATTACAGAATTTTTTTATTCTTACGATCAGCTACTTGTTTTATGGCTGGTGGGATTGGAGATTTTTATTTTTGATTCTTCTGTGTTCAGGAATAAACTATCTCGGAGGAGTAGTATTAGCCTCTAATGAAAACCAGAAGAATAGAAAGTTAATACTTGTACTATCTTGTATTTTCAGTTTAGGTTTACTCGGCGTTTTTAAATATTTCAATTTTTTCATTGACAATTTCATAAATGCATTTGCTTTAGTCGGCATCCATCTACAAGCAAGAATATTCAACGTTCTTCTTCCTGTGGGAATAAGTTTTTATACCTTAAAAGCGTTAAGCTATACCATTGACGTTTATAAAAGGAAGTTGGAACCAACAAAAGACATCATCGCATTTTTCTCCTTTGTCGGGTTTTTTCCGCAACTGTTGGCGGGACCTATTGACCGAGCCACAAATCTCCTACCTCAATTTTATATAAAACGAACATTTGAATATGATAAAGCCGTTGATGGTATGCGCCAAATTCTATGGGGTTTTTTCAAAAAAATTGTGATTGCTGACAACTGTGCTATATATGTAAATAGAATTTTTACTGGCTACGAAACATTGCCTGCCAGTACATTGATATTAGGCGGGGTTTACTTCGCATTTCAGATATACGGCGACTTTTCAGGATATTCAGATATTGCAATTGGAACTTCTCGGCTGTTTGGTTTTAGTTCAATGCAAAACTTTAGCGTACCTTACTTTTCGCGAGACATTGCTGAATTTTGGCGACGATGGCACATATCGCTTACTAGGTGGTTCAGAGATTATTTATACATTCCTTTGGGTGGTAATAGAGGAACTAAATATCAAGTTGTCAGGAACACATTTATCATTTTTTTAGTATGCGGTTTTTGGCATGGAGCAAACTGGACATTTATTGCTTGGGGATTAATCAACGCTCTTTATTTTCTGCCTTTGCTCTTATTGGGGAAAAACAGAAAGAATACAGACACAGTGGCTCAGGGCAAAATATTACCAAATATAAAAGAGTTGCTTCAAATGGGAATAACATTTGTATTCGCTGTTCTGGCCTGGATATTTTTTAGAGCTGACAGCATTAGTCAAGCATTCTCATACGTTGGGAAAATCTTTGCAAAATCATTGATTACTGCCCCTAGAGGTTCAAACGTTAAGCTGATTTTACCTCTGCTATTAATCCTGGTACTGATAGAATGGTTGCAGAGAGACAAGCAACATGGATTGGAAGACTTAAAAATACACCCTATTCTGAGATGGGCTGTATATATACTCATTTGTGTTTTATGTATTGCGTATTACGAACAGGACCAACAATTCATTTACTTTCAATTCTAGTGCCTTATGAAAACATTCTTAATAAAAATAGTATTTTTCACTTTTATTATAATAGCTATATTATGTGTGGCTTTATTTTGGATTAAAAACCCAGATGTTAACGAAAGCTTAATGGGGGCATTACCCGACAAACATAAGCTTTTGAAAAATGCACAATCCCCCAAAATAGTTTTTGTTGGTGGTTCTAATTTGAGCTTTGGTTTGGATAGCAGTAGAATTTCAGATGAGTTTCAAATGCCGGTTGTTAATATGGGCATCATGAGTAGTATTGGATTACGCTATATGATGAATGACGTGCTGCCGTATATAAAGAAAAATGATGTTGTTGTTTTAGTTTCTGAGTACTCAGAATTTTACTCACCGGAGTATTACGGAGAAATAGGGTTAGTTGCGATATTATTTGATATATTCCCACAGGGCAAACAATTCATTTCTATTCAACAGTGGCAAAAATTAGCGCCCTATGTGTTTAAGTATAGTGCGATTAAAATAAAAAATATTCCATTGAGTTTAGTAAATAAATTTATGCCTAAATCCACAACAATTGGTATTTATGACAGGCAGTCTTTTAACAATTTTGGAGATGCATATATCCACTGGGATAAACCGAGCAAAATCGTAAGTTGTGATAAAAAAGGTTCAGGGGAAGAGACAGTAAATGCATTTGTATTCTCGGAAATTAAAGAATTCAAAAACCATTTACAAAAAAAAGATGCAGAGTTGATTATGCTTCCTCCTGTATATCAGGAATGTTCCTTTAATAACCAGCAATATATAATCAATCAAATTGAAACACAATTAAAGGAAAACAATTTAGCATATTTAACTGCCCCTTTGCGTTATAGGTTTGCTGATTTTTTATTTTACAATACGCCTTATCACTTAAATAAACAAGGTGTGGATTTACGAACAGACAGAGTAATAGAAGACTTGAGAATGCGAATTCGAAAATGACTGAGGCCCTTCATTTTATTCAGTGTATTGAAAAGAAATAACCTTCTTTTAACGATGGGGAAGCAGGGCTGCTGGCAGTTCGTATTTTGGAAGCAGCCTCCCGATCCATGGCCGAACAATGTCGGGCAATACCGATTTAAATATTAAACTTTTTTAGTTCAGGAGGTTAATAATGGCCGTAATCCCTTTCGGAGACCTGAAAACTCAGTATCATAGCATTAAAGAAGAAATTGACCAGGCGATTGCCAGGGTGTTGGAAAGCAGCCAGTTTATATTGGGCGATGAAGTGGCTGCCTTTGAAGAAGAATTTGCCGCTTACTCCGGAGCGCGATTTGGAATTGGTGTAAATTCCGGTACCAGCGCTTTACATCTGGCCTTGTTGGCAGCCGGAATAGGCAAGGGAGAAGAAGTGATTACCGTGCCCTTTACCTTCGTGGCCACCGTAGCGGCGATTGAATATACAGGGGCCCGTCCGGTTTTTGTAGATATCGATTCTCGGTCATACACTATGAACGTGAACCAGATAGAGGGAAAAATCACCGAAAGAACCAAAGCAATTCTTCCGGTACATCTTTACGGACAGGCGGCGGACATGGATCCCATCTTGGAAATTGCTCGACGCCATAACCTGTTGGTAATTGAAGATGCCGCCCAGGCCCATGGAGCCGAATACAAGGGCCGAAGAGTAGGGGGGATCGGTCATCTGGGATGCTTCAGTTTTTATCCAGGGAAAAATCTGGGCGCCTATGGTGAGGGAGGCATGATAGTCACCAATAACTCGGAGTATAATAAGGTCATCCGCATGTTGCGTGATTGGGGTCAGGACCGGAAATATTCTCATTTGATAAAAGGGTTTAATTCCCGTATGGAGGGATTACAAGGTGCCGTCCTGCGGGTTAAATTGCGCCATCTTGAAACCTGGACGGAGGCCCGGCGGACCCATGCGGATGCGTATTGTAAAGGGCTAATGAAGTGTGATTTGTGGTTACCGGAAGAGATGCCTTATGCCCGTCATGTCTATCATGTTTTTTCCATTCGTTCCCCCAAAAGGAATGTGCTACAACAAAAATTGCAGACAAGGGGTATTCAAACAGGTATCCATTATCCGCTGCCGGTTCACTTGCAGGAGGCCTATTCCGACTTGGGGTACACCAGGGGCGATTTCCCCCTTTCAGAGTCGGCTGCCGGAGAAGTTTTTTCTCTACCTTTATACCCTGAGATGAGTAAGACCCAAATAGCCTTAGTATGTGATACCTTAGAAGAAGGTTTAAAAACAGATTGTGCCTAAAAAATTTAAAAAGGGATGACTTGTGTCCAGTCCAATTGAGATCATAAAAAATTTTTGGGAAGGGAAGGCCTTGGATTCAACCTTATCCGAGGATTTGGTTACCCACCGTGATAAAAATCAGCGGTTATTAGAGATTGAAATTTTATCCGCTTATTTGCCCTACGGACAGCGTATCCTCGATGTCGGCTGCGGGAACGGCTTTTCAACAGCCCTGTTTTCCAAACAGGCCGGGCATATTATCGGTATAGATTATTCCCCGGCAATGATTGAAAGGGCTAAAAAGGAATTCGGCCGGCTCCCGAATGTGGAGTTCAAGGTTCAAGATGTACAAAATCTGAAATTCCTTGACCATTATTTTGATGTGGTGATTTCACAACGCTGCCTGATTAACCTGGGAACCTGGGAGAATCAGCAAAAGGCCTTCGGCCAGATCAAAAGGGTTTTAAAATCCAAGGGATTTTTCTTCCTCCAGGAAGGAACGCGACAGGGCAGGGAAAGGTTGAATCAGGTCAGAGAGCTGTTCGGACTGGAACGTATGCCCGATGTGCCATTTAATCTTGATTTTGATGAAGAGAAGCTCTGGCCCTTTCTCCGGCAGTATTTTGATATTATCGAGATTCGACGGTTTGGACTTTACGATTTGATTTCCAGGGTGATTCATCCCCTGCTGGTCAGCCCTGAAGAACCTAACTATAATGCCCGGATTAATGAGATTGCCAGGCATATTTCGAAATTACGGGGCATGGAGGAGTTGAGCCGGGAATTCAGTGCCTTTTTGCGAAGCGGGGATTAAGGGAGAAAAGGGCTAAATCTGTTTGTCCCTAAGGGGTGCCACCAGATACGAAAATATCGAATATCGAATATTAAATGATGAATCTCGTAGAAGGTAAAGATTCGTTACTTCTTAATTCGAAATTCGGTATTCGAGATTCAACTTGTAACTTGCTACGGGGCACCAAAAAGGATGAGTTCGAGAAGCCCTTGGTTCCTCGATTAAAGAAATTTACCATTCGATACCCCGCAGCTTGCTGCGGGGAGCTTCATTGGATCGATGAAAAGGAGATTGGTGTGAATATTGAAAAAAGTCGCATCCTCATTACCGGGGGAGCGGGTTTGGTCGGGTCCCACATTGCAGACCTATTAACAAGCTTGGGGCCCAAGGAGATTATTATCTTAGATAATTTTGTCCGGGGGAGGAGGGAAAACCTTTCCTGGGCAGTGGATCATGGCCCTTTAGCTATCATTGAAGGCGATATACGTGATAGAAACCAGTTGGCCAAAGTGATGAAAGGTATAGATGTGGTTTTCCATCAGGCAGCTATCCGTATCACCCAATGTGCCGAGGAACCGCGCTTGGCTTTGGAGGTGATGGCCGAAGGCCCCTTTAATGTATTAGAAGCGGCTGTTCAGGCCGGTGTGAAAAAAGTGGTGGCTGCATCATCTGCCTCGGTTTATGGCCTAGCTGAAACCTTCCCCACTCCGGAATCGCATCATTCCTATAATAATCGTACCCTTTATGGGGCGACAAAGGTTTTCAATGAAGGTCTTTTACGGAGCTTCCATGATATGTATGGTCTCAACTATATTGGTTTGCGCTACTTTAATATTTATGGCCCTCGTATGGATGTCTATGGCGCCTATACGGAAGTTTTAATTCGATGGATGGAGCGGATTGCCATGGGAGAACCGCCTTTAATATTTGGAGACGGTACTCAGACCATGGATTTTATATATATAGAGGATGTGGCCAGGGCCAACGTCTTAGCTGCCGAGGCTGAAGTGACCGATGAAGTTCTGAATATTGCCAGCGGAAAAGAAACCAGTCTTAATGAATTAGCCCAGGCCTTATTAAAAACTATGAGATCCGATTTGCATGTCCAGTATGGCCCGGAACGCAAAGTTAATCCTGTTTCAAGACGCCTGGCTGATGTCGGTAGGGCCCAGCAGTTGATTGGTTTCGAGGCTCAAACCTCTTTGGAGCAGGGATTGGGCTTTTTGGTTGATTGGTGGCGGACTCAAAAGAAAGCTCTGTGAAAATGATCCCAATTATCAAACCCGTAATGGATGAAGGAGAGATGGAGGCCGTAGGCCGTGTTATTCGGAGTGGGTGGGTTACCCAGGGACCGGAGGTGGCTGCTTTTGAACAAGCCTTTGCTTCCCAGGTAAAGGCGAAACATGCCTGTGCTGTCTCAAGTTGTACTGCTGCCTTGCATCTTGCCTTATTGGCTGTGGGGATTAGCCCAGGGGACGAAATTATTACTGTAAGCCATTCTTTTATTGCCACGGCCAACAGCATCCGTTATTGTGGGGCCAGGCCGGTTTTTGTTGATATCCAGCCAAAGACCTTTAATATCAATCCCTCACTTATAGAAGAAGCCATCACTAATAGAACACGAGCCATTCTTTGTGTACATCAGATGGGCCTGCCCTGTGATCTTAAAAAAATTATCGATATTGCTCGGCGTCATGACCTTTTGGTTATCGAAGATGCCGCCTGTGCCATCGGGAGTGAGATCCTTTGGGACGGGAAATGGGAAAGAATCGGTAAACCTCATGGCGATATAGCCTGCTTTTCCTTCCATCCACGCAAAATAATCACCACCGGGGATGGGGGTATGATTACCACGGCCAATCCGGAATGGGATAAGAAGGTGCGTCTTCTTCGCCAACATGGAATGAGCATTCCCGATACGGTGCGACACGGTGCTCAGGAGGTAATTTTCGAGTCTTATCCTATAGTGGGATACAATTATCGTTTGACCGATATTCAAGCGGCCATCGGAAAAGAACAACTCGGAAGGCTCCTGAAAATTATTGAGCGACGGCGGCATTTGGCCTCTGAATATTTGAGGTTGATAGCCGATTTGTCCGGATTCGGTTTGCCGGTGGAACCCTCCTGGGCCAGAAGTAATTGGCAGAGTTTTTGTGTCCGTCTCCCTGATGGAACCGATCAGCGAGAAGTAATGCAGATCATGTTGGATGCCGACATTTCCACCCGCCGTGGAATCATGTGTGCCCATAGGGAAAAGGCTTATGATCGAAAGGACTGGTCCTGCGGCATTTCCCCTGGAAAATGCCATTGTCCACCGAAGACCTGTGCTCGTCTCAGCCAAAGTGAGCAGGCACAAGACCGGGCAATTATTTTGCCTCTTTTTCATCAGATGACTCATGATGAGCAGGAAAAGGTCGTCAGGACACTTAAAGAGGCTTGCAAGGTTTAGTGTGAAAATAGGGTTCAAGAATTCGAGGATTTAAAGAACTTGATGCGGTATAGGGCTTACGGTTTTTCATTAAACCTTAAACCTTGAACTTTGCCAGGGCCCCTTGAATCCTTTGGTCAATTATTATGTTTCGTGGCCCCTCCCTCAAATGGGCCGGAAGGTTTAGTATGAAGCATCCTTTACTTTCTATAGTGACTCCGGCTTTTAACGAGGCGGAGAATTTACCCATTTTATATGAACGTTTATCCCAGGTCCTGGAGACCTTGGGCTTGGAATGGGAATGGATTATAATCGATGACCATTCGCCGGATAATACCTTTGAGGTTATAACAAATTTGGCAAAAACGGATTCACGAATTCATGGTATTCGCTTTGCCAGGAATTTCGGCGCTCATAAGGCCATCGCCTGCGGACTGCATCAGGTGAAAGGCCAGGGTGTGGTTATTATGGCGGCTGATTTGCAAGATCCTCCTGAAACGCTGCCGGCACTTTTGGAAAAATGGCGGAAAGGTGCTCAAGTGGTTTGGGCCGTTCGTCATTTACGAGAAGGAGAAAAAAATTCCAAAGTTGGCTTTTCACGTCTATATTATTTCATGATGCGACGAATTATAGGGATAAAAGAAATACCGGCAACCGGTGCTGATTTTTTCCTGGTCGATCGTGTTGTCGTTGAAGCCTTAAGGGAATTCAACGAAAGTAATGTGAGTATAATGGCCCTGATTACCTGGATGGGTTTTCGGCAAGACTTCATCTCTTATGATAAACAAGCACGAAAATTTGGCCATTCCGGGTGGGACCTGAAGAAAAAATTGAAACTAGTTGTAGATTCCATAACCTCATTTTCCTATCTGCCTATACGCCTTATGTCTTATCTGGGTTTCCTCGTTGCCTTAATAGGGCTGATTTATGCCGTGGTGATTATCGTTAATGCTTTAAAAGGCAACCCGGTACAGGGTTGGTCATCTTTGATGTTAGTCGTATTGGTGATCGGCGGTTTTCAAATGATTATGATGGGTATCTTAGGGGAATACCTCTGGCGGTCTTTGGATGAGTCCAGGAGGCGGCCTATGTATATCATCGAAGCAATTACCGATTCTTTTCTTGCCCATGATAATTCGACTCAATTTTATTAACAAACTATTTTTAAGGAAATGTCTCATTGTCCAAAATCCTGCCTGTTGATCAAACTTTGCAAAATTACCGCGGAATTAATAAATTTTAAAAAGAAACAAAGTGTCGATTTATGGAAGACAGAAAAAAAATAAATGTTCTTTTTATAATAGCTGACCTTAAAATCGGCGGTGCGGAAAAAGTACTGTTGAACCTTGTTAATAATTTAGATGCTCAAAAATTTAAGGCCGTCATTTTTTCACTCGGTGCACCCGATGATCCCCTTGTTAACTTGATTCGGCCTGAAGTGCAAAAAGAAGTGTATCCAAGGAAATGGCGCTATGATATGTCGCCAGCTAATGAACTTATTCGTATTGTTGAAGAAAAAGAAATTGAAACGATCATTTCTTTTGGACTATTTCCTGCAATTTATTGTCGTAAGGTACTCATTCGCCGGCCTTCTTTACAATTGGTGATATCGATCCATTCGACGAAACCAAGGAATCTAAAAGATCTTTTTCAGAAATATATCATTCCTCGCCAACTTCCTTCAAATACAAGATATATTGCAATATCTAATAATCAGAGAGAATATTACGTAAGGAAGTTTTTCATAAATACAAATCGTTTCCATACTATTTTTAATGGAGTGGATTCAACATTTTGGTGTCCTGCTCATAAAGCATTTGATAGAAAACTTAATCGTGAAAAATGGGGTATCCCTGAAAATGCTATTGTAATTACCAATGTATCACTTTTTCGTCAAGAGAAACGGCATGACCTAATGCTTCAAGCTTTTGCCCGGATTCAAAAACAAAAGAATCTAGTTCCAATATATCTACTTCTTGTTGGGGGCGGAAACGAAAAATATGAATCTAATATTAAGAAATTAGCACAAAATTTAGGAATTGCGAAAAAGGTCATATTTTCAGGGATACAATCTGATGTCCGTAGTTTTTATTGGTTGTCTGATATGTTTACACTTGCGTCAACGGAGATTGAGACATTTTCTTTAGCTGCGCTTGAAGCAATGTCAACAGGCTTACCTTGTGTTCTAACGGAGATTGGAGGAGCGAATGAAATGATAAGACCTGGAATAAATGGATTTCTTGTAAAACCCGGTTCTATTGATGGGCTTGTCAATGGGTGGGAGCGATGCATTCAAAGGCTTCCATTGTTTGATGCTAATAAAATACGTGATATCATCGTGAACCAATTTGATTTAAGGAGTTGCGTGCATAATTATGAAAAATTTTTACAGGAAATCGTTTCGCTCGAAGTTAAAGGAAGATAATAGAAAAATATATTATAACGAAAAACGCCAAGACCACGTCAATCTTCCCGGCCGTTCGGTAAGAGGCGAAATGATCAACGATAGCAGAGAGCCTCAACTAGACATTCAACTTTTGTTTAATTCTTTCAATAAAAAGTCTGGGATGGCCGGAATAATATCTAAATTTTCTGAGATAGGAATTATAAGAGGCTTTCATTTTTTTGTTATGTTTATCTACAATTTCTGCTAAACTTTGGACTAATTGAAAATATTTTTCCCTGTCAATGTTCTTACAAAAATAATTCTCAAGCGATTGGTGAGAGTATTTGGACCAATCCAACTTCGTATCAATCATGCCCATTTCTTTTGCCCTTTCATAACTTTCGCATCCTGGATAAGGAGTAAAAACAGAGAAACAAAGCGTGGTAGCAGTTGAATTTTTTGCATACTCAATTGTTTTTAATATATCTTCTTCCGTCTCCTCAGGAAATCCCACCATAAGAAAAACACCATAATTCATATTATGTTTAACTAAAAGGGAAAAAGCCTGGTAACATGTCTCCATGGTAATGTTCTTCTTAATTATATTCAACATTCTATTACTCGCCGTTTCTAAACCAATATCAATTGAAAAACAACCAGCAGCTTTCATTTTTGAAAGCAATTTGTCATCAAGAAGATCTGCTCGTGTTGTGCATTCCCATGGTAAATTGATTTTATTTGTAATAATTTTATCAAGTAATTCTTCTGTTCGACTCCTATTCACTGTAAAACTGTCATCCCAAAAAAAATAAGAAGGGATTGCATATTTATTTTTCAACATAATTATCTCTTCTATTACATTATCCACATCACGATATCTTACTTTTCTAGTCCAAGTAGTTTTCGCACTACAAAATGTGCAGTCATAAGGGCAACCTCGACTGGTTATAATAGACGAGATATTATCTTTTGAATACCGATTTATCCCAAGGAAATCTTCTCTGTCAGGAAAGGGGAAATTGTTGATGTCCTTCTCTAACGGTCTGTCAGCATTATGAATTATTTTCCCTTCAACCTTAAATGACAATCCTTCAATTTCAGTAAAAACATTTTTGTTGGACCTGATGGTTTTACATAATTCATGAAGCGTGTGCTCCCCCTCTCCCCTAACAACAAAGTCAACTATATTAAAGGATAGTAGTTCATCGGGTGCTATAGTTGCATGAGGTCCTCCTAAAACCACCTTACACCCAGAATCGTATTCCTTTGCTATTTGCGCAACCTTAATTGCGCTAGGAAGTTTGGCGCTCATAACAGTTATGCCGATAACTTCAGGTTTTGATTTTGAAATTATTTCTGCAATCTCGGACCAGATTTCATGGTGATCGTTGTCTAAGGCCTCAATATACATGGGGTGCCGGTTCAATAACTCATTATAAGATGGTGAGGAAATATTCTCCTTTTCTCCTTCTTTGGGTAAATCGGCATTGTAAACTGACGCAGATATATCATTTGTTTTCAAATATCGGGTAAGGTATCCTAACCCAAGAGGAATATAGGCCATATTAATGCCCATGAATCTCATATAAGGGGGATTTATTAATAGAATTTTCATTATTGGACCTCCTTAGCATTTATTTCCATTTAGATTAAAAATTGAACTTGCAATTCCCCGAATCTTGATGCGGGGATACCAATTAAGTCCTCTCCCATCAAGGGAGAGGATTTAGGTGAGGGTGAAATTGAAATAAGATTTTTATCCTCTGATACCCCGCAGCTTACTGCGGGGAGGTTCATTTTTAGAACTGATAACTATTAAATTTTATGTTAGTTTCCATATTTTTACCACTTTACTGGAAAAGGTGTCATTTAGTTAGAAAAATTTCTATTGAAGCGGAACATAATCGAAAATTATTTTTGCAATAATACAGGGGAAGAGCTTTACATTATTAATTTATTATGCTGAGGTACTTTCAAAACTCCAGAGAAGTGAATAAAAAAAGACACAATATTCACAGGAGTAGTCATTCTCTTAGTAGTTTTGCAATTTCTCTGTTTAAAAGATAGTTTTTCTGGCAATTTCTTAAAATTTAGAGAGAGATATCCTTTGTACCTGTATGATCTCTGTTCTTTGACAATTAAGTCAGGTTTCCAGTTTGGGCAATTGATCTGCAAAGATGGTGATGACTCCGAACAGAAGATGCAGCTTTACCTTTTCTGCTCCTCGAACCATGACATTACGGCCTCCAAAATATTCTTTCAATCGGCCGTTGAACCATTCCGCCGTTGCCCGTTCATTATATCTTCTGACCTCATGGGGAGTCATGGGGATAACGTCCTTACCGCGAGAATTCTTATCGATTATGGGTACATGTCCCAGAGTTCTTCTGACTTCATAGATAGATCCAGCGTCATAAGCCGAATCCCCAAATCATAAAGATAAACCACTTTGGAACTGGACAACTTCATTAACGGTATAGCTATTTGGCTGTCGTGGAGCGATGCTGCGGTCAAGACAACACTCACCGCTAATCATTGACATCGGCCTGGAGTTTATACTCGACCTAGGTCTCTTTGTACCCCTTAGAGTTCTTATTGGTCCCTACATCACAGTAAACCGGTAATTCTTTTAGGGCTTTTTCGGCGGAACCTAATCAAGCGTTTGTCTTACTTCTTGGCTACAAAAGCCCGGGCTATCGCTTGTCGCTCAAGAATCTTTCTCCCCATCCATTGATTTAAAGAACTCCGGGGTACATATCTTTCAATCTTAACCAGTTTCCATATCGTCAGAAGGCGTTGCTCCTTTTTAGTTAAAGGCTGTTCCCAACATTCTTCTAATTCCGAAAATAAACCTTGTTGCAATCTACCCCTCAACCATAATATTTTTTCCCAGAGCATCATCGGTGTCTCCTGTGTTTTTTTGTGTTCTTTCTAGACATCATTTTATCACAGAACCGCCGGTGTGGCTCACCCTTTATGCTTATCTATTCCCTGCAAATAGACTTTTGCAACAGGCTCATTCTTTTTGGGGATTAAATTGCTAATGCTGGCTTGTAAGCACCATAACAAAATCAGGACGTCTTTTCAAACACTAATTACATTAAAACAATTTATTATAGTCTGGTTATTGGGTTCGAAATTTTAACTCGTAATTCCCCGTAACTTGCTACGGGGCACCAAAAAGGATGAGTTCGAGAAACCCTTGGTTTCTCGATTAAAGAAATTTAGCATTCGATACCACGCAGCTTGCTGCGGGGAGGTTCAATTTAAAGCAAAAAATTTCGATGGGAGATAACATCAATATTTGTTAAAATAAGTCCACGGCAATTGAAATTCCCAAAGATCCTCGTAGATATATGGCCGTGCATGGAGGTTGGTCGGTTTGGCCATCCTCCGCCGACTCAAGAGGAAGGATTCAACCGGATTCTGAGCGTTACCCGGGATCAATTGGATCTGCGTGAACAGGGAGCGGTGAATTAGTAGTTCAGGGCCAATCGACCGGAATTTGTCTTATTGGTGGCTGGCACCGTCGGGGGGATTTTGGCTAAATACCACCAGGCCGGCGGAATTTATTTATGACAATATGATGATCCATGCCACCGTAGTCCTTACGGCTTATTTTTTTAAAGTCAACAAACTCCTTTATCTCGGGAGCTCCTGCATTTACCCTCGGGAATGTCCGCAGCCCATTAAAGATGAATATCTTCTAACCAACCTTTTTGAGCCGACCAACGAGTCCTGTGCCATTGCCAAGATCGCTGGCATAAGCTCTTCCAGGCCTATCACCGTCAATATGGTTGTAACTTCATGCCTGGAATTTTCTTGGCCCGACGTTTTTGGTAAGAAACAAATTATTTTATTGATTTTAAAGGATTGAAAACTTATACTGAATTTTAGCGCAATATTTTTCTCGATTACGAAATCGCTAGTAAAAACTTTATGTCCGCAAGCATGACTCACGAAACATGAACATTAATTAAAGGAATCAAGGATTCAAGTGAAAAGCTTGGAAATTAAAACCCTTGAATCCTTGACTCCTTGCCCCCTTTTTTGCACTATTCAACTGTGATTCCATGTCGATAAAAAGCCTCTGCAGAATAACACATCGGAGCTTTGTTACTTTGGATTAAGGAGATACCATGGAGATCCTAATCATTCTTCTACTCATGATATTTAACGGTTTATTTGCCATGTCTGAGATGGCCGTGGTTGCTTCTCGGAAGGCCAGGCTTCAGCAGTGGGCCAATGAAGGCAACTCACGAGCTCAAATAGCCTTGAATCTGGCCCAATCCCCTAACCGTTTTTTATCCACCATCCAGGTGGGTATAACGCTGATCGGCATCCTGGCCGGGGCCTTTGGCGGTACGACCGTGGCCAAGTCTTTGGAGTTTTATGTAAAAGGGATTCCCTGTCTTGGACAATACAGCCAAGCCATTTCACTGGGGGGTGTGGTCCTTGGAATTACCTATCTCTCCATTGTTATCGGGGAACTGGTTCCCAAAAGGATGGCCCTAAACAATCCCGAACGGATTGCCTCGTTTATGGCTCTTCCTCTACGATGGGTATCCGATGCCACCCGCCCTTTGGTTCAGGTATTGACCATTTCTTCTGACTGGATTTTAAAACTATTTGGTTATCAGCCTTCCCTGGAGCCGTCCATCACGGAAGAGGAAATAAAAATCCTGATCGAGCAGGGCACCCGAGACGGGGTTTTTGCTGAAACGGAAAAAGATATTGTCAAAAGTGTTTTTCGTCTGGCCGATCGTCAAGTCGGTGTTCTGATGACCCCCCGTCTGGAGATCGTTTGGCTGGATCAGAATGCCCCTATAGAAGAGAATCGGCTGAAAATCATGGGAAATCCTTATTCCCGTTTTCCTGTAGTCCAAGGCAGTCTGGATAATGTCTTGGGGGTGGTACGGGCCAAGGACCTGCTGGCCCAGGGACTCTCCGGACGACCAATGGATTTGAAGGAAAAAATGAGTCCACCGCTTTTTATTCCGGAAAATGCACCGGCCATGCACCTTTTGGAATTGTTCAAAAAATCCCGTCCCCACCTGGCATTGGTGGTGGACGAATATGGTGGAATTCAGGGTCTGGTGACTTTGAATGATATTTTAGAATCCATAGTCGGAGAAATCTCCTCTCAGGATCAGTCAACGGAGCCACAGGCAGTTCAAAGAGAAAATGGCACCTGGCTGATAGACGGGATGATACCTATTGATGAATTTAAAGAGCTTTTTGGCCTGGAACAGTTGCCTGATGAGGGTAGCGGGCACTTTCAGACCTTGGGCGGTTTTATAATGATGCAAATGGGAAGAGTTCCAAAGCCCGCCGAACATTTCCAATGGGGAGACTTGCGTTTTGAAGTGGCCGACATGGATGGGAAACGGGTGGATAAGGTCATCATAACCAGGGAGCAAGACAAAGGATGAAGTTCAAAGTTCAAATTTTTTTCTCTTCATATTCCCGTTCTTTTTGAGATTCATTGATCAGACATTGGGACCGAAATTTGCAGTACAGGTTGGGGTCGTTACAGAACACCCCTTCCTCAAAACACTGTCGGCAGTAAGCAATCTGATATTTTTGACAAGGGAAGGTCCCTTCCCTATCTGGATGGGTTCGGCAAGCAGGCATAATAGAAATATATTTTATCATAACTTCCAGGACAAAGAAAATGGATTCGTGGCCGGACTTTCTCATTTCTTTCTTTTTTCGTTTTGACAACTTATGAAAATCCCTATATAATCCTTCAAAAAATAATTAATTTAAACAAAGTAGATAGACGAAATAGAACAAATGACCAGACAGACGTAATCAAAGAGATGCTTTTATCCATTATCATTCCGGTATATAATGAAACATTAACCTTAGGGGGCTTGGTTGAAAAGGTTCGATCTGTAGATCTATCCCTCTTGAATATAGCTACAGAAATTGTCGTCATCGACGACTGCTCCCAGGACGGTACCCTGGAGGTGGCTCGAAAGCTGGCCGAAGAAGGGAAGATCCGGTTAATAAAGCATGATAAAAATCAGGGTAAAGGAGCAGCCCTGCAATCGGGGTTTCAGGGGGCGAAGGGAGACATTATTTTGATCCAGGATGCCGACTTGGAGTATGACCCCGAAGAATATCCTAAATTGTTAAGACCCATCATGGAAGGTAAGGCCGACGTTGTTTATGGTTCCCGCTTCACGGGTGGAGAGCTCCACCGGGTTCTCTTTTTTTGGCATTATGTCGGAAATAGGTTTCTGACCCTTCTATCCAATATGACGACCAACCTTAATTTAACTGATATGGAAACCTGCTATAAGGTTTTTCGGTCCGAGGTGCTTAGGTCTATCTCCCTGAAGGAAAAACGGTTTGGTTTCGAACCTGAGGTGACAGCCAAAGTCGCCCGGTTGGGATGCCGGATTTATGAGGTTGGAATTTCATATACCGGACGGACTTATAATGAAGGGAAAAAAATCAATTGGAAAGACGGTGCCCGGGCCCTGTGGTGTATTATAAAGTATGCTGTTATTAAATAATGACAGAAGGATTCGATGGGGCCAGTCACAACTCTGGCGGGATTGAATCCCCGAATCCTTGAACTCTTTCTCCCAACAATTTGGGAGAAGAACCAAAGGTTTTTATGAAATACGTATTAGTCACCGGCGGGGCCGGATATATCGGGAGCGTGGTCTGTCAAACCCTCCTGGAAAGAGGGCACTCCCTAATTATTCTCGATAGTCTGGAAGAAGGGCACAGAGAAGCCTTACCGCCAAAGGGGATTTTTTTCCAGGGCGATCTGGGGGATGAAGCCCTTTTACAAAAGATTTTTGATTCCTATTCCATTGGTGCGGTGCTTCATTTGGCCGCCTATTGCCTAGTGGGGGAATCGGTCCAGGATCCGGGAAAATACTATTGGAACAATACATCCAAGGGGCTGGTTCTCTTAAAGGTCATGAGGGCCTTCGGGGTCAAGAAAATAGTCTTTTCCTCCACGGCGGCCGTCTATGGGGAACCCCTCTCTATCCCGATTGTGGAAACGCACCCGACCCAACCGCTAAATCCCTATGGGCACTCTAAACTCCTCTTTGAACAGATCCTGGATTGGTATCAAAAGGCCTATGGATTAAAGTACGTCACCTTCCGTTATTTCAACGCTGCCGGGGCCATAGACCGGCTGGGAGAAGATCACCATCCGGAAACCCACCTCATTCCCCTGATTTTTCGCCGGGCACTCAGAGAAGTCCATGGATCATTGGATGAAAGCATTGAAGAACCTCTGACGGTTTTTGGTTTGGACTACCCGACCCCGGATGGAAGCTGTCTGCGCGATTATATCCATATCCGGGACCTGGCTTTGGCCCATGTCTTGGCCCTGGAAAGATTGGACGCTCTCCAAGAGCGGATTTTTAATTTAGGAAACGGCCAGGGCTTTTCGGTTTTAGAGGTGATTAAGACCGCCGGCCGGGTTATCGGACAGGGAATTCCCTATCATCCAGGAGAGCGCCGCCCGGGAGATCCGGCTGTGTTGGTGGCTTCTTCAGATCAGGCTCGTAAAATTTTGGGTTGGGAGCCCCAGTATCCGGAGTTGAAGGAAATTATAGCTTCCGCCTGGGACTGGCATCAAAAATTTCCAAAAGGCTATAAAAATTAAAAAAGGATTTCAGGGGTCAAGAAGATTTTTAGTATAAGGTTCAAGGTGCGGGCTCAAGTTTAAAGGTAATGTAAGAAATCCTTCCCCCAATTCTCTTAAATATTGAAGCTTAAACCTTGTGCTCTACGCCTTGAGTCCTTTGCTTTAAACCCTGAGCCTTGAACCTTGAACCTTGAACATGTAAAGGATTTTTATGAATCCATCCAAAGTAGCCGTTCTAAAAACCAAACCAGAGACCGTTTTCAACGATATTCAACGGCTGTGCGAATTGGCCGATCTGAAAAAACATCTTGACCCGGCTCGTCCGGTCATCCTCAAAGATAACATCTCCTGGCATTTCCCATTTCTGAGTGCCAATACCACTCCCTGGCAGTTGGAAGGGATAATTTTAGCTCTAAAGGAAAGCGGTTATAAAGATTTAGTGGCGGTCCATAATAAAACCGTGGTCACCAATCCGGATAAAGGGGGCAGACTCAACAAACTGACACCCATCTATCAAAAATACCATATTCCGGAACTCTATAATTTCAGAAAAGATCAGATTCGCTGGGTGGTCTATCAGCCGAAAGCCCGCATGAAAGCCCTGAAAGGGATTTTTACCCAAGGGATCTGTATTCCCGAATTCTTTATCGGGAAAAACATCGTGCACCTTCCTACAGTTAAAACCCACATCTATACTTCCACTACCGGGGCCATGAAGAATGCCTTTGGCGGTCTGCTGAATACTAAACGCCATTACACCCACAGTGTGATCCATGAAACCCTGGTGGATCTCCTAGCCATCCAGAAGGAAATCCATTCCGGGATCTTCGCCTTGATGGATGGAACCGTTTGCGGCTCCGGCCCTGGACCAAGGACCATGACCCCGGTTGAAAAAGACTTTATGCTGGCTTCTGGAGACAGTGTAGCCATTGATGCGCTAGCTGCCAGGATGATGGGTTTTTCTCCCTTAACCCTGCCCTTTATTCGTTTGGCCCAGGAAGAAGGTCTGGGGCAAGGAAGATTTGAAGACATCGAAGTCCTTGGGGACGATGTATCCAAAGAAAATTTCGGTTTTCAAGTCGGAGATAACTTCGCCAGTAATATTGGGGACTTGCTGTGGTTCAGTCCTTTTCGTAAATATCAAAAGCTTTTTTTCCGTACCCCATTAGTTTACCTCTTTATCTTTGGCTCCTTTTTTTATCATGATTTCATCTGGTGGCCTTTCAAGGGCAAAAGCCTTATGAGAAAATTGGAAAAGGAATCCAAATGGGGCAGGTATTTTTCGACCTATCCTGACCTTCCTTAATTTAATTTCAGCCAAAGTTATCCTCTACCCCATTTTTGTTACTTTGATAGCTTTGAAAAAGGTTTAATTTTGTTTTAGGTTAAGGATGGTGAAAATTTTGCCGAAAAATACATACTGTATTTCGAGGATTAAAATTTGAGTTTGACACAGAGATTGGGTAAAAGGGGACGTTTTTCAATGGGACTTTTTAAAAACCCGCCTAAAAATCCAATCCACATTTTTTAAAGTATGTCCGAGATCGAATAAGTTGCTCAGCTCCTCGGGAGTCAGCCACTTTTTGATCCTCGGATCTTGCTTTAATAACTCCTGAAAATCTTCCTCTCCGGCCCAGACCTTCATGGCATTTTCCTGTACTACCTGGTAAGCCTCTTGTCGTGTGATTCCTTTTCTGGTTAAGGCCAGAAGGATTCCTTCAGAAAAGGGTAGGCCCCTGGTCAGCCCCAGGTTTTTTTTCATTCTCTCCGGATAGACAATCAGGTTTTTGAGAAGGCCGGTCAAACGGACCAGCATATAATCCAAAAGAGTGGTGGCATCGGGACCAATGACCCGTTCCACGGAAGAATGGCTGATGTCCCGTTCATGCCAAAGGGCTTGATTTTCCAGGGAGGCCAGGGCATAACCGCGCACCAGTCTGGCCAGACCGGCGATGTTTTCGGAGGCGATGGGATTTCTCTTGTGCGGCATGGCTGAAGAGCCTTTCTGACCCTTGGAAAAATATTCTTCGGCCTCCAGGACTTCGGTGCGTTGAAGGTGTCTGATTTCCACGGCCATCTTTTCGATGGATCCGGCGATAACGGCCAGGGTGCAAAAGAATTCGGCATAACGGTCCCGTTGAACGATCTGGCTGGAAGCGGGCGCGGGTTTGAGCCCTAAATGGCGGCAGACATGGGCCTCAACTGTGGGGGAGATGTGGGCAAAGGTCCCTACGGCCCCGGAGATCTTACCCACGGCAATGGTTTCTTTGGCCTGGATCAGGCGCCGAAGATTTCGGCTGGCCTCATCGTACCAGATGGCCAATTTTAAGCCGAAGGTGATGGGCTCAGCATGGATGCCGTGTGAACGGCCGATCATAACGGTTTTTTTATGGGTCAAGGCCTGTCCCTTCAATACGGATTGTAGGGCTTTTAGGTCTTCAATCAGGACCTCTGCGGCCTCCTTGAGCAGAACGGCCATAGAGGTGTCCAAGACATCGGAAGAGGTCAGGCCCAGATGGATATGACGGCTGGCCGGGCCGACTTGCTCGGCCACATTGTCCAGAAAGGCGATGACATCGTGTTTGGTGATCTGCTCCAGTTCTTCAATTCGTTCTACTGAGAAGCGGGCTCTTTTTTTGATCAGGGCCAGGTCCTTGGGAGGTATAAGCCCCAATCGGGAAAGGGCCTCACAGGCCAGGATTTCCACTTCGAGCCATTTCTGATATTTGTTTTCCGGACTCCAGATTTTGGCCATAATCGGGCGGGTATAACGAGGGATCATAAAAACCTCCAATAAGAGTGTAAGGTTCAGAGTTCCAGGCTCAAGGCACAACGTATGAGGCTCAAAGCTCAATAGTATTATTAAACTGAATTGAGACTTGCCTGTCAATGAAAAATTGATTATCTTTAATACAAAAATAAAATTCGAGGATTCCAGTCCCGCCGCAGGCGGGATTGAATCCTTGACCTCTTGAATCCTAGAATCCTTTAAGATTTTTTATGGACGATAAATTTTGGAATGAAGAAGTTGAACGGTTGAGCCGGTCTGGGGTGAGTTTTCAGACCGTTATTCAAGAAATACAAGCCAACCGCCTGCCTTTCAGGGTCACCGGGCTCCAGGGATCGGCGTCGGCCTATTTTCTTCAGCAAAGCTGGGCCAGGGTCCGCAGAACCCTGCTGGTCGTTTGTGCCGGCCCGGAAGAAGCTCAAAACCTTTATAAGGATCTGCTTTTTTTTGCGCAGCGAGATCCGGAAGAAAACCAATTCCTTTTTCCTTCCCCGATCCTTTATTTCCCGTTTTATGAAACATTAGATTTTCGGGAATATGTGCCCCAGTCGGATACTGTGGCCCTTCGTCTGTCTTGTCTTTATTCCCTTTTGACCCGTCCTGGGCCGGTTCTCCTGATTACCTCGATCCAGGCCCTTCATTCGGCGGTCATACCCAGGGAATTACTCTCACAACAGGTGGATTATCTGGTCCGTAAAGAAGAAACAGCTCGGGAGGACCTCCTTTCTCAGTTGACCCGTTGGGGTTATTTAAGGACCCCTTTAGTTGAAGGGCCGGGGGAAATCAGTGTCCGAGGCGGGATCTTGGATATCTTTCCCCCTCTCTACAGCCGTCCGGTCCGGGTCGAATTTTTTGGGGACCGGGTCGAATCGATTCGAGAGTTCAACCCCTCCACTCAGCGGTCAGTCCTTAATCTGGAAGAACTGGTTCTTCTGCCCATCAGTGAAATCATTTGGGACTCAGAAAGAATGCACTTGGCCGGCGAGAAGCTGAAACGGGCCTTGATTCAAGGTGTCATAGCTGAAAACGAGGCCTCCTGGCTTAAACACCGATTGGATCAAAAGCTTCCTTTTGAAGGGGGTGAGCGGTGGTTGAGTTTGTTTTACGAAACACCGGGGTGTCTAAAAGACTATCTGCCGAACCATTTTCTTTTGGCCTGGAATGACCCTTTGTCTTTGCAGAGGGCCTTTGAGGCTGAAAAACCAGAACCTAAGAAAAAATTTTGGGAATCCTGGCAGGATGTTCCGGGGATTTTCATGGAGGATCTGCCTATAGAAACACCAGGTCTGATAACAGGTTCCCTTTGGACTTTACCAGCTCGGGATAATCAGGAAATCAGCCGCCTTATCCGTGAACAACCCTCGTCCAAGGAAGCTATTCAACAGTTGGCTGCCTTCCTTTCCACCTGGAAAGAACTGGGACAGGAAATCTGGATCATTGTTTCTCAAGACTCTCAGGCCCGAAGACTGCGGGAAATCCTGGCCTTCTATCAGCTCGAGGCCGCTTATTTCCCCGAGCAGAAGCCCCCCTTCAGCGGGCAAACTCCCGGGGTCCATATCCTGACCGGCCGGCTCTCGGCCGGATTTCGCTTGAAATCTCCTCCCTTGGTTTTTCTGACCGAGGAAGAGATCTTCGAACCTAAAAAAGAGATTCGAAAAAAAGGCCGCAAAGAGGATTTAGAGGCCTACATCACTTCTCTTGATGATCTGAAGGTCGATGATCTTGTGGTGCATAAGGATCACGGAATCGGCCTGTACCGGGGCCTGCAATTTTTTAAACTGAACGGCTGGGAAGGGGAATTCCTTTTCATTGAATATGCCGAAGGAGACAAGCTTTATATCCCGGTTGACCGGCTCATGGGGATCCATAAATTTATGGGTTTGGAAGGGCAGGTCCCTTCTCTGGACCGTTTGGGCGGAGCGGGATGGAAAAAGGCCAAAGCCAGGGTTAAAAAGGCTGTGGAAAAAATCGCTCAGGAATTGGTGGACCTTTATGCCCTTCGGGCAGTCAGCAAGGGTTTTGCTTTTTCCGGCCGGGACCAGATGTTCAAGGAATTTGAGGCGGCCTTTACCTATGAGGAGACGCCGGATCAACTTAGGGTTATCGAAGAAGTGCTGGGCGATATGGAAGCGGAAAAGCCTATGGATCGTCTGGTGTGCGGCGATGTGGGCTATGGCAAAACTGAGGTAGCTTTACGGGCCGCTTTTCGGGCCGTACTGGATGGAAAGCAGGTCGCTTTTTTGGTCCCAACCACGGTTTTGGCCGAACAGCATTATCAGACTATGGCCCGGCGTTTTGAAGGCTATCCGGTTGAAGTCCGGATCTTGAGCCGTTTCAAGGGCCCCAAGGAACAAAAGCAGACCTTGGCCGATTTGGCGGCTGGAAAAGTGGATATCGTCATCGGGACCCACCGGTTGCTGCAAAAGGACATCCGGTTTAAGGATCTGGGATTGATTATTATCGACGAAGAACACCGCTTCGGGGTTTCCCATAAAGAACGGCTTAAGACCATGAGGACTCAGGTGGACTGTCTGACCCTGACCGCCACCCCCATTCCTCGCACCTTGCAATTGTCCTTGACCGGTATCCGGGATTTAAGCACCATAGAGACTCCTCCGGAAGACCGCCAGTCCATCCGGACGCATATTATCCCTTTTGATGAAGCCAAAATCGTGGAGGCGGTCCAGCGTGAACTTCAACGGGGGGGACAGATCTTTTTTGTCCATAACCGGGTCCACAATATCCAAACCGTTGCCTTTTTTTTAAAGAAGATCCTTCCCGGGGTAAGGATCGGGGTGGCTCATGGACAGTTGCCGGCAAGGGAATTGGAAAAGGTCATGCTTCAGTTTGTTCGGCGGGAATTGGATCTTCTGATTTGTACGACGATCATCGAATCCGGCCTGGATATCCCCACGGCCAACACCATCATTCTCAATCAAGCCGATCGGTTTGGACTGGCCCAAATGTATCAGTTGCGGGGCCGGGTGGGGCGTTCGCGGGAACGGGCTTATGCCTACCTGGTGGTTTCCGGGGAAAGCAATTTGACCCGGGATGCTCAAAAACGTTTGAAGGTCCTGATGGACTTCAGCGAATTGGGGTCCGGGTTCAAGATCGCCCTTCACGATCTCCAGATACGCGGGGCCGGACATCTTTTGGGTACCAGTCAATCGGGGCATGTGGCCGCCGTAGGCTATGAGCTGTATATTCAGATGTTGGAAGAGGCCATTAACGAGTTGAAAGGCACAGGCCTGGTTGAGGAGTGGGAGCCCGAGATACGTCTCCCGATCCCGGCCTTTATCCCCGAGGGATACATCTCGGATTCCGGACACCGTTTATCATTATACAAACGATTGGTTTCGCTTAAAGCTGATGAGGAATTAAAGGATATGCAAGGAGAAATGGAAGATCGCTTCGGGCCGATCCCTGAGGCCTTGACCAATCTGCTACAAATCCTCCGCATTAAACAGATGATGCGACAAATAGGGATAGAACGGATCGAGACCATAGGAGATGATCTGGTTTTTTCTTTTTATCCCAAGGGGCCCTGGAAACCGGAGGGGCTGGTGAACCTGATCCAGCAAGACCCCAACCATTATCGTTTTCAAGGTGAAGGGAAGCTTTGTGTTTCCTTTAACCAGCAGAAGCCAGACTTGACAGCCATTCAAGAGGTAATGGACCGGTTCAATTGGCTTGTGACCTGATAATTGTTCATTACTCCTAATTCAATGTTCAAGGTTGAAATTGAATTTGTATTAATCCCTCCCTCCCGCTTGCCGTTTGCAGCAGGTACCAACTCCATACTGCTTGACAACTTCAAATCGATGATTATCTTTTTCTAAAATTAAGGTTAAATGAGAGGAGGAGATGACGATGACTCTTTGGAGATGGAGTGCTCCTGGTGCCTGGGGTAACAACTTCCAGGAAATGGAAAGACTGCAAAAAGAAATGAGTCGTCTTTGGGGGATGGTTTCCGACAGCCCAACCAACGTTGAAAGGGCAAGGACCTTTCCGCCGGTAGTCATCAGCGAAGATGGAGAATACCTGTATGTAAGGGCTGAATTTCCGGGAGTGGAAACCAAGCAATTGGACCTTTCGGTGGTCAACGACCAGCTTATTTTACGAGGGGAACAAAAAACCACCGAGGAAGGTGAAAAGATAAATTATCACCGTCGGGAAAGAGAAGAAGGCATCTTCCGGCGAGTAATTACTTTGCCCTCCAGGGTGAATACAGACCGGAGAGAGGCAAAAACCAAGAACGGAATTTTAACGATCAAACTGGCTAAAGCCGAGGAAGTCAAGCCCAAACCGATTCAGATTGAAGTGGGGCAATAAGTTTTTTTGTGAGGTGAAGATCATGACCGAAAAAGAAATGCAATTTAGAGACAAACAGGAATTTAAGGGAACGGGAGAGACCACCAAAACCGGCTCGACCTTTATTCCGGCCGTAGATATCTTTGAAACCGAAGAGGCCTTGACCATGATGGCCGAGCTGCCGGGAGTCAGCCAAGAAGGATTACACATTGACCTTAAAGACAACCAGATCTCAATACTTGGGGAGGTGGAAGAACTTTCCAGTCCCCAGGAGCGGATTCTGCTTAAGGAATTTGAAACCGGGAGATTTTATCGGCAATTTAATTTGTCAGATGTTATTGATCAGAATAAAATCAGCGCTCACCTTAAGAATGGAGTTCTCAGGGTGGTTTTGCCTAAAATTGAAAAAGCCAAACCTCGGAAGATTGAGGTTGCGGTGGAATAGGAAAGTTACCTGACAGGATTTATAGGATAATTAGTTTTACCCTTTCTTCTGGAAAGGGCAAAAATAGATGCGAATAATCCTATTGATCCTGTCTGCTATTTTTTAATAGGGGCGGGCTTGGGCACCAAAGCAGAAGGGGCCGGGCCCGTATTTTTTTTAGGGGCCAGGCTTCTTAGGTATTGTTTCATCTGCTGGTCGGCTTCAATGACCTCTTCCACAGACGGGCCGGAGATATTATAAGAATAGCCTTTTTTGTTGTCATGGGAAAGCCGGATCTGGAGGGCTGTGGTCAGGACCAAGGTGATTAGAACAAATGATGATAGTGTTTTCATGGTGGTTGGACCTCTCTAACCTTATACTTTAAATTGTTCCCGAGCCATTAAGCTTGCCTCGGACAACAGAGATAAAAGCCGCTTGGCTGTTTGTTCGGAAAGGGTTCCCATCCCGCAAGCCGGGGTGAGCATGGCTTGCGTATATAATCGATCTCGATCGATCCCTTTGGCGATAAGGGTCTTAAAATAACCAGCCAACTGATCCAGAAGGACTGGGGCTGTTTCGTTTCCGGTGAAGTCGGAAGTTGGGATAAGACCCCAGGCCACGGCCTTTCCTTTTTCCAGGAATTCTTTGATCTCCTTGGGATAGAGCAAAAAAGAATTTCCGAAATTATAGGCATCTAAATTAATGATGTCCAGATCCAGGGAAAGAAGTAAAGCCCAATCGGTATTACCGCAGCAATGAAGCCCGATCAGGGTTTCGGCCTGCTCTCTTATCAGTTGTATTGTTTCCCCCAAAATTTTCAAGACCTCTTCTTTGGACAAGGGGGAAAAGGCCGAACCATAGCCGGCAAGCGAGGGTTCATCTAAAAAAATGATCGATTTGCGGTTTGGTCTTCAAATTTTTTTACCTGATAAACGGCTTGGAAGGCCAGCCCTTTGACCACCGTATCCATCAATTCCGCATCGTGAATCAGAAAACGATCAGGGGACAATTTGACACTTAATCCCAGAGTGATGGGACCTACGATCTGCCCCTTGACATAACCAGCCGAAGGAGGAAGAGAGGGCAGGACCTCCAGCAACCGGTAAAAGCCAGCGGCAAATTCCGGAAGAAGGGAAAAGAAAGAAATGTCGGAGGCCAGAAATTTTTCATAAAAAAGGAGCAGGCTTTCCGCCCGGTTACAGTCCGGATCGTAAAAAAGCGTTTTCTCCGCCAAATCGGGTTTGAGACAGGGCAGAGGGGGACTGTACTGGAGGACCATATCTTCCCGTGGATCCTTTTGAACCAATTGAGGCCAGAAAGGGATTAAAGATTCATGAGACAGGATTTCCTGGCAGGCCAGTTCGGCAGAAAGAAAAGGTACGCTACCGATCCCTGTGGCGCTGAAGGGTTTCAGATCGTTCCCAAGGGTGTTCTTATTGCATTTTTTACCCATGTTGCGGGATACGGGTTGCGGGTTTGAAGAACTTTTTTTTTGACCTGTAATTCTTAACTTGCAACCCATAACAAGAAAGATTTTAGATGAATTGGCCGGGGCTATTTGACCCTTTCCAGGTAATATCCGGTTCGGGTATCCACTCGGATTCGGTCTCCTTCCGAGATGAACAGGGGGACCTGGATGACGGCCCCAGTTTCCACTGTGGCCGGTTTATTTCCTCCGGTGGCCGTGTCTCCTTTAAATCCCGGTTCGGTGGCGGTTACTGTTAGTTCCACAAAATTAGGCAATTCCAATCCCAGTGGTTCTTGATTGAAGTAAAGAAGCTTGATATTAATGTTTTCCTGAAGAAACTGGGCTTGATCCCCTATCTGGTCCTTGGGCAAATAAACTTGGTCGTAAGTAGCGTTGTCCATAAAGACAAAACTGTCCCCGTCCCGGTAGAGATACTGCATCTCTTTTTCTTCCATATTCGGACGTCCCACTTTTTCTCCGGAACGAAAGGTTTGATCGATGACCCTTCCATTGATCATATTTTTAAGCTTTGTTCGAACAAAAGCCCCGCCTTTCCCCGGTTTGACGTGTTGGAAGTCAACGATCAGGTAAGGCTTTCCTTCCAATTCTATTTTAAGTCCTTTTCGGAATTCTGCGGTAGAATACATAATACAGCCTAAAATACCTCCTACAGCGTGCTCACTTTTTAAAGCTTGTTTCCCTTCAGTTGAGAAAGCCAGTTGGTCAATGTGGACAGTACCTTGGAATCACCAAAGGCTTCTCTTACCGTTTCTGCTTCGCTCTTGTTATTTCCCGTCGAGGAGAGCGATATTTCTTTATGTAACATTTGAGAATAAGTTTTGGTTTCCGGATCTCTTTGGGCTGAATTTTCGACAACCGGGGTATCTGGGGCGGATTTAAGTTCTTCTTTGGGGAAAATGGGAGAGGCTAGGGATTCTTGTTTTTTTTCAGGGCCTTCTTCCGGATATTTTGAAAGGATTTGACTAAGTTGCCCTAACCATTCCGATAGGTTGTTTGGTTCATTCAGCTGAAAGTGTTTGGGGATGGATTCTAAGAGAGGGGCAAGTTGATTTAATTCCTGGGACACTGCCTTAATTTCCATCCAGGCCTTGTCCTTTTCGGAAAGATCCAAATAGGCCAGGGCCGATCCGATACGCAACCCCAGATCTCCCGGGAAATAATTCAACCCTAATCGGCAGAGTTCAAGTGATTGTCTGGGTTTTTTTTGAGCCCTAAAAAATTGAATGGTAGCCATAATAAGTGGATAAGAAGGCTCTATCTCTATGGAGAGAGTTTTAGCTCCCGAATGTTCTTTATCGGTGTTGCTTGAACTGGGTGTCAGTGACATTTCGAGATGCCTCCTTGGAATGACCTTCGTCCAGGAAAAAGATGATTTCATCAGGTTTAACTAAACCGAATTCTCTCCGGGCGATTTCTTCCAGATAAATCGGGTCATTTTTAAGACGGGAAATTTCTCGATACATTTCCTCGTTTTTCATGTTCATTTTTTGATTGGCCAGGATCAGAGTCTCCCTTTTTTGGGCCAATTGTTTGATCCTTTGGACTTCTTGATATCCGTTAATAACCAAAAAGATAAAGCCAATGCCGAGGAAGAGTGTAAAAAACCAAAGGGATAAGCCTCTTAAGCGGCTAAAAAAGAAGTTCAAGTTTGAATGCTCCCCAACGCCATTAAAGCCCGGAATAGGATCAGCTCCTTTCCCGGGATTTCCAGATAACCGTCTTCCTGCCTTTCCCGGTAGTTGGGAAAAATATTATTTAATAATACACGGATATTTATTTAAAATCCATATTTATTTTTTTAAAACAAAACGTGTGCAAGGTCAAGAGAATTTATTGGGAAACTGTGTATTTGATTGGGAAAAGAAAATAGGCTATGATAAAAAAATCAAAGGTGAAAACAGGGTTCGAGTAGTTATTTTTTAAATGAAAAAAAACATTTCTCGTGAATCCTGAGGAGAAAATGAAATTTTTTGCTTGGAAAGGAAGATAAATGAAAAAAGGATTAGGATTTGGAATTTGCATCGTACTGGGGACTATACTGTTGGTAAGTTCTGTTGCCCAGGAAGGCGTATTATGGGTACACAAATTTTCTGTAGGAAAGGGACCCGGCGGCATCCCTGAAGGATGGACCCTGGAGAAAAAGACTGGTAACCCAGAAATAAAAGTTGAACAATCCGGAGATAATGCTTTTATACATTTCCGTTCCAACAACTCATCCTTTGGCTTAAAGAAAGAGTTAAAATTTGAACTTAAAAACTATCCCTATTTGAACTGGCAATGGAAGATCACTTGCCTTCCTGAAAAGGGGGATTTCCTTAAAAAGGATACCGACGATCAAGCGGCCCAGGTCTATGTTATTTTCCCACGGTTTCCTGAAATGCTGAATACGGAATTTATCGGTTATCTCTGGGAAAGCAATCCTAAAAACAAAGGTAAAGAGGGGGAAAGCCCGGCCTGGTCCAAGTCCAAGGTCATTGTCCTACAGGCCGGACCGGAGAAGTTGAATCAATGGATTCAGGAAAAAAGAAATGTTTATGAAGATTACAAGAGGTTATTTAAGAAAGAGCCGCCTAAAACAGGAGGAATCTCCATCTATATTAATACACAGCATACTCAGGGCAGGGCGGAGTCTTACTTTAATCACATTTATTTTTCCAAAAATTGAAATAGGCAACAGGCATGAAGCAATAGGCGAGAGACTTGAGGCAGGGGGTAACTTGAACTTGCCGATTTGAAAATAGTGTCAAGAAATCCCCCTGAAAGAAGGGCTGGCCATTTTTATTAAATAATGTCCTTTAATTTTTACCTATGGCCTGTGGCCTGCTGCCTCGTGCCTGTCCTTACTACTTCATCGACAATCTGATTAATGGCCTGAATTACGGCTGAATCTTCATGCCCCTGGAAATAGGGTCGGCCAGCATCGGCCTCCGAAACCAAATTGGGATCAATGGGAATCCTGCCCAGAAAAGGAACCCCCCATTCCCGTGCCAGGGCCTCTCCACCGCCTTGTTTAAAAAGATCAATTTCTTGGTGGCAGTGGGGGCAGATCAGACCGCTCATGTTCTCGATCACTCCGACGATGGGCAGGGAGACTTTGTCTAAAAACCGCAAAGACCGGCGAACATCCTCTATAGCCACCTGTTGAGGTGTGGTAACCACAATGGCCCGGACATCGGGAATAGATTGGGCTATGGATAAGGGTTCGTCTCCGGTCCCAGGAGGGGCGTCAATAACTAAAAAATCCAAGGGTCCCCAGAGGACGTCCCCTAAAAGCTGCCGAATTGCCCCTCCTTTGCGAGGGCCCCGCCAAATGACTGCCGCATCCTGATCTCCCAGGATGGAAGCCATGGAAATGACCCTCAGGTTTCCATTATAGGCGATGGGTTTAAGAAAACCTCGTTCAGCGGTAACTTTTTGACCGGAAAGGCCCATCATTTTAGGAATGCTGGGGCCATGAAGATCGACATCCAGAAGCCCGGTCAAAAATCCCTGGTTGGACAGGGCAACAGCCAGATGAACGGCCACGGTGCTTTTCCCCACCCCTCCTTTTCCGCTCAGCACCAAAAGCTTGTTTTTGATCAAGGCCATGTTTTCTCGTATCTTGACCTTTTTTGCGATTTGATCCGGAAATTCCAAGGGGTCTCCTTTTATTAATGGAGGACGGTCAGTGACCGTTCGCTTTTTTGGACTTTAGCACCTCGTCCATACTGCCCGAACGAAATCCTTTTAGATCAAGGGTAATATAATGAAATCCCAGAGCAGAAAGGCGGGATAGTAGATTGTTTTTCTTCTGTGTGTCGAAAAAAAGCTCAAAATCTTTTTCCGGGACCTCGATTCGAACCAGAGTATTGTGGACTCGAAACCGGCATTCGCTAAAACCCATCTGGTGAAGTACTTCTTCTCCCAGGGCCAACCGCTTGATCAAAGGCAAGGTAATGGGTTGGCCATAGGCGACTCTGGTGGCTAAACATGGGGATGAGGGCTGGTTCCAGGTGAGCAAATCTAAACTCCGGCTGACCTCACGAATTTCCTCCTTGGTCCATCCCAAGACAGCAAAGGGACTGATGACCTTGGCCTCCTTCGAAGCTCGAATCCCCGGACGATAGGTTTTCAGGTCATCGGCATTGGTTCCGTCAAGAAGGAATCGAATCCCCATTTGCTTCAAAATCGGCCGGACCTGACGAAACCGGGATTGCTTGCAGTAATAACAGCGGGTTGGAGAATTTTTTCTAAATCTCGGATTCAAATATTCTCTGGTTTTCAGCCACTGAAGCCGGACCTTCAGTAAATCAGCCAGTTTTTGAATCCTGCCCCGTTCTTTAGCTGTCAACAAAGGGGAAACAAAAGAGACGGCCAAAGGGAGCTCAGACCAGGCTTCACGGGCCAGGTAAAGAAGCAGGGTACTATCCACACCTCCGGAGAAAGCCACGGCACCAGGCTGATATTGTTTTAGATAGGAGGTCAGGGTTTGGGTCTTGGAGGCAGCCATTCATTTCTTAAATATAGCTATTCATCATTCTAATCATTCTATGGACGAAATGACCCGATGCCCTTTCTTTTCCAGGGCCTGGATGATCGGGTCCAAGGGGCACCGTTTTAAACGAAACAAATAGGACTTCTTTTGCCCTTTGCCTATCATTCCCACACTGATGATTTGCCCTCCTTTTTGATGGATGAGGCCCGAAACCTCCTCGAAGGCCTTTGGCCGGGCAGCGAGCTGAATATCCAGACGGGAACTGGCTTCCAAGACCCCCATCAGTTGAATAAAGGCCGCCAGAATATCCGGCGTGGTCAATATTCCAACCAATCTTCCTTTGTCAACGACCGGAAGCCCGCCGATTTTGTATCGGTAGATCAAACGGGCGGCCTCTTCCAGTGATTCTTCCGGGCCGACGGTAACCGGGTTTTTAATCATGACCTGGTCGAGACGCATTTCTTTCATCAGGGAGGGGATCATGACCTGGCGAAGATCATTTTCAGTGATCAGTCCCATCAGGATTTTGCCTTCCACCACAGGAAGATGCCTGATGGAATATTTTTTCATCAAAGTCAAGGCTTCCATGATTTGGCCATTTTTTGAAATGGTCACCACTTTTTTAATCATCCAATTTTTAACTCGCATCGGCCCTCCTTAGTCATAACAGAGTTTAATCATTTTGGGGATCAAGGGTTCATTTTCATGTAGTTTTCACGTAGTTCACTTGGATCCTTTCCATCGCACCCGAACTTGATCCCCTTGACTATATGTAATCCCTCACGGGAGACCCGTAGGGGGCATGAGAGTTTATAATATCATCATAGAAGATTCAGGACAATTTATCAAGGGAAAGGGGAGAAAGAGATCAGTTGAGTTGACATTCTGTGTATTTTAGGTTAAGTTCCTTCCAAATGGAAGGTAGGTAGGGGTTGTAAAGACTAATGAAAACAAAATTTATTTTTGTAACCGGCGGCGTTCTTTCTTCTTTGGGAAAAGGGTTGGCTTCGGCCTCGATCGGGGCCCTTCTCGAGTCCCGAGGGCTCAAAATCACTTTCCAAAAATTGGACCCTTATATCAATGTGGATCCGGGAACAATGAATCCCTTTCAGCACGGTGAGGTCTATGTAACCGATGACGGAGCCGAGACGGATCTGGATTTGGGACATTACGAACGATATACTTCGGTTAAATTGACCCAGGCTAATAATTTTACCACCGGCAGGATTTACCATTCCGTTATCAGCAAAGAACGACGGGGGGATTACCTGGGAGGCACCGTCCAGGTGATTCCGCATATTACCGATGAGATTAAAAACAGCATCTTGTCGATGGCCAATGATACCGATGTGGCCATTATCGAAGTCGGCGGTACAGTCGGAGACATTGAAAGTCTTCCTTTTCTCGAGGCTATTCGTCAAATGAAATCCGATTTGGGAAAGGAGAATGTCCTCTATATCCATTTGACCTTGGTCCCCGTTCTTAAGACGGCCGGGGAAGTCAAAACCAAACCTACACAGCATTCCGTCAAAGAACTTCGAAGCATCGGCATCCAGCCTGATATCCTGCTTTGCCGGACCGAACAAATCCTGTCTTCGGAAATCAAGGCCAAAATAGCCCTTTTTTGTAACGTAGAAAAGGAGGCGGTGATCACGGCCAAGGACGTGGAGAGTATTTATGAAGTCCCCTTATTCTTTCATCAAGAGGGACTGGATGACCAAATTGTGGAACGTTTGAATATCTGGACCCGTGCCCCGCGGCTCGAAAAGTGGATCGCCCTGAACAAAACCATAAAAAACCTAAAGGTTCTGGTCCGAATCGCCATTGTTGGGAAATACATCCATTTAAAGGAATCCTATAAGAGCTTAAATGAAGCCCTGTTCCATGGGGGCATTGCCAATAACTGTAAGGTCATCCTTGATTTTGTCGATTCGGAGGAAGTGGAAAAGCAAGGAGCTGAACATTTTTTATCCGAAGTGGATGGGATCCTGGTTCCTGGTGGGTTCGGTTCCAGAGGGGTAGAAGGCAAGATTGCTTCTGTCCGCTACGCTCGTGAAAACCTCGTTCCTTACTTCGGGATCTGCTTTGGCATGCATATGGCCGTCATCGAATTGGCCCGATCAAAGGCCGGTCTGGATGGGGCAAATAGCACAGAGGTAAATCAGAACACTCCTTATCCGGTCATATACCTGATGAACGAGTGGTTCGATTATCGCAGTCAAAAAATCGAGCGTCGTGATAAGGATACGGATTTAGGGGGAACCATGCGTCTGGGGGCCTATCCCTGTCGGCTGATGACCGATACCTTGGCCTATACCAGCTATCAGCAAGAAGAAGTGTTTGAGCGTCATAGACATCGTTATGAATTTAATATGGCCTTTAAAGAACCCTTGACGGAAAAGGGGCTTATTTTGAGTGGACTTTCTCCGGATGGTTCTCTGGTAGAGATTGTCGAATTACATGACCACCCTTGGTTTCTGGCCTGCCAGTTTCACCCGGAATTCAAGTCCCGTCCCATGAGTCCCCACCCCCTGTTCCGGGAATTTATCCGGGCCTCTTTGGAACATTCTCAAATGAAATAAACAGGCAGAATCCTATTGAAAGAAATACAAATAAGAAACTGGAAGGTTGAAAAGGCCAGTCCGTTATCTGGTCATTGCCGGACCATGCGTCGTTGAAGATGAATCGACGACTGTGACGGTCGCTCGAGAACTTCATGGGATTCAGAAACGGCTGAACATCCCTCTGGTCTTTAAGGCTTCTTACGATAAAGCCAATCGAACTTCGATTCGAAGTTATCGAGGTCCCGGCCTAGAGGCAGGTCTGGACTCTTTTAAAGTTTATCCGAGACCGATTTGAACTTCCTGTTCTATCCGATGTCCATCAAGTTAGCGAGATTGAAAAAGCCGTGCAGGTTCTGGATGTGATCCAGATACCGGCCTTTTTGTGCCGACAGACCGATCTCTTGACAGCTGCAGGCCGAACAGGCCTGCCGGTCAATGTCAAAAAAGGCCAATTTCTTTCTCCCTGGGATATGCGCTTTGTGGTGGAAAAAATCACTGAAACCGGAAACGATCAGATCCTTTTAACCGAAAGGGGGACCACCTTCGGATATAACAATCTGGTGGTGGACATGAGGTCTTTCCCCATATTATCCAGTTTTGGTTATCCGGTCATCTTCGACGCCACCCATAGTGTCCAACTCCCCGGAGAGGGGCAAGGGGTTTCCGGAGGAGAGAGGAAGTTTGTCCCTTATCTGGCCAAAGCGGCAGTGGCGGCTGGTGTTCAAGGGGTCTTCCTGGAAGTTCATCCTGACCCGGGAAAAGCCCTGTGCGATGGGGCTAATTCCTGGCCATTGGATCAATTGGAACCTCTTTTGCGTAACTTGATGTCGATTCATGAGGTAGTCCGAGAAAAAGAGAAGCTGGTATAAGGTACGGGATACAAGTTATAAGGCTCCAGGTTTAAGGCAAAAAAGCCGTTTTTTTCCTAACAACTATTTCCGGAGGATCTGGTTTTCAATTCCTTTAACCTTGTATCCGGTACCTCGTTCTCTGTACCTTTCACCTTGGAACGAAAAAAACCGATGGATTCCATTTTCCGGAAGGCTAAAAAGATCAGGTTACTGTTGCTTGATGTGGATGGAATTTTGACCGATGGCCGGATACTTTACAATGAAAAAGGCCAGGAGATCAAATGCTTTCACATTCAAGATGGCCAGGGAATCCGCTGGCTTCTGAGGGAAGGAGTCGAAGTGGGGTTTCTTTCCGGACGTTCTTCTCGAGCCGTTGAAATGAGGGCCAGAGAACTGGGGGTTTCCTTTCTTTTTCAAGGGATCAAAGATAAGATAAAAATTTTTGAAAAACTCCTCCAAAAAACAAAACTTAACCCGAAGCAGGTTTCCTTTATGGGCGATGATTTTATGGATCTTCCACTGCTTAAAAAAGTCGGTCTTTCGATCAGCGTGAGTAATGGCCATCCCCTGGTTCAGAAAAAAGTGGATTATGTTACCAGAACGGCTGGGGGCTTCGGGGCTGTGCGGGAAGTGTCTGAATTAATTCTCAGGGCTCAAGGGAAATGGGATTCCATCCTAAGAGACTATGGGTTTAAAAATTAAAAACAGAATACATTGATTGGGGGATTGGCTTTGTTTATTGTGGATCATGTGAAAAAAATAAAGAATATCCTGATCATTGGTATTCTTTGTGTGGTTGCTTTCTGGCTGGGTTTATACGCTTTCAGGACCCAGAAGCCGCCAACCCCGGTGCCCAAAGTTTCAAACGCCGGGACTACCCCCGGCAATGTCGGACTGCAACAGATCGATTTTGTTCAAGTTAAGAATGGGATTAAGTTGTGGGAACTGAAGGCCGAGGCGGTTGAATATCAGCAACCGAAGAACGTGGTCTCCTTTAAAAAGGTTACCCTAATCTATTTTCCTAAAGATGACAAACCGGTCAACCTAGTGGGGAATCTGGGAAGTTTGGATACCAAAACGAAGAATATTTTCATTGAAGGGGAAGTGATCATTTCAACTTCGGATGGATATGAGCTTAAAGTCCCTTCCCTTTATTATCGGGAGGACACAAAAGAGGTATCCTCGGAGGGGGATGTCTCTTTTAAAGGTCCTGATATTATCTTGGATGGTCAGGGGATGACCATGAACCTTGATTCCCAGAAAGTTTGGGTCAAGAAAAAGGTCAGAATGACACTTTTTCATTCTTTTTTTGTGTCTTGATGAGGAGGGCGGACATGGCTTCATTAAGGAAGTTATTCTTGGTTTTCATGACTATCACGGTCGTGGGATCAGGATTTTTTGTACCGCAATGGGGATTTGGGAAAAACAAAGATTCCTCAGAAACACCCCGGCCTATTGTAACGACTGCCGACACCCTGGAATTGGACAATAAAAATAAAATAGCTACTTTTTCAGGAAACGTCGTGGCCAAACAGGAACAACAGGGGAAAGAGCCCATCATCATTTATTGCAATAAAATGGTAATTTATTCCATTGAGGAAACCGGCAAGAAACCTTCTTCCTCTTCGTCAAAAGAGAGCGAAAAAAAGAATCTAATCCAACAGAACCAGGTGGACAAGATTGTGGCCAGCGGCCAGGTCAAGATTCTTCAGGGCAAAGACGTGGCTACAGGAGAAACGGCCATTTTTTACAACGCCGATCAAAAAATCGTCTTGTCAGGTAACCCAAAAGTCTGGCAGGGAAAGAACCTGATCAAAGGAGAGGAGATCACCGTCTGGATAAAGGAAAACAGAAGCCTGGTCACCAGTAAGGGGTCCAACCGCGTGCAGGCGGTGATCTATCAAGAAGAAGAAAAATGAAAAAGTTAGCCGTTCGGGACTTGGTAAAAATATATCATAGAAAACCAGTGGTCAACAAAGTCAGCCTGCAGCTGGCCGAGGGGGAGATCGTCGGTTTATTGGGGCCGAACGGTGCGGGCAAAACGACCACCTTTTATATGATAGTCGGCCTGACCCGCCCCGACCAGGGAACTATTTTATTAAACGAGGAAAGTATTAGTGAACTCCCCATGTATCTTAGGGCCCGGAAAGGTATCAATTATCTTCCCCAGGAACCTTCGGTTTTTACCCGGCTGACTGTGGCTGAAAATATAATGGCTATTTTGGAAACCCTGGATATTTCAACAATCGAACGGGAAAACCGTTTGGCCGATCTTCTTCAGGAACTCAAACTGACCCATCTGGCCCATCATAAAGCCTATTCCCTTTCTGGTGGTGAACGGAGGCGGGTGGAGATTACACGCGGCCTTAGTCACTTCACCTTCTTTTATCTTGCTCGATGAACCTTTTGCCGGGATCGATCCTCTGGCCATCAATGATATCCAGAACATCATTGAGACCTTGAAAGTCAAGAATATCGGAATTCTGATTTCCGATCACAACGTACGTGAAACTCTTTCGGTTTGTGACCGGGCCTATATCATTAATGAGGGGGTGGTCCTGGAAGAAGGGACTCCCCAGGAGCTGGCTGAAAGCGAGACGGCTCGAAAAATTTATCTTGGAGAAAAGTTTCAATTACCCTGATGGCCCTAGAGATCAAACAACAACTTAAGCTGACCCAGCAGTTGATCATGACCCCTCAACTGCAACAGGCCATCAAACTGCTGCAGCTGTCCCGGTTAGAGCTCCTGGATAGCCTTCATCAAGAATTGGAGGCCAATCCGGTTTTGGAAGAGGCCTTAAACGAGGATCTGGAGTCTACCCAGACGGAAAAGGCCCCGGGAGAACCGGAGGACGAACCGGAAGATCGACAGGCCGAGGTGACTATCGGGGAACAAGCCTTTGAAGGTACGGATTGGGACAATTACATCAATGACTATTATACCCCACGAAGTGAAGACATTTCAGAAGACCGAGAGCTCTCTTCTTATGAAAATATGGTCTCCAAAAAGGCCTCATTGGCCGATCATCTTATGTGGCAGCTTTCACTTTCCAATTTGACCCCGGAAGAAGAAACGGTCGGTGCGGAGATTATAGGAAATTTGGATGTTAATGGTTATCTGACGGCTTCCTTGGAAGAGATTTCCCAGAGCACTCATCGGGAAACGGCCTTTGTGGAAAAGGTTTTGCTGCGCATTCAGGAGTTTGATCCCCTTGGAGTGGCCTCCCGAGATCTCAAAGAGTGCCTGCTTATCCAGGCCAGGTATCTTAACAGCCAAAATCCCTGGGTGGAATTGATTATCATGGACCATTTGAATTTGCTGGAAACTAAAAATTATTTGGCTATTGCCCGAATCTTACAGGCCCCGATCGAAGAGATTATTCCGGCCATAGAAATTATTTTACATCTGGATCCTAAGCCAGGTCAGCTCTATAGCGACGAAGAGGCTCAATATATCAGTCCTGATATTTATGTTTATAAAATCGGGGAGGAGGTTCATGTTGTCCTGAATGAAGACGGTCTTCCCCGCTTGAGAATCAATGCCTTTTATAAGAAGGCCCTGGGTCAACGGGGATTCGTTTCGGAAGCAACACGAGACTATATTCAAGACAAGCTGCGTTCGGCCATTTGGTTAATCAAGAGTATTCATCAACGACAACGGACCATTTATCTGGTGGCCGAAAGCATTTTTAAATTTCAACGGGAATTTTTAGATTACGGTGTTTCCCACTTGAAACCCTTAATCTTAAAAGATGTTGCCGAAGAGGTCCAAATGCATGAATCGACTATCAGCCGGGTCACCACCAATAAGTATGTCTATACTCCCCAGGGCATTTATGAATTGAAATTTTTCTTCAATAGTTCTGTGGCTGGGGCTAATGGAGAAACCGTTGCCTCAGAAAGTGTCAAGGAAAGGATACGACTTTTAATCGCCCACGAGGATCCAACACACCCCCTGAGTGACCAAGAACTTACCGAACTCCTTATGAAGGAAAATATATTTCTGGCCCGTCGGACCGTGGCCAAATATCGGGAAGCCCTAAGAGTCCTTCCATCCAATAAACGAAAAAATATCCCTATCCAGCAGTGGATGAATTCCAAAAAGATGAAAGTGTTAGAAGCAACCAAGGTGGAGAACGAAGAGTAACAGAAAATAGGAGGTCCTTATGCAAATTTCTGTATCTTTCCGGAATGTAGATCCATCGGATCATTTGAAAAGCTATGCAGAAAATCGAATGGCACGTTTTAAAAAATATATGGAAGAGCCGATAGAAATTCACCTAGTTCTTTCCATTCAAAAGTTTAGGCATACAGCCGATGTGACTATCTCGGCTAATGGAATAAAAATCAAAGCCCAGGGAGAAACGGGCGACTTATATTCGGCCATCGATATGGTTTTAGATAAAATAGAAAAACAAATTAAAAGACATCGAGAAAAGATCAAAGAACATAAACCGGAGGGCAAAGCCAAGGGTCAGGACAAGGTGAAAAAAAGGGGTGAGAAGAGAGAAACCGAGGCAGTCGATTCCCCCCAGATTGTGAGGACCGAAAGGGTCCTGGTTAAACCCATGGATGCGGAAGAAGCTTCTTTGCAACTTAAGCTGTCGAATAGTGGATTTCTGGTTTTTACCAATTCCAAAACCCGTCTGATTAATGTTTTATATCGCCGAAAAGATGGAAATTTCGGATTGATTGAGCCGACGAGTTGATATGAAAATTTGCCAATATTTAACTCCTGATTTAATCCTGCCGGACCTGAAGGCCCGGAATAAGGAAGGGGTGTTGACGGAACTGGCTGATTGGATCGTTGATCGAGTCCCCGGCATGAAAGCCGGGGAGGCCCTTCAGGTTTTACTGGACCGGGAACGTTTGGGTAGTACTGGAATTGGGGAGGGGTTTGCCATTCCTCACGGAAAATTGAAAACCCTTGAGCGGATGGTCATTGCTTTTGGCCGATCATACCAAGGGATCCCCTTTGATTCTTTAGATGGAAAATCGGCTTTTTATTTTTTTGTTTTGATAGCTCCGGAGGATTCCGCCGGACTTCATTTAAAGGCCTTGGCCAAGATTTCCCGTTTTATGAAAAACAACTCCTTCAAGGAGAGTCTTTTTCGGGCTTCTAATCGAGAGGAGTTGCAAAAGGTTATTCAGAAACAAGATGATTTGATATAAAAAGGTTCAAGGGCCTGCGACGAGCTCAGCCGAGACGGTCAAGAGATCGAGCGGAACCCAAGGCCTGGCTTCTTGTTGTTATACATTGGGGAATGGAATGCCAACAAAGAGTATCCGCTTGGTGGTCATTACTGGCTTATCCGGATCGGGCAAGAGTACGGCCCTGAAGGCCTTTGAGGATATTGGATTTTTCTGTATTGACAATCTGCCGGCCACCTTGCTTCCCCGTTTCTTAGAGTTGAGAGATCAAATATCCAGGGAGGTCTTTAAAATTGCCTTGGTCATGGACCTCCGGGGAAAAGATTTTTTGACCAATTTCCCCAAGATTTTCCAGGAAGTCAAACGAAAAGGATATATCGTTGAAGTGTTATATTTGGAGGCCGAAGAAGAGATTTTAATCCGTCGTTTCAGCCAGACCCGGCGCCATCATCCTCTTGGAAACCATCGGACCATTTCGGACACCATCCGCCTGGAAAGAAAGAAGATGGAACCTATCAAGCGTTTGGCGACTTTCTGCCTGGATACCAGCCATCTCAATGTGCATCAACTTCGGGAAGAAATCCTTCGGCTTTTTTCCAAGGTGGCTCAGCCGATTAAGATGACTATGAACCTAATCTCTTTCGGCTATAAATACGGCCTGCCCAATGAAGCCGATATCGTTATGGATGTACGTTTTCTGCCCAACCCCTTTTTTGTTGCGGAATTGAAGGAAATGGACGGGAATCAAAAACCGGTCGTCGATTATGTGATGAAATGGAAGGAGACCAAGGTTTTTTTAAAAGACTTTTACGAATTGATTTCTTTTCTGATTCCTCAATACCAGAAGGAAGGAAAATCACAACTCACCATTGCCGTGGGCTGCACAGGGGGAAGGCACCGTTCCGTTACTATAGTCAATGCATTATCTGATTTATTAAAAAAGCAGGAACTTTTACTCAATATTTACCATCGGGATATTCGGTTAGGGTAGGTTGGAGGCAACAGGACTATGATTGGAATTGTTATTGTAACCCATTGTAACCTGGGTCAGGAACTTATACGTTCGGCGGAGTTTATTACGGGAAAGTTCAGCCAGGCCCGAGCGGTTTCTCTTAATCCAGAAGACCAAGAGGGGGCTCTGTGGGGCAAGATTTCCGAGGCTATCGAAAAGGTGGATACCGGGGGTGGGGTTATCCTTCTCACGGATATGTTTGGTGGAACCCCATCCAATATCTGCCTTTCTTTTTTAACCGACGGAAAGGTTGAGGTGGTTACCGGGGTAAATCTGCCCATGTTGATCGGTCTGATTTCAAAAAGGGAAGGGGAATCCTTAAATCAAGTCGCTCGGGAGATCAAGGATTATGGCCTACGCAGTATTGCTTTGGCGGGAGAGATTTTGAAAAAGGAGGCCAAATAAAGGAGTTATCTTTGATCCTTCATCCCGCTCAACTGGAAGACCTTTCAGATCTGTTAGTTATTGAGTCGGCCTCTTTTATTCAACCTTGGTCGGAAGCACTTTTTCTGTCTGAGCTGATGAAGTCTCCCCCCAGTATTTATGTGGCCCGACGGGATTCTCAAAGCCCTGTCGTAGGGTATATTTGTTTCTGGTCGGTGGCCGATGAAATTCAATTGCATAATCTCGCTGTCCATCCCGACTGTCGCCGTCAGGGAGTAGGCCGCCGTTTATTAACTTTTCTTTTAACCCAGGCCCAAGAAAAAAGAACCCCAAAAGTGTTTTTAGAAGTCCGGCCTTCCAATCGGATCGCTATAGCCCTATATCGCTCTCTCGGGTTTAGGATCCTTTATAGACGTCCCGGCTATTATGCCCCATCAAGAGAAGACGCCCTGGTGATGAAATGGTCCGGTTAACAAGCTTATGAAAAACGCTCATCTGTCCCGCCATAAGCGGGATTGCCCTCATCCCTCCCCGCCTTTCGGCGGGGCAGGCTTATTCCGACGTACCTCTATGTACGACTCATTCCTCTGGATTTCTTCGCGTAAAAGGCAACGCTCAGTCCCACCCCTTCAGGGCGGGTTCCCGGTTTCGGGCGCCTTGCATCTCAACGTTTTTAATCACCCTGTTACAAACAAGCTTTTTTTGCTATAATTACTATATTCGTTCCCAATGTTCGGGGATCCAATATTGTTCAAAATTCCCATTTGAGCCGTAGTTTTCTACCCAATGCCCAGGAACCCATCGTTCCCGAGTGGAGGGAGGCTGGGAAGACGAGCTATTAAAAGCGGGGAGATTATACGCCCGAACAGGGTGGTAATCGTTATCATAGTTTCTTGGAGGATGAAAAATTTGGCCCAGGGGGATGGCCGATCCTACCCCAATAGCTCGCCCGACCAGAAATGATTCGGTCCGGCAAAGGCCGTGGTGACGGCAAATAATGTAACGGTCAAGCACAGGATCAAGCAAATGACAGTCGCTTTTTTCATGGCCTTTTCTTCTTTTCTTTTTTAAATTTTGACCTGGCTTAAAGAGAAAAGGCAAAAAAAACCATTTTTAACTATTTGTTTGTTTTTTTGTCTATAATAAGTAAAAACACATATGACCGATGACCAGTTAGTCGAGCGGGTGAAAAATGGGGATCCCCAGGCCTTTGAAGAGCTGGTTATCCGGCATCAGAAGTCCTTATATTATTTTGTGTTAAGGGTATTGAAGAACCCCTTGGATGCGGAAGATACGGTCCAAAAAATATTTTGGCTGGCTCATAAAAATATCAAAGGATTCCGGGCAGATGCAACTTTCAAGACCTGGTTATATCGAATTGGCATCAATCAATGCCATAATTTTTTTCGTCAGAAAAAAATTCGGGACACTATCTCTGTAGACGATATCCCGATAACCGATTCAAAAGCTGACCAGGAGAGAGATGTATCAGACAAAGAAAGGTTGGCCCATCTTCAGAAGGCCGTGGAACGTCTTCCTAATAAACAACGAATGGTGGTGACCTTGAGGATCGACCAGGAACTCTCATTTGAAGAGATTGGAAAGGTCCTCAATATCAGGGCCAATTCAGCCAAGGTCAACTTTCACCATGCTGTAGAAAAATTAAAAAAGTGGATAAAATAGAAAAAAGATGAAAAAAACAGCCTGTAAGAATTTCAAGAAAATGGCCGGCGATTATTATCAAAATTTGCTTTCACCCGGCCTTGCCGAACAGGTGGAGAATCATTTATCCAAATGCCCATCCTGCAGGAAAGAATACGAGGAAACCCGAGAGGTTTTGGCTTTATTAAAAGAGGATCGTTTGGCTGATCCGGGGCCCGCTTTTTGGCAAGGACTGAATTCCCGGGTTATGGCTCAAGTCCGTCTTTCCAAACCCGAATTCCAAGAAACTCCTTGGTACAAAAAGATTTGGAGAAATCTTTTCGAGTGGCCGGGTTATGCCTGGGCCACAGCCTTGATCCTGATATTGTTGACTCCTGTTGCCATTTATACTATTCATATTCAAGCCCATAACGCAACATCAGGCCTGGAAATTCAAGACCAGGCGGCGAAATGGGAGACAGGGAGTGAGCCCTTGTCCATGGCCGTTGAATCCCTATCCGACAAGGATGCCGTTCGTTTAGCCAAAAGGGTGGTGGCCCGGATGGGGGAGGACTTACCCGGCCCTACCCGTTTGCTGATGCAAAATGAGACCCATTGGGATATTTCCCGATCCACCGAAGGACTCAATAATGAAGAACTGGAGGTCCTGATTAAAAAAATGGAAACCGGCAGATCCGGCGGTATGAAGGAGGAAGAAGATTATGACTGTTAAGAATAGGTTGGGGATCTTTCTTCTTTCGTTGATTCTTGGAAGTTCTCTGGCTTGGGCCGAACCCTGGAAAGAAGTTAAAGACCCCCGAGAAAGAAGCTGGGAACGAATCAAGACGATCAAGATGTGGAAATTGACTGAAGTCCTTAAACTTGACCGGGAAGGATCCGCCCGGTTTTTTACGATCAACCATCAATATGAAGAAAATAAAAGAAAAGTGCATCGTGCATATCACGAGGATATCCAAAGACTTCGAAATCTTCTGCGGGATATAAATCCTCCGGAACGGGAGTTGCGAGACCTGGTGCTTCGACTAAAAAACCGCAAAAAAGAAATGAACGATTTGGAGAATAAGCAAATGGAAGATGAAATGAATTTACTCAAACCTGAACAGCAAGCCAGGTACCTTCTTTTTCAGATAGACTTTCGACGGGAGATGGAGGATATGATCCGTGAAGTTCAGGGAGAAAGACCCCCCAGACCGGGATTTGAAAAACTGCCAATAAGATAAAAAAAACAAATCAGGCAATGGGGATTTTTAAAAGGAGTTCCTTCTTTAATTTAGCCTTTCTGTTGAAAGGTTTTCCCCGGATATCGAACGGCCATAACGGTGCAATGGGCTCGACGGGCCACATTTTCGGCGGTACTGCCGAAGGTGATGCGATCCAATTCGGAACTGCCGGCGGCCCCTAAGATGATTAAATCTACATTCTGTGCCCGGGCAAAACGGATGATCTCCACAAAAGGAACCCCGCTGGCCACATGAAATTCCCAATTATTCCTTAAAGCACCCATTTGGGGTCCATAACGTGCTTTTACTCTTTGGGTGCCTTTTTCAATAACCTCCGCAGAGAAAAAGTTTTTTTCGCCGCCCATAACCGATTCATGGCTCACAGTGGGTATATCCTTATAGGGAGCATGCAAAACATGTAAGACGTAAAGCCGGGCCTGGTATTTTTCGGCTATATCCAAAGCGGTTAAAAAGGCATAATCGGCATCTTCCGAAAAGTCTGTACAGAAAAGAATCCCCTCATATTTTATGGCCATAGAACCTCCAAGGATGAATATAAGATTTTATATTTCTCATTAATGAAAATGGTTCGATTCAGATTGATGCTCAAGGGCCATTTCAGAATTGATAAACCATAGGCCATGAACATTATCTGACGGACCCTGAAGTAAAATTTCCAGCTTGATTTAAATCCGGATTATCTTTATTTTGTCCTTCAAGACGCTCCTTCTGGATCTTTTGAAGTTTACGCCAGATCACTTTCACCTGTCTGCGGGTTTCTTCAAGAGAACCGGAGTTGTCCACAATCAGATCACAATACCCCTTTTTTTCTTCCACAGGCATTTGGGACTTTATGATGTTCATAGCCAATTCCTTGCTGATCCCGTCCCGTTCCATCAGCCGTTTCAACTGGACTTCCTCCGGGGCATAAACCATCAACAGGAGGTCGAACAAGGTTTGTAGATGAGCCTCAATGAGAAGCGCACCTACCACCTGGATGATGACCGGTTTTTCCCCTTGAGAGAGTTTTTCGACCCGCTTTAAATAGGCTTCAAACATTCTCGGGTGGGTGAAGCTTTCCAGTTTTGTACGTTTTTCCTTATCCCGAAAAACGATCTCTTTGAGCTTCTCCCGGTCGAGGGTTTTGTCTTCCGACAGGACCTGTTCTCCAAAATAAGAAACAACATCCCGGTAGGCCGGGTTGCCGGGTTCCATAACCTCCCGGCTTAAGACATCAAAATCGATCATTGGGGCGCCCATAACCTCCAGCATCCTGGCCACAGTGGACTTTCCCGTGGCAATACTGCCCGTTACCCCAAGCAGGAGTCGGCGGGGATTTCGTTTGAGCCTGCCTGATTCGGTCTCTCTGCGAACTGGGTCCTCTCCATCTTGACTGGTGTTCACGACGCTCTCCTTTCCCCTTTTCCTTTTCACCTCTTGCCTGTTGCCCCCGGCCCGGAAACCATTTTCTAAAAGGATTACTATATTCCTGGTCGGGGAGCAAATGAAAAAAATCGATTCAGATTAATAAAATAACTTTTGATTTTTTTGGGCGGAATTAGCCGATGGTTTGGGTTCAAAATGGCCGGATTTGTCCTCATTTTCAAAAAAATCCGGCTTTGAAGGTCCATTTCGAGCCCTTCTTAAAAATGATGAGCAGGCAGATATTTTTCTTGATTGCTGCAACCTTGTCGTGCTAATTTGCTAAAATTATTGAAACACCCTGTCCCCTGCCGAACGGATGTCGGCAGCTTAAAATCCATCAACCCAAGGTTTCTATATTAGGGGAAGGCACTATGTTTTTTAAAACCAGTCTTTATGTTGCTTTGATTCTTTTCGGGATCGGGACGGTTTATAAAGTCCTGATGTGGTTTCGACGACAAGCCGGCGATCCATTGAGAAAAATAACCGCCCCCAAGCGAGTTTTTGAGGCCGTCAAAGGAATATTTTCAACTATTTTTAGCCTAAAACTGTTTCGTCTGATCAAAGTCTGGTTTTTGGAAGTCTTCATTCAAAAACAGATAGGCCGGGAAGGTTTTGTCCGCTGGTTCATGCATTTTTGCATCGCCTATGGATTTATCTTTCTGCTTTTGATGCATGCCTTGGATCGCTTTGTCAGCCAAAAGTTGTTTGCCGAATACCAGGCCACTCTCAATCCCTTTCTTTTCCTTCGGAATCTGTTCGGGGGCATGATGCTGGTTGGCCTGGGAATCGCTGTCTATCGCCGGATCTCCAACCGGACCATGCGCTTGACTACACGGGGTGTGGATATCTATGCCTTGGTGGTTTTGGCCTTGATTGTCCTTTCCGGTTTTTTCCTGGAGGCCACCAAGATCGTCTCCCATGAGCGATATGAAGAAATGATTTCCGAATATTCTTCCATATCGGATGAGCAGGAAGCCCAGGCTTTGAAGGCCTATTGGGCCAAGGAATTTGCCGTAGTTTTTCCCAAGTCCCCGGCCATGGATGCCGCTTCATTAGCCAAAGGGAAAGAGGTCCATCTCCTTAATTGCGCATCCTGTCATTCGAGGCCGACTGCGGCCTTTGTTTCTTACGAGCTGGCCAAGGCGATTACCCCTTCGGCACTTTTTTTGAGTCAGAAAACCATTAGAGAATCCCTACTCTATTTTCACTTCCTGGTCTGTTTTCTGGGGCTGGCTTTGCTGCCTTTCACCAAATTTTTCCATATCCTGACCAGCCCTCTGGTGCTCCTGATCAATGGGGTGATGGATCGGGCCAAGGCTTCCCCGGCTAATATTGCCACGGTCCAGGCCATCGAGCTGGATGCCTGCACCCATTGTGCCACCTGCAGCCTGCATTGTTCAGTGGGACCGATATTTCAAGAGATCCCCAATAAAACTATTTTGCCTTCTGAAAAATTGGCGGCTTTATCTGCCCTGGCCCCTAAGAACGGGAAGTCCATACCTATCCTGTCGGTTATCAGCGAAGGGGCTTCCATCTGCACCAAATGTTATCGCTGCACCACCGTTTGTCCGGTGGGGATCGACCTTCAAGATCAGTGGCTGACTCTGGACAAGGGATTGATTCATCTGGAATGTCCCGAACCTTTCATCCGGGTACGAAACGCCTTCACGGCCAAGTTCGATTCGGATCGAAAAAAAGCCATTGTTCCTTTAACGTCAGCCAATAAAAAATTCAAACAGGGTGTGGGGCTTTCACTTCAGGGCAGTACCTTTCATCATTGTTTCACCTGTATGACCTGTTCCAATTCCTGTCCGGTGGTGGTCCATTATCAAAATCCCGGCGAAAAATTGGGATTACTGCCCCATCAAATTATGCAAAGTTTGAAATACGGAATTCAGGATAATGTCTTGGGGGCCGGCATGGTCTGGGACTGCCTGGGCTGTTATAATTGCCAGGAAAACTGTCCTCAGGGGATCCGGGTAACTGATATCTTCTTTGAACTTAAAAATGAAGCTTACCAACAGGGTAAGAATCTGACTCCCGGGGAACGGGAATCGGGAGAACCGTCATGAGATACAGCTTATTTCCAGGATGCAAAATCCCTTACTATGTCCCCCAATATGAAACCTCCAGTAGAAAGGTTTTGGAACAATTCGATGTCGAATTAGAAAATATTGAATTTAATTGCTGCGGATACCCTGTCCGCTTTCTGGACTTCAAGGCCTTTATCCTTTCTTCGGCCAGAAATATCGCTCTGGCCGGTGAAAAAGGGTTGCCTTTGCTCTGCCTTTGCAAGTGTTGTTACGGGACGTTACGGTATGCGGATATTCTGTTGAGAAAAGATGAAGCCCTTTTGAAAGAAATCAACGAAGAGTTAAAGGCCGATGGCCTCCAATATCCGGAACGCCTGGAAATCAAGCACCTGTTAAATGTCCTCTATGAAGACATCAATCCGGAAAAAATCCAGAAAAAAAATGTCCGCCCATTTCAGGGTCTAAAGGTAGCTGCCCATTATGGGTGTCATATCCTGCGTCCCCACGATGTGGTCCAATTTGACAACCCGGTTAATCCGAATAAATTTGAGAAACTCATAGAAGTGACCGGGGCATCCAGCGTGGACTGGCCGCTCCGACTTCAATGTTGCGGAGACTCCATGCATGGGAAGAACGATGTTTTGGCACAGGAGATGGGGGAGAAAAAGATCAGATCGGCTTCAGATGCCGGGGCTGATCTGATTTGTGTTGGTTGCACCCACTGTCAGATGCAGTTCGACCGGATTGGCAGTCAAATGAAGGAACAAGGGGAAAACGGGAAAGTCCTGCCTTCTATTCTTTACTCACAATTGCTGGGCCTGAGCCTGGGGCTGGAAGCTGTTGCCCTGGGGATTGATGAAAAGACACCGGGGTTGAGGGACCTGCTTTAATTCGAAAATACTTTTTATCGTTTAGCCCCGCAAAACGGAACCATTTTCATTCTTTGTGGTGCCCTCTGTAAGTCATCCTCCTGTCAAATGGGCTTTGGGGGAAGATGTACCTGTTTTGAATCAATCAAGATAAATTATTGGAATAGGGTGGATAACTATGTTCAACCGGGAAACCTGCAAACGCTGCGGTGTATGTCTAATGCTGTGTCCTTTTCTTGAGCTGCCTAAAGAACAGGCCAAGGAAGAGGTGGCCCAAATGATAGAAAAGATGGAGTCAAAAATCGTGTTAAAAAATTGTGCCGGTTGCTCCTATTGCGATGTCATTTGTCCGACCCAGTCCAACCCTTCCGAACTTCGAAAGGAGGTTAAGCTAAAAAAAAGCCGGGAGAGAGGCGTGCCCGGTTTATCTATCATCTCCGAACAAGTTCCCTGGAACCTTATGTCCATCGGCTTGGAGTTTGAAAAAGAGGAGAAGCGAAAAGCCCTATCTGACTTTTCAAACCCCGCTTACAATGAAGAAGTTTTTTATCTGGGATGCAGTTTGTCCCATATATACACCGATCTGGCCCAAACCCGGTTGTTGGAAAAATTGCCCATTGTCGGCGGTATGAAATACTGTTGCGGCGGATACGTCCACAACAACTTCGGGAAGGAAGAGGCGGCCATCAAAGGTAGACAGCTGCTTAAGGAATTAAAAGCCATCGGAGTTAAAAAAATGGTTACCTTCTGCCCGGGATGTGACCATATGATCAGCGGGGTCTATCCTGAAATCATCCCGGAATTCGATATCAAAACCATAACCATCGATGAATATCTTCTTGAACAACATCAAATAGGACAGTTAGAATTTATCCAACCCATAAACAAACGGGTGACTTTTCATGACTCCTGCACCTGGCGGAAGTTAGGGTCCGAAATCTATGAAAAACCCCGCCGGCTTCTTGAAAAGATGGGGGCAGAGGTGGTGGAAATGAAACACAATCGCAGGGAGTCCATGTGCTGCGGTGCCCCCTTGTCCGGAAGAAATCCCCAGGCGGCGGCCGACATCGCCCGGAAAAGGGTGTTGGAAGCCAGGGAAGCCGGGGTGGAGGCCATCGTGATCAGCTGCACAGGATGTTTCGCCCTGTCGGAACAGGCCGCCGAGCAGGGACTGGAGATTTACAATATTACCGAATTAGCCCAGATGGCCATCGGGGAAAGGCCTCCTCACCGGATCGATGAAATTAAAAAAAACCTAACCCGGAATATTATGACCAAACTCGCCGAGAATCCGGAGGTCTTAAGGCAAAGATACACCCTTAAAAACGGTGAGATAGAGCCTATTAATTTGTTTTAATACCCCTTCCGTAAGCCATCGTTTCTTGCGGAAACAGCTTGTGAACAATTCAATCCAAAGGAGGTCAAAAAAATGTGGGCTGCTTCAAAATGCGATTTTTGCGGTGATTGCCTGGTCAAATGTCGTTATGCCGGTTTCGATCGGGACAAAGCTGTGACGGAAATAAAACTACTGGCAGAGGGGAAAGAGGCCGACATCCTTAATCGATGCATTACCTGCGTTGCCTGTACCAACTACTGCCCGACCGGTGCTGATCCTTCCAACCTTATCTTTCGAATGCAGGAAAAGATCGGTACCGCTCCTTTGATCGTAAACACCAAACCGGTTCACGAAATGTTGGCTAAAGGACTCGAAGGCCGAGGTGCTCCTGTAGAGATGATCCCGGGAGACCCGAACAAACCCGTTCTGTCTTTCGACTCCTTCGAATATAAACAATTTCCCGAGGGTACGCTCGAAAGCAGGCTGTTTAAAGGCATGACCGTGGTCAGGGGACCGGAGTACATGTCTTTGGCCGGTTGTGTCCATATGGGCGGAGAAAGCTTCGCCGGGAAGTATGCCGGCAGAGTGATCGGTAAGCTGGCCGAGTTGGGGAAGGATATTGTTTATCTCCATAATGAAGGGTATGCGCTGGCCCATGTTAAAGCCAAGGAGCTGGGAATCACCGTGCCCTTTAAATATCAGCATTTATATGAATACCTGCTGGATTATCTCAAAGGCAACCGGGGTGACATCACTCCTTTGAATAAAAAGGTCGCCTACCAGGCCAACTGCGCCACCCGATGGCTGCCGGAACAGGACCCCTGGTTGGATGAGATCTTCTCTCTTATCGGAGTCGAACGCCCACCCAGGCAGTATGAAAAACTGAATGCCCTCTGTTGCAGTGGACCTGTTATCGGCATCAACAAAGAGCTGGCCATTGATATGCAGGAAAAGAATGTAAGAGATGCTTTGGATTGCGGTGCTCAGGCCATGATCACAATGTGTCCCATATGTGACGCGGTTCTGCGGCGCCCCACCTCGCGTTTGGGTCTGCCCAAGATTTTCATTACGGATTTGTGCCGCATGGCCCTGGGAGAGATAGCCTGGCCGGTATAAGAGAGTTAACTTTTTTTGAAATTATTCAAGAAACCTATTAGAAGGGGAATTTAAATATGCCGAATAAATTGTCACTGGAAGAAGCAAAAGAGAAGGCTTTGGAATTTCTTCACAAAGGATATCACTGAGGCCCATCGGTCCTGCAAGTTATGTGGGAAACGTACGATATGGGTAATGAAGATTTTCTTTGGGCAGGTATTCCATTCAACGGAGGGATCAGTGGACATCAAAATGCCCCGTGCGGCGCGATTTCCGCATCGGCCATATCCTTGGGGTTGAGACACCGTTGTTCCCTGGCGGACAAAGAGAAGGTTAAACAGGCCAGAAACACTATTCGCCTCCAGGCTGGAAAATTGTTAGATGATTTCACCAACCAATTCGGTGACATCACCTGCCGAGGTCTTCTGGGCTTAGATTTTAATATCCTTGGCGAGTACCAGAAGTTTCGGGAATCGGGAAAATCAAAGGATACCTGCGAAAAGTATGTCCTGTATGTTATTGAGAAACTTTATTCCTTCGAACAGGAGAAAGATTTGTAATTAGCATGGCAATAAATGTGTTCATTATTAACGGCGTCTTCAAAGCATCTTGGCGCATGGGGGGAGATTTCTTCCCGTGGTTGGAGCCTTTATCATCCAAATTGATTGCTAAGCGGTAAAGGTCAATTTAGTCCCCGACATGTTTAAAAGAAATTGTGTCGGCATCTCTTTTTCTATATGCATAATGGCCTTGCGGCCGGTGCAGTGGGTAGGGACGACAAAGGTCGGATTGAACTTCTTTAACTCTTCTGTCGTTCGACCGATAATGGGCTCGAAGGCCGGGCCAGACAGATGGAAGCCTCCCATGACGGCATGGATTTTTTCAATACCCGTCACTTCTTGGGCATGACGGACTGTATTGACGATACCGGAATGGGCGCAGCCGGAAAGAATGACCAGGCCTTTGCCCTTGAGATTTATCACGACGGATGTGTCATCTTCAATGGGGTCCCACTTTTCCGCGCCGTTTTCTTCAAAATGGGCAACAGCAAACCCTTTTTCGAAATCCGTCTGCCGGGGGATTTCCCCCAAAAATAAGATATCGCCAGCAAGGAGCGGATAAGGGTTTTTGGTTTCCATAATTTGAAAGCCCGCCTGTTCAATATTTTCCTTTGTCAATTTTGGAAAATAGATCTTTAATTGATCGTTGATTTTAAAGTATCGCGGTGATTTGAAAGCAGCAGGGTGGATAGCAATGGGGATGTCTTTCTTGCCGATCATGGCCCCAAGTGTTGCAATGCCGCCCGTATGGTCGCTGTGACCGTGAGAAAGCGCCACCGCCTCCACCTGCGTCATGTCTGCGTCGAGGGCTTTCGCATTGGCTGCCGCCCCATATTCGGAAAAGCCAAAATCGAACAACAGGGTTCGCGTCCGATCACCCGTTTGTGTTTTTACAACGGCGCAATAGCCGTGTTCCGCCAAAATGGACTGGCGAATATTGCCCTCCTTCACCACTGCTGCACGTTTGATGATTTCACTATTGTCGCCGGCGGTAATCTCAATGTAATTGTCCTGCAGGGTCAGTATTTCGCATTTGTCGACTGCTTTTAACGGATATTGCGCCATCGTTCAAATCCCCCTCTTTTCAAATATTTTTTAATCGAACGCCATGCTCGTCTTCCAGACTTCACAAGCCTTGCCCACCAAATCCGTACCGGGTGTTAAGGTCGTTTTGCCCGGCTGCCGGCCTGATGGCGTGGCCTTACTGGTGTCCCGAGCATGTCGAAAGGCCTTGACCTGCCTAAGGAGTTCCGAGATATTTCTGCCAACAGGAGGGGTGAGGATTTCTATGGCCTGGATAATCCCGTCAGGGTCTATCTGGAAACAGCCCCTGATGCCGACACCGGCGTCTTAATCATAGACACCATAAAACTTTCCTTGCATGGAAGATTCCCTGCATCTGGTCCAGAAAATCTTCAAATTACCAAATTCCTTTTGACTATTTCTGCTACATCCATCACCTGGAGTTTGTCGTCCAATGCCTCTGCCTTGACGGCATCTTCAAGCATCTTGGCGCATTGAGGGCAGACCACCGCTAAAATCTCGGCACTGGTTTCTAGGGCTTCCCGAACGCGGACCCTGGCCGGACTGTCTTCCCCCGGCCCGATGATGTCGGTGAAGAAATTTCCCCCACCTCCGCCACAGCAAAAGGCACTCTCTCTGTTCCTGCGCATCTCCACCAATTCCAGACCGGGGATGCTCTTTAATATCTCTCGCGGGGGACTATAAATTTGATTGTGCCGGCCCAGATAGCAGGGATCATGATAAGTTACTTTGGCTTGGAATTTTGACAGGGCTATTTTTTTATCTTCGATCAATCCGGCCAGGATTTCCGTAAAGTGAAAGACCTCAAAATTTCCTCTCAGTTTTGGGTAATCCTTCTTAAAGGTGTTCAGGGCATGAGGGTCCAGGGTGATGATTTTTTTGACGTCCATTTTTTTGAATTCCATGATGTTATTTTCGGCCAATTGAGCAAAAAGCCCGGTCTCTCCCAGGACCTTGACCTCGTTCCCGTCGCAGGTCTCCCGGTAGCCCAATATACCCACGGACAAGCCTACAGCAGAAAGCAGGCCCCCCACGTTGCGGGCCATCCTTTGTCCTACCTCATCATAAGACCCGACACAACCGACATAAAACAGATACTCCTGATTGGAAAATTCTTGCAATCCGGTTTCTTCGGCCCATTTCCCCCTGTCCTCTTGAGGCCGCTTATAAGGGTTGCCGTTCACAGAAATGGCCTTGAAATAATCTCTGACCTGTGGGGGAATCTTCCCCTCATTGACCAATTCCGCTTTGGTCTCCTGAAAAATTTCCGGCAGATAATCCTTGAATCTCGGAAAAACGCACTGCTCCTTGCAGTTGTCGCAGGCGGCACAGGAGTAAAGGATTTCGGCAAAGTGAGAGCTTGTTTCTATCTCTCCGTTGAGCCAAGCCCTGATGAGCCACATCCGGCCCCCTGGGGAATAGGTGTCCCACCCAAAGGCTTTATAGGATGGACAATTGAAGTCAACATAGTCTTCGGGGAACTTACAATATCCGCACCGAAAACAGCGATGAACGATCTCCGCGTGTTCTATTTCATGGACGTAGGCCATATCAATTCACCTCCCAGTTGCCGGGATTCATGATACCCTGGGGATCCAGGTTTTTTTTGATCATCTGAAGCAACTTCCGCGTGTTGGGATCCATTTTTTCCAACGTCATCTTCTGTTCCATATAATTGGGCTTCCAGGGAATCCCTCCCATCTTTAAAGCAAATTCGGTTGCTTCTTCCAGGGCCGCCTTCACCCTGGCCATCATGGCTGGATCGGCCCGGTTAAAGGCAAAGGAGATGCTGAACATCATGGAATGCCCTCCGGAGATCACCCTGGCCGAACTGGCATACAGGACTTCGTATTTTTCCGCCAATTCGACAACCTTGGCAGCGTATTGGGGGAAGTGCTCAATCAAGGTTATGGGACCCGAATATTCGAATCCCCCTCCTCTGGGCACGTCGGCAAAGGCCGCGACCCCTCTTTGGGGCATCTCCAAAAGGGTGTCTCTCAAAAACTCCAGACCCATGAATCCGCCGTCCTTTGAATCGATAAACTCCTGCACCGCATCCCAGATCATCTTTCTTTTAAAGGCCACCTCTTCTTCCGTATCACCGGTAAAGTAGATGGTGATGTGATAATTATCCTTGAACAGTAACGGTCTGGGTTGAAACCAGACATTGATATCTTCCAACATTTCTAGATGGGTGAGCTTGTACAGAATCTCCGAAACTAAATTTACCCTGTCGGTGACGAATAATTCGACCTCTCTCATTTTTTTGTTCGGGTAGAGTTTCAAGCCCACTTTGGTTAATATCCCGGTTGTGCCCAGCCAGCCCAAAAAGAGACCGGATAGGTCAGGGAGGGTCGGGCCTTTGGAAAACCAGTAAGGTCCCAATGAAGGGGATCCGACCTTGCAGATATCTCCTGTTGGCAGCACAACTTCCAGGCCGGTGACCATGTCGGAGTTGAAACCGTACTGTTGGGTGAGCCGGCCCTGACCGTGAAGGGATACATTGGCAGCTATGGTCGTGGTGGGTGGTGCATCAGGAAGGCTGTGCCTCAGATGAGGATAATGATCCTGCAAAAAGGCCTTCAGAACCCCCTGGGAAGTCCCCCCTTCGACCACGGCGTAGCGGGCCTTTTCATTCACTTCCAATATCTTGTTCATACGCTTCATGTCCATGACGATGCCGCCCTTCAAGGGGATAACCAGACCAGTCAAGGACATGCCGTTTCCCATGGGTACGATGGGTATTTTTTCTCTTATGGCTAATTGGATCACCTTTTGGACCTGCTCGGTTGTTTTTGGAGCCACGACATAATCCGGGAGGTGCGGGGCCAATACCCCGGGGTCTCGTGAATAAAACCACAGTTCTTCGGGAGTATTAGAAACACCCCGTTCGCCGACTATTTCTCTGAGAGACTTCAATATCTCACTCATCTTACTCGGCCCCCCTTTCTTTTTCCCCGATGGCCATCTTGCATAGGTCAATGATATGGATCGGTTTTAAGCCTTTTTTTGACACCTTTTCCGACAGAGATGTCTGACAGGCCGGGCAGTTAAAGACACAATACTTGGCCCCAACGCTTACCATGTCGGCGATGTTCTTCTGTTGGACATCATCCGCCAATTGATATCCGGCAACGGACCGGAGGATCTCGGCGCAACAAAGGGCATTTTCCTCTTGATAGATCCTGTCCGGCAGTTCAACGCCGATTAAATTCAGTATTTCCTTGACCAGATGGTGCTTGTCGGGAATTAACCGGTTGGAACAAGGGCGCTGATAGGCGGCCTTGATGTTGAGGGGCTTTATTTTATCTTTCAATTCCCTCAGCCTTTCCAACAAAAAATCCATATAGTAAACGGGTTTAAAGGGAACTTCCAATCCATAAGCCGGGGCGATGGAAGTGAACGTGCCGTAACATTCATCGTGGAGACAGATAACCTCTTTCACTCCCAGTTTCACAAAATTATTGATGACTACCGGGAGTCGTTCTTTAATGACCGACATCTTGGCAAAATGACTGTGAACGGCCGGGCACATGAATTCGGCACCGAACACCATGGCCGAGGATACCTCTTTGAAGATTTCTCCTGTACCCAATTCGCCGAGAGCCGGGATGAAACAGCAGGAGATGGCCTTGTCCTTAACAGCCCCGACCATCTGCTTACCCTGCATCAGGGTCATATTAATCCACTGATTGGTGATGGGTCTTGGGGCGGTGTAGATGCCCTTTTCTTCCCGACGCTCTTCGATGAGGTAGAAGGGATGATTCCCTCTGGGGCAATATTCCTCACAGGCGTAACAGGTGACACATTCATGCAGCACACGGGAGTCTTCCCCCTTGACCACCTTCATCATCTCCTCGTGGGCTTCCTTGACGCCAAATTTCATGTATTGGCATTTCACAAGGCAGTCGGCCGTCGGGCAGACGACACAAACATTTTCATTAAATTTTAAGGCTGCCATGAAAACCTCCTTGTGGTTATTCTGGAAAGAGTTTATTCCCTTACCCTTATTATCCTATCTTCCTTTATTCTTTTAAAAAAAACAAGAAAAACCCCGCCGGACATGCACGAGGTTCTTCGATAGGGATTGTTATTTATTCTTTGGTTTTCTGTTTTTCCAATTCTCCCAGCCGTTGCTCAATAGAGCTGAGGATGTCCCTCAGGGAAGAGGCTTCATCCTTAAGCTGAGAGGCTTCTTCTTCGCTGGTTGGGTTATAAAACGGAAAGAAACCCCGTCTCCAGGCCCTGGGCCTTAAAAAATAACTCCCCAGACCTAAGCCCATGCCCATGAGGCCCCGTCCCATTCCCCGGCCTCTTCCACACCAGCCGAATCCGAATGAATTCCGGAGCATGCCGCTTCCGCAGTAACCTCGGCCTCCACCTGTCATTGGTCCCATTCCCATAGGACCTGTTCGATCAAATCCTGGCATATTACATCCCTCCTTCTTTGCCAGAATTGGCTCCCAAAGGGAACCAAGCTTTATTACTAAGTTCTCATGCCCCTTTGAAACATTGCAAAGCATGAAAATATTTTCACTAAACGACGAACGTTCTTTTTGTAATACATTATGACAATGTCTTTTCCCTTGAGCCATTAATATAATTCTCAAGGGCCTGTCGCAAGGTGTTCTGGGCCAATAAGGCGCAATGTCTTTCTTCTTCAGGAATTTGTTGAAACTGTTGCAAGATCGTTTCCTGATCAATATCCCCAGCCTCTTCTACGTCTTTCCCTTTGGCCAGGTCCGTAGCAATGGATGCGCAGGCCCGGCTGATGGCACACCCATTTACTTGGAATCGACTATCAATAATTTTGTTGCCCTGTATCTTAAGAGAAAACTCCATGGTATCTCCGCAGGGGCCGGTCACCCGGGCATAACCATCCGGTTGCTCCATGGTTCCCTCATTGTATGAGGTAAAACCGGATTGGATAATTTTTTCGGAAAGGGATAGCTCTCTTTTCTCTTCTCCTTTGTAAGCAGACATGACTATAGTTTTGCTGTCACTTGAAGACATCGCTGATTAACCTCCCTTTTTTTCATTAAGCAATTGTTCTTGTATCTTTTTCAAGATATTTTCAATTTTTTTCCCCAGGCCGTTACGGCTCAATTCCGGGATGGTTTTCCCCTGGATCATGGCTTCGGTTACCACCGGGTCATAAGGGAGATGCCCGGCCACTTCCAGGCCTTTATCCCGGCAATAGGTTTCAATCCGGTCGGACATCTCCTGATTCAGATCATATTTGTTGATGAGGACCGTACCTGGAATCTTGAAATGACCGGCCAAATCGAGTACCCGGTTTAGATCATGCAGCCCTGAGAGGGTCGGTTCGGTGACGATCAAAACACCGTCTGCTCCGGTGAGTGAAGAAATGACCGGACAGCCGATGCCCGGCGGACCATCCACCAAAATCAAGGGCAGCCCTTTGGCCTCGGCTAGTTGCTGAGCTTTACCGCGGATAAGGGCCACCAGCATCCCTGAATTCTCCTGTCCCGCGCCCAACTGGGCATGGACCATGGGTCCAAACCTCGTTTCGGAAACAAACCATTCCCCGCATAGGGCTAAAGGAAATTCTATGGCATCGACAGGGCAAAAATGGACACACACACCGCATCCTTCACAGGAGGTCGGGTCCACCCGAAAGTCTTCACTGATGGCCTCAAAACGGCAAGCTAACCGGCATTGCCCACACTCCGTGCATAATTCCTGGTTAATGACCGCCTTCCGTCCCCCCATGTATTCTTCCCGGCTTTTGATCTCGGGTGCAAGTAATAAATGCAGATCCGGGGCATCCACATCACAGTCGACCAGAACTTTATTCGGAACTATGGCGGCCAGGGCTCCCACCAGGCTGGTTTTGCCGGTGCCGCCTTTTCCACTTAAAACACATAATTCTTTTGGTTTATTCATTGGAATATTTTTCTATCGGTCCCTTGATTTTTTCAAAAAGAACTTGAAATTGTTCCTTCAACTCGGGACGTATTTCAACGAGCGATTGTCCCTTCGCATAACCTTCGGCAATCCGGCGTTCAAATGGTATTTCCATTAGTAAAGGGATTCCTTTGGATTGCAGATAGGTCTTGGTCTCATTATTTCCAACGTCGGCCCGGTTCAGGATCACACCACAAGGAATATCTAAAGTTTTTAAAGCCGCTATGGCCAACTTTAAATCAAAAAGGCCGAAAGGAGTCGGTTCGGTCACCAGGATGGTATAATCCGATCCTTTGACGGTCTGGACCACAGGGCAGGAAGTCCCCGGTGGGGCATCCAGTATGGCCAATATGTCATTCTTAATCCGCTTTTTAACCTCCCGGATCAAAGGAGGAGACATGGGTTCCCCGACCCGCAGCCGGCCATGAACAAAATGAATGGAACCGGTCCAGCCCTCCTCAATTTCTCCCAATTCTTTCTGTGAAGGGATCAAGGCCTTTGGCTCACAGACCAGAAAGCAACCACCACAGGCATGACACATTTCAGGAAACGTAATGATTGTTTCTCCCAACACCAGGATGGCTTTGAACTGGCACAACTTCGAACAGGCCCGGCAATAGGTGCATTTTTCTTCATCAACCTGCGGGATCTGGAGATAAACCGTCTCTTTTTTCTCCCAACGGGGTTTCATGAAAATGTGTCCGTTGGGGGCTTCTACATCACAATCTAAAAGCTGCACCGGTTCTTTCAGGGACAAGGCCAGGGCCACAGCCACACTGGTTTTGCCTGTTCCGCCTTTGCCGCTGGCTACACTAATGATCACAAACGTTTTCTCCGGTAATCAAGGTTTGATTGATATAATGGGCAACCAATTCCTCCAGACCCAATTGCGGCGCCCCGGTTAATACCTTGATGCCCTGTTCATTGAAAAGGCTGATCGCCCTCTGGCCCATGCCGCCGGCAATAATCAGATTAACCCCTTTTTCTCCCAACCAACGCGGCAGGAGGCCGGGTTCATGGGGAGGAGGGGTGACCATTGTTTTATGGACAATGTTCTTCCCTTGTAAATCGATCAGGGCAAACTGTTCGCAGTGACCAAAATGATTACAAAGGATACCCTCAGCCATGGGGATGGCAATCTTTACACTGTCAACTATTTGATTATTGGAATCCATTTCAGATATAACCTCCGTTATTGGTTTTATTATTTCCTTTCGGGCTTGGTTGGCTGTAAAGACTATTTTATCGATAATACCCTCCAGGGCAGTTTTAACAGCCTGGGACAAGGCATGAAAAAGATAAGCCTCTCCTTGATCGCCCATTTCCATTAGCCGGATATCAAAAGGGATACTTCCCAAAAAGGGGACTTGCATTAAAACGGCCGTTTGTTTCCCCCCGCCTTTTTTGAATATGGCCGACTCCTGTCCGCAATGAGGACAGATATAACCGCTCATGTTTTCCACCAATCCCAATATAGGCATTTTGACCTGACGGCAAAAATTGATGGATTTTCTGACATCGGATAAGGAGATCTCTTGGGGGGTGGTAACAATGATCGCCTGGGCATCTGGGATGGTCTGGGCCACGGTCAGGGGCTCATCGCCTGTTCCCGGCGGGGAATCGATGATCAAGAAATCCAAGTCGTCCCAAATGACATCGGCAAGGAACTGGCGAATGACACCGATTTTTACAGGCCCCCGCCAGATGGTTGGGGCATCCTTATCGGGCATCAGCACCTCAATAGAGATCATTTTTAAATTGGCATTTACAGGCACTGGAGAAATTCCCTTTTCCGGTTCAAAGGAGGCTAGGCCGCCACGTCCGAGCATCCGCGGGATACTGGGACCATGGAGGTCCACGTCCATAAGTCCGACCTGAAAGCCTTTTTGAGCTAGTCCGGCGGCCAGGTTTACGGCCAAACTACTTTTCCCCACGCCCCCCTTTCCGCTCATGACCAATAATTTATTCTTAATCCGGGATAATGACTTGTTAATTAAGACATCCTCGGCCCTCCTCTGGGATTCGTGTTCCATATTGGAATCCTGCGCACAACCACTCATATCTGAAACTCCTTTCAACTTTGTTTTTTGTTTTAAATTTTTCTTTATTTTCAAAAACTATTTTTCTCTAACACTCTTTTGTTTCTTACAGAGTTCACAGAGAGCACCGAGTTTGAGCCCCACCCCCGGAGGAGCGAGAGGTGGGCCCCCTTCAGGGGTGGGACTCGCCCGGCGTTTGCCGGAAAGGTATTTCTTTCTTTTTTATCTTTATTCCCGAACCATAGTGGTCCCGCAGTTGGGACATTTCTTTATATTGCAGGGAATCCCCCGGGCATGGGGGCTCTTCTGACCACATTTAGGGCAGACACAATTTCCGCCGGCTCCCATACCGGCACCCCTACCCATTCCTCGTCCTGATCCGAGACCTCCACCGGAACCTTTTCCGGCCGGGCCGGTACCATCTCTTCTGGGCATAACTCCTCCTATCTTTTTTGTGACTTGAGATGTTTCTCTGTTACTTTTGTTAATTCTGCAATCCGTATTCCGCAATCTAAAATTGAAGCTGGTTTATCCCCAATGCCCCTCAACATTAGGGGACTCGGCAAAGTTGAGTTTCCCTTGTTTATATTGATCAATAGCCTCCTGAACTTTCCCGGAAATTCCCACCGCCACTTTGATCCCGGCGGCCTGGAGCACTCTAAAGGCCTTGGGGCCGCAATTGCCGGTTAAGACCATCTTTGCCCCATGTTCCACAACCGTTTGAGCAGCCTGAATCCCGGCGCCTTGAGGCAATTGTAGGTTCTGTCTGTTTTCTAAAACCTCAAATTTCATTGTTTCCGGATCGACCAATAAGAAAAATCCGGCTCTTCCGAAACGAGGATCGATTTCAGAATCCAGGGTATTTCCTTTGGAACTGACAGCTATTTTCATCATTTCTTCCTTTTTTTTGAGATTACCTATCATATTTCCATCACCCTTCTTTAATGGTGATTGCCCCTGTTTCACAGACCTCAATGCAACTCTCACAACCCAAACACTCATCGGGATTGACTGCTACTGCCTTATTATCCCGAAGTTCAAAAACCTCAACCGGGCAGACCTCCACACAATTACCGTCGCCTATACATTTCTCGGTATCTACTGCAACTATAAACATCCTCTTCGCCTCCCTTGTCTTTTCCTTGCCCGGCAACAGGGCACATTCAATTTTCCTCCCAAGTATTCTTCAATGATGATATCCACTTCCCCGTAAAGGGGATAGGCCACCTGGATTCCGAAACGATTCAATCCATTTCTGTCTTCAAGGCGAATACCGCCGCAGATCAATTGTCTTATGCCCAATCGTTTTAAATAAATTATTTTTTCATCCGGCGGCCAGTCGCTGATATCCAGCTCTCTTTTTTCCACCAGTTGGTCTTTCTCAATTTCCAGGACCAATAACTTCCTGGCACAGTCCAGCCGTGGAGAGATGCGATCTAAAAAAATTGGGATTGCCACTTTCATCATCATCAGTCCTCTCCTATTATCAATTCAAGAAGGATGCCAAGAGATCACCTGATTATATATTCTAATAAAATGAAATGGTTATGGTGAGGCAACGAGAATTAGAGGTTTAATGAAACTATTGCAAAATGCAATAGTTTCATTGCAAAATTGCAATTTACAATCTGAGAGAGAATTAAGGAACCCGTTTAAGCTTTCGCCAGAGGGTGGTGGGATGTAGTCCTAATTCCTTTGCGGCCAGGGTTCGATTTCCTTGGTATTTTTCCAGAGCCTTTTGAATCAATTCCTGTTCTTGGTCTTTCAGCTTTTTTTCGAATGAGAGGTGGGGATTGCCACTTTCCTGGGTGCCTCTTTGGTACTCCGGTGGCAGATGAGAGAGTTGTATGGTTGATCTATGGCAGAGCACAAAGGCATGTTCAATGATATTTTCCAATTCCCGGATATTTCCAGGGTACTCATAGTGCATTAAAACCTGGAGAACCTTCGGAGATATCTGAGAAATCTTTTTACCGGTCCGGAGATTAAACTTATTAAGAAAATGTTCAATCAAAAGGGGAATATCTTCGCGGCGTTCTTTCAGGGGAGGCAAGTCTATCTGGACCACTTTAAGCCGGTAATAAAGGTCATCTCTAAACGAACCATCTTTTATTAAGCCCTTAAGATTTTTATTGGTCGCCGAGATCAATCGGGCCTTAACCGGTCTGCTGACATTGGAACCCAAAGGCTCATAAGTTTTTTCCTGAAGGACCCTTAAAAGCTTGGCTTGTACTATCAGCGGAAGATCACCTATTTCATCCAAAAACAAAGTCCCGGAATCGGCCTGGGCAAACTTTCCCGGCTTGTCTTTTTTAGCATCGGTAAAAGCCCCGCGAACATAGCCGTAGAGCTCTGATTCCAGCAGGGTCTCCGGCAGGGCACTGCAATTGATGGCCACAAAGGGTTTTTCTTTTCTGGGACTTAAATGATGGATGGCTTTGGCTAAAAGCTCCTTGCCGGACCCGCTGGGTCCCTGGATGAGAACGGCGCTGTCACTCTGGGCGATATCGGGAAGATTGTCGAATATTTTTTGCAGGGTATCACTCTTGCTGATGATGTCGTTCACGGTATACTTTTGGGTGATTTCTTTACGCAGGGCTTCGATAGCACTCAAATCCCGAAAGGTCTCAACCCCTCCCATCATCCTGCCCTGGCTGTCCTTCAAGACGGCGGTTGTTACGCTGATGGGGATGATCTCTCCCCGGGCATTTAATATATTGACCGGCAAATCGACCACATTTTTCCCGGTCTTTAAGGTCCTGGCCAAGGCACAAGAATCCTGGCAGATCTCGGCCTGAAAGATTTCAAAGCATTTCTTGCCGATCGCTTCTTCCCTGGGAAATCCGGTAATGGTTTCTGCCGCCTGATTAAAGGAGGTTATTCCCCGGTCTTTATTTATGGTAAAGACCCCCTCAGTGATGCTATCTAAAATGATCTTCAAAAAAGGTGATGGCGGTTTGTTTTTCTCCATGGGCCTATTCTCCCAACATTCTTACCCCTTGTTGGACGTTATATTACCCAAATTAATCCGTTGTCCACCCAAATTATGTTCTTTATGGATTTCGACCGATTTCCACTAAGGTTGAAAATATAGATTTTTTGTTTAACCTTAATATAAATTCAACCGCTACAGCAACTGCCTGGACTGCTACATGAATTGGGTGCACCACAACAACCCCCAGGGCTATTGTTAAAAATTTTACTATCTGAGCGGAGTGTATTGTGGGCGGACAGCAATTTCCCCAGATCGTTGCTGCCGCAGGATTTGCATAATATTTTTTCGTTTTTATCCATGATCAGGAATTCATTTATTACCCCACAGTGATTACATTTGTATTCGTAAATCGGCATTTCCTATCCCTCCTCGTAATAAGATTCTACTCTTAAATATTGATCCACGGGAGATGGGCGAATAGGATGCCTCTTGGTTTGAAATACTGGCTTCCAGGAAGACACCCCACTCTCCTACAATTTCTCAGTCAAACCATAATGGATCCCTCTTCTAAAACTAATTAGAAGCATATGCTCATAATTTGTCAAGCCAAAAAATGGTGATCGTTAACTCACGTACAAGAATACAATATGATGGTTGGGATCAGAAGAGCTATTAAGGAGTCCGCTTGTTTTAGGCTCTTAGGGCCGATACTAAAGATGATCAGATTGTAATCTTCAGTTAAAAACGGGGTGCTGAATTTGGCGACTTTAGAAAGAAGTCAAAGGCCGCTCTACGATCAGATGAGACGGCTTGAAAGTATTTCCATAGATGGTAAGGGAAAGAGCATCCTCTTTTCTTTTTGACGAAGCCTCCGAAAGACGTTACTATAGAAAACGTTGATGTTCTTTTGATAATAAACAGCCAGGAGGAATATCCTATGACCGTAAAGTTATTGATAATCGGTGGTGTCGCGGGCGGGGCAACTGCTGCCGCCAGGGCCCGCAGGCTTGATGAATTTACTGAGATTATTCTCTTCGAAAGGGGGGAATACATATCCTTTGCCAACTGCGGCCTGCCCTATTACATAGGGAACGTAATAAAAAATCGGGACGATCTGCTGGTGACAACAGCGGAGGCATTCAAGGCCAGGTATAATATAGATATAAGGATTTTCACAGAAGTGATAGGGATAGACAGGCTTCATAAACGGGTCAAGGTTAAAGATGTCATGACAGGAAGGGTATATGAAGAGACCTATGACAAAATTATACTTTCTCCAGGCGCTGAGCCTGTAAAACCCCCTATCAAAGGCATTGATCTGGAAAATATCTTCTCCCTGCGCAATATCCCTGACTCGGATCGGATCAAGGCCCGTGTAGACGCCGACAGGCCTAATTCGGCGGTGATCGTCGGAGGCGGATTTATAGGACTTGAGATGGCAGAGAACCTTGTAATCCGGGGTGTAAAGACAACCATTGTTGAGATGCTTGACCAGTTAATGGCACCTCTTGATTATGAGATGTCGGTGATGGTTAGGGACCATCTGGAACAAAAGGGAGTCTCATGTTATCTGGAGGAGGGGGTTGCGGGTTTTTCAGAAAAGGAAGGGCTTATCATTGTCCATACGGAAAAAAACAGGAATATAGAATGTGACCTGGTTATCCTGTCCATTGGGGTAAGGCCCGAGAACAGACTTGCCAGGGATGCCGGTCTGGCCATAGGAAACAGGGGAGGGATAAAGGTAAATGCGGCCATGAGGACATCTGATTCGGATATATATGCCGTGGGGGATGCCGTGGAGATAAAAGACTTCATCTCAGGACTGCCGACCATGACGGCCCTTGCAGGCCCGGCTAATAAGCAGGGACGCATCGCGGCTGATAACGCCCTGGGAGGCAAATCCGTGTTTAAGGGGACCATAGGGACAGCGGTGGTAAAACTCTTTGACCTTACCGTTGCCTCTACTGGGGCGAGCGAGAAGTCCCTGAGGCAAAACAATATCCCTTGTATGGTAAGCTATACCCACTCCAATTCCCACGCCTCCTATTATCCCGACGCTCAGATGATGGCGATAAAGTTGATTTTTTCGCCATCAAACGGAAGGATTTTAGGGGCTCAAATCATCGGGATGGAGGGCGTGGACAAACGTATCGATGTATTAGCCACAGCCATAAGGGGCTCCATGACTGTTTTTGATCTGGAGGAACTTGAACTGGCCTATGCACCACCCTATTCATCGGCAAAGGACCCTGTTAATATAGCAGGATTTACGGCATCGAACCTTTTAAAGGGGGATGTGAGAAATATTTACTGGAGCGATATTCAAGGTCTTGACCCTGAAAAAGATGTCCTTATTGATCTGCGCGATAAAGTAGAACTGAATGACTCCGGAACTATCGAAGGATCGCTGAATATACCTTTAAATGAACTGCGCAAAAGGCTGCCTGAACTTGATAAAGAGAAGAACTATATTCTTTTTTGCGCTGTCGGCCTGAGGGGATACCTTGGCCACCGTATCCTTGACCAGAACGGATTCAAATCCAGAAACCTGAGCGGGGGATATAAGACCTATATGATGGGCAGGGAAAAGATATGACAAAAGGATGTAGGAATGTCCTACGGCCGGGGATTAGGGAAGAGACAATCTGTTCAAAGATAAACGGCAAGAGTATAGAAGAAGGGAAAATTTATCCCTCACCCGGAGGGTCTTTATCAGGTCAGACCTTGGGGTTGGCGCCTTCTGGAAGTAAAGGAGGCAGCAAGAAAGAGTCAGGATTATGGGGCTTGGCTTCTGGGGTGACCATTGGAGAAACGGATGTGTCCGGACCTGAAGAATTTTTTTCCTCTTGAGAACACTCCTGCTGGGGATTAACCGGAACGGGGGTGGGATCTTTCTTGTCCAGGGCAAAAGAAAAAGACCCTAATAGAAAAAAAACAATAAAAGCCAGGGGCAGTTTCTTTAATTGGTTTAAATTGGTCATGGCCTTCCTTTCTCTAACTGTTTTCTGCCCAGGGAAGAAGATTTTCTAGTTAGGTACTATACCGGGCAGCCTCCAATAATTCAATCATTCTTTTTTCCAGCATAATTCGGCGTGGAAAGTGGGCCACAGTGTAATATCTTTCTTCCCTAAAGATGATGGTCATGTAACAAATTAAAAATTGCTTATTTCTGCCATCCCCGTGAAAAGCGGTTCAGTAGGTTGACACTTCAGAAACGATTAAGGCACCTTCTCAGAACGGGAAAGTGCCTTATTTTTTCAAATATTGAGATATTACGGCTCGACGGGTGCCTTGGGGTCTTTCATCCACTCCTCTGTTGATCCATCATATGTTTTTACGTTTTTATAACCCAGAAGATCGGTCATGATAAAGGACCAGGCCGTGGAAACCTTGCCCGTATCGCAATAGAGGATGACCTCTTTGTTCGTGTCCGCTCCAATGACTGCTGTCACAAGGGCAGCGAGGTCCGCTTTGCTTTTAAATAGCCCTTCTTTTGTGTAGGCTTGTGAAGTCGGGAAATTGACCGCTCCTTTGATTCTCCCCGGTTTGGCGACGAAATCCATTTTCTTTATTCCCTGGTAGAAATCAAGCTCTCTGACATCAACGATCATAACCTTACCGATGGCATTCATAACATAGTCTTTATTGGCGAGCATAACTTCCTTGGCCTTGACTTGATACTTAGTCGGTTTGGATTTTACTAGGTCTGTGGAAAGGGTCTTTTTATCAGCTGCCCACTTGTCGAAACCTCCATCCAGGATAGCCACATCCCCGATACCTGCGTATTTGAGAGTCCAGGCAACCCGAGAGATATCGGTGCGGTTCGGGATCGTATCGGCTTTTCCAACGATAACGACCAGCGATTCGGGACCAATACCGGCGGCGCTGATAACATCAGAGAGGTCGTCCAAAGGGGGGATCTCGTTTCTCAAACCGCCTTTCATAATAGCCCAGGAACCATAGATGACATTGAGCGCCTTGGGGATATGCCCAGTCTTATAATCTTCGACCTTCCTGATGTCGACGATGATAAGTTTCGGGTTATTGATATTTTTTTCCAGCCAATCGGTGGATACAATGGGTTCGATATCTCTCGCCATGGAGGCGAAAGGAATGATGAGCCCAAGAAGAACTAAAACGAGGCTAAGCCTAAGTGATCTTTTCATTATTTTTCTCCTTTTATTGGTTTTGGTTTATAAAGTAAACATTCGTTTGCTTTGGAACCGTTCTTGATCAGAGCTTCTTTTGTCAGGAAACCTTTATTCTCGACATGGCAGATCTCGCAGGAACGGGTCCGGTCGGTTCTCTTTTTAATGTTGTGTGCTGTTGTGTCCCAGTAGTTGGGGAGCGTGTCGTAACGGTTCATTTTAATCCCGGCGCTTTTAAAGGTGTCCCGGACTGTAGGGGTAAGCCGCAGGGTCGTTATAGTTTTTTTGTCTTTGGAGCTTAAACCGAGAAAGAAGTCCGGTTTGGATGTGGCCCCTTTTCCCAGGTGACAGCTGTAGCAATTTCTGTAAGCTCCTCCGGAGTGGCAGGCATAGCAGCTTACCCTGTCCTTGTGTTGGGCGTGGGAGGTCTTGGCCTTTTCCGTCTTTTCATCTCCCGCCTTATGACAGTTGATGCAGGCCGGCTTTTCCTTCACTTCCTTTTTTGTTTTGTAGGCCGTTGAGGTGCCATGAAATTCCGCCTTCTTATGGCAATCCAGGCAGGTCATTCCCTTTTGATAATGAATATCGGCCGCGCCGCCATACTCGCCTGTGAATTCCGGGTACACCCGGCCTCCATGGCATACGGCACAGGTCTTTCCGTCATCCCTGGCGACGAACTTGTGATTCTGAATAAAACCTGTGCTGATCCCGCTTACCTTGGGGGATTTTACATGGCAGTCGCCGCAGGAGGCATGACAGCTCCTGCAGGATTGCTGGAATACCTTTTTGTCGAATATCCCCAGATCTTTTTTTGAGAACCTTCCTGAAACTCCATGGCGAAAGCCGGCAGTGGTGAAATGAAGGGAGTTTTTATAGGTCTGGGGTGCATCTTCATGGCATTGGCCGCAAAGCTTATGATCTGCTGAAGGTTTTTTCACCACCCCGATATGGGCCTTGGACTTATCCTCGGCCTTATCATTCCCCTTGTGACAGAAAACGCACCCTCCGACTAAATGGGGTTCGGTTTTGATCAGCTTTTCATCAACAAGGAACGCTTTATATTGCAGTTCCGCCGGGACCGACGGAGGGGCACCTGCTCACCCTTCCCCGGCTTCGATGGCTACCTTAACGGGTTTGTGGAGCGTCTGGAGCAGCTTTTCACTCGTGTGGCATTTCACGCAACTGCTTTCGCCGGCGTAGGTCAAGTAAAAAGATAAGGAAAGAGAGGCAACCAGAAAACCAACAATGGTCCATACTATCTTGGTTTTTCTTTTTACCTGAACAGATTTCATGAAACCCTCGGTCAATAGACAATAGAACGCAACCTTTATTATACAGCATTAAAAAGGCAGGTCATCAAACTCTATATTATCCTTCATGGCATCCGTGCTCATGTTGACTGCAGGCAATTCCGGAATCGCTCAATTTGCCTGTGAGCCAACTTTCGGCAACATTTTTTACATTGCCGGAACATCCTCGCAAAACCTGGATGCCGTGGCTGGTTAAAACATTTACTGCTCCTTGTCCCATATTGCCGGCCAGCATATATTTTACACCCATTTGTGCCAATATTTGAGCAATATCTGATTTACAGCCACAACCAGCCGGAGGTGTAATCCTTTCCTCTGAAAGTATTTTGTTTTTGTCACCAATAGTGAAAACCGTGAAGCATTCGCAATGCCCAAAGTGTTCATCCACCTGATCCTGACATGAAGGTAATGCTATTTTCATGACGTACTCCTTTTTTTAATGAATTTTTTTTACGTCCGCCTTTTACAATGCGGGCATATGGTCGTATCCTGCGCTTCGCAGAAAACATTAAATATTTTACGGCATTGTTGACACTTCAATTGTTTGGTTTCTTTGATTGAAATCTCTCCACCTTCTATTTTTAGTGCCTTCCCATTAACGAGAACGTCAGCGATTTTTTTATTCGCCGATTTAATAATCCTTCCAATTTTAAAACTAATTATAAGCATATGCTCATAATTTGTCAAGCAAAAAAATGGTGATCATTGCTGGGCCAAAAATAGCTTGACATTGCCAAATAATGAATATATGATTATATAATCATAATTGCATGGAGGAAAATATATGGAGGATAGAATCATTGCCTTGGAGGCAGAAATTTTAAAGGCCCTGGCCCAGCCCACTCGATTGAAAATCCTCGAATGCTTACGTGAAGGGGAGCGGTGCATCTGCGAGATCGTGCCGGTTATTAACGGCGAGCAATCCAACATCTCCAGACATATTTCCCTGATGCAGAAAACCCGATTAATTTCTTCACGCAAGGACGGAGTGAAGGTCATGTTGAAGATTCAAGATCCGCAGATTTTCGACCTCCTGGATCGGGTAAATAAAATTTTGAAGAGGCAGATGCAAGAACAAAATAAATTAATGGCGAAATTGTAATCTGCCGACAAGGAATGATTTATGATTAAATATTTGGCCGACTTATTGGTTTATCAGTGGATAGGAATTCAGTCTGGGACCAGGTTGGGAGAATCTTTAGACTTTTTCTTCTATGATACTATAAAAGTTTTTTTGCTCCTCATAGTAATTATTTTTGTAGTGGCGATCATACGGAGTTTCTTTCCCCCTGAGCGCTCACGTAAACTGCTTGGTCATCGAAGGGAGTATGTAGGAAACTTTCTGGCAGCTTTATTGGGCATCGTTACGCCCTTTTGCTCCTGCTCCGCCGTACCGATGTTTATCGGCTTCATCGAATCGGGTCTGCCTTTAGGCATAACTTTCTCTTTTCTTATTTCCTCACCGACTGTAAATGAAGTGGCTCTGGTCATGCTCTGGGGCTTGTTTGGATGGAAGATTGCCCTTCTCTATACCGCTACAGGGGTTGTTATGGCCTTTTTTGCCGGTATCGTTATCGGAAAATTGAAATTAGAGCATCTGGTTGAAGAATATGTTTACCGGATCAAGATGGGTGAAGCGGAAATGTCCGTTCCTACCTGGAAAGAAAGGCTGGAATACGCTCGTGACTATACGAAAGATATACTCAGACGGGTATGGTTGTTCGTTCTTATCGGCATTGGATTAGGGGCCTGGATTCATGGTTATGTTCCTATGGATTTTATTATAAAATACGCAGGGCCCGGCAACCCATTTGCCGTGTTTGTGGCGGTTCTTATCGGCATTCCCTTATACTCTAACGCCGCTGGGACAATCCCTATCGTTCAAGCCCTGGTAGAAAAAGGACTTCCTATGGGCACGGCGCTGGCTTTTATGATGTCCTTTGTGGCCATATCGACGCCCGAGTTGATTATCCTGCGCAAGGTTATTAAACCGAAGTTGATTGCTATTTTCGTCGGGATTGTCTCTGTGGCGATTATCATCATCGGCTATCTGTTCAATGCCGTTTTATAAAGAGGAGGTAAAGAGTCATGAAAAAGATCGAAGTACTTGGAATGGGTTGCGCCAATTGCACTAAGTTATATCAAAATGTATTGGCAGCGGTCAAGCTGAGCGGTAATGAGGTAGAAGTTGCCAAGATTGAGGATATTCAAAAAATCATGTCCTATGGGGTGATGTCCACACCGGCTTTGGTCGTGGATGGTGTCGTCAAAGCCGTAGGCAAAATTCCGAAACCGGAAGAAATAAAGGAATGGATTAAATAAAAATTGGATTATTTTTTATCTTAGCGTGGAATAAATCATTGCAAAAGATTCTGTATCTCTGAAGGAGGAAGAAATGGAACAAGCCGTTGCTGTAAAGAAGTTATCTTTTCTGGATCGGTTTCTGACGCTGTGGATATTTTTGGCTATGTTTATTGGTGTAGGATCAGGATATCTCTATCCCAAAGTGGTTCATTTCTGGAATCTCTTCCAATATGACACTACAAATATCCCCATTGCCATCGGCCTAATCCTTATGATGTACCCTCCTTTAGCCAAGGTCAAGTATGAAGATCTGGGGGAAGTATTTAAAAATTATAAGGTACTTACGCTCTCTCTAGTCCAGAACTGGGTCATCGGCCCTATACTTATGTTCTTCCTGGCTATTGTTTTTTTAGCTGGCTATCCTGAATACATGGTGGGCCTGATTATGATCGGCCTGGCCCGCTGCATCGCCATGGTCATCGTCTGGAATGAACTGGCCTCCGGGGACACCGAATACTGTGCCGGTCTGGTGGCCTTCAATTCCATCTTCCAGGTCCTTTTTTTCTCCCTCTATGCCTATATCTTTATCACCATCCTGCCGGGCTGGTTCGGCTTGAAAGGCACAGTAGTTGACATCTCCATCGGCCAGATCGCTAAAAGTGTATTTATCTATCTGGGCATCCCTTTTATCGCCGGGATCATCACCCGATTCACCCTGATCAAAATCAAGGACAAGACCTGGTATCATGAAAAATTCATCCCCAAAATCAGCCCCATTACGCTGATCGCCCTGCTCTTTACCATCATCGTCATGTTCTCCCTCAAGGGGGAATACATCGTCCAATTGCCCCTGGATGTGATGCGCATCGCCTTGCCCCTGGTCATTTATTTTGTGATCATGTTTTTCATTTCCTTTTATCTGTCCATAAAAGTCAAGGCAACTTACGAGCAGTCCGCCACCTTGAGTTTTACCGCTGCCTCTAATAATTTCGAGCTGGCCATCGCCGTGGCCGTAGCAGTCTTTGGCATCAACTCCGGTGCGGCCTTTGCCGCCGTCATCGGCCCTCTGGTTGAAGTGCCGGTCCTGATCAGCCTGGTCAATGTAGCCCTCTGGTTTAAGAAACAATATTTTCCCTATGCGCTGGAGACGCCCACCGGGGTGTGCCACGTCAGTTGTAAACCATGAGGCAGAAGTTAGGCCGGAGGAAATAGGCGAGAGGGAAAGAACCTCAAAGAAAAAAGACAGGGTATTTTCGTGAAGGAAAAACCGAAAATTCTTTTTCTATGCACCGGCAATTCCTGCCGGAGTCAAATGGCCGAGGCCTGGGCTCGAGCACTGAAGGGGGATCAGTTGGAGCCTTTTTCGGCCGGGATTCGACCCAAAGGAGTGGATCCGAGAGCGGTTACGGTCATGGCGGAAACGGGTATTAATATTTCTCACCAAAAAGCCAAAGATATAAATTCACTTGGTGATATGGAATTTGATTTCGTGGTGACCTTGTGCGACAACGCCCGGGAGTCCTGCCCCTTCTTTCCGGCAAAAACGAAATTACTCCATAGGGGTTTTGAGGATCCTCCGGTCCTGGCTGCTCAGGCCAAAAGCAATGATGAGGCCATGATACCTTATCGTCGAGTGCGGGATGAGATCAGGGCCTTTGTGGAAACGCTTCCCGACTCCTTGAAATAAGGGGATCTTAGAAATCGTTAATTATACTTCCGGTCTTCTTTGCAAACATCCTTATCTTTTGAAGGGTTAAAAGTCGAGCAGCCCGGTTTGTCGCTGAAGGTTCAAGCCGGACAATAAGGGAAGGAAAGCCGAGTTTAATAAAACCGATAAGGGCTGATGAGAGAACGCTGAAACTCGCAATCCAGGTCACGAGCCCGCAACCTTCGAAAACGCAACCGCTCCTTACGAACACTTGAACCCCTTCTTCCAGCATCGGATAAAGCGAGCCCGGGACGCTGACGTAAAAAAATAGATCGTACTGTCATCTCTTCCGTTCATACCGTTCTCCTCTCGTAGAATGAAAATAATTCTATAATCCCGAGTAAGTAATTCCAAATCTGAATTTTAAAGCGCTACTCGAAATCATGGACTGAATGAACTATTTCGGAGTTTACAGATTCCTCTTTTTTTAGTAAGAGGATACAACATAGTAAAATTTCGGATTGTGGAATGGAGACAAGCCTGAGGGCCTATGGGAAATGATAAAGTCTGAGATTGTGAAATGAAGAGGCCATGAGGAAAATCGATTATCAAAAAAATCTGAACAAGGCCCAACTGGAAGCGGTTTTCGCTGCCCGACGGCCCGACCTTGATTATCGCCGGGGCCGGAAGCGGGAAAACCCGAACCCTGGTTTATCGGGTGGCCTGGTTGGTTGAAAACGGGATTCCACCGGAAAGGATACTCCTTCTGACCTTCACCCGCAAGGCCTCCCAGGAGATGCTTCATCGGGTGGAAGCAAATGCTTAACCGATCCTGCCAGGAAGTGGCCGGGGGGACTTTCCATTCTCTGGCCTATAAAATTTTGAGGATTTACGGGGAGGCTATCGGTCTTAAAAAACCTTTGACCGTCTTGGATCGAAAAGACAGCGAAGATCTTGTTGGCAAGATCATCAAAACCAAAAAATGGGAGAAAGAGAAGGATACCCCGGGCAAAAAAGAATTTATGGAACTGCTTAGCCGTTTGGTCAACCGGGGGCAAACCTTCGAAGATGGACTCTCCAATTTTTATTTCGAGAATGGGACTTCTCGATCGCCAAGCTCAAGGAAATACACACAGACTATGAAGATTTTAAAAGACAGCACGGCCTGTTGGATTATGACGACCTTTTAACCCAATGCCTGCTTCTTTTCCGACAGGAATCCAGGGTAGTCCGGAAATTATCCTCTTTTTATCAGTATGTCCTGGTGGATGAATATCAGGATACCAACCTGCTTCAGGCCGAAATGGTCCGTCACCTGGCCCAGGGGAACATTATGGTGGTGGGTGACGATTCCCAATCCATCTACGGATTTCGCGGCGCTCACTTTAAAAATATCTTCGATTTTCCCAACCAATTTCCCGGGACCCGGGTGATCAAGCTGGAAGAAAATTTTAGAAGTTCTCAGCCGATTCTGAACCTGGCCAACCGGATGATCAGTTCTTCCAAGGAACAATACAGCAAATGTCTCTTTTCCCGTTTTAAAAAAGGGGAGCCTCCTTACTGTATCGAACTGCCTTACGAAGAAGCCCAGTCTCAATTTGTCTCCCAGCAACTTCAGGAATTTCATGACCAGGGGATCCCCTGGCCGGAAATGGCCGTTCTTTTTCGGGCCGGTCACCATTCATTCAATCTGGAGGTTTTTCTCCAAAAGGAGGGCATTCCTTTCAAGAAATACGGGGGACGTCGTTTTATCGAAGGGGCGCATATTAAAGATTTTTTGTCCTATTTAAAAGTGGTCCATAACCCCAGGGATGTTCTGGCCTGGGAAAGGATTTTGAAACTTCTGGAAGGCCTGGGTCCCAAAAGGGCTCAGGAGATCATAAGACAAGTGATGGGTTGTTCGGACTGGGGAGCAAGGCTGACCTGTCTTTCGAGCTATCCCCGTTTGAAATCCCAGCTTAAGGATTTTTCCGCTTTGTTTCAGGGATTGGTCGAGCAACCTCTATTGACCCCGACTCAGGCCTTGGAGTCGATCTGGGAGTATTATAAAAATCTTCTGCCCGGCCTGTACGAAGAACCCCAGCGAAGAGAAAAAGAGATCGAAGAAATTATTCGACTCAGTTATAATTATTCCGAGACGGAGGCCTTGCTGGGGGATTTGAGCCTGGAGGTCTATGAAGAGCCGGAAGATCGGGAAGAAGATTGCTTGACCCTGTCCACAGTTCATTCGGCCAAGGGTCTGGAGTGGAGGATCGTCTTTATCATTTGGCTTACGGAAGGCCGGTTTCCTTCATCCCAGTCCATGATGGACCCCGAGGAAATGGAAGAAGAAAGACGTTTACTCTATGTGGCCATCACCCGGGCCAAGGAGAGACTTTTTTTGACTTACCCTCAGGCCCTTTCTTATAGAGGCGGAGGCTGGCAGAAGAATGACCTGTGTCATTTTATCGCCGATATTCCCGAAGATCTGCTGCCGAGAAAGGGGGAGGCCGGTTCTTAATCATTCAAACGAGAGTTATTCGCCTCAGGTTAGTGAAATTTCCCAAAGAAAATGATGACGGTTTTTCAATGGGGACGAAAGTCTTTCATCCCATCTTCGGCAACGGGGTAATCCAAGAGCCTCCGAAAGAGAGAAAGGTCCGGGTTCTTTTTAAACGCTATGGGTCCAAGGTGTTGCACCTGGATTATGCCCGTTTGGAAAAGGGGGATGCCTGATATGGCGGGCCTTCCTTTTGAACGGTTAAGCTATGACCAAGGCTATGATCAAGCCCTGTCCCACTTGTATCATTTACAAAAATTTGGGATCAAATTCGGTCTGTCCAAAACCGAAAATTTACTTAAGGCCTTTAATAATCCTCATCAGGCGCTGAACTGTATTCATATCGCCGGTACCAACGGCAAGGGTTCGGTTGCAGCCATGTTGTCATCCATTTACAGCCTTGCCGGTTATAAAGTCGGATTGTTTACTTCCCCTCATCTGGTTGATTTTCGGGAACGTTTTCAGATCAACGGCCGGATGATCTCCAAGGCCCAAACCCTTAAGCTGATCAGGGAGATCAAAGAAAAGGTCAAGGCTGAAGAACCTCCTACTTTTTTTGAGTTCGTAACGGCCATGGCCCTGATCTATTTTTTTCGGTGAAAGAGTTGATCTGGCTGTTATGGAAACAGGTCTGGGGGGAAGATTGGACGCCACGAATATTATAAAACCCCTGATAACGGTCATCACCAACATCTCGTTGGAGCATCAGGACCATCTGGGAAGGACCCTTGAAAAAATTGCCCAGGAAAAGGCCGGAATCATTAAATCGGGAGTGCCTTTGGTAACCGGTATCGGACAAAAAAAAATCCAGGAACAGATCGAAAGTATTTGCCGGGAAAGACAGGCCCCGATGGTTTTGGCCGGCCGGGATTTCAGGGCGAGAAAAGTGAAGCAACGGGATCTTTAATTATTTTGGAATACCGACAGATCGGTTCGGAGTTCGAAGTTCGGAGTTTGGAGTGGGAAAGGATACAAGGAACAAAAGGAATAATGCAAAAAAGACAAAAGACGAAGGACGAGGGACGATGAAACAGTTATCGGTTGCTCCGCAATCCGCGATCCGCCAATCCCCAATTAAAAGGGCTTCATTTGGCTCTGCTGGGTGATCATCAGATCAAAAACGCCGGATTGGCGTTGGCCGTGGTTGAATTGTTGCAGGAAAAATACCCTGTCCCGGATGGAAAAATAAGGGCAGGTCTGAACAAGGTGACCTGGCCGGGAAGGATGGAGGTGTTGTCCGAAAGACCATGGATCGTCCTGGATGGGGCCCATAACCCTGGGGCCATGAGAGCCTTGGCCGAAGCCCTTTCCAAGGTCTTTTCTTTTAAAAAATTATTAATAGTTTTCGGCATGATGAAGGATAAGAACATCAAACAAACCCTGAATTGTTTAATCCCCCTGGCCGACCAGCTTATTTTGACCCGGGCCGAATATGACCGTTCGGCTGACCCGGAATATTTAAAGCGAATTATCAAAGGTAATCGAAGGCGCACGCTTGTTGTTCCTGACATCCCTTTGGCCGTAGCCCAGGCTCTGCAAGAGGCCGGCCCGGAGGATTTAATACTCATTACCGGGTCGCTTTTTGTGGTTGGTGAGGCCCGGGCCTGGTGGGAGAGAAGCGGGCGATCCTTTAAACCATAATCTTATTTGAGTATTGACAAGGGGCTTAAGTTATGTAATTAATAATATTAGATTCCGGTTTTCAGCGGAATATTAAACAAGAAGAATCCGACTTTTTTTCGGATAAATAAACCATGCAAAAAGAAAAAAAGAGATTAGGGGATATCTTAATCCAGGCCGGCATGATTACTCCGGATCAGTTGACTGTGGCCATAGAAGCCCAAAAAGGGACCAAAGAGCGGTTGGGGAAGTCCTTGATCCGCTTAGGCTTCATCACCGAAGAAAACTTAATTAAAACACTGGCCCATCAGCTCAAGCTCAATTATGTCAACCTCAAAGAGGAAAAAATAGACCGTTCGTTGGCCAAGCTAATCCCCGAAAAGGTGGCCAGAAGACATTTAGTGGTCCCTTTGGCCCAGATGGGCCAAGTCCTCATGGTGGCCATGGCCGATCCTTTAAATATCTTTGCCCTGGATGACCTGGCTTTTAAAACCGGTTTGGAGATTGAGCCGGTGATTGCTTCTGAACAAGATATTCTTACTGCCTTGGAAACACTCTATGAGACCTCTTTGATGGACAAGATCGAAACGGCCCCTGAAGATTTACAAATCTATGCCGATGAAGAGGAGTCAACCGAAACAGGAGGTGAAGAGGGGGCCATTATTGATGAAGGCCCGATCAGTCAATTAGTCAATTTAATTATCTCTGAAGCGATTAAAGAACGAGCCAGCGACATCCATTTAGAGCCGGACGAGAGGGCCTTGCGGATTCGGTACCGCGTCGATGGTATTTTAAAGGAAACCTCCTCTTTGGGACCTAAATTTATTGCCCCCGTCATTTCCCGAATCAAGATCATGAGTAAAATGGATATCTCCGAAAAGCGTTTTCCGCAAGACGGTCGCTTTAAGTTCACCATGGATAACCAGGTGATCGATTCCCGGGTTTCGACCTTCCCGACTATTTATGGGGAAAATGTGGTCATGCGAATCCTGGATCAATCCAGCATTATCATTAGTCTTGAAGACCTGGGTTTTCTCCCTCGGGACATGGAAAAGGTCAGGTATTTGATTCAAAAACCCTATGGATTTATTTTAGTTACCGGACCAACCGGCAGCGGCAAGACCACTACTTTATATGCTGTTTTAAATACCATTAACTCGCCGGAAAAACATTTTGTTACCCTTGAGGATCCGGTGGAGTACCGTTTGGATATGATTCGTCAGTGCCAAATCAACATCAAGGCCGGGCTGACCTTTGCCGCAGGTTTACGTTCCATCCTCAGGCAAGATCCGGACGCGATCATGGTGGGAGAGATCCGGGATTTTGAAACAGCGGAAATCGCCATTCAATCCGCCCTGACCGGCCACTTGGTCCTTTCAACCCTCCACACCAACGATGCCCCCAGTTCCTTGATTCGGTTAGCCGATATGGGAGTGGATGCCTTCTTGATCTCCTCTTCCGTGGAAGGGGTCATTGCCCAACGATTAGTACGGCTCATTTGTTCCCGCTGCAAAGAACCCTACACCGCTTCTGAAGCGGAGCTCAAAGAATTAAGACTTTCAACCGATCAAGAGGTAGTCTTGCATCGAGGAAAGGGGTGTTCCTTCTGTAAAGGATCCGGCTATAAGGGCCGGCTGGGGATTTTTGAAATTTTAGTAGTGGACAAAGAGCTGAAAGAGATGATCATTCAGAAAGCAAACCAACGCGAAATCGAAGAGTATGCCCGCCTGAAACAAGAGATGAAGTCCTTACGGGAAGACGGGATCACCAAAGTGTTGGCCGGGATCACTACGGTGGAGGAACTTAACCGGGTGACCCCCAAGGAAGCAACGTATGTCTGACCAGCCGAGGAAAATGGGTCTCGCCTCAAAGGGGTGGGAGTGAGCCGAGATGTGGGGCGAACAAAAAAGACCATCTGCAAAGCATAAAAAAGGATTCAAGGAATCCCGGGGTCAAGGACCGCAGGGCGGAGTGAAAGGCTTAGAAATTAAAACCCTTGAACCCTCGAATCCTGGAATCCTCGAACCCTATTTTCGTTTTAAATATTTTTCAGGCAAACGCCCTTTTCTTCCTGGATGTGTTCCAGGACCTTGGTCATATGGGTTTCATCTTGAAATTCTTCGAAGTGTTTTAAGAAAAGGGGCTTTACTTTTGGATAGTCCGATTCCTGAAAAAAACGGGTTACGGGGACGAGGACACCCTCATTTTTCAGAAAGAAATAAAGGGTAATTTTGTGAACCGGAATCCACTCAACATGGACAAGGCTGGCCTGTTTTCTTTCGAATTCTTTTTGAGGTATCCAAAGATAAATGTCCTCTTCCGAGACGGTTACTTCATATTGGTTGGAAATATAATACTTCCATAAATCAAACTCTTGATAAGGGATGAACCGGGCTTCGGCTTTTTTCTTGGCGCCCTTTTTCTTGGAAAGAAGACATTGGACCAATTTGATAGCATCTTTCGTCATAAGGCATCCTCCTTATTAAGACTTATTTAACACATCTTAATAGTTTAAATCAAGGATTTATTTGGTAGAGGCCGAGCAATGCCCCAATTCTTTTATAAAGCCAGAGATCGAGGGGGGAAACTCATTACCGGGCAGATGGAAGGTCCTAACCGGGCCGATATCGCCAGCCAGATCGGGGGCATGGGATATATCCCGGTACAAATACAGGCCACGGCAGGAAAAGCAGTCCCGAGCTCAGCAGGACCGAAGGAAGCGGCGGGTTTGGGAAAAGAAATATCCTTTGCTTTTTTGGATAAATTCAAAAAGGTTAAGCCCAAAGAACTTTTGTTTTTCACCAGCCAATTGGCAACGGTAATGCGGGCCGGTATCCCCATTACCACCGGCCTCTCCATTCTTGCCGAACAAAGTAAAAACCCTCTGTTGAGAGATGCCCTCCTGGATGTTTTGGAACGGGTAAAGGAGGGAGACCCTTTATCCGTCGCCCTCTCTCGCTATCCTAAAATATTTTCAGTTATTTATATACACATGGTTCAGGCCGGAGAAGCTTCCGGAAAGCTGGATGAAGTCCTGAACCGGATCGTTTTCTTTTTAGAAAACGAAATAGAGACTAAGGCCCGTATTAAAGCGGCCACCCGATATCCCAAGATAGTCATAGGAGGCCTGATCGGGGCCTTTTTCTTTGCCGTTTATTTCATCATTCCTAAATTTTCCATTATGTTTAAAGGGTTTAAGACCACGCTGCCCCTGCCCACCCGCATGATGCTGGTCATGAATTATTATTTTTCCACTTACTGGTATCTGATTTTTGGGGTGATTATCGGGGTAATCGCCGGATTCCAATGGTTTATTCGAACCGAAGCCGGTAGATTAGTTTTCGATCGATTCAAAATTCAGATGCCGATCATCGGACCTCTTAATACTAAGATTGCCATGTCCCGATTTACCCGGATGTTTGTAACCTTAAACCGCAGCGGTCTTCCGATGCTGGAGACCCTGGCTATTTCCGCTTCTACGGTGGGAAATGTTTTTATCTCCAATATTATTATGACCATTCAACAATCGGTCAAGGAAGGGGGGACTTTATCGGAGAAAATGAAAGACAAATCCATATTCCCTCCTTTGGTTTACCAGATGTTTTCTGTGGGGGAGTCCTCCGGCACCCTGGATGAGATTGTGGAAAAGGTCTCTGAATTTTATGATAAGGAAGTGGATACGGCCATCAAAACTTTCTCTTCCCTGATCGAACCCTTTATCATTGTTCTCATGGGAGGCATGCTTGCTTTCCTGGCCTTGGCCGTTTTCATGCCCATGTGGGACATGGGCAAAATGGTCAAAGGTGGGGGATAGGGGGGGATCTTTTTTACTTGAATTAATTATTGGATGTGTTATAAGCATCGACTAATGATATTATTTGAAACGTAGGATCAATCTGTTTGCGGGAAGTTATTATACAATATAAGAATCGGCATCAAAAATTATTCATTGTCATGTTAGGCGAAAGGAGGTGAAAAAATGATTAAAAATCAAAAAGGTTTTACCATGATCGAATTGATCATCGTCATTGTCATCATCGGCATCTTGGCCGCCGTAGCTATTCCAAGATACATCGACATGACTGCTAAGGCCAATGCAGCCGCTGCCAACGGGATGACCGGTGGCTTGAAGGCCGCTGCAGCTATTGCCTATGCCGATTACGTAGTTAACAGTACCGCCACCTCGGGCCTTACCCCGACCGTCGTGCTTACCTATATGTCTGATACCGGCGGGGCGGTGGCAAATGCGACCGGTTTTGCAGCGACCATCGGCAGCACAATCTATACCTGGGCATTTACTAACCCGAATCAGGTTTCCACCCATACCCCCTAACTTATTTTAGAGGAGTATCTAAAAGGGCCGTACCCTCTTCTTGCGGCCCTTTTTTTATGAAAAAAGAACACGGAATCGGTGCCTTTTTTTTAATAGGGTTCATCGGATTAGTCATCCTCTATTTCTGGGAGGCCTTGAGCCCATCCAAGCTCATGGTCGAGCGGGACCTGCCCATCTTTTTTTTCCCTAATCTTAAGCTCTGGGTCGAGGCCGTTAAAGCCGGTGGGCTGCCTTTATGGAACCCTTATTCTTTTTCAGGCCAGCCCCTATTTGCTTCTTTGCAGACCAGTATCCTTTATCCACCCAATGGTCTGCTTCTGATACTTCCCATTAACTTTGCTTTTAATCTGACCATTGTGCTGCATTTCTTTCTTTCCGGCTGGTTTGTTTATTTATTGGCCCGGGAATTGGGGGGCAGCCGGACGGCCGGGATCCTGGCCTGCCTTTCCTTTACCCTGGGGGGCTTTCTCCTTTCCATCCATAATGTCTTGAATACCCTCCAATCCGTTACCTGGACTCCTCTTATCTTTTTTTTCTTTCTCCGCGCTCTTCGTCGAAGGTCATGGAAATATTCCCTACTCTCCAGCTTAACCATCCTGGTCCAATTTTTAGGCGGAGGAATAGAGGTCTTTCTTATAACCCAGGCCATGATTATTTTTTTAGCCCTGTGTCCACAGGCCCTTTTACCCAAGCACAGTTATGCCCCTTGGAAATGGCGTTTTCAGATGGTAGGAGCAGTATTTCTTCTGTTCTTGGGATTGGGGGCCATTCAGATTCTCCCTTTTTGGGAAATGGTCGGACACTCCGATCGCCACCTGGGGTTTTCTTATCAAGAAGCCACCCGGTGGTCCCTGGGGTGGCGGGATCTCCTCTATCTCTTCCTTCCCGATTTTTTTTGGCGAGGGATGGGGTTTTACGATACGGATCAAAACTATCTTAAAAGCATTTATCTGGGATTGATCCCTTTCCTAATGGTTCTTTTCTTTTTTTTAGGACGAGATCGTAGAAAGGGGTGGTTCGGTCTTTTTCTTGTGCTGTCATTGCTCCTGGCCCTGGGAAGGAATACCCCTTTCTATCGTGTGCTCTATACTATGGTCCCTGGTTTCCATACGATCCGTTATCCGGCTAAATTTCTTTTCTTTGGCAATATTTTTATTTGCCTGTTGACCGGATTGGGCTGGGATGTCTTGTCTGATCGCCTTAAAGAAGATCCGCAAAAAAAATTTTCAACCCTTAAAAGAGCTTCCCTGCTTCTGGCCTTTTTATTCGTCTTAATATTGTTGTTCCTTTCTCTCTTCCGAGATCCTCTCCTCTCCTTTTTGGAGCATTCATTTCCAATGAGCTATGCCAGGCCATGGGTGTTAAATCTTCACAACCTGGAACGTTTTTCTTTTTTTGCCTTGCTGACTTTTATTTTTGTTATCTTTTTGGCTGATCGGAAGATTTCTATTAAATGGAGCCAGGCCATTTTGATTACCTTACTAACCTTGGATCTTTTCCTGGCCAACTGGGGTTTTTACCGGCTCATTGATCAAAAGGCTTTTTATTCTCTGAGTCCCAATCTGAGGGCCGTTCTTTCCGATCCTAAAAAAAATCGGATATTTTCAGATCCAGTGATGGTCAAGGCCATGTTTCCTAAAAGAATGGGGATGGAAGGAGTCGCCGATTTTATTTTGAAAGAATGTTTTTATTTTGACTTCCCCTTAATCCACAGAATCTATAACAGTGCGGGCTTCGGGGTCATGACCTACCAACCGTATTATGATCTCCTGGCCATACTCTATTTCGACAAGGCTTCCAATCCTGGAGCCACGGATATTTTAAGGTTGATGAATGTAAAATTTCTCCTCTGGCATGAGGCCCTTCAAGATCCGTCTTTGAAGTTGATTCGCAAGGGAGAATCCTATGTACTGCTGGAAGATCTTTCTAAAAAACCCCTTTCCCATCCTCCGAAAATTAAAATGATAGTATCCCATCTTTACGAAAATAAGGCCGTGTTGCCCAAGGCCTTTTTAGTCTCCAAGTATTGGGTGGTTAAGAATGGGAAAGAGAGAATGGATTTATTAAAAAAGAAAGGGTTTGACCCGACCCAAACAGTTCTTTTGGAGGAAGTCCCTGATCCGCCCCCTTCAGCCAAGGGATTGGCCCCCGAGAATGACAGTGTCCGCTTGGTAAAATTTGGGTTGAATCAAATGGATCTCGATGTTTCCTGTGCCCGGCCGCGCCTGCTTTTTTTGAGTGAAACGTACTATCCCGGCTGGAAGGTTTGGGTTGACGGGAAGAAAGAAAAAATATATCGTGCCAATCATGCCTTCCGGGCCGTGGCCCTCAGCCCAGGCCGACATAAAATTCATTTTCGATACCAACCTCTTTCGGTTTATTGCGGGTTAGGAATCAGTTTGACTACTCTTTTGGGAATCATGCTCTTTTTTTATCTGAAAAGAAAGAAACTCAAAAAAGATAACACCTGAGCTCTGTGGCTCTTTACAATTAATGTTGAATATAATTCTTCAATCCTGGCATTGGCTTCTAACCAAAATTTCCTTTAGGGAAAAGGAACGACTGGAATTACTCGCTGATAAAAATGCCAACCCTGGCCGGCAAAACAAAGCGGGCCAATACGCCGTGATAACGATATTGGGCTTGGGCCTCGCCGGGGTGGTGTTGGTCCATTGGAAAATGCCGGTCCTCCCTTATGATGATGGCTTTATCACTTTTCGCTATGTTCTCAACTTACTGGCCGGGAAGAGTTTGGTTTACAATGAGGGTCAAAGGGTCTTTGGAAGCACTACACCGCTTTATTTGATTTGTCTGGTCTTATTGAAATGGGTATTGCCGGGATGGACCATTCCTGATCTGGCGGTTCGATTTAACGCCGTCTATTTTGGTTCGGCAGGCCTCGTCCTTTACTTTTTCCTTCGGAAAATTACCGATAGCCGCCCTCTGGCGCTTTTGGGCAGTTTAGCTTTTTTACTCAATCCTTTTTTATTATCCATTTCCGGCGGAGGGATGGAATCCTTTCTTTTTGTAACTTTGCTGGTCCTGGTCCTTCTCGGTATGGCCTATAAGCAACCGATTTGGGCTGGCATCTTCTGCGGTCTATCTGTATTGGCCCGTCCTGAAGGACTGTTGATCCTGCCCATAGTAATTTTGCAGTTTCGAAATCGTCCCAGGGAACTTAGGCAAACGCTGTTATCTTTTTCCCTTGTCTTGCTGCCTTGGGTCATTTTTTCCTGGCAGTACTATGGGAACCCTGTTCCCTTATCGCTGATTGCCAAGGCCAAACCCATTTATTTTCTGCCCAAGGGAGCGGCTTTAGCCCGCATCAGTCAAAGCATGATTATTTCGGCAACGGCTTTCAAATCGATCATCCCGTCTTATTTACAAATCGAAATGATCTGGGGACTTTTAATTGGGGCTTCGTTTATCACTCTTTTCAGTCCCACAATTAAAAAGTACTCCGGAGGGTATTTCATATTGCTATTTTGGTTTTTCATCATTGCCTATGACCTCGGGAATCCTCTTTTTTTCAATTGGTATTGGCCTCCTATTTTCATGCTTACGATGGTTACTCTCATGCTCGGTTTTTATTTTGCCGGTAAAAGATTTGTCCAATCATCCAAACGTTATACCGGGCTGGTTGGTTGGCTCATCTGGACAGCCGGGCTGGGGTGGTTGCTTTATACCACTTTACTGCCGTATCTACTGGTGAAACCAAGGGGCCTCTCTAGTGCCATCCAAGTTCCCAGTCTGTTCATTAAGGCGGATCCTTCTCGCTGGCGGATATTGGCCTATGAGCAGGCGGCCCAGATTTTAAATCGAGAAGCCCTTCCGACGGATACAGTAGCCGCCCCCGAAGTGGGGGCCTTGGGATTTTATTTTAAAGGGGTTATTTATGATGCCTGCGGCCTGGTTAGTCCTGAAGCCCATCCCTTTCTGCCGGTTCCGGCTGATCAAAGGCTGAGACCCGCTATAGGCGCCATATCCGCACCATTTTTAAAACAGGTCCATTCAGCATGGGTGGTATCCATGCCTCTTTTTTCCATAAAAAGTCTGAATCCATCGGACTGGTTCAATAAAAATTATTATGTTTATAAAATCGTCACCTTACCTCGCCCTGTGTGGGGAGATAAAACCGTGATTATTTATAAAAGAAGGCGATGAATAAATAACTCTTAAAAATTAAATTTTTATCAAACGATCCGGAGGAGGGTTAAGGCCCATCCATAATCTGAAATTGTTCTTGGTCAGTTTTGTTATGCTTTTTTTAGAAATCCTGTTGATACGCTAAATATCGACCGAAGTCAGGATCTTTGCTGACCTGGATAATTTGGTTTTACTGGCCTGTTTTTTGGGAATCGGGCTGGGTTGTTATTTTTCCAAGAAGAAGGATAAGGTGCTTCTTACTATCGGTATGCTGCTTATCATCGCCCTTTCGCCGCTTCGGACCAGTTAGAAATATTACCGACCTAGTAAGCAGGTTTTCCGATTCCGTTATCTGGTATAAGGCCTTTCGAGCCCAAAATTTTATTCCCGCCTTGCAGGGGGCGGCCTTTGGCGGGTTGTTGGAATCCCTTTCTTTTATCACCGGGATTAAGGCCCTGTTGGTGATGGTCTTGTTGCTCTATGTCCTTTCTTATCTCTTTTTGTCTAAGGGAAGGCTGAAGTCCATAACAGGCTGAGAAGAGAATTTATCAAAAGGGATGCAATGAAGGATTGGGAATGGAAAGCTCATTAAAGTTTAGCCCTGTGGTTGATCTCGTCATCATTAAATGATAAAGACGGAGGTAAAATTATATAATGTATTAAAATATATTTACAAAAGAGTAAAATAGAATAAAATATTAAATAAAGGGTAGTGGTATAATATCAACTTTTTTTGGATATAATTAGGAATTTCAAACTGTTAGTTGATCCAAGGTCTCTATCCGGCCAAAGACTTTAAGTTAAGATTTTTGAGCTTTGAGCCATGGAGAGCATGATGTCCAAAGGTTTTACCATTATTGAATTGCTTATAGTGATAATCATTATCGGCAGCCTGGCTGCCGCGGCAATCGTAAGTTTGTCAAGGCAATCCTCGATAGACCTATTTGCTCAGAGAGATCAAATAGCCCAGGACATCCGTTATACCCAAACCCTGGCCATGACTCAGTCCAACCCGACGGGGGGCCGATACAGAATTCTCTTTGGCACTACGTCCTATACGATTTCGCAATACGCTTCCAGTGCCTGGACGGCCATTAAGACCGAAAACCTTACTTCAGGCATAACCTTTACCAGCAATAATTTCACTAATGGATATGTTGCCTTTGATAGTCTAGGGCAACCGCATAATGGTACCACGAATTCCACGCTGATGACCGGAACCGTTACCGTGAGCATTACAGATGGCGTGAATACGAGAACGATCAGTGTAATAGAGAATACCGGGTCGGTAGAAGTCAGTTGACTAGGAAGACTATGAAGAGATTGAGCAAGATAGGACTGAATGATAATCCCTTCTTGTTCCCCTATTTACGAAAGGGGGGTTGGGGGGACTTGGTTGGTCAAAGAGGCCGGGGAGCGTTATTTCCAGGAAAAAGGGCGGGGCAGGCGGGGTTTACCCTCATTGAGACCGTTATGGCCTTGGTCATTATCATGATCGCCGTCGTAGGCCTCATTTCCGTTTTCTCAACCTCTATAGCGCGGAGGAGCGGCCCTCAGCCTTTTGAAATTACCATAGGGACCCAGTATGTTCAGGAGGGACTCGAGAAGGTCTACGCCGATCGGAGGAACTCGTCCAGGGGATTCAGTTATATTATTTCGAGTAATTATCCGAGCGAGCCATCCCTGGGCAGCGGGTATGCACGAACGACAACCATAGGCGCCTGGCCGTTTAATACCGACCAGACGACCTACAAGCAGGTTACCGTGCAGGTCACGCATAACAGTGTGACTGTAGCCAGCGGTGTCCTTCTTGTGGCGAATTATACTTGGTGACCTGTGAGACAGGATAGGGACAGTTCACAAGCAGGGTTTACCCTCATCGAGATCATAATGGCTATTATAGTTTTCGGCCTGATCGCTGGTGCCATTACCCCTATGATTATGTCCGGGGTTAACGCCTATTTTCGGGTTAGGGACGTAACGGATGTGAATACCCGGGCAGAGCTGGCCATGGACCGTATGGCCAGAGAGATACGGGACATAGACCCGGCTACCATAACTTCCTATTCATCGAGTCAGCTTTCTTATAATCCCGGCTCCGGCACCATTACCTATTCAGTTGCTTCGAATACGCTTAAGAGAACTGTTTCGGGAACAGCAGACGACCTGGCAACCAACGTAACTTCTCTAACCTTTACGTATTACAACCAAAGTTGGGCCACGCCTTCTGCGGCCAGCAATATCTGGAGTATCCGGTTTGTACCGACCTTTGCGGGAACCTACGAAACGGAATCGATACAAACCACCGTTTTTTTAAGGGGCGGCGCTAAAACCCGTTAAGGGGAAAGGGGAGGCTATGAAGAATAACGCAGGCATTGCTCTTATAACCGCCATAATAATTATTGTTATGATCAGTGCTCTCGGGGTTGTGATTGGCGTCCTCTTCAGCAGCAAGATGGCCGGCACCCCTAATCATCTCTTGTCCGTCCAGGCCCAGTTTATTGCCGAGGGCGGACTTGAGAGGGGGATATACCAGTATACGACGACTTGTTCCGGCTCAACACCTTATGCTGGAGAATCAAATGTCTCTCTGGGAGGGGGGACCTTCACCACGACCCTCTATACCACAGATTTTAGTGGCAACGCCCTCACAGGCCAGGAACGCATCCGTTCCACGGCCGCGATTGCCGGGGCTACCAGGGTCGTTGAGCAGATCGCCGTCTGCCCTGGTAATAGTGCGGGAATGCGTACAACGGCGAGTACTATCACCGACAACGGAACCGTCAAATGCGGTACGACGACTTGTACTCAGGCCATGATAAACAGCGGTACCTGCACCTGCACGGCTGAGAGCGTCCAATCGACAACGATGCCCTCAGTGAGCGTGCCTTCATCACTGAAGACAGGAAGTCACGGGCCGACCGGAGATACCGCCTGCAGCGCCATTTCTTCTAATGCCACATGGAGTGCAGGAACGTATTACTGTTCCACCTTAAGCATCAACAAAAATGTAACCATTACCCTAAGTGGACCGGTGACGCTTTACGTGGGCACCTTTACGGTCAATTCAGGCGATTTGGTTAACACCAGTGGCTCGGCGGCCAACCTCCTCGTTATGGTCACGACCGGACTCAATTTCAATAGCACCGGATCATTAACGGGTTATATCTATGCTCCCAGTTTAAGCGTGACTATCAATGGAACTCTGACTGGCGGGTTGGCGGCAGCAAATATTACCATGAATAGCGGCAGCGTGTTCAGCTATGATGGCACTGCCGGGACAGGAGTCTCAACTTTCAATACGCTTACCGGCGCCACTGCCGCTCAGACCTACGTCTACTGGCAGGAACTTCCGCCTTCTTGAGAACCGCCCTCATAACGAGGAGAAATTAAGGGACACTTCCCAGGTTTTAATCGACAGAGTCCCATTATCAGAGCATAGAGACCTTCAAGGCCGAGAATAGTCAGGAGCATAGCCGCCCAATATCCGCATCACTAAGCCACCATTCTTTCCATTTGACCGGGGCCGCAGCCGGAAATAGGGTTTCCATAGGGACCTTATCGGGTAGCGCTTCTAACGACTCCGGCGCTGGTTCCAACACCCCAGATTTAGCCAACGGCTACAACCGGCCGGCATCAATAACTAAAGTGGACGCCAGTTGGCGGGTTGTTGGAATCCCTTTCTTTTATGACCGGGATTATGGCCCTGTTGGTGATGGTCTTGTTGCTCTATGTCCTTTCTTATCTCTTTTTGTCTAAGGGAAGGCTGAAGTCCACAACAGGCTGAGAAGAGGATTTATCAAAAGGGATGCAATGAAGGATTGGGAATGGAAGGCTGATAAAAGTTTAGCCCTGTGGTTAATCCCGTCATCATTAAATGATAAAGACGGAGGTAAAATTATATAACTTATCAAAATATGTTGACAAAGTAGAATAGAATATGATAAAATTAAACGTAAATGGTTTGTCATTTTTTTCTGGGATATAATTCGGAAATTCACATTGTTAATTGATCCAAGATCTCTATATGGCCGAAGGCTTTAATGAAAAATTTTTGAGCTTTGGGCCAAGGAGGGCATGATGTCCAAAGGCTTTACCATTATCGAAGCGATTATCGTCATGGCCATTGTCGGCGTCCTGGCTATTGTGACCGTACCCAGATTGATCACTACCAGTACCGTCGCCGCCAATGAGGGGGCTCAGATGATGGCGGCCGATATCCGCAAGACCCAGGATTTGGCCATGGCGGATACAGCTTCTCATCAAATTCAATTCACCAACGGCAGCAATTCTTATGTCATCGATCCTTCGGGCGCCAATCCTCAAACCATGACCCTTCCCCAGGGAGTGACTACAACTACGACCACTACCATTACCTTCAGCACCACTGGTGATCCGGGTTTGACAGCAGATAGCACAATCACAGTCGGCGGGGTGTCGGTCGTGGTCACCCAGAATACAGGCAAGGTGACCGTTGGGGGTAGTACAAGTGGTGGTGGTGGCTCACCAGGATGTTGAGGGTAAAGTTCTTGGGGAAAAATGTAATCAGGATGAAAAGACTACGGATTAAAGGAGAAGTTCTCTCCGGATTCACCCTGATAGAGGTTATGATGCTTATCGTCCTGACCGGTATCCTGATAACCCCGCTTTTAAGCCCTTTTTTTAACTCGGTTTTGAAGGGTGGTCAACCGGAGCTTGCGGCCACTGCCGCCTTCTTGGCTGCAGAGCAACTGGAACAACTCCAGACGACCACTTATGGGTGTATTGCCAATGTGGCCAAGGCCTCCCTTACGGGAAATTACACGGCTTTTTCCCGGCAGGTTGCGGTTACCTTGGTTAATGCCAATTTAACCACTTCAGCCACGGATGTGGGCTATAAAAAGGTAGTGGTTACGGTTTATAATAGTAGCCTACCGGCCGCCGGAATAAGTATCACCTCCGTTTTTACATATTAAGGCACTCAATGAAGATCAGAAAGCAACGCAAACCCTTACCTGGTGACCAGTGGAGAAAACCGATGGCCTGTTTCCCTGAACGCCGAACGTTGAACAGGAAACGATACTTTGGTAATCCATACGGCTTCACTATGATTGAGCTCATCATCAGCGTGATGATCCTGGGCATCCTGGCGGTTTACACTTTTTCCTTTCTGGGCAACAGCGTAAAGGCTTATGTCGAGATTAAGCAACATAAAATACTTTACGATGAAGCCAGGCAAGCTATGGAAAAGATGGTTATTGAGACTCGAAATAGCAGCCGCAGCTCTATTACCACCGGGACATCGAGTATCACCTTTACACTTAGCGGTAATAATATTACTTATAGTCTTAATGGCACCACCTTGCAAAGGCAGGTGGGCAATAATACCGCCAACAAAGTGGCTGATAACGTTTCTTCCTTTACAACATCCTATAGTTCGTATGTTAGCCTGGAACTGGTCCTGACCCAGACCGGCATGGGTACGGTCCATTTCCGAACGAGTATTTATCCCTTAAATAGCTGAGGTTTGTCTTTGATTAGGAACAAAGAATGGAATTGAAAATCAAAAGAAACGAGAAAGGCTTTTCCGTATTTGCTCTGCTGGTAGCCCTTTCTCTTTTAGGGCTTATTGGCTATGTTCTGTCCTCTTTAATGTTCAGCCAACAGGAGGCCACCCCTCGTTTCTTGAATTCCAACTGGGCCTTGTATACGGCCCAGGCCGGATTAGAGTGGGGCCAAGAGTACATCAAGTCTAATTGCAAGACCTTTACGACTAACCCCAGCAGCCTGTTCCCCCAGACCCAATCCTTATCCACCTCGGCCGGGACCTTCTCCTTCACCGTCAGCTATTCCAGCGGAACCCTAACCTCGACCAGCACGGTGAATAATAGTAGACGATCGGTTGCTTTATCCACCTCCACAATTAACTGTGACATCAGCGTGGATCCCGCGCATCCACCCTATTCAAGTACACAGTATGTTTATTTCCCACTTTTAAATAACTCAGGTAGTACGCTTTATCCCTATCAAATAGACTTGGCCAAAAGCAGTTCAGCCGCACTAAATCAAATCGATATGCAGTATTTTTCAGCGCCAAATTTATATTGGTCAGGAAGCCAGGTTGCTATATCCACTACCTGCACGCCAACGACTTTCCGTTTTAACTCGGTGCCCAACTATAACACCATGTCAACAGGTTCCAATACCAATAACTACCTCAAGCTCCAGGCCACTTCCCAAACAAGCGGGACCTGGTATATGACCATCCATTATTCCACTAGTTTCTTACTTACCAATCCCAAAACTGTGACCCTTATCTTCGTAATATAATATCTTGATAAGTCTCTTTGTTTTATTCGAGTAAGTCGTAAAAAGTCGTCATTCCTTCTGGCGAAAGCCGGGGTCCAGAACCAGTCAATATTTTTAGATTCTGGCTGGAGCCGGAATGAATTCTGAAGGTCTTCCCAAAGTTTTTACGAAGCTGTTAATAGGGCTGTTCCTTTTATCCATCCTGACCATAATCCACATCTTGTATAATGATTAGAAAAATATACCAGATATTGAGTTTTTTCTTGACTTTTACCCTTTTTGAAAGTACATAATATTCAAGCGAGAAAGTATCCATTAGCCAAGGAGACTCGTGTATTCTTTTCAACTGACTAAAAATATTATAGGAATCGATATCGGGACTTCCTCTCTGAAGATCGCCGAATGCCAGCGGGCCGGGGAGAAGATTACCCTGCTTAAATACGAAATAGTACGGCTGCCCGAGGGGACAGGACCGAATCGAGCCTTATCTCTGCAGGAAATCTCCGCCTTTATCCGTGATACTCTGAAGGATTTGGGCATCAGGACTTCGGATAGTGTTTCGGAAGTGACCGGCCCCCGGACTGTAGCCAGGCACCTCTTTATGCAGGATCTGGCTGATGAGGAAATGAGAGAAGCGATCCGTTGGGGGGCCAAAGCCGATTTCCCTTTTGCCTTGGATGAGGCCTTTATTGATTTTTATAAATTGGAGGTCTTCAAGCGAGAGGAAGAGGCGCCGGAAGCCGAGATTATCTCCGCCGTAGCCACCCGGGAAGCGGTCGAGGAACAAGTGGCCTTATTAAGGGATGCCGGCTTGAAACCTCTTTTCCTTTCCATCCCCTCTTTTAGTTTAATGCAAGCCTACCGTTTTACCCAGCCTTCCCCTTGGTCTGAGACAGTAGCCGTCATTGATTTGGGTAAAAAAAGTACTCAGATCATTGTCCTGAAAGAAGGAAACCTGAAATTTTCCCGTGAAATTGCTGTGGCCGGAGATATTTTCACTCAATCTTTAATTGGGTCTTATGAGGTGAACGGGCAGGCGACGGAGATAGACCAAACTACGGCCGAAAAGATCAAAATCGAGGTTGGGCTGTTGGCAGAGGGGGAGGCCGATCAATTGGTTGAAGGCCTTCCTCTGGATCAGGTACAAAAAAGGCTGAGTCCGGTAATGGACCGTCTCCTGCTTGAAGTTGAAAGATCCATAAATTATTATAAAAATCAGTTTAAAGACTACGAAATAAAAAGGGTTCTGATAACCGGAGGAGGTAGTCTTTTAAAGGGCCTGCCGGAGGCCTTGGGAAAAAGTTTGGAAATCCCGGTGCAACTCTTTCAGAATGCCGGTTCGCTGACCGTTAAGAAAAAGATCAACCGAGATCTTTTTTTAAGGAACCTTCCCTTCCTGACCACCTTGTTGGGGCTTGTCACTCAAATTCAACCTTTGGTCAATCTGAGTCGCCAATATTTAGCCCCTCAAGTTACGAAAAGTTCTTTTGGGAAGTATTTAAAACCCGCCCTGATAAGCCTCCTGTCCCTGGGGGTCATCTTTTTCTTCGGCTCTCAATACTGGATCGCCAGCCGACAAGCAGCCAAGTTTCGGAAGGAGGTGTCCGTTAAAAAAGAGCAAATAGCCCGAACGGGTAAACCGGCCGAGGAGTTGGCCCGTTTGGAAAAGGAAGAGGCCCAATTGAATAAAGAAATGGAAGGGTTTCCAAAGATCAATATCAAAAAGCTTCCCATGCAGAATTTGTTTCAAGAATTGCTCGGACTTGTGCCAAAGAATATAACCTTAACCCAGTTTGAATTCTCCAAGTCTCAAGAGACCCTGGTGATGCCGGGACCCGCATCTGAAAATCCTAAGATCGAACCGGGCGCCGGTAAAATGGAAGAGATTCAAAAGGCCGCCGTGAGTTCCGGTCCCAGTGAGGGGAAAAGGGAGTATTATTTGATTATCCAGGGCATAGCTTTCGGCTCCGACCAGGAAATTCTGGCGGCCTTATCGGAGTTTACCCGAAACTTGAATCGGTCAGCGTATTATAAAGAGGCCAAAATGCAAACGACTTTAAAAAGCACTGGATACTCCAAGGGGGCCGCAGAATTCAAAATCCTGGCCAAACTTGGAGAAGGGTTGAGTATGCCCTTGGGGGGTTCTTCTTGATGGTCTTAAAGTTAAAGACTCGGGAAAAGGTTTTTATCGGGGTGGCTGTATTGGTAGGGGTCGTCATGGGTTTTGATCAATTTATCGCCCAACCTAAAAAAAAGGAGGTTGCAGCCCTTCAAAAACAGGTTCAGGAATACAATGAAAAGCTGGTTGCGGTTACGACTTCTTTAACCGGGCTTAATCCGATCAGAAAACGGGTGGAAGAGAAAAGAAAAGAAAGAGAATCGATGGCCGGCAGGATTTCCGATGACCGGCAGTTGGGGCTTCTTCTGGATCAATTGGGAAAAGAAAGCCAGATGAAACAAATGGATTTGATTCATTTGAACATCAACGAGGACACGGCAGGTATTCCGGCTGAGGATAAAAGCAAGCCCAAGGCCGGGTCCTTCAAAAAGGTGATCCTGGAAACGGAACTTCAGGCCGGTTATGGGACCATCGGTCCCTATTTGGACAATATTCAATCTTTGCCCATTTTTCTGGAGATTGAAAAGGTCGATATCCAGAGAAGAGGAATCGTTTCCTAAATTGAAGGTTATTGTACAGCAGGTCTTGTACATTGCTTCTTCACTGAAGAAGGAAGCCCAAGGTCAAGGAAATGGTCACCCTATCCAGACCTTGCGTTAGCGGAGTCAGACTCGAAACGTCCTTTCCTTCATCGGCAGGAGGGGATAGACGGAGGATTGGAGGGGATTCAAGGGAAAATAGTACAGGTGTCATTAGTTGTTTTTTGGGCCTGTTTTTTGAGCTGCTGGGTGATCGGAGGAACCGAAGCGTTTTCCGGGCAGCGAGATCCGTTTGCCTTTCCAGCAGGGGTTCAGAAAGGGGCGGTTCTGAAAGAGAAAGCAGGGACCGGTCCAGGGACCGGTCCTGAAAAAGCGGTTCAAGGCTCGGTTCCGGGGTTTCGAGTGACCACCATTTTGGTCAGCGGGCGTACCAGGGTGGCGGCTATCAACGGGGTCCTGATGAAAAAAGGGGATAAGCTTGACGACTACCGAATCGAGGAGATCGAAGACAATCAGGTGACCCTATCCCGGGGAAAGGAAAAGCTGATACTGAAAATAGATTCGGAGGCCGGGTATTCTTTTAAAAAATTGAATTCAACCAATCGAGTCATGGGATTTTAAAAATGAAAATTTATTATTGGGCGGGAATTCCTTTGGTTTTTTTCGGGTTGTGGGCTGGGATATGTGTTGGGGCCGAGCTACAGGGAAAAGATCTAACCATACCGACCATGGAGGGGACCAAGCCTTTGGAAGGGGGAGATATCCCTGAGGAAAAATTGTATTCTCTTTCCGTCAGGGATGCCGATTTAAAGGAGGTCCTTTTTGCCTTTTCCAAAGACAATGGGGTGAATATAGTCGTTGATCCCAACATTGCGGGAAAGGACGGAAAGGTCGCCAAGGTCACCGTGGATCTGAAAAAAGTGACTATGGCCGCAGCCCTGGACGCCTTGCTTAAACCCCTTGATCTGGACTATCAGCAGGAAGGAAACCTGATACGAATCAGCCGACCCAAGCTGGAGACCCGCTCGTTCACCCTTAATTATCTGACGACCGTCAGAGGGGGGGCGTCTTCAGTCAGCGGGATCGGGGGCTCTTCCGGAGGGACCACCACCAGTACGTCCACGGGAGGAGGTACTTCAACCACCACCGGAGGAGGATCGTTGGTCAGCCAGGTCAAGTCGGAAGATAAGGCCGATCTCTGGACCGAAATTAAAGATGAAATAAAAAATCTCCTTTCGCCGGAAGGGAAAATTTTGATCAATAAAATATCCTCCACCCTGGTGGTCACCGATTATCCCAAGGTGCTCAGGGAGGTGGAAAAATTCCTGGCCAAAGTGGAAGAATCGGTTCAGCGCCAGGTCTATATTGAAGCCAAGGTGATTGAGGTGAGCCTGAACGACAACTTCCAATTGGGAATCGATTGGCAGTCTGCTCCCCAATATTATGAATCTGGGTTTTGGAGGTTTTATCAAACAGAGTCTTTCCGGAGCAGCCACTTACACGAGCGGTACTCTTGCCGCAACAAACATTTTACCGTCCAATAACGCGGTTCAGATCGGGGTGGCCAACACCAATTTTAATGCCCTGGTGGATGCCTTATCCGTCCAGGGGAAGGTGGATGTCATTTCCAGCCCGAGGGTTTCCACCTTGAATAATCAGAAGGCCATTATCAAGGCGGCGGTCGAGGATGTTTATTTCGATGTCACCAATTCAAACCTCAGGGGGGACTAGCCCTAATATTACCACCGCTACCCCGAGATATATTACCATCGGGGTGATCCTGGATGTCACCCCCCAGATCGATTCCGACGGCACGATCATCATGGACATCCACCCCAGCGTCACCGAAATGATTAGCTTGGTCACCTTTTCACTAACGGGCCAGCAAGCCCCGGTGATCAGTGTCCGGGAGACCCAGAGCATTGTCCGGGTTCGAGAAGGACAAACCATCCTGATAGCCGGTTTGATGCAGTCCAAGAAAAATGAAACGCTGAACGGGATCCCCTGTTTGATGAACGTGCCCGTAGCCGGGGAAGCCTTCCGCCAGACGAATCAAGCTAAAACGAAATCGGAAATCGTGATCCTGATTACGCCCACTATCTATACCGGTCAAAAGATCATGGATTTTACCAAGCAAGGGGATAAGGCCGTCCAGGATGTTCGTTCCCTTCCTTCTCCCAGCCGTCATGACCTGGTGAGGTAGGCCATGTACCAACGATTTTTTGGATTGAAAGAAAAGCCTTTTCGGATAACCCCGGATCCCCGGTTCCTTTATCTCAGCGAAAAGCACGCCGAGGCCCTGGATCATTTAATTTATGGGATAACTCAGGGTGAAGGGTTTATGGTCATCAGTGGCGACGTGGGCACGGGGAAGACGACGATTATTCGTTCCTTAATGGGGCGTCTGGGTAATTCTAAAATAAAAATGGCGCTGGTCCTCAATCCCTTGCTGGAGATTGAAGATCTATTAAAGGCCATCCTGGAGGATTTTGGTCTTTCTCCTATAGGGAAATCAAAAAAGGAGATGATCGACCAGTTAAATTCCTTTCTATTATCTCTTAACCGGGAAGGGGGAAAAGCGGTTGTTATCATTGACGAAGTCACAGAACCTGGCTCCTGACCTTTTGGAAGAGCTCAGATCCCTTTCCAACCTGGAGACCGACCAGGAAAAACTCCTTCAAATTGTTCTGGTTGGACAACTTGAATTATGGAATAAACTGAACCGCCCCAACCTTAGACAACTTAAACAGCGGGTCTCGGTCAATTATCGTCTGGAGCCTTTATCCCTCAAGGAAATGGAGGAATATATTTACCATCGGTTATCGATCGCCGGTTCAAGGGGTGACCTGGTGTTTTCGAACAGGGCCCTGCGCCGGATTTATAAAGTCTCCAGGGGGATCCCCCGATTAATTAATCTGCTTTGTGACCGGACCTTACTGGTGCTTTATCTTGATCAGAAGATGCAGGTAACGCCGGTTCATGTCCGAAAGGCCATAGAAAGTCTGAGGGGCGGGAAACACCCTTCTTCTATTTTTAGTGAAAGAACCTTCCGGCGTCTGGCTTTCGGAGGGATTGGGGGCCTGGTCGTTTTTTTGGGGACCTTGGGCTTGTTGTGGCTATCACCCAGAACCAATAGCAACTTGGAAGCAACCGTGGTTTCAGGAGAGGTGCCTAAAACCCAGAGTTTGGTTTCCTCTCTTATGTATTCGGTGCACATCTTATCTTTCAGGAAGGAGAAGTTGGCCGTCCAGGCCATAGAAAAAATTTCTCAAGAAGGTCTTGAAGCCTTTGGCATGGCCATCCATATGCCCGATACAGGAACCTGGTACCGTATTTTAGTAGGCCAATATGAGACCAGAGAAGAAGCCCAAAATTTGGCCAATCGGTTGAGGGAGAGCGGATTATATCCTTATTCCATAGTCACCTCCATCCCTCACGGGAATATCAAAATCAAACCGGAAATTAAGGGATCAACGTTATGAGTCTTATCAGAGATGCCCTAAAAAAAGCGGCCGATGAAACGGAATCTCCTTCACCTTTGCCCCCTGACAAGAAAGTGGGGAGAAAAAGGTTCGGGTCTTCCAAACCCCCCCAAATCCTTCTGGTTGTTTTATTGTTGATCTGCCTGGCCGGAGTTCTTGTTTATTCTTTTTTCCCTACCCTCCTGCCTTTTCTAAAGCATCAACCCCTTCGTGCCCCGAAACCCATGGCTAAAAAAATTGAAATCAAAACGCCGGTAACTCCTCTTGCTAATAAAAATGAAATCAAGGCCCCGGTAATTTCACCAGAACAGGGAAAAGTGGCCTTGCAGACCAAAGGTCCGGAAAAGGCTGAGACTAAAAGTCTCCAACCTTTGCCGACCAAGAGGAAGGAGTCTCCTGAAAAGGAGCAGATCAAAAAGTCGGCGAGTCTTTTGAAGACCGTTCCCCCCCGATTTATAATTCCGAGATCGACGGCCAAGATTTTTTCGAGACCTTCTCTTTCTAAGAAAATGGTTACCAAAACCAGGCCGCCAAGCGAGATTCCTGAGACACCCAAGACCCAGGCCGCCCAGGGAGAACCGGACTCCCTGCAGATCGTCCGGTTGTTTAACGAGTCTGTTCGGAATCAGCAAAAGCATCTCTATGCTGAGGCCATCCAAGGTTACCAGGAAATATTATTTATGCGGCCTAATCACTGGGAAACCTATAATAATCTGGGCCTGATCTATCAGGACCAGAAGCGATTTACCCAGGCCTTGGAGATGTTCCAAAAGGCCTTGTCCCTGAACCCCCGCTATCAAAAGGGATTTAACAATTTAGGGCTCTTCTATCTGAACCAGGGAAAACTGGAAGAGGCCGGAAACCAATTCAGAAAGGTTATGGAACTGGATCCGAACTTTTTGCCGGCCTATATCAACTTGGCGGTGGTTTTGAATAGACAGGGCCAGGTCGAACAGGCCCAAAAATGCCTTCTGAAGGCTCTGGAACACGACTCCGAAAATATGGAAGCCCATTACAATTTGGGCCTGTTATGGGAAAGTCAAGGGGTGGAAAGCAAGGCCCTTGAACATTATCAGAAATTTGTTTCCAAAGCTCAGGGACCCTATACTGAATTGGCCAATGAATTAAAAAAGAGATGGCCGGCATTGAAATAAGAGATACCGGATGAACGAGGGACGAGAAAGGCTTTTTTGTCCTTTGTCTTTGCGAACGAAGCAAGCGATCGTCCATCGTTTTAATACGTTTGTCGTCCAGCCTCAGGGATCTCGAATCGGGGTTTGACGCCACCAGAGATTGGCCGAGGGAGGATCGAATAATTTATTCGCGTTTCCCTGCCTGACCAAAGGGGATGTTTGGTTCTCATTGGCTTCGTGCAACAGGCGGTCAATAGTCAGCAGAAGGCCGAGGAAGGGGCCGTAATCGGAGAGGGCCTGATTGGCATAGGCCGAACAACTAGGCTGCATGTAACACTCAGAAGCCAGGACCGGAGAGAGGAATTTTTGATAGACCTGGACACCCAAAGACAAGGGGGAAAAGGTGTCCGCGGGAGAAGGGGGCGGGGAAGGCTCCACCCCATATCCTTTAAGGGGAAGGATCAGGAGGGTAATGATCAGGGAAAAAAGAAAAATTTTTCCCGAATAATATTTGGTGTTCAGTGTTCGCATTGAGTAAAACCCAATGGCATACCTTAATGACGTCCCCTTTTAAAAAGCATGATGGAGCACCACATAAGGCGTCGGTGAGGATGAAGGCCCCTGGGAAAAGAGTCCAAACCGAATTCCATAACCTTCCAGGAAGTCGGTATCCAGTTTTCGATTAAGCTTATGGGCGCTGTTTATCGCACTGTAGATGTTACCCGAATACCAAGCCAATTCAATAAAAGTCAAGAGGGCGCCAAGGCCGCTGTTTCCCTGTTGGAAAGAGGAGATGGCCGCCCAGGTGAATAAACCGTTTATACTGAAGGCAATCAAGGCATCTTGACTGCGGTCCAAATACAAGTGCCCTGCTCCCGGAAGGATGGCCGCCAGGGCACCGGCCGTGGTTGGGGATTTATAGGGAAGCTTTTCGGCATTCTGAAAAAAGGCCTCATGGACCTCCTTTTCAGAATCCTTCAAGGGGGAGTTTTTTAATAGTAATCGGGCTGAGTCGTAGTTTTTTTGTTTGACAAGACCCCAGAGAATGGACCGAGCGGCTGTAGATTTTAAAGAGGAATGGCCTTCTTGAAGGATTTTTTCCCAAAGGTGCATGGCTTGATCTTCCCGGCCCAGTGCCCAATAAGCCTTACCGGTTTTGAATTGGATCTCTTCTTTAAATGGTGTGCCAGGGGTTTGGGAAAGGACTCCTTCCCAGTGAAGGATGGCTTCTTGATAGGCTTTGGTTTGAAACAGGGCTTCTCCTAAAAGGTAATTGGCTTCATCCGCCTTGGCCCCGGAGGGGTAGAGAAACAGGTATCTTTTAAATTCAGTAATGGCTCGGAAATAATCATTGTGTTGCAGGAGATGACTGGCAAAGGTAAATTGGGATTCTTCGGAAGTCAAGGGTTCTGCCGGATTTGACCAGACCAGTGAAGGCAGGAGGAAGAGGAACAATATTCCGATAAAAGTTTTTCCAGACATAGATTAAATTTCGGCAAAAATGGTTATAGGGGGAATTCCATTTCCCTTATGGAGGACCATACCATAAGCTCTTTTAATAGCCAAGAAATAATATTGGTTCGAGTGGAGTTGTTCTTGTGATGAAAAAGAAGATATGGTAAAAAGGTGGGCAGAAATTTTATTTTTGAAGCCAGGGAGTTGATTATGCCCAATCGGTGTTGGACCGTCGAGATTTTTATCTTTTCAGTCATGATCTTAGGACCGACCCTTTTTTCTCAGGCTGCCGAGAAAGGGTCGGCAAAGGAGGCAGGGACGGCCAAAGATGCCTACGATATTGAAGCACAGGACTTAACTTACAATCAAGATACTGAAATTTATACGGCCATCGGAGAGGTCATCATTAAAAAGAGCGGCAGGGTCTTAAAGTGTGATTACGCCCAAGTCGATCACAAAACCATGATTGCCCAGGCCCAGGGCCATGTTGAATTTACTGCCGACGGGGATGAGCTTCGCGGAGACGAATTGACGGTTGATTTGCAAAAACAAACCGGTGAAGTTAAAAAAAGGCGTCCTTTTTTTAAAGAAGAATAATTTCCATATTACCGGAGAACAAATATGGAAAACAGGGGAATCGACCTACCGGGTTCTTAACGGGACCATTACCTCCTGTGACGGTGAAAAGGTTCCTTGGGAAATAAAGGCTAAAGAAATTCTGGTGACCATAGAAGGCTATGGACAGCTCTGGCAATCTTCTTTACTGGTAAGGGATATCCCTGCTCTTTACGTCCCTTATATGATTTTTCCGGCCAAGACTAAGCGTCAGAGCGGCTTTTTGATGCCCGAACCTGGAATTTCAAGCCGTGATGGGGTCACTTTTAACCTCCCTTTCTTTTGGGCTATTTCGGATAATACCGACGCCACTTTCAATGAGTATTTCATGAGCCGCCGGGGGTTAGTGCAAGGTGCTGAATTCCGGTATGCTCTTTCTCCTTTTTCCAAAGGGACGTTAATGCTGGATTATCTCTTTAAAGATTATGGAAGCGAAGAACAATATAAAGAAGGCAATATCAGCCAGCCCTATACGGAACGTTATTGGTTTCGTTCCAAGATCAATCAGAGGTTGCCCTGGGACATGGATTTGAAGATGGATTTGGACTTGGTTAGTGATATAGATTATCTGAATGAATTTCAGGGCACACCCAACGGCCTGAACCGTAACCGGCTAGCCTTCCTAAGCGATTTCGGCCGGGACCTGGGGGATCAAACCCAACTCAGCCGGACGAACACCGCCGCTTTAACCAAGAATTTCGGCTCTTATAGTTTTACCGGCGGATTCACCTATTATCAGCAATTGGCCAACATAACCACCGCCTTGGATCAACTCCCTTACGCCCGTTTTGACGGTATCAAACAAGTCCTGTGGAAAGATCTTTATTATCAGTGGGGTTCTTCCTATAACTATTATTGGGCCCAATCATCGGATACGCGGACATGTGGTCGAATTGACCCCGACCCTGTATTATCCGACCAAATTAGGGAATTACCTTAAGCTGGAAGGCTCAATGGGCATGACCGAGGATTTGTACCAGGTCACCAATAAACTCACTTCTTCTGCAGATTATTTTGGAAACCGTTCCGTACCCAGCTTCACGCTGGATATGTCCACCGACATTGAAAAGATCTTTCAACTTTCGGGAGAAGAGTTTCAAAAATTGAAACATGACATCCGACCCCAGATAGTCTATAATTATACTCCCCAAATAACGCAGGATACCCTTCCCAGTTTTATTTCCCCCATCAACCAGAACAATTCGGTCACTTATTATTTATACAATACATTTACGGGAAAGTCGTTGCTGGGGAAGGGGGGCCAAGGGGAGGATCTTTTTAGTTATCCGGATTTGGTCCAGCTTAAATTGTATCAGACCTATAACATCACTCCAAGCACCACCACTTACCATACCAACGTTGGCGGCACCACCACCCCTACCACTACTACTATCAACAATGCTGGCACTACCATCATTACCACGACTAACTCTGGTGGCACCACAACCACCACTACTACCCCCTCCTTTTCCGATGTTGCTGGTGAACTGGAATTAACTCCTCATCCTAATCTTAGCTTACGATCCAGTGTGGCTTGGTCTCCCTACACCGGGCAGATAGATTCCCAAAGTTATGACTTGATTTTGTTGGACAAAAAAGGGGAACCGTGCTTTCCTGGAATATCTGTCCACGTTGGGGGGCCAAACCCAGCAGATCAATGCCAACTTGACCTGGAAAATCAATTCTCTTTGGTCGGCCAATTTTCAGACCAACTATTCCCTGGATCAGAACATAAGTTATGGAACCTACGTTGGGTTGACTTACACGAAGCAATGTTGGGGGATAAGACTCAGTTATTCGTACACTCTTACTGACACAAGTTTCATGATTTATTTTACCCTAAAAGGTCTGGGGGAATTTTAGCCCGATTATAGAAGCCCGGTATCCCTATTTGAAAAATAGAGGAGGGGGCGTTCTTACAGGACGTGCTTTTCAAATCAAAAATAAACGATTAAATGGGAAATAAATAGGAACCTATATATTAATTCTCTCCATTAAGCAGAAAGGAAAACCGGCTTTCCACCCAGGGATCAGGTTTCCCGTCGAAAACTTTTTCCACCAATTTTACCCATTGGTTCTTTCCGATCAACAGCACACTCGAAGAGCGGGTTCCATAGGTAGGGCTTTTGATAAAAATCGACGATAAAAGCCTTTCCCATTCCAATTCGACACCGGTTGATGGCAGTTTATGGTCCGGTGCCTTTTTTCGATCGGATAAAATTTTAAAAAGCGCCGCTTCTAAATCGGGGCCTTTTTTATTCAGGGCCGCAGACAAGGCCCTCTTGCCTTTGATGACTTTTGGCCAGGGACTATTCAGAAGGTGATTGCTCAGGCCATAAATTCCAGGATCGAGCTTTTCTATTTTCCCGCGGTTGGAATAAACGAAAAGTTTATTATGGTCTCCACATATCAAATTAAAGCCGTTATATTTCTGTGCCTGTCGAGAAATTTTGTCTATATAGGAAGCGGCGCTTTCAGAACCGGTGAGGAAATTACTGACCAATTTGCCTCGTGATGGAGCATTTGTTTTTAAAACACTCGGATCACGGAAATTGGTTATGGCCGCAAATTTCCCTTCCCGGGTAATCCCCATCCAGGTGCCTCCTTCTTTTAAATCGCGACCGGCAAGCACTTGTGGAGCATCCTCCCAGAAGGCGACCGGAGATGACGGCCTCTTATAATATTCATCACGATTGGCCGCTGCAATGAATCGGTAGGAAGGATGTACCTGGTAAGCAAAAACGATAAAACACATCTAATTTCCTCATCTCTCCTTCGGATATTTTCCTTAACGTTGCATAAAAACAGGGCAAGGGTCAATAGTAATCAATAACCAACCCGAGATTAGAGAAAAATTGAAGTCGTTCAGGAATGGGCTAAAAAAGGTTTCCCCAATTGCCACAGGTTGCTTGGTCGTGGTAGAGCGCAGGGCTAAAACCGCGGACCGACGATTTCCTGCGCGAAGTTCCTCTATTAGAATTCAACTAATTCAACGACGTCTCCAAAATCCCTATTAGTAGTGCTCGACGAGCATTTTTTTCGGTCCTGGAGAGACATACCTTCCATCCGGCATAAGAAAAATAAGGGGGATCGAAAATAAAAGCCCCAAACCAAAAGCTATAAAGGTGACCCTAAAGCCTTTGGTAGGAGTGGAACTCACATGGAGAATAATAGTGATTATTGATATTCCCAAGGCTCCTCCAACGGATCGGAACATGCCTCGAAGCCCGGTAATAGTCGATACCTTTTCAGGCATTAATTCAATGCAGGCATTATTGGAAGCCGGGAGGGCCAGGCCCATGCCTATTCCGGTAACCATGATCAGAATAGCCAGGATTCCGGCAATGCCCAGATGAATCCCCATGATCCGCATTAATTGAACTCCTGGTCCACCCAACAGGATCGTGGAAAGGGAGATAATGATCAACCCTTCCAACATGGGCCATCGGTAACCCCATCGTTTGAGCAGAAAGCTGGTGATGATTGAGACGGGAATGACCGAAAGAGAGCGAGGGGTCAAGATCATCCCGCTGACCAAAGTGGATAATTTATACACCGAGGTGGCGTAGAGGGGAATAACGGCAAAAACTCCCATGACCCCGGCCCCGATAAGTAAGTTATAGAGGTTTGCGGCCAGAAAAGGCTTTGATTGTAACAAATCCATATCAAGGATCGGGTTGGACTCCTTCTTTTCTTGACGAAAAAACAAGTAAAGAAAAAAACAAAAACAGGTTAATAAAACAACTGCCAAGAGAAAGGAAGCTATAGAGAAGTTCTGGGCAATTCGATTCAAACTAAGCATGAGGGATAGGATCGCCCCAAAAAAAAGGGAAGCTCCCCTAAAGTCTATATGGGGACGAGAAGGACTTTTGGATTTTTCGAGCAAAACGGCGATCATCGCTATGAGAACAATACCAATGGGTAAATTGATATAAAAAATATACCTCCAGGAGTATCGACTCACCACCCATCCGCCTAAATTCGGGCCTATAATACCTCCGATGGGAAAAATGCTGGTAAAAAACCCGATGACCCTTTCCCGATTTTCTGGAAATTGATCACTGACAATGCCTGCCGCCGTCGGAAGAAAACTCGCCCCCCCGATTCCTTGAAGGAACCTGAAGGCCACCAAGGTGTGAATGTTGGAGGTGAGGCCGCAGGCCAGAGAACTGGCTGTAAAAAGGATCAGGGAAGAAAGAAAAATCTTTTTTCGACCAAGGCTGTCGCTCAGGTTGCCCATCAAGGGCATGGCACTGGTAACGGCAATCAAATAGATTGAAATCGTCCAGCCCGCCCAGAGGACGTTCGTGCCCAGGTCTCTGATAAAGTGAGGAAAGGCCACTGCAACCACCGTACTGTCGATGGAATACATGAGGAGACTTAAACCGGCTGAGACAAAAATAAGATAACGACGCATATAAAAAAGATTCCTTACAGTTAACTTGATTGAGAAATCATTGCGATGATATTAAAAGATTTGTTGAAAAATTGAAATAAAAATAGAGCCGAAAAAAATTCTATAATTTTTCAATTTTTCACGTGCAAAATAGGGGAGCGGAAAAAGATGATCATCGACATCAACAGTGAATTATTCTCGGTGAACTTGTTGAATCTGAGGCGGATGACAAGGTCTTTTATTGAAGGTCTATTTGTGGGGCAACTTAGTCAGATGCACCCGAGGCAACAAAGAGTTTGGACTTTTGTGTACATTTAAAATGCGACCCCAAGACCATGATTATCAAATAACTTATTGAATTCAACAAAAAAGAGGTTAGGAAAACTTAAGACGCTTTATCCCTCTTTTCCCTTATTTCTAACGATTTTCTTCCGCCAGATTAAAATGTTTTTTAAGCGGATGGTTAGGTTTGACAAGCCTTAATTGTTCCTTCATGATGATTTCTAGTTTACCAAATTTTTCACGACTTTCACCTAATAATTTATAGGCTTTTTCCCCATATTCACGTTGTTCTTTTTTACCTTCAAATTCATTATATAGTTTGTGGTATACGGCCATATCCCAGACGGTTTTAAAATAATCATTTACTTGTTCGTAAATTGTGTTGCTATAATAAAACTCGGATAGTTGAACATATTCATAATAATTGGCAAATAGATCTCCTTCTATAATATCGACACCACGCCTAACCACATCTCCTTTAAGTTCTAAGATAGCCTTAAAAATTTTTAGCCTTTCATTATGTATGGCGATTTCGTTTTGACGCTTGGCTTCTTTTACAGTGAGTTTTGCGAATGCTGCGCTTAGGATAGAAGCGAGCATGGCCACAAATGTTATAAAAGCCATGAGTTTCACATAATCGAGTTCATATTGCATTTATACATTTCTCCCTTCTGTCCTACTTATAAGGAAATTTGACTAAATTCTATATTATGCTAAAATAAAAATATACAGAATTATTTTATGCACAACTGAATATGATTTCTGACAATAGGGGGATTCTTAATGAAACAGGATTCAATTATTGAAGAAAATCCAGCAAAGGAATACGCAAGAAAGATGAATATTCTTGATTCTCAAATAGCAGAATTGGAGTTAGATATTAAAGAAGCTAAAGAAATGTTAGAGGAAGAACATTCGGATGAAGAAGCTGAACTTATCGAAGAAAGAATTGATGAGTTGCATGATGAAATATATAAATTAGAAAAAAAGAAAAGAAGTCTTAAAGATTTGGGAATCCCTGAAAAGTAATTTTTATCTATACCCCCTGCCTAAAAAACAATTCATTTAAATCCGGTCATAAAATTTATTTTTGGCAATTGGCATTATTGTAATTGGCACAAACGAAGGCATTGTTAATCATAAGTTATACAAGATGCGAATCCCTGTCCTATCAAAAAATATGATTTTTTTTGTTAGTAAAATTTTGGTGAATTTTTATTATACCATACTCTAAATTTTTCAATATCTTAGATGAAAAACTTTCACCAAATCTCCGCCGACAAAAAAACAAAAGGCAATTATCAAATCGGTAAGTGCCTATTTTCTTTTGGTGCCTGGGACCGGAATCGAACCGGTACAGCCCTAAGGACCGAGGGATTTTAAGTCCCTTGCGTCTACCAATTCCGCCACCCAGGCACCTGCCCTTCTTTTTAATGGTTTTCAGAGAATTGTCAAGCTAATTTTGGCTTTTCAAAAACCGCTTTTTTGCACTGGATAAAACGTCGTTAATCTCCTGAATACCCATCCAACGAATCAGGATAAAATAAACCAGAACGGCTGCCAGGATCACCAAGGCCAAGATTATTATTTGATTAAGGAAGCCTTTGGGGTTCATGATCAAACCTAGGCCCTGGTAAAGGTAAAAGGCCAACAGCCCCATAATCAGAGAAGCCAGAACGATCTTGAGGAAGGATCCCAGGAGGGCTTTTAAATCATACCCCCCCACCTTTCGAAAGAGCACGGCACTTAAAAAAACAAAATTAAAAATCATGGTAATTGACATGGAAAAGGCAATGGCCTTATGCTGGAAGATATCCAGGGTCAGAGAAACAAAGATCACATTGCAGACTACCGTTAAAAAGCTGGCTATGACCGGAAACTTGGTGTCTTTGAGGGCGTAAAAGACCGGTACGGTGATCTTGACAGAAGAGTAGGCAAACAGGCCGACGGCATAATAAATCAGGGCTTCGGCGGTATGGATGGTGTCCTGGGCATTGAAACGGCCGTGTTCAAAGATAAGGCGGATAATCGGTTTGGCCAGAAAGGCCAGGCCGAAGGAGGCCGGGATGGTCAGGAGAAAAGCCATGGTCAGCGAAGAAATATAAGTGGATTTCAAGCCCCCGATGTCTCCCTGAGAGGCCTGACGGGAAATAACCGGTAGGGCAGCGATGGAAATGGCCACCCCAAACATACCGATAGGGAACTGCATCAACCTGAAGGCATAATTGAGCCAGGAAACGCTCCCCTGGGCACAGCGGGCGGCAAAGTTGGTGTTGATAAAGATATTGATCTGGGTGGCGGAGAGGCCGATGACCGCCGGGATCATCAGGATCATGATCCGGCGCAACCCTTCGTCTTTGAGATTTGATATGCGGCCGCCATAAAAACCCCGATCTTTTTAAAGAGGGTAATCTGGATGGCCAATTGAAGAAAACCTCCGATCAAGGTCCCAACCGCCATGCCCACAATCGGTGGCTGGCCAAAAGCCGGGGCCCACCAGGCACAGAGCACTCCCCCGACTATAGACCCCAAATTAAAGAAGGTAGAGGCCATGGCCGGCATGAAAAAACGGCCCTTGGTGTTCAAAATCCCCATGACCACCGCGGCCACGGAAATCAGGATCAGGAAGGGGAACATGATATTGGTCAGAAGCTGGGTAAGGGCGATCTTGCCTTGAATCCGGCCGAAGTCCGGGGCCATGACCCGGACGATCTCTTCGGAGAAGATCATGCCCAGGAGGGTGATCAGGGAGAGGAGCAGGGTCAAAGTGAGAAGAACGTTGTTGGCCAGACGCCAGGTGGCCTCCGGCCCTTTTTTCTGATCATAATCCGTGAAAACCGTTACAAAGGCGGTGGATAAGGCCCCTTCGGCAAACAGATCGCGAAGCAGATTGGGGATACGGAAGCCCACAACAAAGGCGTCCATATAATAACCGGCCCCGAACAAGACGGCCATGACCTGTTCCCGGATCAGTCCCAGAGATGCGGCTGAAGAAGACGGCAATCCCAACCGATCCGGCTGATTTGGCTACCTGGGTTGTGGTTTGCGGATTGGAATTGTTTTCCATATTAAAGGCCCTGGAAAAATTGGTGGGTTTTTTCTCTCAGAAGCTCGGAGAGATTAATCGTGTCCTGATATGAGAAGGGCAGGGGGATCTTTCCCAAAAAGGAGTCCAGAACGACCGTGCCCTTGAGGACATAAACCAAGTCCCGGGCGAAGACCCCTTTTCGGGCCACAGCGAAAAGGTCGTCAAAGAGGACCGTGGCCGGAACGGCCATCGTGACGGTTCCCAAGGCCGGAATCTGAAAAGGCTGCCGCGAGTTTCCGGTTGTAAGGCGCTGCCCTTCCACATCCAATTGATAATCATAACCTGAAAACCTAGCGGCCAGGTCATTCGGATTTTTGATTTCTAGGGTCCCTTCCAGGTCGACGGCCGATTGATCCAGACCGAGGATTCGAACTTGTTTCAGCTCGATATCGGGATTCTTAAAAGCATATCCGGAAGAAGAGGCCCAAAGGACCTCAACGATGAAGGATAAAATAATGAGAATATGGATTTTCTTCAAGGGGAACCTTGGATTCATCGAGATTTATTGTTGATTGGGATGGTCGGGGCGAGAGGATTTGAACCTCCGACCCCCTGCGCCCAAGGCAGGTGCGCTATCCAGGCTGCGCTACGCCCCGACACTGATTATTTAACATAAACCCGGTCTAAAGACAAGGGGAAGGTGCCGGAATGCAAGATACTTGATACTGGATACTCGATAGCAACTCGTCAATTGTTTTTATCCGGTATCTAGCGTCGGCCTCAGTCCTCACCCTTCAAAAAAGATAAAATATGCGGCCGCATCTTCTCCAGGGCCTTGGCCCGGTGGCTGATTCGACTCTTGGTCTCCAAGGGAAGTTGGGCCACGGTTTTTTGAAGCTCCGGCAAATAAAAGATAGGGTCATAACCAAAACCATGATCGCCTGTAGGGGCCGGGGCGATAAGGCCTTCCCAAAACCCTTCGGTCTGAAACCAGCGGCCGGAAGGGTCATAAAAAACCAACACACAAACAAAACGGGCCGTCCGTTTTTCTTCCGGGACCCCATGGAGCAAGGTCAGGAGTTTTTCGTTGTTCTCCGGATCAGCGGCCCGGGGACCGGCAAACCGGGCGGAATATATCCCTGGCGCCCCTTTCAAGTAATCGACGGTCAATCCCGAATCGTCGGCCAGCACCGGTAAATTCAGGCTGTTGGAGACCGTACGGGCCTTTTTGAGGGCGTTTTCCTGAAAGGAAGAACCGTCTTCAATAATTTCCGGGAGGTCCGGGAAATCGTTTAATGATTTGTAGGTCAGGGAAGGGATATTCAGAGAGGTCCCTATTTCTCTGAGTTTCCCATTATTGCGGGTGGCCAGGACCAGGATCATGGATTGAGCACTTGATGTTGAATCGCGGTCAGTTTATCGATCCCCTGGGCGGCCATGGCCATCATCTTTTCAAAGGACTCTTTGGAAAAAGGCTGTCCTTCGGCCGTTCCCTGGATCTCAATGAAGCGGCCGCGGCCGGTCATCACAAAATTACAGTCCACTTCCGCCTTGGAATCCTCTTCATAATTCAGATCCAAAAAGGTTTGACCGTCAACCACCCCGATACTGATCGCTGCCACGGAATCGATAATGGGATCCCGGGGAATGGAGACTTCTTTTCGAAGGTACTCGACCGCATCAACCAGGGCCACGTAGGCCCCGGTAATAGAGGCTGTCCGCGTTCCGCCGTCGGCCTGAATCACATCACAGTCGATCCAGAAGGTCCGCTCTCCGATTAAACTCAAGTCCATTACGGCCCGCAAAGAACGACCGATCAGACGTTGAATTTCATGGGTTCGGCCTCCAACCCGGCCTTGGGTGGATTCCCGGGTGGACCGGGTTTTGGTGGATCTGGGAAGCATAGCGTATTCGGCCGTGATCCAGCCCCGGCCTTGATTTCTCAAGAATAGGGGGACCTTGTCCTCCAGGGTGGCTGTGCAGATCACCTTGGTTTCTCCTAGTTGAATCAGGACCGAACCCTCGGCGTGTTTGATGTAATTCCGGATGATGCGGACCGGACGTAATTCGTCGGGTTTTCGACCATTCATGCGCATTGCCCAATCTCCTTATTGTGAAGATGAAAAAACTAATCATGCCCTTACCGGCCTGTCAAGTTTTTTTTAAAAAGCCCCTTGACATTTTCCAACTCCTTACAGCAAACTGTAATGTATTGGTCAAAAGAGTTCGAGGATTCAATCCCGTCTTTGGCGGGGCTTGAATCCTTGGATCAAAGAAATCATCAGAATCAAGGAGAAGGCATGACCGATACCTTCAATTCTTTTTCGGCCTTCGACCGGCCGGAAATCAATTCTTTGATCTTCTATCCCCGTCCGGATACCGGTATTTCTGCTCCGGCTGGGGCGGAAGACCACCTTTTCCCGGTGGAGCCGGAAATCCGGATCGGCGCCAGGTTTTATCTATCCGATCCCAACGGTCCCCATCTCTTGTTTTTTCACGGCAATGGTGAAATCGCCTCTGACTACGATGATGCCGGCTTCTTTTATCAGCAATTGGGGTTAAATTTATTGGCCATGGATTACCGGGGATACGGGAAAAGCCAGGGAACTCCCTCGGTGGGCACCATTTTGACCGATGCCCTGACCTTATTCGATCTGGTGTATAATCAGGTCCGGGAAAAGGGACGCAACGGCCCATTTTTAGTCATGGGGCGGTCTTTGGGGAGCGCCCCGGCCATTGATATTGTTTCAAAGCGAATGGAGAAGATAGACGGGTTGATTATCGAAAGCGGCTTTGCCTACTCTCTTCCTCTGCTCGAATTGGTTGGGATACCGGTTGAACGGTTGGGACTTCATGAAGAGGATGGTTTTAGAAACTACCAAAAAATTTCCCAGATCACCAAACCGACCTTTATTATTCATGCTCAGTTTGATGACATAATTCCCCTGAATGAATCCGATGTCTTGTTGAAAAATTCAGGGGCCGATCGGAAAGAAAGGATTGTCATCCCCGGGGCGGGCCACAATGATATTGTATTCATCTGCGGCCAGGTCTATTTTGAAATCATCGCCCGTTTTGCCAAAAGCCTGAAGGCATCGGCTTAATCAACGTTCTGAGAAGAATAAAAAAAAGCTGTGGACTAGGTTGAACCAAAATCCACAGCCTTTTTTTAAGAAAATAACTTACTCGGCTTTGATCACGTTGGCGGCTTGGAGTCCTTTAGGACCCTGGGTTACCTCAAATTCGACTCTTTCTCCCTCCTGTAAGGTGCGAAATCCATCGCCTTTAATAGCTGAAAAATGAACAAACACGTCACTCCCATCATCCTGGGAAATAAACCCGTATCCTTTGCGGTCGCTGAACCATTTGACCTGGCCTTTGGCCATTACAACTCACCTCCCCTCCACCGTATTATTTAAGTTGTAACAGCTTCCGGCCGGAAAGAACCAGAACAACAAAAAGCCCCCCTGGTTAATGCCATTTTCCACGCACCACAAACTCTGTACAACTAATGTATAATGATAAAACGGTCTTATTTGCAAAGTCAAGGAAAAATAATACAATTAAATTAAGGGGTAGAAACTTTGTCCATCAACACCGAATAATAATGATAAAAATATAAAAGACCAGACCATAAAGTCAGAATCAAAGCGATCCAGAGCAGGATTAAACCCCAGAAGCTAAAATCGACCGGCCCATAACGGTAATGAATCATCAGGGGAATTACGGCCAAGGCCTGAAAAAAAGTTTTGTATTTTCCCCAGCGGGAAGCAGCCAGGATGTGGCCTTTGGCAGCCAGCATGGATCGAAGCCAGGTTACGGCAATTTCTCTTCCGATAAGCAAAATGACCATCCAAGCGGCAACCCAATCCAAATCAAGGAGTACGATCAACGAACTACCGATAAGAAGCTTGTCGGCCAAGGGGTCAAAAATTTTTCCGAATTTGGTGATTAAATTTTTTTTTCGGGCGATGAAACCGTCCAACCAATCCGTAAAAAAAGCTATGGAAAAGATCAGAGCCGATAACAGACATGAATTCGCTTTTCCCGACTCCAGGGGGATCAAGATAAAGGGTATGGAAATGATCCTTAATAAAGTCAGATAATTAGGTATATTATGAATCGAAGTTTTGGCCTGAGTCATCAAGGGCTCTTGTTTTATCTGGTTGAAAGGAGGGGGCTTCTGAGCTGGTTATAAATCTGCATCACCTTTTGGACGTAGGTTTTGGTTTCCTGATAGGGAGGAATCCCTTTATACAGGTTGACTTTCTCCGGACCGGCATTATAAGCCGCCAGGGCCAGAGAAATATCCTGGTTATAAATATCCATGAGATACCTCAAGTAACGGGTGCCGCCGTCGATATTTTCTTTTGGGCTGAAGGCGTCCGACACCTGAAGATATCTGGCAGTTTGGGGCATAAGCTGCATCAGCCCCTGGGCACCCTTGGGAGAAATGGCCTGGGGATCAAAATTGGATTCCACATGAATAATGGCCTGAATGAGTTTGGGGTCGATCCCGTATTGTTGCGAGGCCTCGTCAATATGAGGGACCACAAGGGGATAATTGCTTAAATTGGAGATGGCTGAAGAAAAGCCTTTTGGGTTTCCCTTGGGAGGGAATGAAGTCCGGCTCTTTTGCTGTTCTTTAAGAAAGAGCTGGTATTTGGAGTCGGTGGGGGCATTGGTAAAATGGACCACACCGTTTTCATCCTGATAACGATAGATATCGGCCCTTAGGGAGAAGGGAATCCATGGGATACCAAGGGCCAGCAACCAGAAGAGGATTAAAGGTTTGTCTTTCGTCAAGAGGAATCGAACCATGGATTATTTTTTCCCCGGGATTTTTTTCCAGTCTGCCAAAAATTTCTGAATCCCGATATCGGTCAGGGGGTGCTGGGTCAACTGCAAAAGGACCTTATAGGGTATAGTGGCAATGTCGGCCCCCATCAAGGCTGCGGTCAGGACATGGACCGGATGGCGAATGGAGGCCACGATGATTTCCGTTTCAAAGCCATAATTATTAAAAATAGTCACAATCTGGTCGACAATTTCCATTCCATCTTGAGAAATATCGTCCAGACGGCCTACGAATGGGCTGACGTAGGTGGCCCCAGCCTTGGCCGCCAGCAGGGCCTGAACCGGAGAAAAAATCAAGGTGACATTGGTTGGAATCCCTAATTCGGAAAGTTTTTTGACCGCCTTTAATCCTTCCGGGGTCATGGGGATTTTTACGGCAATATTTTTATGAATCCGGGCTAAGGATTGCGCTTCTTTGATCATTTCAGGGGCGTTTTCGGAAATGACTTCGGCACTGACCGGTCCATCGACCAGCAGGCATATTTTTTTGATCAACTCACGGGGTTTCTCATTTTCCCTGGACAAAAGGGAAGGATTGGTGGTCACGCCATCCACCAGCCCCAAGGCCACTGCGGCTTGAATTTCTTTGAGATTGGCCGTATCAATAAAAAATTTCATTGGGGGTTCCTTTCCAAATTAACTGATCAGCTATGAAGAACTCTGCTGTTTTGCCTGTTCAATAAATTTTTCCCGGCACTGGGTGCTGCAAAAATATTCATTTTCCCCGTTTGGACGATTCAGAATCAGGGCTTGCCTTTTAGGCAGGTAGACCTTACAGACCGGGTCCTGAACCATTTCGTCCTGTATTTCCTCCGGCGGTTTTCTTTTCGGCAGTTTCGGTGATGAAAGAAACCGTCGAAAGAACCGGTAAAGCAGATACCCGACCAGTAATAGTATAATCCATCTAAATAACATTGTATACCACTTTTTTTACTTTTTATCCACCAGGCGAAACAAGGCCTGTCCCTCGTTCCCCAATGCGTCCCTTAATTGAATCACGGTCTTTTGCAGAACCGGGTGGCGATAATCCGGGGCGATCTCCGCCATGGGTTCCAGAACAAACCTTCTCTTTTCCAGAAAAGGATGGGGAAGGGTTAAATCAGGGCTGTTCAGGACAAGCTGGTCGTAGAACAATAGATCCAGGTCAATGACCCGTGGGCCCCATTTGACGGTTCGTTCTCTGCCCATGGCGGTTTCTATCTCCAATATTTTCTGTAGCAGTATTTCTGGGAAAAGGGAGGTTTCCAAAAGGATAACCCCGTTGATAAACCATTCCGCCTCCTCTATACCCACCGGCTCGGTGAAGTACCAGGAAGATACCCGGATGATCCCCTGGCCTGGAATCGCTTGAAGCCTGGAAAGGGCGTTCAAACAATTTTTTTTTTATCTCCCCGATTGGAGCCCAATCCAATAAAGGCCTGATGTCCGGCCATTAAAACCCTGCCTTGCTCAAGCGCACAACGGCTTCCTTAAGTCGCTCTTCAGGGACGGTTAGGGAGATCCGGAAATATCCTTCACCGGGGTCTCCAAAACCGTTTCCCGGCGTGGTGACAAGGCCGGTTTGCTCTAAAAGATGGAGGGTGGTTTGTGTTGAAGTATATCCTTTGGGGCATTCAATCCAGAGATAAAAACTGGCCTTAGGGACTTCGACCCCCAGGCCGATTTTTTTTAAACCGGCCACCATCAGGTCTCTCCGTTTTTGATAGACGGCATTTAACTCGGTCAGACAATCCTGAGGTCCTTCCAGGGCCTCTATGCCGGCCCATTGAATGGCCTGGGCCGCACCCGAATCAATATTACTTTTAATTTGACTCAAACCGGCGATTAAACGGGTATGGCCTACTGCAAAACCGATACGCCAGCCGGTCATGTTATAGGTCTTGGACAGGGAATGGAATTCGATTCCCACTTCTTTGGCCCCGGGAATCTCCATAAAACTCAAGGGCCGATAACCGTCATAGGCGATCTCGGAATAGGCCGCATCGTGGGCAACGATCACCTGGTTTTCTTGGGCGAAGCGGACCACCTGTTCAAAAAATGCCCGGTCAGCCACGGCCGCAGTAGGATTGTTGGGGTAATTGAGAAACAGGATTTTTGCCCGGCCAGCCACTTCCTTGGGGATTTTCGATAGGTCCGGTAAGAACCGGTTTTCTTTTAAGAGCGGCAGAAAATAAGATTGTCCGCCGGCAAACAAGGTTCCGATATGATAAACCGGGTATCCGGGGCTGGTGATCAGGGACAAATCCCCTGGATTCAAAAAGGCCAAGGGGAAATGGGCGATCCCTTCTTTGGAGCCGATCAAAGTGACCACTTCCTTTTCCGGGTCCAGGGTCACTCCAAAACGGCGCTGATACCAGGAGGCCACGACCTTAAGAAATTCATTCATGCCGGAGTATGAGGGATAGCGGTGATTCTTGGGGTCCAGGGTGGCCTGGTTCATTCGATTGAGAATATGAGCCGGGGTTGGCAGGTCCGGATCGCCCACCCCCAGGTCGATGATATCCACTCCCTTGGACTGCACCTCGACCTTGAGGCGGTCGATCTCCTTAAAGAGATAAGGAGGGAGTTGTTCGAGACGATCTGACGGTTGAATCCAATCCATAAAAAAACTCCTTTTTTCAACTTCTTTATTTATTGCAGGATGCCTGATACTCGATACAAGAGGCACGATTCAAGATGAAAGATGAAAATTCGACAATCAAAAAACCGGTGTCCCGTTTTTCGTATTATGGATCCTGAATCCTGTATCAGGTATCTTTAGCTCTTAAATCCCAGCACATCATGCATATCGTACAGCCCGTTCTTTTGATTGATGATCCAGCGGGCCGCACGGAGGGCCCCCCGGACGAAGGTATCGCGGCTATGGGCCCGGTGGGTGATCTCGATCCGCTCCCCCATACCGCCGAAAAGGATGGTATGCTCGCCGATAATATCCCCGGCCCTGAAGGTTTGGATACCGATTTCTTCAGGCTTCCGTTCCCCGATAATACCTTTCCGCTCATAAACCGCCACTTTCTCCAAATCCTGAGAACGGGCCTGGGCTAGGATCTGGGCCAGCTTCATCGCCGTGCCGCTGGGGGCATCTTTTTTCATCTTATGATGAACCTCAAGAATCTCAATGTCAAAGCCTTCTCCCAGGGCCTTGGCCACATCTCCCACCATCTTAAACAGGACATTCACCCCGACGCTCATGCTGGGGGCCAGTACGCAGGGGACGGATTGACATAAGGTCTTTACCTCTTCCATCTCTTCACCCGTGAAACCCGTACTGCCGATGACAATCGGTTTCTTCCTCCCGGCCGCTATATGTAAATGTTCCATCGAAGCCGTATGAAAGGTGAAGTCAATAATAACCTCCCCCTCGTCGATCACCTGCTGAAGATCAGAGGCGATGCTCAGACCCATTTTCCCCAATCCCAAAGATTCTCCAAGATCTTTGTTGACCAAGGGATGATCGGCTTTTTCAAAGGCACCGACTACGGTCATATCTTGAGTTTCATTGATCAGTTGGACGATCCTGCCGCCCATCCGGCCGCCGGCTCCGGCGATAATGGTTTTTATCATATTAGTCTCCCTGAGTAATCACTCCAATAGGTTTATAAATTATCCATTCCCTAAGAAAAACTTTTAATTAATCTTCTACTGCTTCCTGATACACTTCCCCTTCAAAGATCAAACGGACTTCTCCTTCCAAATAAACCTTTTTAATACTTGTTCCGGGTTTTCCTTCCACATAAACGGTTAAAACCTCTCCCCCTCGCGTTTGTATTTTCACCGGGGAGCGGCATTTGTTCTTAAAAAAGGCGATACTGGCTGCGGCCACTGATCCTGTACCGCAGGCTAGGGTTTCCCCTTCCACACCCCTTTCATAGGTCCGCACAAAAAGCATTCCAGGATCTTTTATTTGGACAAAATTGACATTGGTCCCGGCAGGTCTAAAATACTCATGAAAACGAATCCGGTGCCCTAACTTTACTACATCAACAGCCTCAATGTTTTCCACCCAGACCAGAGCATGTGGAACACCTGTATTAATGAAATCCAGGGTAACCCGTTTCTTCGCAACTGAAATGGTCTGATCCAGTTTAATCCCTTCAGGCCGGGTTAACTGGAGTTTTATTTTTGATCCTTCCACCCAGGCTTGGATAGGACCGGCCAGGGTTTCAAAGGTCATCTCCGGCCCGGCAATGCCTTGAAGAAAGGCAAAGCGGGCCGTACACCTACCCCCATTGCCGCACATCTCAGCTTCACTTCCATCGGCATTAAAAAAGCGCCATTTAAAATCGTAGCGATCCGAAGGTTCAATAAAAATCATTCCGTCGGCCCCGACCGAAACCATCCTTCTGCAAAGGGCCCGGGTCAAGGATACCATTCTGTTTTCGGGAACGACTTTTAAGCGGTTATCCACCAGAATGAAATCATTTCCTGATCCACTAATCTTGGCAATTTTAAGAAAAGGTTTCGCAGTCATTTAAAATTGTGGAATCTTCTCCAAAGCCGTCATTTGGGCATAGGTTTCCCGTTTGCGGACAACTCGAAACTGATCCCCTTGGACCATGATCTCGGCTGGTTTGGGCCTGGCATTATAGTTGCTGGCCATAGAAAAACTGTAAGCCCCGGCGCTCATGACGGCCAGAAGCTCTCCGGATTTGGGAAGGGGCAAAATGCGGTCCCGAGCTAAAAAATCACTGCTTTCACAGATCGGTCCGACCACATCAGCCTGGATCTTGGTCCGATTCTTTCGGATTACCGGCTGGATGTGGTGATAAGAACCGTATAAGGCCGGACGAAGCAAATCATTCATGCCGGCATCGACAATAATAAAATTTTTTTCCTCCCCCTTTTTCACATAGAGAACCTTGGTCACCAGGATACCGGCATTGCCGACAATGGCCCTGCCTGGTTCCAGAATAAGGGTGTAGGGCGTTTGGCCTAATTCATGGAGAACGGCCCGGGCATAGTCTTTTGGATGAGGAGGCTCCTCCTGGTCATAAGTGATACCCAAGCCTCCTCCTAAGTCGACATATTGAATCTCGATTTCCATTTTTTTCAATTGGGCCATCAGCTTTTTTAATTTCCGGATGGCTGCCAAAAAAGGATGAGTGGCCAACAATTGGGAGCCTAAATGGAAATCAACCCCGGCAATATGGATATGCGGCAAATTTTTAGCCAGCTGATATTCTTCCAGCGACTGATGAATATTGATCCCGAACTTGTTTTTTTTGAGTCCGGTGGAAATATAGGGATGGGTTTTGGGATCGATATCAGGATTGACCCGGATGCCGATGGAAGCTTTCCGCTTCGTTCGGCCGGCGATTTCATTGACTAATTTCAATTCCTCAGGAGATTCAATGTTCAAGAGCAGAATTTTTTCTTTTAAGGCATAGCGGATCTCTTCCGAAGATTTACCCACGCCGGAATAAACAATCCGTTCCGGAGGAATGCCGGCTTTCAAGGCCCGGTAGAGTTCTCCACCGGAGACGATATCGGTCCCGCCTCCCAACCGGCCAAAAAGGTTCAATAGGGCCAGATTGGAATTGGCTTTCTGAGAATAGCAGACCAGATGAGGCGTTTTGGAAAAAGCCTGATCGAAAGCCTTAAAATGACGTTCTAAGGTAGCTTGACTGTAAATGTAACAAGGGGTACCCGCCTGGTTGGCGATCTTTTGAATAGGCACAGATTCGGCAAAGAGCCTGTTTCGTTTGTATTGAAAATGGTGCATAAACATAAATCCCTATTTTAATTAGTAGTCAGAATTCAGATTTCTAACTTCTATCTTCTGACTCCTGAATTCTGGCTTCAGGGGTTAAAGGTTATTTCAACTTCTTTAGACCTTGAACCTTCCAAAAGGGCTGGCGGGCTTCCCACCGCACTGACCGAATACAAATAAGTTGCTCCCGGTTTTACTTGTTGGTCTTCAAAGGTCGTATCTTTAACCGTCTCTGGGGTAATTCTTGTGGGTGTTTTTTCATTCTTCATTCTTTTGTAAATATGGTATCCGCTGGGGATCAGGGAATCAATTCCCTTCCAGCGAAGCTCCACCCCGTTGGGCATTAAAAAAGCTATCAAATCCTCAACAGGCGGGGGAGGGGCGATGCGTGAATAAACGATCCCCTTTTCTTCCGATCCCTCACTTTCCAGGAGATTTCCATAGACCTTACGCAGGGCTTTGACGCGATATTCATAGGAGACTCCTTCCTGGAGTTCGGAATCGAGATAGGCCGTCTTTTCTATCGGCTGAGGGTTGACCTTATTCCAGGGCCCCTTCTCCATCTTCCGTTCAAGGGTATAGCCTGCCAGACCTTCCGGGGGGCTGCCGTCCAATAACGATGAAGAGGGGAGCCATGAGATCAGAAGCCCCTGCTGATCGGGTTTCACTTGAAGTTCTGAAGGCGGCTTAAGGGGAAGATCCCAGGCCAGGCGCAGGGTTTTTGAAGGTTTACTGGCTGCCTCCTTTTTCGTAACGGCCGTCACTTGAAAATAATAGGTATTGCCTGGCTTGAGCTTTTCAAGGGTCAGTTGAACCTGATCCGTTTCAATTCTGATATCCGGCAGTTCAGGGCCTTTCAAGTCAATCCAACGGGTCTCCTGAAATTGTTCCGGACAAGTGGGACAAAAATCCTTGGTCGGCCATTCTCCTTTAAGAAACTTAAATCCTTTCAGATCCTTTAAAGGACTGTTGTCGGTATTTTCCTTAGGGATGGGCCAGGTGATGATCAGGGATTTCCCCTTGACCTGATAACTGAGGGGATCAACCCCGTTGGGGGTCACCTTTACCGGAACGACCGGATTGGCCTTTAGCCCGCAGGCCGTCAGGGCAAAAAACAAACAAACCCAAATGACTGCGGTCAGCTTTTGCTTCAGAGGTAAATTTATAAGGAACATATTTTTTTCTCCATTTCCCTCAGGGCCTTTTTGACCTGTCTGGGGGATGTTCCTCCCTGCGAATCCCGTTGGGACATGGCTGAACGAAGATCCAGCACGGTTTTGACATCCTGATCAAAAATGGGATGAAAGGTTTTAAAGACCGGGAACGGGATGTCTTTTAACTCCAACCCCTTTTTTTGGGCATAAGCCACGAGGGTGCCCACGATGTGATGTGCGCTCCTGAAATCCAACCCTTTTTTTACCAGATAATCGGCTAGGTCCGTGGCCAGAAGATACCCTGTCTCGGCGGCTTTCTGCATCGAATCGGCTTTGAAACGGATATTCGACCAGAGACCGCATAGGACCCGCGTGCTGTTCAATAAGGTTTCCGCCGAATCAAAGACTGGCTCTTTATCCTCTTGCAAATCCCGATTATAGGTCATCGGCAGACCCTTCATGATCGTAAACATCCCCATCAGATGGCCGTAAACCCGACCGGTTTTCCCTCGAATCAGTTCCGGGACATCAGGATTTTTTTTCTGAGGCATGATGCTGCTGCCGGTGCAAAAGGCATCACTGATCTCTACAAAATCAAATTCAGAACCGGACCAAAGGATCAATTCTTCAGACATTCGGGAATAGTGCATCATCAAAATCGCCCCGGCAGACAGGAATTCGATAACGAAATCCCGGTCGCTGACCGCATCCATGCTGTTGGAGGAAATTTGATCAAAACCCAGTTCCTGCGCCACCCACCTGCGGTCAAGGGGAAAGGAAGTGCCGGCCAGGGCCGCACTGCCCAGGGGGAGGACATTGACTCGTCTCAAGACTTCGCTCAGACGTTCTTGATCCCGGCAAAACATCTCCAGATAAGCCAGCAGATGATGGCCGAGGATTACCGGTTGGGCCCGCTGTAAATGGGTGTAACCGGGCAGAATCAGATGGCCTTGATTTTTGGCCCTGGTCCAAGCAATACCTTTTGCAGGGATTGGAGTTCCTGTTTTAAAACTTGTATCCGGTTTCGCAGATAGAGTCTTAAATCCAGGGCCACCTGGTCATTGCGGCTTCGGGCAATATGGAGTTTGCCGCCTGTCGGGCCCGATCTTTTGAATCAGTCGTTTTTCAACAAACATGTGGACGTCTTCGTCTTCTATGGGGAAAGTCAGCTTGCCTTGTTCCCATTCCTGATAGATTTCCAGAAGACCGGTGCGAATTTTTTTGGCTTCTTTGATGGAGAGGATCCCTTGCCGAGTCAGCATTTTCAAATGGGCCATACTGCCGATCAGATCATAAGGCAGCAGACGATAATCAAAGGGCAAGGAAGCGGTAAAAACTTCGACCAGCGGATCGACGGCCTCGGAAAAGCGGCCGGCCCAGGGTTTATCTGCTTTTTTCTTTTTTCCTGCCTGGGGAGGTTTCATATTAAATCCTAATGTTTTTTTGAGTGCCTTACTCTTTTTCCTTCAATTTTCTGCTTCAGGATTCCGACTCCTGGATTCTAAATTCTCTAAGTTATGCCTTTGTTAACAGCTTTCTAATTTTCAGCCTCAATCCATTGAGCCGGATAAAACCCTCGGCATCTTTTTGGTGATAGACCTGATCTTCTTCAAAGGTGGCAAAGTCCATCCGGTACAGGGATTGTCCCGATTTCCTCCCGGCCACCATGGCGTTTCCTTTATAGAGCTTTAACCGGGCAGTTCCTGAAACCCTGGCCTGGGCTTCATCCATCAATTTTTGAAGGAGCTCGCGCTCCGGAGAAAACCAATATCCATAATAGACCATCTCCGCATATCGTGGGATTAGGGAATCCCGGATGTGCATGACCTCCCGATCCAGGGTCAGAGATTCAATGGCTTGATGAGCGGTGCGGATCAAGGTCCCTCCGGGGGTTTCATAAACTCCGCGGGATTTCATGCCCACATAACGGTTTTCCACCAAGTCCACCCGCCCTATCCCGTGTTTTCCGCCTAGGCGGTTAAGGAAAGACAACAATTCGGCCGGCTTCATGACTTGGCCATTGACGGCCGTGGGATTCCCTTGTTCAAAGGTGATCTCTACGTATTCCGGGCGATCCGGGGCTTTCTCCGGCGACTGGGTCATCTGAAAAATGGCTTCCGGTGGTTCTATCCAGGGATCCTCAAGTATTCCCCCCTCAAAACTGATATGCAGCAGATTGGCATCGGAACTATACGGCCTCTCCGGGGTGATCGGTATCGGTATCCCGTGCTTTTGGGCATAAGCGATCAGGGCCGAACGGGAGTCCAAGTCCCATTCCCTCCAGGGGGCGATGATTTTAAGACTGGGATTAAGGGCCATGCAGGTCAATTCAAAACGAACCTGGTCATTCCCCTTACCGGTAGCCCCATGACTGACCGCTTCGGCCCCTTCGGCCTCGGCCACCATCACCTGGTGCTTAGCGATGATCGGCCGGGCCAAGGATGTGCCCAGGAGATAAAATTGCTCATAGATGGCATTGGCCCGGAAGGCCGGAAAGCAATACTGACTGACAAATTCTTCCTTCAAATCCCTGGACACAAACTTGGTTGCTCCGGTCTTTAGGGCCTTTTTTTCTATGGCCCCCCAGTCCTCTTCCTGGCCCAGGTCGGCCGAAAAGGCGATGACTTCCGCCTGATAGGTTTCTTGAAGCCATTTTAATATGACCGAGGTATCCAAACCCCCAGAGTAAGCAAGGACGATTTTCATTATTTCTTTCCCCCCATTAACGCCTTGAAGGGTTCAGGACTTTGGTAACCCCAGTTAAGAGTTCGGTGTTCAAAGTAATGAGATTTTACTTCGAACTAACTACTCCAAACCAATAACTATCTCTTCCTGAATCTTCTCCCGTATATTATTTTCTTAACTACTACTATTTGATAATAGATACTCCAGCAATGCTTTATGCACATGGAGCTTATTTTCCGCCTGGTCGAAGACCGCAGAATTGGGGCCTTCCAGGACTTCTTCGGTAATCTCCTCTCCCCTATGAGCCGGCAAGCAGTGCAGGACCAGGCAGTCGGGCCTGGCGAAGGATAGAAGGGTTTTATTGAGCTGGAAGCCCTTGAACAATTTTATTCGTTCGGCGGCCTGATCTTCCTGACCCATACTGGTCCAGACATCGGTATTGATTACCTGGGCGTTTCGAACAGCCTCGACTGGATCATCGGTTAAGCTGATTCTCTCTCCGGCTTCTTTCTTGGCCCGATACCAGATTTCTTTATTGGGTTCAAATCCCTTGGGACAGGCCAGCACCAACTGAAATGGAAACAGACAGGCCGCTTCAATCCAGGAATGAGCGACGTTATTGCCATCTCCCAGCCAGGCGACCTTCATTCCCTGGAAATTGTTTTCTCGCTCCCAAATCGTATACAAGTCACTCAATATCTGGGCCGGATGATAAAGATCGCTTAAGGCATTAATAACCGGGATAGCGGCAAATCGGGCCAGTTCGTCAAGGGTATTCTGAGAAAAAGTGCGAACCACCAGGCCGTCTAAATACCGGGATAAGACCCGGGCCGTATCTTTCAAGGGTTCGTTGCGGGCCATCTGGGTATCCTGACTGCTGATAAAGACCGCCTGTCCTCCGGTCTGAATAATAGCTACTTCAAAGGAAATCCGCGTTCGGGTGGATGGTTTTTCAAAAAGGAGGCCAACGGTTTTTCCTTGCAAAGGACTTTCTTCTACTTGTCCTTCTTTATAGGCCTCGGTTCTCTCCCAGATGGCCTTTATCTCATTGGCGTTCAGATCCAATAACTTCAGGAAATCACGTTTACTCATTTTGGATGACCCCCCATCATTTCATCTCTTGAAAAATATCACGCAGTGTTTGAATCAAGGCATCGATTTCATTTTTCTTGACGATCAAGGGAGGGACAAAACGAAGGATGGTATCCTGTGTGCAGTTGATTAAAAATCCTTTCTGAAAACAGGCATCCACTATGGGCTTGCCGGGCCTATCCAGGGCCATACCCAAAAGCAAACCCAGGCCCCGGACATCAAGTATTTGAGGGAATTCATCCTTCAATCGGAGCAGTTGGCCCTTGAAGTACTCGCCGATCTTTTTCACCCGGGGAAGAAATCCCTCTTCCAGGAGGATCGAAAGAACAACCCGGGCTGCGGCCGTAACCAGGGGATTGCCCCCGAAAGTGGCGGCATGCGTTCCCGGCTGGAAAACGGCGGCTACCTCATCCGTGGCCAGCAAGGCCCCGATCGGCAAGCCGTTCCCCAGGGCTTTGGCCAAGGTCATGATATCCGGTTGGGTCCCAAACTGTTTATGGCAGAACAGGGTGCCTGTGCGGCCCAGACCGGTTTGGACCTCGTCCAGGATCAGCAAGGCCTGACGCTCCCGGCAGAGTTTTTTAACGGCTTTAAGAAATCCCTTGTCCGGAACTTTTATCCCCCCTTCCCCTTGAATAGGCTCCATCATTACGGCACAGACCGAATCATTCCAAGTTTGGTCCAAGGCGGGAAGGTCATCAAAAGGGACAAAGGAAAAACCAGGCAGCAGCGGCCCGAACCCCTTTTGAAACTTTTCCTGGCCAGTGGCCGAGAGGGAACCCAGGGTCCGGCCATGAAAGCTGTTTTTCATGCAGATAATCGTTGTCTTTTGCGGCCCGAATTTTTCCGTGGAATAGCGGCGGGCCAGCTTGATCGCCCCTTCATTAGCCTCTGTGCCGCTGTTGCAGAAAAAGGCCTTGTCGGCAAAAGAATGTTTGACCAACAGCTCGGCCAGGTCGATCTGGTTTTCAATGTGATAAAGGTTTGAGGTGTGCAGCAGCTTTCCCGCCTGGGCTTTGATGGCCTTAGTCACCCGTGGGTGGCTGTGACCTAAGGCCGTTACCGCGATACCAGCTAAAAAATCCAGATAAACACGCCCGTCTTGATCCCAGATCCGGCATCCCTGCCCTTTTTCAAAGGCCACTGGGATCCGTCCATAGGTGGGCATTAAAACTTTGTCGGCGCGTTCGACAATTTGATTGATTGATTCAATTTGGTTTCCCATCGATAAACCCTTTTTTTCGGTCCAAGGTTCAAGGTTAAAAAAAGAGTAGGGGATGTCAGATTTCTTTAATCAATGATATCGTGTGTTGAACCCTGTACCCTATACCTTATACCCTGTACCTTGTACCTTGAACCGTTATCTTATGTTATTTCCGTCCCAACCCCCCGATCGGTAAAGAGTTCCAGAATGACCGCATTCGCCACCCGACCGTCGATGATGTGGGCCTTTTCAACCCCGTCAGCAAGGGCATCCAGACAGCAATTGACTTTGGGGATCATTCCGCCGCTGATCGTCCCATCTTCGATCAGCCTGGGGATTTCTTCCCTTTTCAAGGTGGAGATCAGATTTCCATTTTTGTCCTTGACGCCTTCCACGTCGGTCAGCAGTATCAGTTTTTGGGCCTTTAAGGCTGCAGCCACTTTCCCGGCTACCAGGTCGGCGTTGATATTGTAGGTCCGCCCCATTTCTCCGATCCCGATAGGAGCGATCACCGGGATAAAATGATGGTTTTCCAGGGTGGTGATGATCTCCGTGTTGACTTTTACCACTTCACCCACCATGCCGATATCGATCAACTCCGGGGGATCATCCGGCCCTCCGCTTTTAAAAAGATTCATTTGTTGGGCAATAAGCAGTTGACCGTCTTTGCCGCTCAAACCGATGGCCTTGCCTCCCTGTTGATTGATCAGGTGTACGATCTCTTTATTGATCTTACCCCCCAGGACCATCTCGACCACATCCATGGTCTGGCTGTCGGTGACCCGGACCCCTTGTACAAACCGGGAAGAGATGTTCATCTGATCCAGCACCTTTTTGATCTGGGGGCCTCCGCCGTGAACCACCACCGGGTTCAGACCGATGTATTTCATCAGGACCATGCTTTTGGCAAAGCCGGTCTTAAGGTCTTCGTCCACCATGGCATGTCCGCCGTACTTGATCACCATGGTCTGCTGGTAGAATCGCTTGATGTAGGGCAAGGCCTCCATCAGGATGGAAGCCTTCTCCGGATAAAGGGTGTTATTTTTGTCTTCGGTCATAACAATTCCATTAAGAAAATGAATTTGTACAGTTGGTGCCCGGTTTCATTAACCGGTTATAAAATATAGCGGCTCAAATCTTCATTCTCTTCAATAGCCGACAATTTATTCCGCACATATTCGGCATTGATCGTGCAGGTCTTTTCCGTCCAATCCGGGGCTTCAAAAGAAAGATCGTCCAGCAATCTCTCCATAATGGTATGGAGTCGACGGGCTCCGATATTTTCCGTCCGTTGATTGACGTGAAAGGCAATGCGGGCGATCTCGGCCACAGCTTCGGGTAAAAAGGTCAGGGTGATGCCCTCGGTTTTTATCAACTCGCAATATTGGGTGATCAAGGCCGACTGGGGCTCGGTCAAAATACGAATAAAGTCCTCCTGGGTCAAGGAATTCAATTCCACCCGGATAGGAAACCGTCCCTGTAGTTCGGGGATCAGATCCGAGGGTTTGGAATTATGGAAGGCCCCGGAGGCGACAAACAGGATATGATCGGTTCGTACCATCCCGTATTTGGTGGTCACCGTGGACCCTTCGACGATAGGCAGCAGATCCCGCTGAACTCCTTCCCGGGAGACATCCGGCCCATGACTGGAACCTCTTCCGGCGATTTTGTCGATCTCATCCAAAAAGATGATTCCGGTTTGTTCCACCTTGCGGATGGCTTCTTCCGTCACCTTATCCATATCAATCAGCCGCTGAAGATTCCTCCTGAATCAACATCTCGAAGGCCTCGGGAACCTTGACCTTGCGGCGTTTGGTTTTCTTGGGGAATAGATTGCCGAACATATCTTTCATATTGAAGTCCATCTCTTCCATCCCCACGGAAGAAAAAATCTCAACCATGGGAACCGAGCGTTGCGTGACTTCCATATCCACATAGCGCTCTTCCAACTTTCCTTCTTGAAACAACGTCCTCAATTTTTCCCTGGTGGATAAAGGTTCGGGACTGGGTTTTCGAACCACCTCCAAAATTTTTTCCTGCCCGGAAGGTTCTTCAGGCTTTGGGGATTCGGTCTTGGGAGGAAGCAGCAAGTCCAATAAGCGCTCTTCGGCGATCTCCCTGGCCTTGGACATGACCTTTTGTTTTTCTTCGGCCTTGATCATATTGATGGCCAGTTCGGTCAAGTCCCGGATCATGGATTCCACATCTCTTCCGACATAGCCTACTTCCGTAAATTTGGTGACTTCCACCTTCAGGAATGGGGATTGGGCCAATCGGGCCAGCCGCCTGGAGATCTCGGTTTTCCCTACACCGGTGGGGCCGATCATAATAATGTTTTTGGGAGCGATTTCATCCCGAATCGGTTCTGGAACTTGCTGCCTGCGCCAGCGATTCCGCAAGGCGATGGCTACCGTACGTTTGGCCGCATCTTGACCGACAATATATTTGTCCAATTCAGAGACGATTTCTCTGGGTGTTAAATACTCGTTGACCAATCTATAATTCCTCCAATACAATCTGTTCGTTGGTGTATATGCACAGAGAGGCGGCAATCTTCATGGCCTCCCGGGCGATTTCAGCGGCGGAAAGGGTGGAAAAACCTATCAAGGCTCGGGCGGCAGCCAAAGCCATGGGGCCGCCGGAACCAATGGCCGCCACCGCCTCATCGGGTTCCATAACATCGCCTGTTCCGGACAGCATCAGAATGTGATCCTGATCAGCGGCCAGCAATAAGGCTTCCAGACGTCGTAATATCTTGTCGGTGCGCCAATCTTTGGCCATTTCCACGGCCGCTCTGGTCAAGTTTCCGTTAAACTGCTCCAGTTTGGCTTCCAGCTTTTCGAACAGGGTCAGGGCATCGGCCGTGGCCCCGGAAAATCCGGTCAGGATTTGATCATGATAAAGCCGGCGGATTTTTTTGGCCCGGTGTTTCATCACGGTCTGCCCCATGGTCACCTGACCGTCGCCGGCAATGACGACTTTCCCCTGATGACGCAAGGCCAGAATGGTTGTTCCTTCAAACATCTTACCCCCTTGGATGGGCCTTTTGATATACTTCCAGTAAACGGCTCATGCTGATATGCGTATATTTTTGGGTTGTGGAAAGGGATGAATGTCCCAACAGTTCCTGAACAATTCGCAGGTCGGCCCCGGCATTCAGCAGATGGGTTGCAAAGCTGTGACGCAAGGAATGCGGGCTGATGGCCGGAGACAGATTTCCCTTGACCACCCTTTTTTTTAACCGGCGGGCAATGGTCCGATCGCTCACCCTTTCCCCGAACCGATTCAGGAATACGGCCTGAGGATCGGTTATCTTAAATTCCGATCGTTGTTCGGCCTGCTTCAGGGCCTGACGATAGTTCAATAAAGATTGAATGGCCTTCCGTCCCATGGGGACGACCCTTTCCTTCCCCCCTTTGCCGATGACCCGGAGCAATCCGAGGGAAAGATCCAGGGAGCTCCAATTCAAATGGGTTAATTCGGACAAACGTAATCCGGAGGCATAAAACAACTCCAGAAAAGCCTGGTCCCGGAGTTCCAATATGGAATCGGTGACCGGCTCCTGCAGCAGGACATCAACCTCTTTTTCCGACAGGAAGGGAGGGATCGTTTTCTCAATCTTAGGTGTTCGAACCTGGGCTATCGGGTTTTCCAGGATCCATCCTTTTTTCTGGGCATAGCCGAAACAGGAGCGAAGGGCAGCCATCTTGCGAGCCACCGAGCTTTTCTTGTTTTTTTTATGGAGAAGGGCCAAGAAACCCCTTAATAAAGGCAGATCCAACTGACTTGTTTCCTCTATCCCCTGGGTTTCCAGGTAATTCAAAAATTCCATCAAGTCCTGGCGGTATCCACGTAAGGAATTAGACGACAGCCTGCGTTCGGCCTCATTCTGTTTTAGAAAGTCTTCAATAATTTGACGAATTAGGATCATCGGTCATTTTGCCTTCAAAATTTAATATTTAACCACAAATTTACAAAAATGTCTATAAAAAATAAATCGTTGCCTTCCTTCATTTTCTTGTGGGTTTGAGAAAAAACGGCTTATTTGTTGGATGGTGTTCGTCCGAGAATAGTTATTTTCGTATAAGCACAATAGTAGACTTTATAACTGGATTTTGGCCCCTGCCTTCAGATCTTCTGCTTTCATAAGATAGAGGGCGTCGAGTAGTGCGGTCTGGAAGCTGCCGGGGCCCGAGGAATTGGCAGCAGCCTGTTCACCGGCCAGACCAAAATAAGATAGTCCGCAGGTAGCCGCTTGCAGGGGATCAGGCTCAATGGTCAGAAAAGCGCCTATCATCGCCGTTGCCGTACATCCTGTTCCGGTGATGCAACCCATCATTTCATGCCCGTTCAGCACACGATAGACTCGCTTCCCGTCGGTGATCAAATCCACTGCCCCGGTAATGGCCAGTGTTGTCTTAAGTTCCTTGGCCAAGGACATAGCCGTCTCAGCGGCCTGGTCCACGGTATGAACGGAATCCACGCCTTTGGTCGAAGATTCCGACACCTTCTCCGGCCAGAGAGAGGATCTCCGAAGCATTGCCTCGAATGACCTGAATTGAAATCTCTTTCATAATTCGCTTGGCGGAATCGGTGCGCAGTCGGGTGGCCCCGGAACCGACCGGATCCAGGATCACCGGGACCTTTAGTGTATTGGCCCGTTTTCCGGCCTTCAACATGGCTTCGATCCAGGGAAGACTCAAGGTGCCGATATTGAGCACCAGGGCCTTGGCCAGGGCAACCATTTCCTCTACTTCTTCGATCGCATGGGCCATCACCGGAGAAGCCCCACAGGCCAGCAGGGCATTGGCCGTATAGTTCATGACAACATAGTTGGTGATGTTATGAACCAGCGGTTTTTTTTTACGAACAAGAATCAAATTCTTTGCAGCCTTTTCAGCCATGGTCTGGTCGAACATATGAATGTTGCCTCCTTAATGGTTTTCTCTAATTTAGTAATTCGGTCGATACAAAGGATTCAGGGGTCAAGAAAAGGTCCAAGGTTGAAGAACTTGTAATAAGCTGTCACCCCGGTGAAAACCGAGGTCCAAGGTTTTTAAGTAATTAAAATCCTGGATTCCGACTGGAGTTTATCCCGCACTTGATGCGGGGTCGGAGTGACGAAAACAGGCTTCCGGCAACTTTTTTACGAGTTCAACAAGGTTTAAGGTTCAAAAAACCCGTGTACCGTGAACCTTATACCGTATACCGATAGTTTCTTTGCATCCTCGACCTTTGAATCCTGGAATCCTATGCCTGCAATCGAAAATGATCCCAGCCCGAGGGTTTAGCCGGATGTCTTGTCCCATCAGGGAAAAGTAAAGAGATCTGATCGGCATCCCCGGTGATCCTCCCCACTTGCGTCAGGGGGATCGTAAGGCCTCCTTGAGCCATGATGGAGCGGATGGAGGCCACATGCTCAGGGCGGCAAGTAATCACCAGTTCGTAATCATCGCTTTCCCCCAGAACGAAGTCATGTGGGTCTTTGCGGAACAAAAGGGCCGTCTGGCCGAGTGCTTCACTGACCGGAAGTTTTTCTTGGAATAATTCGGCTCCAACTTGACTTTCAACACAAATATGCCCCAGATCTCCCAGGAATCCATCGCTGGTGTCAATCATGGCCGTAGCCAGTCCTGCTTGGGCTATGGCCGCCCCCAAATGGGCCTGGTGCGAAGGGGTGTTGTAAATCTTGACCAGGGGATGATTCTTTATCTCCGGGTCATCCGGGGTTTGAAGAAGGAGCAAAAGCCCGGCAGCCGCCTGGCCTGGATATCCGGTGACCAGGATTACATCTCCCGGCCTGGCCCCGGAACGCCGCACGGCCTTTCCCTGTTCCGCCTCTCCGATCAGAGTGATGTCGATAAACATCCCATTTCCTGATCGGGTGAGGTTGCCGCCGATGATCGAGGCGCCGAAAGGATGCAATTCCAAAAGAAACCCCCGATATATCTCTTCGATATCCTGGACCAACATATCACCCCTTAATCCAAGAGAGATGAGGGCATAAAGAGGCTTGCCTCCCATGGCTCCGATGTCACTGATGTTGAGGGTCATGGCCCGTCGTCCCAAATCAAGCGGATCGATACGACCGGTCAAATAATGACGGCCTTCCACCAGGCAATCGCAGGTGACCAAAAGTTCATAACCTGGGCGAGGAAGGAAAGAAGCCGTATCGTCGCCGATTCCTAAAGTCACCCGTTCTGATCGAAGACCCTCTCGGTTCAGAAGATCACTGATCCTCTGAATCAACCCGAACTCGCCGATATCCATGATCCGCTCAGACATGACGGCTTGACTCCATTACCTTCCGCAAAATTCTAGCGGCTTCTTTTGGGTCTTCCTGACAACAGACCGCGGAGATGACGGCAATCCCATAGGCCCCGGTCTTCAACACCTGGGGAGTATTCTCTTGGTTGATACCTCCGATAGCGATAATCGGCAAATCGATCTCTTTGACCACTTGTTTCAGGAGATCAAGCCCACTGGCTGGGGCAGCGTCTTCTTTAGAGATTGTGGGAAAGACAGGGCCAAAGCCCACATAATCCGCACCTTCCAGGAGGCATTTACGGGCCTCTTCCAGGGTGCCGGCCGACCCACCGATGACGGCCTTTTGACCAAGGATTTTTCTGGCTAGAGGGATGGGGAAGTCATCCTGGCCCAGATGAATCCCATCGGTCTGAGAGGCCAGGGCTATATCCAAACGGTCATTGACGATAAAGGTCACCCCTGCTCTTCGGCAAACGGCCTGCATCTGCTCGGTAACCCGGATCATCTCCTTGGTCGGCCCTGATTTCTGGCGATACTGGATGGTGTCAGCCCCGCCGGCTATGGCCAGTTCGGCAAGCTCCTGATGGGAGAAATGGGATTGAAGCAGGGTATCGGTCAAGACATGAAATCTTCCAATTTTTTTCATCATGATCGCCCTACTATTGTTGCCATGCTCACCCTCTTAGTCGTGTTTGCCTATTGGCTATTTATACTCTATTGATACAGAGGGCACCAGAAAAATTGTTGAAATGCCATGTGGAGTGATAAATTAAAGGAGAGGGATCATCCGAGAACCCGACTCAAGGCCTGACGAAGTTTTGCCACGGTAAACGGTTTCTGGACGAAACCTGCAGGTCCTCTGCCGGCAATAAGATAAAGGATTTTTCCCAAAACCTGAAATCTGGAGGATATCAGATACCCTCTTAGATAATGGAAAGAAGTTCAATCGTAAAAATGAGCACGGCATTCGGCCCTATCAAAGGGGTCCCTCGTTCCCCATAGGCCAGTTTTGCAGGAACAAATAGCTGCCATTTGGAACCGACCTTCATCAATTGAAGCGCTTCGGTCCAGCCCGGGATTACTCCGTTGACTGGAAAGGTGGCCGGTTCTCCCCGCTTGTAGGAATTGTCGAATTCGGTGCCGTCGATGAGGGTGCCTTGGTAATGGGTGGTCACCTTATCGGTTGCCTTGGGTTTTTTACCGGTGCCTTCTTTAATAACTTTGTATTGTAACCCGCTGGGTAAGGTTTTTACACCTTTCTTTTTTCTGTTCTCAGCCAGAAAGGCTTCCCCTTCCTTCTTATTCTTATCACCAAGCAATTTCATTTTCTCGATCTGTTTGGCCGTTATTTCTTTTTGAAAAGCGGTTAGAACTGTGCGTATCTCTTCTTCGCTCAACAGGGGTTTAGTCCCTGAATGGGCATCTTTGAATCCTTTGGTGAAGAGATCCGGGTCGATATCCGCGGGCAGTTGTTTTATGTTCTTCCCTTCAATCAGCCCAAGGGCATAGCTGGTCTTATCTTTCTGGCTTTTCAGTGTCCCATTCTCGGCTCCAAAGACCTGTGTCACCAGGAGCAAAATCCCCAGCAGCCCGATTAAACTTGATTTCATTTAAACTCCTTTTCGAATATTTTTTAGAAAGCACGCCTTATTATGATATTTGGATTTCTATCATTTTTTGACGGGCTTGTCAAACAGGGAACGTAAAAGCTAAGGGGCGCAGCAGCTTCTTGCCGCGTCCTTCTTGAGTGACTTGTTAGCCATCATTTCCTTTTGTGCTGATTTATTGCCGAATATAACTGAAAAATTTTAATCTGCTAAACCGTAGGCGTATAGTTCAATTTTACTTGTAATACTTAGCAAGATTGTTTTCTAGGATGAAAGAATCAAACGGCATACCGTGGGCTGGAAATATTTTTTTTGCACCTTTTTTTAGAATTTTCTTCCAGCTTTCAAATACTAGTTTGAGATCGATATAAAATATAGGGCGATAATCTGCGCCAGCGTAATTTAATAAATTCATCGCTGCATCCCCGCAGAATACTCGTCCATCTTCCATCACGACTGAGATAGAATCATTGGTGTGCCCAGGTGTATTTATTATTATTCCATTGCTCCCAATGCTTTTTAAAAACTTTAAATCATCCCTATTTATAATAACATCATTTTTTGTAAGACTGACAGGTGGAAATTTATAGTCTCTGTGCTTGAATAAATTATATATTGATGTGAGGATATAAATCCTCTTGTTGATTGTTTTGCCCCTAACGCTCACTTTTCCATTTTCTAAATTTGATAAACCTTCTTTGTTTACAATTACCCTTGCCCCGGAATTCCTTATTAGATCGGCAGCAAAACCACAGTGATCGTCATGACTGTGCGTTAATAAAAGATATTTTATATCCTTTAAATCAATTTTGATCTGATTTAGTGCCTGGATAAATTTACTATAATCGCTTTGATATCCAGTATCAATTAATAGATATCCATCTCTGCAGGGTAATAGATAAGATGTTGTGACTCCGGTTGTAATTCCATAAAATTTTTTGTCTTCTCTATCAAAATATTGCGTAACCATCTTATTGGGATCAGGATTTTCTAAAATATGGCCGTAAAATTTCAATGCTGCAAATAAAATAATTACTCCAGTTAGAATTGCAGCTATCTTAATAAATGTCTTTAAAAACTTATTCATTGAATTCTCCTTTTTGCTTAGCTAATGCGGCGTTGACCCGTGGCACGAAGGTTGCGGGGCTGAAGGCCCATGCAAGCAAGTGACATCGGTGTCCAATGGCCTGGTTAGTGCCGCCAGCGGTGGAGCCAATAATATAATTAAGTAGTTTTTCCGAATTGTACCAGAAAATGATCTGATCTGTAAGAAAATATTGATAAATAGTTGTTGGTTAGCGAAAATTCTAACTGTAAACATCTCAAATTGAACAAATACACCTTTTTCTACTCTTCTACGAAATCATTCCTTAAATTATTGACGGCTTGCATCTGTCCTTAGAGTAGTGTAACAGTAATCACTTTTCAGTCTCGTCATTCCGGACTTGATCCGGAATCCAGTCTTTACAACCTGGCTTCCCGCTTTCGCGGGAATGACGGCATTTGGCTATTGTAGAATTTTTATTAATTCACTACCCTAAAGGGATGGAGAAAGGTTTGTTTACTATTTCCCCAATTCTTTCCCGGCTGCTTGAACATAGGCCTGAAAGGATTGATTTCCAAAGAGAACAAAGCCGACCCGGTCGAATACCGGATTCTCTCGGAGATAGTCGGCCACGGTCGTTACGGCGATGCGGGCGGCTTCATCCAGAGGATATCCGTAAGCACCGGTGCTGAGTGATGGGAAAGCCACGGACCGGATTCCTTTTTTATGGGCCAGTTTCAGGCTTTCATGATAAGCACTGGCTAATAGTCTGGCTTCACCCCTGTTCCCGCCCTGATAAATGGGACCAACGGTATGGATGACATACTTGGCCTTGAGATTGCCGCCGGTGGTGATCACCGCCTGTCCGGTGGGGCAGCCGCCGAGCTTACGGCATTCCTCCATGATCGCCGGGCCGCCGGCCTGGTGGATAGCCCCGTCAACTCCGCCGCCGCCAGCCAAACGGGAATTGGCGGCATTGACAATGGCCTCAGTTGTTTGAAGGGTTATATCCCCTTCTTCTAAAAAGAAAATGGTTTTGCCGATTTTTGCTTCCATGATGGGTCCCTCCTTCCGCCTACCTTGAAGATAGCGAATTCAAGAAAAATTTTCAAACTTATTTTAGATTATTAATTAATAAGTTACAGTCATCTTTGTATTTGACAAACCCATGAAGATATTTTAAAATAAAATTTATCCTTTTAACGGAGTTGATTATGGAAAAGAGAGATCAAGAGTTGATTGACCAACTTGTTCCTAACAACCAGGAACTACAGAAGTTAGTGAAAGAACACAAAGAATTTGAGTCCCAGTTGGGAGAATTCAGTAAAAGATTGTATCTTTCCGATGAGGAAAATCGAGAAAAGAAACGGATTCAAAAATTAAAATTGGCCGGCCGCGACCGGATTGAACAGATATTGAAAGACCACCGGGCAAAGGGGAAATAACATTGAGATTCAGCGGTGCGCAAATCTTAATTGAAAGCTTGATCCAGGAAGGGGTAACTTCCATTTTCGGCTACCCCGGAGGGAGTGTTACCGATATTTACGACTGCCTGGAAAAAAGCCCTATCCGCCACTATCTGGTTCGCCATGAACAAGGGGCAGTCCATATGGCCGATGGCTATGCCCGGAGTTCGGGAAAAGTAGGGGTCTGTCTGGTGACCTCAGGTCCGGGGGCCACTAATACGGTAACAGGAATTGCCTCAGCCTTCATGGATTCCATTCCAGTGGTGGTGTTTACCGGGCAGGTCCCGACTCCAATGATAGGCAATGACGCCTTTCAGGAAGTGGATATTGTCGGCATTACCCGGCCGTGTACCAAACACAATTATTTAGTCAAAAAGGTCGAAGATCTGGCTAGGACCATTAAGGAAGCCTTTTATCTGGCCCGTTCCGGCAGACCGGGACCGGTCCTGGTGGATTTACCCAAAGATGTGCTGCAAAACAAGGCGGAATTCAAATATCCTAAAAAAGTGGAAATGCACAGCTATAGGCCGACCTATAGCGCTCATACCGGGCAGATCGAAAAAGCGGCCGCCCAGATATTGAAGGCCAAGAGGCCGGTTATTTATGCCGGCGGTGGGGTGATCTCCTCCCATTCCTCCCCGGAACTCAAAGCCATGGCTGAAACCATGACGATCCCGGTGACCACAACCCTGATGGGACTCGGTGCCTTTCCGGGCAGTCACCCCCTTTGGTTGGGCATGCTGGGAATGCACGGGACCTATTGGGCCAATATGGCTGTGGACCAGAGCGATCTCTTGATCGCCGTGGGTGCGCGATTTGACGACCGGGTTACTGGGAAGGTGGATCTTTTTGCCACCGAGGCCCGGATCATCCATATTGACATTGATCCGACATCGATCCGAAAGAATGTCTCGGTGGATATCCCGATCGTCGGAGATTGCAAGGATGCCCTGAACAAGCTGAATCAATCCCTTCACAAGCAAGGGAAATCAGACTGGCGAAAGATTCGTCAACCCTGGCTGGAACAAATCAAAGAATGGAAAGAGACCCATCCCTTGAGTTATGAGCAGGGGAAAAACGAAATAAAACCCCAATATGTGGTTGAGAAAATTTATGAGGTAACCAAAGGGCAAGCCATCATTGCTACTGAAGTGGGGCAGAATCAGATGTGGGCCGCTCAATTTTATCATTTCGATCAGCCCAACTCTTTTATCACCTCCGGCGGATTGGGGGTCATGGGTTTTGGTTTTCCGGCCGCTATCGGGGCACAGGTGGCCTGCCCGGATCGAATCGTCATTGATATTGCCGGGGACGGAAGCATCCAGATGAATATCCAGGAGATGGCCACGGTCGTCGCCAATCAGCTGCCGGTGAAGATTGCCATACTCAATAACGGCTACTTGGGTATGGTTCGGCAATTTCAGGAACTTTTTTATGAAAAAAGATATGCCCAGACTTTCCTTAAAGGAAATCCTGATTTTGTAAAATTGGCCGAAGCCTATGGGGCAACAGGCCTTCGGGCCTCCAGACCTGAAGAGGTGGTTCCGGTTATAGAAAAGGCCTTGGCCGTCAAAGGCCCGGTGATCATGGATTTTGCCGTCTGTCCGGAAGAATGTGTGGCTCCTATGGTCCCGGCAGGGAAGGGCATGACCGAGATGCTGTTGGTGTAGTTTTAAAAGGATTCTAGGGGACAAGGGGTCAAGGACCGTAGGGCGGAGTGAAAGGCCTGGAAGTTAAAACCCTCGACCCCTTGAATCCTCGAATCTTTGGGGTTTTATTATGGAAAACAATCAAGATCAAAAGCACACGATTTCTGCCCTGGTGGATAACGAGCCGGGGGTCCTGTCCCGAGTGACGGGCTTATTCAGCGGCCGGGGATTTAATATTGAAAGCCTCTGCGTGGCCGAGACCATGGATCCTCTGGTCTCCCGAATCACCCTGGTGACCCGTGGAAACGATCAGATCATCGAACAGATCACCAAACAACTCAATAAGCTGGTCAATGTGATCAAGGTCATGGATCTCACCGGCACCGAATTTGTGGAAAGGGAGATGGCCTTGATCAAGGTCCGGGCCGAGGCCCAAACCCGGGCTGAAATTCTGCGGATCGTGGATATCTTCCGCTGTAAGGTGGTGGATGTAAGTCCACAGTTTTATACGATTGAAGTTACCGGAAATGAGGGTAAAATCAGGGCCATTCTTGATTTGCTCAATCACCTTGGTATCAAGGAGATTGCCAGAACCGGAGCTATTGCCATGGCCAGGAGCAAAAAAGAGGTTTTTCCAAAAAAAGAAAAGAAAGCCCCCTCTGAGATTTAAGAAATGAACGGGTTTCAAATATTGAAGGTTCAAGGTCCAAGGCCTGCGGGTAGGCAGGAGGTTCAAGGAAAACCATACACCGTATACCTTGCACCCTATACCGATTTTTAGTTATGCGTATTCCGATAGCCAGTCAGGGATATCCATTTATTGCTTTTGGACTGATGGGGGTTGTTTTTTTTCTTTGGCTGGACCTCCCCGTAGGTTGGGGAATATTCGGTCTGCTGACTCTGTTCGTAATTTCTTTCTTTAGGGACCCTGAACGGAAATCTCCACAGAAAGAAAAAGCCATATTAGCTCCTGCTGACGGGAAAGTCCTGCTAATTGAGGATAAAGGAGGTGACCCCATTTTCCACTGGGGGGACGATAAAGGTCAGTATTTTTATGTCGGTTTTTAACTGCCATGTTAATAGGATCCCGGTGAGCGGAACAATAGAAAATGTTTTTTATCGGGCAGGTAAATTTTACATCGGCCAATCAAGAGCGGGCCTCGGCCCAAAATGAACAAAATGCCTTACTCCTGCGCACCAACGAAGGACAGGAGATCGGTATCGTTCAGGTGGCCGGTCTGCTCGCCCGGAGGATAGTCTGCTGGGTGCGTAGCGGTGACACGGTTAAACGAGGTGAACGTTTCGGATTGATCCGGTTTGGTTCTCGGGTGGATCTTTTTTTGCCGCCATCGGTCCGGATTCTAATCCATCGGGGAGACAAGGTTAAAGCCGGGCTGACCATTTTAGGAGAATTGCCATGAGAAGTCAAAAATCAAAGGAATAAAAATCGGAAGGATCGAAGAAGGGGCATTTTTGTACTTCCCAATCTGGTGACTACGGCCAGCCTTTTTTGTGGTTTTTATGCCGTTATTGCGGCCATTGCCGGGAATTTTTATCAGGCCGCCATTTCGGTCTTGATTGCCGCAGTTTTGGATGGTCTGGATGGGCGTATCGCCCGTCTGACCCGAACGACCAGCTCCTTTGGCGTTCAGTATGATTCGTTGTCCGATATGATTGCCTTTGGGCTGGCCCCGGGAGTTCTGGTTTTTCTATGGGCCTTAAAACCGTTCAACCGATACGGATGGATGGCCGCCTTTCTCTATGTGGTTTGCGGGGCTTTACGTTTGGCCCGGTTCAATGTTCAAGCAGGGCAAATCAGCAATAAATATTTTGTCGGCCTTCCCATTCCGGCTGCGGCCAGTATCGTTGCCACGACTATTTTGTTCATCTATCAGATTGGCGGGACAGGATCGACTGGATATCTTTTGGTGTTGATTATGATATATGTCCTGTCATTTCTAATGGTCAGCAATTTCCCCTATCCCAGTTTTAAAGGAATGAAATTGGGGGAACGAAGATCTTTTAACTTTATGGTGGCTGTTGTTTTGGTGTTTGTTCGTGGTCGCCTTGGAACCTTTTGTTATGTTATCCCTTGGGGTTTTAGGATATGTGTTATCGGGCCCGATATTGTTTGTTTATAGGCTGAAAAAGAAACCGGTGCCGGAACCAGTGGAGAGAACAGTTTGAATACGATAATCGGTTTTTGATACTGGATAAAAACGAAAAGCGATACTGGATACTAGTGTAGTGTTTCAATATTCCCTTTACAATTATGCCGTCATTCCCGCGAAAGCGGGAATCCAGGTTGAAAAGATTGGATTCCGGATCAAGTCCGGAATGACAAAGCTGTAAACTTATTACAGATACACTACACTAGATAAAGGCAATCCAGCATCCAGCATCCAAAAGTGAGGGACTAAAAAAAATGGCTGAGCGAATTATTATTTTCGATACAACCTTAAGGGACGGAGAGCAGTCCCCTGGGGCCAGTATGAATAAGGCAGAGAAGTTGAGTCTGGCCCGCCAATTGGAAAAATTAAAGGTCGATGTCATTGAGGCCGGATTCCCGATCACCTCCCAAGGCGATTTTGAGGCCGTTTCTTTGATCTCCAAAGAGGTCAGAGGATTGACCGTTGCCGCTTTGGCCAGGGCGGAGAAGGTGGATATCGATCGGGCCTGGGGGGCCATAAAAGGAGCGGCCGATCCCCGGATACATATTGTGATCGCCACGTCGGACTTGCATTTACAATACAAACTGAAGAAAACCAGAAGCGAGGTCCTGGAGATCATTCAGCGTGCCGTTTCCCATGCCCGGCGATACACTTCGAATATCGAATTTTCAGCAGAAGACGCCTCACGGACCGATCCTTCTTTTCTGGCCAGGGCGGCCCAGACGGCCATCAAGGCCGGGGCCACGACCATCAATATTCCTGATACCGTGGGCTATGCCCTGCCTGAAGAATTCGGGGAGCTGATACGGACCGTTCGGGAAAAGGTTTCGGACGATGGCCGGGTGGTCTGGAGTGTGCATTGCCATAATGATTTGGGACTGGCTGTGGCCAATTCTTTGGCAGCCATTCACAATGGAGCCCGGCAGGTGGAAGTGACTATCAATGGCATTGGAGAAAGAGCCGGGAACACCTCTTTGGAAGAACTGGTGATGGCTATTCATACCCGGAAGGATCGGATGCCTTACACGACCAAGATTGAAAAAAAACAGATCTATTCGGCCAGTCGTTTGGTCAGCCGGATCACCGGGCTGGTTGTTCAGGCCAATAAGGCCGTGGTCGGGGCCAATGCCTTTGCCCATGAATCGGGGATCCATCAGGACGGCGTGCTTAAAAAGAGGACCACTTATGAAATATTGACTCCCAAAGACATCGGTCTGGACAAGAGCATCTTGGTTTTAGGGAAACATTCAGGCAGACATGCCTTTCAAGATCGCCTGAAGGATATGGGATATGTTTTGAATCAGGAGGACATGCAAAAGGTCTTTGATCGTTTCAAGGAACTGGCCGACAAGAAAAAAGAAGTGGTCAACGAAGATATTGAGGCCTTGATCGCCGATGAGATCCTGATGATCCCGGATACATTTAAATTGATTTATTTGAGCGTGATCAGCGGAAACATGGCCGTGCCCACGGCCACGGTCAAGATCGAAGTCAATGGAGAGATCATCCAGAAGGCCGGTTTCGGGGTCGGTCCGATTGATGCCACTTTCAACACCATCAATAAGATAATCCGGACCCGTACCAAGGTTGGCAAACTTTTGAGTTTTTCAGTCAATGCTATTACCGGCGGCATGGATGCCCAGGGACAGGTTAATGTCCGGTTGGAACAAGGCGGCAAGATCGTCCTGGGCAAGGGATCGGATTCCGATATTATCACCGCCAGCGCCAAGGCATATTTGAATGCCTTGAATCGCCTGGAATATTTAAGGAAAAATCCGATTAAAAAATTATCGTAAAAAAGAATACAGAATTCAGAAGTCAGAATTCAGAATGAAAAAATAAATTCAGTAGTTCCTTTTCTGTATTCTAGCTTCTGACTGCTGGATTCTAAAGGTGTATTTGTCATGTCCCAAACCATTACCGAAAAAATATTGGCTGCTCATGCCGGGATGAAGACCGTTCATCCGGGGCAATTGATTGAAGCCAGGGTGGATCTGGCCCTGGGCAATGATATTACCGCTCCAATCGCCATAAAGGTTTTTCATAAGGCAGGCGGTAAAAAGGTCTTTGATCCGAAAAAGGTGGTTATCGTTCCCGATCATTTTGTGCCCAACAAGGATATCGCAGCAGCCGAACAATGTCGGGAAATGCGTCTCTTTGCCCGGGAGCAAAAACTGCCCCATTATTTTGAGTTGGGGGAGATGGGGATAGAACATGCCTTACTCCCGGAAAAAGGGCTGGTCCTGCCCGGGGATCTGGTTATCGGGGCTGACAGCCATACCTGTACCTATGGGGCCTTGGGGGCCTTTGCCAGCGGTATGGGGAGCACGGACCTGGGTGCGACCATGATCACCGGCCGAACCTGGTTGAAGGTCCCAGAGACCATCAAGCTCGTTTATCAGGGTAAACCCAAGCCCTGGGTTTCCGGAAAGGACCTAATCCTTTATACCATCGGCGATCTCGGTGTGGATGGGGCCCGTTATCAGGCAATGGAATTTACAGGCCCGGCCCTGGCCGCATTTTCCATGGCCGATCGTTTCACGATGGCCAATATGGCCGTTGAGGCCGGGGCCAAGAACGGCATATTTATCCCGGATGATAAGACCCTGGCTTATGTTCAGGAACGTTCAAAGAAAAAAGGGAAGATCTATAGTTCCGATTCAGGGGCGGAATATCGGGAAATAAGGCACTATAACTTGGGGGAAATCGAACCCCAGGTGGCTTTCCCGCATCTGCCGGAGAACGCCCGGCCTATATCCAAGGTAGGGAAGGTCTCTATTGATCAAGCAGTCATCGGGTCCTGCACCAACGGCCGGCTGGAGGATTTGCGTATCGCCGCTAAGGTGCTGAAAGGTCATAAGGTGGCCAAGGGAGTCCGGTTGATCATCATCCCGGCCACCCCCTGGATCTATCGTCAGGCCATGGTAGAAGGTCTGTTTGATATCTTTTTGGAAGCCGGTGGAGTAATCAGCACGCCAACCTGCGGTCCTTGCCTCGGAGGTTATATGGGTATTCTGGCCCAAGGAGAACGGGCCATTGCCACGACCAATCGGAATTTTGTCGGTCGTATGGGTCATCCCAAAAGCGAGGTCTATCTGGCTGGGCCGGCTGTTACTGCTGCCTCGGCCGTTTTGGGGATTATCGGGCCGGTGGAGGCCTTGCCGAAGGTGAAGAAAAAATAAGTTCAGAGTTCGGAGAAAACCTTATCTCCTCAAGAAATTTTTTGAAAGTAAAGAGCACATTCATATAAAAAAGGGGAAGCAATGAAGTACAGTGGAAGGGTCTGGAAGTTTGGAGACCATGTGGATACAGATGTGATTATACCGGCTCGATATCTGAACACATCGGATTCCAAGGAGCTGGGGCGACACTGCATGGAAGATGCCGACCCCGATTTTTTAAAGAAGATCCATAAAGGAGACATTATTGTGGCCGGAAGAAATTTCGGCAGCGGTTCTTCGAGAGAACATGCCCCCATAGCTATTAAGGCGGCGGGGATTTCTTGTGTCATTGCCGAAAATTTCGCCCGTATTTTTTATCGCAATGCTTTTAATATGGGGCTTCCGATATTCGAATCTCCGGAAGCAGCCCAACACATTCAAGAAGGAGATTGGGTGGGGGTGAATGCGCAAACCGGAGTGATTGAAGATCAAACCTTGCATAAAAAATTCCAGGCCGAACCGATTCCTCCCTTTATGCAAGAATTGATTCATGACGGAGGTTTGATAAAGCACATAAAAAAAGTTCAAAGTTTAAAGTTGATGGACTCGGGAAAAGTCGTCAAAAACCCATTTTAGTCATTCCCGTGAAAACGGGAATCCAGTAAGATTATTCAGTTCATAGTCTCCTGGACCCCGGCTTTCGCCGGGGTGACGACTTTTTAGAGTTTAGCAAAGTAAATGGACTTCCAATGATTGGATCAAAGTTAAAATATTGGATAAAAGATCTAAAGGAAAAACGATGAGCAAAACTTTTAAGATTGCAGTCATTTCTGGAGACGGCACCGGACCGGAGGTGGTGGCCGAAGGCTTGAAAGTGCTGAAAGTGGTCGAGCAGAAAGGGGAAGGAGCTTTTCAATTCATTCCTTTTGATCTGGGCGGTGATCGCTATTTGAAGACCGGTGATATATTGCCGGATACCGAATTGGCCGAGTTAAAAAATATGGACGCCATTTATCTTGGGGCCATCGGCCATCCGGAAGTCAAGCCCGGTATCTTGGAAAAAGGTTTGCTGCTCCGACTGCGCTTTGAACTGGATCAATATATCAATTTACGGCCGGTTATTCTTTATCCCGGCGTAGAAACACCCTTAAGAAATAAAGGGTCTGAAGACATCGATTTCATAGTCATCAGGGAAAACACCGAAGGTCTTTATGCCGGGTCCGGGGGCTTTCTGAAAAAAGGGACCGCCGATGAAGTGGCCATCCAGGAATCCGTCAATACCCGTAAGGGGGTGGAGCGGTGTATTCGCTATGCCTTTGAGCTTTGCCAAAAGCGGAATCAGGAAACGCAAACTCACCTTGTGCGGGAAGACCAATGTCCTGACTTTTGCCTTTGATCTCTGGGAGCGGGTTTTTCATGAGGTGGCAGAAGAATATCCCCAGGTCACCATCGATTACGCCCATGTAGATGCCGTCTGTATGTGGATGGTGAAAAATCCGGAATGGTTCGATGTGATCGTCACCGATAATATGTTCGGAGATATTATCACCGATCTGGGAGCCATGATCCAGGGGGGAATGGGTATTGCCGCCGGCGGGAACATCAATCCCCAGGGGGTGTCCATGTTTGAACCGATCGGCGGATCGGCCCCAAAATATGCGGGTAAGAATGTCATTAATCCTCTGGCGGCCATCGGGGCCGCCCAGATGATGCTGGCTCACCTGGGGTTGAATCAGGCCGCCCGGCGGGTGGAAAAGGCCATTCGGGCAGTGGTTAAAAACAATATCAAGGATCTGACCGCCGGCAAAATGGGATACACAACCCAGGAGGTCGGAGACTTGGTGGTGAAGAATTTATAAGCTCACAGCCAACAGCCTTCAGCTTTCAGAACCCCTTTTTCTTTGCTGACGGCTGATCGCTGAGAGCTAATTGCTTAAAAGGAAGGTGCATCATGAGTAGATTATGGAATGTGGCAGTGGCCGGGGCCACCGGAGCGGTGGGGAATCAGATGATCCGTTGTCTGGAGGAAAGGAATTTCCCTGTAAAAAATATCAAGTTCTTGGCTTCGACCCGCTCCGTCGGCAAAAGCCTCCCATTCAAGGGGACGCTGATTGCGGTTGAAGAATTGAAGGAGGATTCCTTCAAAGGGGTGGACATCGCCCTGTTTTCCGCCGGGGCTTCGACCAGCTTGAAGTTTGCACCTCTGGCAGCCCAGTCCGGCTGTGTGGTGATTGATAATTCCAGCGCCTTCCGGATGGATCCCAAGATTCCTTTGGTTGTTCCTGAATGCAATGCCAAGCGTGTCCGCCAGGGCCCGGGTATTATTGCCAACCCGAATTGTTCGACCATTCAGATGGTAGTGGCCCTGAAGCCGATTCATGTCAAGCTGGGGATAAAACGAATCATCGTCTCCACCTACCAGGCCGTATCCGGGACCGGGCAGAAGGCGATTTTTGAATTAAGGGATCAGATTGTGGATTTAGCGGCGGGCAAGGAACCGGTGATCAAGGTGTATCCCTATCAAATTGCCTATAACTGTTTGCCGCATATCGATGTGTTTCTGGACAATGGTTATACCAAGGAAGAAATGAAGATGGTTAACGAAACCCGAAAGATCCTGGAAGATGATTCCATCAAGATCTCGGCTACCACGGTTCGGGTTCCGGTTTATTACGGCCATTCGGAAGCGGTCAATATTAAAACCGATAAAAAGACCACCCCGCAGGAAGTAAGAAAACTGCTTGCAAAAGGCCCCTGGCGTGGTTGTCGTGGATGATATCGCCAACAAGGTTTATCCGACGGCTTTGATGTCCGAAGGGAAGGACGAGGTCTTTGTCGGCCGGATTCGGGAAGATTTTTCCGATAGAAACGGGATCGCCATGTGGATCGTGTCCGATAATATCCGCAAAGGGGCGGCTACCAACGCCGTCCAGATCGCAGAAATCTGGGCCCAAAAGGCGGGTCGTTAACATAGAGTTCGAGGGATGAAGGAGGCAAGATGAGGGACGAGTTTAAGCAGTAGTTTGGCAAGCTGTTGCGTCTTTCATTTTTCGTCCCTCGTTGGTATTTTTATGAGGATCATCGCCGGTTCATGCAAAGGACGCCGTTTGGCTCCGCTGAAAGGAAGTCAAACACGTCCGACTCAAGACCGGATCCGAGAAGCGATTTTTAATATTTTGGAACCCAGTGGTCCTTTTCTCCATGTGGCCGATTTGTTTGCCGGGAGCGGGGCCATGGGCTTGGAGGCCTTAAGTCGTTGGGGGGGAAAGGCGGTCTTTGTTGAATCCTCCCGACCGGCAATGGATAGTCTCCGGGAAAATATTCATCGTTTGAAATTGGAGGACCAATCCCGCTTGATCCAACGGGATCTGGCTCGAGGGGTTCAATTTTTAGCCAAAATCAACGGTCCCTTCGACCTAATTTTTTCCGATCCTCCCTATGGACAAGGCTGGTGTAATTTGATAATCTCATCACTGCTGAGCCCTCCGATGCTCAAACCAACCGGGATTTTGGTTCTGGAACACGATTTAAAGGAGCCTATTCCGGAGAAGGTGGGGGATTGGGGGATAAGGGATCAACGCCGATATGGGAGGACCAGGGTGTCCTTTTATCATTTAATGAAGAGGTGAAAATCCAGATGAGTCGTGTAGCCATTTATCCGGGGTCTTTTGATCCCATTACCAATGGGCATCTTAGTTTGCTTCGTCGGGGCCTTCAGATATTCGATAAAATTATTGTTGCCATTGCCATCAATCCGGAAAAGAAGCCTTTGTTCAGCCTGGAAGAACGGATCGACATCCTTAAAACGGTTTTGAAGGATTATCCCCGGATTCAGATCGATCATTTTCAGGGATTGTTGGTGGACTATGTCCAACGACAGGAAACCAACATCGTTTTAAGGGGACTCCGGGCCATGTCGGATTTTGAATACGAATTTCAGTTGGCCCTGATGAATCGAAAGCTGACCCAAAAAGTTGAGACGGTTTTTATGATGACTGACTATAGATGGTTCTATATCAGTTCCACTATTATCAAAGAGGCCGCCTCGCTGGGAGGCAATATTGACGGATTGGTTCCGGAATTTGTCAACCAGCGGCTGAGAGAAAAATTCGGATTCCCTCCGAAATCTTCGGCTAATAATCATACCAAATCCAATAACCGATTAAAGAATTTCGCCCGTAATTCCAGACAAAAGGAAATCTGGGGATAACACCTCATGTTTTTTTTCTCTGCCGAATAAATGGAAAAATAGAATGCCCGAATTCGTACCTGTGGAGACATTGAAACAAATGGTCGGACAAGAAAACGGCCTCAGCGACTGGGTGCTTATTGATCAGGACCGGATCAACCAGTTTGCGGACATCACCGGACAAAAAGCTTGGATCCATGTGGATATCGACAGGGCCAAGGAAGGGCCGTTCGGCGGTCCTATCGGGCACGGAGACTTTTTACTCTCCCTGATTCCGGTATTTAGCGCCTCAGCGAAATATGCACCGGCCGGTGTCAAAATGGCCTGAATAAGGTCCGCTATCTTAATCCCGTTCCTGTCAATGCACGGGTGCGTTCCCGAATGGTTATCTCCGGTGTTGAAGAAAAACAATACGGCCGAATGCTTATGACCACGACTCATACCGTCGAAATAGAAGGCCAGGAAAAATCGGCCTGCATCGCCGAAAGCCTGGCCATGCTTTTTTTTTAAAAGAATGACGCTTTTGCCTTCCTGTTGCCTTTCCGCTGGGAATTGATCAGTTCTTTTTCTGTTTTCGAATTTTACAGCTTTCTATGGTGTTCTCACAAGGTTCTTCACAAGGCTCGATATGGATGATGATGTCCATGGAAGGGATCGTGCGGGCTATTTCGGATTCCAGTTCAGCCGTTCGTTCATGGGCTTCCTCGACCTTAAGCATCCGACAGAACAAGACGTGTAAATCGCCATAGATTTTACTGCCTGACGTTCGGGTTCGAAGTTTATGAAAACCGGCATAAGGGAAGGGCATGCTTTCCAGAATGGTAATCAGCTTCTCTTCTGTGGCTTGGGGAATGCTCGAATCCATCAAGCCGACCAGGGCCTTTTTGGCAATGATCACTGCCGAGTAAATAATAATAGCGCCGACGATGACGGCAAAAAGCAAATCAAAAAAGATCTGCCCGGTAAAATAGGTTAATAAGATGGCTAATAAAGCGGCCGTATTGGAGTAAAGGTCGCTGGTGTAATGGAGAGCATCGGCTTTAAGGGCCGGGGAACCGGTGGCTTCCCCGATTTTTTTCAGACGCCTGGAAATAATAAAACTGAAACCCAGGGAGAGGATCATCACCCCTAAATCCAGGATAGAATAGTTTATTTTTTGAGATTCAATCCATTTGTGTATCGAGGTAATGATGATATAACTGCCGGAAAAAACGATAACCAGGGTTTGAAAAATCGCCGCCAGATTTTCTGCTTTTCCATGGCCATAGGGGTGATCCTGATCGGCCGGCTGGCTGGCCTTGCGAATAGCCCAAAAATTCATGGCCGACATACTGACATCCAAAAAGCTGTCCAGGCCGGAAGAGAGGATGGCCATGGAGCCGGAAAAGAATCCAGCCGTAAACTTACATCCGGCCAGGATAGCGGCTGAACAAATGGCAAACAGGAATGCTTTTTGTTTTATGTCCATGGTTTGAAAAAAGTTTGGTATCGACTAGGTCGAGACGACAATCCTTCCTGCCTTTCGGGCGTTTACTTCTCCGATTATAGAGGCCAGTGTTATTTCCTTTTTATGTAATCGGGTCAGCAAAGATTGAGCTTTATCGGCCGAAACGGCTATCAACAATCCCCCGGAAGTTTGAGCATCGGAGAGGATGTCGAGCAGATAACCGGGTATGGCCGGATCGATTTGCAGAGAGCGATGACAAAAATTACGATTGGCGTGTGTCCCAGCCGGGACCAGACCCATTCGGGAATATTCCAGGGCATAAGGGATGATGGGAACTCGGGAAGCAAACAGGGTCATACCGCATTTGCTGGCCTGGGCCATTTCCAGGGCGTGACCCAGCAGACCGAAACCGGTGATATCAGTGCAGGCATGGACTCCGCATTTCTGCATGACTTCCGCTCCGATTCGATTGGATTCCAGCATGACCCGGATCATGGCTTTCTCCGCCTCAGCGGAGGCCGCTTTTCCTTTTAAGGCCGTGGCAATGATGCCGGTGCCGATGGGTTTGGTCAGGATCAGTTGATCCCCGGGTCGGGCCCCGGCATTGGTCAGGACTTTATCAGGATGGATGATCCCGGTCACGGATAGACCATATTTCAATTCCAGATCATCAACACTGTGGCCCCCGACCAACAAGGCCCCGGCTTCATGAATTTTTTCCAGACCCCCCTTCAGAATTTCCTTTAAAACCGATTTTTCCAGGCTCTTTTTTGGAAAACAGACGATATTCATGGCCGTCAAAGGTCTGCCGCCCATGGCATAGATATCGCTGAGGGCATTCACGGCCGCAATTTGGCCGAAGGTATAAGGGTCATTGACAATGGGAGTGAAAAAATCAAGGGTCTGGATCAAGGCCAGATCATCTCGCAGTTTATAGACTCCGGCATCGTCCGAGGTCTCCCTTCCGACCAATAAATTGGGATCGGTTTCCAAAGGCAAGTCGGCCAAAATTTCCTGCAGGTCTCCCGGACCCAGTTTTGAAGCTCAGCCGGCAGCCCGGGCGCCGTTGACCAAATTAATGGGTTGTTTTTTTCTCATTGATTCTCCTGTTAAATTTCCTTTAAAATAAAATCCTTAAATTCCTGAGCCAAAGGTGAAAGGGTCCTTTGTTTCAGGGTGATGAGATAAAAATTTCGAGACAGTGGGAGTTTCCTGACCTTGATTTCTTGAAGCCGGCCCTGTTCCAGATCCTCAGAGACCGCCCGTCGGGAAATAATCGAAATCCCTAGGCCGGCCTTCACGGCCTGTCGAACAGCTTCATTGCTTCCCATTTCAGCCGCTACCTGGAGATCTTTCAGGTCGAGATGGACTTTTTTTAGAGCCAATTCCAAAGCTTTCCGAGTTCCTGATCCTGGTTCTCGAAGAATGAAAGGAAGGCTGAAAAGATCTTTGGCCTCGACGGTCTTTTGTTTTCCCTTGATCTGTTTTGGGCTGGAGATGCAAACCATTTCATCTGTGGTCAGCAAATGACTGGAAATCCGCCGGTGTTCAATCAAGGCCCCGACTACTCCCAACTCAATGGTGCCTTCCAGGACTTTCTCTTGAATATACTGGGTATCTCCAATCCACAATCGAATGCGTATTCCCGGAAATTGTTTTTTAAGGCGTCCGAAGAGGCCGGGTAAAATATATTGACCGGGGATATTGCTGCCTCCGATCAAAAGATCTCCCACCCCCTTGTCCCGAAATTGTTGCATGGCCCTCAACGAATCCTGCCGCAGGGCCAACATCTGCTTGGCGTATTGGTAAAGGAACCGGCCGGCCTTGGTGGGCACCACTTCTTTCCCTTGACGATCAAAGAGGGACAGCCCCAGATCCTGTTCCAAAAGTCGGATATGTTCACTGACCGTGGGTTGTGAAAGATAGAGAGACTGGCCGGCTTTGGAAAAACTTTTCAGCTCGTAAGCCTTGGTAAAAACTTCCAGTCGTCTAAAATCCATTTAAGTGAATCTCCGAAAGCTCAAAGTTGAAAGCTCAAAGCAACTTCTTACGGCCCTATTTTTATATTAATATAAAGAGTATAAGATAAGCCCCAAGAGGGGTCAAGGGGAAAAACCAGGAGAAAAACTTAAGTGGAAAGCAAGGGCGATCTGGCGATCCGAGGGAACCCCGTAATCTCAATCAAAGTTTTCCTTATAGAAGGGAAATAAGCCAATTTTTTAAAAAGGACTTTTCCCTTACTTTCTCCTTTGTGGCTATACGGCCTGTTAGTTGATTTTTCGGAGGGCTGGAATAAAGAAGAACAATAGAATGGTGATCCCAATGCAGGTGAGGGCGATGACCGCAAGACCGAATTGCGGGCCTAAGGCTTCTGCAAGACCGCCGGCCAAAACAGCACCGACCGAAACAAAGCCTCTATCCAGGCTCATGAGACTTAAAACGCGTCCGTGGAAATTTTGTGGTGATTCTTCGAATAAAAGAGAGATGTTTAATGAATTATAGGTGGTCGTCATGCCCCCGGCGATGATGAGAGCAATGGCGGAAAGGAAGAACCACCGGCTCTGTGAAAGGAGCAACAGGGCCATTCCGAAGATAACCAAGAAAACCATCAGTATCAAACCTCGCCGGGGTAATTGTCGGATAGAGGCCATCGTCAGGGAGCCGATCAGGGCACCCATACCGGTGAGAGCCAGCATCCACCCGGCTCCGGAACGTCCGATATGCAGGACATTAAGTGCCAGGAGGGGCACGAATACCTGATGATAGGGTAGGCCGATTACGAAAATGACCAGGGCCATACCTACCAGATATAATACACGGCGGTTAGCCGCCATATAGCGGAATCCCTCCAGCAGGTCATGAAGTATTGAAGTCTTTTCATCAACCCCAGGTTTTTCCACTAAGGCAATTTTAGCGGTCGTCCAGATGACAAAAATAAAAATGACGGCATTCAACAGATAGACCTGCCCGTAGTCAAGAAAAATAAGCAATACCCCGGCCAGGCTGGCGCCCAATACACGCATGGTATTCATAGCGGCGGTATTCAGAGCGACGGCGTTGAGTATGATGTCTGACGGAACCAGGCGAGGTATCAAGGATTGCCTGGCCGGCTGGTTAAAAGCCATAGAGCCGCCAGAGATAAAAGCAGTCACGAAAACGTGCCAGACCGCAATACGTCCGGTGAGTATAAGGATAGCGAGAATGAGATGCATGATCATTGTGACCGATTGGCTGATCATCAACACAAACCGTTTGTTATACCTGTCGGCGATAACACCGGCCAGAAGTCCGAAAAGAAACTGGGGTACCATTCTCACGGCGACTACAAATCCGACCTGAAGGGGGGAGCCGGTCAACTCGAGGATAAGAAGAGGGCGCACGACTTGTTCCATCCACATCGTTGCCGAATGACCGAGTTGTCCCAGCCACATATAACGGTAACCGGGATAGTGGAGAGCTTGGAAGGTACCGGGCACTTTTGTTCCTTTTTTATCAGTTCTCAAACGATAGGCTTTATTTTTTTTAGGAAAACCCCGATTCTGCCGGGACTCTCAGAGTTTGACCATTCCGGGAGAATAAGGAAGCCTCCAACCTGTGAATCGCTCAATGTCTACAAAAGAGGACGCTTTCAATAAAGGCTTGAAAAGTTTAACCCATACCACGTGGAAATGTAAATACCGGATTGTGTGGATACCGTAATATCGGAAAAAGAAATTACCTGGGCAAATACGCAGAAATTTGGGATCTCTATTGAAGGGGTTAACATCCCAGGAAACAATAATAGTTGGTGACCCTAGTTTACAGGCGGCAGGGCACGAAAGTCTGGTGATCCAAGGAACCCGTGGGCTCTTGATCATGGACTTCTTCATAAAAAGGAAGTCGAGAATCCGATGAATCTATTTGAAGCTCGAGGGAATTGGGCTTGGGTGTGGATCTCTAATTGAACATGAATAGCGAGCACATCCTCGCCCCGTAGTTAACTTGTCTGCTGTGTCAAAAATAATGGGAGTTGTTGTACTAGTTCTCTGAATAGGGTGGAGCTGGCGATGGGATTTGAACCCGCGGCCTGCTGATTACGAATTTTTTCTTATTTCTAAATTTGACACGCCAATTATCAACAATTTATCAAAATAATTATAAAAAGTAACAGGACAGTTCGGGAACATTTTCTATTAAAAAGACAGTTTCTAACCCTTTTCTTCCGCCAGATTTCCGCTATATTTGACAACTATGTAGGTTCTGTTATAATTTCTAAAAATTTATGGAGGGAATAATATGAAATAGATTGCATTAAGTTTAACAGGTTTGGAAATATTTTTTATTGTAACTACTATTTTATCCCTTATTTTAAATGTGATTCAATTTATGATTGGTTATAAAAATAAATAAAATATATTTAGACCAATTTATAGTTCGTTGATAGCTATATTTAATGATGTTAAAGCAATCACAATGCGTGCCCAATTAGAACTACATGTACTTGCTAACCCCAAAAACCCACACACTATAGAGACGTTAAAATGGCATGCAAGTTCTTTTACCCAATCGTTTATAACCAACATGCGAGGTTTACAGGAAGCAATTGTTGGTCTTTTGGTAACGTTGAATCCAAAGGACAGAGAGGGTAAAGAGGTTTTTAGGGCATCTGAATATGGACAAACAGAAGATGAAAAAAAATTAAAAAGAGAATTTACAGCAAATTTTGTGCGTCAGCAATTTCCACACCTTCAAGGGAATATTAAACCAGAAGAAAAACCAGAAATAAAATAATAAATAGAATATTATTTTTACTTTTGAGGTGGTCCCCAAAAACTGGACAATATGATAAGCTCTGAGTCAACGAGACGAAAGGAGTTGACCATGAGCAAGAAACGAAAGCAACACCCCCCGGAATTTAAAGCCAAAGTCGCCTTGGCGGCCATTCGTAACGAGGAGACCATCTCCGAACTGGCTGCCCGATTCGGTGTTCATCCCACCATGATTCACAGCTGGAAACGAGCCCTGTTGGAAGGGGCCTCAGACCTCTTTGATAAGGGCCATAAAGCCCGCCAGGACATCGAATCTCAGGTCGATGAACTGTATCGCCAGATCGGACGCCTCAAGGTGGAACGCGATTTTTTATCCAAAAAGCTCAATCTCTAAGCCGAAAACAACGGAAGTCTATGATCGACCTTAAGGATCCCAAACGGCAGATTCTACTTCAAAGTGCACCACTAAGAGCCTGACAGAAGACCGCATGAGGGGTCTGGTAGTGGAGACATTTTCTGGGGCGATTATTTAGTTTTTTAACGACAAAAGCAATCTCTTTTTCCGATATCTTTTGGAAATCAGTTCCTTTTGGGAAATATTGTCTTAACAGACCATTTGTATTTTCATTGATTCCCCGCTGCCAAGCTGCATAGGGGTCTGCGAAATAGACTTTTAACCCGGTTTTATTTTCGAGCTCTTTGAAATTAGAAAATTCTTTACCATTATCAACGGTGAGGGTATGGCGTAGGGTCCGGGGAGCTTTCCGAAAGGATTTAATGCTTTGCTGAGTCATGGTGTTGGAGGTCTTGTCCGAGAGCTTGGCTGCCAATAGATAACGGCCTTTACGCTCGACATGAGTGGCCAGGCCCCCTTTTCCTTTTCCACCTTCCAGCGTGTCCCCTTCCCAGTCCCCAAACCGTTGGCGTAAATCAACCAGGGATGGACGTTGATCAATGGAAACACGCCCAGGGATAAAACGTCTTCCCGAGCCATAGCGTCTTTGTTTGCGGCGTTTTTTGTGACGGCGTCTCTGATAGCAGTAGAGATCGCCACCTTGTTGAGCATCTTGAAATATCCACCGATAAATAGTTTCCTGGCAGATACGCATGGTTTTATCGTTTGGGTGATCAAGCTTTAGGTGAGCAGCAATAACTTCCGGAGGCCATTCGATACGGATTTTAGCTTCAACATATTCAACCAGCGTACGGTGATCATGCCGGCGATAATGCCGGGCTTTATGACGCCGCTCAATGGCCCGGGGTTGTGTGAAATCGTACCAGTATATTCTTTCAGGATAGGTTGGGCCGTTACGTTTGATCTCCCGACTAATGGTGGCATGGTCTCGCCCGAGACGACGTCCAATCTCCCGTAGCGAAAAACCGGCCACCTTCAAATGGCTGATGACATATCGATCTTTTTCTGTAAGATGGGTATAGGGCATGATGGGTCCCTTTCTGGGGTGCGTGTTGGTCGTGCTTCACACACTACCAGAAAATCCCATCATGTCCTGCGGTTATCTAATGTGGCGCACTTGCAAGTAGAATCTGCCAAGTAAGCGTCTGCAATCAGTGCCGGTTATTGAATCTGAACCGGTCTTCCGTCTATTACCAGCCAGTGAAAACCTCGTCCCAGGACTTGGCCTGGATGCGGTTAATCGATGAGCAATATCTGAAGGCGCCCTTTTACGGATCACGATCCATGACGCTTCATTTTCGGAGGTTGGGCTATAACATCAACCGGAAACGCATCCGAAGGCTGATGCGACGTATGGGGATAGAGGCGGTCTATCCCAAGCCGAAAACCAGCCGGCCTCATCCAGATCACAAGATCTATCCCTACCGGCTTAGAGAGCTAACCATTGATCGACCCAATCAGGTTTGGGCCGCGGATATCACCTATGTCCCCATGTCCCGGGGTTTTATGTTTCTGGTGGCGATCATAGACTGGTACAGTCGAAAGGTCCTGTCCTTTAAACTGTCCAATACCCTGGATACGGATTTTTGTCTGGAGGCCGTCCAGGAGGCCATTCAGATCTATGGACCTCCCGAAATCTTTAATACCGATCAAGGAGCCCAGTTTACCATCTGGGCCTTTACCGGCTTATTAGAACAACACCAGATTCTCATCAGTATGGACGGCCGAGGCCGGGTCCAGGACAATATTTTTATTGGACGACTCTGGTGGACAGTCAAATATCAGTTCCTCTATCTCCGGAGCTTCGACAACGGTTCCGCACTGCGTGTTGGGTTGAAGGAGTGGTTCCAGGTCTACAACCAGGAACGCCCCCACCAAACATTTGATATTCTAACCCTGGATGAGGTATATTATGGCTTAACTGCTCCAGTGATCCAGGCAGCCTGAGGCCTGTAATAAAGACAAGACTCAAAGCTTATTCACATGTTCAGGTTGTCCAACTACTGGGGTCCAACACCAGGTCCCGCGGCCATTAATGTAAATACTAGTTCGAAATCACGTTATTCTTGCAAAAAAGAGCAGGTATTGCGCCTTATGCCCTTCTGGGACAGGAAAAATGGCGTAGAGGTTTCCCACGCAGAGCGTAGGAGTTGGCTAAATTAGAAATTAGAAATCTCCTTTCAAAGGAGATAGAGAATAACATTGTCCCGAATTAAAAATCTATCCTCTCCGGTAAAATGCTTGATATTTTTTTTGATCCTGGGGACACTTTTTGCCACAGGCGAGTTTTCGATTCGGATTTATGCGAGATCCCACTGGAAACGGGCGATCAGGATCGGGGATCTCTGCCGTTTCGATGATTCCCTGGGCTATCGACTCAAGGAGAATTATGATGGAGGAAGCTTTAAGGTTAATTCAAAAGGGATAGTTGGGCCAGAATATACGATTGATAAAAAAACATCATATAGAATTATAGTTCTGGGGGATTCATGTTCTTTTACTCCACAGCCTGATTCATGGCCTTTTGAATTAGAGAAAAGCCTTAATGAGGCGGGGAAAGATAAAACTCTAAAGAGTAAAGTCTGGAGCTTTGAAGTAATAAATGGGTCGGTTTCGGGATATACAAGCCTTCAATGCGCCGAATGGTATACTACGGAGCTTTCGGATTATAAGCATGAAGCAACGTTGATAATGGTGGGATGGAATGATATGTGGTCATATAATCCATTTACTCCCCGCTACACCGAATTTAATCAGAACCGAAAATATAAACAACGTTTCATAGATAAGATTTCTTCGCTCTATACTGTCAGGGCAGTCATTTCTGTCCTGCGCATGTTTGGAGCGAGGGGCAAATCTTATGACAGTGAGCTGACACCTGACCAGGTCAGCCGGTTCAAAGATTTTTCTCCGAGCTATTATGAAGAAAGCCTTCGTGAAATTATTAAGAAGGCGAGAGAATCAGGCAGCCAGCCGTTTCTTGTTGAGCGCCCCGCGATTCTTAATGATCATATGACATTCAATGAAATCAATCGCTGTCACTTCCCTTTCAAGGTTCCTCATAATGTCGAGATTTTAAAAAAGCTCGATTTGATTTATAATAATGCAATGGAAAAAGTGGCCCAGGAAGAGAAAGTCGAGATTTTACGCACACGACAGCTTTTTACAACCGATGCAAGAAAGGAAGCATTTTAACGATACCTGTCATTTTGATTCAGATGCGAGCAGCCGGATCGGCAAGGAAGTCGCGGATGAATTAATTCAAAAGATGGGTTGGAATAAATAAAGAAACACAGATTCTTTAACCGGAAATGCTTAAATTGGTTGTCGTTGATTTTATTTCCTGAGGGTTGTAAAATTACGTAAGGGATGAAGGCAAGTCTTAATTGGTATGGGAATACTTTTATTAGACTTGAAGTTAAAAATCCGCTTCTCTCGATAATTTATGGACAAAATATTTTTTAAGATTATCTCCGGTGGCCAGACAGGGATTGATAGGGCAGTTCTCGACGTGGCCTTAGAATTTGGCATTCCTTGTGGAGGCTGGTGTCCGAATGGCCGAAAGGCTGAGGATGGCCCAATGGACCCAAGGTATCCCCTTAAAGAAACATAGGACAGAGAAGAAGGTAAGGGAAGCTGATGGAACCCTTATTTTGACTAAGGGACCAGTAAAAGAGGGAACTGCCCTAACAGTACAGTTAGCCATTGAATATGAAAAACCTTACCTGATAATTGACTTAGACAACAAAATAGATCCCCTTATGATCAGAGAGTGGGGAGAGAAAAACGAGATTGAAATTCTTAATGTTGCCGGGCCAAGGGAAAGCAGGGTTCCGGGGATTTATGACCAGGCAGTTGATTTTCTAAAGAAGGTGTTAATTCCCGTAAATTCTGAGTCATGAAGATTAAAAACACTTTGAAACGAGAATACGCTGTCCTTGAAAAAGAGGTCCGGGAAATTCAAACCCTGGCCAACTCCCTTGATTCAAAAGACCCGAAACAGTTAGAAACCGACCTCTGGAACCTCGAAAACAAAATCAATGATTTGAGGTCGTTTATCTGGAACCATTTGATTGGAGAGAAGCAAGATGAGAAGTAACCAATAGGCACCGTGAGGATGAAAGCTGACAATACAGGAATCCATTTTGAACCAAAATATTTAAAGAACAGGTAATCTAAAAGGGCCAAAAAACTTGACCTTAAACAGAGATGAAAACTGATAATACTGGATAGGCCGACGACTTTCTACCGGCCCGCATTCCTTCAGGCTTTAGAGGAACCAAGGAGGGTAAGCATATGGGAAGACTTTTGATAGTCTTTCTTCTGTTTTTGATTCCTGGTCTCTTTATCTTCATTGCCAAGGTGCAAATCCCATGGGAGAGGGTTAACGTATTTTGGCTGATGGCGTTTATATTCCATATCCCCTTAATGCTGTTTTTTATTTCTGCGGTCATGGTAGAAATAATGGATAGTATGAGAAAGAAAAGATCAGAAATTCTCTGATGCGAATAAGCTGGGCACCGGAAAATGTTATAGCTCGTGGTAGGGCCGAGAGAAAGCAGAGTTCCGGGGATTCATAACCAGGCGGCGCTCATGACGTGAGCCTAGCGGTAATAAATCTTGGATAGATTTGAAAAGGGAGATCGTATGAAGAAATTTATAATTGTGATGTTAGCGTGTATGCTGGCGGGATGTGCAATTAATAGTGATCTGAAACAAAAAAAGAGTGATATCTCTGTTGTCAAAGTGGGCGCAAAACAATATGAAATAGAAAATCAATTGGGAAAGGCATTAGAAACCAAGACGGAGGGAAACACCAAGACTTGTGTCTATTATGTGTATTATGTTGAATGGGGCAATTATTATGTCAAATCGGGCGATCCGATTGCTAGACAGGGTGTATTGGACGCCATAGGAGATTGGACGCTTCTGAAAATTTCGGGTAGTAAAGATGAAGCTGATAAAATAATAAAATTTAAATTCACAATTACGTATCTTGATGATTTTTGTACAAATATCAAGGTATTGCCTCTTGAAACAGAGAATCCAGGAGATTTGGGAAAGGGTAAGGAGAACCAGAAACCATAGACCAAAGAAGGCTAGAAAAAAAATAAGAAACAGGAATGTGTTTTACTTGCCTGTGCAGCAGAGGTAATCACCATTTCTAATCATAATCCTTAACTTTTTTATGAAACAATTTAGTAGGAGGTGAAGTCCCCAGGCAGAAGGGTCTGCCATTTCTTTTCATACTCTTACAAAAAGAACCTATACGGGCTAATCTGACCCTTATTCTGGAGGTCACAATGAGAAAACCCATTGCCCCTTTTTTCCTTTTTACAGTTTTTATTTTATTGTTCATCCCTTCCTTGTCCTATCCCCTAAATCTAATCCTGAACAATACTCCGGTCCAGGTCTATTTCAGCCCTAACGGGGGAGCTGCCGAAGCCATTATTCAAGAGATCGATCAAGCCAAGACAGAAATCCTGGTCCAAGCCTATACCTTCACCTCTCAGCCAATAGCCAACGCCCTTCTTTCAGCCCACAAGCGAGGAATAAAGGTTCAGGTTATTCTGGATAAGAGCCAGAGGTCTGAAAAGTACACTTCCGTGAGCTTTATGGCTAATGTAGGTATTCCAACCTATATTGATGACCGCCACGCCATCGCCCACAATAAAATTATGGTCATTGACAGGGAGACGGTTATCACAGGGTCCTTTAATTTCACTAAAGCGGCAGAAAAGAGAAATGCTGAAAATCTCTTGATCGTCAAGTCTAAAGAACTGGCCAAACCATATATGGACAACTGGAACCAATATAAGGGTCATTCCGAGCCCTACCAAGCTAGGTATTAGGGGGATAAATATGGCTTTGTGTAGATATTTGGAGAAACATGCTTGGCCTAATGGATGAGTTAAGACAAAATATTTCAAGGATTATCTTTGTGGCCAGACAGGAGTTGATAGGGCTGCTCTGGAGGTCTCCTTGGAATTTGGTATTCCTTGTAGGAGTTGGTGTTCCCAGGGGAGATTATTAGAAGAAGAAGGGTTCAAATCGACCGGCAAATTATATCCGATTAATCCTTAGATGTCTTTCTTTTTCACTTTTATAATTAGTTATAGGTTAGCAATAAATTAAAATAGTTCAGGTAAATTATGTATAACCTATTTAAAATATGGAGCCGGCGATGGGATTTGAACCCGCGACCTGCTGATTACGAATCAGCTGCTCTACCCCTGAGCTACGCCGGCTCGAAAAGAATAATTCCATAGTTGACTGGAATTGTCAATAAGAGGATGGGTGGGCGTATCTTATTATAAAAAAGATAGGAGGAAGAGACTTAGAGGAAGGGCAAGAAAAGTAGATCGTATTGAAATTGTGTCTCAGGGATGATACTATTCCTTTCATCAAGATCAAATTCAAGAGGAGAAGAGATTATGAACCTGGGGAATAGGCAGGCGCATTACGGTTTGGATCATCATGGGATAAAGAACGTAGGGAGGGTTTACTGGAATCCGCCCACTCCGGTTCTTTATGAAGAGATCGTCCGTCGAAGGGAAGGGGTCATAGCCCATCTGGGGCCTATGGTCGTTAGAACCGGGCACTATACCGGCCGGTCTCCCAATGATAAGCGGATTGTTCGGGAAAAAACCAGTGAAAAGAAAATCTGGTGGGGTCCGGTCAATATCCCTATGGAACCGGAAAAGTTTGAAGTCCTCTATTTTCGGCTGTTGGCCTATTTTCAGGGCAGGGATGTTTTTGTCCAGGACTGCTATGCCGGTGCCGATCCCAAATATCAGGTACCGGTCCGAATCATCACCGAAACCGCCTGGCACAATCTTTTTGCCAGGAATATGTTCGTTCAGATCGATGACCGATCGAAACTGAATCATCATGTCCCCCAATTCACCATTATCAATGTCCCCAGATTTCATGCCATGCCTGAATTGGACGGGACCAATTCCGAGGCTTTTATCATCGTTAATTTCGGAAAAAGGTTGATTTTAATCGGCGGCACCAGCTTCGCCGGAGAGATCAAGAAATCCGTCTTTACTGTTTTGAATTATCTCTATCCTCAGGAAAAGGTTATGTCCATGCATTGTTCGGCCAATGTGGGGGAGAAAGGAGACGTGGCCATTTTTTTCGGTCTGTCCGGAACCGGAAAGACCACCCTTTCGGCTGATCCGGAACGTTTATTAATTGGGGACGATGAACACGGCTGGAGCGATAAAGGGATCTTTGATTTTGAAGGGGGATGTTACGCCAAGGTCATCCGCCTTTCCCCGGAAGCCGAGCCTGAAATTTATGAGTGCACCCGAAGATTCGGTACGATCCTCGAGAATGTGGCTATTGATAACGAGACCCGTCGGATCGATTTGAACGACGGCTCTTTAACGGAAAACACCCGGGCGGCTTATCCTATCAGTCATATCCCCCGGGCCATTCGCTCCGGTGTTGCCGGTCACCCTAAAAATATCATTATGCTCACTTATGATGCCTTTGGGGTTTTGCCGCCTATCGCCAAATTAACTCCGGAACAGGCCATGTATCAGTTCCTTTCCGGTTATACGGCCAAAGTGGCCGGGACCGAGAAAGGATTGGGAAAAGAGCCCCAGGCCACCTTCAGTGCCTGTTTTGGCGCCCCCTTTATGGCTCTGCCCCCAACAGTCTATGCCGGACTGCTGGGGGAACGGATCCAAAAGCATAAGGTGAAATGCTGGCTGGTCAATACAGGTATGTCCGGCGGTCCTTTCGGGGTCGGGGAACGGATCAGGATTGCCTATACCCGGGCCATGATCCATCAGGCTTTACAAGGGAAATTGGATGATGTTCCCACGCGAACCGATCCTATTTTCAATCTTCGGATTCCACGATCCTGTCAAGGGGTGCCCAAGGCAATACTTGACCCCCGGACCACCTGGCGTAAACCAGGGGAGTATGATGCCAAGGCAAGGGATCTGGCTGAAAGATTCAGGGAGAACTTTAAACCTTTTGCCTCCCAGGTCTCATCCAAGGTAAAGAAAGCCGGCCCTTAATTTCTCAGACCAAAGGGTGTTAACTAAAATTCATAATCCCAAGGCCAGTCCGGCAGATTCTTTAGCTCAGGGTGCTCCTTCCAGCCAGGGATTCGGGCGATCCTTTTGGCAATGGCCTTATATCTTTTCCAGTCGGCACTGCCAAAAACATGCATCTTTTGGGCGGCCAGAGAGCCCTCACCGTGAATATGGGCCTGATCGACGTTATGACTGGTCAGGTCCTTGGCCAGTCGAATGGCCTTGAGTCGATCTTCGGTCGATACCCCGGCCTTGCCGGCCAGATACTTCTCGATAAAAGGTCTTTCCTTGGAATTCATCCAATCTTTGTAGGAAGGGACCGTGGCGATAAGGCCGCCGGTGATATCGGCTAAAAATTTGGAATTCTCGGCGCACTCATCGGCCTTTCTGAACTTAGCGATGTTGGTATAGACCGTATTGGGGGCGACTAACCCAATATCGGGAAACACATCGGGATGTTCACAGGCCGCCCTGGCCATGACATCCAGAATCACCGTGTCCATGGCCATCCAGGCCAGTTTCTCCTGGATATGAGGATAGCGGTCTATTCCATTATATTCGGCCATCAGGGCCGCCGTACCCAGTTTAAGCTCCCGTTCCACGGCTATGGCTGAAGCCCCGTAAAGGCGATGGAAGACGCCGAACAGCCAGGCTTGGTCCCGGGAAAACTGATATTCGCCGCACATAAACACCCTGTTCCAGGGAACAAAGACATCATCAAAGACAATCAGGCATTCACTGATCTTGGCCCCTTTTCCGCTGTCAGGCCAATTCCACTGGGCCTCTTCACCTCTTTCCGGATACTTCCCCGGTGAAGTGATCAGGGTAATCCCTTTGGCATTGACCGGGGTGGCAAAGACCACGGCATAGTCCTTATCTTCTTCCCGATGGGCCCGGCAAGGAGAAACAATCAGCTCATTGGCATCCGGGGTGGTACTGATGTGCATCTTGGCCCCCCGAACCCATATGCCGTCCTTCTGCCGGTCCACAATCCGGACATAGAAGTCCTTATGTTGTTCCTGAGCCGATGGGCGAAGACTCCGGTTCCCCTTGACATCGGTGATCGCTCCGGTAATGGCCGGGTCGGTCTTTTTCAGATGCTGACGATAGTCCTCTACGGCATCGGTATAGTGGGTGCCTAATTCCCTGTCCATTCTGGCCGCCACGACTCCGGTGGCCGCCAGGGCATCAGGGCCCATACCGCTCATATTGGCCCCGATTCGATGGGCGGTCATATAAATCTCCCTACGGCGCACAAGATCTTCAGCGGTTTTGGGCTGGGTCCAAACGAACATCCTTCTCTCCCCGTCCTCTTCCACGGTGAAGAGGTCCCGCCACTCCGGGTCATTGGCCAGGACATAACTCAAGGCCCTGCGGGCAATGGCCCCCTTCATGGCCGGATGTTTGGTTATGTCGGGGATTTGCTCGCCATCGAGAAAAATCACCCTTCCATCATTCAAACTTTTAACATACTGCTCCGGTGTTCTAATCATAAAAGCCTCCTTTAAATTTAAAGGTAAACATGATCCCCATGAACTTCAAAAGTTTAAAATGTCCTTCTGCGGTCTAGGGATAGTCTCCCAAGGTTTTAATATTTATTCGACTTTGTTGAGGTTCGATAGGACCCTCGACACTATTATTTATCCTGATCATCCTATTCCCTTCCCTGCAGTATTTCGATTTGCCATATATTTCCTCCAATTCTTTTATAAGAATTTGATAAGAACTTATTTATTGACGAGAGGAGTATAAAATAAGGAAAATACACGGTCAAGGAGAAAAAAAGAATAGAAGGCAAGGGGAGAAAAGGAGCCTTTTGAAGAGAATGGGACTTTACAGGCTTAGACTTTGCAACCTGTTTTAGATTTGGTGTTTTAATCCTCATCATTCCCTGGTATAAGACTCAAAACGGATTTAAAACAAAAAAAGGAGGTTTGAGTAAAATGAAAGTTGCCGATAAAGTCGTTGTTGTTACGGGCGGGGCCAGCGGCATCGGCAGGGCTTTTTGCCGACGGTTTGCTCAGGAAGGCGCCAAAGGCGTCACTGTGGCTGATATTAACGAAAAGGGAGCTATGGCCGTTGCCGATGAAATCAAGGGATTGGCGCTGAAATGTGATGTCAGCAATGAAGATGATATTATAAACGTGGTAAAGCGAACCGAAGAAAAATACGGTCCTGTTGATCTGTTTTGCTCCAATGCCGGAATATCGGTTAGAGGAGGCCTTGAGCTTCCCAATGATATCTGGCAAAAGATGTGGGAAGTCCATGTAATGGCCCATGTCTACGCAGCGAGGGCAGTTATTCCCGGAATGATTGAACGGGGCGGCGGCTATCTTCTTAATACGGCCTCTGCCGCGGGCCTGCTGAATACTATCGCAACCCCTTGCTATGCTGCAACCAAACACGCGGCCGTGGGTTTGGCCGAAAATATCGCCATCATGTACGGCGATCAGGGGATTAAAGTTTCAGTGGTTTGTCCACAGGCCGTTCGCTCCGGGATGACTCGGGAAGCGGAGAGTGTAGCGGCTGTCGACGGCAGGTTAGAACCGGAAGCGGTCGCCGATTTGGTGATTGAAGCCTTGGCTGATGAAAGATTTCTGATTCTGCCCCATCCTGAGGTCAAGACCTATTTGGAGCGAAAGACCTCCGACTATGACCGATGGCTTACCGGTATGCGCCGACTCCGGTCTCGATACCTCCAAGGAGAGTCTTTAAAGTCCAAATGATCCATTAGGATAGGCGCCGGCCCTCCCTTATAAAGTCCAATGAAAACAGGTAGACAATAAACTTAGAAAAAAGAAAGGAGCACCCATGGAATACAAAACCGTTATTGTAAGTAAGAAGGAGCATATTGCCACCATTACTTTGAATCGTCCGGAGAAATTGAATGCTTTGAATCCTCAACTGGTACAAGACTTTCGTAAAGCCGTCATCGAAGTGGATGATGACGATGACGTAAGAGCCATCATTATTACCGGAGCCGGTCGGGCTTTCAGCGCCGGGATGGACTACAAAGAAGATTTTCAAGCTGGGATCGATAAGAGAAAAGAAAAAGGTGTTGACCCATCAAGGAGGTTTTTAGGAATAGGGAAAGGTTTGTATCCTCTGGAGAAGGTGAGGGCGCCGGTGATCGTAGCCTTGAATGGTTATGCCATGGGCGCCGGATTTACCGCAATCGCTTTACGAGGTGATATCAGGATTGCTTCGGAAGAAGTTAAAATACAGCTTACATTTTCGCGAATCGGGTTGATGATAGAAGCCGGATCAACTTATCTATTGCCCCGCTTAATAGGTATGGGAAAGGCTTGCGAATTAGCCTTTACTGCCAGAACAATTGATGCCAAAGAGGCCTTAGAACTGCGCCTGGTAGATAAAGTAGTCCCGGCCGACGAATTGATGAAAACAACCTGGGAAATGGCCAAGGCGATTGCCTTGGTATCACCCATGTCAAATCGACTTGCCAAGCGAGCGCTATATCTGGGACTGAAAAGTGATATGGACACCGCCGAACACTTCGAAGAAATCGGACAAAGCTTTCTCGGATCTACTGCAGACTATGAAGAAGCGGTCAAGGCCTTTCTGGAAAAGAGGCCGCCCGAATTTAAGAACAGATAATAAACAGGTTCGGAAACCGGTTTACAGAAGCGTCCGCCACAGGTGCGGTAATTCTTGGAACAGATTGGGCGGGCTTACTGCGAAAATCATTCGAGTCGAGTAGGCCGGTTTCTCCCCATACGGTAAACTAAAATTGGTCCTTGTTAGCCGGTTAGTTTCCCCGACGGCGGCACAATCAGTCAGCCAATATCATTTTTTCTCGGCGAGTTGAACCAACACACCATGGGCGGATTTGGGGTGCACAAAAACCTGAGGGCTGCCTACACCAATGAGTTGTACACCGGCATCCTGCATGGTTTTTACCGTTGCCGCCAGGTCATCGACCGCCAGAGAGATGGTGTGAACTCCTTCTCCACTTCTTTCGATCGCTTTACCCACGGCTGAATTAGGACCAAAAGGGGCCACGACTTCTAAAAACCCCCCATTAGGGAAGGGGAAAAAGGCCTGCTTGATACCCAAAGCTTCGGACTCCGAGGTGCGCTCCAGTTTCATTCCCAATTTATCCCTAAAGGTGCTTATGCCTTCCTCAATATTTTTCACACGCACAACCATATGATCTATTCCTTTAATCGCCATTTTTTCTCCTTTCTCAATAAAATTAAGTATGAACAGTTTTATCTCGGGTAATAATCGATTGCCAATTCCTTTCTTCTCCGCTTGGGGAGATGCCTTAGATTGGCTGGCGGCCCTGACCTCTCCTCTACCCAACCAGAAGAAACCAATGATCCGATACCATGGCCCTATAATACCGTTTCTCGGGAGATTCGTCAAAAAGAAAATCAACTTGACCATATCCTTTTCCTTGTTTTATACTCTTCCATCAAAAAGGAAATACCCGAGAAGAAAGTTATTAAGAAATTTCATAAAATGACTCAGGGAATGAATATCTAATTATTATGAGAGAATGATTGATGGGAATTTTTCACTGTCCTTTTGGCTGCCCTTATTACGAAGATGAAGGGTGTATAGATTGTGGCCTGTGCCTGGCCACTACCAGCGAAGAGATGGTTGAGGCTTCAAAGAAAATTCGAGCCTATCTAAAGGCCCATGCCCAGCAGGGAAGGCCAATACAAAAGATCGCTGTTTGCGGCAAAGGCGGGGTGGGTAAAAGCACCGTTGTGACCCTAATGGCCAAGGCCCTGGTCGGCCTGAATTATAACGTGCTGGTCTTGGATACGGATGAATCCAATCCGGGCCTATACCGGTCCCTGGGTTTTGATAAAACACCTAAACCTCTCTACTCCTTGATGAGCCGTTTCTCCTATAAGGGACAGCCGGAAGAGGATACCCAGTGGATCATGCTGCCTGAAATAAAAATAACGGATATTCCGCCGACCTATATCCCTGCACAAAACGGTTTAAAGTTTCTGATGGTGGGCAAGATTGAAGACCCTTTTCAGGGCTGTGCCTGCTCCCTGGCTGATGTCACCAGGGGATTTGTTTCCAGGTTATCCCTGATGGAAAATGAAATCATCCTGATTGATATGGAAGCCGGGGTCGAGAGCTTCGGCCGGGGTGTGGAAAGAAGTGTCGATCTGGTCTTATCCATCGTTGAGCCCTCTTTTGAATCCATGGCCCTGGCGGAAAAAATTGTCTATATGGCCGAGGGCATGGGAATAAACCGAGCAGGTGCCCTGCTGAACAAAGTTCCCTCTGAAGCTATCAAAGAAAAAATGATCAAGGAACTTGAAAAAAGAAATGTTCAGACCCTGGGAACCATTCATTTTGACCAAAAGGTGCAGGAGGCGGGATTTGAAGGGAGGCCGCCGACTCATTCCAAAGCCGATGAGGAGGTTGAAAAAATAACACAAGTATTAATCAACGTTGTCCAACAAACAACTAATTAGTTTCCATCCGGAAATCTTATTTTCGGATGGAAACTATTTCATCTCAATTGAAGGAGGGACCGAGAACATGACGGTTGAAGATTCCTATCAAATTTTAATGAACAATTTAAAGTATCCCGCTTCCAATCGCCTGCGGGCCTTATTGGAATATTTATTAACCCCTGAACAGGCCCAAATGGCCGCTGCCCTTCCTGGAACAGCGGCTGAAGTGGCGGAGAAAACAGGATTTGATCTGGAGGTGGTCAAGAAAGAACTGGATGCCCTTTTCTATGCCGGGGTCATTTTTCCCAAGGGCGATTTTAATGACCGGCAATATTACCGCTTCGCCCGTTCCGTCGGGCAACTTCATGATGCCAGCCAGGCGCCTAAAGGGATCGATGTGGTCAAGGACCGCGAATATTTCCGGTTATGGCACGATTTCGTCATGAATGAATGGTATCCGGACCGGGGAAGGGCCTTTGCCGAGTCCCCGCAGCCTTTTGCCCGGATCATCCCGGCTTATAAGGCCATTAAAGACCTGCCGGACGTTCTACCCTGTGAAGATGTCCGCGAAATCTTTAAAGCCCAGAGACGCATCGCGGTCGTGCCCTGCTCCTGCAGGTATCGCACTACCTCTGTGGGCGAACACTGCGCCCATACGGCCGAAGAGGATGTCTGGCACTGTCTCCAATTCAACCGCGGGGCCGACTATGCCATGGCCAGAGAAGCCGGAAAAGAATTGAGTCTGGATGAAGCCTTAGCGCTTCTGGATAAAGTGGAAGAAGACGGACTCCTTCATACCTGGCAGAACAATGCCGCGCTGACCGGTATGGCGGTCGCTTGTCAGTGCTGCCGGGATTGCTGCATGAACGCGGTTCCCATGGATATCATCAAAGAACCCTTGGATAAGATGTGGGCCAAAAGCCGCTTCATAGCCACCGTGGATGAAAAGGCCTGTATCGGCTGCCAGACCTGTGTGGATCGATGCCAGTTCGACGCCATTGAAATGGTTAAAGCGGAAGGGGTTACCAAATCAAAAAAACTAAAAGCCAAAGTTGATCCCGAAGCCTGCTTCGGGTGCGGGGTTTGTGTGGTGGGCTGCGATAAAGCCCAGGCCTTGTCCATGAAGCTGGTTCGGCCACCGGACCATATTCCGCCAGTCAAGGAAGCTTAAGAAAGGTATAAGGTACAAGGTGTAAGGTTTAAAGAAAATCGTACACCTTGTACCTGTTGTCTTTTGAGCTACTAAATCCTTGAATCCTCGAACCCTGTTTTCGTACTAAAAGTCGTAATCCCAGGGCCAGTCCGGGCGATTCTTTGACCGATGATGTCCCTCATGCGGTCTTTTTCTATTCCAGTGTTTCATGCACCTTCCACATGTCTTCGTCTGTGAAACAACGCTCGCTCTCATCCGGGTGCATGGCATCTTGTTCAAGTCTGCGCCGGTCGTATGAGGCGTTCAACACCTCGTCATAGTATTCGTGTTGAATGAGCAGGTTCATGATCTGGCTGGTGCCGGTCCAGATCATGGACAATCGAGTGTCCCTTAAAGCCCGTTCAATAGGATAGACATCCGTATAACCTATGCCGCCCATGATCTGCATGGCGTTATTGACCACCTGCCAAGCCGCTTCGGTCGCAAACCGCTTGGCTTCGCTGACTAAGCGGCGTACATTAGGGCTGTTCTCATCTGCCGCCCTGGCGGCAAAATAGGACAGGGCCCGGGCCGCATCCAGTTGGGTGATCGAGTCGGCCACTAAAAAGTTGATGGCCTGAAACCGTCGTATCTCCTGGCCAAAGGCCTTGCGCCGATTGGAGTATCTCAAGGCCAGGTCTAATGCCCCCCACACGCCCAGGCAACCGGCCGCCGAGGTCAAACGCTCGGGGATCATCATCTGATTAAAACACAAGGCACCGCCATGGAGTTCTCCGACCAGGTTCTCTTTGGGAACACGGACATTGCGAAACACCAGCCGGCCGGTCCCACCGCCTTTGCATCCCAAGAGACCATAGAGATATTCGGTCTTAACCCCAGGCCCTTTTTCGATGATCATCAGGCTGATTCTGGAGTAGCGATTAGCACCGGGTTCGAAATTGGTCCGGCAATAGACCAGAAAAAAATCGGCACCTTCCGCCCCGACCACAAAACGTTTCTGTCCATTGACAATAAAATGATCTCCTTCAAGATCAGCTCTGGTGGTGGCCCCAAAAAAGTCAGAACCGCCTCTGGGTTCGGTCAGGGCCTCGGCCGCGATGAGTTTCCCTTCGAGATAGGGTTTGAGGTATTTTTCTTTCAGCTTTTCCGTGCCGAAACGATTCAGGGCTTCGCCCACAATGGACGGCATCACAAAGGCACAACCCAGGGCCATGCCCAGGCAGCCGATTTCCTCGGTAGCCGCTATTTCCGCCACCCAGCTCATTTCCCGGCCGCCGTATATTTTGGGGAACCGTAGGCCGCGAAGATTGAGGGCGGCCAGCTTTTCCACAAATTCTCTCGGATAGGTAATCTCGTCCTTGTCCATCTTTCTGAGAAAATCGCTGGTGATCTCTTCACGAACGAACCTCTTAACTTCGTCTCTTAATGCCCTTTCTTCAGACGTCAGTAAAAAATCGTACATAACAGCCTCCTTTGGCCAATACGAAAACAATGGCGATGGTTCTATTTTTCTTTCTTTTTGTCAATAATTAAACCGTCCCCATTTCTATTTCTTCTATTCCCCAAACATCGGACATTTTCTTTTCAACGGTCTGGCTCTTATCAGGTCTTTATCAATAAAGTAATAAAAGGGCCAAGAGAAGACTTGACCCCTTTACTATACACAGGATGTCCTTCTTTTCTCAAGAATATGTACAATTAAGATGAGACTCCACTATCGCAGTTGTCTGTCAAAGAACTTTGGGTTAAAATTCATTCCCTGGCTACGGCCAGGTAGCCTCTGAGAACCGCCCGGTGCGGACCCGCATGCCGGGTGGTGTGGGGAGGGGGAGAGAACTCCCCCTTTACCCGACTAGCTGCTTAACTTCCAGGCCGCCTCCGGATATGAAAGATAATAGACATTATTGAAACCACGGTTATCACATTTAATATCATCCCCTAAGCGAGCTTTGCCTGAGTTGAATATTCTGTCACTCACAAGGAGCAGCCTTACGTCCGATATATTCTTTGCATACTTTGGAAGGTTCTTTGCTTTTCCATTTATGGCTCTATCAACAAGGTCTTTATCAATATTACTCACCCAGCCGACTTTGTTAGATACGTAATTCCACCTTTTGTATTCCCCTAACTGATCCGGAAGTCTCCGAACATAAATTACACAACCGTTATAGGGCTCGATCCGCTTTTGTTCAAACTCTGATAGTTGCGGTACCTCCTTTGTGATCGCGTTCAATAGTTTATCGTGATGACCGATATCACCCAATAAATCGGCTTTGATGGAGGAGCAATTTGCCTTGTAATAAGCATCGGCCAATTTTTTGATGTTTTTCAGGTTATTCTTTTCATCAGCTTTTTTTGTAGATCCCCTGCTTGACTCGTCGAGATATATTTCTCTGACCTCTAACCCAAATTTCTCCAATTCTGTTGTCACGATCAGGTCAGGCCAACTGACTTCATCAGGAGAAGGCTCAACTTTCCACGACTCAACAAGCAATTCACCTGTTTTCTTGGCATAAATTAATTCAAGACTTTTCTGATGTTGCGTGGTCATGATCTCTCTTGCAGCTACCGCCATAAGTCTGACCGGCCGCTTTGGGGCCAATCCTGGCGCTTGTTGACCCTTTTTCCCATTCGTTGGGAAGCACAAGGGTCGTGTGCCATTATTTGCGAGGTTCAGAGAGCAATTAGTTTTTCTTTTTGATGTTGTATTATTGCCTTCTTTTAACGTTTTTCAACCTTAACTCTTTCCTCTCTTGAAACATTTTTTCTAATTTTGCTTTTTGTTCGGGTGATGCATCAAGAATTTTCTTGCGCCATTCCATATCATATTCTAAATCCATTTTTGCATTTAACAACATTAGTTTAAGAAATCCAGTTATTCCATTGTGCCCATTTTTTTTTACTTTTTCATCATAAACTTTATTTAAGTCATTTTTAATTCTAGATAGTTCAATTGCTTTTTCAAGGTCTGCGACTTGACCCTCATAATCTAAAACAGCACCTTTTGAAACTGAACGAGTAAAATAATTATTGCAATCTTTTGGAGATAACTGAATTGCTTTATCAAAATCCTCTATTGCATCATAGTGATATTTTAATCCTTGTAAGCATGATGCACGCATGCCATACAAATCTGCAATATCGTGATTAAAATATTTTTCAAATTTATTTTCAAGAGCTAAATCAAAATACGTCAATGCATCACATGGCTGTCTTTTAAGCCAGAGTTGTTTTCCCTTTTCAAAATAGTTAAGTCCATCCCATTTGATCTTAGATTCAAAATCATCAGATTTAGAATTATCTTAATTTTTTCTTTTGAATATCCTTGTGAACCAACTCATATTTTAAATCCTCCCCTTCCTATCGCTGCTATCTGAGGTCAAACTCGCCTTTAGATTGGAAATTAGTGGAAATTAGGGACACATCCCTAATTCTGATCGTTCACTGAGCAATAAAATTTAGGTAAAAGTATAACTACTACAGGGTTTATTGTAAGTTTCCTATTTCCCCTTTATCAGATCTCGCAGGTTAGGGGGGAGCTGAGCTGTGAGTTCGGGAAACGCTTCGATGATTCTCAAAATATCGGCCAAGTCTTTTTGCCGTTTGCTTCTTCTGCGGGTTTCATCGGTGTAGGCCCACACTTTTCCCTGCAACACATTTTCCAGGGTGGCCACTTTCAAATCATAACCAAGTATATTGCGAACCATTGCATTGGTAAGAAAACCCTGATAACGGATATCGGTCTGAACTTGAATTCGCAAGTCCGAACCGGGTCCGCTGATGTTGATACTGTGTTCAAACCGTTCCACCGTCAACTGGTGGCTTTTGGAGGCATTGATAACGGCCTCGATATCATCAACAGCTACCACAATATCAATATCCAAACTCACCACGGGTTCCACATAAGCATTGACAGCCAGCCCCCCAATCAGGGAGTAACGAGAACCAGTTTCCCTGAGGATGGAAAGGAACTGCTGGAGGATGTCTGATTTCCCCTTAGCGATAGAATTCAGGAATTCTTTGCTTGTCATTGCTCCCTCACTCATTCAAAATAGTTAACTCATTATAAATCATAAATAATTTCTTGACAATTTTTTTTAATTGTCTTTATTTTGTCTTTCAGACAGTCTGCAGCCTATTTGATTTCCATGTCTTTTAAGGGAGCCTGGGGAGAGAGGAATTATATTAATTCAGGTAAAAACCGGATAAAAGGTTACGATAATATGAGTTGACACGCTCATATTATCGCGATAAAATGAGCCCATGAAAACCAATGATTATGTCCCTCGCAGCCTCGAAAACTATGCCTTTGATGAAAGCTTGACCGGAAGACACATGGTTTTTTTGGCCGGGGCGCGGCAGGTGGGAAAGACCATGCTGGCCCGCCATTGGCTGGAAAAGAAAGGCAGCTCCTCTCTTTATTTTAACTGGGACGATATTAAAACCCGCCAAACTTACCTGTCTGACAGCCGGTTTTTTGAGTCCCCGGCCCGAGCACTGGGCCTTGCCGATCCCTGGATTGTGTTTGACGAAATCCACAAACGCAACCATTGGCGGGATATTCTTAAAGGGGCCTATGACCTTTTCTCAAAAGAATTCAGATTCCTGATAACCGGAAGCGCCCGACTGGATTTGTTTCGAAGATCCGGGGACTCCCTGGTCGGCCGGTACAATCTGTTTCATATGTTTCCTTTTACCCTTAAAGAGGTTACCTCTTTGAGGAAATCTTCCTGTTTTTTAGAAGAAGATAATTTTGGATCTATGGTTTCAGTTTTCGAAAAACAGGTCTCCTCACGATTATCTCCTGAAATCGATGAGGCTTACAATATCCTCTGGAGAAACGGCCCCTTTCCCGAGCCCTTTTTAAAGCAAAACGATCGGTTCAGCCGTAAATGGCACCAGGATTACATGAGTCTGGTCGTTCGTCAGGATTTGAAGGATTTAACCAGGGTAGCAGAACTAGATAAGATCGAGCACCTGATTTCCCTTCTTCCGTCCCGTGTCATGTCCCCCATTTCCATGGCCAACCTATCCCGTGAACTGGAGGTGGCCCATACTACGGTAAAAAACTGGCTGGAACAATTGAAGAGGCTTTATCTTTTATTTTCGGTAGATCCTTGGACCCAAAAGATTTCTCGTGGTTTGAAAAGAGAAAAAAAATGGTATTTTCTGGATTGGTATTATGTCCCGGCAGGGGCGGCCCGCCTGGAAAATATAATAGCCGCCAATCTCTACCAGGTCTGTCAAACCCTTACCGACAGAGGGCTTGGCTTATATCGGCTTTATTATATAAGGACTTTGGACAAAAAAGAGATCGACTTCCTGGTGACGGTGGGCCGAAAACCAGTCCTTTGTGTGGAGGTTAAAACCGGAGAGTCCAAAATTTCCAATACGCTCATCAATCGTCAAAGATGGTTCCCCAACCAACCCACGCTGGGGGTTCAGGTTGTGGAAAAAGGGGGGACCCTTAAAAGGCTTCAGGGAGATACCTGGATCATCGGTATCGATCGATTTTTATCACTACTGGATTAAAAAGTATTTCACTTCAAGGTCCTATAAAAAAGACAAAACTCAATTTTTTCGTCCCTGTTCAGGGTAACCTTTAACAGATTTAAGAATTTAAGAAAGGAGCTTAATCAAATGGACCAGGTTACGAAAAATGTTTTTGTGGAAACCGGCTATCGGGGCTGTAATCCCGGTTTTGTGGTCACTTCGGAAGGGGTGGTGATGGTCGATACCCCGCAGATCCCGAGAGATGCCCTGGCCTATAGGGAGATCGTTTTAAAGCACGGCAAACCGATTTATCTGATCAATACCGAACCTCACGGCGATCATTATACGGGTAACTTCTTTTTTGAGGCAATTTGTGTGGCCCAGGAAGGGACCAGGGAAGTAATGATGCAAGCCCAGCTCCCGGCGTTTAAAGAAAGGATGAAATTACTGGACCCCGGTTTTGATCAACTGGAAACCTATCGGATCAAATTTCCCTCCATTACCTTCGGCCAATCGATGTGGCTGTATGTGGGTAATCATACCTTTGAATTGATACACCTGCCGGGCCACACGGCCAGTGAAACGGTGGTCTTTATTCCAGAGGAACGAACGGTTTTCACCGGAGACAACATCTTTAACCGGGTCCAGACGTTTCTTCATGAGGCCTTACCCAAGGAGTGGCTTGAATCTTTGGAGGTTCTTAAAAAACTGGAGGCCGATTATTATATCCCCGGACACGGGGAGGTTTGCACCAAGGCCTATCTGTACGAACAGGCCTCTTTCATCAAGGAATGGATTGCTTCTATCCATGAAGCGATCAAGCGAGGATGGTCCTTGGAAGAGGCCCAGCAGCGCATCTCTTTTCTGGACCGCTATCCCATGGGACAAGGGTTGGAGGCCTTTGGGCCGGAATTGCAGAAAATGAACGTGGCCCGACTTTATGCCTTGGCAGGGGAGGGGAGGATTTAATTAAAAGGAAGTTTGGAGCTCAGAGTTCGGAGTTTAGCGTTCAGATCGCTCGGCTTTGCCGAGCTTTAAGAAAGGCTTCCAGTGGAAGCCGGAGTTCGGCGAAACCGGTTTCAAATTTTCTTGATGCCTTCTAGGGTATGAAGATTAAGGTAAAAAAGAAAGGGCGGGGTTGACCCGCCCTTTCTTTTAGAAAATCTTATCTCAGGCCTTATGCCTATTTTACAGCCTTAAGTAAGGAATCAGGCATTGTCCAAGGTGGCGTAATCGGTTGCTGATAATCGGGATGATCCGTGGGAATGCCAAGATTACGCCTGGCAGCGGCCTTAAATCTTTCCCAATCGGCCATCTGATAGACCACCATCCTCTGGGTGGCCAGGGATCCTTCGGCGTGAATCGTCAGGACGCCGCCGAAGGTGGAGCCCAGTTGAATAACGGCGTTTATGGCCTTGATCCGGTCTTCAGCCGGGAACCTGGCGTCGCCCTGGAGATATTTATCCATATAGGCCTTCACGGTGGGGTTCTGATAATCCTTCTGGGAAGGCATTGTGGCGGCGATCCCGCCGGTTATATCCTGAACATACTTCATGGCTTCATGCCATTGGGAAGCAAACCAGTACTTGGCGCAGTTGGTATAAACCGGATTCGGTAAAGCGAATTTCGTCTCCGGATCGATAACCGGCGCCAGGGCAGCGGCTTTTCCCAGGGCCTCGGTTACATCGGCATACATGGCCAGCCAGGCCAGCATATCCTGAATACGGGTAGCATGCGTCAATCCATTATATTCGGCCATTATCATGGCCAAGCCGGCAACAAACTGCAGTTGCACGTGTTTATAGGTGGCGGCGGTGAGACGATGATAACGGGCGAAAGAGGTGGCATACACCCTCGAGAATTGCCATTCGCCGCAGAGAAATACCCTTTCCCAGGGGACAAAGACGTTATCGAAAATGATCATGGGATGGCCGCCGTTTGTTGTCCCGGCAGAGGCCAGGAAGCTTACGCCCTTGGCTCCGCAAGGAACAGCACAGGAAACGGCATAATCTTTCCCTGCTTCATTGTGATTACGGGAGGGAACTAAAATCAATTCATTAGAAAGAATCGAGTCGCTGATGTGCAGTTTACAACCGACGATGGTTATTCCTTCCTTGTTTTTGTCTACTACACGGACGTAGAAGTCTTTATGGGCCTGCTTCGGGTCTTCGGCATGCAGTCTCCTGTTGCCTTTGGGGTCGCTGACCGCAGCGCACAGGCCCGGATCGTTTTTCTTGCACCAAGCCCGGTAAGATTTCATGTTTTCGGAATAATGGGTACCCATAGCCGCATCCAGCCTTTCACAGGCATAGGCCACGCCATTCAAACTGTCGATACCCGTAAGACGGGAACCACCGATGCGGTTACGACTTAGGGTCTGAACAATCGTTCTTCGCCTTTGGAGGTCCTCGCCCGTTTTGGGCACATTAAATGAGAAGGAAACTTCCTCACCATCTTCCATCATATTGAACAGGGAACGATACTCGGGCTGGGTAGAAATCCAGAACTCGGAAGCGGAGCGCTCCACCGCCTCTTTGTATCGGGTCGGCACATCTTTTATCAGTTCGCCGTCCTGATACACGACCCTTCCGTCTCTTAAACTTTGAACATACTGTTCCGGTGTCTTAACCATAGTTTTTCCTTTCTATAACAGAAATTATTTCTTAAAAATTTAGAACCATTATTTTATTTTTCGTAAAAAACTACCTTTTTCTGACTTCCATCACCCCCTCCAACCTTATCCGTAACCCTTAGGATCGGCAAAAGGTTCGCTTACCATAATACGGAAATTAATTTGAATCAAGATATTTTCAATTTAAAATAAAAAATGAAAAAAATTATATATCTTCCCTCAAGCTGCATCCCAGTTTCTTAGCCAAGCGCGCCAAATCTTCTTGCTCTTGCTCTGTAAGAACAGAAGCCATTTCAGTAAGATACTCGGCATGCTTCACAAAGGAATCATCGAATATCTTTTTCCCTTTTGGAGTGAATCGAACAACAATGGCCCGCCGATCGTCATTACTGGGAATACGTTCCACCAGGCCTTCTTTTTCCAGATTGTCCACAACGACCGTCATATTCCCGCCGCTCACCAGCATTTTTTTACACAGCTCTCCCATGTTCAAGGGACCAAGGTGTCCCAAGCATTCAATAACTGCATATTGGGCGGCCGTGATTCCAAAATTTTTTAAATGTTCGGCATTTTTTTTATTGAAGCTGGCGTAGGCCCTCTGCAGTTTCACCCACATGCCGAGGGCCCTGTCGATTTTTTTTCCGTATTTAACTGTATTTTTCATTTTCTGAGACCCAATCAGGCTTTCATGCCGGGCAGGTTGAGCGAGGCGGTATTGCCTCCATCCACCGGAAGGGCTTGGCCGGTAATGTAACTGGCTTCATCGCTGGCCAGGAAAAGTATCGCACTGGCAACCTCCTCAGGCCGGCCGTAACGCCTCAGTTCGCAACGGTATCCCATTTTTTCAATTTTTCCCGAAGCGCGGGCATATTCAAAGACCCGTTTGGTCATTCCCGTTTCAATCAGGCCCGGACAAACGGCGTTCACCCGGACATTGAATCCTCCCAGGTCGCAGGCCGAGGTCATGGTAAAATTGATCAGGGCTGCTTTACTGGCGCTGTAAGCGTTGCCTCCGGCACCTCCGCGAATTCCGGCAACCGATGATGTATTGACAATGGCGCCGCTTTTCCTGGCCATCATATGCCCGGCCACATGCTTGGTTGCAAAAACCGCCCCTAGAACATTGACCTCAAAAACCCTTTTCCAGATTTCCTCATTCTCAGACTCTAATTTCGCCAGGTCTCCGCCGGTGCCGGCGTTGTTGCAGAGGATGTCGATTTGGGAATAGGTTTTCAGGGCGAGATCGATCAGGGCCTTGATCTCATTTTCTACCGCTACGTTGGTTTTTTTAGCTGTGGCTTCTCCTCCTGCGTTGACCACCATATCGAAGGTTTCTTTCAGGCCGGCTTCATTGATATCCGCCAGAACCAGTTTGGCCCCCTCGGCGGCAAACAGGAGGGCCGTGGCCCGGCCTATCCCATCGGCGGCCCCGGTGATGATAGCCACCTTTCCAGCTAATCTTCCCTTTCTTTCCATTAAATTAAATCTCCTTTTGCTTGGTGTCTATAGGCTGAAGGCGAATAGACTGAAGCAGAAACCAAAACCCGGGGATTAGGGTTTAAACTCCCGTCAGTCTTCGGCCTTCGATCTATTCTCCTAAAATTTTTACTCCAGGGAACCGGCTGTCCCGACCATGGATCCGCCGTCTATGACAATGGTTATCCCGGTCACGTATCTTGAGGCGTCTGAGGCCAAATAAAGCACAGCACCGGCTACGTCATCCGGCTGCCCCAAGAAATCCAAGGGCATACGTTGGAGGGCAGCGGCTCCAACGGCCGGGTCTTTCCACAAGGCCTCGCTGAGACGGGTCTCGATCACACCCGGGGCAATGGCATTGACCCGGATACCATACTGACCCCATTCCCTGGCCATGCATTGGGTCAACATGATCAAGCCGGCCTTGGTAACGCAGTAAATACTTAATCCACTGGCCCTAAGCCCGGCGACCGAGGCCGTGTTGATAATATTACCTCCACCTTTCCCCTTCATGACTTTGGCCACCATCTGAGCCAGAAAGAACTGCCCCTTTAAATTGACATTCATGGTTGTGTCCCAGGCCCACTCCTCCGCTTCCAAAAGGGTTCCCGGATAGGGGTTGGTGCCGGCGTTGTTGAATAAAATATCAATACGACCGAATTCTTTGACCACTTGGACGACCAATTTTTTCTGATCTTCAAGCTTGGCTACGTGGGCGGCAATGGCCACGCCCTTTCTATTTTTGGCTTTGATCTCATCGGCCACTATATCCAGATCAGCCTGCTTCCGGCTGCTGACAACGACATCAGCACCCGCATCAGCAAAGGCCAGGGCACAGGCCCTGCCGATGCCGCGGCTACCACCGGTGATAAGGGCCACCTTGCCCTCTAATGAAAACCTCTTGCTGTCCATCTTTTTGCTCCTTTCCAAATGTTATGTATTTCGTGTAAGAGATTAAAAAAAATATTTAAAGTTTAAAGTATATTTTTATCATGATAACATCGTCAAACGCAACAGGATTTTTTCAATCTAAAAATAATGGCTTAATCCGTGAATAAACGAGGGAGATTTCAGGCCCTGCCCAAATTTTTGGCCTTCTCCAGATATTCAGGTAACCGTTTCCTGATAGCGATCTTATCGTATTTGCCCACACTCGTTTTGGGTATCTCATCGCAGAAAACAATATAATCGGGCAGCATCCATTTGGCCAGCTTCCCGGTTCCTACACCCTCGGTTTCCAAGTAGTTAAGAAGATCTTCTTCGCTCTTATTAGCCCCAGGAAGGCATCGGGCCAGACACATGGGCCTCTCTCCCCACTTCTCGTCCGGAACACCCACATAGGTGGCTTCAAGCACAAAGTCGGCATTACAGGTCAGGTTCTCCAAAAGAACAGTAGGCACCATCTCAGCCCCGCTCCGGATCACGTCCGTTATCCGGTCGACGATGATGATATAGCCCTCCTCATCGACCTTGGCGGCATCGCCGGTATGAAACCAGCCGTTACGCCAGGCAGTGGTGGTTCTCTCCGGATCCTTGAAGTATTTCTCCATGATCCAGTGGCCTCTTAAAACGATCTCGCCGATGGTCTCGTTATTGTGGGGGACTTCCTTGCCGTCCTCACCTATGACCCTGGCATCGATGGCCGCCGGATTGGCCAAACCGGTCTTGACCCTGATCTGATCCAGTTGTTCCTTCGGCCAATCCACCATGTTACGTTTGATAGTCGCACCGATAACTCCGGCCAGGGTCTCCGTCATACCGTAACCGGAGCCGACGGTGAATTGGGGGAATATTTTTTCGGCCTTGGCCTTCAGGCCCAGAGGCAGGGCGGCTCCACCAGTGCCTACGGTGATCAAACTGCTCAAATCATATTTGTGAAAGTCCGGATACTCAATGAGCATAGCCAGCATCGTCGGCACCATGGATGTGGCGGTCACTTTTTCCGTTTGCACCAGATCACAGAAATTCTCAGGGGTGAACCGGCCGGGAAAAACTATTCTGGAGGCCATATAGACATAGGCAAAAGGTGCCTGCCAGGCATGAATATGAAACAGCGGGACATTGATCAAAACCACCATGGTGTTGGGGTTCGGTGGCTCATCCGGCAGTCTCGGCAGTAAAAATCGATTGCCCGTCGTGTATAAGGTCTGTAAAAAAAGCTGTCGATGGGTGAAAAGAGTTCCCTTGGGTAAGCCTGTTGTCCCTGTGGTATAGTAAAGAACGGAATAGGTGTCTTCATTAAAATCGGGCCAATCGAAGTTCGACGGTTGTTGCTTTAACAGTTCTTCGTATTCATAGAGAGGCTCTATTCTGGTTTTGGGTTTCCCGGGCTTATCGGAAATATAAATGAATTTCTGAACGGTAGGTTTTATCCGGTCGTAGAGTGCTTCAACCAAGGGCAGGAGGGCATCATCAAAGAAGAGGATTTTGTCTTCGGAATGGGTTATGGTGTAGGCCATGTGATCCAAAGAGAGCCGGATGTTGATCGGATGAGACACTGCTCCGGTGCAGGTGGTAGCGTAAATGATTTCCAGGTGCCAGTGGTGGTTGAGGGACATGGTTGCTACCCGGTCGCCGGGCCGGCCGGGCTTTCCGGGATTGACTCCCAGACTTTTCAAGGCATGGGCCAGACGGCAGGTTCGCTCATGCCACTGCCGCCAGGTGAATCGGAAATATTTGCCGGCGTCATTTCTGTAAACCACGCCTATATCATCCGGGTATAAAGACAACGGCCTTAAGAAACAATTCTTAAGCAGCAACGGGTAATGGATGGTGTACTCAGGATAGCTAATTTCCTCTGTCATGGTTTGATTCCCCTTTGTTGATATAATTTTTGTTTTTATCGAAAACCTTTCGAGTTGCCGAGCAGGCCCAAAACAAAATCAGGTCTTCCCAATGATCCCCCGAAACCCTCGAATAAAACAAGAGGAGTATAAGCTGGTTGGGGAAAGGGGGTCAAGGGTAAAAATAAGGGAAAAATAAGGTAGGAAAATGGGGGAAAAAGAGTTGGGTAAAACAGGATTTGATGTTGACATAAGATGCCCTCTCGATCATACTGCCGTCTGCTGAAAAAGAATTTGATCGTGTTGTTTAAGTCTAATTTGAAACGTGGAACATCATAAAGACCTTAAAGGCCAGGCCCTCTTATTCCTCCTTTTTCTCTGGTTTCTCTGGTTCTGCAATCTGGGAGTTCGGGTCATCTTCTCGCCCATTTTACCTTTAGTTGAAGATGAGTTTGCCGTCGGTCATGCCCGGGCCGGCAGTATTTTTATCTTTCAGTCGATTGGTTATGGGTTATCGTTATTTTTTTCAGGATTTTATTCCGGCCGGCTGGGTTACAAAAAATCGATTATCCTTTCTATGTTGGTCTCATCTTTAGTTTGCTTCTTCATTCCTTTCGTCAAGGTGTTTTCGGCTTTTTATCTTTTTTCTTTCGTTCTCGGTTTTTCCACAGGGATCTATCTGCCTTCCGTGATACCGCTCCTTACGGAATATTTTGAAGAAAGTCAATGGGGAAAATCTATTGCCATTCATGATTCGGCGGCTTCGGTCAGCATATTTTGTATGCCCTTTGCAGCGTTATTCCTGCTCCACTTTTTTAAGTGGAGAGGGATATTCGAAGTTTTCGCCCTGACCTTTTTCCTGAGCGCTGTCTTGTTTTATTTCACCAGTGATGAACTTAAGATCAAACATTCTGAAAAGGCCAGGTTGGGTGATCTGGTCAAAAGGCGATCTCTTTGGATCATGGCCTTATTATGGACGTTTGTTGCTGGTGCCAATATGGGCATCTTTTTTATCGTCCCTTTGTATCTGACCAAGGAGCTTTCTTTGAGTATCGGATATGCCAATACCCTCTTGGGGGTGTCTCGGTTCGGAGGGATTGCCGTGGCCATCCTGTGCGGATTTCTGGTCGATCGCTTCAGCCTCCGAAAGATGATATTCATGATGGTGCTGCTTACAGGTATTTTCACGGTTCTTATGGGCCTTGCTTCCGTGCGCTATGTCGGGATCTTTCTTTTTTTTCAGGCCCTGGTGGTTACTGGTTTTTTCCCTCTGGGACTGGTGTCCATGGCCAGGATGTTCAGCCGGGAAGTCAGGGGTTTGGCTACCGGATTGACCTTGACCATCGGTGTGACCTGCGGAGCAGGACTGATGCCTTTTTTCCTTGGTCTCTCCGGTGACTTGCTTAGCTTCCGTTTCGGTATCTCCATGCTTGGGATGGCAGTTATTCTATCCTGCGGGCTGATATTCTTTTTAAAGGAAATTGAGTAAGGAGGGAATTATGATAACTTCTATTCGCGTCGATCCGAACGTCCCGATGAAAATACGGGACGGTGCTCTTTGGTTGATAACCACAGTAAAGAATAATATATTCAGAACATGCGGATGGTGTATGGTGTTAAAGATTTCGTGAAAGAGATGATGGCGCCCTATAATGTTTCTGAAAAGAAAAAACAGATGGGGCGACAAAGCGGATGGAGGAATAATAAAGAGAACTGAACCGTTCCCTTTATTCACTGTTTTTCTCCTTGATAGTATTCTTTTTTTTGTTTTATAATTAGGCCAACAAAAGGCAACTTTTTAACAAATAGTGGTTGTTGTCTCTGCCTTTGGCATAAACTCCGGACAGGCCTTTGCAGCCGTTATCGGCCCTCGCGTTGAGGTGCCAGCCCTCATCAGCCTCGTCAATGTGGCACTCTATTTTCAGCGACGCTGCTTTTCCGATCAGCAGTGCTGGGTCACGGGAATAGAACCGTCGTAACCGCTAACTAAGGATGCGATCATTTCACGGCGAACGAGGAAATCAACCTGAGCCGCACCGGACGTGCTACCTAGGCCCAAAAACAGGGAAAATAGGGGACCAAGGGGTCACCTGTAAGGCTGACCACTGCCAACCTTGCTTGCTGAAGACTTCTGGTTTACAATGCGTTATTCTTCCTGGCGATTAACATGATAGAATTATGTTGGATGGCGGGTAGGGGAAATGGGCTTCTTCCTATGTCAAGCAGTAAGGGTCCGCTCGTCCAAAAAACCAAAAAAGGAGGTAGCAAATGAAAAGACTATTAGTAGTATTTCTGGCAGTGTTTGTCGGTTTGACATTCGTGTCCGGCGTGTATGCCCAGGCGGTGACCGAGACAAAAGGAACGACTCCCAAAACAGAGGCTGCGGCCAAAACCGAGAAGCACATAGCCCAACAGGCGCCCGGCCCGTGCAAGCAGATCCTAGTGGCTTGTAAGAACGCGGGTTTTGTTATTGGAGAATGGGAAAAAGGGTATGGCCTCTATAGGGATTGTGTAGATCCCATTATGCAAGGCAAAACTAAGGTGCCTGGGGCTATAAGACCTCTGCCCGCCGTCGATCCAAAACTGGTTGCTGAATGCAAGGCAAAGAATCCGAGCTATGGAAGCGGCAAGGTTGGTTCCAAGAAGTAAACCGTAATTATGCGTCTGCGTCCTCTCTTAGAGAGTCCCAGGTGCTGTAAGCCGCCCCATGAACGTGGTATATGGGGTCAAATCTTCCCGGGCTGGTGCCCAAAGGCAAGGATAAAGATTTGACCTATTCTCCACGAGAGTTTGTTCGCCTTTCGTCCCCTACTCGCCATGTCTATTGGTCGGTATTCGCCATCTTAGGACTACGGAAGTCCGAGGCTTCCATTCCTAAGGCTTTCATGGCGAACAACCGGTCAAAATGTTCACTTGTATGCTTGATTTTTCCTCCAGCATCATAAAGATGAATACGTAGCGGTTAGGGAGCTTAGGTTTAAGAATAGCCCCTCCAGGTTGAACAAAGGTGGCTGCGGCATCATCCCGAAAAAAACTTGTTGGGGTCCAGGGCAGGACTAATCCTCGTATTACGGAATTTATCTCCCGGAAGAATCATGGGTTATCTATTGATCTAAGGACAACCGACAAGAAAAAGTTTTAATGCCTTAGATTGGTTCCGCCGCTGGCTGGATAATGTCACCCGAGGGCTTTGTCAAAAAGAAAAAGTAACTGGTCTCTTTTCTTATGTTATAGAACCGGATGAAAATGCAAAATCCAATCGGAATTGGGCGAAGTTGATTCAGAAAATTGCAGCCTGTCCCGGACATGATCCGGGAAGGTCAATCTCCTGACCTGCTCCAAAGGCCAGGGGCTGATGCGGATAATCAGCATTATCGAAGACCAGGGAGTCATTAGCGAGATCCTTTCACCCCTAGCCTTATACCAAACCACCCAAAGACCCTCACCCAAACCCAAATCCCTCTAAATTTAAATAGATTGCTCAGCCTCCCAGCTTTCTTTTTACGAGGATCAGGATTTCGGGGCATGCAAATTACTCCACTGTTTGAGGAAAATCTAGGAGGCAGAGGGAGTAGTTCGTTCAATTCCCGCAGTCTTTGGGCAACTGGTTTTCCTTATGACATTCGGATGAGTAAAGATAACAGTCTTAATTGTTTTAATTTGATGGCCATGGAAGTGCCGGCCATTCGGCGTGCTGGCGCGGCCGCTTTGGATATCGATGATCTTGCTGCTGGCAGGTTTGATGGTTTTTGGGAATTAAAGCTTATGCCATGGGGTATGGCCGCTGGATGTTTGATGGTGTAAGAATCAGGAAGAATTATCTCTGATATATCTGGAGGCAAGTGGGGTATTTTTTTGCACAATGTTTTTGCTTCCAATGGTTTGATTCACGAGAAAATGATAAGTGTTTTTAAAAGAGGTGTTTCCCCATAAATCTGGTTGGTTAATTTGTAATTTCCTTTTATCCTTTCATCTTCCGTTTTACTGACGCAAAGGTTTGTTTTAAACCAACAGCCAGCGCTTTTTTGACCTTTAAAGTTATATTTTTATATTGTTTATGAAAATAATTTCTGCGTTCTAAAGGCGATGAGCCGAGCAAACCATTGGCCATCGCCCGCAGCCGCGCCACTCGAGCGGCCTTCACGTCGGTGCTCATTGGTTCGATGCGCTCAAGTGAGACGATGAATTCAAATTCATACACACTGGTGGTATGAAAGTATTTGACATCGAAAAGCAAGAGGTCCATTTCAATCAAATCAGCGATACAGTGCAAAAAACTGTGAGGGGTAAAAACCCAACAATGCACGTCGGTATAGCGAGGCGCTGCTGCAAGGGCCCGAGTTCGAGACAATGCGTTTTCCAAAGTGCCGGCCAGGGGCAAGCGGGATGTATCAATCGAACCATCCCACACACCCGGTGTATCAACTATCGTATATAGGGACCAGAAATCAAAGACCTGTTTGAGCGATGGGATCGTGCGTTGCGACAGCCAGGCGTCGACGATTTCACCGGTGGTACTCAAAGGCCGCTTGGCGTCAAAACAGTAGCGCCCTTCGGGAATGGAGAGCGCGACTATGCCTCCGGGGTTCAGCGCATCGTGCAACTCCCCAAACCAGCGAATTAGATTTGGCACATGTTCAACCACGTAATTGGCAATTACGAAATCGACTCTGGTGTGCTGCAGTGATTCGAGCAGTGGTTTTTCAGAGAGAACCACATCGACTTCGACAGTAGTTGCCGTATCCCACCCGTGACCCTCGTACTTTGCACGCAACTCTGCCGTGCTGGCGTGGTCAGCGTAAAGCACCTGCGCCTCGTTTTTTCGAAGCACTGGATTGGCAAGGGGTCCGATTTCAACGCCACGCATGCACGCGACATCAATGGCCTGAAGAATTTTTTCGCGGCGGTTCATAACAGCTCTGATTCATTCGATCTGCTACAAATACTTCTTGTCCTTACTCGCAACCATGCCCCCCCCCATCTTCTCTTTAATAACTGAAACTCTTCGGTGTGTTCACTAAATCAGGGAAAGAACAGTTTGAATTGTTGTATCCGACATCTTTGATAAGAACTTGCTTTCATGGGAAGTGAGTATAGGGTAGCCACGCTTGGATGTCAAGGGAATCTAAACCACAAAATGTGGGATGAGGCACTGATAATCCGCCCTTTAGATTATCCCTTTTCCTAAGATATAAACTGTAGTTCTGGCCAGTTTTTCTTCTAAATACCTTTAGATGTTCGGTGCATCAGGTCACTAATTTTAGAAACAGCCCGCCGAGAGACACGAGGCAATTTCCACCAGGACAGCTCCTTTCGAGATCGCCTGGCAATGAGGTTAAGTAGGTTCTCTTCAGCAGGGCGAACCAATGTCGTTTCTGGCTTTTGAACAATGATACTGAAGTAGTCAGAATAAAACGCCCCTCTTTCCAGTTCGACAGCTTTGTTGGACCCAAAGAAACTGGAGCTTAGTCCAGTTTTATATTTAGTGAAATCATGTTTCATGCCAGCCAAGCGATCAGGAATGCGCCCTTCCTGATTCGCAATTAGCCCATAAAATTGATATCCGACCGCACTCAACATATTCCATAGACTTAGTGGAGTGAACATAAACCAGTGACCCCAGTATAGATTTTCGTCTGCAAACAAAGTGGACAACCCAGCCGCATTTGGCACGATGATACAGAAAAGCCCTCCGCTTCTGAGTAACCTATAAACTCGCAACATCGCAGCAAGAGGATCGAAATAGTGCTCCAATGAGTTATCCATGATCACAAAATCAAAACTCTCTTCCGATGCTCGAAGGTCAGAAATCAATCCCGATTGGATGTCAATATCAAACTTGGACTTCGCAACTCGGGCAGAGTGAAGATCTGGATCAATACCATTTACCAACCAACCTTTTTCGTTCTTGAACCAGTTGAGAGCTACTCCCGGGCCACAACTAACATCAAGCATGCGATTCAACCGTCGCACTTTCTCCAAACCAACATGGTCATAGTAAGCTTTCATGGTATTGATCTTGTCATTGACATAATATTGCCAATCGTGGTCTTTCCAGGCAATAATGTTTCTCTCGCCATCGAAGGTGGACTTATCAATATCTGAGAACAAGGGAAGCGGGTTAATATATGCTAGGCCACACTCTTTGCATAGAACGTACTGCAACCTCAACAATCTGGTGAGATAAAAATTTGTCAGTCTGTGGTCACCGTAGAGTCTACTCGGGAAGAAAATGGATTTTTTCACGTTTATGTTGCTGGGCCTTCTGAATAGATCGAATTCCAGGCTTCCGCACGCATTACAACTTCTCCAATATATCCCAGGAGAGAACCGCCAAGAAATCTGATATAGAAGCCCTCTGGATTTACTCACAATATTGCGTACAGTACTCATGAACATCGATGATCTCCTCTAAAAACATAGGCAGCATAAAAATTTAAAAAAATTGGTAACATTTCCCTATTTCGTTTAGGATCCTTTTAGTATCCCCGGAGTTTGGATATTTTTTCTTTTATTAATAAGTGGAAAATAATATAGACCTAAAAGATGAAACATGACACTAATTAAGCATGAAAAAATCGATGCGCGCAAATTGGATCATAACACTCTCACCGGGATTCGAATACGAGCCGTCAGCAGTGTTCAAAACGGGGAGAGTCCGGAACAACTGGTTAAAATTATGGGGCTCTCCCGCGGGACCATTTATAATTGGCTTTCCAAATATCGCCATGGAGGGTGGCACGCAATAGACGAAGGGGGCGTCTCCCTGAGCCTCTTTGCCACAAAACATGGTTGATCCCTTTGTAGCGTATATCCTGCCACGCTCCTCCAAAATGAATCCTATAATTATACTCCCAGTTTCCTTTCTATGAGGATCAGGATTTCGGGGCTTCCGCAGATCACTCTATTGTTTGAGGAAAATGTTGGAGGCAGCGGGGGTAGTTCGTCCGAAATTAAGTTGCCTTCCCCTTTTTCCCTTTATTGCTTCCTGTTTGTAAAATCCAGCCCGGCAAAGGCCCTTTTTTTCAAAAGACACCCTTTGTCTAGTTGCCTTCCGCTCTGTTTTTCTCCTTGATGGTGTTTTTTTCTTGTTTAATAATTTTACCATCAAAAAGTAACTTCTTATTAAATAGATCATCCATATCTTCCGGTGATGTAATCATTGGTTCGGTCATCCTGGGGTGTGGTAAAGATCTCACTGGTCGGACCGAATTCAATCAAATCTCCCAGGAGCATGAAACCGGTTTCATCCGATATCCGGGCGGCCTGTTGCATGTTGTGGGTGACGATGACGATAGTATAGTTTTCCTTAAGTTCCAGCATCAGCCGTTCGATTCTTTCCGTGGCTCTAGGATCCAAGGCCGAGCAGGGCTCGTCCATCAGGACGATACGGGACTGCAAGGCCACGATACGGGCGATACAAAGCCGCTGTTGCTGTTCGAGGGTCAAACTCAGGGCAGGTGCCTTAAGTTTGTCTTTCAGGGTTTCCCAGAGATCAACAGCGGAAAAGGCCCTAAAGGCGATCTCTTCCTGCTCCTGTTTTTCCCTGGAGAGCAAGCCGTGGATCTTAAGGCCGAAGGTGACATTTTCCAGGATGGAAAGAGGAAAAGGGTTGGGTCGTTGAAAGACCATACCCACCTCTTTACGGAGACGGATCAAATTGACCCCCGGGGCATAAATATCCTTGTCGCCGATCAGGACCTGCCCTTCAATCCGAATCCCATCAATCAGATCATTCATGCGGTTCAGGCAGCGAAGCAGAGTGGATTTCCCACACCCCGACGGGCCGATCAGCGCCGTAATGGTCTTTTCCTTGAAAAAGGAATTAACCTCTTTCAAGGCTTGGAAAGGACCATAGTACAAGTTCAGATTTTTTATGGCAATGGAAGGCAAGATTCCTCCCTTTTAACCAAATTTTCCTGAAACATAATCTTCGGTTCGTTTATCGGATGGGGTGGTAAAAAGGACATCGGGGGGGCCGTATTCAATTAACTCTCCCATAAGGAAAAAGGCCGTCTTGTCCGAAATACGGGCAATCTGTTTGGTATTGTTGCTAACCAGGATCATGGTATGGTCCTTCTTAAGGTTACGCAGGGCTTCCTCAATCTTGGCCGTAGAGATTGGGTCCAGACCCGATGTCGGTTCATCCAGAAGGATGACCTCGGATTGCATGGCCAAGGTACGGGCAATACAGAGGCGTTGCTGTTGGCCGCCGGAAAGTTTCAGGGCCGGTTCAAAAAGGCGGTCTTTTACCTCGTCCCAAAGGATGGCGGCCTGAAGGCTCTGTTCCACCCTTTCATCGAGGATACGCCGGCCTTTCAGGCCGTGCATTCGGGGACCAAAGGTAAGATTTTCATAAATGGAACGGGGCAAGGGGATCGGTTTGGCAAAGACCATACCCACCCGGGCCCGCAAAAGATTGATATCATAATCGGGCAACAGGATATCGGCTCCATCCAGGAAGACCTGCCCTTGGATTGACATATTCGGGATCAAATCGCTTAAGCGATTTAAGATGCGTAACAGGGTAGTTTTGCCGCTATTGGAAGGTCCCATGATCCCGGTGATTTGATTGTTGGGGATGTCCAGGGAAATGGACTTAAGTGAAGCGTCCTGGCCGTAAGAAACCGTAAGGTCTTTGACCTGAATTTTATTCTGATCAGGGTTGGTCATTGATTAATCCGCAATCCCCATTCCGCAATCCGTAATAGAAATCATGAGTACTTTTTCATTAATAACCGCATGGTCATATAGGCACTGATATTAATAATCAATATGAGCAGCACCAAGATGGCTGCTGTTCCGTAAGCCATAGGCATAGAGAGCCCTTCCCGGGCCAAAATATAAAAATGGACGGCCAAGGTGCGACCGGATTCAAAAATGGAATTCGGAAACCGGAGGGAAGATCCGGCGGTAAAGATAATGACAGCCGTTTCACCGACCGAACGGGCAATACTCAAGACGATGCCGGTCACAATCCCCGGAAGGGCCGCAGGCAGGACTACGCGGGTAATGGTCTTCCATTTACCTACACCAAGCGAGAAGGATACTTCTCGATATTCTCGGGGCACGGCTAAAATCGATTCTTCCGAAGTTCGAATTATTGTCGGAAGCAACATGGCCGAAAGGGTCAGACCGCCGGAAAGCAGACTCCAGCCCCAGCCGAAGGCCATGACAAAGATAGCAAATCCAAAAAGACCCAGAATGATGGAAGGTATTCCGGCCAGGGATTCAGTCCCGAAACGGATGATCTTGGTGATCAGACCTTCCCGGGTGTATTCGGTCAGAAAAATGGCCGTTCCCAGCCCCAAAGGTGTGGCGAAGAAAAGGGCGATCCCGATCAGATAAATAGTACTGACGATAGTGGACAGAATCCCGCCCGAGCGGCCCATATCAACAGGATTGGTAGACAGAAAGGCCCAGGAGAGCTGAGGGAGCCCATTAAAAAAAATAAAAAAGATAATAAAAAATAAAATCCCGATGGTTGAACCGGTCAGGCCCCAGAGAAGGGTCTTGACGAATTTTTGGGTTAATATGGGATTGAGGCGCATTATTTTTTCCGCATCAGAAGATTGGCCAGGATATTAAGAGCCATGATAAAAATAAATAAAATAATGCCGGCGGCAAAAAGGGCGGTTCGATGATCGCCGGCAGAATAGCCCATCTCGAGGGCGATAGTGCTGGTCAGGGTTCGCACCGGATCCAGGATGGAAAAGGGTATCTTTAAGGCATTGCCGGCCACCATAATCACAGCCATGGTTTCACCAATGGCCCGAGCCATACCCAGAATGATGGCTGTTACCACCCCGGATCGGGCGGCCGGGAGGATAACCAGTCTAATGGCCTGCCAATGGGTGGCCCCCATGGCCAGGGCCCCTTCTTTGTACAACAAGGGGACGGCTTGAATAGCATCGATGGAAATACTGGTGATGGTCGGGAGGATCATAATAGCCAAAATGATAGAGGCCGCTAAAAGCGACAATCCCGGCCCGCCAAGATATTCCCGGATCATTGGGACTAATAAAATGACTCCTAAAAATCCAAAGACTACGGAAGGAATACCGGCCAGGAGTTCAATCGTCGGCTTTAAGAAAATTAATAGACGGGGCGGACAAAACTCCGCCAGGGTAATGGCACAGGCCAAAGCCAAGGGCACTCCCATGATGATGGATCCGAAAGTAACAGCCAGAGAGGAGATGATCATGGATAAGATTCCGAAATGGCCTTTGGTCGGAGCCCATTTGGCACTGAAAAGGAAGTCTTTTATCCCCACTTTTAAGATCAGGGGGAGGCCTTCCTTAAAAATAAAGACCGTTATGAGCAACAAGACTCCAATAGCGGAGAAGGCCAGGAGAGTAAGGACCTTTTCGATGATTTTTTCTTTCATCCTAATGGATTCCTACCAAACCTTCTTTTTCCAAAATTTTCTGACCTTCTTTACTTAAAATAAAATCGATAAACCTTCGGGCCAGGTCTGTGGGTTGACTGGGGAGGACGAAGATAAAAGGTCTGGTTAAGGTATATTGATTGTTTTTGATGGTTTTCAAATTGGGTGATATCGAGTTAACGGCCAGGGCCTTGACCTGATGGTTGATAATACCAAAAGAGATATAGCCGATGGCCTGAGGGTTATTGGCAATGATTTCCCGGACTGCACCATTGGAGTCCTGGACCAAAGCCTCGTCGGAAACCTCTTCTTTTTGCATAACCAGGCTTTCAAAGGCATCACGGGTTCCTGAACCCTCTTCGCGGTTAACAAAAAAAATCGGTTTATCCACCCAGCCTAAGCGGGCCCAAGAACGGATTTTCCCGGAAAAGATTCCCCGAAGTTGTTCAATCGAAATATCATTAACCGGGTTTTGGGGGTGAACAATGACAGCGATCCCGTCTTTGGCTACGATTATTTTGGTTAAGTCTCCTTCGTCGTGATGGAGTTCTCTGGAAGAGGTCCCGATTTGAGCCGCCCTTTCCCGGCAGGCCTTGATCCCGGCGGTCGATCCCCCTCCTTGAACATTAATGATGAGCTTGGGATTGAAAGCCATATAGATTTCCGCCAGTTTTTCGGCAAAGGGCTGTACGGAGGTGGAGCCGGCAATGGTTAACGAGTGAGACAGGGTATCCGTTTTTGAAGAACAGCCCAGGGCAATTAAAAAGACCACTAGGCTAAACCCAATAAAGGCCTGTTTGCATCGCATTCGGAAAAGTCTTTTTATAAGAAACCCCAGTCTGGGTTAACTAGTTTAAGGATTCTGGCGCGCCCGGCCCGACTCGAACGGGCGGCCTGCGGATTCGAAGTCCGACGCTCTATCCGACTGAGCTACGGGCGCACGCAAGGTCACCATACTAAAAAATGGTTTCAAATTCAAGAAAATCAATGGCGTAGATAAAAATAAAGAAAGCCAGTTTAAATAGACAGTTATTCTTCTTGAAACGAGTTATAAGGTATGTTAATTAAAATCATTAAAAGAAGTTTTACTCAGGAGGCCTTTTCCATGTTTGTATTTGGAAATCTATTAATAGCGGTAGCAAAAATTCTGGATATTCTTTTTACCTTCTATACCTGGATTATCATTGCCCAGGCTATTATCTCTTGGGTCCGTCCCGATCCCTACAATCCCATCGTCCGCTTCCTTTATGCAGTTACCGAACCGGTTTTAAGGCCAATCCGTCGTTATCTTCCGGTCAACTGGGGAGGATTCGATTTTTCACCCCTTGTCGTTCTTCTGGCCGTCATCTTTTTGCAGGAATTTCTGATTAAAAGTCTGATTCAATTGGGCCTGCGGATGTGAGCCATCTTCCTAAAAAAAAAGCCAATTCAGCTTGTTTTCTTCCATCGCTTCCCGTTTACATAAAACCGACCACGGAAGGCCCAATACTGACCCTTTGGATCCAGCCTGGGGCCAAAAGGACAGGGTGGTCCGGTTTCCATGACCAACTCCCGAAACTCATGATCCAAGCACCACCGGTGGAGGGGGTCGCCAATCAAAGCTGTATCATCTTTTTGGCCCGATGGGTTGGGATTAAAAAATCTGAGGTTGTACTGCTCAAGGGAGAGAAATCGCGGTCAAAGGTATTTCTGCTGAAAGGCCTGACGGTTAGAAAATGTATCTCCATTATTCCAGGCCAAAATCAAGATCTGCCGAGTTGAAAGAAGGATAATAATCCTCGGTCATCTCCATGTCGAACCATTGTTTTTTGGCCAGGGCACATCGGATATTTAAAGCACAATATTTCAGGCAGATCGGGTCGATCCGATTAAATTGGCTAAAACAATCAAAACGGCCGTTCAATTGCTGTGCAGTAAAGAGTTTTTTCATATAAGCCTCCCATAAATCTCGTGGCTTAGAGGGATGTTATAATGACCAACACCAGGGAATTCCTTAAAAAAACAGAGGGTTTGCAACGAAGTCTTTCAAGGAAAAACATTGTGTGATGGTTATATTAGCTTAGGCCGAATCATTTGTCCAGATAAAAGAAGGTCACTCCTTTTTTATCTCTTGGGAAACTATAAAATGGGAATGATGGGATTTGAGTAAATGTAGTATTATTACTTGGATAGACTCGTTAATGATGGGGTTTGCCTACCGAAAAATCTTCCCGATCAGCCTAAGATCTCCAACATTTCCTGATGGATAAGTCCATTGGTGGCCAGTATTTGCTTTTTATGGATATGAAAAGGACGACCGGAAAAATCCGAGACCCGGCCGCCGGCTTCGGCCACAATAAGCACCCCGGCTGCCGTATCCCAGGGTTTTAGGAATTGTTCCCAGCATCCGCTGAATACCCCTCGAGCTACTAAGCATAGGTCCATAGCGGCTGAACCGGCGCGGCGTACTCCTTGTGCCCGGATAATGACCTGTTCAAAACGTTTCAGGATTGGCTGGTATGTTTTTCGGATATTATAGGGAAATCCGGTTGCCAGAAGACTTTGGGAGACCTTGGTCAATGACGAAACCTGTATTGGACGGCTGTTGAAAAAAGCCCCTTTCCCTTTTAAGGCCCAGTAGGTTTCCTCGAGTTCAGGGTTGTGGACAATCCCCAGGAGGGGGACATCCTCACAGATCAAGGCCAGAGAAACACAAAAAAAAGGAAAACCGTGGACGAAATTCGTGGTTCCGTCCAGGGGATCCAGGACCCAGCAATAAGGAGAAACACGGCGCTCAATCCCCGATTCCTCAACGAGGAAATCGACATCCGGGGAAAAGGGTTGGAGTCTGGCAATCACCGATTCCTGGGATTTGAAATCCCATTCGGTGACCAGATCAATAGCCCCTTTTTTTTGATAGATTTTTGTTTTTCGAAAACCTTCTTTTAATATCCGGCCTGCCTCCAATACCGCTTCCATGGCCCTTTGAAAAGCATGATCGAGATTGAAATCCTTTTGGCCCAAATTAAACGTCCTTGAATTGTTATTTAAGTCAGTTGATAAATACTTTGGTGTAGTAGCCTGTATTCATCATGGCTTTGCCTGCCCCCATGACCACCGAGGTCAAAGGGCCTTCGGCTATTTGGACCTTAAGCCCGGTTTCCCTTTCCAAGAGTTTATCCAGCCCCTTAAGTAGAGCCCCACCCCCGGCCAGGGTCATCCCATCCTGGCTGATATCTCCAGATAATTCAGGTGGGGTTTTTTCAAGAGCCCGTTTGACGGCGTCAACAATGGCCCAAATGGGTTCGGCCATCCCTTCCCTAAGGTCTTTGTCGGTCAGTTGAATAGTTCGAGGGATCCCGGAATAAACCTCTTTTCCTGATACCTGAAAAGAGATGGGTTTTCCCTGAGGAAAAGCCGAACCGTAATCAAACTTAATCTGTTCGGCAGTGTTCTCTCCTACTTGCAGATTGAATTGCTTTTCCAGGAAATATATAATGGATTCATTAAGTTCATCTCCGGCCACCCGTATCGACTCACAATAAGCGGTGGAAAACCGAAAAATGATGGCCACTTCCGTAGTCCCCCCTCCGATATCCACAATCATATTGGCACGGGAAGATTCAACCGGTAAACCGGCTCCAATGGCCGCGGCCATGGGCTCCTCAATAAGATAGATATCCCTGGCCCCGGCTTCCAGGGCTGATTCGACCACAGCCCTCTTTTCTACCATGGTGATTCCAGATGGGACACCGATGACTAAATTTGGCCGAAAAAATCTGGATTTTTCTCTAACCTTAAGGAGAAAATATTTAATCATTTCCCGGGTAATATCGAAATCGGCGATAACCCCGTCCTTCATAGGACGAATCGCCGAAATACGCGGAGGCGTCCGGCCCAAATAGTCCTTGGCCTCTTTGCCGACGGCCAGAACCTGTCCGGTTTCATTATTGATGGCCACAACCGAAGGTTCATTAAGAACCACTCCCTGGTTTTTTTTAAAGATCAAAGTATTGGCCGTACCCAAATCCATGGCCATATCTTCACAAAAGAGGCCGAAGAATTTTCTGATCATTGTTTTAACTCACAGGTTCATTAAATAAAGTATTGAAGTGATAATAGTCTGGCCGGCTGAGATCAAGGCTTGGATTTCATTCTCTCCCCAATCATTCTCCCGGTAGCCGATCAAATTCATTACCCCATATAACCTGCCGAAAAAACATAGGGGCAGTCCGATGAACGATTGGAAGTGCATACAAGGGTCATCAGGGAAAAAAACATAGGATTTGTGATTCCTCGGTTTCATTGAACGACGTACCAGAGGTTTTTCTTCTCGGATGACCCAGCCGGTTAACCCCATCTCAATGGGCAGGAAGGTTTTTTTTAAGGGACCCTTCAAAGTCCCATCCGATGCAACCACCTTGTATCGATCCCTTTTCTTGGGAACTAGGGCCAAAAAGGCTGTATCCGTTCTGGAAAATAACCGGCAGAGGCTAAGCGCTTTTTGATAATAATCGTTTAAATCCTGTTCTTCCTTGGAAAGAGAGTCTATTTGATTATAAAATTCCAAAATGAAACGTTGTTGTTTTTCTTGCGTGCTCATATTCTGAGCCTGAAGGATATGAAGGACCAATAAGGCAAAATCTTGGAGTATCTTCTGGTCTTTTTCAGTAAAAACATAGTTTCTTTTACTGTCAATACATAGGACTCCAGCCTCACCCACGGGAACCGCCAAGAATGATTTTATTTTTTCATCCCGCAGGTACAATTTGAGATTCCTGGTGTCCCGATCAAATCTGGCGATATTGACTGGGGTTTGGTTTTTGGCCACCCAGCCTATTAGACTGTCCCCGACCTGAAGGTGAGTATCGGGATCAATGTGGAGACTCAGACTGTGATAAGCTCTAAGATTCAGTATGTTTTTAGCAGGATTGAACAGGAACAGGGCCGTGGTAAAAGACTCGGTTACATTACTGATGAGTTGAATTAATTCCTTCAATCCATAATCGGGTGGGGTATCTATTTGAACGAGCGAGGGCATTTTAAAAAATGCATTATCATCCATTGCATAATATGTTATAAAAAAAGATAATTGGGGGTAAGCCGTGTAATCCGGCTTTTAAAAACTTCTATCGCATTTGCCAGAAGTTGTCAATTTTTTTTGGAAAGATATGATGAAATCGAGTTGTGACCTTAAGCCGACATCAAGCATCTTGAGGCGAAAAACGATTTCTGTTTCCGTCGGAGGCATTCGGATCGGGAGCCGGCATCCCATAGTGGTTCAATCCATGACCAGCACGGATACCCGAAATGCCCATCAGACGTTAAAGCAAATTAAAGAACTGGCCAGAGCAGGCTGTGAACTGATCCGTGTAGCCATTCCTGACCAGGAGGCTGTTTCGTCCCTAAAGGAAATCGTTCAAAAATCACCTTTGCCAGTCATTGCTGACATCCATTTTGATTTCCGTTTGGCTCTGGAAGGAATGAAGGCCGGTGCTGCTGGCATCCGGATCAATCCAGGGAATATCGGGGGTCAGGAAAAGATCGCCCGAATTATCGAGAAGGCAGATGAAAGAGGGGTTTGTATCCGTATCGGGGTCAATGCCGGCTCTCTAGAGAAAGAGGTAAAATCCAAGAGTCAAAAAGAGGGACAAGCTGAGGCTATGGTAGCCTCTGCCTTAAGGCATATCGCCCTTTTTGAAAAGATGAAGTTCAAGAATCTTAAGATTTCCATGAAGTCATCCGATGTACTGCAAACCGTTCGAGCCTATCAATTGTTGGCTAAAGAGGTTGATTATCCTTTCCATCTGGGGATTACCGAGGCCGGAACCATGCTTTCCGGAACGGTTAAATCAGCCCTGGGGATAGGCCTTCTTCTCTATCAGGGAATCGGCGACACCCTGCGGGTTTCCCTGACGGCCCATCCCCGCGAAGAAATCAAGGTGGCTTATCAAATACTCGGGGCCTTGGGATTGAGGAAGAGAGGGATTGAGATCATTTCCTGCCCTACCTGCGGACGATGTCAAATCGATCTCTTGCCTCTGGTTCAAAAAGTAGAAAAGGCGGTCCAAAAATACACCCGGCCATTAAAGGTGGCCATCATGGGCTGCGTGGTCAACGGCCCCGGTGAAGCCAGGGAAGCCGATATCGGCATTGCCGGGGGAAAAGGTTTGGGCCTTCTATTTTCCAAGGGAAAGCTGCTCCGCAAGGTTCCTGAAAAGGACTTGGTGGAAACCCTGTTGGAGGAAATTAAAAATAGGATTCAGGAGAAAAACTAAACATGTTTTATTCCCAATTGTATGTCCCCACTTTAAGGGAAAAACCGACCGAAGCAGAAATCATCAGTCACCAGTTGATGCTTCGGGCTGGATTTATTCGAAAACTAACTTCCGGGATTTATAGTTTTCTGCCTTTGGGGGTGAGATCCCTTAGGAAGATGGAGGCCATTGTTCGAGAAGAGATGAACCGGGCCGGGGCCCAGGAGGTTTTGCTGCCCGCTCTTCAGCCAGCCGAGATCTGGCAGGAAAGCGGCCGCTGGGATAAATACGGCCATGAGTTGTTTCGATTTCAGGACCGGCATAATCATGATTACTGTCTGGGACCTACTCATGAGGAGGTGATTACCGATCTCGTTCGTCATGAAGTCCGCTCCTATAGACAACTGCCGGTTAATCTCTATCAGATCCAGACTAAATTTCGTGATGAGATACGCCCCCGCTTTGGTTTGATGCGGGGCCGGGAATTCGGGATGAAGGACGGTTACAGTTTCGACCGGGATGAGGAAGGGGCCGGAAAGACCTATCAGAAAATGTTTGAGGCCTACCAACGGATATTTACCCGCTGCGGCCTTCAGTTTAAGGCCGTGGAAGCCGACAGCGGGGCCATCGGCGGCAGTTATTCCCATGAGTTTATGGTTCTGGCCGAAAGCGGCGAAGATGCCATCCTGGCCTGTACGGCCTGTAGTTATGCGGCCAATGCGGAACGGGCCGAATCTATAGACCGGTTTCAAGCCGATTCTGCCGAAGGTCATAAAGCCCGAGAAAAAAAATCCACTCCGGGCCAAAGGGCCGTGGAAGAAGTGACCCGCTTTCTGTCCATCCCTCCCCAGCGTCTGGTCAAAACCCTGATCTATCAGACCGAACAAGGGCCGGTGGCCGTTTTAGTCCGGGGGGACCAGGAGGTCAATGAAACCAAGTTGTCCAAGGCTTTGGATTGTAAGGAACTGACCCTGGCCGACGGATTACAGGTCCAGGAACTGACCGGTGCGCCGGTGGGTTTTGCCGGCGCTGTCGGCCTTTCCATTCCGCTCTGGGCGGATAACACTATTCGAGGTCTTAAAAATTTTGTCATGGGAGGTAACGAGGCGGATGTCCATTGGATAAACTTGAACTGGGAGAGGGATGTGCCTCTTCCCCTCTGGGCGGATTTGAGACAAGTGTTGCCCGGTGAGCCCTGTCCAAGATGTCAATCTTCCCTGAACAGTTATCGGGGGATCGAAGTGGGGCACGTTTTTAAGTTGGGAGACAAGTATTCCCGTTCCATGAAAGCCGTTTTCCTGGATGAACAGGGCCGGGAGCAATTTATGATTATGGGTTGTTTCGGCATCGGGGTGGGCCGGACCATGGCAGCAGCCATAGAGCAGAACCACGATAAGGATGGTATCATCTGGCCCATGGCCCTGGCTCCTTTTCAGATCATACTATCTCCGGTTGAATGGAGTCCGGGATCTGAAACTCATCAATTGGCCCTGGTCATTTATGAAGAACTGAAGCGGTTGGGGATCGAGGTCCTGTTGGATGATCGTCCGGAAAGACCGGGGATTAAATTCAAAGATGCCGATTTGATCGGCATCCCCGTACGGGTGACGATTGGGCCTAAAGGCCTGGCCGAGGGAATAGTTGAGGTCCGTGAAAGACGTACCGGCCAAGTGCAAAAAGTACCGAAGGACCAGGTGGTCCAAATGATCCGGAAAATGGTCTCTCAGGCCTTAAAGGTCTAAAGATGTCAGGAAACGTGAAAAGGATTCAAGTGAATGGCATGGAAGTAAAAAGCCTTGAACGTCTCGGCTGAGCTCGTCGCAGGCCCTCGAATCCTTGAATCCTCGAACCCTATTTTTTTGCGAAACCTATGATTCGTATCAATACTATCATCGACCAGCTCTTATCTTACTGGCCACAGGCCGATATTGATTTGATTCAAAAAGCCTATGTCTTCTCAGCCAAAGTGCATGAGGGACAGGTACGGTTGTCAGGGGAAGCTTACCTCTCGCATCCCCTGGAAGTGGCCTGGTTATTGACCCAGATGAAGCTGGATCAAGTAACCATCGCCGCCGGATTGCTTCACGACACTATTGAGGATACTCTAGCTACAGCAGAAATCATCGAGGAAAAATTCGGGCCGGAGATCCTGCACATTGTCAACGGGGTGACCAAGATCAGTGCCATTCATTTCCAAAGCCAGGAAGAACACCAAGCCGAGAATATTCGGAAAATGATCCTGGCCATGTCGGACGATATACGAGTCATCCTGGTCAAATTAACCGATCGTTTGCACAATATGCGGACCTTGGGGTTTCAAACCCCGGAAAAGCAGAAGGCCATTGCCCAGGAGACTTTGGATATTTATGCTCCTATTTCGGCCCGGCTGGGCATGCATCGTATACAGACCGAATTGGAAGATCTCTGCCTCTATTATCTGGAACCAGCGGCCTATCAGACCATTAAGGACGGCGTGGCCAAAAAACGTGAGGAACGGGAGCGATATATCCGGGAGGTCAAGGAACTGCTTCAGGACAAGATGGGCTCGGCTCATCTCTCCTGCCGTTTGGAGGGACGTCCCAAGCATTTCTACAGTATTTATAAAAAGATGATCAACCAGAATCTGGATATCAGCCAGTTATATGATCTGATCGCCTTCCGGGTTATCGTCAAAGAGGTAGCCGAATGTTATGAAGCCCTGGGGCTTATTCATTCTCTCTGGAAACCGATTCCCGGAAAGTTTAATGACCACATCAGTCTGCCCAAGGCCAACCGTTATCAATCCCTTCACACTAAGGTCATCGGCCCTTTCGGGGAGCGGATCGAGATTCAGATTCGAACCGAAGAAATGCACCGGGTGGCCGAAGAAGGGATTGCTTCCCATTGGCAATACAAAGAAGGGCAGCCCCTCGATGAAACCGATGCCAAAAAATTCAATTGGGTCCGACAGCTTTTAGATTCTCAGAAGGTGCAAGATCCAAGGGAGTTTCTGGAATCGGTTCGTATCGATCTATTCCCCGACGAGGTCTATGTTTTTACACCGCAAGGCCAAGTTAAAATGCTGCCCAAAGGGTCCACTCCCATCGATTTTGCCTATGCCGTCCATACCGATGTGGGTCACCGTTGCTCCGGGGCCCGAGTGAACAAAAAGATGGTTCCCTTGCGCACGACGCTTCAGCATGGAGACGTAGTGGAAATCATCACCTCGGCCGGTCATCTCCCAAGTAAGGATTGGCTCAAACTCGTCAAGACTTCCAAAGCCAAAAACCGGATCAGACAATGGCTCAAAGTCGAAGAACGGAAGCGTTCTATTGATATCGGCAAGGATCTATTGGAGAAGGAACTCCGGAAGAACCAATTAAGCGTCAGCCAGCAAATGAAGAGCGATTCCTTGCTTCGCGTAGCCCAGAAACTGTCTTTTCAGAAGGTCGAAGACCTGCTGGCCGCTATCGGGTTCGGCGAGATTTCAATTCGCCAAGTCGTTCACCGAATGATGCCGAAAGAAGCCTTAGAGGAAAAGATCGAGGAGGAATCCCTGGCTTTCCCCTTGCGGAAACATCCTCTGAAAGAAAAAGGGGGGGTTTTGATTCGGGGAGTTCAGGATGTGATGACGCGTTTTGCCAAGTGTTGCACACCTCTTCCCGGAGATGAAGTGGTGGGGTTTATCACCCGAGGGAGAGGGATTACCGTCCATGCCAGGTTTTGTCCTCAGGTGGTTATGGCAGACCCTGAGAGACTGGTCGAGGTTCAATGGGACACCTCTGAAAAAACCAAGGCCCTCTATCCGGTCAAGATCGAGGTTTGGTCCAACGATAAGGCGGGGATGCTGGCGGAAGTCAGTACGGCCATCACTTCGGCCGAATCGAATATCTTAAGGGCCAATGCCATCACAACCACCGACAAAAAGGCTTTTTATCAGTTTATTATCGAAGTCAGCGATACCCTTCATTTGCAAACCGTGATGAACAACCTGAAAACAATTAAAGGAGTTATCAATGTCATCCGCTCTTTTGAAAAAAATATCTGAGGAGTGATCCTTCTCCCGATCCCAAGCTATTTATACGGCCCGGGTTACCTTCCCCGAACGTAGACATCGGGTACAGACATTGATCCGCTTAACCGCTCCCTGATGAACGGCCTTGATTTGTTGGAGATTGGGACTCCAGCGTTTATAGGTCTTGTTGTTGGCATGGCTGACGTTGTGCCCGACTTGGTGGCCTTTGCCGCAAATACTACATACCTTGGCCATGGTTACTCCTTTCAATGGAAAAAATAGGTTCAAGGTACAAGGTTTGAGGTTCAAGAAAAGCCTTAGGCCTTATACCGTTATTGTTGTTACTATCAATTTCTCAAATTTTTTACTCGTTCCTCATCCCTCTTCCCTTATACCCACTCAATAGGTATTTCCGGATGGGTACGGGGAACGACTTCTCCAATTGAAAAACATTTTTCCCCTGAGCCTTCCAGTCGGGAAATGATTTCCTGGGTCCAGCCATCAGGAACGACGAGTATCATCCCCAGGCCGTTGTTGAACACCTGATGCATTTCCTTTTCCGATACATTGCCCAGTCGTTTGATCAAGGAAAATATCGGGGGAATCTTCCAGGAGTCACGTATAATCCTTGCCCGGCATTCGGACGGCAGGATTCGGGGCAGATTTTCGGTAATGCCTCCTCCGGTAATATGGGCCATGCCTTTTACCGGATAGTCTTTGATTAAAGAAAGGATAGACGGGACATAAATCCGGGTCGGTTTAAGCAGTTCCTTTCCCAAGTCTGTACCCAATTCCGGAATGGACTCTTTGGGGTTCATTCTCAAATCTTCAAAAAAGATTCTCCGGACCAGGGAAAACCCGTTGCTGTGCAGGCCGCTGGATGCCAGCCCGATGATTCGGTCCCCTGGTGCGATCTTGGAACCGTTTATAATCTTATCTTTTTCAACGATTCCCACCACAAATCCAGCCAGATCATATTCGCCGACCGCATACATTCCCGGCATCTCGGCTGTTTCACCACCGAGCAGGGCGCACCCGGCCTGCCTGCATCCGTTTACAATCCCTTCGATGACGGCGGTCTGAGTTTCCAAGTCCAATCGCCCGGCGGCCATGTAATCCAGGAAAAAAAGAGGCCGGGCCCCTTGGACAATGATATCATTGACGCTCATGGCCACCAAATCGATCCCAACCGTTTCATGTTGATTGAGCAGTTGGGCAATCTTTAATTTGGTCCCCACCCCGTCGGTGGAAGAAACCAGGACCGGTTGGGAATACGCCGAGGGGTCCAGACGGAATAGACCGCTGAATCCGCCGATATCGGTGATGACCTCAGGTGAGAAAGTCTGACGGATCAGGGGTTTTATCCGGTCAACAAAGGCATTTCCCAGATTAATATCCACACCTGCTTTTTGGTATAAATCCATAATACCCTTCGTATGTTTTAGTTAACCGGACCTTTGGCCGGTGCAAAGTTCTGATATTTAAACTATATATTATATTAAAAATTAAAAAAAATGTCAAATAAGAAAATGGTCTTGCTTGTCGAGTATTTTTTTTAAGGGGAGAGGATCTGAGGATTCAACGCATTGTTTTTCCAAAGAGTGTTTTTGGTAATATCATCAGGATGCTTCTTTCCTTGACTCTCTTTTTCTCGCTCGTTAAAATTCATTAAGAGGTAAAAAAGGTACAAAACGCAAGGGGAGGGTAAGTATGCTGAAAATTGGACACCGCGGGGCTATGGGCTATGCTCCCGAAAACACCCTGACCTCATTTGCCAAGGCCCTGGAACTTGGTGTTGATGGGATAGAACTGGATGTCCACCTCTGCAGAAGCGGAGAATTGGTTGTCATTCATGACGGGCGTGTGGACCGCACAACCAACGGAAAAGGGTATGTGATCGATATGACGCTCGAAGAGCTAAAAAAACTGGACGCAGGTAAAAGCCAACGCATACCAATGCTTTCGGAAGTCCTCGATTTTGTGAACCGGCGCGCTCTCATTGATATAGAGCTGAAGGCTGAAGGGATCAGCATGTCTGTAGCAGAGGTGGTGCGTAAATACATCCAAGAGTTCGGATGGAAAAATGACCTGTTCATGATCTCATCCTTCGATCACCATGAACTGATGCGCTGTCACGATATGATCCCCGAGGTTCCCTTCGGCCCGTTAATCGGCGCCAAACCCTTGGATTACGCCTTTTTTGCCCAATCCATGAAGGCAGATACAATCATGCCTTTCTATGAGTTCCTGAATGGCGAATTTGTTCAGGATGCTCATCGGAGGGGCTTGAAAGTCGTTACTTGGACCGTTAACCGACCCGATGATATAAAAAAAATGTTGAGTATTGGAGTGGATGGCATCATAAGCAACTATCCTGATCGCCTTAGGGAAAATAAATAAAAAACAAAAAATGTTGTACCAGCTTACCAAATCTTCGCAAAAATTCTTCACGATCCTCATTGTTTCGGAATATTTTGCTCCGTTCTACTGCCCTGGTAATAATATGGTGTAAAGTACCGTGTATGCCTATGTTGTCTTGTCTTGGCATGTATTTTTATTATCATACCTCCCGAATATGTAAGTATAAATATATAAAGGGCGTCCCCTTTATTCCATTAATTGAAACTCGGTTGTTAACTTCACCTACTACTGTTTTAAGAAGAAAGACCAGAAAGTTAACGATTACTGTTTGAACTGTTCAATCCGCCCTACGGTCAGATGATATGGGTCGAAGAGTATTTCCATAGATGGTAAGGTTATGAAGGCTCCTTCATTTTCCTTTTGAAGAAGTCTCCGGGCGACGTTACTATAAAAAAGCCGCCATAGTTTTATATGGCGGCTTTGAATTTATCAAGTCAAGCAACGTGAAAGTCGTAAGATGATTTTACACCGAACGCACCTTTTTGGCCTTGGATTTAAACTCCTCAATTCTTTTTCTGACGGCGATCTTGTCATATTTGCCGACGCTGGTCTTCGGAACATCGTCGACAAAGGCGACATAAACTGGAAGCATCCACTTGGTAATCTTCCCTTTGTCAACACCCTCTGCCTGAAGGAAAGTGAGGATATCTTCTTCTTTGTTGTTCGATCCGGGGAGTACCTTGACTAGGGCCATCGGTATTTCGCCCCATTTCTCATCCGGTATGCCGACATAAGTGGCCTCCAAAACGAAGTCGGCGTTGCTGGTCAAATTCTCCAGAAGGACCGTGGGCACCATTTCGGAGCCGCTTCGGATGACATCGGTTATTCGATCCGCGATGATAATATAGCCGTCTTGATCAATTTTGGCCGCATCGCCGGTGTGGAACCATCCGCCCCTCCAGGCAGCGGCCGTTTTCTCCGGATCCTTGTAGTATTGTTCCGTTATCCAATGGCCGCGCAGGATGATCTCGCCGATCGTCTCGTTATCGTGAGGCACATCCTTGCCGTCTTCAGTTAACGACGCGGGCGTCTATGGCCGGAAGTATCGGTAAGCCCGTCTTGACTAAGACCTTGTCAATCTCCTCTTTCGGCCAGTTCTCCATGTCCCTTTTTAATACGGCGCCGATAACACCGGCCATGGTTTCCGACATGCCGTAGCCGGATGCGGCCCTCATATGGGGGAAAAGCTTTTCCGCTTTGTTCTTTAAACCAAGAGGCAGGGCGCCTCCTCCGATGGCTATACTGGTCAGGCTGCTCAGATCCCATTTGTTGAGATCCGGGTATTCAAGCAGCATGGCCAGCATGGTCGGCACCATCACAGCGGAGTTTACTTTTTCATTCTGAATGAGCTCGCAGAAACTTTCCGGCGTGTATTTGCTCGAGAAAACCAACTTGGCAGCCGCGTGAACCATCATGAACGGCGTTCCCCAGGCATGGATATGGAAAAAGGGAATAACCGCGAAAAAATTAGTTTGATTAGGCCGCGGTGGATCGTCAGGTAGCGTTACCGCATTGCCTACCCTTTCGAGTGAATGAATACATTGCAGATAGATCTGGCGGTGGGTGTACAAAGCCCCTTTCGGCAGACCGGTCGTGCCGGTGGTGTAATAGAGCGTCGCATGCGTGTCCTCATGCAATTCCGGCCAATCGAAGGTGGTCGGCTGTTCCTTCAACAACGCCTCGTATTCGTAAAGAGGCTCTATCTTGGTCTTAGGCAGTCCCGGTTTGTCGGACATATAGACAAATTTTTTCACAGCCGGCTTGATCCGATCGTATAGGAGTTCGACAAAGGGCATGAGAATTTCATCAAAAAAGATGATGTAATCCTCGGCATGGTTGATGACATAGGTCATATGTTCCAGAGACAGCCTGATATTGATGGGGTGAGAAATCGCCCCAATGCCGACGGTGGCAAAAATATTCTCCAGGTGACGATGGTGATTAAGCGCCATGGCGCCGACCCGGTCGCCATCCTTCACCCCCAAGGACTTGAGGAGATGGGCATGCTGGCAGGTGCGCGCGTACCATTCCTTCCAGGTGAACCGGAAATACTGACCATCGTCGTTCCGGTAGACGACAGCAATGTCATCCGGATACATGCTAAGCGGTTTTTTAACAAAGTTAGTGATCAGAAGCGGGTAATTTTTACTGTACTCGGGATAAATGGTCTTTTGGCTCATTTTTTTCTCCTTTTTTATCGTGATGCCTCCTGATGAATTTTTAATAACTAGTTGCTTTTAAATAAGATAAGTATATAACAAGGAAAAGACAAGCTCAAGAAGAAAAACAGGGCGAAAAACATGGGAAGAAAGGTGTTTTCTGGTGAAAATGGGACTAGGTAGGTCTGTACTTTACAATTTGATTACCGTTTGTAATGTGGCATAAAGAGCCAAAATTAAAAAACAACATTTCAGGAAGAAGTCGTCATCTAGACGCTAGGTGCCTGTAAGGTCAAATTTCTAACTGTCATGATTTTAATCCGATCTTGACCCATTATTAAAGTTTTCCCTCTAGTTCCACTCGGGGCCAAGAATAACGCTCCCGCTCGGATTTGCCGCAATTCGGTCGAGAAACTCGTGCGGATCAATCGGAAGAAAGGTTAGGTCATCCCAGGCATCGCTTTGTCTATGGACAATACCTGGGATATCGACCCTAATTAGAATAAGCCGTGCCAACGGATGATCTCCTCGTCCCTAGCCACGCATCCAGTGAGGCCCTTGGCATCTTGTTGAGCCAAAAAAAGGGCAGCCTTGACCATCTTCTCGGGACCAATCAAACGTGACTTATCGTAGTCGGGGGGTAAATTGAATACAAATCCTTCTGTGGCTACTCCCTGGGCCGGCTTGTAGCAGTTGACGGCAATGTTATACACACCAAGTTCAGCGGCTAAGCTGCAAGTTAAATGTTCAATCGCCGCCTTGGCCGTACCATAGGCAAGGCCGGTGACACCATAAACCCGACTGTCTGCTGCTCCGGAACTGGTATTGATGATGCTCCCGCCTTTCTGTTTTATCATGAAGGGAACAACGGCGTGGGTACAAAGAAAAGTCCCCAAGAGGTTGACACCTATAACCAGATTCCAACGACGAGTCGTCGTCTCCACAAATGGACCTGGGGCTGCGACTGCTGCATTGTTGACCAGGATATCGATCCTGCCCCACTCATCTATAACCTTTCGAACCATGGCCTCTACCTCGTCCTGGACCAGAACATTAGTCTTTATGGCCAGAGCTTGACCGCTTAGGGTTTTAATCTCATCGACAGTTTCCAGAATGGTTCCGGATAAACCGGTCTTAAGAGGCTCAAGCGTTCGTCCGACAACCGCTACCTTGGCCCCTTCTTTGGCAAATTCAATAGCGACCGCCTTGCCGATTCCCCTGCTGGCTCCCGTGACGATGGCTACCTTTCCGTTAAGCTTTCCCATAGCAAACTCCTTTCTATCTCAGGATTTAATACGTTATTTAATACGTTCCAGAAATTCGTGATAACCTATGAAGCGGCTGACGGCTTTGGCCGCGGAAGGTACGCTGGGGTAAACCGGAAGTCCTGCCTCCAAACACCTTTTTTGAGCCTGAATTACGGCGTTGATCGTATCCGCCCTTCCTCCGGCATAAAGTACTATAACCAAAGGTTTTGACAATTGTTTGGAAAGCTTGAGAAGAATGCTGATGGCTTCATCCAGAGACTGGGTCAATTGGCTTCCGATTCCTCCATAGATGTCGATCCCGAGGTGGGTCAATATGAAATCGATATTGGGGTCTGCATCTATGGCTTTAAGGCCTTCTTCATAAAAGACAGCCCAGGCGGCCAAACCCCGGTCGGGCTCCACCGGATTCCTGGCACTTGTCCCCGCATCGGGAATGAGTTGCTCTAATCGTTTTTGGGTTTCCAGGTGAAATTCAGGGACCTTTAACCCGGCTTTTTCGCACATATCCGTAGCTACGACCCCTAATCCGCCGCCCCGTCCCACGATTCCAACGTGCCGTCCGGACGGACGACGAAGGTAGACGAAGGCCATGGCCACGTCAAGCAGCTCCTCCAGGTCGTCAACACGGATGACTCCCGTCTGTCTGAAAAAAGCGTCCCATATGATTTCAGAACCGGCCAAGGATGCGGTATGAGAAGACGCTGCCCTGCTGCCGCCTTCGGTGATGCCGGCCTTGAGTACGATCACCGGTTTCTTTCTGTTGCCTTCTCGGATGACCTCGAAATATCTCCGGCCGTCTTTTACACCTTCGATATAAGAAGTGACCACCTTGGTCTCCAGATCAGATGAAAGATACTCGATGAAATCCGTACCGTCCAGATCGATGGCATTTCCGTAACTGACAACCTTGCTGAAATAAATACCCCTTTCAGTACCCTGGGCCACCACTCGGGCGGCTGAGGCCCCGCTCTGGGAAACGAAAGCCACTGGGCCAGGCTTATTCGACAGCAGTCTGCCGAAGGTGATGCCTCCTTGGGGATAATAAAGCCCCATGCAATTGGGCCCGATCACCCTTACTCCGGCTTGCTTGGCGATGCGCTCTATTTCGTTCTGCAGCCTGATTCCTTCAGGCTTGCCGGTCTCGCTGAATCCGGCCGTAAAAACATGGGCGAATTTGACCCCTTTAACCACGCAATCGGCCATAATCCGGTCGGCTATCCTGAAGGGGACATTGAAGATAGCCAGATCCACAGGACCTGGAATATCCCTGATGGAAGGATAGGTCTTAAGCCCCATGATTTCAGTCGCCTTGGGATTGATCGGATAGATCGTTCCTTTATAGCCAAAGGCGATCAGTCTGGATACCCAGCCGTCATTTTCCAACGATTCGTTGGAACGGGCGCCGATAACGGCAATCGATCTGGGATGAAATATTTCCTCAATCACATTTTTCGATTCTGAATCAGTCATTCTCGTCCCTTTCAGCCCATAATAAGAAAAAATTTAACACAAGCCTTAATGGACGTCAAGGCAGCATTAGTCAAAGAATAAAGTTGACATTGACGAACCCGAAAATGATTAAACCAATTTGGGTTTGACTTATCCAACAGGGAAAGATATACAAAAATGAATGCAGTTCCTTTTAGCTTCTATTTTTTAATTGAAAATATTATTGGAGGAAAACCGTGATTAACACACTACCGTTTGCCGAGCCTGATGAAGTTGGTATGTCTCTTGAACGATTGAAACGTATCCCGCCGATGATTCAAAGTTATATAGACCAACAACTGATCCCCGGTGCAGTCACCATGGTCGTCCGTCAGGGAAAGATCGTTCATTTCGATGTCCAGGGGTATCAGAATGTTGAAAAAAAGATCCCCATGACCAAGGAAACGATTTTCCGCATCGCCTCCATGACCAAACCGATAACCTCTGTCGCCTTGATGATGCTGTATGAGCAGGGCAAATTCCAGCTCGGCGATTCTATCTCCCAATGGCTCCCGGCTTATAAGGATATGCGGGTGGCCGTATTTAATGGAAGGAAATATGACCTGGTGCCGGCCGACTCTCCCATTAATGTCATGCATATTCTGACCCACACGGCCGGTTTTGCCACGGAATACAATCCTCAGAATCAGGAGCTGTATAGGCAGGCCGCCAAATTCCGCAGCCGCAAGGAGGTCATAGGCGATTTTGTGGACCGTTTGGCCACTGTTCCTCTTAACAATCATCCTGGGAAAATGTGGGATTATTCCCGCGCCACCTGTGTTGTGGGCCGTCTGGTGGAGGTTTTATCAGGGCAAACACTAGCGGATTATTTCCAGGAACATATTTTCGAGCCGCTGGGTATGGTGGACACTCATTTTTTTCTGCCTGAAGAAAAACTGCCCCGTTTTGCCGTGGCCTATACTCCAGGGGAAGATAAAAAGATCCAACCGGTCGAGCCCGATACGAGGGAAAGTTTTTGGCTCAGCAAACCCGGCATCTACTACATGGGGTCCGGCGGATTGGTCTCCACGGCCTCGGATTATTTCCGCTTTGCCGATATGCTTATGAATGGAGGAAAGAGCGGAAAGGTTAGAATCCTAAGCCGGAAAACCATCGAGCTGATGACCATGAACCATATCGGTGATCGGCCTGTCTGGCTGACCGGACCTGGAAACGGATTCGGTTTGGGGTTCGGCGTTACTCTGGACAGGGGTCAAACTCACAATATGGCCACCGAAGGTACCTATACCTGGGGCGGGGCCTTTTGCACCTATTGGTGGAACGATCCCCGGGAGAAGCTGTTCGGTATGGTTCTCACCCAGGTGCGTCCTTACGATCATCTCAATATAAGAGCGGATATGCAGACTATCGCCACGCAGGCGATTGACGATTAACAGGTTGCTGAAAAAGGCCCATCAATACCAAGGCGGGTTGCCCTCATCCCTCGTCATTGCGACGTACTTCTAGGTACGACTCATTCCTCGGGATTTCTTCGCGTCAAGGGCAACGCTCAGTCCCACCCCTTCGGGGCGGGTTCCCGGTTTCGGGCGCCTTGTATCCGAACCTTTTTGAGCAACCTGTAATAATGAGTTTTTCCGCATTATGATAATCGGAAGGTTGCAGAAAAGAACGTTTAAAATATCTGTCTGGGCATAGACAGATCCCCTCTGTCCCTTTTAGGCCGCGTAAGGCAGGGGGGATCGGCCGATTTAAACATCCCCATACCGCATGTCAGGCCACTTGGTGCTTCCCCCTTCAAAAAGAACGGTAAAGACCTGGTCGGGATCGGTGCTCTCCTGAACATTAGGCAGATCCAGTCCGCCGACCCCGGTCGGTACATAGAAGGTGAAATCCAAAGGTTTCATACGGCCCTCACGCACTGCCTCCACATACTTCTGAGGCCCCTTGGTGTTGGGAAGCCCGGGGACTCTGCCGATAAATTTCCGATCATTTTGTCTGTGGTCGGCAAAGGCGCAAACCGCACCATATAGGCAGGCAATTCCAACTCTGTCTGGATATCTATATCCAAAGATCATTTGCTTAAGATAACGATCATAGGCCAGTGAATAGCTGGGCCATTTCCCTTTGCCCCACATCAGGCCGGGAACGTAAGGGTCTTCCTGCTCGACCGGTGAAAAGGACATGAGCTGGGCCACACCGCAGACCCAGCCATAAATTTGTTCTCTGGTGATGTGATGACCTTCCAGGTTCCACCTGGGATTGGAACATCGAAGGGAAGTGGACAACAAGGCATAAGCGGCCCGGAAGGTCTCCGATTCATCCTTTTCCGCCCGGAGACTAAGCCTGAGTCCGCCCAAAAACATGGTTGTCCCATAAAGCCCTTTCTTTCCGTATTCTTCGTAAGTTACAATGCCGTTGCCGTCTTCGTCGAAGGCGTCGAGAAAACTTTTTTTCAAAGACGCTCCTTGAAGTTGGTCCACAGCATCCAGATAGGCAAAAAAGGTTTTTTGCATATCCCAGGGTATCTTTTGAGCGTCGGAATACAAGGCCGTTGTGACAATCTCTCTGAAGTTATCGCCATTCAGATACCCAAGCCTTCCTCGAAAAGAGGCCAGGGAATGACCGGTGATATCATCGCGCCCGATCACATAATACTGGCGCTGTCCCAAGCCGCGTTTTTCCGCCCGCCGGAAACTGAAATCCCGGCTCAAAGGACAGTCATATCCCTTAGTGGTAATGATGGCCTTATCTTGGAGCAAGGGAACCGGAACCGCCTGTGGGAAGCGGCCTCCTGACCCGTCGTCCAACCCTGCTTCTTCCGATTCCTTTAGGCCGCAATTGCTGAATATATAGCGGGCGCAGAACAGATCGGTGGCCACCGGATCCAATCCCGCTACCGCCAGTCCTTCACGCTCCTTGATGCCCAAACCTATTCCTGTGTGATCCCGGTTTGTTGCTTCCAAGCCATCGACAATGTGCATCATGAAAATATCTTGGTTAGCTACGGCCTTGATAATATCGAGCATGGTGCCTGTCAGTCCACCGGTTTTTTTCACCCGATAGGTCCCATCGAGATTTTTTATTGGGATGCTGGTCACTCGGGTCTAGTTCAGGGATCCATACCTGATGTGGAATGGCGCCCTTCATGCCCGGGACTTTCATCTTTGGCGGTGTGGCATATTCCCATTGGCAATCATTCGATCGGGATACTTCCATGGGATAGAGCCCAATGCCCAGATTCTTGATCACATTGGTGAAAAGGGCCTGGGCATGAATCTTTAATTTTGGAAGGTTGATCAGAATGCACCCTGGATAAAGGGCCCGATCATCCGGATCGGACGGATCACCGCCCACAATAACCTTATGGAGGATGATAGACTCGAAATTTTCGTGGACTGGGACAGGGATATCTCTTCCTTTGGACATGTCGTCACAGATCCGGTTCAGGTCATAGACCATCAATTTATCTTGGACCTTTCCAGGGGGCAGATAAGTCCCGGCCATGCTTTCTTCCAACCCTCTCATCGGATCATCCCTTCTGGGGGAATCGGAGACTTCGGAAAGGTACTTGCGGACGAAATAGAATCCATAGCCGCCGAAAAAATCATCGGACTGGCCTTCAATGACTGCCTCGGTGGTCACGGGTCGTCCGGCCTTCTTAAGATGCTGAAAGCCGGCGGCCATGGCCGACAGTGCCGTGGCTGCTTCGCCGATGCTCATCTGATAGTAGCTGATGCCTGCTTGGTCGTGAAACCATCTCATCACGGCGGCAACAAAGGCCCATTCCGTAACGGCCGTGCTGCCAATACTGGGTCCGAAGGTGTAGGGTTCAAAGCTCTCGACAGATACCAGGTTCGGTTTGAAGAGCAGCTTCTGCCCCTTCTTGAGCCTTTCTCTGATCTGGGAAAGGAAAGGTGTCTCCTGTTCCAGAGCGAACAAGGCCTCCCCCAGATTTTCATACATATAATTGATCTTGGTTTTGATCTCCTTCCAGGCCGCCCCATCGGAGTCACGAATGACTTTTTGAAGCAGGAGCCCTATCCCTCCGTAGGCCTTATCGACATCCATCCGGCTGACGGCTATAGCAGCACCGTTTCTATCTAACATCCCGTCGCCTATAGCCGTATGCACCATGACTTCTTTGACCTTATTCATTTACTTTTCTCCTTTGGATTATGGAATCCGTCAATGAGATCCATTTATAGTTTGATGAGTCTTTCAATCTCTTCTTTGGTCTATACCCTATGGGGCCGGACCCAAATCAAGTTTTTTCCTATAGGGCCTGTTTCAAAGCTCTTTTTATGCGTAAAAAAAGCCGTTAAGAGTTTTTTTGTCCTTAATTTATCAAAAAAAATGAAAAAGAAATTGATTTGGTTGGTCCGATCCAAGGCCGTTTTTAAAGAAAAAGGCGTTATGATCTCGTATGATCCAGATCATCTTTCTCTTTATGGTACATCTTAAATAACTCGCTGGTGATAATCATTTTTTGGATATTGGATGTTCCCTCCAGATATTCCATGCCTCTGGCGTCAGCTCCTAATTGATTGATCAAGTCGTTCCGGAGATATCCCCTTCCGCCCATCAAGATCTGGGCTCGAGCCGCCACGTCCATGACCATCCGGGAGGCAAACAGTTTGGCCTGTGAAGAACATAGCCGGTAAGGAGGCTGGCCGAATTGTTCCAATGCCTGTAAACATAGGCCTCGAGCTGCATTTATTTCCGAATACATAGTTGCAATTTGAAAGCTGATGTCCTGACTGCTGGTCAAGGGATGGTCAAATTGCTTTCTTTGAAGGGCATAGTGATAAATTTCACGAAAAATCCGATAAGCCAGTCCACAACAGATACCGGCGATATGAATTCTCCCCTGATCGATGACCCCAAGGGTTAGAAAAAGCCCCCCCTCTTCCTCTCCGACCATGTTTTTCAAAGGAACGGGCGCGTCTTTAAAAATAAGACGTCCTATAGGTAAGACTTTTAACCCATCTTTTTCGGGCAATCCTTCTATCGAGAAACCCGGAGTTTGACTTTCAACAATAAATAAACTTAAGGAGCGGGGTCCTTTGATCCCCTTGGTGTTGACCAGAACGGTATATATCTCGGCCAATCCGCTGTTGGAAATAAAAATTTTCTGGCCGTTCAGCAGGTAAAGATGATCTGCTTTCCTGGCCATAAGCCCAATGGCACTGGCATCAGAACCGGCCTTTTCTTCCGTCATGGCGATAGCCCCTAAATGTCCCTCGGCCATCCTGGGAAGATATTCTTCCTTTTGAGATTGATTCCCCCGGCAGACGATATCAACGGCTCGTCCGTGGGAAACAAAGATGATACCTATACCCGGAGAGGCGTAACCCAAAAGTTCCATCAAATAGTAAGTATCCAACTCAGAGGTTTTTTGCCCTCCATACTCAAGGGGAATAAATTGTTTAAAAATATTCGCCTCTTTCAAGGCGGAAATCAACTGATCCCACTCCTTCGGAAAGACGGCTTTGTGGTTTTCTATTTTTGATTCAAGCAAAGGATAGCTGGGGATGACCTTTTCCCTGAGAATGGCGATAAAGTCTTTAACATATTTCTTTTCTTTCCAACCTGCCTGAGATGAATCAAGAATGTTTAAGAGGGTATCCATAATGTCAACCTCCCTTACTAGATGGGTATTACTATTAGGTTGTGTTAGTGATAAAAAAAACTGCCTTATTAAAGAAACCGCCTAAGAATAACTTTTTTGATGAATGAATATAAAATACAGGGCCAATAAGGGTCAAGAAGAAAAAAGGCTTCCCCTTTTGGGGGATCTCTGTTCTGAGGCTACCCATTAAAAATGTTCGACTTTGAGGTCTTTATTGACTAAGCTGATAAATTTCGTTATGATCCAACACGAATAGCAACCAACCAAAGATATCGCTTTCCTGTCGCCATAACCTGTGGTGCAGGATACTGTATAATCCATAACTATGACTCAGGGAAGGGGGGTTTCATGGGAAAAAAAATCCTCATCGTGGATGACGAAGAGAGAATTATTAAATCCATCACCGGGGTTCTTGAAGATGAAGGGTTTGACGTCATCCCAGCCAAAAACGGTGAGGAGGCTATCGATCTTTTCAGACAAGAACTCCCTCTGGTAACGCTCCTCGATATCTGGATGCCGGGGATGGACGGGATCGAGGTACTGAAGCGGATGAAATGGATTGCCCCGGATTGCCGGGTGGTTATGATCTCCGGCCATGCTACGATATCCACGGCCATGGCTGCTGTAAAACTTGGTGCCTTTGATTTTATTGAAAAACCCCTGTCCATAGACGTTCTTCTTAAAACGGTTTTCAGGGCCATCAGTTACCAGGAAGATCTTCTCTCGATCCAAAAGTCCGTGGAAATCGGCACCCAGGAAAATCCCCTCACAGAAAGATTAAAATCTTTCGAAAACTCCTATGAAGACATCGACGGACTTCCCCTCTCCTCTATTCAGGAATCCGCCTTTTTAATAAAAAAAACAACCAAGGGAAAAGAAGGTTTTTTCCCTCTTCAGCGAACCCTTGCAAAAAGTAAGGTCCTTTACGGAACTGGACTCCATTCCGGCATGAAAACCGGTTTGCTGTTACAGCCCCTTCCCCCAAACCGGGGGATTCTCTTTGGAAACGTTTCTTCCGACGATGTTGTTCCCTTGCACGTCGACTATGTTCATACAACGGAAATGGCCACTTCACTGAAAAAAGGGATGGCCGTCGCCAAAACCATCGAACACCTCATGGCCGTGTTTCATGCCTATCGGATCACGAACCTGATGGTGAAAATGATTCAAGAGGTTCCGGTCATGGACGGGTCGGCCCTGGAGTTCTGTAAGTTGATTGAAGAGGCCGGGGTGGAGGAACAGGAAGAAAGGGCGGAAGAACTGATTATTGACCGGCGGTTGGAGATAAGCAATGGGGAAAAATCTCTGGTCATTGAGCCGGCCGAGGTGTTTTCCGTCAGTTATTTCCTGGATTATCCCCCGCCCATTGGGCAGCAGACGTTTGATTTCACTCTGGATAGTCCGGCAGAATTTAAGAAAAATATCGCACCGGCTCGGACCTTTGGTTTCCTCAAGGACTTGGAGATGTTAGACCGCTTGGGTTTGGGAGAAGGAGGCTGGATCAAAAATGTCATCATGGTCGATGATGAAAAAATTATCAATACCGAACTCCGGTTTCCGGATGAATTTGCCCGTCACAAAATCCTGGATCTGATCGGAGATTTCTATCTGCTCAACCGGCCGATCAAAGGCAAAGTCACGGCTTGCCGTACCGGTCACACCGACAATATTTGCATGATGAAAAAAATCCTGGAGGAAACGAAAATCAGCCATTGATTCTAAAATGACCTTTTTCGGTCTCGGTTTACGGCTTATAGTTTTCAGCTCCTTTTTTCAATGGCCACAATAAGGTTTCTGAAAATAAAATGATGAAAAGGCAGAAAAATATACCAATAGAATTTCCCGAATAGGGTATACGTGTCATAATAAGTGACTACCGACAATCTTCTTTGTGCCCCTTCATCTCGAATTTGAAATTCAAGCCAGGCTTTCCCCGGCAATTTCATCTCGGCCCGCAAAAGAAGTCTTTCGTCCTGTATAAGATCTTCAACCCGCCAGAAGTCAACCACATCATTGATCTCCAAAGAAAAAGGACTTTTTCTCCCTCGAATCGAACCTACCCCAAGTAAGATTCGATCCAGCATGCCTCGGATTCTCCAGATCCAATTACTGTGAAACCAACCCTCTTTGCCTCCGATGCTGCAGATCGACTGAAAAAGGGCAGCAGATCCTTTTTCGGTGAGTAGAGAATATCGGGCTATATAGGCCGTCGCTTGCCCGCGAAGCTCGTGAAGTTCGTGCAGCTTTAGGGCCAGGACATGGGCCGGAGGATAGGAATCGGACCAGCGGGTATGCACCCGATCCTGTTCCTCTCGTGACATGGCTCTTATAATGGCCTCTCGATATGAAATCGGTTCAAAAGGAATCAATCTTCTAATCGAATCATCCTGAACGATGACTTCGTTTCTTAAGCTTTCCATCAGACATTTGGTTATCGTATTGGGAACAGGAGTGAGCAAGCTGACCAAGTAGGTATAAAATCGTAAATAGGAAAAAAAGGTCGGGATGAAAATAGTTTTGAAATGAAGAATCCTGGCAAGAATTTTAAGCATCCGTTCATAGGTCAGAATGTCCGGACCACCGATATCGAAATCTCTACCGGAAGTTGCCGGCACTTCTAAACAACCGACCAGATATTTGATGACATCGCGGATACCGATGGGCTGGCAGCGATTTTTTGCCCAACGAGGGACAAAAATAATGGGTAATTTTTTAACCAGGTGTTGAATGATCTCGTAAGAAGCGCTGCCCGAACCTATAATAATGGCTGCCCTCAGGACGGTTAAAGGCGTTTTCCCTTTTCGTAATTCTTCGGCAACAGCCATTCGGCCGCGAAGATGGGGGGAAAGGGGATTCCGGATGTCTCCAAGACCCCCCAGGTAAATGATTCTTTTAAGCCCTTTTTCCTCGGCAACTGTTCTAAAGGCAGAAGCTGCCTGAATATCGGCCAATTGAAACTCCCTGGGACCAAGACGCAGGGAATGAATCAAGTAGTAAGCCGTATCAATACCTTCAAAGGCCTGTCGGAGCTGATCGAGATTCGTTGCATCGGCAATGACTATTTCGGCCTTCGGCCAAAGACTCTGATTCGAGGCCGGAGCACCCCGGACCATCACTCTGACCAGATATCCCCTGGCCAATAATTCAGAAACCAAACGGCCTCCTATGTAGCCTGAGGCCCCGCTGACCAATATTTTGCCTGTTTCCGGTAAAGGCTTGGTGGGTAAATCAAAACAAAAAAATTCTTGACTGTCCTGGACAGGTAATTCTAGATAAGGTACCATGACTTATCTTTGCTATGACAAACCTTGGAGGTTTTTTAAATGGCCACATACGACGCCAGGCGTGAAAGATGTCCGAACGTCGAAGAAAACAAAAAACGTTGCAATTGTAGTTATGATCCTTGTGAACGAAAAGGATTATGTTGTCAATGTATCCATTATCATCGCGCCAACGGTGAACTGCCGGCCTGTTATTTTTCGAAGGCCGTGGAGAAGACCTATGATCGGTCCATCAGCCGGTTTATTCAAAGCCGTAAGTAGTTCGGAGCCTGCCCCTGCAAGATCGCAGGCGCAGGCTCCGAACTTTATTTTTCGTATTAATCCGTCAGTATTCTTAAGGCCTCTTCATACTTGGCCTTGGTTTTTTGGATAACTTCGATCGGTAACTCCGGGGCCGGTGGTTTTTTGTCCCATTGAAGGGATTCGAGGTAATCCCGTAAGAATTGTTTGTCAAAGCTATTTTGAGGCCCCCCGGGTTTATACTGATCTTTGGGCCAAAACCGGGAAGAATCCGGGGTCAGAACCTCATCGATTAGAATAACCTGGTTATTAAAATTCCCGAATTCAAATTTGGTGTCGGCAATGATGATACCTTTTTGTTCCCCTAAAAGCCTGGCTTTTTCATAAATGGCCAGGCTGGTTTGGGCTAAAAAATCGGCCAAATCATCTCCTAACCGTTTTCGTACTTCTTGCATGGTTACATTTTCATCATGGGTACCAATTTCAGCTTTGGTGGAAGGAGTGAAGATAGCTGTTTTTAATCGGTCCGATTCCTGTAACTTCGCTGGTAGCGTAATGCCACAAATCTGTCCTGTGCTTTGATACTCCTTCCAGCCTGAACCGGAAAGATAGCCTCGGATAACACATTCTATTGGCAAGGGTTTGGCTTTCTTGACCAGCATGCTCCTATCTTTTAATACGGCTTCATAGGGCCGGCAGATTCGAGGGAAGTCTTTAACCTCAGAGGAAACCAGATGATGCGGGATAATGGATTCCATGATTTTAAACCAGAATTTTGATATCTGGGTAAGAATAACCCCCTTCTCTGGTATGGGATTGGGCATGACCACATCGAAAGCTGAGATCCGGTCCGTGGCCACGATCAAAAGGTGTTCTCCAAGGTCATAGATATCGCGGACCTTTCCGCGGTTAACCAGTTTTAAGCCGTTAAACTGAGTTTTTAATAATCCATTTTTTGACATCATTCCTCCCGAATAGCTTTATTTCAAATATCTAAATGACATCTTCTTGATAAAATTTCCAGATCGTTTTTCCTTGGGCCTCTTCAAGCTCTCTAATCCAAGCCTTGACCCTTTCCCGACCGTAAGCCTTTTCCCAACCGGCCACGATGATATCCACCGGAATATCAGCATAGGTTCCAAGAAACTCCATATACTCCATATAAAGATGGTTGTCTAAATTATACGGTTGAAAAACCGAATCTTCCAGGCCGTTGAATTCCAAGGGGGCGACTTTATGACGTTGGCACAATTCTTTATTAAAGGCCGGCGTAGCTTTGACCCATTTCCCGTTTAAATAAAAATCGGTATAGCCATGGTAAACGAACAGGTCAGACCCTTGACGTTCCAACATCTGCTTGGTGGCCAGATGGTTGCGAACCGTGGCAAACCCTACTCGGGATGGAATTCCCAAACTTCTGCCCAGGGCACATAACAAAGAGGCCTTGCAGACACAATATCCCCGTCCGATTTTCAAAACATTACTGGCCCGATAGTGTTCAGGACGATAAAAGGGACAATAGGGATCGTAACGAATCCCATCCCTGACGGCATAATAGATTTTTATCGCCTGGTTGAGGGGATCTCGGCTTCTGCCCACAACCTTTTGAGCGAATTCAACAACGGTTGGATGGTCGCTGTCAATGATGGACGTTGGTTTAAGATAAGCTTGGTCTATAAGCTCCATATTTCTAAATCCGCCCGAAGTCATCCTCGAGCCGTTCGATATCGTCCTCCCCAAAATAATCCCCGGACTGAACTTCGATGAAAATTAAATTATTCGAACCGATATTTTCGATCCGGTGTGCAGTCCCTTGGGGAATATCCACAGCCTCGCCTCTTTTTAGCTGGATTTTATCCTGATTTCTGGTTACCAAGGCCTGTCCGGAGAGTATATACCAGTGTTCTTCTCTGAGCCGGTGTTTTTGGAGACTCAAGCGTTTTCCAGGATAGACAATAATCCGTTTGACTTTATGATCGGTTTCATCGGCCAGTACTGAATAATATCCCCAGGGGCGGTGATCTTCTTCCATAGTTAATCCTCCTGATTCTTTTATACCAAAATCAGCGCCTCTACCATAGTTTTTTCTTCACAGCCGGTTAGGTTTTCCCGAAGGCCAGTAGGCTTCTTGAAAAACTCGGCTTGGTTCCAAACTGTATTTGGGGGAAACATGAAAGGGGATCATCTGCTTCACCCCGGCCCGGCCGGCAAGGGTCCCCGCCTGCCTGGCCGTCAGATGGTATTTCTCCTTTGCCCGGTTGCTGTCTTCCTCCAGAAAGGCTGTTTCGATGAAGAGATGATCAGCACCGGATACCAGATTCTTTATGGCTTCTTGAGTATCTTGGTTAAAAATAGTATCCACCACATAGCCAATTTTTTGACCGGGCGTGATCTTAAGGATACGGTTTTGTAAGGTTCCCAGGGAGAATACCTGTTCCTTCAACTTCCCATTTATGTATCCGAAGGTCCGAATAGGAAAGCTTTCGTTTTCCCCTCTCCAGACGGCTTCTTTGAGTTCCCGCAACCAGGGTCCTTTGATCAGGCCCATTTTATCCAGTTCGGTCTTCATGATATTAAGATGAAATTTTTCTTCCAAGGCAAAGGCCAAGCAGGGAATTTTATGGTCTAAAAAAACAGATCGGACTAAAAAAGCTATTTCTTCATGAAGAACCCCATTAAAAGATTTGACCTCCTGATCTGGTTCTATTTTGAAACCCGTGGAAGACCTTAATCGGGCTGTTTTTATTCGATCGGGAAGGACTTCATGAACTATCAGATCCAGAGAATCGGAATAGTTTTCGACCAGATTCCAGGTATAGGCCGAATTTTATTCTTTACCTGATCCAAAAAATTAGGCGGACCATACAAATTGACCACTTTGGGTCGGCCCAAACAGATCCGGAGGAGATGATCAAACCCGATGAAATGATCCATATGGGTATGGGAGATAAAGACATGGGAAATCTTTAAAATTTTACGCGGCGTCAAGGAGCGGATTTCCCCGAGATCGAACAGGATGGCCCGTTGGGCAAATTTCATATCAATGTAAAGGGCCGGATCTCCTAGGGGGCCGTTAACCAATTGGGGATGGAATACAGGGTTCATAGAATTCACTATAAGCCATCTCTTGTTTTTTTTCCACTCTGAGAGCGGATAAATTTAATTTCATAAAGTTGGCTCGCTAATCCACCCAGCAAGCTTAAGGGGCATTTTGTTCACTGTTCACGTCCCAAGAGCCATATTTCCGGTTGCAATAGAAGGGTTGAATGGGCTATAAAGGAAATTAACTACCCTTTAAAAAAAGTGAAGCTATGAGCCGGCCCTATTTTAAAAGAAATGAGGATTCCTCAACGCCTTTTTCCAATTACGTTTTCATGGCCTTTCTTCTCGGGGTCCTGTACCTGTTCTATCTGATTATCCGTCCTTTCCTGACAGACCTCTTTGTGGCCACAGTGATAGCCATGATCTTCTACCCACTCTACAAAAAAATTCTTAAGCTTTTTAAAGGCTGGAAAATTCTTTCGGCTTTATTGACTATATTTATTACGATACTGGCCTTTCTTATCCCCATTTCCTTATTATCCGGTGTTATCACCAGTCAATCTCTGGATTTATATGAAAAAATATCCAAGGGTCTCCAGGACGGATCCATTAAAAAAGCAATCGATCTGAGATTGGTCTATTTCAACCTTTTTTTTGATCGTTGGCGGATCGATATTCAATCCTTGCGTCTTGAGGAATATGTGGGGAAACTCCTGACCACTTTTTCGGAATTCATCTATACCGAAATGACCGCCCTGGCCAAAGGGGTGGCCGGAACCCTGTTTGATCTGATTATTGTCTTATTCATCAGCTTTTTCTTGTTGACTGATGGGGAAAAATTTCTACGTGAGATTAAAGTGCTCAGTCCTCTTGAGGTCACCCATCACGACAGGATCATTCTTCAATTAGAACGAACCATCAAAGCTACCTTAAAAGGATCGGTTATCGTGGCTATCACCCAGGGAATTCTTGGGGGAATCGGCTTTTGGATTTTTAGTATCCCTTCAGCTGCTTTTTGGGGGGTCTGTATGGTTTTTTGTTCCGTTATCCCTTTGGTGGGAACGAGCATCATTTGGGTTCCGGCGGCCCTTTATTTGGCCTTCACCTCTTCTTTCTGGCTGGCCTTGGGTCTGGCCCTTTGGGGAACCCTGATTATTTCCGGTGCCGATAATGTCCTTCGGCCCATGCTGCTTAAAGGAGCGGCCAATCTGCACCCCTTGCTCACTTTTCTAAGTGTTCTGGGAGGGCTAATCTATTTTGGTTTTCTTGGATTTATTCTGGGACCTATCGTCCTTTCTTTCTTGATGACCTTATTCGACATATATAAAAACGAATTTTTAACGGAAGGATAAACCATGAAACTAAAAATTCCTGTGGGTTTTATCGGCGGCGGCAATATGGCCGAGGCCCTGATCCAGGGCCTGTTGGGTAGTAAAACCATTATCCCGGCCGATTGCTGGGTTTGTGATATTATCGAGGAACGTCTGTCCTATTTAAAAAAGAAATACGGGGTCAAAGCCTTCAATGACACCCCCCAAGTTATACGATCTTCAAGGGCGGTTATCTTGGCGGTCAAACCGCAAAACGTTGAAAAAGCCTTATCCACTTTAGCTCCCATCTGGTCGCCGGAAAAAATCCTTATTTCCATTGCCGCCGGAGTTCCGATGAGTTATCTGAGCCGTTTCTTTCCCAAGGCCCCAAAGATCGTCCGGGTTATGCCCAATACCCCGGCCCTGGTCTTATCGGGTATCAGCGCCCTGTCAAAAAACGACGTGGCCAATGAAAAAGACCTGGCCCTGGCCGAATCCATATTTAAGTCCATTGGGGAAACGGTGCGGGTGGAAGAATCTCAACTTGATGCCGTAACAGGCCTTTCGGGCAGCGGGCCGGCTTATGTCTTCCATTTCCTGGAAGGATTGACCGAGGCTGGAATCAAAATGGGCCTGGCTCGTTCAGTGGCCTTAAAATTGGCTATCCAGACAGTCTGGGGGGCAAGTCAAATGGCCCGTCAAATGGATTGGCCTCTCAGCCAACTCAAAGAAATGGTCACTTCTCCGGGTGGAACCACGATTCACGGCCTTCATGTCCTGGAAAAAGCCGGGCTGCACGGTATTTTGATGGATGCCGTTGAGGCGGCCACCAATCGATCAAAGGAACTCGGAGAAACACTTAGCCAAAAAAAATAAAGAAGTTGTAAAAAATATTTATCCCTCCGAGCGTTACATAAAGTTACCGTCAATTCTCTATAAGCGCTGGTTTTCAAGCCGGTCCTAGGGCATATTTTTAAGGGGGCCATCTTGACAAAACCTCGGCTCTATGGTCTTCATGTTTTTAACACCTTTTTGTCCTTTCCAAACAATTTTTGTCAATTAAACTTGTCTAGTTTAATCCTTCCTTTTTTCATTTCTTTAATTACTTGATATTATTAATTATATTATTCTAATAATTATAATCAATTTTGGTATCCATCTTGCATAATTAAAAAGCGACGAGATGATAAAAATGAAAACAGGCTATTCTGAAAAATCATACAAGGAGGTGGTAATCCGAAGACTCAATGGTGAGAGGGATTATAGTTAAAAAGGTTATTATTTTATATTAAATAATAAAATAAAAAAGGAGAAAAGATCATGATGAAAAAAATTACCGAAAAGAGAAATCAAAAAGGTTTTACCCTGGTTGAATTGTTAATCGTCATCGCCATCATCGGCATCTTGGCGGCCATCGCTATCCCACAGTTTTCACAATATCGGGTAAGAGCTTATAATGCCACTGCCCTATCGGACCTCAAAAATGCCTATACGGCCAGTCAAGCCTATTTTGGAGACAACCCAGCCGGTGTGGTAACCCTGGCGTTACTTCAAACCAACGGGTATAACCCCTCAGCGAACGTAACGGTCACCGTCACGGGTGACGGTACACAGACAGGTTTTGGCCTCACCTCTAAACATGCCTCTGGGACCGAAACGTATACCATGAATAACCTTGGGCAATTAAGTCAAAATCCGTAATAAAATAATTAATTTCTAAAGGCATTAAAGAAAAACCGTTTACAGGTCTTTCCCTTTTCGCGAGGGCCAAGAGACCTGTAAACGGTTTTATTATTCAAACCTCAAACCCTTTATTTTTCTCTGGTGTACTGGAAGGTGGAATTCATCAACCGGATGATCAGATCAACGCTTCGGAACAAATTCCCGGCAATCCGGAAGCTGCTGCCGGGGTTGTCCCCTTGAAATATCTTTTTCAATATTTTCCGGCCTTGCCCGGTTTGAGCCAGAATGGTTCGGCAGCCCACACCATTTCCCACCTCCAGGTCCTTCAAAGTAACGCCCACGAAGGCGCATTTTTTTAAATCCAAATGGTGATCCCGGGCGGTTTCTGGCAAGAGATAATTCTCCTCCAGATTCAATCCTTTTTCCTTCCCCGCATTAATTAGGGGTCTCTTTTAAATAGTCAAGTATAATGGGGATTGCCGCAGTCAGATTGTCACAGACCCAATCCGGCTTGATTTGAGTTGTTCCTGATAGTATCTTTTGTAGAGACTCCTTTCCTTGCCCGGATTGCACGAGGACAGTTCTGCCTCCTGCCCGTTTTCCGGCCTGAATGTCTTTTAGGTTGTCTCCGACAAAAAGACATTTCGTTAAATCCAAATCCATTTCCTTGGCCGCTTTTTTCAACAACCCGATCCGGGGTTTTCGGCACAGGCAGTGGTCATCCGGGTGATGGGGACAATAATATATTTTTGAAATCCGGCCGCCTGCTTTTTTTACTTCTTTAAGCATACGGTCGTGAATGGCCGATAGCTCGGCTTCGGTGATTATTCCCCGCCCTATAACCGATTGATTAGTGATCAGTATCACTGGAATCCCAGCTTGGTTGATCTTCTTTAAAGCCTGGGGGACTCCTTTGATAAATCGAAATTCCTCCCAGGATTTGATATAATCCGGACGGTCTTCGTTAATTACCCCGTCCCGGTCCAGAAAAATGGCTCGGTTCAAAGTTTTCTCCTTTGATTCTTACTTCGCTTTTTCACCTTATCCCTTTTACCTCGTCATCCAGACGTTTAAAAAACCGAACCATGACCTTATGTCGGCCTTCAGCCATGGCTCTTCCCGATGGGGTCAGCATTCGATCTTTGATCTTGATTAATTTAACTTGAAATTCACGATAGGCCGTATCTTCCCGGCTATAGGAAACGGTTTTAGAAATGTCCCGATGGGAATTGTGAAGTCGGGCCCCGACTTCCCCGGCAAAAAGGAAGGCCCGTCCGATGCCCACGGCTCCGATGGAGTCCAGTTTATCGGCATCAAACAAAATTTTCGCTTCCAGGGATTTAGGCACCTGTTTGCCTCGGAACCGGTGACTGCGGATGCACTCCAGCACCTCTTTTCTAATCTGATCCGGCACTCCCATTCTCGATAAAATTTTTTCAGCCTTCTCGGCCCCTATCTGGGCATGACAGATCTTCCCTTTGGAGATCTGTTCTTCTTTTCGGGCAATATCGTGCAGCAAGGCAGCCAATCCTAGAATTGTCAAATCGGCCTTTTCTTTTTTTCCTATTTTGAGACAAAGCCCATAGACCCGTTTGACATGATCCCAACCATGACTGGGTGGTGACAAGTTCATTTCTTTTTGAACCAGTTTCCGGATCGCTTCCCATTGGTGATTGGAAAACAAGGGTGGCGAAATAGTCATAAAACTTGCCGTTTCACAAAGAAATCAATAGGGATAAACAGGGAAAATGGGCTTGGGGTTGGAAAATAAATGACGACTGGCCTTATATCCTGATCGTCTGTCGTTAAAAGGCTGTCCATTTCTATGGTTTAATGTCCTTTTGAGTCCGGATCAAAGAAAAAAATGGGGTGAGTGAAGGGACTCGAACCCTCGACCCCCAGGGCCACAACCTGGTGCTCTAACCAACTGAGCTACACTCACCATTGTTTTTTATTATATTCAGAAGAAATAAATCATGCAAGGAATTTTTAGATCAAAGGGGCGGTTCCCTTTATTCTTGACTTAATCGGTTATTGTTAGATATAAATAAAACATTTGTATCAACAAATCTGAAAGGGTATTTCAATGAAAGAGGAAGATATAGTCGAAATTTTTAAACGCCGGACACGGAATCCGTTACGTCCAAGATCTTCACACCTCATTCAAACCCTCTTCACCCATTTCAAACCTTTCTCCCCCACCGGTGAATCCCTGATCTGCGGCGAGGCCAACTATCTCGACAAGAGGGTCTTGGTCATCGGCCAGGAAAAGCCGACCCTGGAAAAATTAAGAAATTCAGAGAATGCCAAGAAGCTCAACCTGGGCATGTTGTCCGCAGATGAACATTCCCAAATCCTGGGGATATTGAAACAGGCCCGAACCATGGACCCCAATGAATTGATAATTCTTTGTCTGATCGATACCTATGGAGCCGATATTTCCATGACCTCGGCCCGGCGGTTTCAGGCCTATTTTATCAGCCATCTAATCTATGAATTTTTAACCATCCCAATCCGGACGATTTCCGTAGTTCTCGGCGAAGGGGGAAGCGGAGGAGCCTTGGCCCTTCAGGTAACCGACCGCCGGGCACAAATGGAAGATGCCTTATATGCCACGGCCCCTCCTGAATCCATGGCTTCAATTATTTTTAGAGATGATTCCCGAATTCGGGAGGCCCTCCTGATTTCCAAACCTACAGCTCAGGATCTTAAAAAATTAAAGGTCATTGATCAGATTCTACCCGTACCCGAAGACATCAAAGATGTGAAAGGTTTTGCCGAGTCGATTGAACATTATCTTCAAAAATCCTTTCGGGAACTTTTCCATACCAAGATCAGAAATCTCCTGGATCACCGGGAAAGGAGGGCCTTGGCCTATGGATTGCCCCTCCACCATGGAAAACTTCACGAATTGAAACAGCTCTTGGAAAAACCGATCAAGAATTTTTTTTACAAGATCCCAGCGGATATCCAGTTGGTCACCTATAACAGTCAAACTCAAATCCCCGACGACTATGACGGCAGGGAGCCGTTGGAACTCAATCAGGAGTATATCCGCTGCGGCCAGGAACGAGGCCAAAAATTTTCCGGAGGCTGCGGCCGGTTAATAAAACTTGAGGATTATTTGAAAAATTTTCAGGTCTGCCCTTATTGCAACCGGCAGCACATCCTGGATGCCGGCGGCTGGATAGAATGCCTCACCGACCCGGAAAGCTTCTTTGAAATAAACCGGAATTTAACGGCGGAAAGTCTTCTGGACAGCCAATCGATGACCAGTTATTACCGGGACTTCCTGGATAGACAGCGTTCTCATTTTAATACCTCCTTGGTCACCGGCGAAGCCCTGATTTTCGGCCAGCCGGTTATACTGGCCATCTCGGAATTTTATTTCAGCGGCGGTTCTATGGGCGTGGTCTTTGGGGAAAAATTTAATCGCGCGGTGGATATGGCCATAGAAAAAAAATTGCCTTTTATTAGTCTCTGTTGTTCCGGCGGGGCAAATTTATACGAAGGGATCCTGTCTTTGATGCAAATGGTGAAGACCATCGCCTGCGTCAATCGGTTGAAGCGCCACGGTCTGCCGTTTATCTCCATCCTGGGCGATCCTTCAACCGGCGGAGCTATTGCCAGCTATGCCTCTTTGGGAGATGTTATCCTGGCCGAACCCAATGCCCTGGTGATCTTTACCGGACCCAGGGTCATGGAATCCAGGGGATTCGAAGTGGATGAAACCCTGGTTCGATCCAATTCCCTCCAACAATTATCGGGTCTTATTTATCAGCACCAGGATTATTTTTTCGATATCCGTGGCATTCACCAGGTGACGGAAAGAAAAGATATGAAACGAGAACTTGTCAAATATCTCGAGTTTTACCGGAAGATCCTTCCCAAATAGAAGCGTTTCCCGTATGGCAACACCTCCTTTATCTCCCCCTTTTTGTCTTGAACTCCCCCAAAAGATACCCGGGTGGGAAAAGTTCATCGGTTCCTGGGTTATTCAGGGGGATCCGACCATTGTTGTGGATGTGGGTCCAAGGGCATCGATCGATTCATTAATCGCCCAATTATATGAAAAGGGAATTCGTAACGTCGACTATGTTTGGCTGACTCATATCCATATTGACCACGCCGGAGGATTGGCCCCATTTTTGGAAAAATTCCCGTCTGCCCAGGTTATAGCTCCTGCCAAAGGAGTGCCCCATTTAATTGATCCTACCAGGCTGTGGGAAGGAAGTTTAGCCACCTTGAGAGAGAAGGCCATCGCCTACGGTCCCATAGATCCGGTTCCAGCGGAACGTCTTATCCCTCATGATGTCTGGTCGTTAAATGGGCTGACCATTCTGGAAACACCTGGACATGCCCCCTACCATCTGAGTTTTTCTTATCATGACTTTTTATTTTGCGGGGAATCGGCTGGCATTTTTGTGCCTTTTGGGGAAAAAATTTATCTTCGCCCGCCGACCCCGCCCCGCTTTTTCTTTGAGGTAACCTTGAATAGTGTGGACAGGATGTTGGCTTTACCGGATCAGACTATCTATTTTGGCCATGCCGGAAGTTATTCGAGCAGTCAAGAAATCCTGGGATTATATCGGGAGCAGCTTTTTCGCTGGAAAGACTCTATTGCCGGGGTCCTTAAATCTGGACCTGCAAATGTGGTGGAACGGGCGACCGAGGACCTTTTGGAAAAGGATCCCTTATTGACCTGTTTTCATCAAATGGACGCCCTGTCTCAACAAAGAGAACGTTTTTTTATGGCCAACAGCATTGCCGGTTTTATAGGCTATCTGAAAAATCTCTCTTAAATTCTGGAATCCAGAATCCAGGAGCCAGAATTCAGAATGAGGAGAGTCATTAAAAGGTATTAGCGGTTATTCTGGATTCTGGATTCTGACTCCTGGATTCTACTTTCTTATTGAGTTCTCTATCCAAATTGATTATATTTTGTCCATGCCCCCGTAGCTCAGGTGGATAGAGCGGCAGATTCCTAATCTGTAGGCCGTGAGTTCAAGTCTCGCCGGGGGCACCAATGATTTCAAGAAGTTATTCCCCATATCCGCCCTTCTAACCATCCAAACTGTGCAGTTTTTGTGCAGTTGAGATTTGGTCAACTGATTTGTTGTTCAAAGCATTATCTAAAACATCAACCGCCCTTACCTTATGACTCGGTGACAAATGAGAATACCTCAAAGTCATGGTTAAAGTTTTATGACCCAACAATTCTTTGACTGTTGTTAGATCAATTCCGGCCATAACCAGATGAGAAGCGAAGCAATGGCGTAGGTCGTGAAACTTAAAGTCCTTAATCCCGGCCTTTCTTAGTGCAGTATGAAACGAGCGCTTGACATCCTGGTAGGGTTTCCCTGTCTTGGTGTCATAGAATACCCAAGGAACGTCCAATCGTCTCGTTCTTTCCTTGGTTCCGGTAAAGAGGGATTCCAGGTTTTCCCTAAGCGTTCCATTGATGGGGATCTCTCTTCTCTCCCCATTCTTGGTCTTATCCAGTAGAATAAACCCATGCTTTAAATCCACCTGGTCCCATTGTAAGTTAAGGATCTCCGATTTCCGGCACCCCGTATTCAAGGCCATAACCACAATGGGTTTAAGGTGACTATCACTATGGGCCAAGAGTTCTTGAATCTCTTCTTTGGCAAGAAACCTTAACCGCCTGTTATTCTCCTGAAGAAGTTTTACCTTTCGGATTCTCTTCAATGTTTCTTCTTCAACCATATCCCATTCAACCGCCTTGGTGAACATATGCCGCAAGGTTGCCAAGAGACGGTTTACCGTAGCCGGCTTATTTCCACCATTCAATCTTCCGGTCTGGTATTGTTCAATGAGCAGAGTAGTAAACCTTCTTAATGGGATATGACCGAATGCCTCGACCAGTTGAAGGATATAACCTTTTTTAGTCCTGAAACACCGTTGCCTTTCAGCCCATTGAAGATATTCCCCGGCAAGTTCTTTGAAAGTATAGTTGGCAATTTTTTTAATTTCCGGCTGTTTCCCTTCCTTTATGGATTGCCTTCTTTTGATAAGCAAAGCTTCGGCCTCCCTGAATTTAGACGATCCCGAAGACTCCCTGATAACCCGGCCATCAAGCCCAGCATATCGAACCCAATAAACGTTTCCTCTCTTATACAGTCCTTTTGCCATGTCTTTTTTCACCTCCTTTCCTGCCTGTAGATTTTTCTTTACTGAACCCTTTCTCCAACAAACTAAGGAGAATCTTCACGGTCATGGGAGGTATTATTAATCCGTTTTCCCATCTCCAAACCGTATTCATAGCAACCCCGGTAAGTTCTCCCAATTCTTTTTGGGTTAACCGTTGCCTTTTTCTGAATTCTTCGATTTCCTTTGGGGTCCAGCTTTTCATGGTTTATATTATATTCTACATAATGTAGATTTGTCAAGATTTATTTTTACTGCACAATTTAGAGCACACCATAAATAAACTACTTGATATTACAATCATATTTTAATAGGTATGCTGATTTATTATCTGTCGGCCTCCAATTATTTTTTAACGATCTTCAAGGAAGGGACCGGCATCCTGGTTTGTGATTTCACCCATTGATCAATATCTTTTTTCCGAAAACGGCTATACTTCCCGGCCTTAAAGTGCGGCAATTCTTTGAGCGTGTTTTTATTATAAACCCAAGAGACAGGGACCCGTAAATAATCGGCCAGACCTTCAACATCGAAAATTGTATCTTCCCCGGTCCCCTTTTCCAGGAGAGGTTTAAGAACCTTTAAAACTTCCCCGGCAATAGCCGAAGCCAGTTCTTGATGGTTTAAGTCAACTTTGAATTCCATAATTACTCAGATCCCAAATTCCCGAACACTCTGGCCAAAGGTTCATTTCTTTTCCCTTAGCCCTTTGGCAGGGGGAGGATACCAGACCATCGCCTTATGACGATACCGACACCTATTCGCTCCTGTTTGCGAAAAAATAAAAAGCCCTTTATTCATAAGAACCACCATTCGTATCACCTGTTCCCTTTTAAAGGTATCAAGGTAAAGGTTAGGGTGAGATCGTTGATTTTAACCCCCATGAGTGGCCTCCGGAGTGTATGAAATGGCATTTTTCGTCTCGTCATGTACTCCTATCTCACCGCTCTTAGCTTCAGTCACACCCCCCAGCTTTGCCCTTTTAGCCTCTAATCGTGCTAATTCCAGGTCAAGCTTGGTCAGATCGGCATGTACGGCCAGAATATTCACATTCTCGGTGGACTCGTCCCTCAGTAACCTCATTTTATCCGTAGAAATCCCGGCTGCCACTGTCCGTTGATAGGCATTGATTTTCTCAATGTCCTCATCTGAAATGCTTGTGATCATACGCTTGGCTGTATTCTCAAACATGTCTGCGAGGTCCTCTTTAATCTCATTGATTTCCTGAATTACTTCCGGGTTCTTTGTCAATGCGGTCTTGATCGTCTTGGGGTCTCGGTCGAGATACTGGCTTATGGCATGGTAAGTCTTTCCAAGTGCGAACAATGCCTTTGCTTGCTCTAATTCCTTTAATGTCAAGGGGATTGGTGGTTTTCGGTCCATCGTCTCTACTCCTTTATTCCAAAATCATTCCAAGCCATTCCAAAGGATAAAAAGGGGGTTTGGGTTTTTCCGAAATTTCATTCCAAAACCTCGAACTCAATCTCGTTTAGGCTGAAAATCGGGGAATTCCCCCTTCTTGAAACATGTCAATTTGCTTGTTCCCGATATCTTTTTTCTTGTTCCCCAAAATCCTCATTTTTCCATTTTTTCCGGAACAAGAATAGTTTAAGTTAGATTCGCAACTTAGGGCATTTTCATTTTCTTGTTTTTCTTGTTCCCCATATATAGTGGGAACAAGGGAACAAGAATCATTTTTGCCCCCTTTCAGGCTGTATTTGAAGGGGTCTCCCTTCCCGCCTTTGCCGTGCTTCAGAACTACACTTTCAACTACCAATTCTCGAAGCCCCTTTACCAGATGGGATTTTTTCCCCTCCACCTGTTCATTGATAGCGGATTCAACAACTGGTTCTTCCTGGCCACCCAAAAAGTCAATAATTCCCTGCTTGACCTTTTTTAAGTCCATCTCATTTTTAGATTCTCCAAGGGTCATGGTCCGGGACTCCGGGTCAAACACCAAGACTGTTTCCGGAAGGTCCTCGTCCCCATACCGCTGACTCGTGCTAATAGAGCGGTAATTATCTTCTCCCCTATCATGCCTTTTTATAAAAACTGCCGTGTCAACTGAACCATGAATCGCTGTTGAACCAAGGATACAATCCCCCCCTGTGCGATCACCCTTTCCGGCATGGTGGACAACCAAGACATGAGTCCCGGTCTCCCTGGCTAAGGAAAGAAAAGGTTCTAAGGCCCTGGTGACTTGAACATAATCGTTACCATCCTTAACCCTGGCCAGCCTGAACAAAGGGTCAATTATGAGTAAGACAGGCTTTTTTTCTTCGGCCACCTTCCTTATTTGTACTAATGCATCAGCCGGAGCAGTGGAGGCGAAGATATAAATTTCTTCCTCCCCGGTGGCCCCCATTTTTTGAAAGTGTTTTTTTACTTCTGTCCTTTTTTCTTCAAGGGCTAAATAGATAACCGGCCCTTTTTGGGTATCCCGTCCAAGGAAGGGTTCGCCCCTGGATACTTTTAAGGCCAAATTTCTGGCCCAGGTTGACTTCCCCGCCTTGGGCTTACCCACCACTGTCGAAAAACCCCCGCTTGGCAGAATACCATCCAACAACCACGTCGTTTTTTCCTCCGGTTCGTTTAGGAGGTCTCTCAGTCTGGTTAAAACAAATGGCCTTCCCTTCAAGTTATTCTCCGGCATTGAACCTCCAGCCTCTTTATGGTTTCTCTTGTGGGTTTTCGTAACAGATTCAACAATGGACTGGATTTCTTTTTCGGGAAGTGGAGGATTATTCTTTTGGTTCCAAGCACAAAGCATTTCTAAAACTTCTTGTTCAGAAAGCCCTTTTCCTAAATACCTACCGGCTAATTTAGTGGCCGTCTCGTTCCTTTGTCCTTCGGGGACCCCGGCCAATAGTTCTTCTTGCCAACCCGTAGGGTTTATCGGGGGAGAATCGTTTTGGGTGATTGGGAGTTCGGGAAGGAATGAATCAAAATCATCGGGGTTGTAATTGAGGGCAGGAGAAAGCTTGATTATTTTGACTTCTCTTGGAGGCGTGTATTTAAAGTTTAGCGTTCCGGGTACTCTCAGGATTCGGCTTGCATCTGTAGCTCCTTGGTCTCCATCAAAATAATGTGCCAGTCTTTTTAAGATGTTTTCAATATAAAATATTCCTTCCCTCGATTCTGGTTCTTTTAATATCCAATAGACATGGTATCCCCCACCAGAATCAACGATTACCGAGGGTTCATTAGGGAAGTCTTTTAGCTTGGAATCAGTTTGTTCTTTTGGGGTATCTTTAAAATCAATGTCAACCCATAAAACTGGGATTTCAACGATGTTGTCTTTCCTTCCACCTCGTCCATCTCGGAGGGCAACACCAAAAAATATATTTTGACCATTTCGGCTAAAACCAGAAAATTTATTGATGGCCTTCAGGGGGAAAAAGGTTTGCCCTTCACTTGGAAGAAACCGACATTCGATAAAACCCTCATTGCAAAACTGATAAAGGTTTTTAAAGAAATTTATTTGGATTTCTTTCTTGTCACTTTGAAGCGTATCCATGATCCGTCTCCCGTCCCCGTTTTCCGTTACCGTCTCTGGCTTCAAGCATTCTTGCCCGAAGCCGTCTTAAAACCGCCACAAAATCAAGCAACGGGATAGAAGGATTGCCCTGATATTCCCGAAGCAATCCAAAGATATTTTGATTAGCGGGAACTTCAAAAACAACCCGGCTTCCCTGCTTAGTTAGATTTAGTTGGATTTGATGATATTCCAGAAATGCGGCTTGATGGATGTCATAAAGTGGTAGCCATTTATCGTTAGACATTTCCGTTCTCCCTTTTTATTTCATTAATGCTCTTATGATTTCAGAAAAAAGGAGAGAACTCGAAAATAAAAAAGCAGAAATATTTATTAGGAATATCTTATCGAGTGGAATGTAAGGAATTGTCTATATTTTTAGTTGTTAATATTGGCAGACTCCAAGGGCCATAATTTTTATAGATAAGGGTTGCGGAATATCCCGGTGTGCCTTCAGGGTAGGTAGGAGGAGTTTTCCACCGCTCGAAGAATTCATTTATTGTGGCTGCCGTGAGTTTCTTAGCCCATTGGACATAATGAGTTATAGTTTTAGGAGGGTTAACGGTCAATAGATCATAGATAATGACTTGTAATCCTTTCCAAAAAATCTTATATGGCCTTCCTGGTTGTCCCACCAAATTTACGAAAAGACTTAATTTCATATATTTTTCCATCCACTGTTCATCATCATAATAACGAATAGAATCGCCGAGAAATCCTAAGGGGTCTAAATAAATATCATAGAGCTTCGTTAATACCGCCTCATCTGCTTTTGCTGGTACAAATTGACTCTTTATACCCTCAAAAATCATTTTCTGTCTGAGCAGGATATCTTTAAAAGATTCGTCATCTTTGATAACAATTTCATTTTTCAGTAGAGAATCTATGTCCGCAAGTGCTTTAAGCAAATTTTCTTTAAAAGGGGAAATGGCCTTTTTCATTTTTTTAGACAGCTCTATTGATTTATCGGCGATTAAAATTGGTATTTCAAAATTTTGAAGTGTTTCGATGATGTGAAATAGAGTTGTTTTCTCATAATTTTTTTTCAGTATTTTTTGGGTCTCTTGTGACAACCTCTCCCTAAATATTTTTTTGATCGTTTGCCGCTCCCCCTTGTCTTTCAAGTTAAATACTCTTTCTCTTCGCAATCCGAGAGATTGTCTGCCTCTTATATGCTTGCTAAGATATTCACCAGCTAAGACATGAGGCGAAGCAAAGGATGTAGCTAATGCTAAACCAAATTTTTTTTCTAATGGGCTGTCTTCTGTTAACAACTTTTTCTTTTCCATTGTCGTGTTTCTCTAAACTTACGAAAAGCAGGCCGTGGAGTACAGCTTTTCGGGAGTGACCCTATAGGGGTATTAATTATCTACAGAGAGTAAGCTCTATTAACAGAAAATTTTTATTCCGGTTCAACCTTATACCCTCTTTTTTCCATGCACTCTTGATAACGGTTTTTAGCCATCTCATGATAAATTGCATATCCAACCCCCCAAAGACATGGACCTTGTACTTTGCTAAGGTTGGAGTATTCCAGGTTATCGAGCTGGCTTTCCGTTTTACTTTTGCCTTCCGGGTAAGAGATAATCTTAAATTGAACAGCTCCGCATCCAGCTAATAGAATGCCAGCCAATAGAACAAAAAGTGCTTTTTTTAGTTTCATTTTACGCCCCCTTAGCGATGGTTAGGGTTTAACCTCTTTCTCGTTTTTTCTCTGCATTTTCTGTGTTACGCCGCTAACTTCTGCGATGGGGCAAACAAAAACCCCACCTCTCTCTTGAGAATCCGTAGTGGTTATACCCTATCAATTCATTCCGTATTTCGCCCTAATGGATCTGATAATAAATTCAGCCTCAAAGACCAGTCCGTTAATGTCTGGCTTCTCTTTATAACAGAGAATTGTATCGTTAACCCTTGGTTTAGAAATGATATGGGTTTGTCCACCAAAGGTAGTTGTTGTTGCGCTGCCTTGAACGTAGTTTCCGGAAACGTAGGCACTTCCAGTTGTCTGCGATATTGTCGGGGTTGTGAGGGTCCCAATCTTAGAATATTTCTCTGAGTCAACAACGACAAAATATCGGAATCCGTTCTCGATGGCGATCTCTGCGGAACGAAGGAGGGTAAAATCCGAAACTCGTTCTCGGCTGGTGTATCTATTACCCTTAAATGAGACCTGAAATATATTTTCACCAAGCTGCGTCTCTGAATATCCCCCCGTGAAGCTCTGCTTTTGATAGGTAGTTGCACACCCTGAAAGCATGGCAGCTGCTATAATTACTATAAGAATCATGGGTCTCATAATTTGTTCCTCCTTGCCATAATCGCTACATACATAGGTTTCCGCTTTCGACTATTCTTTTCAAAAAATAAAAAACCCCACCTCTCTATTTTAGAAATGGGGTCTCTTATTCTTCCATTGACTAGCTCTCCGGTTAAGGTTGCCAATTAAAAGCAAGTCTGAATCTATCTAATTTATTAAAACTTAAGCAAATTCAAGCGGTAAAGTCAAGGTCATTCTGGTTTTTATATTTTGTGCTCAAAGTCATGACAGTTCCCCTCCCTTCATCTGTGCTTTAAATGTGCAGTTGCCATTATTAACCAGCATGAAATGACATCATGGACAAAAGGCTTTTCTTAAGTCATTCTTCTTGAATTTAGTGTAATTATGAGTTAAGAAGAAACAAAAGTTGGACATGGGAAATACTTCCTAATCTGTAGGCCGTGAGTTCAAATCTCGCCGGGGGCACCAACGAATTCACATTCCAATGCTGAACCACAAACAGAAACGATCTTTCTATCCCAGGCGGCATTGATCTTGGCATTCATTTTGTCCAATAACTGGGTTGACCAATCAGGAGTTTGGCATGAAAGAACATAAGATCAGCACCATAATTATTCCTTACGGCCTGTTCATCAATGCCGTGACCTTGAACGATAAAACCCTGGAGAGGATTAAACAAGCAGCTCCCGAGGCCGAATTGATTATCATTAAAGACAAACAGGAGTGGGAAAACCAGATCAATGAGTTTGCCGTAAAAGCTGAAGTGGTTTTCGGAATGCTCGCGCCCGACCGCTTTCGTGAACTCCCCAATCTGCGCTGGGTACAGCAGGACTTTGCCGGAACAGACTGGTTGTTGAATTTTCCGGACATTATCGAAAAGGATTTTATCTTGACCAATGCCTCGGGTGTGCATGCCATACCGATTGCCGAACATATTCTGGGCCTGATGCTGGCTCTGTCCCGTGATATTCACCTCTCTGTCCGTAAACAGGGCCTTCACCAATGGATGCGCAGTGAACGAGTCGTCGAGTTGGATTCATCAACCTTGGGAGTGATCGGACTGGGGAAAATCGGGGAAAAGACGGCTGAAAAAGCCAAGGGATTGAACATGAGGGTTTTGGCTGTACGCCGGAATCCGGAACGCTCTTCTCCCTATGTAGACAGGATGTATGGGACGGAAGGGCTCATGGACTTGTTGTCCCAGTCCGACTGGGTCCTTATCGCCGCACCATTGACCCCGGAAACAAAAGGGATGATCGGGGAAAAAGAGCTGAAAGGCATGAAGAAGTCCGCTCGCATCATCAATATCGCCCGAGGGTCCATAATCCAGGAAAAAGCCCTGATCAAGGCCCTTCAGGAAGGCTGGATCGCCGGAGCCGGCCTCGATGTCTTTGAGACTGAACCTTTGCCTCAGGATTCCCCCTTGTGGGCAATGGAAAATGTTATCATTACCGGGCATTATGCCGGTTCAACCCCGTTCTATTTCGACCGGGTGATGGAGATATTCCTCGAAAATCTGAGACGCTACCAGTGCGGTGAGGCGCTAATCAACCAAGTGGATAAACAGCAGGGTTATTAACCAGGATCGTGGCCTAAAGTGTTATTGCCTGTTTGCTGAGACCAAAAAAAGGGGCGATTTGCATCGCCCCTGTGAATTCAATCTACGCATTCATGCCCGCTTGAAGCGGTCATCAGGATACATGAAAATAAATTTAAAATCCAAGTGAAAATTATGAAAGTTAAAAATTGAACCCTCGAATCCTTGACTCCTCGAACCCTATTGTTTTTACTACTTCCAACCGCCTTTGGCGCCTCGTCCCATGCCCAGGGGTCCGGCAGGCCAGTTGAAGCCGGTCATCATGACATTATCTACATCTTCTCCGGTGGCGATACCCTCTTCGACGATTTTCAACGCTTCCAACGTCAGGGCCTTATAAATACGATTGCCGATAAAACCCGTATCACCGGGGACATCTTTGACCTTCACGGTCAATTTGCCCATTTTGCGACCTAACTCCATAATAAGGGCAACTACCTCAGGTTTCACATCAGCCGTATAGATGACCTCACAGCCTTTCATAGCAGTTACCGGGCTGAAGAAATGCATACCGATGAAGCGGTCCTTTCGATTCGTCACTGCCGCCAGATCGGCGATGGTGAAGAATGAGGTGTTACTGGCGAAAATGGCCTCTTTCTTGATTGCTTTATCCAAATCGGCGAACACCTTAAGTTTCATGTCTTTGTTTTCCATTTGGCCAGGACCGCCGCCAATGGCCTCGATTAAGAGGTCAACATTTTTCATATCCTCGATTTTGCTGGTTGTAGTCAGCAGGGCCAAAGCCTTATCGGCTTGTTCCTGGGTCATTTTGCCGCGTTGGACTCCGCCTGCCAAACCGAAACGGCCGTTAGCGATGGCGTCTTTGGCCTTGGCGGCCAATTCATCCGTCAGATCCCGGCAGATAACCTTGAATCCGGCCATAATCGCCGCCTGGCTGATCCCCTGGCCCATTACACCTCCGCCGAGCACTCCAATTGTTTTGATGTCATCAAGCTTCATTGCGTTCCTCCTTCTTTGATTTTTTATTGCTGTAAAATGTTATGGGTGAATCGATTTTTATTAGGACGATCCGGCCATAGGAAACTTACTCTATTAACTTTTTAAGGTATAAGCGGAGATGGCTGCCTGTCAAGAAAAATGTTTTTTTTATACCTTTTTGACCCTATTTCCCGCTTTTTTTACCTTGACTTATTCGGGATAACTATGGTAAAAAGCTGAAAAAGTGAACGAGCGCTCGGAATTATTGGATGCGTTTTAACCCATACCGATGATTTTTCGCGGAAGACCTGTAGGAATTAGAGAATTTCTATATGTCCCCAACGTAAGATTTAAGGAATCCTAACTAACGAAGGAGGAAGATAGATGGCTGATTTTACATTAGATGAAGACCAGAAGCAGATTCAAGACATGATGCGCAAATTTGCCGAGAAGGAGCTGAGGCCCATGGCCCGGGATTGTGATGAAAAAGATGAACTGCCGGCCGAACTTTTGGCCAAGGTCTGGGAGCTGGGATTTTGTCCCAATATTATTCCCGAGAAATTTGGGGGATATGAGATGGGCCGCTCGGCGGTCAATGCGGCCATCATGGCCGAAGAGCTGGCCTGGGGAGATGTTAGTCTGGCCATAGGGGCCCTATCACCCCTGTTGATGGCCATACCGGTTCTGGAATATGGGACCGAGGAACAGAAAGAGGAATGGCTGCCCAAGTTTTGCGGAGAGAAGTTTTACCCGGCGACCGCGGCCTTGATGGAGAAGCGGATCACCTTTGAACCGACGGTATTACATACGACGGTGGAGATGCAGAAGGACGTGATGGTTGTGAACGGGGCCAAATGCATGGTGCCGTTGGCCGACCAGGCGGAACAGATCTTGGTGTATGCCACCACAGCCAAAGGGGCTGGGGCCGCGGCCATCGAAGCGATTATTGTGGACAAAAACACGCCAGGGGTGACGGTGGGAGAACGGGAGAAGAACATGGGCTTCAAGCCATTGCCTCTTTTTCCGGTGATTTTCAAGGATGTTGAGGTACCCATTGCCCGGCGGCTGGGGGGGGATAAAGGGATTAACTTCATGAGACTGCTGAATCTCTCCCGGGCCAATCTGTGTGCCATGGCCGTGGGGGTATCGCGGGCCTCGAATGAGTATGCGATTAAATATGCCAAGGAGCGAATTGCCTTTGGGGAGCCGATAGCCAGCCGGCAGGCGGTGGCCTGGATGCTGGGGGAATCGGCCATTGAAGTGGCCGGGATGCGGTTGATGGTCTGGCGGACGGCCTGGCGGCTGGACCGGCAAGAGGATGCCACCCGGGACGCTGGACTGACCAAGATGTATTGTGCCGACAAGACGATGCTGATCACGGATTACGGGGTACAGGTTTTGGGCGGACACGGATATATCCGTGAACATCCGGTGGAGTTATGGTTCAGGAACGGCCGTGGTTTTGACACCATGGAAGGACTGGCCATCGGCTGATCGAAAAAGAAAAAAACCTGAACTATACCCTGATATCATACAGCGAAGCTGAAACAGGCTTCGATTAATAAGGAGGAAAACCATGATTGATTTTTCATTTACGCCCAAAACGTTAAAAGCTAAAAAATCAGCCCAAAAAGGTGCTGAATATTTAAGGAGTCTTGCACGGTTTTATGATGATCATGAACATCAGGAATTAAAACCGGAAGAAATAAATCGAATAAAAGAACTTAATGCCAACACCCAAAAAATCATGATGGAGCCGGGTCCTGGTGACGGCGGATTTATCAACCTGATTGTCCTAAGTGAGGAACAATCCGCAGGGGATCCTATGATGGGCAGCGCTGCTTCCAATACCGGCCTGGGCAATGCGGCCATCAATGCCGTAGCCACGCCGGACCAAAAGAAACGTTTTGGTCATCTGTACTGCGCCATGGCCATCACCGAACCCGGTTTTGGATCCGACACAGCCGCTGTGTCTACCACCGCCAAGCTCGACACGGCCACCAATGAATGGATAATAAACGGCGAGAAGATCTTTGTGACCGCCGGCCAACGCTGCGAGGCCGTTGTCGTTTGGGCAACAGTGGATAAAAGCAAGGGGCGGGCGGCCATTAAAAGCTTTGTCGTTGAAAAATTCCGAAAAGGCATGACCTTGACTAAACTGGAACATAAGCTGGGGATCAGGGCCTCGGACACAGCTTCTCTTGTTTTCGAGGACTGCCGTATTCCCTTTGACAACATCCTCGGTTCACCGGATGTTAAAGCAGCCAAAGGCGGACAGGGGGGCGCTATGGCGACCTTCGACGCCACACGCCCGGCAGTAGCTTCGATGGCCCTAGGTGTGGCCAGGGCCGCTCTGGAATTCACCAAGGGGAAACTGGAAGAAGCAGGGGTTACCTTCCCCTACGACCGTGGTATTCATTCGTTGAGCGCTGTTCAGAAAGAAATCCTGGATATGGAGGCCAACCTTGAAGCAGCCAGGCTTCTGGTCTGGCAATCGGCCTCTATGCTTGACAAGGCCCTCCGAAACAGCCTGGAATCCTCTATGGGAAAGGCCAAGGCCGGTAAGGCATGCAGCCAAATCTGCCAGAGGTGTGTGGCGCTCCTCGGACCACTGGGCTATTCAAAGGAAATATTGGCAGAGAAATGGATGCGGGATGTCAAAATCAACGACATTTTCGAGGGAACCGGTCAGATCCAGATGCTGGTGGTCTGCCGGCAGGTCCTGGGATTTACAAGGGATCAGTTGAAGTAAGCGAATCATTCCCAAAAGAGATGAATTGAACAAAAGAATTCAAGGGGCCAGGGATTTCAGGAAAAATCTTAAACCCTAAACCTTATCCCGGAAATTTTTTGACCCCTTGACCCCTTGAATCCTAGAACCCTTCCTTTTTATTCCTCCCACTGGACCGCCATGGGTTTCCGATCAACGGCCCTCACATATTTTAAACTGGGATATCCTATAACCAGAACACTGTGAACCTCGTTTCCCTGTGGGAGATCCAAGGCTTTGGGGATCAAGGGATAATTGCAGGCCGCTTTAGTAAAGAGGCCGATATAGCAAGTACCCAGGCCCATGGTCATGGCCGCCAAAACGACGGTTTGGGCAGCGATCACACAATCATCTTTGGGGGTGCTGGGATTTGGAGGTGAATGGAAAATCATCACTGCCGGCGCCCGATGCAAAATGGGATCGATCCCCAATTCTTTGGCCAATCCCAATCGTTGGTAACGAACGGCAATCTCTTTCTGCAAGGCCAGATCTTCGGTAATTTTTCCCCCTTTGGAAACGATCTTTTTGATTTTCTTTTCGACCTGGTTGATCATCTTCATAAAATAATCAACCGTAAGATCGGAAAGTTTTTGCATCTTTTTCTGGTTGGTGATGATTTTGATCTGTACGGTTTGCAGATTGCTCCCCGTCGGGCAATAGCGGCAAATCTCCACTAATTTATTCAGATCCTCACGAGGGACCGACTTTTTTTTGAACCCTCTATGGCTTCTTCTCTGCCGGACAAACTGAAGAAATTCATCCGGATCCAAAGGGATTTCATCGCTTATCGGTGGAAAATTGTTCATATCCATCCGATGATGGGTAATGGCTGAAGTCCTGCAGAGCGCCACGCAATGTCCGCATAAGACACAGCATTCTTCATCGGCCTGAACCGATATCACGCCGTCGTTATTGGTAAAGCAACGGGTGCATCTCCTGGCACACATGCCACATTGGTTACATTTTTCTTGATCTATTGTTACCCAACTCATTCATTCCTCCTATTTCGATTCTTACAAATTATCATCTAAGGATTTATTTCAGGCATGTTTTGTAATTGAGTGTTGTTAAAATGCATAGAATCCAGGAGTCAGAAGTCAGGATTCACAATAAAACCTGTTATTGGTTCATTTCCATTCTGAATTCTTGCTCCTGGATTCTGGATTCCAATAGGTTTTAAGCCTTCTTCCTTGGTCCCAGATAGTCATGGGCTTTTTTAAGCCATTCGGAAATAGGGATTCCCTGAGGGCACTTTTCTTCACATTCCAGACATTCGATACAATTATCCGCCCAGGCCTCCTTGGCCTTCTCGCGATAGCGGAATCTGGCCGTTCGGGCATCATTGTACATCATAGCATCGTTATAATAATGGAAGGCATGCGGAATATCCACGCCGTTGGGACAGGGCATACAATATCCGCAGTTGGTGCAGGGGATCGGACTGAGCTTGCGGTATTGTTCTCGGGCTTCGGCAAAAAGCGACAGCTCTTTTTCCCCCAGTGAACCGATGGCAGAGTGTTCGACGCTGGCGATATTTTCAATCACCTGTTGCATGGTGCTCATTCCGCTAAGGACCACGGAGACTTCCGGTTGATTCCATAGCCACTGCAAGGCCCAGTACGCCGGTGTTCGCTTTATTTTTGAACTTTCCCATATGGTCTTCACCGACTCCGGCGGCTCTTTGGATAGTTGCCCACCCCTCAGAGGCTCCATGATCACAACAGCCAAACCTTTTTCAGCCGCATATTTCAATCCTTCGGTTCCGGCCTGGTATTCGATATCCATGTAATTGTGCTGGATCTGGCCAAGGGTCCATTTATCATAATCATCCACGATTCGTTTAAACGCCTCCAGGTCGTCATGAAAAGAAAAGCCAAGGTGCCGAATCCGCCCGTCGGCGATAGTTTTTTCGGCCCATTTAAGAACATCCAGGTCGCGGCAGCTTCAGCCAACGTTGCTTGTTCAAGCCGTGTAACAGATAAAAATCGACATGGTCGGTTTTAAGCTTCCCCAGTTGTTCGTTCACATATTTGTCAAAATCCTCATATTTTTCAATTAACCAGGAAGGCATTTTCGTGGCCAGTTTTATCTTTTCACGATACCCGTCTTTTAAGGCATGGCCGACAATCACCTCGCTTCTCCCGCCATGATAAGGATAGGCCGTATCCAAGTAATTAATGCCTTGGTCGATAGCCTGACGGATCATCTTGATGGCTTCCGGTTCATCGACGTCCGTATTCCCGGGTGCCGGGTCGTTGCTCCTGAGCGGCAGGCGCATGGCGCCAAAACCCAGGGCCGAGACTTTCCAATCCAATTTTCCGAACTTCCGATATTGCATTTAACCTCCTATGGGGAATGGTGTTAAACCCCCGTGTATTTTTTGAAAAATAATTGGTTTTTAAAAGGTAAAAGTATAGAATAGGCAAAAAAAAGGGTCAAGAGGAAAATGAGAAAAAATTAGGAAGAAAGGGGAGTCCTTATGGAAATCAAAGATCGGGTGGCTTTAATTACCGGAGGAGCATCCGGCTTGGGTGAGGCCACGGTTCGATATCTTTTGGAAAAAGGAGCGAAGATTTCAATCCTGGATTTTGCAGAAGATCGTGGGCGAAAGATCGCTTCGGAATTGGGAGAAAATTGCATCTATTGTAAGACCGATGTGACGGAGGAGAAGAGCGTTAAAGCCGCTATCGATCAGACCATGGCGGCCTTTGGTGCAATTCATTTTGTTGTCAATTGTGCCGGTGTGGCAACGCCGGGAAAGATCTTAGGGAAAGATGGGCCCTTGCCGATAAGTCAATTTAATCAAGTGATCCAGATCAATCTGATCGGCACCATGAATGTGATCCGGCTGGCCGCCGAGCAGATGGTCAAAAATCCTCCCAATGAGGATGGAGAAAAAGGGGTGGTGATCAATACGGCCTCCATAGCCGCTTTTGAAGGCCAATTCGGTCAGGCCGCTTACGCCGCTTCCAAGGCCGGTGTAGTAGGGATGACCTTGCCGATAGCCCGTGAATTTGCCGGATACGGGATTCGAATCATGACCATCGCCCCGGGCATATTTGAAACCGCGATGCTTCAGGGGCTGGGGGAAAAAGTCAAGGAATCGTTAATCAAAACGACCCTGTTTCCACAGCGTCTGGGCCGGTCGATTGAATTCGCCCGGCTGGCCGCCCATATCATCGAAAACCCCATGCTAAATGGCGAGGTCATTCGCCTGGACGGTGGAATGCGTATGGCCGCTAAATGATGATTATCAAAAAGGGGCGTCAAGAATTCGTAGGAAAGGATGGCCTTGACAAATTGTTATGAGGTTGATCCTTACTTCGTTTCTATTTTGATCATCCCTGACAGGAAGGCCACGGCCTTGCCTCCGATAGAGACCCGATCCCCTTGGTCAACGCAGAAAAGTTCTCCGCCTCGCTCGGAGAGCTGAAGGGCATGAAGCTCTTTTTTCCCGAGGCGTTTGGACCAATAGGGAATCAGGGTGCAGTGAGCGGACCCGGTGACTGGATCTTCGGCAACGCCGACCTTCGGGGCAAAAAAACGGGAGACAAAATCACTTTTTTCACCGGGGGCAGTAACGATCACCGCAAAGGTATCCAAGGCCGCCAGCTTTTCTATATCGGGTTGGAGGCTGCGAACCTGATCCTCCTTTTCATAGACCACAAGAAGGTCTCTGGCCTGGAATGTTTGTACCGGAGGAATCCCCAGTATCTCGCTCAGTTGATCCGGAGGGGTACAAGGTTCTGGTCGTCTGGCCGGAAAATTCATGACCAACAAGTCCTGACGGCGTTCAACCGATAATGGCCCGCTCTTGGTTTGGAAGTCCACTCGTCGTGCCTGGGGATTTACATATTCAAACACGGCGAAGGCACTGGCCAAGGTGGCATGACCACAGAGATCCACTTCCACTTTGGGTGTAAACCATCGCAGTTCATAATCATTCCCGACCGGAACCAAAAACGCCGTTTCCGACAGATTATTC
>CAWDKY010000018.1:0-16938 GCA_963802945.1 uncultured delta proteobacterium
TTCTTGAGATGCGACCCAAATTCGGCCCCGGTATGGTTACGGGCTTGATGCGCATCGAGGGCAGGCCCTTCGGCCTTATGGCCAATGACTGCATGCACACAGCCGGGGCTATCGAAGCGGAAGATGCAGACAAGGCAGCACGTTTAATGCAGCTGTGCAATGCCCATGGTCTGCCGATACTCTCCCTTTGCGATACGCCGGGATTCATGGTTGGACCGGAGATCGAGAAGCGCGCCCAGGTCCGTCATGTTTGCCGTATGTATGTGATCGGCTCACATTTAAAGATACCTTTCTTCACGGTTGTATTACGCCGGGGATACGGCCTCGGAGCCATGGCCATGGCCAAAGGCGGCTTTCATGAATCTTTATTCACCGTGTCCTGGCCTTCGGGAGAATTCGGCGGCATGGGACTGGAAGGGGCGGTCAAGGCCGGTTACCGAAAGGAGCTTGAGGCGATCCAAAACCCCGAGGAGCGGGAAGCGTTATACCATAAGCTGGTGGCCCGGTCGTATGAAGTTGGGAAGGCCATTAATATGGCCGCTCACCTTGAAATTGATGCGGTCATTGATCCGGCGGATACCCGCAAATGGATCATGGAGGGATTGAAGTCAGTTCCTGCCGAAGCCTTCGAAGGGACAGGTCACGATTTTGTTGATCCGTGGTAATACCAAGGCAGTCTAATTTTCTTGACGGCCTGTCTGTTTCCCCCTAAAATAAACCTGTAAAAAAAGAAGGTTGAAATTTTCCGCTCCGCAGGGGGAAAATAAGGTAAGTAGATATCCTTGTCGGTTCCTTTGCCAGGGGAACCCTGTTATGAAGAGACGTGCCATTTAATAAGCATATCCCCAATTCAAAGAAGGAGGCCCTCCTATGTTAGTCAGAAAAAGGATGACCACCGAGGTCATAACAGTAAACCCGGATCAGACTCTGTTAAAGGCGATGAGTCTCATACACCAAAAGAGGATCCGTCACCTGCCTGTGGTCCAGGGGGGAAAATTAGTGGGCATAGTGACGGAACATGACGTCCGGAAGGCCGGCGCTTCCGATTCCAGCACCCTTTCCATTTTTGAATTGAATTATTTATTAGACCGAATCAAAATTTCCAGTTTTATGATCAAAAAAGTAATTACCGTGTCACCGGATGAACCGATTGAAGCGGCGGCCAAGATAATCTACGATCACAAAATAGGGGCCTTGCCGGTAGTTGAACAGGATCATTTGGTCGGGCTGATCACCCGTTCCGATATTCTGGAGACCTTTATCGAAGTCCTGGGGATCGACCGACCGAGCGTTCGGGTTGAATTAGAGCTGGAAAACCGGATTGGGTCTATGGTCGAAGCGCTTAAGTACTTTAAGGAGCTGGAGCTTTATCTGGTAAGTGTGGTCACCCTGCCCGAAGAAGAAGGGGAAAAAACCCGTGGTGCAGTCTTTCGGGTTCGACCGACAGATGAAAAAAAATTAAAAGATTTTCTCCGCACTGTTGGGCCCCCGATCATCTCGGTGTACTGATCGAGATCAGAGTATCTCTTTATTCATTTTACTGAGAAGGGAATTGCCGCTCATTTCTCTTAGTGGCTGATTGAGAAGACATCCTACCTAAAACTATTCAAAGTCCATTTTCCTCAAGGTTCTGAAACAACCGGTCTGCATAGAAAATAGTTCCCCAATATTTGTTCGTTAGGGTTTTTACTTTTTCCAGGGAAGTATCTTATAAAAAATGTTAAAAAAATGGGAAAATGTGTTATAAGGTAAAATTTTAGTTTTTTGAACCCTTTTTTTTCTCAAAGGAGAAAGGCCGGATGTCATCCCGCCGCCTTGGGCCAATACTGCTGAAAGCAGATGAAATAAACATGTTCTTTGGAAAAGTGGCTGCCTTGTCCGGGGTCAGTTTTGATGTCCGTGAGGGTGAGATCCATTCCATTATTGGTCCCAATGGGGCCGGTAAAACCGTTCTATTGAACTGCATCAATGGACTGTATCATCCCCAAAACGGAGTCATTGCCTTTAAAGGGGAGGATATCACTAAAGTAAGACCTCATCATCGGGCTCAACTGGGCATATCGAGGACCTTTCAAAAGATCGAATTATTTCGGGGGATGACCGTGCTCGACAACATCCGCTTAGGTCGCCATATACACTTGAAGTCAGGCATCCTCAGCGGATCCATTTATTTTGGGAAAACAGCCCGTGAAGAAATCAAAGCCCGGGAGTTTATTGAGGAAGAGATTATTGACCTGCTTGAAATTGAATCCATCCGCAATAAAACAGTTGGCATGCTGCCCTATGGTCTGCAAAAACGGGTTGAACTAGGCCGGGCCTTGGCCTTAAATCCTCAATTGCTTCTCCTGGATGAACCTCTGGCCGGATTGAATCTGGAAGAGGTGGAGGATATGGCCCGCTTTATCCTGGATATCAATCTGGAAGGACGCTGGAAAGTGACCTGTATCTTGGTAGAACACGACATGGGAGTGGTGATGGACATCTCGGATCGCATCTCGGTCCTCAGCTTCGGCCATAAAATAGCCACCGGCATCCCAAGCGACATACAAAACAATCCTCAGGTGATCGAGGCCTATCTGGGTGAGGAGGACTTCTATGCCACTCGGAGATAAGGTTCAAGCCCCTCCTTTCCAGATCAGTGAAGACTCGACCCTGCCCAAGGTCCTTATCGAGACGGCCAAAAGGTTTGGGGATTCCAAAGCGGCTATGCGTGAAAAAGAATTCGGGATCTGGCGTCGAATCACCTGGAAAGACTACTTGGAGAATGTCAGAGCAATTGCTCTGGGTCTGGTCAGTCTGGGATTAAAACGGGGTGACAAGGTGGCTATGATCGGGGATAACCGCCCTGAAGGTTTATGGATGGAAATGGCTACTCTGTCGGTAGGCGGAATCGCCGTCTGGCTTTTTCAAGACTCTCTTACGGACGAAGTGGCCTATATCATCAACCACTCCGACGCTGTTTTTCTGGTGGGCGAAGGTCAGGAGGAAGTGGACAAGGCTTTATCCGTTCAGGAAAAATGTCCTTTTTTAAAAAAGATCATCTGGGATGACCCCAAAGGGATGAGGGATTACCATGATCCGCTGTTGATCAGTCTAAAAGAGGTGATGCAAAAAGGAAAGGAATTGGATGAAAAAGACCCCGGCATTTTTGAAAAAATAGTTGCCCAAGGGAAGGCCGGCGATGTCGCCTTGCTTTTTTATACCTCCGGGACCACGGCCTTGCCCAAAGGGGCACTCCTTTCCCATTACAACTTGCTGACCATGGGTCAGAATATGATGGACGTCGATCCTTGCACCCCGGAAGACGATTTTGTCTCTTTTCTACCTTTTGCCTGGATCGGGGAACAGATGATGTCTATTTCCTGCGGATTACAAGTGGGTTTCACCATCAATTTTCCCGAAGAACCGGAGACCGCCCAGGAAAATATCCGCGAAATCGGACCTCATGTCATGTTCGCACCTCCGCGTATGTACGAGCAAATGACCCGTTCCGTTCAGGTCAAGCATCTGGACTCCACCTGGATTAAAAGGTCCTTTTTTAAGACAGCCATGAAAATCGGTTATCATGTGGCTGATCTGAAGTTTAAGAAAAAACCGATTCCCCTGGGCTGGAAAATATTGGACGGACTGGCCCATGCCGTGGTATTCAAAAAACTGCGCGATCATCTGGGACTCTCCCGAATCCGGAATGCCTACACCGGCGGGGCAGCCATGGGGCCGGATCATTTCCGCTTTTTTCATGCCCTGGGTGTGAACCTCAAACAGATTTATGGCCAGACCGAAATCGCCGGAATCTCGGTGCTGCACCGCAATGGGGATATTAAATTCGATACAGTCGGGACACCGATTACCCAGACTGAAGTTCGGATTGACGAAGAAGGGGAGATTATTTCCAAAAGCCCTTCGGTTTTTCTCGGATACTATAAAAATCCCGAGGCCACGGCCAAAACCCTTAGAGATGGATGGCTCTATTCGGGCGATAAAGGGTTCATAGATGAAGACGGACATCTGGTGGTTTTTGACCGGACCACAGATGTGTTGGTATTGAGCGACCGGTCTATTTTCTCTCCTCAATATCTTGAAACTCGATTGAAATTTTCTCCTTATCTTACGGATGCCTGGATCATTGGGCATGAAAAACCGTTTGTCACGGCCGTGATCTGTATAGATTATGCCGTAGTCGGCAAATGGGCCGATGAAAAAAAACTTAATTACACCAGTTACCATGAACTGTCGCAGAAACCGGAGGTCTATGATCTGGTGAAAAACCAGATCCAGGAGGCCAACAAAAGCCTTAAACCTGTGGCCAAGGTCCGGAAGTTCATCAATCTCTATAAAGAATTCGACGCCGATGACGAAGAATTGACCCGCACCCGAAAACTGAGACGGTCCTTTTTGGAAAATCGCTATCGAGATATCGTTCAGGCCATGTATGAAGACCGGGATAACGTCCACATGGATACCACCATCACCTATGAAGACGGACGCCTGGTCCACATTAAGACCGATCTCCATATCCTGGAGCTACCTGTTGAGGAGGAAAAAACATGAACTTGTTTATTCAGGTCATGATTACCGGTATCCTGATGGGCGGTATTTATGCCTTGGTCGCCCTGGGTTGGACCTTGATCTATAAATGCTCCGGGGTGTTGAACCTGGCCATGGGCGAGCTGACCTTGATCGGGGCTTATGTCTGTCTGACCTTTTATCTCTGGGGTTTTCCCTTTATCCTGGCCCTTCTTTGTACGGTCATTATCGGTTTTATCTTGGGACTCATTACCGAGAGGATCTTCCTGGACAGGCTGATCGGAGAGCCGGTCTTGACGGTCATTATGGTCACCGTTGGATTATCTTTTTTCTTCCGGGGGATTGTCGAGTTCATTTTTGGAACCGACACGGTCATCTTCAGTCCCTCGGTCTTCCCCATGGAACCCATCGACATCGGCGGGATTATTATCGGTCAGGTCTATTTGTGGAGTTTTGCCGCCGCCATTGTTCTGTTGCTGATTTTTGTGGCCTTCTTTCAATATACCCGCTGGGGTTTGGCCATGCAGGCCACGGCCGACGACGAAATGGCCGCCCTTTCCTTAGGGGTCAGTGCTCGTTTCGTTTATGCCATTGCCTGGGGGATTGCCTTTATTGCCGCTGGGGTGGGAGGGGCCTTGCTGGGCAATATCAACGGGCTGAATATCTCGGTCGGCTATCTGGGATTATTGGTTTTACCGGCCGTGGTTTTGGGAGGGCTGAACTCCGTACCAGGGGCCATTGTCGGAGGAATCGTCATCGGTCTTTTGCAAAATTTGAGCGGGACCTATCTAGAACGGTTCACCCCCGGCGGGGTAAAAGAAATTGCCCCTTTCATATTTATGGTCATTATTTTACTTTTTAGACCCCACGGACTCTGGGGCTGGGAAAAGATCGAGAGGGTTTAACCATGCAGCATCTGCCCTGCGGCCTTTACCACGAATATTATCAACAGGACCATGCCTGGTGGCAGACCCGGTTCGTCATCGGTAAGATGATCTTTTTGGGGTTTTTTATTTTTTTTCTTCTCCCCTATGGGGGGGGCCTCTATTGGGTCGGGGTGGCCAATCTGGTGGCCTATACCATTATGGGGGCCTTGGGCGTGCAACTCCTGATCGGTTATTGCGGGCAGGTGACCCTCGGACATGCGGCTTTTATCGCTGTCGGGGCCTACACCACCACCCTGCTTATGCTTCAACTTCATCTTCCCTATTTGTTGTCCATGCTTATCGGAGGCCTTGTAGCCGGGCTTTGGTCTGTCCTATTTGGATTGCCTTCAGCCAAAGTCAAAGGCTTTTATCTGATTATGACCTCCCTGGCGGCCCAGTTTGTTACTGTGGATTTTATTCTGACCCAATACGTCAGCCGGATCGGCGGCCGGGGTCAAGCTTTTTCTTTGCCCCCTGGAACCATCACCATTGGGCCCCTGGTCATGGATACGGATATCAAGGTCTACTTCTTAGGAGCTGTTTTGAGCATCCTCTTGATCATGGGAGTGGCCAACCTGCTTCGTTCCAAGGTCGGGAGGGCCTGGATCGCCATCAGGGACAACGATATTGCCGCTTCCACCATGGGGATCAATATCATCACCTATAAACTGATGGCCTTTTTTGTGGCCGGTTTTATCGGCGGGATTGCCGGGGCCTTCTGGGTCAGCACCCTGTCGGCTTTGAGCCCGGAACATTTTCCCTGGTTCTGGTCCCTATGGCTGGTCGGTGTGATCCTTATCGGTGGGGTGGGCAGTATCTACGGGACTATTTTCGGGTCCCTGTTTATGGTCCTGGTTATGGAAGGATTAAAATTCGCCATTATTCCTCTGACCCCCATATATCCGGCATTAACCATGAAGTTTTTGTTCCTCAAGGAAGCCACTTTCGGCCTGGCCATTTGTCTCTTTTTGATGTACGAACCCAACGGATTGGCTTATCGCTGGTGGCAGATCAAAAATTATTTTAATCTTTGGCCGTTTTCGTACTAGATGAAAATCCGATGGAAATAATAAATGAGTAAATAAAACGACAGGGGGTTGTCATGATGAGAAAGAAAACATTTTTTTGGGCAACTGCATTATTGACGGTTTTAATAGGTGCTTCTGGCCTGGTCTGGGCCCAAGCAAAAGGCAAGACCGAGTCCCTAAAGGTCGAGCCCGCTAAAGGGGAAATCAAGATCGGGTCCATTATTGACATTTCCGGAGGGACAGCGGATGTGGGCAAAGATTATGCCCTGGGAGTAACCGAGGCGGTTGCCTATGTAAATGATACTGGGGGAATCAACGGTAAAAAAATAAAATTATACCAATTTGATTACGGTTATCGAATCCCGGAAGCCATTACCACCTACAAGAGGTTCCGCGACTTCGACAAAGTTGTAGCCGTCTTGGGATGGGGCACTGGGGATACCGAAGCCCTCTCCCCAACCGTAACCAAAGATAAGATGCCGTATGTATCGGCTGGTTACTCCGCTCATCTGACCGATCCTAAGAAAACCCCGTACAACCTTTTCTTCTGTTCTGATTATTCTACCGGTGCCCGGGCGGCCCTTACGGCCTGGTATGATCATGTCTGGAAAAAGAGCCCCAAATACATGGTACGCAGGGAAAAGGGCGAAAAGCCCAGGCTGGTCTGCTTTTTTGCCGCCTCTTCTCCCTACGGTACCGCCCCTATTAAGGCCATCAAAGATCAGGCCGCCATTTTGGGGTTTGAAGTGGGACCAGACCAGGATGTGCCTCTGACCGCCCTGGATACCAAGAGCCAGATCCTCGGCGCCAAGCAGTTTAAGCCTGACCTGGTCTGGCATGGGAATACGGCCATGTCGGTGGCCACTGCCCTGAAGGATGCTTATGCACTCGGCTTGGGCGCGGACCACATCACCAATGTCTGGGGCATTGATGAAAACCTGCCCCGTCTGGCCGGACCGGCCGCCGAAGGGGTCATGGGGGCTGCTGTTTGTGCCTTCTTTGGAGGCAAAGCACCCTTGATGGATAAAATAATGGCCTACGCCAAAAAGATTAATCCTAATGTTCCTACCGAGAAAAGACTGGTTAGAACAGTCCAGGCCTGGGGTGCAGTCCTTCTTTTGTCCGAAGCCATGAAAGTGGCCGATAAACAAGGCCGATTAAACGGCGAAGGGATTATGAAGGCCATGGAGACCTTTAAAAAGAAGGACCTCGGGGTGGGTTCCCTTCCGGTCAGTTTTTCGGCCACGGATCATCGTCCGGCTACCGGATGCCCAATTTATAAAATTGAAAAGGGGAAATTTGTCTTGGTGGAGGCCGTTGATTTGAAAAAACGATGGCCTGCAAAATGGGAAAAGGAATGGATGGGCTGGTAGTATAAAAGCGTTCGACGGTCAGCCTTTTGCCTTAATATTTTTACTGATCGCTGACTATTGATTGCTGATAGTTATAAGCTGAAAGTTGATTTTTTTCCAAAGAGGTAAGGTTGTTGGCTGAGGAATCGATCCTGAAGATTAACAGCATTGAAGTTAAGTACCATGAGGTTATTCTGGTCCTCAAGGGGGTTTCCATAGAAGTGCCTAGGGGGGGGATTGTGGCCCTCCTGGGAGCCAACGGGGCGGGGAAAAGCACCACGCTGAAGGCCATCTCCGGTCTGCTCAAACATGAGGACGGAAAGGTATCGGATGGAAGTATCGTCTTCATGGGAGAACGGATCGACAAGAAAAACGCCGAGGAAATCGCCAAATCAGGGATCGTTCAGGTGATTGAAGGCCGTCGTGTCTTTGAACATCTGACGGTGGAACAAAATCTCATCGTCGGGGCTCACTTGCGGCGGGATCGGCGGGCCGTAAAAGACGGATTAGAAATGGTCTATCATTTTTTCCCTCGTTTAAAAGAAAAACGGTATGAAACTGCGGGTTTTATCAGCGGGGGAGAACAGCAAATGACTGTGGTGGGCCGGGCCTTGATGGCCAATCCGAAGCTGATGCTTTTGGATGAACCTTCCATGGGACTGGCCCCCATGTTGATCAAAGAGATCTTCAATATCATCACCCGACTTCATGAGGAATCCAAAATCTCCATCCTTCTGGTGGAACAAAATGCCAAACTGGCCTTAAGCATCGCCCCTTATGCCTTTGTTATGGAAAACGGGCGGATCGTTATGGACGACACAGCCGAAAAGCTATTGGAAAATCCGGACATCAAAGACTTCTATCTGGGTTTGACCGATCTGGGAACCCGAAAGAGCTTCCGAGAAGTTAAACATTATAAACGTCGCAAACGGTGGTTAACCTAAGGGAGGGTATTATGAAAAAAAATATACTTGTCTTGACCTTATGGATTGGGATTTTAAGCCTGTTCGCCTGGCCTGGGCTGGCTGCCGAAAAAACTCCGGTGATCAAGCTGGAACGGGTTGAAGTGGCCGGCTATTGGTCTTTTTACCTGGATACGCAGGAACGTAGGGGCTCGCCGCTGATTTTAGCCTTTATTTATTCTATTAAAAATCCAAGTGCGGTTAAATGGATGCTGGATGAGATGAAATTTTCTATTTCTTTTGAGGATGCCGAAATCAATAGTGTTACTGTTTATGAAAATAATACTATCCCTCCCAGAACCACCGACTTTTTTAGAATTATGGGATCCTTTGATGCCTTTGTCGTCAGCGGCAATCCCAATGTTCGCGACAGTAAGGCTCGTATTGAAAAGAACATCTCTCCTGCGGACCTGGTTAAAAAATGGTGGGAGGGCATTGGGGATTTTAATTTTCCCATCACAGTCAATGGGACCGCCACCTTTATAGGCCCCAACAAGAAATCCATTATCGTTCCTTTTGAGGAGACCTTTCCGCCGAAGAAGTAACGATGCAATCAAAAGAGGTTCAAGGTCCAAGGTTTAAGGTTCAAGGTAAAAAACCAGTATAAGGTATAAGATGTCAGGGTTAAGGTTTACGGTTCACGGGTTTTCTTCAACCTTAAACCTTCAGGTACAGAAAACCCCTCCCCCTCGAATCTTTGAATCCTTATTAAAAAGGGATAAGTCATGATATCTTCAAATGACCGCCGTTCAGGTTTTTTTTCCAGAATGGAAACCGTGAGCGCCAGGGAACGGCAGCAATTTCACAACAGGAAATTAAGACAACTTATGGCCTATGCTTATAAAAAGGCACCGGCCGTTAAAAAAAAATTAGACCAGGCTAAACTGAAACCCGGAGATATAAAGACCATCAACGACCTGGAGAAACTGCCTATTACCGAAAAGGCCGATCTCGTCGGCTTACAGAAAAAGAATCTCCCCTTCGGCGGTTTTAACGGGGTTCGGCCGGAAGAACTCGGCCGTATTTTTATTTCTCCTGGGCCTATCTATGAGCCGGGAGAAATGGTCTATGAAGACACCCGTTGGGCCCAGGCATTATACGCCGGTGGTTTTCGAACTGGGGATCTCTGCCAAATCACATTTAATTTCCATCTGGTCCCTTTCGGTTTTATGTTGGATTCCTCATTAAGGATCTTAGGCTGCCGGAGTATCCCGGCCGGGGTCGGAAACACGGAACTCCAGGTCCGGATTATGAAGGATCTGAAGGTAACAGGTTTTTTGGGAACCCCCAGCTTTCTCTTTTCTATCGTCCAGAAGGCCAAAGAAATGGGCCTTAATCCCCCCAAAGACCTAACCTTGAAAACAGCCTTTGTAGCTGCTGAAATGCTGCCCGAATCCCTTCGAGAGGGTCTGGAATCCGAACTGCGGGGACTCATGATCCGCCAAAGTTATGGGACGGCCGATATCGGCTGTTTGGGTTTTGAGTGTGCCCAGAAAAGCGGCATGCATATTCCTGAGGATTGCATCGTCGAGATCGTTGATCCCCGAACCGGAAAACAGTGCGCCCCCGGTGAAACCGGAGAAGTGGTGGGCACTTGTTTTAATAAGGTTTATCCCTTGATCCGGTTCGGAAGTGGGGACTTGTCCTATATCAGCGAAGAACCTTGTCCCTGCGGCCGGACTTCACCCCGACTGATGAAAATAATTGGCCGGGTCGATCAAATGACCAAAGTCAAGGGTATGTTCATCCATCCGGGTTTGGTGGATACCGTGGCCGCCAAATTTGATGAAATAGGCGCTTGCCGGGTGGTGGTGACACGGGATGGGCATCAGGACCGGATGACCTTTCAAGCCGAACTGGATCATCCTTGTCCTGAGTTGGAGAAATTATCCGGGGCCGTTAAAAAAGTGATCCAGGAAATCTTGCGAGTCCGTGGCGAGGTCCAGTTTCTTCCCAAAGGCTCTTTGCCCCAAGGGTCGAAGAAGATCGAAGACCAACGGGTTTGGAAGTAGATAGTTCGGGATTGGAAATAAAACCTTCGGAGTCCGGGGGTTGGGGAACTTATGCTTTTTCCTGCAAGAAAAGGCCTTTTTTATTCCTTGACAACCTCTATGACCGACAGTACATTTGAAATAATGGATAGCTCATCGTCTGAAAATACTTGGGATGTTCTCACCGGGGAGAAGGAACCGGAAGCCAAACCCTCTTCAAAGGGTCAGGTGGTCCCTTATGACCCTCTGCAGCGTTATTTGTACGAGATCAACCGATATTCCCTCCTCACATCGGAAGAAGAAAAGACCCTTCTGACCCAATATCACCGGGCCCCGGATTCGGATTTGGCTTATAAAATAACGACCTCCAATCTGCGTCTGGTGGTCAAGATCGCCATGGAATTTCAACGGTATTGGATGCAGAATTTATTGGACCTGATCCAGGAAGGGAATATTGGACTGATGCAGGCCATAAAAAAATTCGACCCCTTTCGAGGCATTAAATTTTCTTATTACGCCTCATTCTGGATCAAGGCCTACATTCTCAAGTTCATTATGGACAACTGGAAGTTGGTTAAAATCGGAACCACCCAGGCCCAGAGAAAGCTTTTCTACAATTTAAAAAAAGAAAAAGGACGTTTACTGGCCCAAGGGATCGATCCGGCCCCCAAACTCCTTTCAGAAAAGTTTTCGGTCAGCGAAAAAGAAATCATTGAGATGGATCAAAGATTGGGAGAATGGGAACTCTCCCTGGATGCTCCGGTTGCCGAGGATTCTTCGGTGGATCATAAATCCATTTTGCCTGCCAAAGAAGCCTCTCCTGAAAAAACTTTGAGTGAGATGGAATTAAAGACTATTTTCAAAACCAAGCTTCAAAATTTTCAAAAAGGACTGAGTCGGCGGGAAAACATCATTTTTGAAAAACGGATCTTATCTGACGAACCCCTGACCTTACAGGACTTAGGAGATCAATTTCATGTTTCCAGAGAAAGGGTCAGACAGTTGGAACAAAAACTCTTAAAGAAAGTCAAGGCCTATCTGGAAAAAGAGCTTCCAGATTTAAACGCCGGTTATTTTGATGATGTTTACTGATGTCAAAAACTTAAAATGCGACCTCGGGTATCCGACATCCAAGATCAAGGATCAGAAAATTTAACTATGGAAAAAAAATCCCCAATTATCTCCATATTTTTATGGACCCTTATGGTTGTTTTTATTTTAATCGGCTACGGGTGTCAGGGCCGAGGGTTTCAAAGGCCTTCGGAGGGGCTCGATCCAACAACACCATTGGGTAAACGTCCATTAAAAACCCCTGACAATGGAACCGAAGCCTATTATCGTCTTATGCTTGGCAGCCTCTATGCTCAAGAAGATAATGATTCCCGTGCTATTGAAGAAATTGAAAAAACATTGGCCCTGGTGCCCGATTCCCCATTTTTAGAATTTTTTTTAGGGCGTCTTTTTTTCAAGACCTCCAACCAGACCGAGGCCCTCCTGCACACCCAAAAGGCTATTGACCTGGATCCGAAATTTCAAGAGGCCTATTCCCTTTTAGCGGAGATTTATATCTCCCAGCAAAAATGGGAAGAGGCCTCCAAAGCCTATCAGACTCTTTCCGCTCTGAATCCCCAGGACGAAGAGGTCCTCTTTAATTTAGGTATTTTGGATTTACAGACCCAGAAGATCCCTCAGGCCCTGGAATCTTTTCAAAAATTGATTAAAATAAATCCAAAATCCGAGAAAGGGCACTTTCTCTTGGCTAAAATTTATCTGGATATGAAAGAGTACGAGCAAGCCAGATTCTATTTTCAGGAAACGATTAAGATCAGCCCTGATCACATCAATGCCTATATGGGCCTCGGCCAGGTTTATGAACTGACCGATCAACCTAAACAGGCTTTGGCCATCTATCAAACCGTCCTTCAAAAAAACCCGAAAAATTTGGATGCTCTGGAGCGGGCCGGAAATCAATGGCTAAAATTGGGAAACTGGGATAAAGGCCATGAGATGTTGGAATCCTTAAAAATAAATTCCAACCAGGATTTCAATAAACGATTCCAGGTTGGGATTATCTATCTGGAAAACAAGCATCTTGAACAATCGGTTAAAGAGTTTAGCTCCCTGCTGCAGGAAAAGCCGGATGACCAAAAGATTAAATATTTTTTGGCTATCACCCTGGTTGAACAAAATCAATATAAGCAAGCCCTCGAATTACTGACATCCATTTCAAGCCAATCGGAATATTATCCTCAAGCCTTGATCATGCACTCTTATATTCTGGAGAAAGAAAAAAAGTTTGAGGAAGCCATTCAACTACTCAGACAGGCATTGATTATCGTCCCCAAAAAGATTGAGATTTACCTGACCCTGGCCGCCCTTTATGAGCAGACAAACAACCTCGCGGAGGGTCAAAAAGTGCTATTAGAAGGTATTGAGATCGATCCTGATCAAGCCGAGCTCTATTTCCGTCTGGGGGTCCTCCTGGACAAAATAGGGCAGAAGCGAGAAAGCATCCAGCAATTAAAAACGGCCATAAAAAAAGACCCCTTCCACGTCATGGCCTTGAATTACCTGGGATACACCTATGCCGAGCGAGGGATCCAGTTGGAAGAAGCGGAAAATTTGATAAGGCGGGCCCTTAAATTTCGTCCCAACGACGGCTATATTCTGGACAGTTTAGGCTGGGTCTATTTTAAAAAAAAGAAATTTGATGAGGCCCTCATCGAACTTGAAAAGGCCTGGAAACTGGCCCCCAATGACCCGGTCATTGGAGAGCATCTCGGAGATGGCTATGTTAAAAAAAGTCTTTGGGAAAAGGCCTTGAAGATCTATCGCCATGTCCTGGAGATTCACCCGACGCTTAAAGAAAAAGAAAACATCCTGAAAAAAATCAAAGAGGCCCAGCAAAAGCTGGAGGAAGAAAAGGGGGTGATGGAAAATCCGACTTTGTAAGCTCCTTGTTTTCTTCTTTGGTTTGGTATTGACCCTGCCGATAACGGCTTTTGCCTCTATTCAGGATTTGCCCCATTCCTACGATGCCGATTCATCGAGAGAAAACGATTCAAGCTTTCAGACACTCATCAATCGGTTGGACCTACTTGATGAACCTGTCTCACGAGAAGGAACGGGTGTCATTATAGCTCAAGCGCCCGGAGAAAGATACAGACTCCAATTTCGCCTGATCGCCAGGGGACCGCAGGCCTGCCGCTTGGAAATATTCGATCCTTTCGGCCGGCCTATGTTGTATCTTATTTCCTTTCTGGGAGAAACCCACCTGTTTTCGGTCGCCCAAAAAAAAGAAATCCCATTCAACCCATCCCTTTTCGGGGCTTGGCCCGCCATGGCCCAAATACCCGGGGTTGAACTGTTGAAATTATTTTGGGGCCGTGTCCCTCTCTTGTCCTATGACAGCCATCAAATGGACATCAACAAAAATGAGGGGGAAAAGACCGTTAAACTCATATTACTAGGTCCTGTTAGACAAGTGCTTTGGTTAAATCAAGAACCCTTTACGCTCATTAAATCACAAATCATAGGCCGTTCTCAGGACGAATATGTCGAAATAGTCTTTTCTGATTTTTCCGAAGTAGCCGGAAACCGAACACCGATGCGCTTTGAAATCAAGGATGGAACAGGGAGAAATGGTCTGACCATACGTTATGAAACTCTGGTCCTGCGGCCGGACATTTCTGATGAAATATTTAAGCTTTCTAAACTTTCCGACTTCTAATCCACAGGAATCGAAATCATACCTTAGGTTGGTCTTGCTCGGTGGTATCCTGATCTTTTCGACTTCAGGTAACTTATGGACCATCATCGGCCATAACCCGATGCCGAAGAAACCTTTTTTTTCATGAAACTCTGGGAAAAAAATCTTTACAGCCTTTGGCTGGCTCAATTGATTACCTCACTCGGCTTGAGTATGATCATACCCTTTCTCCCCTTTTTCCTGCGCGATCTCGGCGTTTCAGGGGCACAAGCGGTAAAAATCTGGAGCGGGCTCATCTATTCGGCGCCTTTCATGATCTCCGCCTTCATGCAGCCGGTCTGGGGTATGTTGGGGGACCGGAAAGGCCGAAAACTCATGGTGGTGAGGGCCATGTTCGCTTTGTCTCTGGCCCACTTTCTCATGGGGTTTGCGCGCAGCGCCCCTCAGTTTTTAATTCTCCGATTTTTTCAGGGAAGTCTTTCCGGGTTCGTTGCCCCGTCTTTAGCCCTGATGGCCTCTTGCACACCAGAAGAAAAAACCGGTCAGGCCTTGGGCACCCTACAATCCTCGCTGGTTACCGGAATGGTGGGAGGGCCTCTTTTGGGTGGGGTACTGGCTCATGTTGTGGGCTACCGTCCTCTTTTTTTTGGGACGGCATTTTTTTGTTTTTGCGGGGCGATCATTGTCATCAGCTTTGTAAAGGAAAATTTTGTACCCCAAGAGAAAAAAGATCGATCCAGTGTGAGTCAGAATCTTCGCTATGTCATTCATACTCCGGAATTGAGGGTCCTGCTGCTTCTATTGCTTCTGACTCAGTCGTCGACGGTGATTGTTGCTCCCTTTCTCAGCCTTTTTGTGGAATACCTAAAAGTCTCCTCGGCACATGTCGGGCTGGTGACCGGGATCGTTTTCGGTGTTACGGGGGTAGTCAATGCGGCCTTTGCACCTTTTTGGGGGAAAAAATCAGATCGAATCGGTCCACGGAAGATTCTTCGCCGTTCGCTAATGGGAATAACCCTGATATCTTTTCCTCAAGCTTTTGTGACCAACATTTATCAGTTATTAATCCTCCGTGGCGGTCTGGGCGTCTTCTTTTCCGGAATTATCCCGACGATCAACACCATTATCCGGCGTTCGACACCTGGAAATAATCAAGGTGGAATTTTCGGAATCTTTCAAAGCGGCCTGGTGATCGGGAACATGACCGGCCCGTTGCTTGGGGGAATATTGGCGGCCTTTCTTGGATTAAGATCGATCTTTTTGATCAGCACGGGCCTTTTTGGCCTGGCTTTGGTTTGGGAAAGAATCATAAGCCGAAAGGCTTCGGATCCTTTTCATTAACGGACAGGATTCCCCAAAGATATTTTGGTAAACATGGTCTATCAACCTTTTTGAAAAACAGAGGACTATAAGTTTTTACCGATGCGTTTCTGGATTGCCCCTCATCTGGCCTTTTTGGTCCAATGGCTTCGTGTCCTGGGGGTTGATGTGCGTCTCTGGGACAAAGGGGTAATCCTTGGGCAAGAAGAAGAAACGGTTGTTCAATGGTTCCGTTATCCCTTATCCCTGGGAGGAATCCGGATCAACATCATTACCCTTTCCGCATTCAGCCGGGAGGCACTTTTAAAAGAATTTTTTGAAGTCTTGGGTAATAAATCAAACTTAGCACAGATGTTTAAACGCTGTCTGCGTTGCAATACCCTGCTTATACCCCTGACCAGAGAAGAAGCTCAGCAAAAATGGCCTGAACTACCGGAATATGTACTCCAGACACAAGAACGTTTCAACTGGTGTCACCATTGCCGGAAGGTCTATTGGGCGGGTACTCATGTCCGGAATATGATTCGAACCCTGAAAGACTGGGGGATAATCCCCACGGTCTCTTAGAATATTTTTTCGGTTTTTCAGGGGAAGCGAAGGACGTTAAGTAAAAATGGATTCGTTAGGGTTTTTCTTTTGACGAATTCGTTAAAAAAGGTTAAATAATAATTTTAAGAAAGCTTCATTTTTTTATTAAATACTTATCAGGAGGCTGTTATGAGCTATGAATTGATCAAGGTAGAGAAGAAAGACCATTTGACCATTGTAACCATTAATCGTCCCGAGGTTATGAATTCCATCAGTCCGCTGGTTAGTGCGGAAATGGATAGGGCCTTTAATGAGTTTGACCAGGATCCTGAAGCTTGGATCTGCATTATCACCGGGGCAGGGGATAAGGCCTTTTCCGCGGGTAATGATCTGAAATTTCAGGCCACACACGGATCGGAAAAAATGCGGGAAATCATGAAAGGGGTTAAAGGCGGTTTCGCCGGTAATACCCGAAGGTTCGATTGCTTTAAACCTTTTATTGCTGCCGTCAATGGTTTGGCCCTGGGTGGTGGATTCGAGATTGCCCTGGCCTGCGATATCATCATTGCATCCGAAAATGCCAGCTTTGGTCTGC
>CAWDKY010000019.1:0-5588 GCA_963802945.1 uncultured delta proteobacterium
GGCAGGTCAAGATATTCAGGAACGAAGCCCCTGCCCCCAAACCTTCCACTCAACTCAATCTTTTTTAGCCTTTTTTCCATGTAAAAAAATCGGGGTGCCTTTTGATCTTCAAGGTTTGGCTGGCTCCCGCAGGGGGGATTTTTTAATTAAGGGAAATTAACTTATTGACTAAGTCGATTAAAAGACGTATAGTTTAAAAAAATATATACGTCAAAAATAAGAGAGGCTATCATGCAAACAAAACTTACCTTGCGATTAGACGAAGAGCTAATCCGGGAAGTCAAAAATCTAGCGGATCGAAAAGGGCAGCCTGTTTCTAAAATTGTGGCCAATTATTTCAATTCCCTTAGAGAGAAACCGGCAGGAGAAGGGACTCATCTGACCCCGATTGTCAAGTCGCTAAAAGGGGCTTTGAGGGGATCGAACCTTGCCTTAAAGGACTATCACCGATATTTGGAGGACAAATATATATGAAGGTTCTTTTTGATACCAATCTGGTGTTGGACCTCCTGTTGGATAGGAAACCTTTCGTTGAATCGGTTGCGGCACTGTTTTCCAAGGTGGAGCGGGGGGACTTGACGGGGTGTCTCTGCGCCACCACAATCACGACTATTTTTTATTTGGCTTCCAAAGCAGTCGGGATGAAAAAAGCCCGGACGGAAATTCAAAAGTTACTGACCCTGTTTGAAATAGCCCCGGTTAATCGATCTGTCCTCCAGGCCGCCCTTCAATCGGGATTCCCCGATTATGAAGATGGGGTGATCCATGAAGCGGCCCGCTTCATCGAAGCGGACGGGATGGTAACCAGAGATCTTAAAGGATTTAAAAAGAGTAGGATTCGGACTTATACCCCGGATGAATTACTGGGTAATCTTTTCGATAGAGAAAAACTATTGGGGAAAAATTAAAGCATCCAGATATTTTTTTTCTCCTTTCTCCCCCAGGTACTATGGTTTGCTTGTGAACTTCGAGCCTTTTCTCCGAACTCCTCACTCTTTTCTCTGAACTTTTACCCGCCTCTTGCCTTTTCCCTTTCTCTTTTCGCTGAACGCCGAACACTGAACGACAAACGTCTTTTTCCCAAATCCCCTTCACGCCTCTCGCCTCATGCCTCAGGCCTATTTTTTCCTTGACTTCCCTCCTTTTCCCCTTTATTTTCTTAGTATTATCTTTGGTATTTCAGTTTTGAGGTTTAAGTTTTTTTTTCATCGAACGATTCGGCTTCCGGCCGATTGGCTATGCCGATCTTTTGGGGAGACTCCCGAAGGGAGTCGGACAGGGAGCCTCTTTTGGAGCCCAGCGAAGCCGGGCGGAACGAACACTGAAAGTATATTCTCTGAAGTCCTTTGCGCTTTCAGTGCTGTGTTTATAGCCTTAAACCCTAAACCTTGTGCCTTGTACCTTTCTTTTATTGTGAAGTTAACATTTCCTTGGTTGTTGAATTAGGTTTCCGGGCCTAATTGCCGGTTGAAGTGATAGCTGAACAGACACTTCTTTTTCCGAACGGTTAAGAAATATTTTATTTCAGAAGGTCAGAAACTCGAGGGCACAAGTTGCGATTTCAAGTTCATTCAATTGGGGGAGCCCGCTTGACGGGGGTTGAGGGTTTAGCTTAGGGAAGGGGGGCAGAATGCAAAGAAAATAGACCTGAACCCGCCCCCAATATACTCTTGACACAAACAGCTTACTCTTATCAGAAAAACATGGGGATTTTCTAACTAATGTCTAATTTAAAACGTGATATCGGTACAGAAGATCTAAAAATAGAAGAGATTGTCAAACTGCTTCGAGAGGACAAGTTCCTAATCCCAACGTTCCAACGAGAATTCGTTTGGGACCCCTCTAACATTCTAAAACTCTGGGATAGTATGTTTCGTTTTTACCCTATAGGCAGCGTCCTATATTGGGAAACCGATTCTTACCTACATACGCACCGTAAGCTCGGTGGGTTCTCGTTTCCCCATGATGAGGATACTGTAAAAAAATTTAAAGAATGGAAGTACATTCTTGATGGACAGCAGCGATGCACTTCTCTACTCGTCTGCATGCTGGGTGGAAAAGGGCGGGTTGAGGACAATAAGGAATTTGACTATACTCTTTACTTTGACGCGACGAAGGCTGAATTTTTCTTTTCAAACGAGATGGAAAAAAGATGTAGTCGAGTGATTGACAAACAATTTATAATACGCGTTCGAGACGTCCCAAACTGGGGATTTACCTTCTACAAGGAGATCTCGGGCGTTGAAGGGTTCTCAGACGTCATTGAGCATAACCTGCAACAGCTGCAACGTATGTTCAATGATTATCGTCTATCGGTCATACGCATCCGTGGGGTTGAAGTAAATGAAGTTTGTGAGATTTTCGAACGGATTAACCAAGAAGGCAAGCACCTTCACCCTGTAGACATTATCGTCGCCCGTACTTACCGTAATCCTAACGAAAGGACCAGCTATCCTGGATTCTACTTAAGAGACAACCTCAACAGCCTCAGAGCAAGACTCGTCGAGAGCGGAAGTCGTTGGCTTGACATGGATGATTTACTAATCATACAGATGGTCGCCATGTGCCTGCGCAAGGAGTTCACTGAATCTCGCAATCCTTTTGGTATCACCCCAGCGGCTTTAGACAATCTGACGACCGATCACCTTGAAAAAAATTGGGCCAACTGTCAAAGGACAATACTTGAGACAATCAAGTTCCTTACAGACCAAAAGATTATAGGCCCGGATATGTTACCCTTCGTATACCTTTCTTTACCGGTTTGCTCTTATTTCCATATGAATCGGACCACCAATTCAGATATGGCACGTCAATGGCTTTGGCGTAACGCCTTCGGTTTAGAAAGTTTTAATAATTCTACGGATGTTTATAGTTACGCTGCTGACTTCTTCGGCAAACTTGAACAGGGACAGACACCCGAGATTCCTCCACTACGACTATCTCGTTCGGCTCTCGTCCAAAGTAGTTACTACTATCGTAACGCCCGTAGCCGGGCAGTTCTGGCTTGGTTGGCAAATCAACGCCCAATCGACTTCAGCGATCCAAAAGCAGAAGTTCTGGATAATGTATATTTACTGATGACTCAAGCCCCAAATTTACATCACATTTACCCCCAGAACTTTCTGAAAAATGTCGAAAGTCTTCCAACTGATGCATCCTCCGATAGCCTGATGAACATCTGCTACTTGCGGGCAAAGACAAACATCTAAATTAGCGATAAGAACCCATTAGAATATTTCCTAAAATATAAGGGCATTAGGAATTTTGACCAAATTCTTAAATCTCACCTCATCACATGGGATTTTATCGAACGCGACAGCTTTGCTCCTGAAGATTACCAAAATTTTCTGTATAGAAGAGCCGACTTATTCTGCCAGACAATAAGGAACGCGTTACCTGATGTCCAAGTCACAATTGGAGAGTAATTCTTGAATTATCCCAAACGCCAAACGCCTAATCGAAGTTGACCTTCCCATTATATAGTGTTTCAATAAAATCTGGACAGAAATAGGGATAAAAAAGTGGTCTTGGGGTCGCATCTTAAATTTACACAAGTTTGTGAAATAAAGAAGACGATTCTATTTGATTCCTTATGATTTCGGGGGACATAATACTAATTTATAAGAGGTGGGGCGGTGCAGAAAGTGGAAATATAGGGGACGGTTTCCTTTATTTTCTTATAGGCTGGATTCACGGGCAGGTAAAAATTTTCAGAAATGATGTTCCTACCAAAACCCCCCACCGCAACTCACTCTTTTTTATCCGCCATATTTATAATTCATATAGGGACCTGAGGACATTCTTAACCTTTAAAGAGATCAAGGGGCAGGTTTAGAATCTTGCAAATTACGATGTATTAAAGCAGAATACCGGGGCGGGCTTTTTTATAAGTTTTGGCCCTGACGGGAAGGTGTGGAGTAGGCTATTGCATAAGGGTATTTCTTTTGTTATCATGTTCAGCAAGATAACAGGATTCATCGCTGAGAGCCTTTTAAGAAAGGATGAAATAAATGCAAACAACTTTGACGGCAGTTTTTGAGAAGTCCCCTTATGGCTATATCGGGTATGTCGAGGAATTGCCCGGCGCCAATACGCAAGGGGAGACATTGGAAGAAGCAAAAAGGAATTTGATTGAAGCAATTCAGCTTGTTTTGGAAGCCAATCGGCAACTTGCCGAAGAGGAAATCTCTGGAAGAGAGACCATCAAAGAATATGTTGGAACGATTTCCGTATGAAGCGAACGGATCTGATTAAGTATCTCGAAAAAAGAGGATGCAGTTTTCTTCGGGAAGGAGCGGAACATACTGTTTTTGTCAATCGAAGAGAAAAGAAAGCATCAACAATTCCCCGCCATCGAGAAATCGACGAAAATCTTTGCCGGAAAATATGTAAAGACTTAGGAATTCCAAGACGCTAATCCGGGATCCCCAAGGCTGTTGAAATAATAAAAAACGGTTCTATCTATTTCCTAATCGGCTTGATTTAGAGGCAAGGGAAAATATTTCCAGAAATGATGTTCCTACCAAAACCCCCCACCGCAACTCACTCTTTTTTAGCCCCTTGTTCACCAAGGCGTTTCACGAACCGCGCATTCCCCGGCGAGCCGTCCAAAGGCCTGGACTTCGGCCAGGTTGCTCCCCCCCCTGATAGAGATGTCCGAAAAACGAACCCAACTCGCCCGGTGTGTAGAGCCTGGGGATCGGGTTTCCCTCATCAAGGTTAAGGGTCGCGCAAACTTGTTGTGTCTGGGACCCCCCTGAGTGTTCACAATAGCCAGACAGAGCTCGGCCGCATAAAAAGGTGGTGTCAGAATAGGTGCCATTGTTTCGGAGAGTCTAACGAACACGTCCACCTCCCGACCAGGAGGTACGATAGACCATTCGATTTCCTGCCGGGAAAACACTCAGCCTTGGTTGAGCAGTATCCTCCGGATTAAATCAAAGCCTGATGATCTAAGGCTGTGAAGGATGAAAATACGGCTGGGGCTTAGTCGGTTCCCCTGTCAGCTAATTCTCGGGACTACTCTCTTTCACTGTTGGAGGGGTCAATTGTCGGGTTGTGGTCGGTTTATCGGGACTCTGAGGGATAACTCCTTCATCAGGGCTGGTCAGCTCTTGCGAAGGGTAAGGCTTAACCTCTCGATAGGGATGGGTCAGCGTCCTGGGGTCGTTAGCAGTTTGTTCATATATTTGCTGATAATTTTCCTGACTGTCATACCATCGTCGAGGTTCTGTGCCATAAGCCTCGGCTGGCTTCTCCGGATTAACAACACTGGTTCCTGCGGCCGGGCCCTGATTTCGACCAGGTTCGTTTTGATAAGGATCATAGGGATTATACCTCGAACCACGATCAGAATCAGCCAAAGCAAAACTTGCCAGTCCAATAATCCAAAGGGCAGTGAATAAGACTATTAATCTTTTCATGTCTGGGCTCTTCTTTTGGGGGGCCTATTGAAAAAGTATGAGCAACCAATCCATTCAATTTTATTATATCCCTAATGTAGAAATAAATGCAAATTAATTTACACTTCCCGTGAGGGATGACTCAATCCCCATCCCTCTTAAGGACTAAATTGATTTTGCTATACG
>CAWDKY010000020.1:0-6324 GCA_963802945.1 uncultured delta proteobacterium
GGCCAGGTAAAGATATTCAAGACCGAGGCCACTGCTTCCAAACCTTCCTCTGAACTCAATCTCTTTTAGCCGCCTTTAATAAATTTTTGTCGCCGAACTCCGAACTCTGAACCCCGAACTTTTTCATATGGTTCACCTTTGGTTCTCTCTCCGAACTCCGAACTCAAAACTCCGAACTTTTTTGGCTTCCGGCAAAAAATCCTTGACTTCCTCCCTTTTTCCCCTTATTTTCTTGGCATTATCTTTACAGTTTTAGGGTTAACTTGCATATTTTTCTCCGAACGACGAACACCGAATGTCTTTTAATCTGAAGGAGGTTTCAGATGAAAAATAAAACTTTCACTGCTGTGCTCCATAAAGAAGATGAGTTTGTATGTTGCTGAATGCCCTGAAGTGGGTACAGTTAGTCAAGGGTATACGATTGAAGAAGCCATAGCCAATCTGAAGGAAGCAACTGAATTATATTTAGAAGAACTTCCTGTTAAGGAACTCTCAAAGTCGCTTATGACCACTTTTGAGGCAGCAGTCAATGCCTAAACTCACCAGGCTTTCCGGTGAAGAAACCATTAACAGATTAGAAAAATTAGGTTTCTAGTGGGTTTTTCGCCAACGCGGAGCCATGTTATACTCAAGAAACAAACCTCAAAAGGAGACATCGGGTGTGTTGTTCCCCTGCATAAAGAATTGGCCATTGGTACATTACTCGGAATCCTTAAGCAGGCAAAGTTGAGCGTTGAAGAATTCTTGACACATGAAATCTCAAATGTGTTTTCAGCCTTAAGTTTCTTTTTTTTCGACGAACGATCCGGCTCCCGTATCGGAGCCTCTGAACCGGCAAAGCCAGCGAAACGAACGCTGAACATCGGACGTCTTTTAAACCCTTTCACCCGTATTTTGTGAAGTTAACATTTCCCTGCTTGTTAATATATCTTTTCCGGCCCTGATTGCCGGTTGAAGTGATAGCGGAACAAACATTTCTTTTTTCGAACGAATAAGTCTCAAAACTTTTTCTCGCCGCCATAATTCACCAATTTAAAGGGTACTCATTCCTTACCGTTCGGCCACATAAAACGTTTCCTCCTTTTGCCACTCTAAACAAATCAAGATCGGTAAGCCTAGGTTTTAAGTGAATACTATAGTCTGTAGACATATAATCTGCAAAAATTTAACATTCAACAGAATAACAATTTACACTTACAAGGAGGGTTCCCTGACTATGGAAAATATATTCGGCCAGGTCATTAAAAAAATCCGTTTGGAAAAAGGCCTTTCGCAAGAGCAGCTTGGCCGATGAGAGCGGTTACCATCGGACATATGTAAGTCTTCTTGAACGTGGCCAAAAAAATCCAACCCTTAGAACGATCTTTCAATTATCCAAATCACTCAAGATCAATCCCTCGGATCTTCTTCAACACATTGAAATTCAAGCCAAGAAATCGCTGAAAGACGATTATTTGGAAAGGAGACGTGACTGATGAAAATTATACAAGTGGAGCGACTTATTGACGCCGGAGGATTATCGGCTACAAAAGAATGGAAGACGATTGAAGGGCAAATCTTACAAGCAATTAAGACCATCCGATGGCCACTCGATTCCGACTCTTTTACTCTATATGATCAACCAGGAAAAGGCAGAGGGGAAGGAAATGGGGTTAAGCCGATAAAGGATGCCTGTATGCTTCCATCTGAAATCTTTGGGTTGGGGGCTTGAAACACATGTTGATATTGCCACTTTGAAAAAACCAGGGCCGATGGATGCAACCTATCCTGTTGGAAATCGACTTTTTTGTGTTGAATGGGAGACCGGGAATATATCCTCCAGCCACCGAGCAATCAATAAGATGGCTCTTGGGATTATTAAAAAGGTCCTCATAGGTGGCTTATTGATCCTCCCAACAGGAATATGTACAAATACCTCACTGATCGAATAGGAAACTTCCCTGAACTGAGCCCTCTTTTCCTCTTTGGAAGGCTTTGAAAGTCGAAGAAGGGCTTCTTGCTGTTATTGCAATTGAACACGATGCCGTCAGCCTGTCCGTCCCACGCATTCCGAAGGGAACCGACGGTCGGGCCATGCAGTAAATGGCTATCGGCGTTGTAACATGACGATATATTCAGTCCTCATGGTATTGGCCATGCCGGTAATCTGCCGACTAATTTTGCGGATAAGATGAAGACCATGGTTTGCACCAAGTTCAATAAACAGTTCGTCAATCCCTTGGACATGATCAGGAGATATTCCGAGGATTTTGCTTAGTTGGTTATTATTAGTTCCAACAACAATAGTACAGATTCGACCGGGACGTAACACCCGGCTGCATTCGGAAAGAATTTTTTCCATATCTACTTTGTAATTATCAAATTTCTCGCGGGCCTTCTCCCACGAAGACCGACCATTTCTTCTCTTAACTTGTCGATGTCTACCCCTAAAAAGCCTAAATGGAAAGAGTCGTTCTCCAAATAATCAATTGCAAAGCTGTAGGGGGGGGGAAAATAAAATACCATCTATACTTGAATCAGGTAAATTTAACGATCGGGCATCACCCAAGAAAGGTTTCGCTTCTGCCAATTCGCCTTCAACTCCAAACAAAACCTTCTGGATTTTTTCGGAAACAAAAAGATATCGTTCTAGGATGGCCTTGAATTGATCATATGGGGATTTGCGATTACTCCTTTCTGAATAACCGGCACTGTCCAAGTAAGCCAACAGCAGAAAATTATAAACTTCTTTGGCCTAACGTCCTTCTGGGAGGTTACTATCCCCTACCGAAACAGGCACATAGTCAGCCATGGGTTCCATAAGGGAAAACAACTCTCCATAGGCTGGTTCAACGCGCATCTTTTTCCCTTGTTTCGGTTGCCCAGCCAAGGCTTTAAAATGTTCGAACACTTCCCGAGATTTTTTCAAGGCCGCCCGGATTGGGGGTAGAGGAACAGTGAGACCGTCTATTTTCGCTTGGACCATAAACCGGCAAAATGGGCTGGCATCAATACCAACCGACTTAATTCCCATCAATCGCGCTTCAATTAGAACAGTTCCAGAACCCATCATGGGATCGAGAATAGTATCTCCCGGTTTTAGTCCCATTATATTGATTAGCCCCTTAATCATTTGAGGGTGGAACTTTCCACGGTAAGGGAATAAACCATGGGTTCCATATCCGGTCTTAAACTGGTTAGTCTGGAAAAAGGAACGTAACCTTGATGATGAGTGCTGTGGCAATTGAACCGGTTCTCCGCTGCACATTAGAAAATGACGCGTAAACTTATTATCAACACTGGCAAAATACGCCCCATTTCTTATAATTTCCTCATCTTTAAGAAGCTGACTTTCATAAAAAGCCAACTGGAGTTCATAAACCTCGCTCAGTTGGGGAACTAGTTCAAGGTGTTTGGGAAATAAATGATGGTACATGCTGGATGATAAGACTCCGGCAATATCCTGGCCTGACTTATTCCTGTTTTGTGAAATCCTCATTTAACAGTCCTTTGAATTATTTATTTTTTTTCTTTAAGGTGATGCCGGACGCTGGACGTTGCGCTCTCACCCATAAATCAATTTCATCCCGGTCAAACCGCCATTGATTCGCACTTTTGAACCGGGGAGCTCTCTTTTTTGTGCCATGTCATAGATTTTATCATCACTCATTTGCAAATGTTCAGCTATCTGCTTTACAGTCATCCACTTAGGCATTGCATTATCTCCCCAAGTTTGCCATGTCCTAAAAAAACATAGTATTTCATAAAATAACCTAAAATATCAGAAGCTAAAAATCAAGGAATATTTTACAAAATAGATAGGTTGTCCCTCCGAGTCTTTATTTACCCCAAGATGAAATTCTGAGCAAAAACTTCGACTTTTTTGCCTCCAGCAAAAAAACCTTGACTTCCCCCCTTTCCCCTTTATTTTCATAACATTACCTTTGGTCTTTCAACTTTGAGGTTCAAGTTTCTTTTTTTCGACGAACGACGAACGCTGAACGTCGAACGTCCTTTAAAACCCTTTCACCTATATTTGTGAAGTTAACATTTCTTGCTTTTTGAAGAAAGTTCCCGACTACATGGCCGGTTGAAGTGGTAGCGGAGCAAATAGTCTTTAATTCTGGGGACATAATACTAATTTATTAAAGTTAGGGCGGTGCAGAGAGTGGAAATATAGGGGACGGTTCCCTTTATTTTCTTATAGGCTGGATTTAAGAGCAGGAAAAAATTTCCAGAAATGATGCTCCTACCGAAAACCTCTCCTCGCAACTCACTTTTTTAACCGACTTATTCACCAGGGCGTTTAGAGCCGCGCACTCCCTGGCGATCTGTCCAAAGGCCAGGGCTTGGGCGGGACTCCCCCCCTGATAGAGATGACCGAAAAACGAACCCAACTCACCCGATGGTATGGAGGGGGGCAAATATTTCTTGACATCTGATGCAATAATAAATATCATCTACTCATCATGGCACGGACAACCGTTGATATAGAAACTCCTATTCTAAAGGAAATCAAGGACCTCCAAAAAAAAGGAGGACGATCCTTGGGCCAAATCATCTCCCGGCTTCTGGCGGAGGCCTTGGGGTCCAGAAAAGCGGCAATCAAAGCCCCACCATTAAAATGGACATCACGTCCCATGAAGGCCCTTGTAGACCTTTCCGACAAAAACACCATTTATCGGATTTTGGATAGGAGCGAGCCTTGAGTTATTCGGTGGATGTAAATATTCTGCTCTATGCCTCGGACCAACAAAATCCGCATTATCTCCCAGCGATTAAATTTCTTGAAAGCCGGGGGAAAGATCGGAGCTTTTTTGTGTCGCCTGGTCAACCCTGATGGCTTATCTGAGAATATCCACTCATCCGAGTATCTTTGCTCATCCTTTGTCACCCGACGAAGCTTTGGGTAATATCGAAAAACTATTATTATTACCTCGGGTGCGTATTGTAACCGAGCAGGAAGGATTCTTAACCATCTATAAAAATGTGACTTCACGACTTCCTGTAAGGGGAAATCTTGTACCTGATGCTCACTTGGCCGCTTTATTACTACAACACGGAGTTCAAACTATATATACCTCGGACATGGATTTTCGGAAATTCGTTTTTCTTAAGATTCGTAATCCCCTTTTATAAATTTTCATCCCCTAATACTAATAAAGGGGATGGTTCTAATTATTTATTGTTTCGCCTTAAAGAGAACCATCCCCTTTACCTTAGGTGCTTGGCAGGAAACGGCGCCCCCCAATGAGCATTGCGTTAGCCCGTTGAAAAATAGCTTGACATGTGCATACACATGTACATATACTTTTAATATGTTCAAGTGGGCCCCGAACAAAGACCGACTGAACCAGAGGAAGCACGGAGTGGGTTTCGCGGATACCTTTGCCGTATTCGAGGGCCCGAAGGCTCTCACCATGGAGGACAACGAACACGGAGAAGACCGCCATGTGACCATGGGAATGGATTGCTTCGGCAGGTTCTTGTAGTCGTTTATAGGTGGCGTGAAGAAAACATCCGAATCATATCTGCGAGGAAAGCAACACGATCAGAGGTAAAAGCGCTATGAAACTCAATTATGATTTCAGCAAGGCTCGGCGGGGAGCAGTGATTCCTCCCTCGGGCAACAAAGTCAGGATTACCATCCGACTGGACAAGGACATTGTAGAGTGGTTCAAGTCGCGGGTGGAAGAATCGGGCGGGGGAAACTATCAAACCCTACTCAACAATGCCCTCCGTGAGTACATCACGCATCGGGATGAGCCCATCGAAAAGGTCCTTCGACGAGTTGTCCGCGAGGAGTTGCATGCTGTCCGTTAAGGTAAGGGCGAACCAAGGCATGCGCACCGGGGTCACCTATTAAAAGGCCACGGTTAAGAATAACCTCTCCTAACTCATTCTTTAGGCCAAGGCTTCGGACAGGTTGCTCCCCCCCTGATAGAGATGACCGAAAAACGAACCCCAACTCGCCCGGTGTGTAGAGTCTGGGGATCGGGTTTCCCTCAAGGTTAAGGGTCTGGGCAAACTTGTTGTGCCTGGGACCCCACTGAGTGTTCACAATAGCCAGGCAGAGCTCGGGCCGCATAAAAAGGTGGCGTCAGGTCAGCTAATTCTCGGGACTACTCTCTTTCACTGTTGGAGGGGTCAGTTGTTGAGTTGTGGTCGATTTATCGGGACTCTGAGGGATAACACCTTCATAAGGGCTGGTCAGCTCTTGTGAAGGGTGAGGCTTAACCTCTTCATAGGGATGGGTTAGCGTCTTAGGGTCTTTAGCAGTTGGTTCATATATTCGCTGATAATTTTCCTCACTGTCATACCATCTTTGAGGCTCTGTGCCGTAAG
>CAWDKY010000021.1:0-6923 GCA_963802945.1 uncultured delta proteobacterium
TTACGCCACATTATCTCCGGCGATACGACCAGGTACTGGCCAAAACCAGCCCGAGTAAATCTTCTAAGGTGGAATATGCTCTGGATTTTATCGACCGGAGGAGAGCTTTCGTCGGTATTCTCGAAAAAGCCAAAGTACAGGGCAAGCTGCCGCTTCGCCCGATTCACGGCGATCCTAAGGTCAACAACATCATGATAGACATCCATACAGGCCAAGCCGTAGGCCTGGTTGATCTGGACACAATCAAACCCGGCCTAATCCATTATGATATCGGGGACTGCCTTCGTTCCTGCTGCAACCCTCAGGAGGAAGATTTCGAGCAGTGGGAAACGGTTCGTTTTGACCTTAACTATTGCCGGGCTGTCCTGAAAGGTTATTTATCCATAGCCAAGGAATTCCTGGATGAGAAGGAATACGAATTTCTGTATGATGCGGTTCGTCTGATCGCCTTTGAGCTGGGGCTTAGATTTTTCACCGATTATTTGGAGAGTGATGTTTACTGGAAGATCGATCATGAAGGGCAAAATCTGAGCCGGGCCCTGGTTCAATTCAAACTCTGCGAGAGCATCGAATCTCAGGCCGCAGATATCCAGGCCGTCATCCGGGACCTTAGATGAATCCCCATCCTCTCCTTTCCGCCTCAACTGAGCTCGTCGCAGGCCTCAAGGGAGGAATAGTGATAGCAGAATGCGCTATTAAGGCCGTCATGCGGCGAAAGCCGGGAACCAGCTCAATATTAGCTGGATTCCCTTGGCTCGTGTCCGGGGCAGGCTCCGTATCGTGCTTCGCTTGCACGGAATGACAAAATTGTTGATGTGAAAAATCTTCCAAGATGGGAAGGTTAGAGAGGGAGTGAAGTCACTTTTTTTCTTCTGTATTAATACCGAAATGATTTAGAAAAAAACAAGGAGGAGATACCATGCTAAGCGACAATCAACTTAATAAATACGCCGATGTGCTTTTCTGGGGATTAACCACAGCCCGGAAGCAACCTTTCAGAAAAAAGGACATTATCTTAATCCAGTATGAGCCTCCAGCCCTGAAACTGGCTGAGATTTTATATGCCAAGACACTCGACAGGGGAATGTACCCGGTTCAGCGTATGGGTGTAACTTACGTCATGGAGCATGCATTTTTTCAAAGATCAAAGAACGATCAACTGGTCTTTATCACTCCGGGAGATAAAGAATTATTTCAGAAGGTCAACGGCCGATTTTTCTTAAGGGCCCCCGAGTCGTTGACCCATCTGAAAGACATCGATCCGGTCCGGATCGGAAAGGTCCTGATTTCAAGAAAGCCGTTAAGAGAGATACTGGATCGGCGGGAGGAGAAGGGATTTTACAGCTGGACCCTCTGTACGGTTCCCACCGAAGAGCTGGCCAGACAGGCCAAAACGACCATCAGAAAATACACCGACCAGATTGTCCGGGCCTGTTATCTGGACAAAGAAGACCCGGTGGCTGAATGGGAGCATATTCATAGGAGTGCCCGGCAGATAAAAAAATGGCTCAACAGCCTTAAGATAAAATACCTTCACATCGAATCGGCTAAGGTGGATTTAAAAATCAGGCCGGGGAGCGAAGGATATGGAAAGGGGTCTCCGGCCATAATATTCCCAGCTTCGAGGTCTTTTTTTCGCCGGACTGGCGAGGGACCGAAGGGGTCTATTTCGCCAATCTGCCTTCATTTCGGAGCGGAAACTATATTGACGATGTCCGGCTGACCTTTGAAAAAGGGGCGGTAAAAAAAGCCGAAGCCAAGACCGGTCAGGATTTCACTTAAAGCAAATCTGCCATGGATAAAGGGGCTTCCAAGGTAGGGGAGTTTTCTTTGACGGACAAACGTTTTTCCCGGATCAACCGTTTTATGGCCGATACCCTTTTCGATGAAAATTACGGCGGGGCTTACGGGAACTGCCATATCGCCCTCGGGGCGTCCTATAGCGATACCTTTGAGGGAAATCCGGCCGGGATGACCAAGGAAATAAAAAAGAAGCTGGGGTTTAATGATTCGGCCCTTCACTGGGACCTGGTCAATACGGAAAACAAGACCGTCACCGCCCATCTCACCAATGGGAAGAAAGTGGTGATTTATGAAAAGGGGAAATTTGCATATTAAAAAAACAAAAACCCAGAATCCAGGAGTCAGAATTCCGAATAGAGACTTGTTATTTCTATCACAAAGTAAAGCTAAGACAAGCTTTATGGGTTTAGGGAAAATTATAGAATAGGCTTCAGGGAAAATGAGTTAAGCTGTCCTAACCGACATTTAAGTTGACAGTCGGTGTCAAAAAAAGCCTCTTTGCACATTACCCCTACTAATGTTTTAAAAAGTCAGTCCAGAAAATTAACGATTACGGATTGAAATATGGGAGAAATGGTTGGACTACCACGGCCTGGACGGTCTCGACCCAGAGCTTAAGATTAGGGGAAAAAAGATCGGCAGATCCCGATCGACCATCAGCTTGGACGGGGTCAAGGCCTCCGAGAAATAGAGAAGGATTAAGCCCATGAAACCTGATAATAAAAAAGCGCCTATCCCCTTTTGCTCTTAGACATAAAAAAGGGCCGCAGACAAGAAATACGACCCTTTTTGATCCTCCTTCAGAAAGCTAGGGGTATGGGTGGAAACTTGATTCGGGTTGGTATAGGCCCAGGTATAGACCGTCCCGCTGATTGTGGCCGTGATGACGTGGTCCCCGTTGCCACAGCCCCACCCGCATCCGACATATAGGTTGTTGCAAGAATCGAGGTAGCATCAAGATTAGCTGTGTCGGAATTATAAAGGACATACGGCATAGGAGATTAATGCCGCGGCTTTAAGCCCACCGGTTAGGCCATTGGCGGCAGCTATGCGGGCCTGATTCTCTGTCGACGTACTTTGGAATAGCAATGGCGGCCAAGATGCCAATGATGACGATGACGATGATCAACTCAATCAAAGTAAAACCTTTTTGATTTTTAATTATGTTTTCACCTCTTCTTACCTAACATGACAATGAATAATTTTTGATACCAATTCTTATGCTTTATAATACCTTTCTTTCTATACCTTTGTTGCACTTCCTCTTTGTTTTTTACTTAGAATTTTTATCATCTAATAGCCAAAAAGTCAATAAATTTCAATTAACTTTTCGTTAATTACGATGGAAATTGGGAGAAATGGTTGGACTACCCCGGCCTTGAACTTGAGGTGTCATCGCTCCTTTTTTGGCCATAGCCGCCTCCTTCCTTTGGGCTAACTCAGAGCTTATCACATTGTCCAATTTTTGGGGACCACCTCATTATTTTGTCGTGGTGAAAATAATTCTGGGGGCGGATACGCGGTTGAAAGAGGTTGGGCGATCATCAGGAGAACCACTGGAAGTTGATTCAAAAAGTTTTTTACTTTTTTACCAGCGTCTCCTTGAACCCTGTTCGATCTTTAACCATCTTTCTTTTCAGCCGCAAATTACTGCGACAGTCTTCTTTTGATTTCTCCGTATTTCACCAGAGCAGACAAGGCGAGAGAGGCATGTTCGACATTGTCGAACTGAGGTATATTATATTCCCTCAAAGTGTCGTCGATAGATGGCAGGCGTCGCCAAAATAACGCAATCATAGGCTTGCCGTATTTTTGTGGAATCCTTCCGAACGCGTCCACGGCATCTATTATATGTTTTCTGCGTTCTGCATGTGTCGGCTTGTAACTCCTGTCCCTGGGTACGAGGTCAAAATTGCGTCTACCGAATCAAGTGACGCCAGCGCATCAAATACCCGCATTTCCTGTTCCGAGTCAAAATTTCCGGCGGCAAAATCCCCAGGATTACTTGGATTCGGTGCATGCGGAGGCAACATACTTTAAGTCTTGCGGCATCCTCCTTTGTAAATTCGGGAACTTCCATACCAGAGCCACTATATTATCCGAAGCAACAACGCCCTGCCCGCCGTTTGCAAGTATGCCTATTCTCTTCCCTTTCGGCAAGGGCTGGCTGAAAAGCGGTTCCGCCATAATGAAAAGATGCTCTAGCTGCTTTAATCTATAATTCCCGCCTGCCTGCATATGGCGTCTAAAACATCGTCCGATCCGGCTATCGAAGCGGTATGAGACATCGTAGCACGGGCGCCCACGTCGGAACGGCCGCTTCATCAGCAAGATGGGTTTTTTTGCCGCCACTTTTCTCGCGACTTCGAAAAATCTGGCGCCGTCTTTAAACCCTTCCATATACATCGTGATGACTTTTGTATCGTCGTCGTAGCTAAGGTATTCCAGGAAATCAGTTGCGGTTAAATCCCCCTGATTGCCGATGGCTATAAATTTGCTGAGACCATAACCTCTGTCACCGGTGAGGCGGTTTGCAATCCCGCCGAAACTGCCGCTTTGACTGATGAAAGCGACCGGACCGGACATGCGATCTTCGATGGGGGTTATATTAAGGTTGGAAGCGGAACACAATACCGTTGCATTTCGGACCTACAAACCGCAAATTCCCCGCTCTGGCGATTTTTGCGGCTTCTTCTCCAGCCTCTTCCCTGTCTCTCCTGTTTCGGCAAAATCCAGGAATGATAACGCCTCCTTTGACTCCTTTTTCAACGCAGGCCGTCATGACTACCGGCACCTGGGCAGCCATGACGGTGAAAACAGCCAGCTCCACCTCGCCGGGAATATCGCGAACATCGGCATAAGCCTTAACTCCCATGAGTTCTTTCGCCTTTGGATTTACGGGATAAATATTGCCCCTATAGTTTGACTGCAGCGCTCTGCGGAGCAATCTTCCGTCCCATTTTTCCATCGTACTGCTAGCCCCTATAATGGCTACGGATTTCGGCTTGAATATATGATCAAGCTGTTCAACTATTGTTTCCGACATCTTAAACTCCTGTTGTTATCACATTCAGTTTGTTTTTCGGATTGCCGCCAAGGGCGGACGGTTCCGTTTCAGGTGTTAAGTTGCAAATTTGCTTCAAACGGTGTATATCTTCAGACCTTTTTGGACAGAGTTGTTATAGCGAGTTTGTACTCTGATACTGGACTGAGCCATCATTGTTAGTACCATTGCCGTACAAAATGTACTTGTTTTCTCCGCTGCATGGTCAATTATTTTTTTTCTTTTCTCTTCTCAGGATGGCCTCCTTTCTTCCCGCATAGACATCATTGGGCGATATGTTGCTCAAAGCTTCATGCGGAGTACCGTGTATAACTTATATCCTGGCTCAGTTTAAAGGGGTCAGGGCAAGTGGCGAAACTGGAAGATAGGTTACTTTATTGATCTGGCTTATGAATGGGACCTCATTATACACGATTTTGGGAATAGTAAATAGGGGGATTTCCTTTTGGAATTGAACCATTAAATAGGAGAGTCCTTCAGCGATTTGCGTTAGAAATCGTTCAAAATAGGACAAAAGCCAAAAACAAGGAGTCACCATTAATCTTGACAATGTCTGTATAGCAAAATCTCAACATTCCCAGTTAAGCTGTGTTACAGAACCCTAAACCTTTAACTTTGAACCTTGAACCTTGAACTGTGAACTGTGAATCCTATTATTTCTGTAACACCTGACTGTATTTGACCATCCCCCACAGGGCCTTGGCGCAGTCCACGGGACTGGAAAAAGTTGGAATGTGATATCGTTTGAAGATCTCATCTATCGGCCCTGTCAATTCTGTTCCTCGTTGGCCGGCTACGACGATCGGCTTTTGGTATTTTTGCGGAATGGCGGCGATCGCTTCCGTAATCTTCAGGGTGTCGATCATTTCCGATGATTTGGTATAGCGGTTAAAATTGTCACGGTGGGGCATGACGATAAGCCAGTCGATATTGTCCTGCTTGGCAGCGATTTCGATGATCTGTATGTAGGCCTCCTCATTTTTCCTTCCGATACAGTCAATGGGATTAACCGGGGGAGGTGAAAAGGGCAGCATCTGATCCCTTAGCTCCTCCTGCGCCTGGGGAGTCATTTCCGGTACACTTAAACCTAACCGGGTACAGGCCTCGGTGGCCGTGACGCAAAAACCTCCGCCGCCATGAAGGATAGCCACCCGGTTTCCTTTGGGCAGAGGTTGATAGCAGAGACCATTGGCCATATAAAACATTTCCATGAAATCGTGCCAGCGAATGGCTCCGGCCTGACGGCATACGGCATCAAAAAGATCATCGTTGCCGGCCAAAGCCGCCGTATGGGAACGGGCTGCGCGGGCCGCTGCTTCCGATGAACCGGCCTTGTAGATGAGCAGGGGCTTTTTCTGGGTTACCGACTTGGCCACTCTTAAAAACGATTGCCATCCCCGATGTCTTCCACATAGGAAATGATGACCTGGGTCGTGGGATCATCCCCCAGGTATTCCAGGAGGTCCACAAAAGTAATGGAGGCCTGATTTCCGAAGCTGATGGCTTTACTGACCCCGAATCCGTAATTTCGTGACGCTTCATACAGGTAATGACTGAGGGTACCACTCTGGGATATGAAGGAAATCGGTCCCCGATGGGGGCGCCTGGTTAAATTGGGAAAGGTATTCAGGTTCCCTTCGGTGCTCCAGATCCCCAGACAGTTGGGTCCCAGAAAATAGAAACCGGCTTTTTTCGATTCTTCGGCAATTCTTTTTTGGAGCTTGGCGCCTTCCGAACTGATCTCGGCAAACCCGGCGGTAATGACGATCCCCCCCTTTACCTTTTTAGCGATACATTCCTCAATAATCTGGCTGATTGATGCGGCATTGACGGCAATGACCGCCAGATCAATCTCACCCGGTACATCCCTGAGGCTTGGATAACCGGGAATCCCTTGAATTATTTTTTCCTTGGGATTAATCGGATAAATGATCTGGCGATATCTTCCGGCGATCAGACTGTTCAAGATCCCGAAACCCCAGGACTGGATATTATTGCTGGCCCCAACAACGGCTACTGAACCCGGCCTGAAAATGGCATCTAAAGATTTCTTCAT
>CAWDKY010000022.1:0-5746 GCA_963802945.1 uncultured delta proteobacterium
AACGCCTTTTTTCAAAACCGCGCCGGATTGAACTCCAAAAGTGATGTGGATGAGCGGGTTTCCACAAACCAGAGTGTGGTGTTGATTCTCTTTTCCACCGAAGGCGATGCGATGCATTACCCCAAGAACCTAATCGTGGGATTTGGGTAGGCAGGTGAAGGCCTTGTGAGGTGTCATTAAGATCGAACATGTGCTGGTTTTTTCTCTTTAATCCTGATTTGAGCTCATTTCATTCTTTTCCCTATCAAAAAGGAAATTTCGAGCTATGGAAACAGCACGATGACGAACATGGGGGTCGTGGATGGTCGAGGGCGGCGGGATCTGGATTACCTGTCATCAATAAGTTACGGGAGGAATTCGGCGAAAAAGTGGAAGTCATCGCCCTGGGAACGGATTCCATGGCTACGGCCCAGATGATGAAGGCCCGAGCCAGAAGAAGGACTGAATAGGTAAATGTCATTGCTTCAAACCGCTCCGAAGATGGACATCATCATCGGTCCCATCGGAATTGTCCTGGTCCAGTCCACCACGCGGGAAGTCACACGGCGGCTATCGCCCGGGCGGTGGTGGGAAGGTGCCGGCCTGAATTTCTGCATACTCCTTTCCGAGGAAAAAGTTGAAGTGGTCGGATCAAATATTCGAACTTGCCTGATTTGGTGGAAAAAATTAATTACCCTAGTGAAGGAGTGTATTCTACCATGTGCGAAGCAGCGGCTTTTATGGTTCGGGATGGAAAAGAAGAACTGATTCTGGATAGCGTGGATCTTCTGGAACCGGATAACGGCAATATCCGGCTGGTCAATATCCGGGGGAACAAAAAAAATTCTTGCCGCCAGGATCAAAAGATCATCGTTGGTCAATCATAAAATAATACTCGAAGAAAAGTAAGCATAAAAAGGAGGAGTGTTATGATAGAATGGTATTAAAAAACCTTTCCTGGTTAGGACACGATGAATCTTTTTTTGTATCAGAATAAAAAAATCATTGAATTGTTTGATTCCTTTCAAATCGGAAGCCGTGAGTTTTTGTCCTTCCTAGATTATCCTGATCAGCGATGATCATTTTGTATCACTGTCTCTCCGGATGATGTTCTGAAGATTCAAACGAAGGACACGGTTATCATACAGGAAGCCTATTCTCGGCTAAAAAGCTTTCCGGGGAAGATCGAGGTCATCGGAGCCTGGTGAGAACGACAACGATCCAGGGGATAACCATCTAAGTGATTCCCTCTTATAACACGAGCAGGGACTTCCATGTCAAGGCCAAGGGCCGGCCTGGATTGATCATTACCTTGGAATGGGTTCTTGTCTATCAGCATGGGAGATGACGGATTTCATCCCGGAAATGAAATCGATTCAGGCCGAGGTTGCCCTTATACCGGTTTTCGGGACCTACGTGATTATATTCCTGAAAAAGAAGTTGTGGAAAGTGGCTAGGTGCTTAAAATGACTATCGGCTACACACCTATGCATGAATGGGCCATCGTGGGATCGGAAGAGGATGCGGAAGGCCTTCAAAGAATCGCTCAAGGGGAGCGTGGATGTTCGCATTTTACCGAAGAAGAAATAAGGGAAAACATCTTAATCTGCAAAATTTTATCCAGCCTATTTTAAGTTCAATAGACCAAAGGTCCGCTTCCTTTTGCCGGAGCGGACCTTTGAAACTCTTCAGCTTTTTTCCAGCCAAAATTGGATGCCATCCTGACCCGTGACCGTCTGATTTCTCTTCACTTTGACTCGATAATTTTCTTGACAAATTAACCGGTTATACTATATACTACTCTAAGCCCCACTTAAATGAACATTTCCATCCAATAACTCCTGCCCTACTTGGGCTTCTTGATAAATAACAAGGGGGTTTTTTCACCCCTCAGTACCAAACCCGGAAAAAATGAAATAGGTATGGTGTCCCCCGATTATAACTTCATTAAAAGAAAGGATGTTCTGAAACATTTTCGCTAATAATGGAATTGTGGGGACGACTTTAAATAATTTGACTTAATGCCTACTTCTGTCGGTTATGCAGTTCAACGAGAAAAGAAAATGGTTGAGGAAATGGGTTACCAATTGGAAGCTTGACATATTTAAAAATTTAAGGTTGTCCCTCTTTTTATACTGTTTATCAATTGATTTGATAATGGGTATAAATCGTTAACTTAATAACTTTTCATTAAATCGAGGCCAGAAAAAATATCTCCTTTGGTGGTACCGACAATCAACAAAACGCTAAAAAGGAAGGATAAAATGCCTGAGATAACGATTGCAACCAAGCAGATGATCGAGCAACTGTTTGACGGCGCTGCAAAATCATATAACCGGACCGGACCAAGCATCTTTACTCAGTTCGGTACACGCCTTGTCGAACGGATGCCCCTCACGCATGGAGCACGTGTGCTCGATATTGCCACTGGAACCGGCGTGGTTTTGCTGCCTGCCACGCGGCGCGTGGGCTCAGAGGGACACGTGATCGGCATTGACCTGTCTGGCGCCATACTCCAGGAAGCCGAGCATGCCGTGCGAACGGCTGGGCTGACCAACGTCGAATTGCGCAAGATGGATGCCGAGCACCTGGATTTCCCCGACCAGGCCTTCGATGCAGTTACTTGCGCTTTCTCACTCTTTCTTTTCCCAAATATGGAGACTGCGCTAAGTGAGATATATCGCGTGTGCAAGCCAGGCGGCTATATCGGAGTGTCCATTTTTGACAAAACACCACCGCCCTTTAATCCAGGCTGGCCGATCATGATACAGCAGTTTATGGCCTATCAAACGGCAGTGATGATGCCGCAACCATTAGGCTATGCACCTGAGGAAGTGGAGGCCCTGCTCAGCCGATCCGGTTTCCGCTCCATCGAAACGCACAGCGAGACGAACGACATCATCTATGCAAGCCTAGAGAATTGGTGGGAGTTTGGGCTGACTATCGGGCCACGTTTGACAATTTTAGGGATGGATGAGAAAACACGCACCAGATTCAAAGATGAGTACTTAGGTCAGTTACGCCCTCTGCTAGCCCAAGATGGCTTACATGTTTCTGTGGGGGTAGTCTATGCTGTGGCGCAGCGGTAGGCGGATATCGAGGCAGCTTAAAATATTTTCTTTAGAGGTCCCGACAATCAAAAGAATCTGTGGAATCTGGTGATATCTTACTTATTTCTTAACCACTTCGGTATAACAGAGAATACAAAAAATGAAAGGAGAGTGGGATGTTTGAAGACATAACATCCGAACATAGTGCAGCCCTTGATGTCATCATTAGAGCCCGGCATTCAGTAAGAGCCTTTAGCTCTACCCCGCCAAGCCAAGAGGCCATTGAGGCAATAATCCAAGCGGGCCTATTAGCTCCATTTGGAGCACTTGCCGTTGCCGGGAAACCTGATTTTCGAAAGTTATTCGTGATGCGAAACCCGTCGGCATCAATGGAAGCAGCAGCAAATATTCTCAAAAACCGAATGGCTAAGCAGGCCGACGAACTTGAAAAGAAGGTGGGACCGGTTCTTTTGTGCAGAATCTGAAGCGAATCGGACAACAAGGCGTACCCGGTGTCGGTAACGCACCCTATTTTGTTGTGGTCTCAGAAAGAAAAGGCATGCCTCCGGTTGCCGCGCAATCCCTTAGCTACTGCCTTGCTAATATGTGGCTGAAAGCAACATCCCTCGGTATTGGTCTTCAACTTATCAGTGCGACGATGCAAATGGATATGGACCCGGATTTTTGCAGACTTCTCAGTATTCCCGTTGGAGAATATGCGCTTGATGGATGCGCTCTGGGATATCCGGCAGACAAATATCAACCTCCTTCGGTCGAATATCCTTCATTAGAAAAATCAGTAAGCTGGCTGTAAATATCAGATTGTGGAAATCGGGGGACACCTTAATAATTTATTCTTCTTTTGAATCAGGTAACAGGTAATTAGTACGGTGTTCTCCAATTGGGGATTTGGATTCGGAAGGCTCTTAATATAGACATCATCAGGAAGTTTCGCAGGGTGGTTTTCGTTCTTTGAGTTTTGCTTTTTCAGGCCCTGTTAATCGCAATTCCATTTTCCAGGACTCTTGGGCATAAGAGTCCTTTTTTTTAATCAGAAGCCACTCATTCCCCTTGCCCCTTCCTTTAAGGCGGACCAGTGTGAATTCACCCTTTAGGATTCTGCCCTGAAGAATAAAGGCCAGTTTATCCTCCTTTTGCTCCAAGAGTTCATAAGTTCCCGTGTCCCAGACCACCACCGGTCCGGCACCGCTCATGCCTTGGGGGATAATCCCTTCAAAATCAACATAAGACAAGGGATGATCCTCAACCAGCAGGGCCAGACGTTTTTCCAATGGATTTAGAGACGGTCCTTTAGGAACTGCCCAGGAACGCAGCACCCCAGCCATTTCCAAACGGAAATCGAAATGGAGATGACCGGCATGATGTTCATGGACTACAAAACGAAGAATGGTTATCCCTCCCTGCCTGTTAATTATTTTTCTGATACTCAGCCGGCCTTTTTTCTAAAAAGGCCTTCATCCCCTCATGGGGTTCGCGGGTCTGGAAACATTTTCGAAAAGATTCCGATACCCGCGGCAATGGAATCCGTGAGGCTCAATTCCATCCATTGGGCGATTAATTTTTTTTGCAGGCGCATGGCCGTCGGCCCGTTTTGAAGTATCTGGTCGGCCCAATGCCGGGTAGCTTCCTTGAGGGCTTCCTGAGGGACCCGTTTGTGGATCAAACCGATCCGTTCGGCTTCGGCGGCATCAATCATTGCTCCGGTATAGACCAACTCCGCCGTCCGGCCGAGTCCGATTAAACGGGGAAGGATGGCTGCTTCGATCACCGAGGGGATGCCCACCCGGACTTCGGGCATCCCGAAGCGGGCATTATCCGAGGCGATGCGTAAATCGCAGGCCGCTGCTATCTCCAGTCCGCCACCCAGGGCAAAGCCGTTGATGGAGGCGATGACGATGGGTTCGGCCTGGCGTATGGCCAGGCAACAGCGGTGCAGATCGGTGATGAATTTTTCCGCCCCTTCCGAATCCAAATCCATCATGGCCCGGACATCGACCCCGCCTATAAAGGCCTTATCTCCATTTCCGGTCAGAATAATAACCCGAATGTCTTTCCGAGCACCCCAGTCGGCTATGGTTTCCGTTAATTTCAGAATCAGTTCATGGGTCAAAGTGTTTAAAAACTCCGGGCGATCAATAGTAATGGTCACTACCGGTTCTTTAGGATCAATGATAAGCATAAGGGCCCTTTCGAAATATTAACTTATGAATTTTTTCGGTTGATGTGAAAAAACTCTGTTTTTCAGCAATCTGTAAAAATAAAAAAGTATAAGATAATGCTAAAATAGGGTCAACGATAAAAAAATCCGTTTTCTTTTTTGAGGTTCGGGACGTGGTTGATCATTTAAAGGAAGGGGGCAATGTTTTGGGGTCAGAAGACCTGCCTCATAGACTTCTGATAATCTTCTTGACAATTTAGCCGGTTCTGTTATGAAAGGCCATTACTCCCACTTAAATGAACAGCTTCATCCAATAACTCCTGCCCTTCGTGGGCTTCTTGATAATTAACAAGGGGGATACTTTCACCCCTCGGAACAAAGCTTGGGAAAAAATAAATAGTCCAGGTATCCCCCAATTTCCAAAATCTTGATTGAATTTATGGAGGAGACATGAAAACACAGCGTCGTTTTATTTTTGTTTTTTCAATTATTTTTCTCTTTGTCTGTTCGGCCGCTGTTTGGGGCAAACCCCTGGAAA
>CAWDKY010000023.1:0-5730 GCA_963802945.1 uncultured delta proteobacterium
TCTCCTTTTGGCCGGTGAAGGCCGTTAACGCCTTTTTTCAAAACCACGCCGGATTGAACTCCAAAATTAATGTGGATTAGCGGGTTTCCACAAACCAGAGTGTGGTGTTTATTCTCTTTTCCACCGAAGGCGATGCGATGATTTTGACAAGAACCTAATCGTGGATTTGTAAAGTATAGGTGAAGGCCTTCTAGGGTGTCAAGAAGATTGAGATGTCCGTTTTTTTCCCTTGACCCCTTATCGGAGCTTATTTTATACTCTTCCTATCAAAAAGGAAATTTTTAGCCAATAAAAGAGCACCATGATGAAAATAGGGGTCTTGGATGGTCAGGGCGGCGGGATCGGCAGTACCGTCATCAAAAAGTTACGGGAGGAATTCGGCGAAAAAGTGGAAGTCATCGCCCTGGGAACCAATTCCATGGCTACGGCCCAGATGATGAAGGCCCGAGCCAATAAAGGGGCTACCGGGAAAATGCCATTGTTCAAACCGCCCCCAAGATGGACATCATCATCGGTCCCATTGGAATCGTCCTGGCCCAGTCCATGATGGGAGAAGTCACACCGGCTATCGCCCGGGCGGTGGCGGAAAGTGCCGGCCTTAAATTCCTCATCCCCCTTTCCCAGGAAAAAGTTGAAGTGGTCGGATTAGTATCCGAACCTCTCCCTCATTTGGTGGAAAAATTCATTACCCAATTAAAGGAGTGTATGAATCATGTGTGAAGCAGCGGCTTTTATGGTTCGGGATGGAAAAGAAGAACTGATTCTGGAAAGTGTGGATCTTCTGGAACCGGATAACGGCAATATCCGGCTGGTCAATATCTTTGGGGAACAAAAAATTCTTGCCGCCAGGATCAAACAATTATCGTTGGTCAATCATAAAATAATACTCGAAGAAAAGTAAGCATAAAAAGGAGGAGCGTTATGATAGAAGAGGTATTTAAAAACCTTTCCTGGTTAGGACACGACGGTTTTTTGCAATAAAAAAACCATTTATTTTGATCCCTTTCAAATTGAAGCCGGTCCGCCGGCCGATATTATCCTGATCAGTCATGATCATTTTGATCACTGCTCCCCGGATGATGTCAAAAAGATTCAAACCAAGGATACGGTTATCGTCACCGAAGCCGATTCGGCTAAAAAGCTTTCCGGGAAGATCGAGGTCATCAAGCCCGGCGAGACCAAAACCATCCAGGGGATAACCATCGAAGCGGTTCCCTCTTATAACACCAGCAGGGACTTCCATGTCAAGGCCAAGGGCTGGCTGGGATTTATCATTACCTTGGAAGGGGTCCGTGTCTATCACGCCGGGAACCCGGATTTCATCCCGGAAATGAAATCGATTAAGGCCGATATTGCCCTTATACCGGTTTCCGGCACCTACGTGATGACCGCCAAAGAAGCGGTGGAAGCGGCCAAGGCGCTTAAACCGAAAATCGCCATACCTATGCACTACGGGGCCATCGTGGGATCGGAAGAGGATGCCAAGGCCTTCAAAGAATTGCTCAAAGGGACCGTGGATGTTCGCATTTTACCGAAGAAGAAATAAGGGAAAACATCTTAATCTGCAAAATTTTATCCAGCCTATTTTAAGTTCAATAGACCAAAGGTCCGCTTCCTTTTGCCGGAGCGGACCTTTGAAACTCTTCAGCTTTTTTCCAGCCAAAATTGGATGCCATCCTGACCCGTGACCGTCTGATTTCTCTTCACTTTGACTCGATAATTTTCTTGACAAATTAACCGGTTATACTATATACTACTCTAAGCCCCACTTAAATGAACATTTCCATCCAATAACTCCTGCCCTACTTGGGCTTCTTGATAAATAACAAGGGGGTTTTTTCACCCCTCAGTACCAAACCCGGAAAAAATGAAATAGGTATGGTGTCCCCCATTATTAACTTTCATTAAAAGAAAGGATGTTCTGAAACATTTTCGCTAATAATGGAATTGTGGGGACGACTTTAAATAATTTGACTTAATGCCTACTTCTGTCGGTTATGCAGTTCAACGAGAAAAGAAAATGGTTGAGGAAATGGGTTACCAATTGGAAGCTTGACATATTTAAAAATTTAAGGTTGTCCCTCTTTTTATACTGTTTATCAATTGATTTGATAATGGGTATAAATCGTGTCACCTCATAATTTTTCATTAAATCGAGGCCAGAAAAAATATCTCCTTTGGTGGTACCGACAATCAACAAAACGCTAAAAAGGAAGGATAAAATGCCTGAGATAACGATTGCAACCAAGCAGATGATCGAGCAACTGTTTGACGGCGCTGCAAAATCATATAACCGGACCGGACCAAGCATCTTTACTCAGTTCGGTACACGCCTTGTCGAACGGATGCCCCTCACGCATGGAGCACGTGTGCTCGATATTGCCACTGGAACCGGCGTGGTTTTGCTGCCTGCCAGCCGGCACGTGGGCTCAGAGGGACACGTGATCGGCATTGACCTGTCTGGCGCCATACTCCAGGAAGCCGAGCATGCCGTGCGAACGGCTGGGCTGACTGAGGATCATAAATGCGCGAGATTGGATGCCGAGCGCCTGGATTTCCCCGACCAGGCCTTCGATGCAGTTACTTGCGCTTTCTCACTCTTTCTTTTCCCAAATATGGAGACTGCGCTAGTAGATAAAACGCGTGTGCAAGCCAGGCGGCTATATCGGAGTGTCCATTTTTGACAAAACACCACCGCCCTTTAATCCAGGCTGGCCGATCATGATACAGCAGTTTATGGCCTATCAAACGGCAGTGATGATGCCGCAACCATTAGGCTATGCACCTGAGGAAGTGGAGGCCCTGCTCAGCCGATCCGGTTTCCGCTCCATCGAAACGCACAGCGAGACGAACGACATCATCTATGCAAGCCTAGAGAATTGGTAACAGTTTCGGCTGACTATCGGGCCACGTTTGACAATTTTAGGGATGGATGAGAAAACACGCGCACCAGATTCAAAGATGAGTACTTAGGTCAGTTACGCCCTCTGCTAGCCCAAGATGGCTTACATGTTTCTGTGGGGGTAGTCTATGCTTTGGCGCCAGCGGTAGGCGGATATCGAGGCAGCTAAAATCTTTTCTTTAGAGGTCCCGACAATCAAAAGAATCTGTGGAATCTGGTGATATCTTACTTATTTCTTAACCACTTCGGTATAACAGAGAATACAAAAAATGAAAGGAGAGTGGGATGTTTGAAGACATAACATCCGAACATAGTGCAGCCCTTGATGTCATCATTAGAGCCCGGCATTCAGTAAGAGCCTTTAGCTCTACCCCGCCAAGCCAAGAGGCCATTGAGGCAATAATCCAAGCGGGCCTATTAGCTCCATTTGGAGCACTTGCCGTTGCCGGGAAACCTGATTTTCGAAAGTTCTCTGAGTGATGCGAAACCCGTCGGCATCAATGGAAGCAGCAGCAAATATTCTCAAAAACCGAATGGCTAAGCAGGCCGACGAACTTGAAAAGAAGGTGGGACCGGTTCTTTTGTGCAGAATCTGAAGCGAATCGGACAACAAGGCGTACCCGGTGTCGGTAACGCACCCTATTTTGTTGTGGTCTCAGAAAGAAAAGGCATGCCTCCGGTTGCCGCGCAATCCCTTAGCTACTGCCTTGCTAATATGTGGCTGAAAGCAACATCCCTCGGTATTGGTCTTCAACTTATCAGTGCGACGATGCAAATGGATATGGACCCGGATTTTTGCAGACTTCTCAGTATTCCCGTTGGAGAATATGCGCTTGATGGATGCGCTCTGGGATATCCGGCAGACAAATATCAACCTCCTTCGGTCGAATATCCTTCATTAGAAAAATCAGTAAGCTGGCTGTAAATATCAGATTGTGGAAATCGGGGGACACCTTAATAATTTATTCTTCTTTTGAATCAGGTAACAGGTAATTAGTACGGTGTTCTCCAATTGGGGATTTGGATTCGGAAGGCTCTTAATATAGACATCATCAGGAAGTTTCGCAGGGTGGTTTTCGTTCTTTGAGTTTTGCTTTTTCAGGCCCTGTTAATCGCAATTCCATTTTCCAGGACTCTTGGGCATAAGAGTCCTTTTTTTTAATCAGAAGCCACTCATTCCCCTTGCCCCTTCCTTTAAGGCGGACCAGTGTGAATTCACCCTTTAGGATTCTGCCCTGAAGAATAAAGGCCAGTTTATCCTCCTTTTGCTCCAAGAGTTCATAAGTTCCCGTGTCCCAGACCACCACCGGTCCGGCACCGCTCATGCCTTGGGGGATAATCCCTTCAAAATCAACATAAGACAAGGGATGATCCTCAACCAGCAGGGCCAGACGTTTTTCCAATGGATTTAGAGACGGTCCTTTAGGAACTGCCCAGGAACGCAGCACCCCAGCCATTTCCAAACGGAAATCGAAATGGAGATGACCGGCATGATGTTCATGGACTACAAAACGAAGAATGGTTATCCCTCCCTGCCTGTTAATTATTTTTCTGATACTCAGCCGGCCTTTTTTCTAAAAAGGCCTTCATCCCCTCATGGGGTTCGCGGGTCTGGAAACATTTTCGAAAAGATTCCGATACCCGCGGCAATGGAATCCGTGAGGCTCAATTCCATCCATTGGGCGATTAATTTTTTTTGCAGGCGCATGGCCGTCGGCCCGTTTTGAAGTATCTGGTCGGCCCAATGCCGGGTAGCTTCCTTGAGGGCTTCCTGAGGGACCCGTTTGTGGATCAAACCGATCCGTTCGGCTTCGGCGGCATCAATCATTGCTCCGGTATAGACCAACTCCGCCGTCCGGCCGAGTCCGATTAAACGGGGAAGGATGGCTGCTTCGATCACCGAGGGGATGCCCACCCGGACTTCGGGCATCCCGAAGCGGGCATTATCCGAGGCGATGCGTAAATCGCAGGCCGCTGCTATCTCCAGTCCGCCACCCAGGGCAAAGCCGTTGATGGAGGCGATGACGATGGGTTCGGCCTGGCGTATGGCCAGGCAACAGCGGTGCAGATCGGTGATGAATTTTTCCGCCCCTTCCGAATCCAAATCCATCATGGCCCGGACATCGACCCCGCCTATAAAGGCCTTATCTCCATTTCCGGTCAGAATAATAACCCGAATGTCTTTCCGAGCACCCCAGTCGGCTATGGTTTCCGTTAATTTCAGAATCAGTTCATGGGTCAAAGTGTTTAAAAACTCCGGGCGATCAATAGTAATGGTCACTACCGGTTCTTTAGGATCAATGATAAGCATAAGGGCCCTTTCGAAATATTAACTTATGAATTTTTTCGGTTGATGTGAAAAAACTCTGTTTTTCAGCAATCTGTAAAAATAAAAAAGTATAAGATAATGCTAAAATAGGGTCAACGATAAAAAAATCCGTTTTCTTTTTTGAGGTTCGGGACGTGGTTGATCATTTAAAGGAAGGGGGCAATGTTTTGGGGTCAGAAGACCTGCCTCATAGACTTCTGATAATCTTCTTGACAATTTAGCCGGTTCTGTTATGAAAGGCCATTACTCCCACTTAAATGAACAGCTTCATCCAATAACTCCTGCCCTTCGTGGGCTTCTTGATAATTAACAAGGGGGATACTTTCACCCCTCGGAACAAAGCTTGGGAAAAAATAAATAGTCCAGGTATCCCCCAATTTCCAAAATCTTGATTGAATTTATGGAGGAGACATGAAAACACAGCGTCGTTTTATTTTTGTTTTTTCAATTATTTTTCTCTTTGTCTGTTCGGCCGCTGTTTGGGGCAAACCCCTGGAAA
>CAWDKY010000024.1:0-93488 GCA_963802945.1 uncultured delta proteobacterium
GCATGTTTTTTATGCCCTCAGCTGACTTATCCAATGCGAGGGGGCCGGTGACTTCAGATCTTTTGAATGAAGCTATGCCGCCTCGGGTAAATAGGCAAGTCTCGCGGCAATTCCTGCAGCACGGCGCTAAGCCATTGCACATCCGCAATTTCACTGCGCTCAAGCGGGCCCCTCGACTGCCCGAGCGCTGCCGCGCGAAAGATTGTCATAGGTGATCCTTTGCGGCTAGCATCTTGCTGACGTGACTGCGGATGTAGCCTGCGCCATCAGTAAACAACATGTTCAATTGCTGCCCTCTGTGTTGAGAAGCGTCGCCCGGATTGATGGCTTGCCCGCCAAGTATCCCGCACATTCCTTGATGATCGACGATCGGATACAGGTGGATGTCTGCCATACGATACCACTGCCGTTTTGCATCGACCGGTGATAAATTCAATATGCGCTTAAGGATCCCCTTACCATGGTGGGAATTCATCGGCCACCTCGACAGCACGTTATAACTCATCGGGTGATTTAGCGCCTGTTCGAAGAGGACAGAGCCGAGTGGATGTGATGTCGCAGAATGGAAACACCCGGCAGACCGTTTCAACAGCTTCCGTTTACTGTAACACTTAAATCCAAAAATGCCAAAGCACCGTTCGATCACGGCTCGGATGCTAAGAATGCGGCGTGCCGCAACCCGCGCCCAAGCAAATCTGGACTATGTCTCAAAGATCGAGTGTGTATTCATGAACTTCGTAAGCACGCCCTTTCTAGTCTTTCTTCCGGTCACCTTTTGCGTCTATTACCTGCCGTGGTGGCGCGGACCTTCGCAGGTTGCCATTCTCATTATTTCCAGTCTCTTCTTCTACAGCTGGACCCAGCCCTACCTCCTCAGCCTACTGTTGATTTCCGCTCTGATAACCTCGTCAGCTTCGTACTGGATCGTCCGCGATAAAAATCTCGCCCGACGGAGAATGGTCGCCGTCGGCGGCATCGCCAGCATGCTTCTGATACTCGGATTTTTCAAATACGACCGTCTCATTTACACGTCAATTGTCGGAACCGTTGATCAGGCATCGAGGCCCGCGCAATGGATTTTTGATTTGCCTTTGCCGATCGGAATTTCGTTTTACACCTTTCACGGCATCAGCTTGGTCGTCGATACATTTTCAGGAAACATGCCTGATCGGAACAGGCTTTCGGCACACACACATCTGTCTCAAACGTTGCTGTACCTTACGTTTTTTCCGCAGCTGATTGCCGGCCCGATTATGAAGGCGCACGATTTCCTGCCGCAAATTGACCGCAAGTACTTCAACGACGTCAACTGGGAGCTGGCGACGGGCGATCTCATCGGCGGTTATTTTCTGAAGTCCGTTGTGGCTGATAACTTGTCGACACTCACCAACTTGATGCTGGCAGACCATTCGCATGCGCCGTCCATCATACTCTTGATGCTCATATTCGGCTATTCGTGTCAGATTTTTGCGGACTTTGCCGGTTACTCGCTTATCGCGATCGGGCTTGCCCGCCTGTTCGGCTATCAATTGATGACCAACTTTAACTTTCCGTACATTGCCGCGAGCTTCTCCGAATTCTGGCGCCGTTGGCACATTTCACTATCGACATGGCTTAGGGACTATCTCTTCATTCCTCTCGGCGGCAGCCGCGGTACCGGGTTAAGGACATCGCTCAACATCATGATCGTTATGATGTTGGGCGGCCTTTGGCACGGGGCGGCGTGGAGCTATGCGGTTTGGGGAACAGCACACGGACTGGCTTTGGTGATTGAACGACCCTTCCTGAAGACGCGCTTCTACACTGCCAGTCATCCGGTCGTGCGCGCGGTGCGGATATCAACGGTCGTGCTGGTCGTTTCGCTTTGCTGGCTGCTATTCCGATTTTCGACCCCGACGCAGGTTTTGAGCTACCTCAAGGCCATCGTCACCAACATTCGCCTGCTCGGTAATCTGGAGATTCCAGTCGCGTTATTGGTCTACGGCCTTCCAGTGGTCGCCTATCACCTGTGGCATCTTCGTGGTAGCGCCATTACCCGTCCAAAAGCGCTCGTATGGATCTATGGGGTGTTGCTGGTCGCGATCCTCCTCAATAGCGGTGTTCCTGGTGCCTTCATCTATTTTCAGTTCTAATCGTTCGATCATGTTCCCACTGAGGGTGGCCGGGGCCGCTCTCGTGACCATGCTGGGATATGCCCTGTTCATCCGGATGGAGCATCCGAATACGGTGATTGCCTACAATTCGGGATTGCGAAACCGGATCGTCGCCGACAAGTACGTCGACGAACCCGTCAAGAAGGCGGTTCTCGTCGGAAGTTCGCTCGGGGTCAGGCTTACACCCGACGTAACCAGTGGGTCATATCTGGGCCCCGACATTTTCGATCTCGCGATGTTGGGACAAAATTCCGCAACCGGATTGGACATCATCCTACGTAAGATGCCACTGCCACAGATTGCGCTCGTTGAAATGAATATACTCGAGCACCCATATGATCCGAAATTTGCGGAAGAGGTTTTTGCGGAGCCGTGGCGCACGCTTCGCCAAATTGCGCCGATCTTTCGTTTGGAAAATCGACCTTTCGATCTCAGTATCATCGCTCTAGAGAGAACACTGAAATACGGATTGTCCAGAGCGGGTCTGCACTCAGATGAAAGCGTGTATTCACCTCCAGCTCAAGGAGTTGACGAAAACCAAAATCAAGCTCCGCACCAGGCAACGAGCAAATTCGGTGCTACGTTTTTGGAGCATGTGGAAATCGCCGTTCGCAGACTAGGCGAACAAGATCGACCTTCTGCAGGCCCAGCATGTTCAGGTCCTTCTCCTGCGCTTCCCCGTCGATCCGTCCGTTGATGCCTCACCTGAGGAGCGATACAAGCGTGACAGGGCAGCTGCGCGCTTCCCACAAGATCAAATATCACTGGTACGACCTTCGGGGCACCGGAGCATACCAGACGATGGATGGACTTCATCTTACAAGTGCCAGTGCGCGCGACCTGGCGCTCGCCCTTCGAGGCCTCGTCACCGACAACGCGAAGCCGTGAATGCCTATGTTCGGGCACACAGACGTCAGCTATGACTTCTTCAAAGAACGCGCGGTACATTCCCGCGACTTTCGCCCAGGAAAGATCGGCAACCCTGCTGATACGCTGCTCACGCCCGGAGGCCCCCGATGTGGAAGCACGTTTGATGGCTACTGCAATCGCTGCCGGATCATCCATATCGGCGAGGAACTCGTTGTCACCGACAAACCAACGCACGCGCGGCATGTCATGCCCAACAATCGGCAATCCGCACGCCATCGCTTCGAGGAACACCAGCGGAAAGGGTTCGTCCTTCGAACACTGCAAAAAGACGTCTGCCGACCGATACAGCTTCGACATTTCCGAGGGCGCAACCAAAAGCCGCGTGAACCTGCCCGGCAGTAATTTGTCGGCAGCTGCGGCAATCGCATCGCGTAACGGGCCATCGCCGGCGACCACCAAATGCGCATCGGGAATGCGGCTGACGGCATCAATTCCGTACTCGATGCGCTTATTGGGAATGAGCGCACTGACCATCAGAATGATGATCTTGTCCTGCGGCAGATTGAATTCCTGCCTGTGAGGAGAGCCAGGTCGAAACCGGTCGCAATCGACACCATTCGGGATAAGCCGGCAATTCCAAAACTCTTTGTTCCGTTCGAAAAAGTCCGGGTTTATGCAGATGAGACCATCACAATAAAAAAAACGATACTCGGATCGACGCGTGCGCGATTGTACGGAATGGGGTGCCCAATCGCCATTGTGGGTTACAAATACGTGAGGGGGGCGACGACCTAAGAATACCGGACGACGAAGAATCCAATTGGTAAACGGATAGCTGCAAGTCACCGTGATGTCATAGTGATCGGGCCGATAGCGTAATAGCAGTTCCGGAGCAAACGTCAGCTCCTCATAGCAATATTCATTTCTGAGGATCGGGAGCGACGAAAATCGCTCGAAGTGCTCGCGCCTGACGCTGGCCGCCCGCAGATAGCGATATGGCGCGCCGTCGCGTGCTTCGCCCGAGCCGATCAGGGTGACCTCGTCGCCAGACTTCACGAGTTCCCTGGCGACGGCAATAAAGGCAATTTCCGCACCGCGGTCATATCGATGAATTCCGGGCAGTGCTATGAGAATTCTCATCTGCAGCCAGCTGCAGTCTTTTGCTAAGACGGTTCGCGACGGCATGGACGCAGGTCCCCGACGCGGTGATCAGGACGTCGCCGAGGGACCGATATTCCTTAATCCAGTTAATCCGCCGCTTCATTCTTCATGCCAGTCGTACGACCGTTCCCGATTGGTGGCCGAGGCCCGTTGTGATCCAGATCCTACGCATATCGGCAAGCCCCTTCCAGTCTTCCAGCATCGCAAAGGCGCCGCCGCCGCTTTGCGCAACCAGATCCTTCGGATATGCGACCGCCGTCGCCGATGAGCGGAGATCCGCAAGTCCGCCTGCCCAGATCGAAGGGCGATTCCCGAGTCAGTTGATAAAACAGGAACATATTCTACTCCTTCAAGGTCTTCATCTTGAATTCTTCCACTGCAAATCCCGGCTGGCTCACAGAGCTGTTGGTTCAGAGCTTTGGCCTTGCCTCTCATCGATCTCAAACAGTGCGCGTCTGCACCGAAAATTTTCCGCGGCGATCATTAGCTGTGCACTTGCCACGATGCGATGGCCACCCTCATACATTTCGACAAGAGACGCTGGAGCAACCTATCTTCATTGCCATCCAGAATTAAAGATCTTTTTGTCAGGTCTCTCCCTCTTCTCAACGCTTAAATCGAAAACTCCGCTCGTGGCAGATATGATTGAATAAAGGCCATGCAGGAGTACAGCTTTTCGAAGGATTGTCGCGTGCGCAAAAATTAAGGCGGATGTATTGATCATCAAGGCCAGGAAAGCGGTCGGGTGTCACGATCCAGGCTCATCTGGCGTTGAATAACGGCGGTTTATATTTCACTAAGCCATCCTTCCGGCTCGCCCGGGATGAAAGGGCTCATTACCGAACGATAGGGATAAGGTCATGGTGACGCGGCTATTGCAAGTGTTACCCAGTGTAGTAACCAGTGTTCATAACGAACTGGCGATCGAAGTCGATTGCTGTGAAAGCATAAGGTTATATCTGGATAACTTCGATCAAGTGACCGTGGCCTGTCCTGTAACCACAGAGACTAGCAATTCCGGATTGCGGCGTTGTCGGCCTGTGACAGATTTGCCTTGGCAAGATAGAAGTACAAATCGTTCCGCTTCCGAACGCTTCATTTGAGGGGGTTTTTGATAAATTATCATTCCGTCAAGCGGCTTCTGAAGACTGAGATAGAAGCCGCTAACTATCTCGTTTTCTCGCCTCATACACTCATCGGTGACTGGCCCACAGTGGCGATCCACGAGGCAGTCAAACTGAACAGGCCTTATGTGATCGAGGCCGACGTGGTGTACGGTGAAGTTTCCCGCGTTGGATGGGCTCGCGCTCCATGGTGGAAGCAAGCTATAAAAAAGAACATTGTCCTTCCTTTATTCCAACGATCCCATGCCTATTGCCTAAAGCATTCGACCTTGGCCTTATTTCAGGGACAAGATGTTTTTGATGCATACTCGATTTTTTGCCGAAATCCGCACAAAGTTTACCACATGCCGGTTTCCACGGAGGATTACATTACTAACTCGCAATTGCATATTAAGTTGGGCGGCCTGGACGAAAACAGACCCTTAAAGATCGCCTACGTTGGTCGAGCTATCGACATGAAGGGCCCGCTGGACTGGCTTAAGGTCTTGCACGAACTGGCGGAACGTGGTGTTGCAGTAGACGCAAAATGGCTCGGAGACGGTTCGTTACTTCCCGAAATGCGGACTACGGCAGCGAACCTCGGACTTGCCGATAAGGTGAGGTTTATTGGATATGTATCTGACAGGGCGGAGATCCTAAAAACGTTGAGAGAATCTGATATTTTTTTATTTTGTCATAGACGCCCCAGTCTCCTAGGTGTTTGGTAGAGGCCCTCGCCTCCGGCTGTCCTCTCATTGGTTATGGTAGTGCATATCCGAGGGAATTGACCGCTGAACGTGGCGGCGGGCAATTTGCGAGGGTCGACAACTGGAAAGAATTAGCAGACCTCGTAACAGCATTGGATAAAGACAGGGGAACATTACGTGAGTTAATTCAGGCAGCCAGCGCGTCCGGTGAGTTATACGAACGGGACAGGATGATGCAGCAGCGAATTGACTTGATTAAAAAATATCTCAAACCAAAGTTCCATTAGGAAAGTTCAGGGCTTGATAAAGCGGAGCGCATAAAGGGCGTCACTTTGAACGGACAATGTGATCGAAACGACTGCAGGCCCTCTACTCTTAGTGCCACATTGTCATCATGCTTACGACGCGCGATTTTTCGGAGGGAACTAACAGGGGTTTCGATCCAGATGGTGCTTTGCGGTCGACCGTTTGATAATTTCGACCGCGGTAATTAAATCTGAAATCGTCCCGGTAGCTATTGAGGTCGCCCACGTGATATCGAAAGGATTTCAAGGGCAATCGTGAAGCCGCGGAAGAATGCCGATGTTTGCTAGGAATTATATTCCAGAGCTGATCTGATGCGCCGGGAATTCCCTTTTAGGGCCACAACATTAGTCCTTTCATTCGGGGGCAAGCCTGCAATGAAAGTGCGCAAATCGGCAGCGTTTATCGACGAAACCTCTCGAGGTAGAGAATGTTGCCTTCATTCATAAAGCGAGATGGCAAGTTGCATGCGAGCCTTCGCTGGGGTTATCAGCCAATCAGATATACGATTGCATCGCTTGGAGAACTTTTGGCGACGCCAAGATATCTGCGTCGGATTTCAGAATATCTTCATGCCGACGGATTTAAGGGCCTTCAAATTGGCACTGGCAATGGACGTCATAAGGGGTGGCTCAATACAGATATATACGGCAATGATGGCATTGAGACCACAGCGGAAATAGATGCTGCGGTTGACATAGAAAAGCCCTTGCCATTTCCCGATAACTCGTTCGACGCAATATACGGCGCCGAGGTGATCGAGCATATACCGCGGGATAAAGTGTATCCATTTCTAATCCGGTAAGATCAAAGAGGCTCAATTCCATCCCAAAGATACCTTCGGGGTAATGCTCGAGCTTTGTGAATATGAGCTTGAGCATGGGGCGATTATAGCCAGCCGCTTTGGGCGGTAGATCCAGCAATTGGACGGCGTTAGATCATAGTCAGCCCGCCGCTAACGCTTAGGGTTTGACCAGTAATGTAGCTGGCGTCCTCTGAGGCAAAAAAAGCTACGGCCGCCGCTATTTCCTCAGGCTTCCCCCTGCGCCGCACCGGTATCCGCTTCATGAAGGCTGCGGAACGATTCGAATCTGTTTCGGTCGTATTAGCCAGCAAGGGTGTCTCGACAATCCCCGGCGCCACACAATTTACCAAGACATTATATCTGGCGAGTTCCTGGGCCAGTGTTTTAGTGATAGCAATCACGCCGCCCTTGCAGGCTGAATAAACAGTTTCGTTGGTGGCCCCGACTCGGCCCGCATCTGAAGAAATGTTGACAATCCGCCCATAATTCCTGTTGATCATGCCGCCGACCACTGCTTTGGTGACTATGATGAGCCCTTTGAGGTTGACGGCTATCAGTTGGTCACGCAGCTCGTCAGTCATATCCATGAACGGCACCAGCCTGCTCCAACCGGCGTTATTAATCAGAATATCTATTTTACCAAATTTATTTTCAGCGCTAACAACCGCCTGCTGAACATCTTTAACACTCGTAATGTCGGCGGTAAAAGATGCGGCCTTTCCTCCCCGAGAGGCAATATCAGTTACCACTTTTTGCGCCTTTTCGGACTGAATATCGAAGATGCCGATGGTGGCGCCTTCATCGGCCAGCCTTTTGGCTATGGCCTCGCCTATGCCCTGTGCTCCCCCGGTTACAACAGCTACCTTATCTTTGAAACGTTCCATGACAACTCCTTTAACTAACTCAAACCTAACCAAAGATGTTTGAAATTTGCTGGAAAGCAAGTTAGAGATAAATTCGTAGATTGCCGGGTCTAAGAATCTAAACTTTCTTGGTCCCATCTAAAAAACAAATCAACTTATCTTGCCGCTACGTTTATCGATGTTAATCACGGCTTCTCTAATAAGGGTGTTAATATTCGTTATGGACTCCGAGTAAAATAAAACATCTCTGTTTGGCGTGAAAAATTCAAAAGAGAGCCAAAAGATGGATGTCCCCTCTTGAATTCCGAGGAGTTCGGACTCTTCAGTGTTACAGATCCAGGGGCGAATGGTCTCGGTGACATTCATGGTATTCCATAGGTTTGTTTCACATACCACTTGAATAACCGGTTTTTTTTTAAACTCTTTGGGGTTTAATCGTTTTATCACCCAGGCCGGAATAAAGGTATTATTCAGTCTTTTCCTGTATGGGCTTCTTTTCGGCGCCATAATCCGGCGAATATTGAAAATACGGCTTTTCAAAAGGGCATCTTCTCGGCCTGAGAAAATTTTTTTAATTCGAACAGGGGGCTCGATCCAACCCTCGTTGATCGGTTGGAAATCCAATGGATCATGAATATTGAGCGACTTGATTTCGTCCTTTAACGGTCTTAAACCTCTTGTTAATTTGCCGATATCCGTCTTCACAAAGGTGCCCTGTCCCCGTCTGCGAACAATCAATCCTTCGCGCTCGAGGAGATCCATGGTCTTTCGGACCGTAATCAGGCTGACGCCATAATTTTCAATCAACTGTTGCAGACTGGGGATCTTGGATCCAAGTGGAATTTCCTCCAAGAGGATATCATTCTTGATTCGGAGATAAAATTGAAAATACAAAGGAATGTGGCCTTCGGTGATTTTCATACTTTCCTCTCTTTAAAAATGATTGATCCGGTGCGGAAAATGATGGTCAGGCAAACAAATGGTCAGCGATTACGTTGCGCTGAAAGGTTGAATCCCCAAAATTCAGCTCACTGGATTTGGCGTGGCGTAAGTACAAGTGCATATCATGTTCTTCGCAATAGGCGATAGCCCCGAACAACTGGAACGAAGTTTGGACCACTCTCCGATAGGCATCGCTGGTCCAGGCCTTGGCCATGGCGATATCAATGTCGCAGGTCATCCCCTGATCGATAATCCAGGCCGGCTTGTAAACAATATCCCTGGAAAGATCGACACAGGTGAGCATCTCCGCACATTTGTGCTGGACCGCCTGGAAACTGCCCAAGGTTTGCCCGAACTGTTCCCGCACTTTCATGTACTCTACACACATATCCAAAGTTTTTCGTGATCCGCCCAGCATCTCGGCGCTTTTTAAAAGCGCTGCTTTTGAAATGATTTTCTCGACATGCGTCCAGCCCCGGTTCGCCGCTCCTAAAACATTTTCTTTGGGAACCACCACCTGATCAAAGCGAATCTCCACTTGACTGTCGTCGGCAATGGTCCTGAGAGGGAACAGGGTGACACCGGGCATGTCGGCTTTTACTATAAAAAGCGCGGTGTTCTTGTTGCCTGTTTTGGCCAGACAGATGAAATAATCCGCCATTCTTCCGTTCGGAACAGGGGCCTTTATGCCATCCAGGACATAATCGTTATTGACCTTGGAGGCCTTAACCTGAATTCCGCCTTGCTGATAATAAAAACCCGGTTCATGCAGGGCCGGGGTAAAGATTATCTCTCCACTGGTCAGCTTTGGTAAAAAATACTCTTTTTGCTTCTTGTTGCCGGCCTCAAGAATGAGCAAAGAGGAAAGAACCGTCGAAAGGATGGGGCTGATCAGGCAGGCACTTCCAATTTCCTCAAAAAGTATGACCAACTCTTGAAATCCCATCCCGCTTCCGCCATACTCCTCCGGAATCGCCACGCCCAACCATCCCAGTTCCGATATTTTTTCCCATAGCTCGGATGGAAATTCCATTTCTCCTTTTAACATTTTTCGAAGCATATCGGTCTGGTAATTCTTAGAAAGAAAATGATTAACCGATTCTTTGAATAGCTGTTGTTCTTCAGAAAGTCTAAAATCCATGATAGTTTCTCCCTTTACGAAGTTCCTTTTGCTTATCCTTTCTTTGAAAGGCCTAAACCCATTCTGGCCACTGTGTCTTTCATGACCTCGACTGTTCCACCGGCTATGGTGTGTCCCCTACAGACAAGATACCATTTTTCGATCAGCCCTTTAAAAGGCGCTGATTTTGAACCCTCTTCAAGCTGGCCATCGAGTCCGAATATTTCCAAGCCCAAATCCATTAACCGCTGGCCCATCTCATCGGCAAAGGTTTTTCCCAGTGCCGTTTCATGCCGGATGGGAATTTTTTGGTCCAGCATCCAGGCCATACGGTAATAGGCCAGCCGGCAGGTCTCAATTTCAATTGCTGTTTGGGCCAGCTTTTGCCTGATGACCGTGTCTTGATAAAGGGGCCTGCCGTTTCGGGAATTGTTTTTGCAATAGTCGATCAAATCATCCAAAACCCGTTTGCAGGCAGCGGGTTTCTGGTATCTGGCCCAGAATCTGTCCATCTCCAATCCTTTGAGCATTTGGAAAAAACCTTCATTTTTTTTGCCCAGCAAAAATTCCTTGGGGATTTCGACATTGTCAAAATAAACATGATTATGATAATTTTCCCCGACCAGGTTGATGATCGGTTCAATGGTAATCCCGGGAAGTTTCCGATCGACGATAAACATACTCAATCCTCTGTGCCGAGGGACATTCGGATCGGTTCTGGTGATCAGGTATCCGTAATCGGACAGGTGTGCTTTACTGCTCCATATCTTTTGGCCGTTAACGACAAAAACATCGCCTCTATCTTCAGCCTTGGTTTGCAGAGCCAAAAGATCGGACCCGGCATTGGGCTCGCTGAGAGCCAGCCAAAAAACAATGCTCCCCTTGGCGATTTTAGGCAAAATCTCTTCTCTCAAATAATTATTTCCATGGCTTATAATATGGTTGGACATCCCGTCCAGCATGAGGTTAAAGGCGCTCGGGGCCCGGCAGTAAGCCAGTTCTTCAGCTACAACCATTTTGTCCAGGATGGTTCTTCCCCGTCCCCCCCACTCTTTTGGCCAGGTTAGACTTAGCCATCCAGCCTCTCCCATCTTTCTGGTATATTCATAGGAGTAGGCACCATTACCCCAGAAATCGTCTGCGGCTTGCACGGGGAATTCTTCGGGGGGATAATCCTTGATGAACTGGCGGATCTCCTGGCGGAGATCTTCTGTTTCCCTGCTGAATGAAAAATCCATAATAGGACTCCTTCTTATTTCTTTTTAAAATGATGGATTATAGACGCGACCTCAGCCGACGAATCTTGGCCTCAGGTGAGGATATCTCTTAGAATCCTTTAAACTGCGGTTTTCTTTTCTCCACCCAGGCTTTGGTTGCCTCTTTATGATCGGCCGTATTAAAGGTAAGCATTTCCAGGCCGAGAGAAGCATCCAGGATTAAATTGACCTGGTTGCTTAAAAATTTGTTTACAGCCACCTTGGTGTAGCGAATGGCCCAGGTCGGCCCATCGGCAAGTTCCTGGGCCAGCTCCCTAGCCTTGGGTAGGACTTCGTTCAGCGGGACAGCATGATTCACCAGGCCTATCCGCTCGGCCTCAACCGCATTGATCAGCTTTCCGGTCATGAGAAACTCCTTGGCCCGGGAAACACCGATCAGCGCCGGCCATATAATTGCTCCTCCATCCCCGGCAACGATGCCGACCTTTACGTGGGGGTCACCGAAACGAGCCTTTTCCGCAGCGATCACGATATCACAGAAAAGGGCAATGGTGGCCCCAAGCCCCACGGCATCTCCGTTGATTGCCCCGATAATCGGCTGTTCGACCATCAACATATTTTGAATCAACCGGCGTGCGTTGCCCACGGTCATAAGGGAATAGCGTCTGGCTTCGTCAGGATCACTTCTTGAATCCATGCCTTTGACATCACCACCCGCACTAAACGCCTTTCCGGCCCCAGTAAGAATAATGGCGTTGACGTCAACATCCCGGGCTACATCCATCCAGATGTTCTCAATCTCTCTGTGAAGCTGAGGGTGTATTGAGTTTAGAGAGTCCGGACGATTTAGAGTTAATGTAGCCAGTTTGCCTTCTTTTTCAACTTGAATAAATTCATAGCGACTGTAATCGGTCATGATTTTGATCTCCTTTTCTATTTTTCGGGTTAACCGTTTTCTTCCGGAAAATATTTCCCTTATGTGGACAGCTTAAGGCAAGGATTTTCAATTGCCCTGTGCCGATGCCATAAAAAATCGTGTCAGACAACTACATAGTAGTGGAGCCCCAAAAACGTGTCAAGATAAATATGAGTATAAATATATATCTTTAATAACTTTACATTTTAGAATAACTTTGGTAGATTGCTTACCAACGAAATTTCATAGTAGCCATCGAATTCATTTCCTAAATTTGGATAAGGCCCAAAAAAGGAGGAAAACAAACCATGACCACATTAGACAAATTTAAACTTACGGGCCACGTGGCTATCGTCACCGGCGGCGGCCAAGGAATCGGCAAAGAAATCGCCAGGGCTTTCGCCGAAGCCGGCGCCAAAATCCTTGTCTCGGATATGATTGAAGAGACCGTTCAGGCAACTGCTCATGAATTGCGCAACCAATGTGGAGAAGTCCTGGTGAAGGTCACGGATGTACGGAATTCGGGACAAGTGGCCGAAATGTTCAAGACGGCTTCGGATCATTTCGGCAAGATCGATATTTTGGTAAACAACGCTGCCGGAAATTTCAAGGCCCCTTTTCTGGAACTCAGCGAAAACGGTTGGGACGCGGTGGTACGTTCCACCTTGAAAAGTGTCTTTTTGTGCAGCAATGCTGCAGCCAAAATAATGGCCGGGCAAAAATCGGGAAATATCATAAATATTTCTTCCATGGATGCCTTCCGTGCCGCTGTAAGCGCCGTTCCGTATGGCGCCGCAAAGGCTGCTGTCGTCAGTATGACTAAAACGTTAGCGCTGGAGTTGTCCCCATACAACATTAGGGTCAACAGCATAGCTCCCGGCTACATCGATACCCCCGGGACCGCACAGTGGAGGACGCCTGAGATCGAAGAGCACCGTAAAAAAAGCATCCCGCTGGGTAGGGCAGGCCAACCCGAAGAAATCGCCACCATCGCTCTTTTTCTGGCCTCTGACGCCTCGAGCTATATAACGGGAGAGACTATTCTGGCGGATGGCGGCGTATTGCTTTCGCACCCGTAAAATCCGCCAATGTCCTAGGATAATTGAAATATGCAAAAAAATGGGACACAGGCCCTTTATTTTTGACAATACAGGCCGTTTCTTTTAGGGGAAAGGCGTTTTTTTTGAAGTTTGAATTTTTCTCATATCCTTTTTACAATTTTATCTATCAAAAACAGAAAGGGAAAAAACAAAATGATGAAACCGGCAAAGCGTTCTCTGGATATCGGCCTGATCGCCAGCGACATCAAGGCGAGTCTCCATTTTTATCAGGACCTGTTGGGGCTGGAGTTTGTGGGAACGATGCCCTTATGGTTCGGGACCATGCATAGGCTCCGTTTCGGCGAAAGCGACTTCAAGCTGATTGAACCCAAGAAAGTGCCGCCCAGCGGTGCCATAGGCTTGGAAAAACAATTAGGATTTCGTTATGTGACCTTCGTGATAGAGAATCTTTCAGAGCTTTGCGCTGATCTGAAAACAAAGAATATAGAATTTACGGTCGCTGAAAGAGAGATCAGACCCGGTGTGCGCATAGCCATGGTCAAAGACCCGGACGGAAATATTGTGGAATTCGTAGAACGAAAATAGATGGAGACGTCCCCAATACGTCTTCAATAATCCAAGCTAAGAACCGAGAAGATCTTTGGTAATTGCTTTAGCTTCTTCCAAAAGGGTTTCTTCCACCATGACCGTTCCCCACCCCTTCTGGGTTACAAACAGCCCGTCATAGGCAGTATCTTTATATTCCCCGACCAGAAAGGGTATCGCAGCCTTTCCCAAAGCATCAGTCAGGAGATCGGCCTGAAATTGATTGTCCAGGGTGATCAATTTTTTCCAGTTCACAAAACCTCCTTTGTTTTAGTTAATTGAACCCCCATTTCAAAAACCTTTTGGCAATCCTGGGGGAACACCTCTTCCCGTCTCTTGGCCTTCTTGGCCCCGTCAAACCGGGTGGCCTCCACCTTGGAATAATCGTCAAACTGATAAGTGTCATAGCAATAAAAGGATTCCAGAGGGCCGTAGGCCATTTTCAAGGCCCTTTCATTAAAACGAAGATGCTTGTCAACGCCAAGCGCCTGGACCCATTCCGGGGTGGCGTTCATGGTATAAACAACCCCTACATTGATTCTTTTCGGGAAAAGGGAAACCGGGGGATCGGTATAAGTCATAACAGGAAAGATCAATCGTTCCATAAAAGATCGCATCTCTCCGGAAACCGTTCCTAAATAGATCGGAGAGCCCAGGATGAAGGCATCACACTCTTCCACCTTTTTCAGGATCGGTGTCAGGTCATCCCGGGCGGCACATTTTCCATAACTTCGGCTGCCTTTGGTTTTGCAGGAAAAGCAACTCAGGCATCCTCGAAAATTAAGATCATATAGGTGAATAAGTTCCGTATCCGCACCCTGTGAGGCAGCGCCTTCCAAGGCCTTGTTCAGCAGAGTGGCCGTATTCCATTTTTTTCTTGGACTTCCATTAAAAGCGATGACCTTCATCCGTTTATTTCTCCTTTGTTTATTTTCGGTCGATAACCGGATTTTTTTAACACGGGCGAAACAGTACTCCCTAACCCCATAAAGCCCGTTTTTCCCCTTGACTCCAATTTACCCCCCATTTTATACTTCTTTCATCTGAAAAGAAATACTGATCAAACCATAGCCTGAAATAACAGCGGACCTGCTTAAGTTTGGAAAGGAACTTACAATGGCCTGGGACGCAAGATTAGAGAGGGCCTTTCATCCAAAAACAATAGCAGTTGTCGGCGTATCGTCTGATGCGAAGCGCGGGGCGCCTTGGGCTCCGGGTGGTCAGGCTTTTATCACCAGTCATGAGCAGCTTGGTTTTAAAGGGCGGATATACCCGGTCAATCCAAAGGCAACAGAAATATTGGGATACAAGGCCCACCCTACGATTTCATCCATTCCCGAGCCTGTCGACCTGGTTATTACTGCTGTGCCGGCCCGGACACTTCCCGCTGTCCTTGAGGATTGTATCAAAGCCGATGCTAAAAACATTCATGCCTTTACTGCCGGTTTTGAGGAAACCGGAGAGGAAGAAGGCATCGCGTTGGGCCGGAAGGTCCGGGAGATTGCCGAACGAGGCGGGCTGCGACTTATCGGGCCCAATTGCATGGGTTTGTATGTGCCGTCATCAGGGATCGGAACCTTTGACCAATTGCCCAAAAAGAGCGGTCCGGTGTGCTTTCTCTCTCAAAGCGGCGGGCATTGTAACTGGTATGCCCACTATGGACCGAACTACGGCGTGAACTTCAGTAAGGTCATCAGCTTTGGCAATGCTTATGTCTTGGACAGCACGGATTTTCTGGAATATTTGGACACGGATTCGGATACGAAAATAATCTGCATGTACCTGGAGGGTATCAAGGATGGGGGCAAGCTGCTGCGTCAAGTGCGGGAAATCAACAAGGTCAAACCGATCATTATCTGGAAGGCCGGACTTACGGATTATGGTTCAAGGGCCGTTGCCGCCCATACGGCTTCATTGGCCGGTCAAGAGGCAGTCTGGCGAGGGTTCTTTGCTCAAACCGGGGCGGTACCGGTCTTATCTTTGGAAGAGATGGCGGAAATGGCCATGTCGTTTCTCTATATGAAGCCGCCCAAGGGCAAGAGGGTGGCGGTCTTGGGTCTTGGAGGCGGCACGAGTGTGGCGGCAGCCGACACGTGCGGTCGGGAAGGGCTGGATGTTCCACCTTTGAGTCAACATACCCAAAATGAACTGAAGAAATTCATTCGCCTGGCCGGGGCAAGTATCCGAAATCCACTGGACACCGGTCTTGTTTTTCGCGACGTCTCTACCTTGGCGCGCGAAATGGAGCTGGTCGTCGCTGATCCGGCGATAGATATGCTCATTGTAATGCCGCACCTGGATATGGCCCGCCATGTCGGCTTGGAGCAGGTGGACAAACTGGTTGAGTATTTGTCGGATTTCGCTAAAGATAACCCTGCCGGCAAACCCATCGCCCTGGTATTCCATTCCTTTGCCAATGATCCCTGGGAGAGCGAACTGCGCACCAAACTCAGAGTGGAGCTTCCCAACAAAGGGATCCCTGTTTACGGCACACTCGCCGGGGCAAGTCGAGCCTTGGCCAGACTGGCCGGGTATTATCGATTTCAAAATGCTTCGGCCGTGGAAAGATAAGTCCTTGCATTTCCCCTTTCATTTGGATAAAAAAATATATGAATAATATAAAAGCTATCGGCTTTGACCTTTTCAATACTTTGATTACTGCCGACTTAGCGGCGCTCAATGAGGCGATGCACCGTCTGACCGAAAGTCTCGGCCAGAGCGGATTTCAGCTCGAACTGGATTCCTTTAAAAAGGCTTATCGGGAATCGGCCATTCGGTTTATGAACGAAGCTCGGTTGGAAGGCAAAGAAACCCACAATCGTTTCTGGATAAGCAGTGCCCTGGTCTCTTTGGGGCATGCAGTTACTCCTGAGGATGTTTCCATATCCAAGGCCGTAGAGTCCTACTTTTCTACCTTTTTTGATTATTGCCGAGTGATTCCCGGAACAGTTGAAATGTTGACCAGGCTTAAGGAGATCTACCGGCTGGGGCTACTTTCCAATTTCACACATGCCCCGGCGGTGACTGGTCTTCTTGATAAATTGGAGCTAGCCCCTTTCTTCGATACGGTTCTGGTCTCAGGCGAAATAGGTTATCGGAAACCTCATCCTCTGGTTTTTAAGATGCTGGTGAATAACCTGGGATATGAAAATTTTCAGATCGTTTATGTGGGCGACAGTCTGGGCCCCGATGTCCAGGGGGCCATCAGGGCCGGACTCAAACCTATTTGGATGACCTATGTGCAGGATCACAACCTGCCCGTTATGCCCAGCACCGTTTCTTCGCAGGATGAGGTCTTGACGAATCAGGTTCCAAGGGTCTCAGATTGGGACGGCCTCCTCTCTCTCCTTGAGGAAACCTGATCTTAATCCCCCAGTCGTCAAGGACGGAGGAAAAGATATCAAATACTATTTCTTTCAAGAAGGTCTTTTTAAGAAATTTGAATTTGGAAAAAGACAATAAAGAGTTTGAAGATGAATGAATATCAGGAAGAGGGATTGGACTATGAGGGAATGGTCATCCGTCCCCCCAGCGAAGCCTATAGTATATTACTGCAAGTCACCGTAGGTTGCTCTCATAACAAGTGTTCCTTTTGCGGCACTTACAAGGATAAGCGCTTTCGAATTAAGTCGGATGAAAGAATTTTAAAAGACATTCAATTTGCCTCCCGATACTGCCGAAACCAAAACAAGGTTTTTCTTATGGATGGGGATGCCCTGATTATCCCCCAAAAACGTCTGGTCTGGATCCTGGAGCGAATCCGGGAACATCTTCCTTGGGTGAAAAGGGTGGGGGTCTATGCCAATGCCAAGTGTATTCGGATGAAAAGCGATGAGGATTTAAGTCTTCTGAAGGAACTGGGGTTGGGGATTGTCTATCTGGGAGTGGAGACCGGCCATTCGGAACTGCTTAAAAAGATCTGTAAAGGGACCTCCCGGGAAAATTTGATCCTTCAGGGGAAACGGATCAAAAAGGCCGGCATCAAAATTTCGGTCACTGTATTATTGGGCCTAGCCGGCCCGGAGCTGTCTTTGGACCACGCCCGGGAAACGGGGAAGTTGTTGACTGAAATGGATCCCGATTTTGTTGGGGCTTTAACGGTCATGGTCCTGCCGAATACTTTGTTGGGACAAGATTATGCCGAAGGAAAATTTCAGCCTCTTACGGTCACCCAGCTCTTAACCGAATTGGGGGAAATGGTGGCCGCTACACAGCTTTCACGCGGGCTCTTTTATTCCAACCATGCTTCCAACTACCTGCCCATCAAGGTCAGATACCCTCAAGGCAAAGAACCAGCCCTGGCCTTGATCCAAAAGGCCATACAAGGCGAGGTGAACTTAAGGCCGGAATGGATGAGGGGTTTATAATCAGATAGACAACTATTATTTAATTTCTTGAAATTCTGGATACTATAATTAGCAAAACCCAATGAAAGGAGAAACAGGAAGATGGCCAACGATCCAGGAATAGGACAAAAAGTGGTGGCCACCATTACCGGTGTGAAAGGGAAATGCAATGCCGGACATCGGGTCGGTGAAACCTTTGAAATCAGCTGTCATAATCCCAGTGGATTATGCGGGTACTTCTATCATGACCTCTTTCCCAGTCTATCCACTTTCCAGTTCGGAGGTAATCTCCCCTGGTGGCAAGGAGACACCATTCAGGCTCAATGCCCGGATTCTTACAACCTGGTGACCATGAAGCTGGAGAGGTCGAAGAGAACCTAGGGAAGGCTTTCCATCTATTGCAAGGCAAGTGGAAATTCCCGACGTATTGTTTTTAAACCCGCACGCCCGCTCCCGGCAAGCATCACGAAACATAAAGACAAACCTTAGAACCATGCGATTAAGAGTTTTTATTCTGAATTCTGATTCCTGGATTCTTGACTCTGGATTTTTGTTTTAAAGATCATGTTCAATCCCATTGGTGCCCATATGTCCATTGCCGGAGGCCTGGAAAAGGCTTTTCAGCGAATCCAGGCTGTCGGCGGGGAATGTTTCCAGATTTTTGTCAAGCCGAATGTCCAATGGCAGGCCGGGGAATTATCGCTGGAAGAAGTGGTTCGTTATAAGGCTGAACAGAAAAGGACCGGAATCGGCCCAGTGGTGGCCCATGCTTCCTATCTGTTAAATCTGGCCTCCCCTGACAGAGAGCAGCGGGATAAGTCCATCCTGACCCTGGCCCTTGAAATGGTCCGCTCGGCCCGTCTGGGTATCGAATATCTGATTCTACATCCAGGTAGTCACCAGGAAGCCGGAGAAAAGCAAGGGATTAAACGTATCGCCCTGGGGATCAATCGGGCCTTTAACAGGGCCGAGGTTTCGAACATAAAAATACTGTTGGAGACAACGGCCGGGGCCGGGAGTCAATTAGGGCACAATTTGGAACAGTTAAGGGACATTCTGGCCTTGTGCCGGAACAATAGGCCATTAGGGATTTGTCTGGATACCTGTCACGTCTATGCCGCCGGGTTTGATATCGTCTCGGCCCGAGGGTATAGAGATTTTTTTGAATCCTTCCAAAATTTCATCGGCCTGGACCGTCTGAAGGTCATCCATGTCAATGATTCCAAGACCCCTTTAGGATCCAAGGTCGACCGCCATGAACAGATCGGCCGTGGATTTTTGGGCCTCAAAACCTTTAGGCGCTTACTGACCGATTTGAATCTTAAGGGTATCCCTTTTATCCTGGAAACGCCGAAAGGAAAGAAAGAAGGGGAAGATTGGGATGCGATCAATATACGGCTGTTGAAAAGGTTTAGAAAATAAAAAATTTTTTTCTATCCTCTTTGAAATCAGAATTCAGAAGCCGATATTTAGAATGAATAAGGTATTCGCCTTCTGGTCTGGGTCACAAAGATAACCCCCAGAAATGGTCTTTTCATCCCGGCTTCCGACTTCTGGATTCTGAATTCTTTGAATCGGATCCTTGAATCCCACGATTATCCCTTCTTTTAAGAGGGGAGAGTGTGAGAAGTTTGGGTTATTTCTTCTTCCGACCGCTTAAGGCCTCGCGATCACCGCCACTCATACCGGCGATATACTTGACTAGGTTCTTTCTGGCCTCGATGTCATACTGGGTGGTGATGGCAATCTGTTCCATGATCGGCGATCCACCGCCATGATAATTACCTACGTTAGTGATGCCGCCTGTGGCCGAGCATAGCAGATCGCCCAAATATCGCCAGAACTGGGCCTGATCCTCCACCGGCATTTTGGGATTCCGTTTGGTGTACTTGAGGAGCAGGTCTTTAATATCCTTGTTTACAAAATCCTTCTCGTGGGGGAAGGTGGCCACCACGCCACCGGCCAGATCGCATAGGATCTCCGCTTCCCGATAAACCGCTTCGCCGGTCAGACAGCGGCCCACATTACAATAGATCGAATGGGGGATATACGAGCCGGGGCCGTAAGGGACAAAACCCACCCCGGGCATATAGACCTCCGGCTTTCCCAAATCCGAAGCCGTGTATCCGGCGGCATAACCCAGCTCGGTGGTCATGATAATCTCGGCCAGTTTCTCCCGCACATGGGAAGCCTTATGAATATTATTCACCTCTGCCGCCAGGGCGGCAGTGCCCAATAAGACGTCGCCAATAGCCGGTTTGCAACCCGAATAGGAATGACGATGGAACAAGGCGAAAAGCAGGGCCAACACCCCGCCATGCTGCCATTCACCGGCCAGGAAAACCCTTTCCCAGGGGACAAAGCAGTCGTCAAAAATCATATAGGAGTCGGTGGCACCCGGCACAAATCCCCGCTTGAAATGCTCCCTTGCTCGAAGATTGTGGATGGTGACTACTTGTTTCAACCCGTCCCAGTCACCGGGAACGGCGAAGGCCACGGCATAGTCCTTGTCCTCGGGACGCAAGGCCCGTGTGGGGAGTACCAGTACCTCGTCGGCCACTGAGGCCTCTGAAATGTGCACCTTGCAGCCACTGACCACGATGCCGTCCTTCCGTCTCTCCTTGATCCGTACATAAGCATCCGGATTCTCCTGATCGGCCGGTCTTTGCAGCCGGTCGCCCTTGACGTCCGTCTGGGCACAGCAGCCCACCAGGTCTTCGGTCTGGAAGCGGGTCAGCCACTTTTTGAAGTTCTCATGATACTGGGTGGCCCCGTTGTTCTGCTTATCCGCCTCGTAAGAGACATTGTAAATGGCGTTGGTGCCGTCGATGCCCATGCAGCGCTGGATACAGCCTCCCACCTTCTGGCAGAGCATGCGGGTCATGTCCTGCTTCTTGTGCAGGTCGTCGGTATTTTGATGGACATGGGTAAACCGGTTGATTCTCTCTCCGGTGAGATGGGAGATGGCGGTGCACAGGTCCTGATTCTCCGGCTTGGCGGCTTCATCATAAGTCGTGCCGATGGTATCGAAGCAGTCCTGCTGGAGTTCATCCGTGCGGTCAATCAGGTTGCCGTCAAAATAAATATTCCGTTTCATCTTGGACAAGCCTTGAATATACTGTTCTTTGGTTCTCATTGTTCCCCTCCTCCTTAAGGCGTTCTTCATGATTTGGTTTTAACTTTGTATAATTTATCCTTTTGCCAAAGGCTCCGCTACTACTCATTTTTCAAGGAACAATTCTATTATGGAATTGTTCCTCTTTTTATAAAATATAATTAAACTAAAAAAAGTCAATTTTTTTATAGGAAAGAGAAAAATGATGGCCTAGTTTTTAATAACAACTTGGTTAAAAATAAAAAATTATACCACAAGACCAAGAAGAGATGCCAGTACAAAAAAGAAAAATCAGAATTAAGGCACTGGTAGACTAGTCGATCTGAGGTTCGAGGAGTTCTGTTTGAAATAATAGAAATCAAGATGCCAGGAGAAAGGCCTTGTATCCTTTGTAAGTCATATACAAGTCAGCCTTGCTGATCAATTCGAAGGGGGAATGCATAGACAGGACCGGCGTGCCGCAATCAATAATCTCCAGACCCAGAGCGGCTAAGAATTTAGCGATTGTACCCCCTCCTCCTTCATCCACCTTGCCCAGTTCCCCGGTCTGCCAGACTATCCCATTTTGATTGAACAACTTTCTGATCCAGTGAACATATTCGGCGTGGGCATCACTGGAGCCGATTTTCCCTCCGGACCCGGTAAATTTGGTCAGGCAAAGACCACACCCCAGACGCGGGGCATTCCGCTTTTCATGAACTTCCTGATAATCGGGATCCAGGGCCCCGGCCACGTCGGCTGAAATAGCCCGAGAAGCGGCCAGGGTTTCATTGAAGATCTGCTGAGAAAAGGTCTCCCCTTTAAGGGAAAACAACCGTGGCAAAAAGGCCTCTAGTATCTGAGCCCGGGCACTGGTATTACCTTCGCTACCGATTTCCTCTTTGTCATAAAAAAGAACCACCACGGTCCGGGTTGGCTTTCCCACTTCCAAGGCGGCCTTCAGGCCACTGAAGACACAGGCTCGATCATCCTGCCCGTAGGCCCCGACGATCCCCCGATCCAGGCCCACATCACGGGCCGGCTCGGACGGTACCAACTCCAGTTCGGCGCTGATCAAGTCCTCTTCAATCAATCCGTATTTTTCATCAAGATATCGCAGGATCGCCAACTTGAATCGTTCCTTGGTTTCCTCAGGACCCAGAGGAATACTGCCGATAAGGATGTTAAGCTTTTCTCCTTCAATAGCCTCGGAGAGCTTTTTTTCCATTTGCACCTTTCGGGCCAAATGAGGCAGGAGATCGGCCACGGAAAAGACAGGGTCCTGGTTTTTTACCCCGATGGCCAAATTGATTTTTTTATTTTCGGCTGTAAAAATGGTCCCATGAAGGGCGAGAGGCCTGGCCAGCCACTGATATTTTTTGATCCCCCCATAATAATGGGTCTTAAAAAAGGCTAAGTCCGTTTCTTCGTATAAAGGGTGCTGCTTTAGGTCCAAGCGGGGTGCATCCACATGGGAAGCGATTATTTGAAGCCCTGCCGATATGGGTTTCTCCCCGAGAATGGCCAGGGCCAAAACTTTGTCCTTCAAGACCTGAAAAATCTTTCCCTTTGAACTGGCATGATCAAGATCTTTAAATCCTGCCCGGATAAGTCTTCGAGAAATCTCGCCGATCGTTTCCCGTTCGGTTTTAGAGGCATTTAAAAAGGCCTTATAGTCTTCAGAAAGCTTCCAAACCTTTTCTTTTTCTTCTGAGGAAAGCTCATCCCAGACCAAACGTCGGCGGTAAACCAAGCGTTTCTCCAGGGTTTGGACTTCTTTTTTAGTTATTTTTTTAAACATGGGAGATCCTTAACGATTTAAAAATATGTCCTCATACTCGCAGGTGACGGGCGTCATCAAATCATGATATTCGAGTTCGACGAACACTAAACGCCGAAAGGTATTTTCGCATGATATTTCAGAAAGGTTCACCTCAGGGCTAAAGGTTTTTGCCCCAGGATGATTCTATGCAGGTAAAAGAGGTTACATTTGATGATTCTCTGAATCTCGATTTCTGTGGACTTAACCAAGGAGACCACATCCAGGTTGGTGACAAAACCAACCTTGGCAAAAAGAGGAGAGGCTATGGATTCTATTTTACCCAACAGCCGGTCAGGATTTTTGGAGTGGTTGACGATAATGATTTGTCCGCCCGGTTTACAGACCCGGATAATTTCCTGGCAGAATTGATGGGGATCCTGAACGGTAGTAAAAACATAAGGGGAAAGAACGGCATCAAAGGTGTTGTCTTCAAAATTCATCTTACAGGCGTCCATAACCTGAAGGTCCACCTTAAGTCCATTTCCCATCTCTTTGACCCGTTGTTTAGCCCGTTCAATCATCTTGGCCGAAATGTCAATCCCGACGATATGGCAGCTTTTAGGGTAATGGGGCAAGGTTAAACCCGTCCCGATCCCGACTTCGAGGATTTTTTTATTGGAGGAATTCAAATAATTAATGGCCTTCTTTCTGCCGGACTCAAAAACTTTGCCGAAAATCAGATCATAGAAAGGAGAATAGAAAGAATAGATCCCTTCCATAGATCGGCCGTTCCCATTATTTTTCTTACCCATAGGCTTTACCATGCTCCTATTGGTTTTGATTGAATGGTTCTTAAAAATCGTAGAAAAAGGTATTGTAAACCTGCTGGGCCTTTCTCTCGAATTTCAGGCCTGCTCGATTAAAACCCCACAGGCATGCTCATCCGGAATGAAAGGTTTGCTCCACTTTTTGGTTTCCGTTTTGGATCGGATCCCTTTTTACACAAAGATTGTCATAGAATTCATAGCATATTGCTTAGAACGAGGTCAACTATTAAATTTATGATGGAAAAACCTGTCGAATATAGATATAATAAAACAAATTCACTCCCCTTTCAAGACCATCAACGGATACAAAGAATTCATGAATTCAAGAGGAAAATAAAATCTCATTCCCTCTGCCCTTTCTCTAATACTCATGATGTATTTACAAAACGTTATCTTTATAATCTTCCTGATTTTCTACCTGGCGGTAGGCAGGCTTACCTGCTTTTTTCGAAGACAGGTCAATCGGGGTATCCTATGCCTGTAGTAACTATTTCAGACCTTTCTTGGGGAGGCGAGGGTATAGGTCGGATAGAAGGGAAAGTTGTTTTTATTCCTTTCGGCCTTCCAGGGGAAGTCGTCGAAGTGGAAATAGGTCAATCCAAAAAAAATTACTGTCAAGGGAAATTGGTCCACATCCTTGAGCCTTCACCGGATCGGGTTGAACCGCCCTGTCCCTTCTACCGGGAATGCGGAGGGTGTCAGCTCCAGCACCTTGCACTCCAAAGGCAGGTCCAAGAAAAAGAAAGGCTTTTTAAACAAACCCTGGAGCACGCCCTGAAACCTCAAAAGGGTCTGGTTCTTCCAACCCTGCAATCCACGGTGGCTTTCGGCTACCGTCATCGTCTTCAGCTTAAAACATCTTGGGAAAAAAAACAGTTTTGTCTTGGTTTTTTCAGACCCAAAAGTCACGATTTGGTGCCCCTTGATGGCTGCCTGTTGGCTAATGACCCATCAAATGAGGTCCTGAAAGTGTTGCCGGAAAAGATGAGAAATCTCCAACTCAAAAAATGGGCTCCGGATATCGAACTCCAGGTCCATGAAAGTCCTCGAAGAGGAGGGATCGTTTTTACCTCCTCCAAGGGGCTTGATCCCTCTCAAAAAAAAAGGATTACCAAAGAACTCTTGCCTATCCAAGGGATAAACTATCTCCTTTTTAAGGAATCAGATTGCCTGCCACTGACCGGAGAACACCCTTTCTCCATTGAGGAGGAAAGCCCGGAATACTGGCTTCCAGCTTCTGAAACCGGACTGTCAAAGGACCTCCGATTGACCTGTTTCCCCTTGGTTTTTACCCAGGTCAACCAGGAACTGAACCGGCGATTGATAGCCCGGATCTTAAGCTTGAACCTGTTTGACAGACAGGATACCGTCCTGGATCTCTATTGTGGCCTGGGGAATTTTTCCCTGCCGGCAGCCATGAAGGTTCAAAAGGTGTTCGGTATTGAGGCCTTCCCCCTGGCGGTGACCAATGCCCGCTGGAACGGGAAAAGCAATCAAATTTCCAACTGCACCTTCATTCAGGCTAGGGTCGAAGAGGGACTCAATCAATTGAAATGGTCTGCGAAACCTGTTTCCTGGATTATCCTGGATCCCCCTCGAACCGGGGCACTGGAGGTAATCCCGATGTTGGATGCCTGGAACACAAAAGGGATCTTTTATATTTCCTGCGATCCCATGACCCTGTCCCGGGATTTGACCCAATTGGTAAAAAGGGGATGGAGGATTAAATGGTCTCAACCAGTTGATTTTTTTCCACAAACATTTCATCTTGAAAGCATCACTTTTTTAACCAAGTAGGGGTCGAGGATTCAAGGGGTTTTTCCCCCAATAACTTTCCTTTGAATCCTAATCTTCCTAATCAGCGCCAACTCATCTGGGGATTATTTCAAAATATCGGTCAATCTGTTAAATAACCCATTAAATACATTAGAAAAAATTTTATATTGGGTTTTTCCGGGGAACGTGATATACTAATAAGGTTCTAAATTTTATGCCAGGAGGTTACCCCATGATGATATTCAAGGTGGGGGATTTGGCGGTTTATCCAGCCCATGGAGTTGGTCGGATAGAATCCATAGAGGCTCATAACCTTTACGGTTCTTCTCAGAATTTTTATATTATGAGAATTTTAGATAATAATATGATTATCATGATCCCGATCAGCAACGCCAACAATGTTGGACTCAGAGAAATTATCAAGGAAGAGGAAGTTTCCAAAATTTTTAAAATCCTAAAAGAGAAAGATGTTGAATTCGACAACCAGAGCTGGAACCGAAGATACCGGGAATATATGGAAAAAATAAAAACCGGTTCGGTATTTGAGGTGGCCCAAGTCCTTCGTGATCTGTTTTTGTTGAAGTTGGAAAAAGAGCTTTCTTTTGGTGAACGGAAAATGCTTGATACGGCCAAGAGTCTTTTGGTTAAGGAAATCTCCATAGCCAAGAAAATGGAAGAAACCAAGGTGGAGGAGAACATTAAACGAATCTTTAAAAATTAACATCAATACCGTAATACCGCCCTTGGCAGGCCAGGTCTCTAAGCAGGACAGGAAAGTCACTCGCTATTCATGTCCGAGGCCGGTCGTGATGTGGTTCACCCAATGAAATCATCATTTATTTTCTGACTAGCCCAAAAGGAAGAGGGCTGGATTTTTCCCAGAAAGGTGGTGAAAGGAGGTGACAAAGTGAGCCAATTTTTTTTAAAAGCAATTTTTATCCTCATTTGTTTGATAGGTGGTTATTTTATTTCCGACCACATTGAAGGAATACAGGGCATAACGTTGGATTCCTTTCCTGGGGGCCGTCCTGGGTCTTATTTTATCTCTTATTATCCTGGAGGTTGAAAAACAAATTAAAAAGGTCCCTCTGCGTAGTTCATTGGGAGGGGTGACCGGCCTGGTCCTAGGATTGGTTGTCGCCCGCCTTTTAATGTTTCCTTTTGATTATTTCCAAAATGATGCCTATCTCCATTATTTGATATTGCTCTTTTTAAGCGGCATCTTGGGTTATCTGGGATTATCTTTGGGCAGCAGCAAGTCAGAAGAAATCGGCAGGTTTGCCAACTCCGCCAGGCCTCCTTCGTCCCTTTCTAAAACCCTTTTCCGTTACCTGCTGGATACCAGTGTAATCATTGACGGCCGAATTGCCGATATCTGTGAAACCGGTTTTGTAGAAGGGACCTTGATTATTCCCCAGTTTGTCCTTCAGGAATTGCACCATATTGCCGACTCCAACGACCCTTTAAAAAAAATCCGGGGAAGAAGGGGGTTGGATGTCATTGAAAAAATCCAGAAACAAAAAGACCAGGAGGTCATCATCCTGGACCAGAATCCTCCCAAAGACAATGTGGATGCCAAACTGGTCGATCTGGCCCTGGAATTGAATGGAACGATCATTACCAATGATTTCAATCTCAATAAAGTGGCTGAATTGCGGGGCGTTAAATGCCTGAATCTGAACAAGCTGGCTAATGCCCTGAAACCGGCCGTTTTATCCGGGGAAATCTTAACCGTCCAAATAATTCGAGAAGGGAAAACTCCGGGGCAAGGCGTTGCCTATATGGACGATGGGACCATGGTGGTGGTTGAAAATGCCAGAAAGCATATCGGCCGAACAATTGAGGTAGTTGTTACCAGTGTCCTGCAAACCGGAACCGGCCGGATGATCTTTACTGAGATTAAGAATGGGTAACTAAAACTGGATACTGGATACTGGATACTTGATACTGGTTACGCGTTGTCCTGTGCCGGATGCCGGATAAATTAAGGATTTTCTAATTTGACTTTGGATATCCAGTATCCAGTAACGAGTCATAAGCTTCTATCATCATCAAAGCCCTCAATCGTGCGCTACGAATTTAAAGTCCAGGCCCCTGATCTCCATAAACGATTAGATCTTTTTCTGAAGGAAAAGGGAGTTCCTTATTCCCGTTCCCAGCTTAAAAAATGGATTGATGGAGGGCGGATTTCGGTCAACGGCAAATCTGAAAAAGGAGGATACCGTTTAAAAGAAGGAGATTTTCTGGAAGTATTTCCCGAAGACCCTATCCCTTTATCGCTGACCCCTGAAAACATCCCATTATCCATTCTCTATGAAGACAAGGACCTATTGGTCTTGGACAAACCGCGCCGGATTGGTCGTACATCCGGCCCCGGGGAATTATTCCGGAACCCTGGTCCATGCCTTGCTTTTTCACTGCCTCGATCTTTCAGGAATAGGAGGGATGCTGCGGCCCGGAATCGTTCATCGCCTGGATAAAGACACCTCCGGTCTGATGATTGTGGCTAAAAATGATGCGTCGCATCAGCAACTGATTCGTCAATTCCAAACAGGAAAGGTAATCAAAGAATATCAGGCCTTGATTTGGGGGCTCCCTCAAAAAAATCATGGTCGAATTGAAAAACCTATCGGCCGGCACCCAGTGCAGCGAAAGAAGATGGCCATTGATGAGAACAAGGGCAAACCAGCTGTGACCGAATGGCAGGTCATCGAAAGATTTTCCCCCCAGGGAATTACCTGGCTGAAACTGGGATTAAAAACCGGAAGGACTCATCAGATCCGCGTTCACCTCTCCTCTCAAGGATGGCCGGTGGTGGGGGATCCCCTATATGGCAAGGGAAAAAACATCAAAATGAAAGAGAAAGGATTGCCGACTGAAGTCCTAAAAACAATTTCCCGTCAATTGCTCCATTCCAGCCATCTGACCTTCATACATCCAACCAATCGAAATTTATTAGATTTTTCATCGACTCTCCCCGGGGACATGGAAGACCTAATCAAGTTTTTACGAACTTGTGCCGATAGAATAGAATAGTCAGGGCCAAAAGAAATAAAAAATACTTGACATTCTTGGAATTATGCTGTAATTGACCATAAACAAAAGGAGATCATGGTGTTCCAAGAAAGCACCAATTCCTACCTGTTAAGGATATAAATCCAAAAAGAAACAGACAGATTCCAAAATCATCGTCATTATTTCCCATTGCAATCATCTAAGATCAATAAAGGGATTGAGTAAGCAACCATAATTTATTTTATAAGCCTTTTATTAATTAACGATAAAAGGGCCTATTCCCCCAAAGAACACCATTAAGTTTATTAAAGAAATTAGCATATCGAGGACACTATGAATTTAGCCGAGCTTAAGCAAAAAAAGATCAGTGAACTGACCCAGATGGGCAAAGAATTCAATATTGAAGGGGCCAGCGGGATGAGGAAACAGGAGCTCATTTTCGCCCTTCTTCAGGCCCAAACGGAAAAAAACGGCCTCATTTACGGGGAAGGGGTTTTGGAAATCCTGCCTGATGGATTTGGTTTTTTAAGGGCCCCGGACTACAACTATCTCCCCGGGCCGGATGATATTTATGTTTCCCCATCTCAGATTCGACGATTTAATTTGCGGACCGGCGACACCACCTCCGGACAGATCAGGTCTCCTAAGGATAACGAACGATACTTTGCCCTTCTAAAAGTGGAGTCGGTTAATTTTGAAGACCCGGAAATCTCTCGGGATAAAATCCTTTTTGACAATTTGACTCCCCTGTATCCCAACGAACGGATACAACTGGAGACAGATGATCCGGTTAACTATTCCATTCGGGTAATGGATTTATTGACCCCCATTGGTAAAGGGCAGAGGGGCCTTATCGTCTCCCCGCCCCGGACCGGCAAAACCATGCTGCTCCAGAACATCGCCAACAGCATCTCGCGAAATTATAAAGATATCATCTTAATCGTCCTGCTCATCGACGAACGCCCTGAAGAAGTTACCGATATGCAGCGATCGGTCCAGGCCGAGGTGATCAGCTCAACTTTTGATGAGCCGGCCCAGCGGCATATCCAGGTCGCCGAAATGGTTATTGAAAAGGCCAAACGACTTGTGGAACACAAAAGGGACGTGGTCATCCTGCTGGACAGTATCACCCGCCTGGCCAGGGCCTATAATACCGTGGTCCCTCCCAGCGGCAAGATCCTCTCCGGCGGAGTGGACTCCAACGCCCTGCATCGCCCAAAACGGTTTTTCGGGGCCGCCCGAAACATTGAAGAAGGCGGCAGTCTTACCATTATTGCCACGGCCCTGATTGATACCGGTAGCCGGATGGATGAAGTGATCTTTGAGGAATTCAAGGGAACAGGAAACATGGAGATTCACCTGGACCGCAAACTGAGCGACAAACGGATTTTCCCGGCCATTGACATAAATCGCTCCGGAACCCGAAAAGAAGAATTGCTGTTACCTACCGATGAACTAAATAAAGTTTGGATTTTGAGAAAATTATTGGCCCCGCTGACCGTAGTGGACAGTATGGAGTTTCTTTTGGAAAAAATGAACGGGACCAAGGACAACGCTGATTTCTTGAGCTTAATGAATAAATAAATGGTGGATTCAGGGGGTCGAGGATTCAAGGTTTCAAGAATTTCTTGGGAGTTATTCAGATATTCATTTGAACCTTTAATCCCTTCCTGCCAAGGAAAGTGAGGATTTACGATTATGAAAGAAAAAATTCATCCGGCCTACCATCAAACAACGGTTCGCTGTGCCTGTGGGAATGAGATCCCCACCGGGTCCACCCGGAAAGACATCCGGGTTGAAATTTGTTCCCAATGTCATCCCTTTTTCACCGGAAAACAAAAAATAATGGATTCGGCCGGAAGGATCGAGCGTTTCCAAAAGAAATACAGCAAAGTGACCAAGAAAAAGGCAGCTCCGGTAGAGGAAGCTCAGGGTTAATACGAAAATAGGATTCGGGGATTCAATCCCGCCGATGGCGGGACTCGACCCCTTGAATCCTTTGCTCTCTTTTTATGACATGAAAAATATTCATTACGATTGGTTGACTTTATGATCCAGGTAGGCGGTCAGGCTGTAATTGAAGGGGTGATGATGAAGGCACCTAAATCCTTGGCTGTAGTCGTACGACGGCCCAACGGCGAAATGGTGACTAAAGAAGATATCCTTCACCCCTGGTCAGACCGTTTTCCTTTTCTCAAGTGGCCGGTATTAAGGGGAACTCTCATCCTGATTGAAACCATGATTCAAGGTATCCAGGCCTTAAATTTTTCAGCCAACCAAGCTATGGCCGAGGAAGAAGGAACCAAAGAGATCGGATGGTGGGCCTTGCTGGGCACCTTATCGCTGGCCATCCTTTTGGGTCTGGGGCTATTTGTGGCCTTACCCCATTGGATCAGTGCCTATCTGGGCGGACTGACTTCCTTCCAATTCGGAGTCGATTCTTTTTCTTTTCATCTCCTGGACGGAGGGATCAAAGTTTTTTTCTTTATCGCTTATATCTGGATCATCTCCCGTTTTAAGGATATCAAGAGGGTCTTTCAATATCACGGAGCGGAGCACAAATCCATTTTCACTTACGAGGCCGGGCAGGCCTTGACGGTGGAAAATGCCAAACCACACTCCACGTTGCATCCCCGTTGCGGAACATCCTTTATTTTACTGGTCCTGGTCATTAGTATCCTTTTTTTCTCCGTCCTTTTTCCTTTATTGCCTAAGATGCCGTTGTTGAATTCCTGGTCCCGCAATGCACTCTATGTCGGACTTAAGATCCTTTTAATGATTCCCATTGCCGGACTGGCCTATGAGGCCATCAAATATACCAGTAAAAAAACCCATATCCCCTGGATACGCGTCCTTATCCTTCCCGGCCTGTGGATCCAACGACTGACCACTCAGGAACCCACGGAAGACCAGATCGAGGTAGCCTTGTCTGCTCTGAACCGGGTCCTCAGCATGGAAGGCCGGCTTTCCGAACCAAAGGTTGTTTAAACCCGACAATGCTGTTAAAAAAACTGGAAGAAGTAGAGAACCGTTTTCTTAAGCTGGAGGAGTCTCTCAGCGACCCGGAAGTTCATAAGAATCTTTCCGCCTATCAAAAGCTGGCCAAAGAGCACTCCGGACTGGCTCCTTTAATTAATAGATACCGTCAATACAAATCCCTTTCCGATCAGGTCTCACAAAACAAAGAATTGCTGGAAGATCCCGACTCTCAAATCCGAGAAATGGCCAAGGCCGAGATTGAAACTCTGAAAGAGCAAATTTCCCAAATCGAAGAAGAGATCAGGATACTCCTTTTACCCAGGGATCCCAATGATGATAAAAATACCTTTCTGGAAATTCGGGCTGGTACCGGAGGGGAGGAGGCCGCCTTGTTTGCCGCCGACCTCTTCCGTATGTACTCCAAACTTGCCGAGGCCATGGGTTGGAAAGTGGAGATCATGAGCGAGCATCCGACCGGCATGGGAGGCTATAAGGAAATCATAGCCCTGATCGAAGGCAAAGGGGCTTACAGCAAACTCAAATATGAAAGCGGGGTCCATCGGGTCCAACGGGTACCGGCAACCGAAGCCCAAGGCCGTCTCCATACCTCAGCCGTCACCGTGGCCGTGCTTCCCGAGGCCGAAGAAGTGGATATCGTCATTGACCCGGAAGAAATCCGGGTGGATGTCTTCCGTTCTTCCGGCCCTGGAGGGCAAAGCGTCAACACCACCGATTCGGCCATACGGATCACTCATCTGCCGACCGGTCTGGTGGTCTCTTGCCAGGACGAAAAATCTCAGCATAAAAACAAGGCCAAGGCCTTAAAAGTCTTGCGGGCCCGCCTGTTGGACCTCAAGATCAAAGAACAACAGGATAAAATCTCCGAAGATCGAAAAAGTCAGGTTGGGAGCGGAGATCGCAGCGAGCGGATCCGAACGTATAATTTCCCCCAGAATCGGCTGACGGATCACCGAATCGGATTGACCCTTTATCAATTGGATACAATCATGGAAGGTAATCTTTCTGAAATTATCGATCCGTTGACTACGCACTATCAAGCCGAACAACTCAAGGCCGGGGAAGGATCATAAGGCATAGCAAAGGATTCCAGGGGCTAAGGGGCCAAGGATTCAATCCCGCCGCAGGCGGGATTGAATCCTTGGCCCCTAATTTTAATGCTAAATATCATGCCACGCCTTCAATCAAAACCGCATAAATCCTGGACTATACAACAAGCCCTGAATTGGGCGGAAGAATATCTTCAGGCTGAGGGTCTCCCCGATCCCCACTTAAGCGCTGAATTGCTTCTTGGATCGGTCCTGGAGTTGAATCGTCTGGGATTGATCGTCCACTTCGATCAATCCCTTGATGAACCCGAATGGGCTCTTTTTAAAGAAAAAATCCTTCGAAGGGCCGAGCAGGAACCAATCGCTTATCTTTTGGGTCAAAAAGAATTCTGGTCTTTGAATTTTGAAGTCAACCCTGATGTGTTGATCCCTCGTCCGGAAACCGAGCTTTTGATGGAAGAGTCCATGAAAATCCTTTCAAATCGTACTGGGTTGAAGACCCTGGTTGAACTGGGAACCGGCTCCGGGGCTATCTCCATCGCTCTGGCCAAATCGACAGACCATCTGGAAACAACACAATTCATAGCCACAGATATCTCCTGGGAGGCGCTGAGAACCGCTCAAAAAAATGCCTTCAATCATAAGGTCGAAAAAAAAATACACCTCGTTCAGGGGGACTGGTTGGGACCTTTTTCTTTCCGCAAGAGATGGATCGACCTGCTGGTTTCTAATCCTCCTTATGTTTCAGACATGGAAATGGATAATCTTCCGCTGACCATCAAGAGATATGAACCTTTAAAGGCCCTTGTGGGAGGGCAGGACGGGTTGGAGGCCATTCGGCATATCTTTCAACAAGCCAGTAAACAGCTCAAGGTCGGAGGCTGGTTGCTTTTGGAAATCGGGGAAACGCAAAACGATCAGGTCTTGAAACTGGCGCGAGGCCATCATTTTAATCCAATAACCATCAGCCGAGATTATGCCGGCAAAGATCGGGTTCTGAAGGCCTGCTATCATGGATAAAATTCGCATCCAGGGAGGAATCCCTTTAAAAGGGAAAGTGGCCCTGTCCGGGGCCAAAAATGCCGCTTTGCCGATTATGTCAGCCGCTCTCTTAACCGATGGCTGGTTCACCCTTTCCAACCTGCCGGCCTTGAGGGACATCCAGACCGAAAAAAAACTCTTATCTTTTTTAGGGGCCTCCTTTGAAGAAAGACCCGAGGCGGTTCTTCGCATCAACAGTTCCAAGATCGATCGATTTGAGGCCCCTTATGATTTAGTTAAGACCATGAGGGCCTCAATTCTGGTCCTGGGTCCTTTAGTGACCCGCTTTGGCCGGGCCCGGGTATCGTTGCCAGGAGGTTGTGCTATCGGGGCCAGACCTATTAACCTGCATTTGTCCGGTCTGGAATTGATGGGGGCACGGATCGATTTGAAACACGGTTATGTGGAAGCCAAGGCCCGCCATTTACAGGGGAGCTGAAATTATTTTTGATATCCCTACAGTAACAGGAACAGAAAACCTGATGATGGCTGCCTGCCTGGCCAAAGGTAAAACCATCATCGGCAATGCAGCCAAAGAACCCGAAGTTGTGGACCTGGCCAATTTCTTAACGGCTATGGGGGCCAAAATTGAAGGGGCCGGAACAGATATCATTACCATTCAAGGGGTTTCCCTTCTTAACCCGGCTGACTATAAAATCATGCCTGATCGTATTGAGGCCGCAACCTACATGGTAGCCGCCGGTATCACCGAGGGAGAGATCACCCTGGACGGGTATGATGGATCTTGTGTGGAAACGGTGGTGGTGAAATTACGAGAGGCCGGCCTGGAATTTTCCCAGAAAAAGACAGGCCTGACCGTTCATGGCCCTCGGAAAATAAAAAGCGTTTCCGTCACTACCCAGCCCTATCCCGGTTTTCCCACGGATATGCAGGCCCAATTTATGGCTCTGATGTCCCTGGGGCAGGAAACCAGTATCATCAAAGAAACGATCTTCGAAAACCGATTTATGCATGTCAGCGAATTACAGCGCATGGGGGCCGATATTCAGGTTTCAGGCAATCAAGCCGTGGTCAAAGGGGTCTCCAGGCTCCTGGGGGCGCCGGTCATGGCCACCGACCTGCGAGCCAGCGCCTCGCTAGTCCTGGCCGGACTGGCTGCCGAAGGAACCACTGAGATCTCCCGGGTCTATCATCTGGATCGAGGGTATGAAGGTCTGGAAAAAAAGCTTCTTCCCTTGGGGGCGCGGATTGAGAGGATTAAAGAATCAAAATAAAACTGAAATAAACAAGTTGATCTTTATGATTTCAAATCCGAAATCTAAAACCAGCAATCCTAAAGACATTCAAAATTCGGATACAAAAATTCAAAACGCTTTTATTCTTCGCCCTGGTGTCCCCCTTGTCCTGGCCCTGATAACCGGCTTGGTTTTAGGTGCCCAGGTCTTTGAATCTTCTTTGTCGGTCCCTCCCTGGGTACTGTTTTTTCTTCTCCTTGCCGCACCTATTGTTATTTTATTATTCCCTTCCGCTGCTATTTGGACCGGGGGTGTTTTTTTTATAGTGACGGGCTTTACTCTTATGACCCTTCTTTCTCCTGGAGCCAACACCCTTCAGGTGCCATCCTTTCTTTTAAACAATCAATTTCAACACCTCTCCGGGGTGGTTATTCAGGAACCGGATTACTATCCTGATAAAACCAGATTGATTGTTCAATTGTCCTCTTATTCGAGCCAGGGCGTAGACCGGCCGATCCAGGGAACGATTCTTCTGGGGGTTAACGGCTTTCTTAAGGGGTTCGCACAAGGTGACCCGGTTCGCTTTGTATGCCGGTTGCATTTGATTGAAGGCTATCACAATCCAGGAGGATATGATTTTGAAAAAAAAATGGCCAGAAAAGGGATTCGGGTTTCCGGATTTATAGACAATCCTGAGCTTCTAATCTTGAGCGGACCCAATCAAAGGTCCTGGTTCTGGCACCACCTATCCATTCTTAGAAAACAAGTTTACGATTTGATTGATTCAAGGAGTCCGCCCCCTTTAAATGGGTTGGCTCAGGCTTTACTCACCGGAGATCAAAGCAAGATTCCCCGAGAAATCCAACAGGCCTTCAGCCAGGCCGGAGTATCTCATCTTCTGGCCTTTTCCGGCCTAAATCTAACCCTGGTAGGTGGTCTGTCTTATTATTTGTTACGATTTTTACTCAGCCTGTCTGAGACCATCCTCTTATTTATTAATATCCGGAAATGGGCCCTGATCGGCACCTTTTTCCCTGTCTTGGGATACTCCTTATTGGCCGGGATGAGTCCATCGGCAGCCCGAGCCTTTTTTATGGTTGGTATGGGCATTACCGCCCTTCTGCTGAATAAATATTCTGATCTGCTCAATAGTCTGGCCCTGGCGGCCCTTATCATCCTGCTACTCTCCCCTGATTCCCTGTTCCTGCCTTCCTTTCAATTATCCTTTCTCGCGGTCTGGGCTATTGGCTACTTACTACCAAGGATCTTGAACCCCGATTCAGATTGGAGCCGTGGGAAAAAATCCTTTATCCGACGCGGGGCTTTTTACCTTTGGGGCACTTTTTGTGTTTCCTTGGTTTGTCAATTAGTCACCTCTCCGGTCGTAGCCTGGTGGTTTCACCAGGTCTCCCTGATCGGTTTAATCAGTAACCTTATTCTGGTCCCTTTAAGCGGAACCCTGGCCACACCCATTGGTCTCCTGGCCCTGATCTTCGCCCCCATTTTTTCCCCTCTCTCTTCGCTCCTTTTCTGGATTATGAATCTGATGTTGCAATGGACCTTGGGGTTGACCCGTTTTTTTTCCGACCTGCCGCTGGCCTTTTTAGTGGTTCCCCGGCCGGGATATGGGGAGATCGGTTTTTTTTATCTGACTCTGGCATTAATATTCAACTGGCGTAAAATACCCAAACCGGCCTGGTTAATTTCCCTTTCCTGTCTAGGGATGATCTTATTTTTCTTTTCCCCCCAGATCCGGGATTTCTTTTCCCCGCCCTTTAGGGCCACCTTTTTAGATGTCGGTCATGGGAATTCTACCCTGATTGAGTTTCCACGGGGAGAAAAAATGCTCATAGATGGCGGAGGATCCTTCAATCCCGAATTTGATCTGGGAGAGCGGGTGGTTGCCCCCTTTCTATGGGATAAAAAAATCACCGGTCTGGATTGTGGTGGTCCTGACCCATCCCCATCCGGACCATTTGAACGGATTGCCTTTTATTCTTTCCAAATTTAAGGTAAAAGAGATTTGGAGCAATGGTCAACGGGTGGATGCCGAACCCTTCCAGCGTTTTGAAGAATTGATTCAACAGAAAAAGATCCCCGTTGTTTTCCCCCGGCCGGGCTGGTCCCGATTGATTTCCGACGTGCAGGTTGAGGTCTTGCACGCTCCGATAAAAGCAGCATTCAAAGAAAGCAGTGTTTCTAAACTTTATCACCTCCAGAATAATGATTCTCTGGTCCTGCAATTAACTTACAAGAATCAGCATATCCTTTTGCCGGCCGATATTGAAGCTGAGACCGAGAGGGTCCTCCTGGATAAAAAGGTTATCGTAAAAAGTCAGATCCTGCAGGTTCCCCATCATGGGAGTTTGACTTCCAGTACGTTTCCTTTTATTGAAGCGGTTCAACCCCGATATGCAGTTTTTTCCGGACGGCCTTCTCCCAGGATTCTTCTCCCTCATCCGGAGATCATCCGGCGATATCAGGAGCGGGGTGTGACTTTGTTTCGAACCGACCAGGAGGGGGCGGTCACTTTTGATTTAAAAAAAGAGGGGTGGAAAGTGAAGAGTTTTGTCAGAGGGGTTATAAAATAAGGGCAGTTCCCGGTTAGGTCTGCCTGCTGAAGGCCAAATTTTTGGAGTTTATACCTCAGGACCCTCTCACTGATTCCTAATTTTTCAGCGGCTCGGGTTTGAATTCCACCGTTATCTTGCAAAGCCTGTTGGATCAAATGCCTTTCCAGTTCCTCCGAATAGCCTTTTTTCTGCAGAAAGCCCTGGAGCAGCTCCCGTTGATTTTTCTCATAGTCGATCACTAAGATTTCGAATGTTATGGGGCTCTTTCATCATTGTTTTCCAAGGCCGAACTCGTTTTCGTTAATTTAGGCCAGCCGGTTTGGATTGTCAAAAATAAAATAAATTTCTTGACAAATTAGTCGGTTATGTTATCCAAAGTCTTACAAACTATTTTCGATGAACCTTCCTCTCTATAACCATGAGGAGGCCAATGGTCAGGGTCCATATCTCAACAGTAAAACGACTGAAATTTATTTCCATATCAGTATCAAAAGCATTGGTCCATTGGATTTTTTGCAAATGGGTAAAGGGGCAAAAAATGACCTGACTTTTCATTATGAAGAATTCTCCCATAAGTGAAATAACGGCTGCCCCCAGATAAGAGAATTGATATGAGCGCATACATATTCTTATTTTTGGCTAAGAATTAGAAAAATGCCGGAGGCCAGATACCAGTTATCAGAAAATAGAGGCAGGATAGTGGTTGTGATTTTGGAATTAGGTATTAGAAAACCTATATCCATTTTTTTTTAATTCATGATCCGCAACCCGGAATAAAGGTCATAAAAAAATGGAAACGATTCTTATTGTCGATGATGAAAAAAATTATCTTTTGGTGCTGAAAGCATTGCTGGAAGGAGAAGGGCACGAAGTGATGATTGCCCAATCCGCCGAAGAAGCACTGAAGATTTTTCAAGAAACGGAATTGGATCTGGTGATCACGGACATGAAAATGCCCGGGATGAACGGTATGGAGTTATTAGGTGTTTTGAAAGAAAAGGACCTTCATCTGCCGGTAATCATGATGACCGCCTTCGGAACAGTGGAAAAAGCCGTAGAGGCTATGAAGCTCGGGGCTTACGATTATATCATCAAACCCTTTGACAATGAAATCTTGATAAAGACCGTAGCCAAGGGTCTGGCTATGGGGCGAGTGATTAAAGAAAACCGACAACTCTCCAAGGAATTAAAAGAAAAATTTGGGCCAACCGATTTGGTTGGCAACAGTTTTCCTGTAAGACAAGTCAGGGAGTTGATTGCCAAGGTGGCCGAAACCAGGGCCACGGTATTAATTAGTGGTGAATCGGGAACGGGCAAGGAATTAGTGGCCCGGGCCATCCATTTCAACAGTCCCAGGAAAGATAAACCGTTGGTCTCGGTCAATTGTTCGGCCTTGACCGAAACCCTGTTGGAGAGTGAACTTTTCGGTCATGAGAAAGGGTCCTTCACCGGGGCCGTCGCCCAAAGAAAGGGACGGTTTGAAATGGCAGATGGAGGGACCCTTTTCCTGGATGAGGTAGCGGAGATGTCCCCATCCGTGCAGGTAACCCTGTTACGGGTCCTACAGAACCGGGAATTTGAAAGGGTGGGCGGGAATAAGACCATTAAAGTGGATGTGCGGGTTATTGCCGCCACCAATAAGGACCTGATGGCGGAGATCGGCAAAGGGCATTTTCGCGAGGATCTATACTATCGTCTTAATGTGGTTCATATCGAAGTCCCTCCTTTGAGGGACAGGAAAGAAGACCTTCCTTTATTAATACGATATTTTTTAGAACGATTTGTCAAAGAGATGAAAAAGAAGGAAGTCCCCAGCCTTGCTCCTGAAGTGATGGGCGCCCTGCTGGCCTATGATTGGCCGGGGAATGTCAGGGAATTGGAAAATATGTTGGAGAGAGCGATTATTTTGAGCTCAAAACCGATTATCTATCTAGAGGATCTGCCGTTTACCAGCATTATTCCCTCCGGCGCAAAGCTTAATGATGTCCTGGAATTGATAGAGAAAAAGATGATCACTCAAGCCTTGATTATTGCCGGGAATGTTCAGGCCCATGCAGCGGAATTGCTGGGCATAGAAAAAAACTTGCTTAAATATAAAATGAAAAAGTATGCTTTGGTTTAGTGCCAAAAAAGGGTTCAAGGATTCGAGGATTCAAGGGCCTGCGACGAGCCGGTCGACAAGCTCTGGGCCAAGAGTTCATCGAAAAGGCTCAGCCGAGACGTTCATGTGTATTAACTTCCAAGCCTTCCCATTGAATCCTAACCTTTTTATTCCAGATGAAAGAGGCAATGGGATTGATGGAAATGACCGAACTGTTAAAACGGAATCCCCTCTTCGGCGGCCTGGATGATTCCGGGCTTCAAAAGGTCAAAGGGATTGCCACCCTTTATTCTTTTAAAAAAGGTAATATCCTCTTCTCCCAAGGCGATGGGGCCCAGGGTTTTTACCTGGTTACTGTGGGCAAGATAAAAATATTTCGTCTGTCGCCTAATGGTCAGGAATATGTCATGCGGATCGTCGGACCGGGAGAAACAATCGCCGAGGCAGCGGTCTTTTCCGGAAAAACCTATCCGGCCTCGGCTGAAGCCCTGGAAGACAGCCGGCTTTATTACCTGAAAAAAACAGATTTCGTAGCCCTTATCCGGGAGAACCCCCAGTTGGCCTTGAATATGATGACCGGTCTATCCCTTTTGTTAAGGAAACTGGCCCAACAGGTGGAAGACCTGTCATTGAAGGAAGTCTCGGCCCGTCTGGCCCGTTTTCTGATTGAGGAGGCCGAAAAAATTTCCTCAGTACCGGCCGACGGCCTAAAAATACCTTTGGACATAAAAAAGAACCTTCTGGCCAGCCGTCTGGGGACCATAGGGGAAACCCTGTCCCGGACTCTGGCCAAAATGAAACAGAAAGAAATAATCCAGATCAATAAGGACATCATAACTGTCCGGAGTTTTCAAGCCTTGAAAGAAATTGCCGAAGGATTAAAACTATAAGGAGGTCCCATGCTTTTTCCAGACTATCGGCCCAGGAGACTGAGGCGAAATGAATCCTTCCGCAGGATGATCCGGGAGACGTCACTTTCGGTTGACCACCTGATCTACCCTATGTTCGTCGTCTTCGGCAAAGGGGTCCGTCGGCCCATTGCTTCCATGCCCGGGATTTTTCAATTTTCCATAGATGAACTTATCAAAGAGGCCCGGGAGGTCCTTTCCCTGCATATACCGGCGATTATGCTTTTTGGGATCCCGGATAAAAAGGATGAAAAGGCTTCCGGGGCTTATGATCCCAACGGGATCATCCAACGGGCTATGAAAGCCTTAAAAGAAAAGGTGCCCGAACTGATGGTCATCGGCGATGTCTGCCTCTGTGAATACATGAGCCACGGCCATTGTGGGATAATACAAGGGAACGAAGTGGATAACGATGCCACCCTGGAACTGCTGGCCCGCACCGCCCTGGCCCAGGCCAAGGCCGGGGCAGATATGGTTGCCCCGAGTGATATGATGGATGGAAGGGTGGCCGAAATTCGGCAGGCCCTGGATGAAAACGGTTTTGAGCAGATTCCCATTATGGCCTATTCGGCCAAGTATGCCTCGGGCTTTTATGGACCTTTCCGGGAAGCCGCCGAATCGGCTCCGAAATTCGGAGACCGGAAAGGCTATCAGATGGACCCGGCCAATTTCCGGGAAGCCATTCGGGAAGTGACCCTGGATGTTGAAGAAGGTGCGGATATCATCATGGTCAAGCCGGCCCTGCCCTATCTGGATGTCATCTGCCGGGTTCGGGAAGAATTTGATCTTCCTGTGGCTGCCTATCATGTCAGCGGTGAATATGCCATGATCAAGGCGGCAGCCAAACAGGGCTGGTTGGATGAAAAAAAAGTGATGATGGAATCCCTGCTCTCCATCCGGCGGGCCGGAGCTGATTTGATCCTGACTTACTTTGCCAAACAAGCAGCAGTACTTTTGAAAGCATGATGATGCAAGATGAAGGGCACATGAATCGTGTATTGTCTATCCAGCCTGAAAGGCCATAATCAATAAATGCCTCCTCACTCGGAAAATGAATTTGAATTTCCCTCAAAATTCCCGGAACTCCGTCTGGTGGCCTGGGAGGTGACCCGGCGATGTAACCTGTCCTGCCTTCACTGCCGGGCCTCGGCTGAATCAGGACCTTACCTGGATGAATTAAGCACAGAAGAAGGTTTCCATTTCATGGAGCAAATCCGTGAGGTCGGGAGGCCTGTGGTTATTTTAACCGGGGGGGAACCTTTGCTTCGTCCTGACATATTTGATTTGGCCCGATATGGGTATTCTTTGGGCCTCCGGATGGTCATGGCCGTCAACGGGACGCTGCTGGATATTGAAAACGCCTTTAAGCTGAAGGCATCGGGTATTCAAAGGATCAGCATCAGCATGGATGGCGCTACGGCCGAAAGTCATGATTTATTTCGCCAGGTCAAAGGGGCTTTTAATGGGGTCATTAAAGGAATCGAAGCGGCCCGGGCCGCTGAGTCTGGAGTTTCAGATCAATACTACCATAACCAGGCATAATCTGCATGAGCTGGCCAGGATTCAGGAAAAGGTTATTGAGTTTGGAGCCGCAGCCCATCATATTTTCATGCTCGTTCCCACCGGAAGGGGCCGAGCCCTAACCGATCAAACCATATCTGCCGAGGAGTATGAAGAGACTTTAACCTGGCTGGTCAAACAAAAAGACGAAATCCCCTTGTCCATCAAAGCCACTTGCGCCCCCCATTATTATCGAATTTTAAGAGAAACAGCTCATAAGGAAGGAAAGGAAATAACTTTTAAAACACATGGATTAGACGCTGTTACCCGTGGTTGTCTGGGAGGGGTCGGTTTTTGTTTTGTCTCCCATGTTGGGCAGGTGCAGCCCTGTGGATATCTGGAAGTGGGATCAGGAAATATTCGAAAACAAACCTTTCCCGAAATCTGGGAATCTTCCCCGGTCTTTCTGGCCTTAAGAGACCAATCCCAATATCTGGGCAAGTGCGGTCAATGTGAATACTTCAGGGTTTGTGGAGGCTGCCGTGCCAGGGCCTTTGAGGCAACTGGGAATTTTCTAAAGGAAGAACCTCTCTGCACTTATCGGCCTAAAAGGCAGGTTAAAGGCGTAAGGCGAGAGGCGTGAGATCTTAGTTTCAAATGGTTCACATCCAATGATCTCCCAACGGCCAATACCAAAACAGGAAAAAATGGAAAAAGATAAAAAAGCCGGCCCACCTATCAAAGAACGAATCCATAAACCGGATCAGACCGACCGGACCATCCTGAATGAAATTCAGTCCCATTTCCCTATTAAGGCCAGGCCTTATCGAGAGATCGGGGAGCGGCTGGGCCTTCCGGAAAAGGAGATCATCTTCAGAGTGAACCGTATGATCAAAGGAGGAATCATAAGGCGCATTGGGGGCAATTTCAATTCCCGCAAGTTGGGATTCACCAGTACCCTTTGTGCCGCCCGGGTCCCGACTGAAAAAATACCCGATTTTGTTAAAGCGGTTAATCAATATAGCAGTGTCACCCACAACTATGAAAGAGAGGGGGAGTACAATGTCTGGTTTACCTTTATTGCCGAATCCCAGAAACTGATCGAATCCTATCTTAAAGAAATTAAACATCGGACTGGGGTCAAGGACTTAATAAATCTTCCGGCAGTGAACATTTTTAAGATTCAGGTTGACTTTGAAGTTTAATACATTATAAGCAACAGCATGGAAAACCGACTGGAAAACAGGAAAGAGCCTTTAGTTGAAGTCAGTCACATCCCGGAAGGACCTTCCTCGTCCTCTGGATACCAGCCAAGCTCCACTCAATCCTTATCTTTCAATAAATGGGTTTTAGCCCCCATCCTCCTTTTGGGAATAGCAGGCTTGGTTTTTGGCTTGTGGATGGTCATACAATCCGGGGGATTTTCAAGTAAAAAACAAACCGAATCCACAGAAATGACAACCTTAAAAGGAGAAGTTCAGAAATTGAAGGGCGAGTCAGATTCTTTGGAAAATGAAATCCAATCCTTAAAAGAAGGTCAGAAGGCTTTTGAGGAACAAACCAAAGTTCTTCAAGGGCAAGTCACAGCCCTGAAGGGCCAACTGGCGGGTTTTGCAAAAAAAAGGGATGCCTTTGAGGATAAAAAACCAGGGTCGAAGGCGGTCGCCTATAAAATAAAAAAGGGAGATACCTTACATTCGATCGCCAAAAAATTTCGGGTGGGTCCGGATGATCTAAGGCGCTGGAACCGCCTTCCCTTAAAAGGCAACCCAAAACCAGGCCAAATCATAACTATCTATTCCCCTACTCCCTGAACCCAAACATGACCTTCTCGTAGGGTTCAAACATCATTTGATATAGATCCATGGCATAGCGGTCGGTCATCCCAGAGATATAATCGGCGATGACTCGGAGGCGGGCCTGTTTGTTCCTGGCCCGTTTAAAACGAAACTTAAAAGCGGTGGGCAGCATGTCCGGTTTTTCTTCTAGATGATGAAATATCCGGGAAATAATCATGCGGCCTTTTTCATTCATAATACAAACCTGAGGGCGTCTATACACATTTTCAAAAAGAAAATTTTTCAGCTGATTGAAATTTTCCCAATCCTGACTGGGGGCAGTCACAATAGGGATCTTTGCTTTTCTGACATCTTGAAGAGTTTTGATCTTCAGAAGATGCAAGTTCCTACGCGTCTGTTCAATGACCATAATATTGGTTTCTTCGATCAGGGTCCGGACCAATAACCTGGACTGGATAATGGTATCGGCATCATTGAACCCGGGGTAGCGATCCCCGCATTTTTTCAACACCCGGTCAACCAAAAGGTTTTCCATTTTTGGAATATCATTCATAGATAAATACCCGGCGTTTAAGGCATCCTCCAGGTCATGGGCACAATAGGCTAACGGATCAGCGATGTTGACGATCTGGGCTTCCAGGGTGGGGGATGGATATTTTCTGAATTCTTCGGGAACCATTGGTTGATCATAGATCGTGGAATGCCGGGCAATGCCCTCCCGGGTCTCAAAGCAAAGATTAAGGCCGTCGTAAGCCTTATATCGTTTTTCCACCAGATCAACGATTCTAAGACTTTGAAGGTTATGTTCGAATCCTCCTTCCTTTTTCATGAGCTCGTTTAAGGTGATTTCTCCGGTATGTCCAAAGGGGGCATGCCCAAGGTCATGGGCATAGGCAATGGCTTCGCACAAATCCTCATTTAGACGGATGGCCCGGGCCAGGGTCCGGGCATGTTGAGCCACCTCCAGGGTATGGGTTAACCGGGTTCTGTAAAAATCTCCTTCACTGATTAAAAAAACCTGAGTTTTATACTGGAGATCTTTAAAGGCCTTGGAATAGAGAATTCGATCCCGGTCACGCTGAAAAGCGGTCCTGAAGTTGTCCGGTTCATCTCCATGGAGGGTCCGTCCGATACTTTTGGCACTTTTTGAGGCATAAGCGGCCAGAGTTGATTCCTCAATAGCTTCTAACTGCTCTCTAATTTTCATAAATTTCCTTTTATTTTGTATGGGTTATATAAATATCTTTTTCCCCTCGGTTCAATTTAAAGCCAATAGGACGGCTAGATATTGTGAATTAATCATATCAGAAATGAAGAATAAAAAAAAGTCAGTCACGATGGGTTCGTAAAAGGTCGTCGAAACTCATTTTCGTCATTTCCGTAAAATAAATAATTAAGTAAATTCAAATAATTCCAAATAATAGCTCTCGCCAAAGTTACGGCTATTCCGACTTTTTACGAGAAAATTTACTAAAAAAATCCATAATATCTTAATTTTGTACTTGAATTTTAAAATTTTATGCTTATATTAGCACTAAACAAAGGGGAGTGCTAATATATCCCCAAATTTTACAAATTTTATAGGAAGGAGAGTGAAGGTATGAAGATCAGACCATTGCAGGATCGGGTCATTGTTCAACGGATCGATGAGGAAGAAAAAACCAAAGGTGGAATTATTATCCCGGACACTGCCAAGGAAAAACCTCAAGAAGGCAAGGTTATTGCCGTAGGACCGGGGAAAATCTTGGAAAATGGGACCAAGACTACGCTTGATGTCAAGGTCGGGGATAAAATTTTATTCGGAAAATATTCCGGGACTGAAATCAAGATCGAAGGCGAAGAATTTTTAATGATGCGAGAAGACGATATCTTAGGGGTGATTGAATAAAGGAAAGGAGGGAAGTTATGTCAGCAAAAGAAATTAAATATGATTCAAAGGCCCGCGAGGCCATGAGGGTGGGGGTGGATACCCTGGCCGATGCCGTTAAAGTTACCCTGGGACCCAAGGGCCGAAACGTAATATTGGACAAATCCTTTGGTTCTCCGGCCATCACCAAGGACGGGGTTACGGTGGCCAAGGAGATCGAACTGGAAGACAAATTTGAAAACATGGGGGCCCAGATGGTTAAAGAAGTGGCTTCCAAGACCAGTGATGTGGCCGGAGACGGGACCACGACAGCAACGTTATTGGCCCAAGCGATTTATCGCGAAGGATCCAAGCTGGTTGCCGCCGGCAGCAATCCCTATGGCTGTAAAACGAGGGATTGAAAAGGGTGTTGAAGCAGTGGTTAAGGAGTTAAAAAAGATCAGCAAGCCCACCAAGGATCATAAAGAAATCGCCCAGGTGGGAACTATTTCCGCCAATAACGACGCCACCATCGGCAATATCATCGCCGAGGCCATGGAAAAAGTGGGCAAAGAAGGGGTTATCACCGTTGAAGAAGCCAAGAGCATGGAGACGACCCTGGAAGTGGTGGAAGGAATGCAGTTTGATCGGGGATATATTTCTCCTTATTTTGTAACCGACCCGGAGAAGATGGAAGCTGTTTTGAATGATCCCTATATCCTGATCAATGAAAAAAAGATCAGCAATATGAAAGATCTTCTGCCGGTTTTAGAGCAGATCGCCAAGATGGGACGCCCCTTATTGATTATTGCCGAAGAGGTTGAAGGGGAAGCCTTGGCTACCCTGGTGGTCAATAAGCTCCGTGGAACCTTATCCTGTGCCGCCGTCAAGGCCCCAGGGTTTGGGGACCGGCGCAAGGCCATGTTGGAAGATATCGCCGTATTAACCGGCGGACAGATGATCTCTGAAGATTTGGGAATCAAATTGGAAAACGTCTCCCTGAAGGATATGGGAACGGCCAAACGCATCACTATCGACAAAGACAATACCACCATCGTCGATGGCGGTGGTGAGAAATCGGCCCTGGAAGGTCGGGTCAAACAGATTCGAGCGCAGATTGACGAAACTACCTCAGACTACGACCGAGAGAAACTTCAGGAAAGGCTGGCCAAACTGATCGGAGGAGTGGCCGTAATCAATGTCGGGGCCGCCACGGAAACCGAGATGAAAGAGAAAAAGGCCCGGGTCGAAGATGCCCTGAATGCCACCCGTGCTGCGGTTGAAGAAGGGATCGTACCTGGTGGCGGGATTGCCCTTTTAAGATGCCTGCCGGCTTTGGACGGTATCAAAAGCGAGGGGGAAGAAGCCCTGGGAGTTAATATTATTCGCAGAGCTCTGGAAGAGCCGATACGGCAGATTGCCAATAATGCCGGGTTTGAAGGCTCGGTTGTCGTTGAAAAAGTTAAAGCCGAAAAAGGAGGCTTCGGTTTTAATGCCGAGACCGGAGTTTATGAAGATCTGATGAAGGCCGGGGTTATCGATCCCACCAAAGTGACCCGCTTTGCCTTGCAAAATGCCGCTTCGGTGGCTTCACTCCTGTTGACCACAGAAGCCATGGTGGCCGAGAAACCAAGAGAAAAAGAACCTGCCATGCCGCCAATGCCGCCGGGTGGAGGAATGTATTAATTCATAATCTGAAAAATGTTTTTCAAAAAAGCCCTCTGGTCTCAGGGGGCTTTTTTTATTGTAATTCTCTTGACTTCCACCTCCATTTCTGTTAAAAAGTGCCCGATTTCACCTTGTCAGAGAGGGGAAAATGGCCTTACCTGTCGTAGTCGTCATTCTTGGAGCCCTTTTCTTTTGTCCTTCCTTCCTATGGGCCAAAACCATGTATATTACTGACCGAATCGAAATCAGTCTACGCTCCGGGATCGGATTGGAGTATCGTGTTTTAACCATACTTAAAACCGGTGATCGGGTTGAGGTCCTTGAAGGAGATAAAAACTGGTCGAAGGTCAAACTGCCCGATGGAATGACAGGCTGGATCAACACTCGCTTTTTAGTGGATCAAGTCAAGATGGTTCCTTCTGTGGATCCTAAAATACAGGAAGAACTGCGTGGAGTAAAAGAAAGCAGTCAAAGTTTGGCCAGGGAAAAAGAAATTCTCATTCAGGAAAAAACCAGATATCTTAAAGAAATTGAAGAAACCAAAAATCAGATTCATTCCCTTCAACAGGAAAAAAACAAGCGGATTTCCCCTGAACTTATTGCCCTTAAAACAAAGAATGAACAATTAGACAAGGAAGTCGCCATTTATAAAAAACAAATTGACAATATTAACCAAAAGGACAAAGGGCAACATATCGAAGAACAGATCAAATGGTTTTTAATCGGGGCCGGTGTGTTGGTTGCGGGATTGTTGCTAGGTTGGGTTTTGAGCCGGGGCCGCCGCAAACCGCATCGGTACTATTGAGCCTCTTGGAAAAGTATATTTCTAACAGATAAACCCCGGCGTTACGGAGGGTTATTTAATTTTAAATTTGAGACCGGAAATACCGTCGACTTTTTCATCTTCCCCCAAAAGTCATTTTAGCTAAACCCAACATTGAAACCTCAAAGTTTGCCCTCTTCCGGGCCCATTATTTTTATATTCGAACGGCTTAGATATGGGTTGATTTCTGGTGGAGTCCTTGGGGGAGACAAGAAAGTAATTGGAGGAATTAAAGATGGATAAAAAAACTGGACTTCACATGACCGCCGAGGAATTCCGACGAAACGGTCGGGCGGTTGTGGATTGGATCGCTGATTATTATCAAAACATCGAAACTTTCCCGGTCCTTTCCCAGGCTCAACCCGGGCAAATTCGTGATTCCCTCCCCAAGGAGCCACCCTTGAAAGGGGAAAGTTTTGAAGCCATCCTTCAGGATGTCAGCCGACTGATTATGCCGGGGATCACCCACTGGCAGTCCCCGAACTTCTTTGCTTTTTTTCCGGCCAACACCTCCGGCCCCTCTATTTTAGGGGAGCTGCTTTCGGCCGGACTTGGGGTTCAGGGTATGTTGTGGGCCACCAGTCCAGCCTGTACCGAATTGGAAACCCATGTCTTGGACTGGCTGGCAGAGATGCTGGGATTGCCCGGTAAGTTCAAATCCAGCGGAAAAGGCGGCGGGGTGATTCAGGATACGGCTTCTAGTGCTTCACTAACCGCCTTGCTGGCAGCCCGCGAGAGGGCCACCGGATTTCAGACCAACCAACAGGGTTGCGATGGGCGAATTACGGCTTACACATCGACCCAGGCCCATTCTTCCATCGAAAAAGCGGTCAAAATAGCCGGCTTGGGGGTGAAGAACCTTCGGCTCATCGAGGTGGATGAAGGATTTGCCATGCAACCCCAGGCCCTGGCCCGGCAGATCGGGTTGGACCGTCAAGCGGGTTTGATCCCTTGTTTTGTTTCCGTCACCGCAGGAACGACTTCTTCCAATGCCCTGGATCCATTGCCCGAGATTGGAAGGATTTGCCGACAGGAAAGGCTGTGGCTTCATGTGGACGGGGCGATGTCCGGTACCGCCGCCCTTTGTCCCGAATATCGGTATATCCTTGACGGGTTGGAATCGGCAGACAGCTTCTGTTTCAATCCTCACAAATGGATGTTCACCAATTTCGATTGTGACTGCTTTTATGTGGCCGACCGGGAAACCCTAATCAACACCTTCAGCATACTGCCGGAGTATTTACGAAATAAGGCCTCCGAGTCAGGGGCGGTCATTGATTATCGGGATTGGCACATCCAATTGGGAAGGCGATTTCGTTCTTTAAAGTTATGGTTTGTTCTTCGTCATTATGGAATCGAGGGCCTGCAATATCTCGTAAGAAAGCATATTGAACTGGCCCAATCCTTTGCCCAGTGGGTTCAAGCGGACGACCGCTTTGAATTGGCCACTCCGGCCCCTTTGAATCTGGTATGTTTTCGGATGAAGAGTGATGATGATCGAAACCAACAATTACTGGAACGGCTGAACCAGAGCGGGAGTCTTTACCTATCCCATACCGTACTCAACGGCCGATACACCCTCCGTTTCTGCGTCGGTCAAACCCATACAGAAGAGCGCCATGTTGTTCAGGCCTGGAAAAAGATTCAGGAAACGGCCACAGATCTCCTGAGACAAGCATAACTCTGATGACGAAAGTGTGGCGGGAGAAATCCTCCTTTATTCCAATCGGGCTATGGTGGCCCCTTCCCCTCCCTCGGAACGATCCCCCTTCCGGAATTCTTTCACCAGCGGATGCCTTTTTAAATAGTCACGCACCGCCCTGGCCAGAATACCTGTACCGATGCCATGGACTAACGTGACTTCTTGCAGACCGGCCAAAGAGGCATGATTCAAAAAAGGTTCAATCAGGGAAAGGGCATCATCAACCCTTTGGCCGATCAGATTGATTTGGGAAGGGACCGCCTCTCGGGAATCCAAAATCAATGAGGTTGTTTTTTTATCCGGTCTTGCTTGGCCTCCCTGGAATCCAACATCCGAAATGGGGACCTCGATTTCTCTGCCCTCAGCCAGCACCTTTAAACGGTTCTGTTTTAACAATACGGATAGAACCTCGGCATCAGAGCTTAAGGAGCGGATAAAAATATGATCTCCTTCCTGGAGAGATTCTATAGCCGGGCCGTTCTCGATAGCGCCTTTGGTTTCCCGCAGTTTCTTAGACAGGGCCGCTTCTTCTTCCCTTAATTTTTGAAGGGCCAGCCGCCGGTCGGCCTTGTCCTTTTTTTTGATGTCTTCCAGGAAAAGATTCATTTGCCGTTTGGTTCGAGACGTAATTTCCAAGGCCTCCTGATAGGCCTTAGCCAGGGTCTCCTTTTGCTGCCTTTCCGTATCTGAAACCACCTTTTCTATTTTCAGATTTTCCTCGGCGACGAGATTTTTAAGCCTTCTTAATTCCTCAAGGCCTGTTTCGTATTCCCTTCTTTTTTGGTTCAGATCGGCTACTAATTGTTCGAAATCTTTCTTCACGTCCTGTCAACAGCCGTTGGGCCGATTCCAGGATCGGTTCCGGCAGACCGTACTGCCTGGCAATGTCAATGGCATGGGACTGGCCCGGCTCACCCATCCGCAGTCGATACAAAGGGGTAAGCGTCTTTTGATCGAACTCCATAGAGGCATTGACCATCCCCTCAGTACGATGAACAAACCCTTTGATTTCGGTCAAATGAGTAGTGGCCATCACCAGGGCCCCTTTGTCCTGTAGATTTTTCAACACAGCACAGGCAATGGCCGCCCCTTCCACCGGGTCCGTACTGGTTCCCAGTTCATCCATCAGGACCAGGGTCTTTTCGTCGGCCTGATTGATGATGTGGGTAATCCTGGAGATATGGGCTGAAAAGGTTGACAGACTGCTTTCAATGGATTGTTCGTCCCCGATATCGACCAGTAAACTGTCATACAATGGAAAACTTGAAGCCGAATCAGCCGGAACCGGCATACCGGATAAGGCCATAAGCAGGAGCAGTCCGGTGGTTTTGAGGGCGATGGTCTTCCCGCCGGCATTGACACCGGTAATGACCATCACTGTGGAGTCGCCACCTAGTTCAAGAGTCAGAGGAACGACCTGTTTCTGCGGCCCTTTTTTTTCAAAGGAAAGGGCAAGCAATGGATGACGGGCCTTGATCAGCCTTATCCCGCCTCCCTCATGGACCTCCGGTGTCTCCATATGAAGGCGGTCGGCCAGATGAGCTAGGCAGGCCAGGAGATCAAGGTGGACCAGGACTTCTTGCTCGGTTTCTATTTCATCGGCCCTTTGGCGAACCATGGTGGAAAGTTCCCGAAGGATGCGGATCACCTCGGCCTTTTCCTCGGCCAAAAGATTTTCCAATTGGTTAGCCAGGCTGATGATATTCAAGGGTTCAACAAATGCGGTCTCCCCTGTCCTTGATACATCATGGACCACTCCCGGAATCTGAGTTTTAGAATCCATACGCACCGGGATGACCCAGCGGCCGGACCGTTGAGTGATGAAATCATCCTGTAAAAATGTGGCTACCCGAGGTTCCCGGACGACATCTTCCAATTTCCTCCGGATCTGGGCCTCCAGTTGCCAAATCTCTTTTCGCAATTCAGACAGCAAAGGAGAAGCTCGATCTAGGATATTTCCTTCATGATCCAGGGCCCTTTCCAGAAAGGCCAGCAGTTCAGGAAAACCCTTCAAATTCTTGGTCAGGTTTTTTATATGGGGAATTTCTTCGGCCTCTTTGATTTGGACGGCTATGGCCGAGGATAATTGTAACAGGGGTAAAAAGGCCGAAAGCTCCAAAGGGTCCAGGACCGCCCCAATGGGTCGGGCTTTTTCCAGAAACGGTTTCAGATCGGCAAAAGAAAAGATTTGGAGAGGTCGGCCTTCCGCGGAAAGTCTTCGGAGTTCTTCCACCAGGCGTTGTCTCTGGATAATGTCGGGCAGGTTTCGATAAGGGCGAATATCCGAAATGGCCTTCTGTGTGACCGGGCAATGGGCCTGCGCGGAAATGGTGTGTAGGAGTTTAGGGTATTCCAACAGGTCAAGAGAATTTTCAGAAATCATAAGATCGTTACCTTATAAAGGGGTGAAGGATTTGAGGGTTCAAGGATTCAAGTGAAAACCAAGTAAACAGCAAACCCCCATTCCTCTTTTGCTAATATTCCTTAGTCCGAAATCCTTTCATCCTCTGATGGATTTTTTACGAGGCCGTCAATAATATCTTGCAAACAAGTCACGCAGCTTATACAAAGAGTATGAAATAAATCTCTTGGAAAGGCAATAAGAAAGCCGTTTTTCTTTATGAATGAGCCATTAGGAATAGAATATCTGGAAGTGGTGGATGAAGACAACCAGATCGTTGGGAATTCGGGTCGAAAAGAAATCCATGAAAAAGGATTACGCCATCGCTCAGTCCACATCTTCATCTTCAACACCCATGGAGAACTGTATCTTCAAAAACGATCTTCTCAAAAGGACCAGTACCCGGAACATTGGGATACATCTGCCGCCGGTCACACCGATCCTGGAGAAACGCCTATCGAGGCGGCTCAAAAGGAGTTGCTGGAAGAACTGGGGCTGAATGTGCCACTAAAAGAGGTGCTTCAATATCCGGCTTGCTTGGAAACCGGTTGGGAATTCGTCACCCTCTTTTCAGCCCGAACCGATGATCCCATTCATCTCAATCTGGAAGAAGCTACTACCGGCGACTATTTTACATCCGATCAAGTGGCCCAATTATTGGCCGATCCCCTTCAACAAATCGCCCCTGGCTTTCGGCTATTGTATGCACTTTTTCGAAGCAGATATTCTAGACAAGTGGACCCTTCAACAAAAATAACTTGAAATATTAAATAGTTTTGGTATCTTAAACAAATGACCGACCAATCCCTTTTCCTTTTGCTTATAAACTGGGTGTTCTATGGACACAATTTTTGTTTTAATAAATTTAGCCGTTCTGTTTACCATCGCTTTACATTACAATCGAGTGCTTGAATCTACTGCAACGATCATCCCTGGAAACAACTGGCATTCTGAGGTGGTATATCAGACCCAGTTCGGTCATGATTATGTTGGGTGAAAGATAGAACGTCAAAATAAAAAAGTTGAATAAATATGATTAAATTTGAATTAGAGCCCAACAAGAAAAATATTTCAGACGAAGAATTAATCACAGACTTAAGGCAAATCGCTTCCAATTTAAAAACAGATTCATTAACCCAAAGAGAATATAAGAATCATGGTAAATTTGGAGTCTCCATCTTTTGGTACAGATTTAACAGTTGGTCTAGGGCGTTGGCAAAAGCAGGGCTAAAAAGCAGTAGAAGTAGATCACGAATTAGCATAAAAGATACAGAATTAATTGCGGATTTAAAAAGGGTTTCTTTTGAGCTAAAAAATGATTCTGTTACTAGAGGTGAATATAACAAGCATGGGAAATTTCATAGTGCAACACTTGAGGATAGATTTGGTTCTTGGATAAAGGCAAAAGAAAAAGCAGGGTTAAAAAGGAGAGATCATCCAAGTATATCAGATGAGGAATATTTTAAAAATTTAGAGGAGGTTTGGATAAAACTTAGTAAACAACCACATTTTTCAGATATGAAAATACCATTTTCTAAATATTCAGGAAGTGGTTATGTGCATAATTTTGGCACTTGGCGAAAAGCACTTGAACGATTTATTGAGTATATCAATAAAGAAGAAGAAACGACAACTAAGGATGAAAATTCTATTAATATTGAAGAGAATGAACCCCTTCAAACACCAATTATAGTATATCCTAATAAAAAAATAGTTTCTGAGTCTGTAAATAAAACACCATTAACCAGGAGACCAAAATCATCGCGAGAACCTATAAATAAACACCGAACTAAAAGGGAAGTTAATGATAAACTTAGATTTAGGATTATGAAAAGAGATAATTTTAAATGTCAATGCTGTGGCAGATCTCCAGCGCTCGACCCTAAAATAATATTACACGTTGATCACATAACCCCTTGGTCAAAAGGTGGTGAAACTACTTTTGAAAATCTTAAAACTCTTTGTTCAAACTGCAATATAGGTAAGGGGAACTTAGAATAAAGCGAACTTACATCCTCACCATCCTTGTCTCCGGCAGAAAAATGACATGGGATTAAAGATCAAGCCAAGGGAAAAGATGGTGCTCCGCCCATCGCTGTCCCCTTTTTAACTTTTTTAATAATTTTGTAGTATGAAACCTACTTATGAGGTGTAAAAATGGAACATAAAGATTGCATTGACCTTAATATAGACGTTTCAAAGATAAAGAACTACGAGGAATACAGAGCGTTGTGGCAACGGTTGGGGAAGATTGAGATCAAAATGGTGGAAAAGCATGAAGAGTGTCGGCATGATGTGGGAGATACCTTCTTCTACGACAATCCTTATAAGAGGCCGAAGGATGTTTGTGAAGCCTTGCTCCATGTATTGGATTTATATGTTTGGCGGGTCGCCTTGGGTTTTCCTTCCTGGAACAGTTCCAACAGAAAAGTTTTCAAGCTTCATTGTCCCGATCCCAAGGGAACGGTCTGGGAGATGAGAAAAATCAAAGGATGATATTCGTGCTGAAAGGGGTTTAACCTGAGCCATGTTTGTTCAAACCCATAAAGAAATTCATTTTTAAGAAAACCGCTACTGAGCTTATAGGAAAAAATAGGAAGGAAACCATTTGAGGAAGCTTGCTTTTTGCGGCAATGATTGTGATGAGTGTCCGAGATATCTGGCGACAAAGAGCAATAATGAAAAAGTATTGCAGGAAACAGCCCTTCTTTGGCATCGGCTTGGCTATCGTGATCGGGTCGTATCTCCGCAGGAGATCACCTGCCAGGGATGTACGCCCTCCAATTGGTGCCGACATGAAATTACCAAGTGTGTTGTAAAGAAGCAGGTCGACAACTGCGGGGAGTGTGAATTCTACCCTTGCCCGACTATCCTGGAAACGTTCGAGAGAACAGAGGCATTTGCCAAAGAAAGCAAAAAAATCTGTTCCCAAGAAGACTATGCCCGCCTTCGAAAGGCCTTTTTCCTGAAGAAAGAGAACTTGGACAAAATTTATAACGACTGCAGAAAAAGATAAACCACGGATCGTCAGGCAAAATGATTCAATCTCAGGCCACAATATTCTAAAAGAGCTTCATTTCATTTTTAAAAAAGATAGGTTGCACCTGCGCTGTTTAAGATAAATTTTTGGGGCATCTCCTGAGCAAACCGGGGAATGGCTTTCCAGCCGGAACAATGCCTGGGAACAATATAATCGGGATTTAGAGTCTTCATCTTCTCGACAGTCGGATCGATGCTCTTCTCATTATCTTCGTTTAAATGGAACCCCCCAAAAAAAACGGCATGACTTTATTCCACAGCGGCAGTCTTCTGAAGGTACTTAATGGTATTTATTATTCCAGCGTGAGAACAGCCTTCAATGACCACCAAACACCCAGGGCCTTATTTATATTGTGAAAAATCCACTCCTCTCACCCGGCCCCTTTCTTCAAACCAAGCTTCTTCGTTGATAGGAGGCGGAACTATCTGGTCTTGCCCTTTATGAACCAATCGAATGGCCTCTCCGGAACAGGTACTGATGCAAAGCCCGCAACCGATGCATCTTTCCTGAATAATTTGGTAAGCATCCTCCCCTTCTTCAATGGCCTTTACCTGACATCGTTCTTCAGCACATGTCCCGCATTGAATACATTTTTCCGGATCGATCTCGGCGTAATAATGAGAATTGATGACCTTTGAAGCCGGAATCCCCAATCTATTAATGGCCCCCAGCACCCCACAGCAACAACTACAGCAATTGCAGATGTAGAAACGGCCTCCCTGCACATTATAGGTCAGGTGGACAAGCCCTAGCTCTTCCGTTTTCTTCAATAAGGCGTAGGCCTCTTCTTTGTTGAGCACCCGGCCCTGAGAGGAATTATCGAAAACCCCGGGTATGGGAGCGAGGGCTAAACAGACCTGTACCGGGCGGTCGCAGGAGTGGCCCAACAGCTCCTGTTCTTTTTTGCAGACGCAGTCATTGACCAAAAACGATTGACTTTGCTCGATAAGGGTGGAAACCTTTTCATAGGATAGGGCTTCCTGTTGGACGGAGATTTCTTTTTCGATAGGAAGCACCTGCATTAATTGAGGTGTTTTTGAATAAAATTGCCGTCCATAAACCGGTCCATATTCCTCATTAAGCCTGGCGAATTCCTTATCCAACCGACCAAGTTGAAACTCGTATATCCCAAAAACCCAGGGCAACATTTTGAAAAATCGTGAATCCTCCAACTGAAGGGCGAAGAGCTGCCCTGCCTCTCCCATGGCTACTAACTTTTCTTCCAGTCTTTCTAGGGAGCGTCCTGTTCTCTGGGCAATCTGCTCCGCTGTTTCAAAGGTCAATCTCAGGTCGCAGAAAAGATTGGCTTGTTCCGGGGTAAAAATTTTTTTCAAAAGCTTAATCTCAACACCGCTTTCCGTAGCCGGGAACCCGTTCGGTAAGGTATCCAGGACTTGGGCCAATTTATAATACATTTCATCTGCCATGTTTTTTCTCCTTATTTTATTTTAGACACGTTTATCAGGATGTTAGATTCTTAAGCCATAAATCTGAGAAGTTATCTCTAACTTTTTATCCGGTGATTAATGGTGAAGGCCTGCCTTTGTATTCAAGTGCAAATTTTGGCCCGGCAAAGTAGCTTATGGCTTATTGGTGGACAACATCAACAAACAAGACTCAAAATCACTCAAAATTTAATTATTTTTAGATTTATTGCCTTCGTTTCTTTCTTTTTCTGGCCTCCAGGTCTTTCAATGCTTGATCGCACCATTCGATGACCATCCGGGCATGGCGTCTGCCGAAATCAAGGGACAGGTTCCAGTAGGTTGAATCCTCAGAAAAACCGGCCTTAGTCGATTGACGTTGAATAATGGGTAGTACCTCCACTTCATATTTATTAAGTAAATCCGTATAATATTCACGCCAACACTTCAGATGATTTTTAAATTGGTCGGTCGGCAACTGGTTTCCAAAAAAGACCTTTACCAGCATCGGGTACCGCGGTTCAGGTGTTTCCGGTGGTTTGGCCAGCCAGCGAAGGAGTTCTTTTCGTCCGTCCTCAGTTACCCGATAGACTTTGCGGTTTGGTTTTCCTTCCTGTAGTTCAACGGTCGAAATGATCCACCCCTGTCCTTCCATCTGCTTAAGAGTGCGGTAGATCTGGGGCAGGGCAGCATTCCAGAAAAAATGAATAGACTTTTGAAAAGTACTTTTTAAGTCATAACCAGTGGCCGGTTGATAATGGATCAAACCCAAGAGGGCATGGGGCAGCGACATAGTGATTTCCCCCAAATAAGTATTTTGGTTTATATGAACTTAAGTATATATACCTTTGTTAATATATATTGTCAAGAGGTTTTTTATATTTTCCTCCATTATCGTCTGGTAAACTTTAGTGAATTTTCTTATCATGAAAAAATTGGCAAAACCGTATCGATTAGGCTATGGTAATATAAAAACAATCGATGCGGGTCTTGGTATGCAAACCGTAACCGTATCATCAAGAGATCAAGTCGTTTTACCAAAAACAACCAGGGAAGTTTTGAATCTTCGTCCTGGTCAATTTTACTTTCATTACAATCCATTAAAGAACAGAAAGGAGGGACTATGACTACTGCTGCAGCCTTGGAAGCCTCGAAGATTTTGCGGGACGGGAATTTGTTTCAATGGTATGTCATCACGCTCTTTGCCCTGGTGGTCTACGTCTATGCTGTGGAGGTCGAGCGGAAAAATTGGAATCTCTTATTTGCCGGACTGGCCTTCTGGGGGATGGACTGGTTCAACGAGATTTGGAACGGCATGGTTTTTCACTTCAGCAACTATGCCCCGGTCTGGGGCGCCCCGGGAAAGACAGCCTATCTGCTCCTGATCGGTCTTAACATCGAAATATGTTTTATGTTTGCCGTGGCCGGGATCGCCTTTGGAAAGCTTTTGCCCAGCGACAAGCATCTCCGTATCTTAGGTATTCCCAATCGGCTATTTCTGGCCGTGGTCAATTCAGTCTTTTGTGTCTTTGTGGAAGTTTTGCTCAACAGCGTAGGGGCACTGACTTGGGATTATACCTGGTGGAACTTAAGGGCACCATGGCTCATTTTTCTGATAGGTTATCTACCGTTTTTCCTGGTCTCTTTCTGGGTTCATGATATGGACTCGGTTCGCAAAAAGATTTTGACCACAGGGACCATCCTGGGTGTTGATCTGGCGGCCCTGATCATTTTTGGCACCTGTCTGAAGTGGATTTAGCTTGGCAGTCCTAGGAGGGGAAGCCCCTTACTCCCTTTAATGAAAAAGAGATTTGTGGATAATATGTCTTGACTAAAAGCCGGCAAGAATGCTAAAAATCTTTACCGGTTTACAATGGAGAGATGCCCGAGTTGGCTTAAGGGGCACGACTGGAAATCGTGTGTATGCCCAAAAGGTGTACCGAGGGTTCGAATCCCTCTCTCTCCGCCATTTTCCATTTCGGATTTTGGATGGTGGATGCGGAATGAAGTGGATTATTCTTTAGCGTAATCCTTACACCTTATATCTTACACCTTATACTCGTATTAATTATGTCCTATCTCGTTTTAGCCCGTAAATGCCGGCCCCAGGTTTTTGAAGAAGTTTTGGGGCAAGGTCATGTAACCCAGACCCTCCAAAACGCCATCAAGGCTGGGCGGGTGGCCCATGCCTATCTGTTCAGTGGACCAAGGGGTGTGGGCAAAACCACGGTGGCCCGGATTCTGGCCAAGGCCCTTAATTGCCAGGATGGTCCAACCCCGGTTCCCTGTAACCGATGTACTTCCTGTCGGGAAATCACCCAAGGGATCAGTCTGGACGTTCAGGAGATCGACGGGGCCTCCAACCGCGGGATTGACGATATCCGGGAATTACGGGAAAGCATTAAATACCTGCCGGCCCAGGGGCGCTATAAGATTTATATCATTGATGAAGTCCATATGTTGACCGGCGAGGCCTTTAACGCTCTGCTTAAGACACTGGAAGAGCCTCCCAAACACGCCCTGTTTATCTTTGCCACCACCGAACTCAACAAGGTCCCCTTAACCATTTATTCCCGTTGCCAGTCTTTTAACTTCCGGCGGGTTTCTCTGGATGCCATTGTAGACTATCTGAAATCCCTGGCCCTGGGAGAGAAGGTGGCGACTGAAGAAGGGGCCCTGCGTTTGATTGCCCGACAATCCGAAGGAAGTGTCCGGGACGCTTTGAGCCTGTTGGATCAAATCTTTTCCTTTTCCATGGAAAAAATTACTGAGACGCAGGTCCAGGAAATCCTCGGTTTTGTGGATCGCCGGATCATCTATGAGGTCGGCTGGGCTGTTTTGGAAAACCAGGTTAAAAAACTTTTGGAACTTATAGCTGAAGTCTATGAGTTCGGTTATGACCTGAAACAATTTCTTAAGGACCTGATCGAACACTTTAGGAACCTTCTTCTGATCAAGATGGGACACGACCAGGGACCTTTAGTGGATATTCCTGTGGAAGAGATCCCCGAGATCAAAGAAAAGATCCGGGATGTGGCGCTGGACTTCCTTCAGGATGGATTGCATTTTTTAATCCAATCCGAAACAGACTTAAGAAGGGCCCCTCAGCCTCGTCTGGCCTTGGAGATGATTTTGTTGAGAACGGCCCGTTTACGGGAAATCATTCCCATAGATGCCATCCTGGAAAAATTGGAGCAGCTCCAGGGGCAGGGTTTTCCTTCTCAGGATATTTCAATGGGTTTTAATGCGGCACCCGCAACACCAACTCCAAGAAAAGTCCAATCGTTGAAAGAGCCTCAGCCAGCTTATTCCAAATACCACCGGCCTGAAAAATCCGAGGAAAAAGCTGTTGAAAAAGAGGCCGCTCCGGTTCCCGTTTCCGAATCTCCGATCGATCCTTCTGCACTTAAGGGGGCCGAACCGTTTTCCAAAGAAGGTTTGCTGGAATTTATTCGTCAGCATCATCTTCCTTTGGCAAGCTACCTAGCCCACGGGGAAGTCAGGTTTGTGGATGAAAATACCCTGGAATGGGATTTTAAAGACAACGCTTTTCAATTGGAGTTGCTGGAAAGCAACAGCAATAAAAAAAAATTGGAAAACATCTGCCAAGACTTTTTTAAACGAAAGATCAAGCTGTTATTTCTTAGCCCGGGAAAGGTAAACCAAAAAGGCCGGCGGGCTGAGGGGGCTGTCTCTAAACGGCCCCAAAGGCTCTCTATCAAGGAAGCCCTTGACCAGCCCCAGATCAAAGACCTGATCGATATCTTTCAGGCCGAGGTTGTGGACATCAAAACGCCTCCCGAAAATAAAACGTGACTCCACTTTTTTATCCTGTATTCCGCATCAGGAATCGCCGGCATTCGGTATCGGATGTTAATTGGCCAACAGACCCAACAGTCCATGGATGGCGGCTGTAATCAATAACAGGATTCCAGTCTTTTTATGGACCCCAAAACGCACCTTGATCCAACGAAGCCCTGTGGCCAATTGAAAAAGGAGTAGCAGAAAATTTACAATACCCAGGATCAATATGATGGATATGCCGCCGATGGCCATAACGTCTCCTTCTATGTTAATACGAGAATCTATTTATTTAGGAAAAGCTTCTAATAATTCCTCTCGACCTTTCTATTGTTTAATCGTAATCTTCCACTTGGCCGGGCCGGCACTGCCGTGAATATTACAGTTGGCCTCGGCGATCACTTCCATCGGCTCATTGACCTGGATCTTGAACTCTCGACTAAAAACAGCATCCTCAGGCCGATTGCCGCTGGTAAATTCCCAGCGGGAGACTTCTTTCCCGTTGGCCTTAAGCGATACCCAATTGGTATAATGGAAAAAACGCGGGGGGGGGGAAATGGTAGTGTTGGCACTATGAGTTATGGTCAGCTTGATCAGAACCTCCGAACCCTTGGCCGCCATCTCCGGGGCTGAAATGGTAACAGAGGCTTTGTTGGCGAAGCTGGTTTGGGCGGCAAAAAAGACAGCCAGGAAAAGGAAATAAAAAAACAACTTCTTGGTAGTCAAGGTTTTCATAAATTCACCTCCAAATTTTTTAAAGAAAATAGGATTCGAGGATTCCAGGATTCGAGGGTTCAAGGGTTTTAACTTTCATGCCTTTCACTTGAATCCTTAGAATAATTTCCATCTTTCATGGTTCCCGCCACAAACGGGCATGAGTGTTAAAAAAAGTTTCGGGCTTCGGCCGCCACATCCTCCGGCGGATAAAAGGTGAATATTTCATGATGCAATCTTTCAAAATAATTGATCTCGCTGATCATTAAGGGAGGTATTTCGATTCGTGGAAGTATTTTGGCCAACAGGGAAAAGTGATTTTGTGGTTCCAGGGAGAGATAAAGGGTCATATTCAGGCTATAGATATTTTTGCTCCCCAGAAAAGCCAGGACCTTGATGAGCCCTTCGGCAAAATCTTTAAGATGGTCCTCCGAAATGGTTAAAAAATGATCAACTCCTTCCCAGAGGGCCATAATCTCCAGAACTCCCAGAGGGGCAAAGGCAGAAAGCCAGTGCACGTCTCCGGTGTTTCCGATAAATCGTTCCCCGGTCTTTTTTTCCTGACGGAGGAGATCAGAGAAGAAAGGTTTCCCATTTTTATTAAAATAATTTTTTGTGTTTTTGAGTATATCCCCCAAATAGCGGGTGGGACGGTCTTGGGCCATAACCTGGAAATGGGGATGGATCAGACCGGCACCGGCCAGGGGGAAGAAATTCCAATTAATAGAACCATATTTGTTGCTGGGGTCCTTTTTATGAAGGAGTTGGAAATAATCCCGACAGGCCAAAAGGGCCTGAAGGATCCATTCGGGGTTAAAGCCGTCTATAGGGACAAAATGTTGGGAGCAAAGGACACAGACCCCGCTGTATTTTTCAATGGGGAAGGCATTAGGGAAAAGAACGGCCTCCCCTCTTTTGATATGACCTTCCGGGACCCAGTCTTCAAGAAATCGGGCTGCCCTTGGTGCCAGGTTTTCCGGACAGAAAGGGCAGCCCATCTTCAAGGATTGTTCGACCAAAGGGCTAAGGTCTTCTTTCGCCAAAATCCTGAAACGAAAAGGTACGATTCGGGTTCGGTGCGGGGTTAAAGGGTCCCGGCGAATTTCTATCTTGACTGTAGTCGGCTTAAACTCATTGAGCGGACTCAGAAAGTTTGAAATAGTCTCTATTTTGGAAAAAGCGTATTCCCATGCAATCCCTCTTTTAATCCAATCCGCTACATCATCCCATTCTTCCATACTGAAAAGGTCCGGAAAACTCCGATGAGAATAAAAACCACGATACTGACCACGATGGTGACAATACAATATCCCATGGCCTTGTCCTTGGGGGTGTCCATCAAAATGGGTAGGCCCAGGTAGAAAAGATAAAGACTGTAAAGAGAGAGGAGCACGGCAATGGGTGAGAGGGCCGGAATAATCATCAGGATGCCGGCTATCCAGGAAGGGGTCCAGGAAAAGACGGCCACCTTCATGGCGTTAATCAGATTTTTTTGAGAGCCGAAATTGGGGGCCAGGGCATCGATAATCAGGGCCACGACATAGATCCCCACCAGGGATAAAACATAAGAGACTACGGCATGGCTGATCCCCCATCCCAAAGGGAGGCGGTAAGAAAAGCCGAGCATGGAAAAACCCAGCAGGGACAAGCCGATAAACGAGGCTATGGGCGGGATTGCGGCCAATATCATGGCATAAGAGGTGTACAGCTCTTTGAATGGTTGTCTGTTCGGTTTTAATTTCAGCCCAGGTATCCGTTGGTTTTAAGATGATGTCTTTTACCCTTTGAACGATGTTCATAGTCGGCCTCCTTGGAGAAATATTTTAACCACCTTTAATATGGTATCTTAAATGGCCGATCAGGGTCAAATAAAAAAACAATTAAAAACAAGCCGGTTCTTGTTTGTGGGGTGAAGGAATCTTAATATTTATCCTCTAAAAGATTCTGTTTCTTGACAAAAGGGCAACCTTTAAGATAAATTAACCTATTATTTCCGCAGTAAGGAAACTGAACATGCCTGAATGGGAAGCGGTTATCGGCCTGGAAGTTCATGCCCAGTTGTTGACTGAAAGTAAAATCTTCTGCGGGTGTTCCACCCGGTTCGGGGCGGAACCCAATACCCATACCTGCCCGGTATGCCTGGGTTTGCCCGGTTCTTTACCGGTCCTCAATAAAAAAGTGGTTGACTATACCCTGCGCATGGCCCTGGCCACCCATTGTTCCATCGCCCCTTACAGTCTTTCGGCCCGAAAAAATTATTTCTATCCCGATCTGCCCAAGGGATATCAGATTTCTCAATTTGAATTGCCTTTGGCTGAAAAGGGGTGGATAGATATTGAAGCCCACGGCCGGGTCAAAAGGATAGGCATAACCCGGATTCATATCGAAGAAGATGCCGGAAAACTGATCCATGACGAGGTTCGCCCGGTCAGTTATGTGGATTTTAACCGGACAGGGGTGCCTTTGATGGAGATTGTCAGCGAGCCTGATCTGCGGACACCCGAGGAGGCCGGCGAATATCTGAGGCGGTTAAGAGAGATCCTGCGTTATTTGGAGATTTGCGACGGCAATATGGAAGAAGGCAGTTTCCGTTGTGATGCCAATATCTCCTTGCGGCCCGAGGGGACCTCCGGATTCGGGACCAAGGCCGAGTTAAAAAACATGAATTCTTTTAAACACGTGGAAAAGGCCCTGGAATTTGAGATCAGACGACAACGGGCCGTTCTGGAAGACGGTGGAGTGATCGACCAGGAAACCCGCCTCTGGGATGCGGCCCGGGGGGTGACCCTGTCCATGAGGGGTAAGGAAGAGGCCCATGATTACCGCTATTTCCCGGACCCGGACCTGATTCCTGTGGAGATTTCCGAGGATTGGATCGAGTCGGTCAGGAAAACCCTCCCTGAGCTGCCGGAAGCCAAACGGCAACGGTTGATCAGCCAGTATGGACTTCCGGAATATGATGCCCAGATCCTGACCTCTTCCAAGGCCCTGGCCAATTATTTTGAAGACTGTGTACGGCTTCATCCCCAACCCAAAACGGTCAGCAATTGGATCATGGTGGAATTGGTTCGTGAATTGAAAAGGGCTGAAAAGGACATCGAACAGTGCCCGGTTTCCGCCCAGGACCTGGCTGTCCTTTTGGATCTGATTCAGGAAGGGGTAATCAGCGGCAAGATCGCCAAAGCCATTTTTGAGGAGATGTTTGAAACGGGGAAATCTCCCAAAACCATTGTCCAGGATAGAGGTCTGATCCAGATGACCGATGCCGCTCAGATTCAGGCCGTTATTGAAGGAGTTCTTAAGAATAATCCGGATAAGATTGCGGCCTATAAAGAAGGGAAGACCAAGCTCATCGGCTTTTTTGTCGGTGAAGTCATGAAAAAGACCCAGGGGAAGGCAAATCCGAAGGTTGTGAATGAGATATTAAAGAAAAAGTTGGATTTGTAATGATCAAAATCATTAAATGGAAAAACAACCAGGTGATCATGATCGATCAACGGAAACTGCCCGGGCAGGTCAAGGTTGTGACCTGTTCCGACTATCGTCAGGTCATCAGGGCCATTAAAACCATGGTCATTCGAGGTGCCCCGGCTATCGGCATTGCCGCAGCCATGGGCGCAGCCCTGGGTGCAAAAAAAATAAAAACGCCGAACCTGGATGATTTCAAGTTAAGATTCAATAAAATCTGTCAGGAGATCAATCGGTCCAGACCCACGGCCGTCAATCTTTTCTGGGCCGTTCAACGGATGCGAAATCTTGTTGAGAAGAACCCCATTCAAAAAATCGAAGCCCTTAAGAAGACCTTGATTCAAGAAGCCTGCCGCATGCTTTCGGAAGACATAGCCAACAATAAACGGCTTGGATTCATAGGGCAAAAAGTGATCTCAAAGCGGGCTACAGTCCTGACCCACTGCAATACCGGGGCCTTGGCTACGGGTGGGTACGGAACGGCCTTGGGGGTCATTCGGGCGGCCAAGGAGGCCGGGAAACAGATTCAGGTCATCGCCAATGAAACACGCCCCTGCCTGCAGGGTGCCCGGTTAACTGCTTGGGAAATGGTCAAGGAGCATATACCGGTAACCTTAATTACCGATAATATGGGTGGGGATCTGATGAAGAAGGGATTCATTGATGTGGTCATTGTCGGGGCCGACCGGATTGCCGCCAATGGAGATATAGCTAATAAGATAGGTACTTATTCGCTGGCTGTTTTGGCCAGGGAGCACGGCATCCCTTTTTATGTGGCCGCCTCCTGTTCCACTATTGATCTTCAGACTAAAACCGGTGAGGATATACCTATTGAAGAACGGGATGAAAAAGAAGTGACAATTGTGGGAGGCGAGAGGATAGCTCCGCTTGGAATTAAAGTCCTCAACCCGGCTTTTGATGTGACCCCTCATGCTTACCTGACCGGCATTATCACGGAAAAAGGGATATTGAAAGCCCCTTATCGCCGTAGTATCGAAAAGGTCTTAAAAAATAGATAAACCAAACTATTTGAAATTTTGGAAAATAGACTCCAAAATTTCGGAACAAAGAGGGTGGTCTTATAGTGTTACCCGATTCCGAGATTCATAAAATGGTTAAGGCGATTCGTACCTTCCCTAATTACAAGGTGTTGGTTATCGGCGATATCATGATGGATGAATTCCTCTGGGGAGAGGTTTCGCGTATTTCTCCGGAGGCCCCGGTTCCCATAGTCAAGGTGGAAAAAGAAACTTTTTTATTGGGAGGAGCGGCCAATGTAGTGAACAATCTGTTGGGGCTAAAAGGCCGGGTTTTATTGGCTGGTGTCATCGGCTCCGATGCTATGGGTCGCAGACTGCTCCGAAAGCTTCGCTCATTGGGAACCACCACTGAAGGGATTGTATCCGAACCAGGAAGACCGACGGCCATCAAAACTCGGGTTATTGCCCACCAGCAGCAAGTGGTGCGGGTCGACCGGGAAAAGGCTGCCCCCATCAAACCGGAAACCCTAAAGACCATCTTGAATATCATCAAAACAAATATCTCCCAGATTCAGGGGATCATCGTCTCCGATTACGGGAAAGGGGTGGTTTCCCAGGAACTGATCGTCGGCCTGAAAAAGATCGTCGGGGGAAGATCCATCCCCATTTTAGTGGATCCGAAACCCGACAATATTCGCTGGTATGACCGGGTCACCATGATCACACCCAATCGCCAGGAAGCCGAGTCCGCCGTAGGGAAAAAGATTGAATCCCAGGAAGATCTTATTTGGGCGGGAAGGCACCTCTTGAAAAAAACACAATGTGAATCGGTCTTGATTACCCGAGGTTCAGAGGGGATGACCCTTTTTTTAAAAAACAATAAAGTGGAACATATTGCCACCGTGGCCCAGAAGGTATTTGATGTCTCCGGGGCCGGGGATACGGTGATCGCTGCTTTGATGCTTTCTCTGGTTTCAGGAATGAATATGGTCCAGGCCTGTAAAACGGCCAATTATGCCGCTGGCATTGTCGTGGGAGAAGTGGGGACAGCAGCCGTTCAAGCCGGGGAGCTGATCAAAGTATTGATGGCTGCAGTGAAAAGAAGCTGAAAGTTCAAAACTCAAAGTAACTTCATTTTTTCTTTCACTTTTGGCTTTCATCTGAAGATAAAGCATTTTCAGCAAGGTTATCAACTTAAACCTTTAGTCTAGGAAGGATTGACTTCCTCATGGCCAATTATTTAGTTACCGGCGGGGCCGGGTTTATCGGGTCCCATATCGCTGAGGACCTTTTAAAAGAAGGGCACAGGGTGCGGATCCTGGACAACTTCTCAACCGGACGAAGGGAAAACCTTCAAGCCATTCAATCGATTGCCCCATTGAATCTGGAAATCATCGAGGGAGATGTTCGTGAAAAAAAAGTCTGTGATCAGGTGGTCTCAGGTATGGATTTTATTTTTCATGAGGCGGCCCAGGTTTCCGTCCCGGAGTCGGTCAATGATCCGGAAACCACGCAGGAGGTTAATATCGGAGGGACATTAAACCTTTTATCGGCCGGTAAAAGGGCCGGCATTAAACGACTTGTTCTAGCTAGCTCTACGGCCATCTATGGAGACAGCCCTAATGAAAAGGATTCCCTGAAACCCAAAAAAGAGCATCTGACACCCAATCCCCTTTCTCCCTATGCCTTGAGTAAACTGGTTGGAGAGTATTATTGCCGTCTTTTTTCAAAGGTGTATGGCTTGCCAACGGTGGCTTTGCGATATTTCAATGTCTACGGACCGAGACAGGACCCCCATTCGGAATATGCAGCGGTAATCCCCAAGTTTATCGAACGACTGCTTCAAAACCTTTCTCCGGTAATCTATGGAGACGGAAAGCAATCCAGAGATTTTGTTTATGTGGATGATGTAATTCAAGCCAATTTTCAGGCTTGCCATCAGGACGGGATTGAAGGGGAGGTTTTTAATGTGGCCTCAGGTCGTTCGTACACCTTGTTGCAATTATTGGAGTATTTAAAAAAAATCATCCCATCTGTCCAAGAACCGGTTTTTGCGCCGGCCAGAGCGGGTGACATCCGACACTCCAAAGCGGACATTCAAAAGGCCAGAAAATTCCTAGGCTTTCAACCAAAGATCGGGCTTCGGAAAGGGTTAAAACCAACGGTTGAATTTATGAAAAGGGATAAGGCGTAAGGCAAGAGGCGGGAAGCAGTTGGAGTAATGGAGTAATGATCAGGGAAAAACCAATACTCCGATATTCCATTACTCCAATAATCCAATACTCCAAATAAGGATCCTGGGTGAAAAGATCGTCCGGGCATTTTGCTTGATGACAATACATAAAAATTCTGGTAGTTAGTGAGGAGCCGCAAATCTGCACAGGGAGGAAATTCTAAATGAACATTTGTGTCATTGGTGTCGGTTATGTGGGGCTGGTTACCGGGGCCTGTTTTGCCGAATTCGGGATCCGAGTCACCTGTGTGGACAACGACCGGGAAAAGATCAACCGGCTCAAACAAGGAAAGATTCCCATTTACGAGCCCGGCCTTGAAGAAATGATCGCAAAAAATGTCAAAGAGAATCGGCTTTCTTTTACCGACGATCTGGAAGAAGGGGTCAAACATTCTCTGGTTATTTTTATTGCCGTGGGCACCCCTCCTGATCGGCAGGGGAAAGCGGATTTGCGGTATGTCAAAGAAGTAGCCCAGGCCATCGGGCGAACCATGGATGGTTATAAATTGATTGTGACCAAGAGCACCGTTCCGGTGGGAACCGGCAAGATCATTCATGATATAATAAGCAAGAGTCAAAAAGAGAGTCTGCCTTTTGATATCGTCTCTAATCCCGAATTCTTAAGGGAAGGGTCGGCTATTGAAGATTTCCTGAGGCCTAATCGGGTAGTGATCGGTACGGAAAGTGATCAGGCCGTGGCTATCATGAAAGACCTTTACTCCCCACTCTACCTGATCGAAACCCCTTTTGTCATCACCACGGTGGAAACGGCCGAGATGATCAAATATGCTTCCAACGCCTTCCTGGCTACTAAGATATCGTTCATCAATGAGATGGCCAACCTTTGCGAAAAGGTGGGGGCTGATGTGCACTTGGTAGCCAGGGGGATGGGTTTGGATCAGCGGATCGGTTCAAAATTTTTACATCCCGGACCCGGGTTCGGGGGATCCTGTTTCCCCAAAGACACCTCCGCGTTGGTTCAACTGGCCGATTCCCTGGGCTATGATTTTGAGATTGTCAAATCGGTCATTCGGGTCAATCAACGACAAAAGAAAAAAATGGTGGAAAAAATTCTAAAGGCCGTCGGTCCAGTCAAAGGAAAAACCCTGGGATTTTTAGGGATCACCTTTAAACCCAATACCAACGATATTCGGGAAGCCCCGGCCCTTTACATCATCAAGAAGCTGGAATCTCTGGGGGCCAAGATCAAGGCCTATGATCCGGCTGGAATGGAAGAAGGGCGGAAGATCCTGAAGAAGGTTTCATTTCAAGAGAATCTGTACGATGTAGGGAATGGGGCCGATGCCTTGATCCTGGCTACGGAATGGAATCCTTTTCGAACCATTGACTGGGTAAAAATGAAATCCCTCTTGAAACGTCCGCTGGTGGTTGATTTGAAAAATATGTACGAGCCGACTAAGTTGCATCAATTAGGGATAAACTATACCTGTGTAGGCAGACCCGCTGTTGAGTAAACCCAAAGAACCCTTACCGGCCAAACTGGGGATCGGACTCATTTATAAAGAGAATGCAGCCGCCCATTCCGGCTGGAAGGCCATGGAAAAAAAATGGGGAGTCATAGATTTTTTTTCCGAGGTAAGGCCATTTGACTATACCCATTATTATGAACAGGAAATGGGCCGGCCTCTATACCGACGATGGGCCTTCTTCAAGGATTTGGTCCCTCAGGATCAATTATCTGATATTAAATGGCAGGCCCTGGAGATAGAAAAGAAATGGATCATCGATGACAAGCGGCAGTTGAATCTCGATCCGGGATTGATAACGGCCGAGAGATTGGTCCTGGCCACAGGGAAAAATTACAGCCACCGGATTTACCTGGGGAAAGGGATCTTTGGGGATTTGACCCTGATATTCTATAACGGGAGTTATCAGCCGCTGGTTTGGACCTATCCGGATTATCGGGATGAACAGACGTTATGGATGTTCAATAAAATAAGAGAGAACTATCTAAAAGAAATTGTGGATTTCGGATTGCGGAATCATTATGATTAAAAGCATGACCGGTTTTGCCCAAATTGTCTATTCGGATAAAAGTCTTCAACTGACTATAGCCCTTCGCACTTATAATAGCCGCTTTTTGGATGTCAATTTGAGGCTGAATAGTGCCTTTTCCCCCCTGGAAGATCGTATCAAATCCTATCTGGCTTCACGAGTTTTACGGGGACGGGTGGAAATAGCCATACAATTGACCTCCCAGGAGAAACTTCGAAATGGAAACCTAACCATCAATTGGCCCATGGCCAGGACTTATTGCGGTTTATTGACCGAATTGAAAAAGAGTCTGAACATCCCTGGTCCCATAGGGTTGGGCGATCTTTTGTCCTTAAAAGACCTTGTTGTTTATCAGGAGAACACTTATCCCGAAGAAGTCCTCTGGCGAAAATTGGCCCCTTCTTTAAAAAAAGCCTTTGATGCCCTGCAAAAAATGCGGTCAGAGGAAGGGCGAAACTTGGGTCGGGATTTGCTGGAACGACTGAAGATGATCCGAAAAGGGGTGGGTTTGATCTCTGAAAAAATCCCCCAAGTTGTAGAAGCCTATCAGGTTCGGTTGCAAGAACGCATTAAAAAAATTGCACAAGGGGTGGTGGATCCCATCCGTCTGGCCCAGGAGGTGGCGATTATGGCCGACCGATCGGATATTTCGGAAGAGCTGATCCGTCTGGGAAGTCACCTGAAACAATTTGAGGCCCTGTTTAAGGAGTCTCAACCCGTGGGGAAAAAGATGGAGTTCCTTCTTCAGGAAATGAATCGGGAGATCAACACCGTCGGATCAAAAAGTCTGGATAGTGAAATCTCTCATCAAGTCGTGTCGATCAAATCCGAAATAGAAAAATTGCGAGAGCAAATTCAGAATATAGAATAAGGAAAATTCATGGACCCCAAGCTTTTGAACATCGGTTTTGGAAACTCGGTTGTCTTGGATCGGATTATCGCCATTCTAACACCCACATCTTCTCCCATGAAGCGTTTAAGAGAGGAGGCGCGGGACGATAAACGATTAATCGACGCCACGCAAGGCCGCAAGACCCGCTCCATCATCTTGACCGATAGCAATCATGTGATCCTCTCGTCCATTATGTCCGAGACCGTTGCCCAGCGATACCTTTCCGATGGGAACGGGAAAGAGGATGAGCCCAAAAATTCAAAATAAAAAGCAGGGGAATCTTTTTATTCTTTCCGGACCTTCCGGCGTGGGGAAGACTACCCTGAGAGAAGGTCTTCAAAAAAGGATTTCCAGACTTCATTTTTCTGTTTCCTGGACCACGCGTCCCCAACGGCCAGGTGAAATCCAGGGGCAGGATTACCGGTTTGTTTCCTTTAAACAATTTGAACAGAAGATTAAAACTGACGGCTTTTTGGAATGGGCCCGGGTCCACGGCGACTATTATGGGACCCCTTTCTTACCGATTAAGCGATGGCTTCATCGGGGAGAGGATGTGCTTTTGGATATCGATATTCAAGGGGCAAGGAAAGTGAAAAAACGCATGTCTCAGGCCATCGCCATTTTTATCCTGCCTCCTACTAAAAAAGAACTAGTAAGACGTTTGATCCATCGTCAAACCGAACCCCTGCCAAATATCCGTATCCGGCTGAGGGACGCCGAAACGGAAGTCCGGGCGGTCAAACACTTCGACTATGCGGTGGTTAATCGGGAGATCCCCTCCTCGGTAGATGCCTTGGAAATCATTGTTAAGGCGGCTCGATTCCGGGCACAAAATCAATAAAAATAACGCTTATCAGCGTAACCTAGGTTAGTGACGTTTAAAAGTTGAGGCCATTACTTTTAGGGGAAAGCTGATTCATTAATTGGCGATGGTTACTTTTAATTCTTCTTTTTCAACCATCCCTTTTAAAGTCTGGATATGCTCCTCGTCGGGAGCCTGAGCCTCAGGCAGCGGATAAATCCGTCCCAATTGTTCGCTTTTGGATTTTCCTCCTTGATGATAAGGCAACAAAGAGATCTTTTCCGCCCCGATTTGCTTGGCTAAAAGGGCAATATTTTTTATGTGTTCCTTGGAATCATTAAAGCCAGCAATGAGCGGAATGCGCAGCCACACCGGGGTCATCTTAGAAGCTTTGTGCAAATTTTCCAGAATGATTTTGTTTCCCACCCCGGTTGTTCTCTTGTGTTCATCCGGATTAAGATGTTTGAGGTCAAAGAGGATTAAATCAACAAAAGGCAGGACGGCTTTCATGGCTTTCCAGGGTGCATATCCCGAGGTATCCAAAACCGTATGAAGCCCCTCTGTTTTACTGGTTTTAAAGATATTAGCGACAAATGGACTCTGCGACAAAACTTCCCCTCCGGATAAGGTAACTCCTCCACCTGAATTTTTATAAAAAAGTCGGTCCTGCAGGACTTCATCGAGAACTTCACTGACCTTCATATATTTCCCGCAGATACTCAGGGCCTGATATGGGCAGGTCTCCACGCACAAAAAACATCGGTCACATTTTCCTCGATCGATATGCCTCCCTTCCTTTTGACTTATGGTAATGGCCCCTTGGGGACATGCTTCCACACAGGCCCCACAACTTTTACAAAGAATATCTCTGACCATCAGTTCTGGGAAATTGGACTGTGATTCAGGATTGGAACACCACAGGCAGTTCAAGGGGCAGCCTTTCATAAAAACCGTCGTCCTGATTCCGGGTCCATCGTGAACACTGAATCTCTGGATATTGAAAATGAGTCCTTTCCCTTCGTTCTGTGCATTCATATTAAGTCTTCAATCCTACACGAGTTCCCAGGAGAAATAAAAAAGGATTCTAGGATTCAAGGGGTCGAGGACCGCCGGGTGGAGTGAAAGGCATGGAAGTTATAACCACGCGGTTCCCCGGAGGGGAACCTTTTCGTTAGCTCGACAACGTCAAGTGTCCGAACCCTTGAACCCTGAAATCCTATAATCCTCGAACCCTATTTTTATCTTAAAATAAACTCTGCTCCGTTCTGGCGATGATGTGATCCTGCAAACCTCGGGAGAGATCCACAAAGTAGGCGCTGAATCCGGCGACCCTGACGATCAGATCGGCATACTTTTCCGGATAGGTCTGGGCATCAAGCAACGATTTTTTATCCACCACGTTGAATTGGACATGGGGGACTTTCAAATCTTTCCAGGTCTTGAGATAGCCGATGAAAGCCGGTTTCAGATCATCCTCCAAAAATTTCGGCAGAAATTTCTGATTAAGCAGGTGATTATAGGTTTCAACGGTCTTGATCTTGGCGCAGGAATTCAGGACCGCCGTGGGACCTTTTTTATCTTTCCCCGGCGAAGGGGCTAGGGTTGAATCGGCAAAAGGCTCTCCATCCATTCGGCCATCGGGTGTTGCCGGGGTGTCGATCGCCAACCCGTAGGTCGCTGAAACGGCGCTGCCGTCGCCTCGGTTGGAAAGACCATATCGGTCCTTGATCGTTTCCATGGCCGCCTCGGCCTGTCGATGCACTTCCCGGGCAATGGAATCGGCGTAATCGTCGTCATTCCCGAATTTAGGGGCATTCAGACAGGCCTGCCGGATATCCTCCCGTCCTTGCCAATTGTGGTCCATGATTTCTATCAATTCCGGAAGCGTAACCAGCTTATCCTCAAAAACCACTTTCTGAATGGCGGTGATGGAATCGGCCACATTGGTCCCGCCGATGACCTGGGCAAAATGATGGATCATGGACGGATAAACCCATTTCCGGGATTCTTTTCCACTTTCGATACAGCCTTCGATCACACCGGAATAAAACGGCCTCGGGCAATACTTTTCATAGAGTTCCAGATTCACTCTCTCCAGATGTTCCAGCTTGTTGGTAAAAAATCTCACCTGTTCCACATAGGCCTTCAGCACATCTTTCCAGGTTTTAAAGGTAGCCGGGTCCGGGGTCCGGGCGCCCCGCTGTTCTCCGTTCTTGGGATTAACGCCCTGGTGCAAGGCCCACCAGAGACATTTCGGAAAGACAAAATAACCCACGGAACGACGCATCATGTTCTTGCCGGGAATTTCAATGTAAACACAGCCGGTGACCGCATAATTTTTTCGATCTTCCGGCGGAACATCCCATCTTTTTAAAAGAGGGATCAGGGCTTCATCATTGAAGAGTGAAGGATATCCGATGCCCGTCTTGATCACATCCACCGCCTTGGAATAGAGTTCATCCGAGGTCCCATTATGGATTCGCAGCACAATACTCGGTTCAATCAGCCTCAATTGTTTGGCGGCCTCCAGGACCAGATAGGTTAAATCATTGGTGACGTCCTTCCCCTTTTTATCCGTTCCCCCGATGGTAACCGCCTGCAGGGAAGCCACCCCTCCGTAAACGGAACTCACCGTGGGAGAGTAAACCAGTCCCAGCTCGTTGAGCTTGATCCAAAGAAGCTGAAGGAGATCCAGGGTTTCTTCTTTGGTGATCCGGCCCTCCTTCAAATCCTTTTGGTAAAAGGGGCCGAAAAGAAGATCCATCCGGATTCCGATGCCCAGGGTGGAATATTCCAGATAGCGGATCAGGTGAATAAAGAAAAAGAATTGCAGGGCCTCGAGCAAGGTCCGGGGCGGATTTTCAGGCACCCAGGCGCAGGTACGGGCAATTTCTTGGAGCTCGGCCTTACGGGCGGAATTCTTTTCCTTCTGGGCCATCTTCTTGGCCAAATCGGAATAACGCTTGGCAAAATGAATCACGGCCTCCAGAGAAATAATAACCGCTTCCAGCAATTCCTTTTGCTCTACATAATCAATGGGAACCGTTTGGTTGATTTCCTCGATCCTGCCTTTAGCAGCTTGTATCCTGCCTTTTAGCCCGGTCTTAAACAAAAGCTCATAATCGGGGATCCCCAGCTCGGACAACTGGGTCCAGAGAAAAGTACCTTCATAGGTCCAATACTTATAGAGTTCTTCGGGTAAAATCTCCTGATGGCGGTCACTCATGGATTTGCCCTTCCAGTACTCGCAAAGCTCATCCAGCTCTTTTCTTCCCTTGGCATCCAGAAGGGTCTTCCCGGCTTCACTGTTCACCAGCCGTTTTACGGATTTCCAGTTTTGGTCTATGGGATGGTAAATCCCATTAGGATCCGAAGTTTGATAGCCAACGATGCGCTCGTGATCTCTGATGAAAATATCCATTTTATGCATGAGGTTGGCCAGGGCTTTGGCCCGGCGCAAAACCATGGCCTGCCCGTCCGTTTCTTTAAAGGATTCCGTAAACAGGCGGGACCGTTGCAGATCCAACCTGATCTCCTTTCGAAACATCCCCCGCTTTGATTCATCATCCACATAACCCCGCTTGATATTGCGGATGGCCCTGCTGACCACCTTTTTCCTTAATCCTTCTGCTTTTTCCATTTATTTCCCTCCTGGAGTTACTATCCCCATCGATGTTAATTCGTCTTCATAATATCCGCTCTATTTTTAAAGGTACTTCAAGCTAACCCGCTCGTCAAAAAATTATTATCTTAAATTACCATAAAAAAATAAATCCAGTAAACAGCTTTTTGTTCATTATTATGTAAATTTCACCTTGCTATTATTTGACTGGATTTAAGAAAGAAAATCGACGACGTGTGAATGCCGGAAAACGGCCACTTTAAGGGAACAACTCCTCTTGTTACCATTCAATCGGAATTGGGTAAAGATCGGAGAAGTACTTCCAAAATACTTCTAAGATCAGAAAGGGGTCCTCCTCTTTCCTTTTTCTTCGCCGGTGCTATCTCCTTATATCCCGGTACTTAGCCGGTCGATCCAATCCGAAATTAAAAATAGCCATAGCGGCAATGTGGGCCAAACTGCTCAGGAAGAATTCTTCCCGATGCGTTAACTGCCGTTGCGGGGTGTTGGCCCTGAGATACAAGGTCCCAAGATTTTTATATCGGAAATCCAGGGGAATGGTTTTTAATATGTACCGGGATGGATCTTCGGGCAGAGGAGAAATGACCTCCGATTCCCCAGAAGTCTGTTCTCTTTTTAAAGATTCCTTCAAGGCGGGATACTTCTTTAAATCCAGAAAGAGGGGTTGTTTTTCCGGACTGTCATCCGAGGAAACCATACAGCCGATTTCTTCTTTTCGGTCCATGTACACAGCAGTGCAGCGCTGAAGTCCGAATTTATTGGTCATAATTTGAGTCAAGGTCAGTAGAAATTTTGGTAGGTTTCTGTCCTGCTCTATGGATTGGGCCACCTCAGTCAGAACTTCCAGTTCCCGATAATCTTCTTGTAAGCTCTCTTTTTCCTGAAAAATCCGATTGTAGGATTCCATCATACCATGGAAGAAAAAAGTGACGATAAAAAGAAAAGGGAATCGAAGGAAGGTGTCCGTCTCCAAAAATTTCTCCGGAGCTTTAAAATATAATGAAACACCATAGACTATCAGGATCAGGCCAAAGGCGGAATAGAGCAACTTGGCCCGGCGGGAGGCAGCCGCAACCAATAGAATCAGGAAAAAAACCAGATAAAATTGGGAATCGTTTTGAATGGCCAGGAAAAGGGCCAGGGTAGTCAGAACGACATCCAACAGCAGGATCAAAAAAATAAACTTTTGTTTCTGAAACCAATTGTCCGGACATAACGACAAGGCCAGATTGGTTAAAATGTAGAAGGGTATGAAGAATATCGGGGGTGATAAAAGGCTTTTAAGGGGATAACTGAAGTAGAGGATGCTTCCAATAATAATAATTAGAATCCATCGAAGGAGAAGAATGAAATGTTTACCATAATCTTCTTTAAACAGCATGGGGCCTCCTAATAGATAACAGAAAAAGGTCCTTTTCAAACGGCCGATTCAAGGTTTTCTCCCGGTCATCTTTTTCCTGCCTACACTATAAACATTACTGGGTTATTATATTCGAATTTATTAGATTAAGCTATTCAATTAATGTCCCTTGATTCTATTCCACCGGCACCCAATAATAATCCAGGACCGTATTGGTGGGTTTGTCGGTCCGGAACTGGGCCTTGACCTTCATCCCGATATAGGGTTTGCCATACAAAAGATAACTTTTGGGAACAGTAGTCAAACCGGGAATTTGCACATCGATCTGCCAATAGGGGGTGGAAAGCTCTATCCCTGCGCCGGCATAGGCCACTTCGGTAAAGGCATAAACTTTCCCGATCACCGGATTACGGAGGGTTTTCCATTTCATCTCCGTATGGCAGTCCGGGCAATGGGCCCGAGGTGGAATCCAGAGCAGATTCTCAGGGCATTTTTTGTTAGGGCAAAAGGTAGCCTTTAGCTTCCCTTCCTTCAGACCTTGGAAAAAAGGAGAAAGCAGGCCGTAGGTATGGACATGGATTAGGGATCGGGGCCACTGGATGACCATTTGTGGTTCGGTTTGTTGTATTTTTGTCACTTGGCCGATGAATTTGATCTGTTGAGTTTTCTTTATCATGTTCGTCTTCCTCCTTAATAAGCTCTTTTAAGAATACCGACGGTCACGTGTGAACCGACACCGGCATGGGACACCCAGAGGGCCTGTTTGCTTTTCTGGGGGATTTGGAGACTCTGCCAGTCCTTTGGTTTTTTCTTTCCCCATTTTTTCCAGATCTTAGGGTCTCCATGGAATTGATCATACTTTTGCTGCAACTGCCAGAGACATTCCACAGCCTGGAAGATCCCAGTGGCCCCCACAGCATGCATTGTTCCCAATAAACCGCCGGATAAATTGGAAGGACACTTTCCACCGAAGTAGGCATCTCCTGATTCAATATAGTCCTGCTCTTGGCCGTAGGGTCTGAGACCGATATCTCCATAAGTCTGGAGATCGCTGATAGTAAAGGCATCGTGCAATTCCACCAGATCCAGTTCTTCCAGCGGATTATAAATGCCGGCCATCCGGTAGACCAGCCAAGCGGCAAAGCGGGCGGCCAGAAAACTTTCAAAGCCCGGCCAACGGCTACCTTCTTTCAACAGGTTTTTATACATGCCCTCAGCCTCATGGGGCAGGAGTGGTATCTCCATGGGCCTTCGGTCGGCCACCCGCAGGGTATGAGTGCCACCGCAGATGAAGAGCTCGACAGGGATGATCGGTTAACTGATAAGCGGTCTTTTCATCACACAACAAGACGCAGGCCGAGCCGACACTCATGGCACAGCACTCCAGGAATCTAAGGGGATAGGCCGACATCCGGCCGGCCAGGACTTCTTCCACTGTGTGCTTTCCGGGCTGTTGGGCATAAGGGGAAGAGCAGGCATAGAGACGGTTCTTGACCGCGATTTTGGCCCGGGTGGTCTCTGATACATTGAAGGCCCAGGCAAAGCGGTTGGCCATGGGGGCGTAATAGGAAGAATAAACCCGACCCAGACGGGTTTCGAAATCCTTGCAGGCCGCGGTGGCGATATAATAATTTCCGGTCCGGGTATCGACTTCATCCATCCGTTCCCAGCCTGCAGCCAGGGCCACATCCGCATACCCAGAGGCCACGGCCATGGCGGCATTGAGAATGGTGGAGCCGCCGGTAGCCCCGCCGGTCTTGATCCCCGTATTAAAAAGAGGGTCCAGTCCCAGATAATCATGAACCTTGGCTTCACACAGCAGTTGGTCCTGGAAATGATCGGCAAACTCTCCGTAGGCACAATAGTTGATCAACCCCTTGACCTCCAAGGGGTCCATTTTAAGGTTGTTATCCTCGAGCATCTGTTTAAAAGCCATCATGACCAGTTCTTCAATTTTATATTCCGGGAAGAATTTCTTGTAGGCCGTCGTGCCGCCAGCCACCATAAAGACCCTTCGGTTCCATTTGGGAACCCGTAAATTCCCTTTTCCAAATGTGATCATCCCTGATCCTCCTTATTGTTTTTTAAGTTGGTTGATAAAATATTTCAGTTGGCTGATCGTCTGCTTCCAGATGGCTTGGTCTCTCCCGGCCGAATAGAGGGTAACGGCCCCGTTGATCGAAATAACAATAAAATCGGCAATTTCTTTGAAGTTCAAGCCCTTTTTCAACAATCCTTTTCGATCCGCCTCTTCCAGCCAAGAGCGGAACAACCGGGAAAAGCGGACGAATCCTCGCAGAACCTTTTTATTCATGGAGGCCGATTGCCCGGAAAGCTCAACTAGCATATTGGCAAAAAAGCACCCCCCCTCGAAAACATCGGCCCCCAGATAATCCCTCAGGGCGTTTTCTATGGTTTTTTCTATGCGTTCAAGAGGGTCGCCGGTCTTTCTGACATCCTTGAAGACAATGCTTCTCCAGATCTTGACTGCTTCTTCATAAACAGCATTCCAGATTGCTTCCTTGTTTCGGAAATGACCATAGAGCCCTCCTTTGGTCAGATGGGTGGCCTCCAGAATATCGCTGATGGAAGTATTGAAATACCCCTTGACGGAAAAAAGTTGTAAAGATTGTTCTACAATCTGCTGGCGGGTTTGGATTCCTTTGGCTCCCATATTCATCTTAACCCAAAATAAAACAGAACGGTTGGTATATTTTTACAAAAGAGGAAAAATTGTCAAGAAAAAAATCCGATTCCGGCGAGTTATAAACCATCTCATTGTAGGATTGACCAGATGAGGCTACATTTTCTTCCGTCTATGGATTTTGGGCTGGTCTTTTCTTCGGACTTATCCACGGGGGATTCTTTTCCCCCTCCGCATTCTCGCCCGCAAATAATCAGCAGACGAGCTGCGGCTTCCCCCATTTATAAGTCCGGAAAAGACAGCGCCCTTTCGCCAATGACTCTAGAAAGACCAGCCTCACCTGCTAGGGTCAAGTAATTACTATTATGAGACCCTTAGTAATTAATTTTCATTTGCAAAATGATATATTCTGATAAATTCAATCAATCCTCTACGTTGACTTATCAGGTATCAGTGAAACCATTTCACAAATATTTTTTAAACGGTAGTTGACAGCTGATCGCTGAAAGCCCTTCCCAAGACTCTTTGATTTCTGGATTATTTTTGGATGACTTTCTCGGGATCATATAGTATTTTATAGTATAATGAACTTATCAGAACTGGATATCAGGATCTTTTTTTGGGTCAACCAGGGACATCGCAACCCCTTTTTTGACCTTGTTATGCCTTACATCTCCGAATTTAATCCTGGGAAATACTTATTGGTCATACTTTGGCTTCTCCTTTTTATAGCTGGCGGGAAAAAAATGAGAATCACACTTGTTCTCCTGGTGGTTCTGGTAGGGGTCCTGGATTATTCCAATAGTTTTTTCTTTAAACCCCTTTTTGGCCGTCCCCGGCCTTGCAATGTTTTAGCCGGGGTTCATATCTTCTGGCCCTGTCCGACGACCTCGTTCTCTTTCCCTTCCAACCATGCGGTCAATATCTTCGGGGCGGCCTTTTTTCTCAGTTATATCTATCGTTCCTGGTCCTATTTTTTGTTTCCTATAGCCGCCATTGTCGGCTATTCGAGGATCTATGTGGGTGAGCATTATCCCTTCGATATCTTGGGCGGAATCTTTCTGGGGGCTATAGGGGCGGGTCTATTCCTATGGGTCCATCATCTATGGCTTTCCTATGGGAAAGGACAAAGCAGGGATTTGTCAATATTAGGGAGATAGACTTATGGATTTTTCCTTGACCATGGAACAGGAAATTCTTAGGAAGTCGGTTCGTGATTTTGCTGAAAAGGAAATCAAACCCAAGGCCCGGGAATTGGACGAGAAAGAAGAATTTTCTTATGAAACCTGTCGGGCCATGGGGGAATTGGGCCTCTTTGGCATGTTTGTTTCTGAAAACTATGAAGGTCAAGGGTTAGACTATATTTCGTATATCATCGCGGTCGAGGAAATCGCCCGGATTGACGGTTCCCATGCCGCCACAGTCGCCGCTGGGAATTCACTGGGGATCGGGCCTCTTTATTATTATGGAAACGAGGCACAGAAAAGAAAATATCTGCCGAAACTCTGCAAGGGAGAAATGCTCTGGGGCTTTGGGCTTACCGAACCCAATGCCGGTTCGGATGCCGGAAACACCCAAACTACCGCTGTGCTGGACAGAAACGAATGGGTAATCAACGGTAGCAAAATATTTATCACCAACGCCTCCACCGATATTACGGCCGGGGTGACCGTCTTAGCTCGAACTGGGATCAGGGAGGCCGGGAAGAAGGAACTGAGCTGCATCTTGGTAGAAACCGGAACCCCGGGTTTTGAAGCCCGACCCATGCACGGCAAACTGATGTGGCGGGCCTCCAACACCAGTGAACTCTATTTCGAAGACTGCCGAGTCCCCAGAGAAAACCTTCTTGGACCCCAGGGCGAGGGATTTCACCAGATGCTAGGGACCCTGGATGGCGGAAGGTTAAGTATCGGCGCCATGGGGCTGGGTGGTGCTCAAGGGTGTTTTGAAATGGCCAGAAGATATTCCCGGGAACGGATGCAGTTCGGAAAGCCGATCTCCTCTTTCCAGGTCAATGCCTTTAAATTGTCCGATATGGCCCTGGAGATCGAACTAGCTAGGCTGCTCCTGTACAAGGCCTGTTGGCTTCGGGATAATCACAAACCTTATGCCAAAGAAGCAGCCATGGCCAAACTCTATTGTTCCGAGGTCATGTATCGCTGTGCCAACCATGCCGTTCAACTCCACGGCGGTTATGGTTTGATGAAGGAATTCGATGTGGAGCGCTTCTACCGGGATCAGAAATTGCTGGAGATCGGAGAAGGGACCTCAGAGATTCAACGTCTGGTCATTTCTCGCCTGATCGGGGTGATTTAATACAAAAAAAGGATTCAAGGATTCGAGGGTTCAAGGGTTTTTCTTTCTATGCCTTCCACGCCGCCCTGCGGTCCTTAACCCCTTGACCCCTATTGTTATCAAGTTTCCATCTGCGCCTCTATTTCAATGATCCGATTGGGAGGCAGTTAAAAGTAATTAGTCGGGTTCATGGCATTGCGGGACATCATGGAAAACAGGATCTTCCGCCAGAAACTCATCCCGGACTTTCTTATTGTCAGTAAGGTCTCGCGTCCCAGAATATAGGTGGTGTCCATGGGTTTAGCCTCCAGCCCCAATGGGCTGGTCCCAATATCGCCATACACTACTCCCAAGGCTAAAGCAAAAAGTTCGGCGCGGGATTCAAGCTTAGGATGATTTTGGTTTGATAGGATTATTGCCATATCGTGGCCGAAGATAAACGCTATCTAATACCAAGTCAAATGGAATCTTTCTGCAACCTGTTAATCGGAAGTTGTTGCGGGTGAAAGTTTAATGTCTTTGATACGTAATTCCAGCCGGGGAGTGGAGCCGTATTCCGAAATAAAAGGGACATAAGCCAGATCGACAAGGTCGTTGGTTTGCAGCTTTGTTTTTCCCAGGCCGAAACCGATGCCATCCATCAGGATCCTTTTTTGTTCCAGTTTCAGGCGTAGGTGGCCATTGCTGACCTGACGGTTTGCTTTAACCCGGACCTGGCGGGTAGTCAGAAGGGGTTCCGGATTTTTTGATCCAAAAGGGGCCATTTGAGGCAGATAGGGGGCGATTTCCTTTGTCAAGCCGGGAAAGTCGATCTCTCCTTCGATGTTGAGAGCTGGAATAAAAGCCATTTCGTCGACTGAATCTTGAACCAAGTTTTCAATGGCTTGCTCAAAGGTGGGAAGGTCCTTTACCATTAAGGTAGCCCCGGCGGCAGCCGCATGCCCTCCAAACCCCAAGAGGTATTCTTCCAGAATTTCCAATCCATTAAACAGGTGAAAGCCTTCGATGCTGCGACCAGACCCGTGGGCCTTTTCTCCCTCGATAGTGAACAAAAAGACCGGCCTGGATAATCGCTCAACCAATTTGGAAGCCACCAATCCCAGGATACCCCGATGCCAGGTTTCAGACCATAAAACCAGACTTTTTCTCTGATTGATATCCAATCGGGATTGTAATATCCCATCAATTTCCTTTATCATCAACTGTTCCATGACCTGGCGACGGCTGTTTTCCCTGGTTCATTAATTGGGCCAGATTCCGGGCCTCCTGGACATCATTCGTTGTCAGTAAACAAACTCCTCCCCTGGCTTCCTGCATTCGCCCCAAGGCATTCAGTCGGGGGGCAAGGCGAAAGGCCACATCAACAGAAGAGACCGATCCCTCGGGTTGAATACCGCATACCTCTTTCAAGGCCGTCAGCCCGGGATGCGGAGATTGAGTCATCACTTCCAGCCCTTCCCTAACCAGGATGCGGTTGACACCCAGGAGCGGGACCACATCGGCCACAGTCCCAATAGCGACCAGGTCCAGATAAGCCCTCAGGTTAGGTTTTCCTTTTGGGAAAAAACCCTGGAGATCCAGGGCCTGGCGAAGGGCAATAATCAGATAAAAGGCCACACCGACCCCGGCCAGATCTTTGAAAGGAAAGGCACAGCCCTCCTGTTTGGGATTGAGGACTGCTGAGGCCGGAGGGACCCCTTTTTTGGCAATCTGATGATGATCGGTGACAATGGTCTCTAGTCCGAGGCTTTGAGCAAATTCAAGCTCTCGATGATTGGAAATGCCGCAATCCACGGTAATGATCAAGGAAACTCCTTGTTCTTTCAGAAGGCTTATCCCAGGAATCGAAAGACCGTATCCTTCCCGGATGCGTTGAGGGATATAAAAAAGTAATATCAGGGAAGAAAGATTTTAAAAAATGGACTAACAAGGCCGTGGCCGTTATGCCATCGGCATCGTAATCCCCAAAAACGGCTATGCGTTCTCGATGTTGGATGGCTTTTAAGAGCCGGTTAACCGCCTTATCCATGTCTTTCATCAGTTCAGGAGGAGGCAACTGTAGTAAGTCCGGGGAAAAAAAATCCCGGGCCTGATCGGCCAAATAAAGACCCCGGTTAATTAAGATCTGTGCCATCAGGGGAGGGAGGTTAAGCGTTTTGGCCAAAGGTTCGGCCCGAAGGGGATCAAAAGGTATAACATTCCATTGCATGGATTATACCTTACCCCAGCCAGGAATAAGGTTCAAGGGCCAATTGTTTTTCCATTGTCAAGCTCTTTTTAATACAGTATAATTTTTTTTAATAGGCTATACGGTTTCATCATTAATGATGGCTTCGTAAAAAGATGTCATTCCCGCGAACGCGGGAATCCAGGCTCTGCACAACCAATTAAAAACACTGGATCCCCGTTTCCACGGGAATGACAAAAATGGGCTTTCAGCGGCTTTTGGGGAGTCCGTCATTAATAATTCCTTCTGGTTTTGTTATCTCTTGGAGAGATATGAGTTCAGACATTACCCCATTACTAAAAAAAATACCTTCGATGACCCTGCTTCTGGAACAGCCGGAGTTTGAAAAGCTGGTGTCCTTGCATTCCCGCAAGTACCTTATGAATGTGATGCGTGAGGTCGTGGCCGAAAAAAGAAAAGAGATCCTTTCCGGCCATGAAACAGAATTGGATCTTCCGACTATTTGGAGCGAAATCGAGATGAAATTAACGGCCAAGGCCGCCTATCACCTTTGCCGGGTGGTCAATGGGACCGGGGTAATTATTCATACCAATCTGGGTCGATCTTTGCTGGCCGCTCAGGCTTTGGAACAGATTCAGACGGCAGCCAAATACTATTCCAATTTGGAATTCGACCTGGAATCAGGTCAACGGGGCAGCCGTTACAGCCATGTAGAAAATATCCTGATTGAACTCACTGGGGCTGAAGCTGCTCTGGTGGTCAATAATAATGCTGCAGCCGTTTTATTGGCCTTGGACACTCTGGCCAAAGGGAAAGAGGTTATTGTTTCCAGGGGTCAACTGGTAGAGATCGGAGGGTCTTTCCGGATTCCAGAGGTCATGGTCCGGAGTGGGGCCATCTTGCGGGAGGTAGGAACCACCAACAAGACCCATCTGCGGGACTATGAGATGGTCTTGACGGATAAGACGGCCTTGTTGCTCAAGGTCCATACCAGCAACTACCGGATCGTAGGTTTTACGGTCGAGGTTACTCTTGAAGACTTGGTGACTTTGGGGAAGGCCCATAATCTGCCGGTCATGGAAGATTTAGGGAGTGGGAGTTTGATCGATGTTTCCATGTTCGGGCTGGAAAAAGAACCGACGGTTGGTGAGGTCGTCAAGGCCGGGGCCGATCTGGTAACCTTCAGCGGGGACAAACTCCTGGGAGGGCCCCAGGCCGGGATCATTGTGGGCCGGAAAAAATATATTCAGGCCTTACGTAGTAATCCATTGAATCGTGCCTTGCGGATCGATAAATTGACCCTGGCTGCTCTGGAAGCTACGTTGAAACTGTATCGAAACGAAGGACAGGCCTTGAGGGACATTCCCACGCTGTCTCAATTGAGAATCCCTTTGCCTGAACTTCAGACGCGCGCTAAAAGCCTCTGGCGTTCCCTCAGGAAAAACCCGGTCTCAGGACTGTCCATTGAAATTATTCCCACCTTCTCCCAGGTTGGCGGTGGGGCACTCCCCTTATCAAATCTGAATTCCTATGCCCTGGTCCTGTCTTCCGAAAGGGAGTCCATTGCCGAATTGGAAAAAAAATTCCGGTCCTTTTCACCACCGATCATCGGACGGATCGAGAAAGAACGTTTCCTTTTGGATGTACGCACCTTGCAGAAAGAGGATATTCCCCATATAACCCGATGCCTGAAGGGCTGGTCGGATTTATAAATTTTCCTTAAAATTATCGACTTTCTCAAACGACTTTTCTTGGCTGCGAGCGCTTCGACCTTCTGTGTCTTAAAATCTTATGCTCACCTTATACTTAAGCTTGCTTTCCTGATCTTTGGGGACCGGTATGTCAAAGGCAATGGTCGCGGTATCCAGCTTGGTATAAGGATGGGAATTTTCCAGAACCTTCCAGTCTCCGGGCAGAGGCTCAATCACCCTGATGACCACATCTTCTTTCTTATGGTTCCGAAGGGAAATTTCATAGGCTGACTCATAGGTGTCGGAGGCAATTTTTTCCCATTGTATCTGCTTCCTTTCGGCCTTTAAATCAAAGGCCTCCCCCAGCCTGAGCCTGATCTTTTCATCTTTGGGTGTGTGGTCTATGGAATCTTCTCCGATGAGCTGTAGACTCCCATCTGCATCTCGTTTATAGGCCCTAACTGTCCCTTTAGGCAGGGGCATCCCCAGAAGGTTCTCCTTGGAATTGGTCAATTGGACAAAGACGTCGACCTTCTGGTTGGAAATAACTCCTCCCTGCTTGCTTCGGTAATAATATTCTAAACCCCGATAGATGAATTGTTTGTTAACCGGAATCCGGTCGACACTTAGTAAACTGATCTGCTTGGTCTGGTTTTCTTTGAGGGTTGTCTTTCTCTCCAGGGTATAGATGTGATATTCAAAGAATGAATCTTCTTTAAACTGAGGAGCCGCTGCCTCCTTGGAAGCGACCATAGATTTCCTGACTCTTGCAAAATCCTCCTGGACCCGGTGAATATCTCCGGCCACCAATTTTAGACCGGCATTTCGATAGGCGGCACCGCTTTGGTTGTCGATGGTAACCCAACCCGAAAGGCTGGCCTGGGTATCCTGGGCATTGAGAACCAAAACATAATCCGATTTCCAGTTGATGCCGTTGGTCAAATAGAGGGCTTCAATCTTTTGGGGGTGGGTCTGGGTATTATTCAACAACCAGATCAGGGTGGGTTTGGAAATGAGATCCTTGGGAATTTCCGGGAAAAGTATCCGACCCGGGTGATTGAAAGTAATATCCTGCCCGATCTGAAAGACCGGCTGGTTTTCGTTGTTGGCCAGCAATGTGGCTGAAACTATCTCCTCCCTCTCGGTATAGGGATTCTTGGTGAAGAGTTTGACCTCTTTGCCCACGTACTTATCCAGCAATTTTCTGGGGTTTAACAGGTCATATTCATAATTTTGTTCCAGGACCGAAAAAGGATTGGCCTCTAGGACGGACTTTATACTGACACTGGTGGGAATGATGTGAGAGGCCACATCCATAAACTTGAGTTCCTGAACGCCAGCCGCCAATTTGACTTGCCTTTGGTCCTTAACCAGTCCCAGATTGCTGTTGTAGACCGTTATCTCCAGGGATGTCTGGTCTTCCTGAGTCGTGGTCTGCCGTTCGATGGCCAATAGAGGGACTGCCGCAACAAACAATATCAGGGATGTTAAAAAAAATCTGAAGATTTTTTTCATAACTTCCTCCTGTCATATGCGCGATAAACTCTTATCGCCTTAAAGGTTGGGCTCCATGAAACTTGAAAAAAATTCTTAAGGATTCAAGATATCGACTTCAATTTTCGTATGGCCTTATGAATAAATCTCCTCATCTTCTTTCTTCCACTGGGGGGAAACCAAACATAAAAAGGTTAAATCCAAGTAGCCGGTATTTTGAATAAATTGTTTCGAATTGGGCGGGATATAAACGACCTGACCGGGGTGTACGGGAACTGATTCCTGGTCAATATGCACAACCCCTTCTCCTTCCAGGATATAAAAGATTTCGGACGAGGTCGATAATTTATGAACCAGTGTGCTTTGTCCGGGCTTGACTAAAGCGTAGGCCAAGCTAAATCCCATTTTAAGTGCAACATTCTCACGGGCGGGATGCAACAGTTCACAGAGAAGGCTTTGATCGCCGGCCTGAAAATAAGTACCATCCTTTATGTCTTTGATAACTATCAATGGTCACCTTTTCCTTTGGGATGTTAATTGATGTGCAAACACATATACCCTTATTCAGAATTTCAAATTTTGCAAGAGAAAATTGTCTAAGAAATAAGTAATCTTGTTGAATTATTAATGAGATCCGTGATAATTGGTAAGATGGTTGGACAAACTATCACCTCCTCCCTAAACCGGCTCTCTACAGAGAAAAGATAATTATAGGTTGTAATCCGATTCTTGGGATTTACAGCTTGTAAAAAAAATTGGTCTATGTTATATAGTCGACTTTCGTTCTTAGAAATGAACTTGGTAAAACTTTGAGCTGCGAAAAATCACCCGGTTTTTCCCCCAAATCAGAAGGTTAAGGAGACCCAGGGGAAATATTTTTAAGGGCCTCTTTCTGACCTATTCCTGTAATTTGGAAAAAGTTTGCAGATTTATTTTGAATTTTGCCCAAGAGGATCAATGTTGGGGCTAAACCACTAACATTTTGATATAACCAAGAATATTTGCACAATCGGGCAATTATCCGTTTATTACTATTTTGCGGTCCAACCGTTTATCGCCTAGTCAAGGGAGGAGGGATCATTAAGGACAAAAAGAGGCCTAACGCATTAATCTTTTTTTAAGGTTGCAAGAATATTTTTTTTAATATAAGAAAATAAGTTTATCAAAAGCTAAAATATTAATTAGGAGGTTGAATATGGCAGAAATAAAATCAATGATGGAGGAAACGAGGCAGTTTCCCCCTTCAAAAGAGTTTGTTGCTCAGGCTTACATCAAAAGCAGAGCAGAGTATGAAAAGATGTGGAAGGAATCGATTGAGAACCCGGAGAAATTCTGGGGCGGTGTGGCCTCCGAGCTGCATTGGTTTAAGAAATGGGACAAGGTAAATGTCGAAGATTTTAAAAACGCCAAACTTGAGTGGTTTGTCGGCGGAAAGACCAATATTACTTACAACTGCCTTGATTACCAGGTTGAAAAAGGCAAAGGAGATAAGGTCGCCATTATATTCCAGGGCGAACCGGAAGACGATGTAAAGAAATTAACTTACAAACAGCTGTTAAAGGAAGTCTCGAAATTTGCCAATGTCCTGAAGAGAAAAGGGGTAAAGAAAGGCGACCGGGTCGCTATTTACCTACCCATGATTTCCGAACTTCCCATCGCCATGATGGGCTGTGCCCGGATCGGTGCCGTCCATACCATCGTATTCGGCGGTTTCTCGGCTGAGGCCTTACGAGACCGGATCCTGGATGCCGGGGCCAAGGTACTGGTTACGGCCAATGGATATTGGAGGTCCGGCAAACAGGTAAGCTCCAAGGCCAATGCCGATCTCGCAGTGGAATATTGCGCCAAAGCAGGGACACAAGGTTGAGACGGTTGTTGTCGTAAAGAGACTTGAGAAATTTGACGTCCCCATGACCGCGGGAAGAGATTGCTGGTTTGAAGATGAAATGAAAACGGCCAGTGATACCTGTCCGGCAGAACCGATGGACGCCGAAGATCCCCTTTTCATCCTCTACACCTCAGGTTCAACCGGAAAACCCAAGGGTGTTCTCCATACCATCGGCGGCTATATGGTTTATTGCTACATTTCTTTCAAGTACATTTTTGATTATAAAGATAAGGATATCTTCTGGTGTACGGCTGATATCGGCTGGGTAACGGGACATTCCTATATCGTCTATGGCCCGCTTTGCAACGGCGCAACATCGATCGTTTTCGAAAGTGTTCCTACCTTTCCACAGCCTGACCGATTCTGGCAGATGGTTGAGAAATTCAAGGTCAATATTTTTTACACCGCTCCAACTGCCATCCGGGCGATCATGAGAGAGGGCGACAAGTGGCCCAATGGAAGAGATCTTTCATCCCTCCGACTTCTGGGCACGGTCGGTGAACCGATCAACCCTGAAGCCTGGATGTGGTACCATAAACTCATCGGCAAAGAAAAATGCCCCATTGTGGACACCTGGTGGCAGACCGAGACAGGTGGAATCTTGATTACCCCGCTGCCTGGGGCCTGGCCGACGAAACCCGGATCGGCAACCCTGCCCTTCTTCGGCGTAGATCCGGTTATCTTAAAGGCAAGGGCTTCAGCGGATGAGCCGGCACAGGAAGCAGGCGTCAATGAAGGCGGCGAGCTGTGTATCAGAAGGTCCTGGCCGGGCTTGATGAGAACCGTCTATAAAGAGCCCGAGAGGTTTTACAATACCTATTTTATCCAGCAGCCCGGTTTTTACTTCTCTGGTGATGGTGCCAGAAAGGATGAAGACGGCTACTTCTGGCTGATGGGACGTATCGACGACGTAGTCAACGTTTCCGGTCACCGGATCGGGACCGCCGAGGTTGAAAGCGCCCTGGTTTCTTATCCCCAGGTTGCCGAAGCCGCTGTGGTCGGTTTTCCACATGAGATCAAAGGTGAAGACCTTTATGCCTATGTAATTCTCAAGGTGGGTTTTGAAGGATCGGACCAGTTAAGAAAAGACCTGGTAGCCCATGTCCGAAAGGAAATCGGTCCTATCGCCTCCCCAGGAAAGATTCAATTTGTTCCCGGTCTTCCCAAGACGAGATCCGGTAAGATTATGAGAAGGATCTTAAGGAAGGTGGCCTCCGGTGAGATCGATCAGCTTGGCGATATCTCAACCCTGGCCGATCCGTCGGTCGTTGAGGATATTGTGAAAAACCGGTTGTAAAAAAGAAGATAAATAGAAATTAAGACAGGCAGATAATCCGGCCTTGGGCAGGATATCTGCCTGTTCATTTTCAATTCCACCCTTCATATCCCATGTAAGGGGAAAATTTCATCCTGGATATAAGCGACCACCCTTCGGGCTTCTTGAAGCGCTTTTTCTTTAGTTTCTCCTTCACTCAAGTATGGGTAATCGTAAAGGCTGCCCACTTCCATCTCCGGCCCGAACATCATTCCCCCCACCAGACCGGCAAATTCATCTACTGGGACCAACTGATTTAAAATCGCCCAGGCCAAGGTCCAGCATCTGGCCGTGCGGTAGAGATCATAACCCCCTCCTCCCAAACCGATCACCTTGGGGCAAAGTTCCTTGATACTTCTTACTGTTTTTTGATAACCATTATTGGTCAACTTCAGATGGGTGAGGGGATCTGAAATTAAGGTGTCGGCCCCGAGTTCGGCCACGATGATATTCGGTGCAAAGGACTTGACTAAGGGCGGGACCACGGCATCGAAGGCCAAGGCATAAACTTCATCATCGGTCCCGGGCTCCAAAGGCACATTAACCGTAAAGCCTTTCCCTTCTCCCTCCCCTATTTCTGTTTCCCAACCCGACCACGGAAAGAGGGTCTTTCCGGTCTCGTGAAGGGAGATGACCAGAACCCTTGGGTCTTCGTAAAAGGCTTCCTGGACGCCATTGCCGTGATGGGCATCACAATCGATAAAGGCAACCTTAAGTCCAGGGTTTTTTCTTAAGGCGTCCAGTATGGTTATGGCAACGTCATTCAGGTAACAGAAACCTTCGACCTGGTCGGGCATGGAATGATGAAAGCCTCCAAAAGGATTGAAGGCCGCATCGGCCTGACCGCTAAGGATCATTTCCATGATCTGATGGGTCCCGCCCACTGTTCTTAACGACCAATCATAAATACCCGGGAGGATCGGGTTGTCTTCGGTCCCCAAACCGTATTCCAGCATCTCGAGACTCGAACTCACCCCGGCTGGCTTTCTCGATGGCTTCGATCAAGGCCGGCTTATGGAAAAGGGTCAGCAGATCCGGATCGATGGGGTTTGGATTGAGGATGGTCATCCAGGGATGATTCATGACCCCATAGCGGGTGCAAAGGTCAAAGGTCTTGATAGCCCTTTCCGGTTTATAAGGGTGGTCGTTTCCAAAATTGAATTGGCCCATTTCTCCGGAATATACAAAAATTGTCTTCATCCTTACCTCGTTGTCTGGCCCAAAGGCCGCTTATTTTACTTGATCTTCAGCCGACCGTTTCTGCTATCAGGGAAAGGAATTTTTTCGGAGAAATCGGCTTGGATAAAAAGAGATCTCCTCCGGCCTCGAGCCCTCGTTTTTTGTCTTCTTCCTGATTTTTGGCTGTTAAAAAAACGATCGGGGTTTTCCGGAAGGTCTCCTTTCCCCTTATTATCTTGCACAGTTCAAAACCATCCATTTCCGGCATGACAATATCGAGAACCACAAGATCGAAAATTTCCTGGTCGAGTTTTTTAAGGGCTTCGGAACCTCTGGAAAAGGTGTGCACTTCATAATTTTCAGATTTGAGAAGTTCTCTCAGGGCAATAAGGACCAATTCATCATCATCAATGATAAGAATACGTTTTCCCATTTCCTGACTCCTTAGGTTTTATAATAGATCGAATCAATGGTTGACCCCTTTAACACTGAGGTCCCGGCCGGCAATAGGAAGGAGTATATTTACCTCGGTTCCGACACCGACCTGGCTCTTGATTTTCAGTTGCCCTCCATGGGCTTCCACAATGCCGAAACAAAGAGACAGGCCCAAACCGGTCCCTTGGCCCACCGGTTTGGTGCTGAAGAAGGGTTCCAGGACCTTGCCGAGAAGCACTTCGGGGATTCCTTCCCCGGTATCCTGCACCGAAACAATCACCGCCAAGAATTCATCCTCATTACTGAGATAGGAATGAATGGTCAACTCTTTCGGCCCGGGCACCATTTCCATGGCATCCTTGGCATTGGAAATCAGGTTGAGGAAGACTTGTTCAAGCTGATTGGAATCCCCGGTAATCTTCGGGAGATTTTCGGATAATTGCCTGATGATGGTTATATTATGGTTAAGGAGCTGCTGACCGGTGAGTAGCAAGGCATTTTCAACAGGCTGGTTAATATCGATTTCCTGAAAATCGGATTCGGTCTGCCGGGAAAACTCCCTTAAGTGATGAACGATTTTCTCGATCCGATCATTGCACCGGCCGATGAGTTCCAGGTGTTCCCGGTTCGGACAATTTTCATGGAGGTTGTTCTGGATGACATGAAAGATCGTCTGAGAGGCCATTAAAGGATTGTTCAATTCGTGGGCAACGCCGGCCACCAGTTCTCCCAGGGCCCTCATTTTGGAAGCCTCGACCAAGTAAAATTGGGTTTCCTTAAGCTTGGCCTCCAGGCGTTTTTGTTCGGAAATATTTTTAAAAATCCCGGAAGTGCCAATAACCTGGCCTTCTTCATCGCGTAGCAAAGAGGCTGAGGTTGAAATGGTCAAGACCTCACCGCTTTTACCTTTGACCTGTATCTCATAATGTTCAATCCTTTCATCGGTAATCAGCCGGGTCATGATATCCCGGGCCTCTTGAATACCCCGGACATAAATCATCGAAATATGGGTTCCCAAAAGTTCCGACTTCGGGTAGGCCAGCATCTCCTCCATGGATCGATTTAAATAAGTGATTTTACCCTTGAGATCCGTGGTGACGATACCGTCCACCGAACTCTGCATAATGTTTTCCAGAAATTCCTTGGTTTCCCGAAGTTCTTTTTCCAGTGTTTTTAGTTTAGTTATATTCCGGACGATTTCAACAAACCCCGTTATCTCACCAGTGGGTCCGGTAATGACCGCCAGGGAAGAATGAGCGGGAAACCGATGGCCGTTTTTTTGAATACGTTCTACCTCTTGGTCGCTTAGGCTTTCAGCCTTGACCCGATTCAAGAAGTTATTCTGGATTTTTTTTCTGGGTATGGGGGGAAAAAGGGTGATGGCGATATTTTGTTTCCCGATGACCTCTTCTTTTTTCCAGCCGAAGAGCCTTTCCGCCCCTTTGTTGAACTCTGTTATGGTTCCATCGACATCCATGGCCATAATGGCGTATTGGGTAGTACTCTCCAGGATGTTGAGTAAAAATTGAGAAAGGGAGCGGTATTTTTCTTCGGATTCCCTCAGGTCCTTGAGGCTGATCCGTTTTTTCCTGATCTTTTTATCATGAAAGGAAACGGGGACTTGGTCTGATTTTTTTGGAGGGTCTTGTTTCAAAGGCCGATAACCTTCTAAGGATATTCGCCTTTCGATTTGAAATATTTCCTTAACGATGGGATGATTATATAATAAACAAAGAAACCAGAGCAAGGGGAAAGA
>CAWDKY010000025.1:0-172316 GCA_963802945.1 uncultured delta proteobacterium
ATGTTGTGCCTGTTGCTTCAACATTTGAGTTTACGTATTGCTGGATTTCCTTTGATGGTTCAAATATTACAGGATTCAGACCGCATAAGATCTGTCAATTGGGCATCAGCCGCACCTTTCAGATTCCCCGTCCTTTCCCGGATTTGACGGCCCTGGCCAATGTGGGTGTTGGTGTTCTTTGCGGCAAGCATAGACCGAATATGAGTTATGGAGACAGCTTACTCGACGCCTCCCATTGTCTGGAGTTTTTCGGTTTATTCGGGAAACGAAACACTCTGGCCCATGACCTGACACTGTATGAACTAAGGGTTTTGGAGTTGGCCCGGGCCTTGGCCACGACACCCAAATTGATCATGATTGATGAGGTCATGGCCGGACTCAATCCGGGAGAGGCAAATAGGGCCATAAAATTGGTCCATCGGATGATTGAGGAATATCATATTACGATTTTTTGGATTGAGCATGTCATGAAAGTGATTATGGAGGCCACGGAAAGGGTTATCGTACTGCACTATGGTGAAAAGATTGCTTCTGGTCCTCCGGAGGAAGTCGTCAACGATCCAAAAATTATCGAAGCCTATTTGGGGGAAACCATTGCTTAAAGTAGAAGATCTCAATGTTTCTTATGGCTTGGTGCAGGTCCTTTATCAGGTGGGATTGCATATCGAAGAGGGGGAGTGCGTGGCCTTTCTCGGGTCGAATGGGGCCGGAAAGACGACGCTGCTGAAGACCCTCTCTGGACTGATTAAACCTACCTCAGGGAAAATTTCTTTTCTTGATATACCAATGGACCAATGGAGTTCTGCCGAACGTGTGGAGTCCGGTCTCATTCAGGTTCCTGAAGGAGGGAAAATCTTTCCTTATATGACGGTTTGGGAAAACCTTCTAATGGGGGCCTCGGGACAAAAGGAGGCTTGGAAAGTTCGACACCATTCACTGGAACGGGTCCTGAAATTATTCCCGATCATCAAGGAGCGAAGAAATAATCAGGCCCGTCTTTTAAGTGGGGGTGAAAGGCAAATGTTGGTGATTGCCCGAGGGTTGATGGCCCTTCCCAAACTCCTTATGGTGGATGAGCCTTCCTTGGGCCTGGCTCCAAAGATTCTTTTAGATATTTTCAATACTATGCGAATCCTTCGGAAAGAAGGGGTGACCATCTTACTCTCCGAACAGAATGTCCAACAGGCCTTGAGAATTGCCGATCGAGGATATGTTCTGGAAAATGGCCGGGTGGTCATGGAGGATTCCAGTGAAAGGCTTTTGAAAAGCGAGCATATCAAAAAGGCCTATTTAGGGATTTAGTTCGAAAATTGGATTCAAGGTTTTAAGGATTCGAGGATTCAAGTGTTTTACTTTCCACGTCTGTCACTTGAATCCTTAGGATTCGTTTTCATGATTCAGAGCGCCCGTTTCAGTGGGAATGAGGTTTAAAAGGAGGGGGGAATATTGGAAGACTATTTTTCTTATACCGAGAAACTTTTCGATAAGGCAAAAATTTCGGAGAAGCCGGAGGCTCTCAAGGGGATCAGGGTGCTTGACCTGGCTCATGTCATATTCGGTCCGGTCATTTCAAGGTGGCTGGCCATGTTTGGGGCAGAAGTCATCAAAGTAGAAGAACCCGACGAAGGCGATCCTTGGAGAACGGCCACCTATTGGGCTAAATATTGGAAAGATGCCTCCCCTTTTTTTCATTCTTTTAACCCTAATAAATATTTTACGGCCATTGATCTGAAGAAGCCGAAAGGGAAAGAGCTGGTCCTGAAATTGGCCGAGAAATCCGACGTGGTGGTCGAGAATTTTCGGGCCGGGTTGGCCGAGGCCTGGGGCATCGGATACACTACGGTCAACCAAATTAATCCTAAGGCTATCTATATCAGTTGCTCGGGATATGGACAGTGGGGCCCTTTGAGATTTTTCCCGAGTTGGGATCTGATCGCCCAATCCATGTCCGGGGTGGCCCGGCTCACAGGTTTTAAGGGAAAAGAGACCTATAAGCTTCCGGATTATTATGGGGATTTTTTCCCCGGCTTACTCGGGGCTGTGGGGGTGTTGGCAGCCCTGAACTATCGAGAAATAACCGGCAAAGGGCAGTTTATCGATATGACTCAGGTGGAATCCCTGATGAGAATTATGCCCAACTGGCTATATATGGATTTGACCGGTGAGGATTTGCAAAGTACTGGCAATGTTGACCCAGCCATGGCCCCATCGGGCATTTTTAAAACCAGTGATGAAAAGTTCGTCGCCGTGGCCATTGCTACCGACGAACAGTTCTTGGCTTTGGCGGAAGCCATGGACCGCAAGGAATTAGCTGAGGATCCCAGATATGCCGAAGCCTTTGAAAGATTAAAACCGCCCCATGGCGATGAACTTTGTCTGATCCTGGAAGGTTGGGTATTAAGGAAGACCGAGCAGGAACTCATTGCCCTGGCCCTGGAAAAAGGTTTTCCTGCGGCCGCGGTCATGGATGATTTAGGCCTGGTGAATGATGAATGGCGCAGGGAAAGAGGAAGTGTGGTTGAATTCGAAGATGAAATGTACGGCCAGGGGATATGGCCTGGACCAGCGGCAGCCCTCCACAAAACCCCGGGAAGGCTGAAGAGCTTATCAAGACCCGTGGGTTATCACAACCATTATATCTTTCAAACCCTCCTCGGCTTGTCTAAAGGCCAGGTCCGGGAATTGGAAAAAGAACGGGTCATCGGGTATTGGGGAAACCGAGTAGGGCAAAAGCCCCCGGCCTATTACGATATGAGAAATGACCCGTTATTTAACTTCGACCAGGGGGAAAAGAAATGACAGAAGAGACCAAAAAACCCCAGGTTTTTTCAAGGCACCTGGCCGGCAAAGCGGCCTCGGAACATCTGGCCCGTTTCAATAAAATGTTGGCTGAAATGATGGCTTCTGCGGATGGCAAACCGGAAACCCTTAAGGACGTCACGGTTATTGAGGTAGGGCAGGCCAATTTCCCTGGACTCATCAGCGCTGCCATTTTAGGGGAGTTTGGCGCCGAGGTCATCAAAGTGGAACCTCCGGAAGGGGATCCGGCCAGAAAAGTCAGTCAATTTGGGGTAAACATTCAAGGGGTTGGCATTCCATTTTTAATGGAGAGTCGAAATAAGCATTATATCACCTTGGATCTGAAACAGGAGAAGGACCGGGAAAATTTTAAAAAATTAGTTGGCCGGACGGACGTGGTTATAGATGCTATGAAACCAGGATGGTTGGATTCTTTAGAAATCGGATACCGGCAGTTCAGTCCAAGGTATCCAGGTCTAATTTACGTAGCGGTTTCTCCCTATGGACATTTCACGTCAAAGGCCAGCAGGTTCCGGAATATTCCTGACACGGATCTGACCGCCCAGGCCGAATCAGGATACCCTAACCTGATTGGAAATCCTGAGGCCCAGGAGCCCTATAACTATCCGTTGAGAGCCGGTGTCTGGGCCGCTTCTTATATGAGCGCCGGCTTGGCTGTGGCCGGAACACTTACGGCCTTATTGCACAAGCGCAGAACGGGTGAGGGGCAAATGGTCGATATCGCCACCTACGACGCCATTTCCGCCTGGCAGGGGTTTTCTCATGTCTGGGGCTTTACCTTTGAGATGCCCAGGGTAAGGGTGGGGAATTTTGATTGGTGTTTATTCCCTTACGGCTATTATGAAGCTAAGGATGGGTATGTTACGGTAGCGGCTGCAGCGGATGCGGATTTCCGTGGATTACTGAAAATATTCAAACGCTGGGATTTGGAAAACGATTGGCGGTTTTTGTTTGATCGCATTACGGACGATGTGGAAAAATTGAAAGTGCTGGAAACCGAATTTAAAAAGGAGATCATCAAGCATACCCGCCAGGAACTGGTTCGGAAAACCCTGGCCTTTAGCGCCAAGGCGGCACAAGATAAACTGCGGGGTAAAGGTTTTCCAATAATTGTGGAGACCCTTTCCCCTAGTGAAGTTTCCCAGGAAGAGCACTGGAAGGTTCGCCATTCTTTTGTGGAGAAGAAACACCCGGTTTTGGGAAAGATCAGAATTCCCGCTTCCGTACCGAAGATGTCGGAGTCTCCCCCCAGGGTCAAAGAAATCGAATGCGGAATCGGGAAGGATAATGAAAAGATTTTCGAAAAATTTGGATTGATGAAATAACATTCTCACGCCCTTGAACAGGACGAGATAAACAGGAGGGTGAAAAAATGAAAAGCAAACTTCTTTTTTCCTTCATCGTTGTCACGGCCCTTATCATAGTTATCGGAGTGGCCCCTGCTTTGCCCCAGAGTAAGGAGCCGATTAAAATCGGGGTGATCGCCAATATCGCTTGGCCTGTTGGCAATTCGGCCTCCCAGGCCGTTGAATTGGCCGTAAAGAATATCAATGAAAAAGGCGGCCTGATTGGAAGGTCTTTGAAGTTATTCAAGGCAGACAGCAAAGGCCAGGTTCCCAATGCCGTTGCTGAATATCGAAGATTGGTTATGACCGACGGCGTCTCGGCCATTGTCGTGGCCGAAGGGGGCACCGTAACGTTGGCCTGCTTGAAGGCCGGCGGAGAGCTATTCAAGGAATATCCTCACCTCATGTTTAATGCCGGGGCCTCGGCCGACGATATCCCTGAGACCATAAGAAAAAATTATGCCAATTATAAATTCTGCATCAATCCCTACACCACCGCCCCGGATAGATTTCTATCGGCAGCGATGATCAATACCTTTTTGACCGAGCATGAAATTAAGCCCAAGCCTAAGAAGGTAGCCATAATCGGTGAGGATTTAATGGATTACAATCCCTATTGGCAGGGCTGGCCGGAATACGGCTTCCGTCCCTATGCGGATATCGCCTATAAAGACCGAGGGGTGGAAGTGGTCTATACCGCCAAAATCGCCGTAGGGGAAAAAATGTTTCTGCCCATCTTTGAAAAAATCGCCGCCTCCGGGGCCCAGTATATCGACTTTGCTATGAGCGCTTACAGCGACTTTTATGTCCTGGCTAAACAATGGGCCACCTCAGCCGCTAAAGATATCCCCATATTCCATTCCGGGGTATCCCCCAAATACTGGGATATTACCAACGGCGCCTGTCTGGGCATGGTCGGTTGGTGGCCCTCGGATTTAACCAATTACGAGGTCGTTGGGAAAACCAGGGAATATGTGCAGGGTTTTAATAAAACCTTCGGCTATCCGGGCAGCAACTGGTTGGCTGAGGGGGCCTATGATGATGTTCTGTTTTGGGCTGAGGCCATAAAAAAAACAAGGTCCACCGATATCGAAAAATTAATCAAGACCCTGGAAAACATCGAGATTGATGGGGTCAGAGGAAAAATCAAAATCAATCCCCTAGATCACACCTGCCATAATTTCCCTTATAAAAAGGGAATTGTAGAAGACCTCGTCAAGGAAATCGCCAAGAGTTCACCGGCCAATATGAGCAAGGATATGGGCCGGGTTTTTAAGAAATGGGGATTTTTCCCCTACGGTGTTTACCCCTACGGTCCTTTGCCTCCCCTGGCCCAGTGGCAAAATAATGGCAAGATCGTTCTTTTATATCCACCCGAAATGGCTAAGATGTCCAATCCAGGACAACAGTATGTACCCATCAATGAGTTAAGGGCCAAACAAAAATAATCCTTCTTCCTCGTCAGGTTGTACAATTATGGACCATATTGGCAACTTGAACGGCAGAAGATGATAGGGGGGCATTAAAACCTGACCTTTGGGCACATTAGGTAGTCAGAAGTAGAGAGCATTTTCACTAAATAAGGTATTTTGGTTATAAGTTAAATAAATATTTTAATGGGGTAAAATCCCCCAAAAAAATCTCCGGCCCAGTCATAAAGGGGGAGAAACAGGAGGGTGAAAAAATGAAAAGCAAAGTTCTTTTTTCCTTCGTCGTTGTCATGGCCCTTATCATTGTTGTCGGTGTGAGTCTATCCTTTGGTCAAACCAAGGAGCCGATCAAAATCGGGCTGGTGGGCGCTTTGTCGACCCCTTATGGGATAAGCAACAAACTTTCTCTTGAAATCGCCGTGGAAGAGATCAATAAAGCAGGAGGGATTCTCGGACGGCCGGTAGAGCTGGTGGTCATGGACTGGAAGCGGGAAGTTCCCTTAGCCGTTGCCGCTTACAAAAAGCTGGTAATGACCGACAAATGTCTTTTGGTCTATACGGAAGGGACTGAAGGAACGACCGCCTGTATGCAGGAAGCGGCCAAATTGTATCCGGAGTTCCCTCACCTCCAGTTCGCCATCTGGACTGCCCATGATAGGCCGACCGATATGGTCTGCACCGAGTATAACAAGTATAAATTCTTTTTTCGGGTATATTCTAAAACCGGAGACAGTTATGATCCCAGGTTAAAGGGCTGGACCATTTTTACTGATGTGATCAAGACCAAAAAGTTGGCCCTGGTGATCGAAGACATCGGCTGGACCGAGCCGTATACCAAGGGAATCCCCGGGAAATATCCCCCCTTGAAGGAGTTCTATGAAAAGAAGGGGATTAACGTGGTCTATTATGCCAAAAGTGCCATCGGCGAGAAAATGTTTCTGCCCACCTTGGAAAAAGTTGCTGCCTCCGGGGCCGATACCGTCTATTGGATCACCGGGTACACCGATACCATCACCCTGGCCAAGCAGTGGGCTGAATCTGCGGCCAAGAACATTAATTTCGTGGCCATGAGTGGGGCTTGCAGCTATGCGGCTTTCCCGAAGATGACCGGGGGAGCCTCGCTGGGATGGGTTTCACTCGATCCGGAAGTGCGTATTCCCTTTACTTCAAGGACTTTGCCTTTCTTGGCTGAATTAGATAAAAGAGGCGGTGGATTGGTTTCCTCGACCTATGGGGCTTATGACGGGCCGTGGATACTCAAGACCGCCATTGAAAAAGTCGGCAAAACCAATGATGTGGATGCTTTGATCAAGGCCCTGGAAACAACTCAAACCCAACATGGATTTTGGATCTGGAAATTTGATAAATGTCATGATCCGCTCAAGGGCTATCCCTACTGGCCAATCATCCAGGCCCAATTTCAAAAGGATGGGGGTTACGTGGTTATTTTCAGCGAAGACATCAGAAAAATCGCCAACCCGCAAAAGAAGTTTATCGCGGTGAAAGAGTTAAGGGGGAAAGAGGGTCAGAAATAGAAGCAATTAACAGAATCCTAATGGCCTTTGGGCAGATTATTCCTCAGGGAATAATCTGCCCGCTCTGATTTTTCCATTTTTAGGTTTAATTTCATTTTTTATGGACAGTGCTTAATATTGCCTAACAGAAACTTGACAGGACAATTATTAAAGTGATACATAAAGACTGTACGGGACGTAGCGCAGTCTGGTAGCGCACCTGAATGGGGTTCAGGGGGCCGCTGGTTCAAATCCAGTCGTCCCGACCATAAAAATTAGAGGGGGTTAATCCATCAAAGGCGGATTAGCCCCCTTATCATTAGATCGGGGAGATCGATGAAATTATGTTCCTTCATCTGCGATAAAGCTGACAATAAAAAAGCCCAACACGCCGCTTGTCTGGCGGTGAACGGCGTATTTTGCGGACTACTCGGTGAAGTCGTTGAAAAAGGGATGCTCTGTCCGGTTGAAGGTAATCAGGAATCTCTTCGCAGAGCTGTGAAGGGGACCAAGAAGAAGAGTATCAGATAAAACCAGGGAACTACCCGTAACATTTTTTAAACCGCTCGTTAAATTCCTCAAGATCGAACCTATAGTCCTGTGTGCCGTAGGACTCTACAGCAAAGGAAGAACAAACACTGCCTATTTTGGCTGACCCTTCGATATCCATACCACGGACAAGGCCGCTGATCAATCCCCCCCGATAGGAATCGCCGGCACCCGTTGGATCCTCTACCTTCTTCGGCTGAACCGCAGGAATGTGGGTTTCTCCTTCCGGCCTGAAGATTCGTGAACCCGATTCCCCCAGAGTGGTAATAATCGTCCGGGCTTTTTTAAACAAGGCCTCTTTATTTAATCCGGTCTTGCTCATGATCAGTTCCAATTCATAATCGTTGGTGATCAAAATCCGGCATCCCTCTATGGCCTGGAGCAGATCCTTGGTGTCCAACATAGGTAGGGATTGCCCGGGGTCAAAGATATAATCGATTCCCCTGAGCTTACAGGCTTGGGGATAGTTGATCATGTCTTCCAAATTACCGGGAGAGACAATGATCAAAGTTTTCTGGGGATCCAGTTGATCAAAATCCAGACAGGAAGAAAATTTCATGGCCCCCGGGTTGAATCCGGTGATCTGGTTGTCGGACCGGTCGGTGGTGATATAGGCACCGGCGGTGAATTCGTCTTCTATGATTTTTATATTTTTTGTGGAGAGCCCATGGTCCGCTAACCAATTGAGGTATCGATGATAATCATGACCGATCGTGGCGGAAATGTCGGGTTTTTCACCCATCAGAGCCAAGGCATAGGCGATATTACCGGCTGTACCGCCGAATTTCTCCTTGATGCCGTTAACCTGGAAAGCCACATTTAAAACATGAATTTTTTCAGGGAGTATATGTTCGGAGAAGTATCCCGGGAAATCCATAATCCTGTCGTAAGCCAAAGACCCGGACACAATGATTTTCAATTGCCTACACCTTTCAAATCAACTCTAAATCGCTATCGGTGATAAAGCGCAACCAGTCAAGTACGCTGGGTTCATTGGATGCAAACCTGGACATATCGGAATCGTCCATCATATGATCCTGAGTGACAAAACATACCGGCCAACCGGGAATACCCGGTGAAACACCGCAGTGATCGTTGATTCGATAGGCCACGAATCCCGTCTCCGTGCAAGAAATCCGGTATCGTCGTTCCTGGAGCCTGATTCGGATTGTCTGATTCAGCCATCCTTTGCTTTCAAAAATGTTGATAAAGGCTTGAAGGACATCCGTTGCCTTCATTTCTGGGAGATCTCGAAAGGATTTTTTGGCCGCCTTCATAATGCGTCATCCTTTTTCTTGTTCCGCATCCTTTTGGTTGGTTTCTTTCCACAACCAGATGACCAGGGAGACAATCCCCATCCAGGCCGACATTCCGGCAAAAAGGGCCATGAAAATTCTAAACTTCATTTCAACTCCCTTGATCCACATGGAGAGCAACAGAAAAATGACCATCCCCAGGATGATGATACCCAGCTTTTTACTGATCCTTTTTATATTCAATGCCTCGGCCATGTTTTAAGTCCTTCCAGGAAAAGGTTATGAGCAGTTAAGGCTAAAAAGCCCATGGATTTAAAATTGGATTGACACTTTTTCCGCTTATCCTATATAACATAATTTATCCGTTTTTGGGAAAAATTTTAATCATTCAAGGGTCAAAACAACTTGTTTCACCGGCCACACCGGACCCTTGATCTTTTGACCATACTTTAAGTGTGAGAGTAGCCTAATGGACTTAAATAAAGCCCGAGAAAAGATGGTCCGGGATCAACTTGTTCCCCGGGGGATCAATGATCTGAAGGTGCTGGCGGCCATGAGAACGGTTCCCCGGCATTTGTTTGTCGAAGAACCCCTTTGGGGCGAAGCCTACAATGACTATCCGGTCCCTATCGGAGAAAGGCAGACCATTTCCCAGCCCTATATCGTAGCCCTGATGACCCAGGCCCTGGAACTTAAGGGGCAGGAAAAGGTCCTGGAGATCGGTACCGGTTCGGGATACCAGACGGCCATTTTGGCCGAATTATCTAAGAAAGTATTTTCCATTGAAAGGGTCCGCCCTCTTTATCAAAAAGCCCGCAGGGTTATTGATAAGTTGAAATATTTTAATGTGGTGATCAAGGTGAATGACGGGACCCAGGGCTGGCCGGAAGAGAGTCCTTTTGATGCCATTATGGTTACAGCCGCCGCTCCGGATATCCCTGCGCCTTTGCTTGAACAATTGGCCTTGAACGGCCGGATGGTCATCCCGGTGGGAGACCGCTATTCCCAAGCCTTGAAAAAAATCATTAAAACCGAAGATGGATTTCAGGAAGAGGACTTGGGGGGAGTGCGTTTCGTCAGTCTCATCGGAGAACATGGCTGGAAATATTAATCTTTTTGCTTAGACCGAGGACCTGTTCTAAAACCTCATTCAGGTCAAAGGTCAGTAACTTTCTATCCTCCATGACCATCCGGCCGTTGATCATGACTGAATGCACATCGGCCCCTCCGGCCGTATAAACCAATATGGAAAAAGGGTCATAACAGGGGAACAGATGGGGCTGATTCAGGTCAAGAAAGATGATATCCGCTTTTTTCCCGGGCTCTAATGATCCGACCTCATTTTCAAGACCCAGGACACTCGCCCCTTCGATGGTGGCCATGCGCAAAACCGTCCGGTCATTCATGACCGTCGGGTCCAGATAATGGACCTTTTCCAGCTTGGCGGCCGTATCCATCTCTTGAAATAAGTCCAGATCATTGTTGCTGGCACAGCCGTCGGTCCCCAATCCAACCAATACCCCTTTCTCCAGCATTTCGGCTATCGGGGCAATTCCCGAAGCCAGTTTCATGTTACTTTCCGGGCAATGGGCCACAGCAGTTTGGGTTAGGGCCAAAAGTTCTATTTCTTTCGAATCCACATGAATGGCATGGACGGCGACGGTCTGGTCATCTAATAGATTTAATGCCTTTAGGTAGTTAATCGGGGTTTTTCCATAACGGGTTCGGATCGTATCGCATTCTTCCCGGGTTTCCGCTGCATGGATAAAAAAAGAGACTTGTTTTTCCCGGCATAACGCTTTCACGGTCTTCAAGGTTTCAGAAGAGCAGGTATATGGGGAATGGCAGAATATCCCGGTTTGGATTCGATCGGAGAAACCTTTCCACTTTTCCACAAACCGGCGAGCGGTAAGTATATTCTGGGCCGGGTCCGGTATCCCAGGAGCAGGGAAATCCACCACCCCTTGGGATAAAACGGCACGCATCCCTGAACGTTCCATGGCATTTACGGCTCCATCCTCACAGAAATAACCGTCAGCGCAGGTGGTGGTCCCCGAAAGGATCATCTCGGCACAGGCCAACAAGGTTCCCCAATAGACCGACTCCGGATTGATAAAGCGGGCCTCTGCCGGAAAGATGAATTGCTCCAGCCAGGTTTGTAAAGGAAAGTCGTCGGCCAGACCTCGAAACAAGGTCATGGCCCCATGGGTGTGGGTATTAATCAAGCCGGGCATGACCAGGAGGCCGTGGGCATCAATGGTTTTTTTGGCTGATGGCCAGGGGAGTCTTGAGTCCTCAGGCTGGAGGAAAACGATCTTGCCACCTTGTATGCCGATGGAACCGGTGAAGGTTTCCGGGTAGTCGGGGGCAAGGGAAAGTATCAGACCGTCTCGGATCAGGTAATCTAGATGAAATTGCGGGTTTGGGGTTTCGGATTGTGGAGTCATAGGCTCACGATAAACGATCCAAGAGGTAAGATCCAGGGTCCATGATGCAAGATAAGTGAGAGATGAACACCGAACTCAAAACTCCGAACTTTTTTTCAAGTCTTCAGCGAATCGCCCCACCTGTCCAAAAATAGTTTTCAAATTGAGGGTCATAAGCTTCCGATCTTTTAGAACTCTTTGGCCGTTGATAATAACCTGAGTGACATCTGAGCTTTTGGCGGCATAGACTAGATGAGAGTAAAGGTTATAGAGAGGAGTCAAATGGGGTTTTTTAAGGTCCAAGACAATCACATCGGCCTTTTTTCCCGGTTCCAAGGATCCGATTTTCTGCTCCATCTGGAGGACCTTGGCCCCCTCAATAGTGGCCATTCGGAGCACGGTTCGGGCATCCATGACCGTGGGATCAGAGAGATGCACTTTATGTAATTTTGCAGCCGTATCCATTTCATGAAACAGATCCAGATTGTTGTTGCTGGCGCAGCCGTCGGTCCCCAGGCCGACGGTGATTCCTCGGGACAACATTTTGACCACCGGCGCCACTCCTGAAGCCAGTTTCATATTGCTTTCCGGGCAATGGGCCACTTTGACCCGCCCCTTTTGTAAGTCATCCAGATCTTCCGATGAAAGGGCTACACAATGAATGGCTATGAGGTTGGGGGCCAGTAGGCCCAATTGTTTCAGGAGACCTACCGGAGAAGTCTGAAACTGCTCTTGAATCTGCTCCACTTCATGGCTGGTTTCTGAGACATGGACTATAAGTGGTACATTATATTTGTTACACAAGTAACCGGCTTTTTTTAATAAATCAGGTGAGCATGTAAATGGTGTATGGGGTTCGATGGCCACGGAGATCAAGGGGTCATTTTTAAAGTCCTGAATCATTTGCAGGGAATACTCAAATCCCTTTTCTATCGGTCCGTAATTGGGGGAAGGAAAATCGTAAAGAACTTCCCCTACCAGAGCCCTTATGCCAGCCTCTTTGGCCGCCTTGGCCACCTCGGCCTCAAAAAGGTACATGTCACAAAAGGTGGTGGTCCCGGAAAGGATCATTTCAGCACAGGCCAGCGAAGTTCCCCAATAGACCCATTGGGCATTGAGTTTTTTTTCAGCAGGAAAGATATGGTGGTTGAGCCAGTCTTTCAGAGGAAGATCGTCGGCCAGGCCGCGAAAGAGTGTCATGGCCGCATGGGTATGGGTATTGATCAGTCCGGGTAGAACAGCCCCGCCCTGAGCATCCAGGATCTCCCGGGCTGTGGATTCCAGAGGACGTAATTCTTTTTCCGGGCCTATGGCGGTAATGATATCCCCTTTGATGGCCAGAGACCCAGGTTGATGGATTTCCATGGCCGGATTCATGGTAACGATTAAGCCATTTTTAATAAGTAAATCTATATTGTTATTTGACATTATTCAATTAATTCCTTAAGATTAATTTGTTTCTGTTATGGATGTCGTACTAATCAATTTTTGCAAGGATCCCTTCAATTAAGGCCATCAATTTGGGTTCCGTATTCCGGGCGGTTTCAACGATGGATTCAAAGGAGGCCGGTTCCATTCGGTCCGGGCGGTTGACATTGGTAATAACAGAAAAGCCCAGGATGCGCATTCTTAATTGAACGGCTGTGATCACTTCCATAATGGTGGACATGCCCACGGCCTGGGCCCCCATGGAGATCAAAAATCGGGTTTCGGCCGGGGTTTCCAAACTGGGTCCTTTAAGACCAACATACACTCCTTGGCGGAGAGGGAATTTTTGCCTCTCCGCCCATTCTTCAGCCAAAGCCCTAAGTCGGCGATCATAAACTTGAGACATATCCGGAAAACGGGCCCCCCAAGTTTCCAGATAAGGACCGACCAAAGGATTTTCTCCGGTGTAATTGATCTGATCGGTTACCAGCATGATATCCCCGGCCTGGAAAAGGGGATCCAGCCCTCCGGCGGCATTGGAGATGATCAGCACCTTAATCCCCAGAGCTGCCAGGACCCGAATCGGAAAACCGATTTTCTGGGCTGTATATCCTTCATAGAGATGGGAACGACCTTGTAAAACCAGCACGTTTTTTCCGGCCAGAAGACCCCAAGTCAGTTTTCCCTGATGAGTGTCTACTGTGGAGTGGGGAAATGAGGGTAGTTCCTGATAGGAGATGGAAGATGGATTTTGGAGACGGTCGGCCAAACCACCTAGGCCGGTCCCCAAAACGATCCCGATACGGGTATCAGCAGGGATTCGGTCTCTCAGCAGGGCACGAACCGTCTGGATATTTTTTTCTATGGCTTCCGGTGTTGTTTCCATGGAATCCTCATTTTCTTTTTGCAGGAAATAGTCATTAAGGATCAGCCCGTGATCAAAGGCCAGAGAAGAGGGCAGGGTGAAGCGGTCAAAAACTCCGATAGCATCGGCATCATCGGCAGCCTTGGGTGTGCCTTCGGCCCGGGCAATAAACACGGTGGTGATCGTATGACGGCGAGGGTCGCGATTTGGGTTCGAATAAGTGTGCATCTGCCGAATCAGCTTTACCTTAAGAGAGGTTTCTTCTTTGGCCTCCCGGACGGCCGCTTGCTCCAGAGATTCCCCATAATCCACAAATCCTCCGGGCAAGGCCCAGCCGAAAGGAGGATTTTTCCTTCGGATTAGGACGATCTTTCCCTCTTCGATTTCGATGATGATATCTACGGTCGGGACTGGATTTTTATAAGAGACTGACAAGGTCATGAGGATTCTTTTCTTCCCAGCCGATATTCAGGGCAGCGTCCCAAACAAGTTTCAATTTTTAAAAGACACTGGGTTTGAACCTGATGGAGACAGGCGGGATGAGTCAGGCCGGATTGAATAAAATTTTTGCAGGAGACCTTGGCCATTTCTTTTAAACTCTTATTGACAATATATCGCTGGGCGATCCCGCCGTCCCGGTCATGGATGGTCAAGCCGAACCGTTCCAGACGTTTCAGCCGGTCCAGGGTTTGATGGCCCATACGCTGCCTTTCCACAATGAGAACGCACAGCTTTTCTTCGTCCGGCAGGAGGACCCCAGATTTAAGGCAATGTCCTCTTTGGTAATACTGGCATTTTTTGCCTGAAAGTTTTTGGACCTTGTCCATACCCGTCGATTTTTGATTTGGGATTGTTGATGGCGGAATCAAAGAAATGGTTTTTACTCCTTTGATAAAATTTCGATCGGATCGCCGGGTTTCACCTGTCCCCCTTTAATGATGCGGACAAAAATGCCTTCTCTGGGCATGACACAATCCCCGGCCAGACGATAAATGGCACAATGGTCATGGCAGACCTTACCGATCTGAGTCACTTCCACCAAGGCATCCGGTCCCAAGCTCAACCGGGTGCCCAAGGGAAGTTCCGGCAGTACAATGCCTTCAGTGGTGATGTTTTCGGCAAAGGAACCTGGGCGGACCTTCAACCCCAGACCCTGCATCTTTTTGATGCTCTCTATAGCCAGCAGGCTGAGCTGACGATGCCAGGGCCCTCCATGAGCGTCGCCGTTCAAACCGAATTCTTCGACTAACATCCCTTCAGAGATGTTTTTTTTGGGGACCCCTTTTTGATCGCTGATGGAAACGGCTATGATTTTCACTTTATAATTTTTCCCTCCAGAGTTCGAAAACCACGACGTTGTCTGGATCAGGACAGGCCACCTGAAGCCGGTCAGGGTCTTTGGACCAGGGAAATTTACCGCCGAATTTTAAGACCGTATAAAAAGGAAATAGGCTCGTTAAAGCCCACTGACAAATAGAAGAGCCCACTTCTTTTATTTCAAAGACCTCACCCACCTGATGTCCGTAGGGGCAGGTTCCTTCCCCTTTGATCTCCACAATTTTCCCCATGACTTTATATTCGTCCATGTTTCAAGTCCGACTGGTATATGGCCTTTTCTGCCTAAGGCGGGTTCGGTGTTCGACAAAATTGTAGGGGAGAAACGAAAATTGTCAAGCAATTTTATAAAGCGGGAAAATAGTAGGGTAGGCCAGGAGGTAAGAGAGGGCAGCCTCGAAAAGTGAGCAACATATCAGCCAAATATGCGTTTCGGTTAGGTGGTTTCTCAAAGCATCTTGCAAGCCCCTGAAGGGCAGCGTTTTTCTTTGATGTGGGTTTCGAATTCGTCCTTGAAGTTGGATAGAATCGACAGGACGATATGGGAAACTTTACCGGCAAAGGCACAATAAGGGGCTTGCATCATCAACTTAATTAAGGTTTCCATTTCCTGAACGGCATTGGCAGGTGCCTGACCGCACCTTATGGCCGAGGTGAGATCGGCCAGTTTCTGTACCCCCAGGCGGCAGGGGACACATTTGCCGCAGGATTCATCATAATGGAACTTGATCAGATACTCGGCCACTTCAACCATGCAACAGGAAGGATCCATGGTCATGATGCAGCCTGTGGTTTTTTCCCAGATCAAATCTCCGCGAATTGATTGCAGGGGATTAAGACGCAGCAGAGGGAAGACTATTTTCCCCTGTTTAACGGTTTCATTTAAGATGGTTGGAATATGACCTTCTTTAACTTTGCGATAGAAAACACCCATGTAAGGAAAACTTAGGAATGCCCCATTCTCACAGCTCCCGGAACATCCGCATTTGGCCGGCTCAACGACGACCTTGATATTCAGCTTCCGGGCTTCGGCGATAAGGCCTTGATAAATAGTCTCCGCCCCGCAGGCCTTATTTTTGGGATTGTTACAAACCGTTATCTTGGGGGTGGTGGCGATTTGGGGTTCGGCAATATGTACAGCGGTTCTTGGCATGACCTATTTAAACTCCATTATAACTAAAAAGGGTTCAATCCCGCCATCGGCGGGATAGGATTCCAGGGTTCAAGGGTTTGTATTTTGAATTAAGAAATCTTTTCACTTGAATCCTTGACCCCTTCTTTTTGCCCCTTGAATCCTTCTTATTAAGATATAATCGTCTTGCAGGCCGTCCGGGCCAGTTCAATAAACCAGGCCGGGAACGTCCCCATCAAGATTATGGCCAGGATCAATCCATAACTTAATAATCGATTGGAAAAATTCAAAGATACTGCCGGTAATCCATCGGGATCCTGTCCGTAGGCTGTGCGCACGATATTTAAATAATAATAGATTGAAATAGCCGTATTCACAGCGGCGATGATCACCAAAGTCAAGTGTCCCTGGTTAAGGGCTGCGACGAAAAGAAATAATTTTCCGGTAAAACCGGCTGTAGGGGGAATACCGGCCAGGGCAAAGGCCCCAACAGCCAAAGTAAAAGCCAATAAAGGCGACCGGCGGTAAAGACCGGAAAGGTCACTGATGGCAACATTTTCACCTTGGCGGGAAACGGCGCAAACCACCAGAAAGCAGGCCAGGTTCATCAATAAATAGGCGGAGATGTGATATATCGCTGCAGAAAAACCGGCGGTATTCAGAGTCAGGACTCCCAGCAAGACATAGCCGGCATGGGCTATACTGGAATAAGCCAACAAGCGTTTGAGGTCTTTCTGAACCAGGGCCGCCAAGTTTCCAAAGGTCATGGAAACGGCGGAGAGTAAAACCAAAACCTGAATCAAATCAACGGCACCGCTCCCGGCTAGACTGACCAGCCGAAGCAGAAGGGCCACGGCCCCCAATTTCGGCATGGTGGCCACAAAAGATGCGGTCTCGTTGGCCGCACCCTGGTAAACATCCGGGGTCCAGAACTGGAAGGGAACCACGGCCAACTTAAAGAAAAATCCGCAGAGAACCAAGAGAAGTCCGATAACGGCTATGGGTTCCTTAAGGAGAGACGGCATCTTTTGCAGAATGTCCACTAAATAAGTTGAGCCGGTGACCCCAAAGATATAACTCATTCCAAAAAGCATAACCCCGGTGGCTGCGGCCCCGAAGATAATGTATTTAATGGCCGCTTCCATTTGTTGGCCGTGGGCCTGATTACGAATCGGGATCAGGACATAGAGGGAATAAGAGGACAACTCCATGGCAATAAATATAGTCAACAGTTCCACACTGCTGACCATCAACGAAAGACCCAGGGCACTGAGACTCAGAAACATAAAAAATTCCGGCTGAAGGTGTTCCTCAATGCCTTTTAATTTTCGTCCCAGAACGACAACCAGAAACAGCCCCAGACTGATCAGGCATTTGAAAATCTGAGAAAAAAGATCAACCCGGTATGACCGATAGAAGAGCTCTCCCGATTGATTAAGGTTCAACAGAGAGATGATGACTCCAGCGGCGGAAAGAAAAAGGGCCAGTCCCTGATTGAGGTCAGCCGACGATTTCCACATGGACTGGCAGAAAAAAATCATGGCCATAAAAAGCAGAAAGGTTTCCGGTAGAAATAACGAGAAATCCATTATGATTCGTTCCTCAGTAACATAAGACTATTTAACCAGAGCCAGGGCATTCTCGGCTTGCACTTGATCGATCAAATGAGCCACACTGGCATGCATGACATCTAAAAACGGTCCTGGATTAAATCCGATCCACAATACGAAGACGACCAGAGGGGCCAGATAAATAATTTCCCTGAGATTCATATCCTTAAAGTTGGGATTTCCTTCCCCGCCCCAGGCGATCTTCTGAAGCAACCGAAGCATATAGGCCGCGGCCAGGACCACGCCGGGGATGGCCAGTGCCCCGATCAGTTTGTGATTCAAAAAGGTCCCGATCAAAACCAACAGCTCTCCCACGAAGCTGTTGGTCCCAGGAAAGGCCATGGAAGAAAGGCTGAAAAACCCTAAAAACCCTATGTAAATAGGCATGATCGAACTGATTCCCGAATTGACCGAAATCAAACGGCTGTGGCTTCTTTCGTAAATGATCCCCACACAGAGAAAAAGCGCCCCGGTGGTGACCCCGTGATTGATCATTTGCAGGATGGCCCCTTCCAGCCCTTGTTTATTAAAAAGAAAGGTCCCCAGGGTGACAAATCCCATATGGGCCACACTGGAGTAGGCAATCAAACGTTTCATATCGCTTTGCCCCAGGGCCACATAGCCTCCATAAAGGATGGAGATGATGGAAATCCCGAAGACATAAGGGGCAAAATAGACGCTGGCCTGTGGGGTGATGGGCAGGCAAAAACGGACAAACCCGTAGGTCCCCATTTTCAGCAATATGCTGGCCAGGATGACACTGCCGGCGGTCGGGGCCTCCACGTGGGCGGCCGGTAACCAGGTATGCAGAGGGGCCATTGGGACTTTGATGGCAAAGGCAAATCCCATGGCCAGAAAGATCCAGAACTGAAAGTTAAAAGAAAATTTATGGGCCATCAACTCCGGAATGCTGAAGGTCCCGGCGTTCAAATAAAGGGCGATCATGGCCACCAGCAGGAAGACGCTGCCGGCCATGGTATAGATGAAGAACTTGATGGAGGCATAGACCTTTTCCGGACCGCCCCAGACGGCGATCAACAGGTACATGGGGACCAGCATGGCCTCAAAGAAAATATAAAAGAGGACGAAATCCAGGGCGGAAAAAACACCGACACAGGCCGTTTCAATTAAAAGCAGAGAGAAAAGAAATTCCCTGACCCGTTTCTCAATGTATTTCCAGGAAGCCAGGATACAAATAGGCGTGAGCAGAGTGCTTAACAGGACCAGAAGGAGACTGATCCCGTCCACCCCAACGGTGTAATTGATTTTTAACCCGGGGATCCAGGGCCAATGTTCGGCGAACTGGTATTTGTAGGTGGACAAATCAAACGAAAAATAAAGAGGCAGAGAAAGGGCGAAATTGACGATACTGATGATCAGGGACCAGATTTTGGCCGTTGTCTCATTTCGAATGATAAAAAGCACCACGGCCCCGGCCAAAGGCAAAAAGATGAATGTGCTTAAAATGGGATAACTAAGCTGATTGGGAATGAGAAAATCCATGTTTGTTAATTTCCCTGAGTTAAATATTAGGTTACGGTACAAGGTTCAAGGTCTAGTAATGTCATGGAATTACCTTGAATCTTAATCTTCATACCTGTATTTTATAAAAACCAATAAACCCCGATGATGATAAAAATAACCAGCAAGGCCACAGCCAGATAATTCTGGATATTCCCGGTTTGTACCTTGCGGACTTCATTGCCGATCTCTTGAGTACCGTAGGCGACATTATCAACCACCCCGTCAATACCCCAGCGGTCGAACCAGGCAAAAAAACCGGCCAAGGACCATCAAGACTTTAAGGGCGATGGTCCTGTAGAGATCTCCCCATTTGGTGTCAAGAAGTTGGATGATTTTTTCATCAAACCACATAAAGCCGTCCATCGCCTTTCGGTAGAACCAGTCGAAATCCAGATTGATCTTCGGTTCCGGGGTGAGCCTCTTGATGAGCAGGAAGAAACCCAATCCGGTAAACATCATCAACTGGAGGGTTTCGGAAAGATGGGGCATGTTATAAGGATGATATTCCATGGCCACCTCTTTAAACGGAAGCAGTTCATAGAGGGCTTTGGGGTAAACGCCGATAAAAAAACACAGAAAAGCAGTTAGCCCCATGGCTATTAGCATATTCTTAGGAGGTTCTTTGGGTTTGAGCCCGCAATCTTTTCCAAACCAGGCGAAATAGGGAAGCTTTAATCCCACCGAGAGGAAAGTACCCACTGAGGCCAAGAGCATCAGGACCATGAGCACCGGATGGTGGGCCTCTTCGGCGCCGGCGATGACCATGGATTTGCTGACAAACCCGCTGAATAGAGGCCAACCGGAAATTGAGATTCCTCCCACGACATAAAAAATTAGGGTCAGAGGCATATATTTATAAAGCCCGCCCAGTTTATCCAATTTGGAAGTACCGGTCATCATCAGAACCGACCCGGCCCCCATAAATAAAAGGGCCTTATATAAAATGTGGGCGTAGGCATGGGCGCAGGCCCCGTCAACAGCCAGGGCCGTGCCGATCCCGACACCGGCCACCATGTAGCCCACCTGGCTGACGATGTGATAGGAGAGGATGCGGCGCATGTCATTTTCAATGGTCGCATAACAGACGCCATAAACGGTCATCACCGTACCCATAATGGCCAGAACGTCATATCCGGGGAAAGCCCCGGGCCAGGACATAGACGGCCGTCTTGGTGGTAAAAGCGCACATAAATACTGCGCCGGTGACTGTAGCCTCCGGATAGGCATCGGGCAGCCAGGCATGCAAGGGGAAGACAGCGGCATTCAAGGCGAACCCGGCCAGGATCAGATATTCGGCCACTCCGGCCCCGGCCTGAGGAATAAAAACAAAGGCCATGCTCCCGGTATTTTTATAATGAAGAAAGATACCGGCCAGGAGTAACAACCCGCCGAAGATATGCATCAGGAGATAACGAAAACCAGCCCTCAGGGAAGCCGGCTCTCTGCGGAACCAGATCAGGAAGGTGGAGGCCAGGGCCATCATTTCCCAGAAGATGAAAACGGTCAGATAATCTCCGGCGAAAACCACCCCCAGAGAGCCGCCGACATAGAAAAAGGAGGCGATGTGCTGGGCATCTTCTTTGACATGAAGGCCGTAGAGAACACCAAGAAAGGCCATCAAGGTAAAGACATGGGCAAAAACCAGGCTCAGACGATCCACCCGACCGACCAGGATATTAAACCCCAGATAGTTGAGCTGTCCATACATCCCGATGTTCATGGTGACCACGAGATAAAAGGCCGCCGCCGGGATGGCCAGTAAATAAATTTTCTTAAGCCAGCCCTTGAATACCGGGATAAGGAAGGCACCCAGGATAAAGAGAAGAGACGGATGTATAAACTTATCCATAATAATCTTCTTTCTTCATCAGCACGGCGTGCGACAGGCCCTTCATGATTCGTATCAAAAGGACACAGCCCAAAAAACCAAACACCGTCCAAAACCCGGGGTATTCCCAGAAGTGATGGCCCTCGTGACTGGGGATCAGAAAATCAAAAGCAATCGTTGCCGCCAGGACGATGTAAAGTATGCGTCTCAAGACCTTTAAATGGTCCCGTAAATATTGTATGGGAGTTGCCCAGTTCATAACTATAAAGCCGCCTTAACGATATGGATTAGGTATTTTGGATCAACCGCTTTGACGATATTCAAAAAATAATCCGGATAAAGGCCCATCAAAACCGAAAATATGGCTGTGATGACCAGAGGAACGACCATGATAGCCGGGGCCTCCTGCAGACCGCTGTTTTGATTTGGTGAGCCGTTGTTAAGCAATACTTCATTTGGTTTACCAAAAAAGGCCCGAAAGACCACCGGCATAAAATAAGCCGTGTTCAAGATCGTGCTGGCTAATAAAACAACCAAAAAGATAGTTTGGTGAGCCTGCATGGTCCCGATGGCTAGATACCATTTGGTGACAAAGCCGCAGACCAGAGGAACGCCGATCATGGAGAGTGATGCCACACCGAAGGCCCCCATGGTAAAAGGTATCTTACGGCCTATACCGGACATTTCGCTGATGGAACGGGTGTTGCAGGGCCACAAAAATCGCCCCGGCGCACATAAAGAGGGTGATCTTGGAAAAGGCATGGTTGGCAATATGGATCAATCCTCCGGTGACCGCACTGGGGGTCAGCAGGGCCACACCCAGGACGATATACGAAAGCTGACTGACCGTGGAATAGGCCAGCCTGGCCTTCAGATCGTCTTTGGTCAGGGCAATAATCGAGGCCATCAGGATGGTAAATGAGGCGAAATAGGCCGTGGGGATTCCCAGATTCAAAGAGTTTAATATCCCGACGCCGAAGACCGAGAGCATGACCCGGCTGATACAAAAGACCCCGGCCTTGACCACGGCCACGGCATGGAGCAGGGCGCTGACCGGGGTGGGGGCGACCATGGCCGATGGCAGCCAGTTATGTAAGGGCATCATGGCCGCCTTGGCAAATCCGGCCATAAAAAGAATATAGGTAATGGTCACCAGCATCGGATTGGCATTGGCTGGAAAGATCCCTTTGGTTATACCCGATGGGGCAAAATCCAATGTCCCGGCCAGGACATAGGTCAAAATAACGGCCGGCAGTAAAAAGGATTTGGCTGTGCCAGTCAGATAGACCATGTATTTTCTGGCGCCCTCATAGGCCTCTTCATCCTGATGATGGCCGACCAGGGGATAGGTGAAGATGGTGATGATCTCATAAAAGAAATAGAGCGTAAACAAGTTGCCGGAAAAGGCCACCCCAACGGCCCCGACGATGGCCACGGCAAAACAGAAATAATAGCGGGTCTGGGCGTGTTCTTTCAAAGCCCGCATGTAGCCGATGTTATAAAAAGTGACCAGGATCCACAGGAATGAAGAGATGGTCCCGAAAATCATCCCCAGGGCATCCACCCTTAATTTCAGGGAGATCCCCGGCAAAATAACAAACGGCGTATATTCAAAGGCCTTACCGGCCAAAACCTGCGGGCGTCATCGAAAGGACGGTGAGGAAGGTACCCACTGCCCCTAACACCGACCAGGTCTCCCTTAGGTTTGGCTTTTTTTGTGTGCACATAACCAGCAGGGAGGCTACGGTGGCAATCAAAATGGCGATTAACGGCCGGATGGAGATAATGGTTTCCACTGTTTCCATGGGGATTAAAAGATCTAACCTTTCAGTTCAGTGACACTATCGGGTTTAATCTCTCTAAACCGGCGATAGATGGTAATAATGATGCTTAAGGCAATGGCCGTTTCGGCAGCGGCCAGACCCATGATAAACAGGGTAAAGGCCTGGCCCATGGCCGCATCCTTGGATAAAAACATATTAAAGGCCATGAAATTCAGGGCGGCCCCGTTGAGAATCAGTTCGGTGGAGATCAGCATGCCGATCAAACTACTTTGCTGCAGGATACCGAAAATCCCGACACAAAACATCAGGGCGCCCAATATCAAATAGGTAATCAGTTGTTCCATGTTTAATCTCTTTTTTGGTGATAACTGGCAATCATGATGGCTCCGATGATGGCAATGGCCAACAGTAGAGAAATCAATTCAAAGACCAGGAAATACCGGGTCAGCAATTGCTGCCCCAGGGTCTTAATACTCCAATCCCTTGTGAGGTTGATACCCGGGCCCCATTGGAAACTTAAAATCATCTTGACCATACCGATAAAGGCCACCAGGCTGACGATCAGGGCGACGATCATCCTTGGTTTTTTTCTTTTGGGGACATCCCATTCCAGGGGAGGGGAGAGCATAATGGCAAAGATATAGGTGATGCAGATGGCCCCTACATAAATCAATAACTGCATTACGGCCACAAACTGGCTGCCGAGATACAGATAGATGCCGGCCACCCCGAACATGGACAAGGCCAGCCCCAAAATGTTATGGACGATTTTAGGCAGCGTCACGGCGATCACGGCCCCAACCAGAGTGAGAACGACCATAAACCAGAAGGCCACCTGGGCCACAATGATCGGCGGTATGAAATTGGAAATGGTATTCATGGCCTTTCCTCTAACCGTTGCATGATATCGATGACCGTATCCCAGCGTTGATAGAAGACCAGTTCATATTCACTGGAAAATTTGAGGGTTTGTTCCGGACAGACATCAACGCACAAACCGCAAAGGCTGCACTTGGAAAAATCAATGATATACTGACGGCCCCACTTTTTTATCACCGGCCCTGTTCTTTTCCCCCTGGAGTTTGATGACATGGGAGGGGCAGGTGCGGGCGCACAAGCCGCAGGCCACACAATGGTGGGTCTTGGTATCATCAAAGCGGATAAACTCGATGTGTCCCCGGAAACTAGGGCTCATGGTGATTTTCTGCGTAGGGATATTGGACCGTGATAATGGGCTTGAAGAGCCGTCTGGCCGTGACCCACATTCCGATAGCCAGGCTCTTGGCCCCGATCAGGATATCCAGGATGTACTGTATAAAAGGATTGGATGACTGTTTCATCTTATATGACCTTAAGAACAATGGCGGTAATCATAAGGTTCAGCAAGGCAATAGGGATCAATATTTTCCAGGAGAAATTCATCAATTGATCGAATCGAACCCGGGGAAAGGTCCAGCGTATCCAGTAAATGATGAATATCAGAGCAAAGACTTTGATAAAAAACCAGATCACACCGGGAAGAAAAGGTCCGCTCCATCCCCCCAGAAACAGGACCGTGGCCATGGAGGCGGCAATAAACATATTGGCATATTCCGCCATAAAGAACATGCCGAAGCGGATCCCGGTATATTCAGTATGGAATCCGGCAACCAGTTCTGAATCGGCCTCCACCAGGTCAAAAGGTGACCGGTTGCATTCCGCCGTGGTGGAAATGACAAAGATAAGGAAGGCGATCGGCTGATAAAGGATATGCCAGACCGGAGTCTGGGCAGCTACGATGTCGCTCAATTTAAAGGAATTAGTCATGATGATGATCGACATGGTAGAAAGGAGTAATGGGATTTCATAAGCCACGTTCTGGGCCACCGACCGGACGGCACCGACCAGGGAATATTTATTATTGGAGGCCCATCCGGCCATCAAAATGGAGAAGACCGTCAGACTGGAAAAGGAAAAGATAAGCAGGATACCCACGTTCAAATCCTTGACCTGCATCACTTGGCTGAATGGAATAATCACAAACCCGACAAAGGTAGGAACGAAGATTAGGACGGGCGCCAGTCCATACAGGAATTTATCGGCCAATTTCGGTGTAATCATGTCCTTGGCCATCATTTTAATACCATCGGCCAGGTTCTGCAAAATTCCATGCGGCCCAACCCTCATGAAAGCAGGTCTGAGTGTGATATGACCGGAAACTTTCATCTCAAACCAGACCATAAAGACGACAAGCAGGGGGATAAAGGCCAAATAAACCACCAGTCCGATAAGGCCGACGGTCAAATCGTAGCCCAGAAAGGCGTATATTGCTTTGCATATTTGGATAAGTTGAGTCATATTCAGCGATCAATCTCCGGAACGGTTACATCAAGACTGCCGAAAATGGCAATGACATCAGCCAGGAAATGCCCTGGGCAGATTTTGGTCATGACAAATAAATTGGAAAAGGAAGGGGCGCGGACCTTAATACGGTAGGGAACCCGCGATCCGTCACTGACGATATAAAAGCCGACTGCCCCCTTGGCACCTTCAAAGGCAAAATAACATTCGCCGGCCGGCGGGGTGACAAAACGGGCGACATTGGCCCTGATCGGTCCCTTGGGCAGTTTGTCCAGGGCCTGTTCGATAATATTCAGGCTCTGCTCCATTTCGGCCATGCGAACCAGATAACGGGCATAACAATCGCCCTCTTCCCGGGTCGGGATCTCGAATTTGAAATCCGGATAGGCTGAATAGGGTTCCTGCTTGCGGACATCGTATTTGATTCCAGAACCCCGTAAGACCGGGCCGGTGACCCCGAATTCCAGGGCTGTCTCCCTGGTAATGACGCCGACATTTTGGGATCGTTTGATAAAGATGATATTCCCGGTTACCAGATCATGGTAATCCTTCAAACGCTTCCTCAACCGGTCGATAAAACGGCGGGTCCCATCGCAAAAAGCCTGGTCGATATCGTTGCGAACCCCTCCGAACCGACCATAACAATAGGGGAGGCGGGAACCGGCCACCGCTTCAAGAAGGTCCAGGATCTGTTCCCGGTCATCCCAACCATAGATGAAGGGTGTAAAGGCCCCGAGGCCCATGACAAAATCCATGGCCCCGATGAAATGGTTGGCAATGCGGTTCAATTCCGAGGTGATAACCCGGATATATTCCGCCCGCCTGGGGACCTCGATCCCACAAAGTCTCTCCACGGCCTGGCAATAGCCATAATTATAGATCAGGCCGGACATATAATCTATTCTCGGCGGATAGGGTAAAAATTGTTCATAAATCCGGTTTTCGGCTATTTTTTCATGGCCCCGGTGGGAAAAGCCGATATCGGGTTCGCAGGAAATTACCACTTCACCGTCCAGGGTCAAAATAAAATGCATGACCCCGTGGGTGCTGGGATGCTGAGGGCCGAGGTTGAGTTTATAGACCCTTTCATTTACAGTGGCATCGTCTATGGTAATTTTGTTCAGCATAGGATATCGTCTATTTCTTCGGTGAATTTGGTCTTGCCGAAGGTTTTAAGGAGAGGGTGATAGTCCACCCAGTCGGGATTGATGATCCGTTTCAGGTCCGGGTGCTCCTGGAAGCGGATGCCGAAAAAATCATAGACCTCCCGCTCCAGCCAGATGGCCGCAGGATAGATGGCCGCGATACTTAACGGTGTCGCTTCCCTGGAGATCCTGATACGAACCTTGACCCGGCAGAACTCTTGATTATAGGTGGAATAAAGATAAGCCAATTCAAAATAGTCAAGATAATCCAAGGCGGTTATGGTCTCCAGAAAAAACCGCCTGTCTTTCATGGTCTGGGCCACAGGACGCATCCCGGCCTGGTCCAAACAGACCTCCAACTGATAACCGGTACGGGCATAATCGGTTTCCTCGATTTTCCCTTCGGGGACGGCCTGGGCCAGGCTATTTTTTAGTTCTTCGAGCAGATTTTTCTGCCCTGGCGTTGACATCTATTAATCCTTTAGTCATCTTAGTTTGTATTTTAAGTAATCCCTGTATCAGGGCCTCCGGGCGGGGGGGGCAACCGGGGATATAGACATCCACCGGAATGATCTTATCCGCGCCGTTGACAATGGCATACTGTCCGTCATAGGAAAACGGTCCCCCGGAGATGGCGCAATTGCCCATGGCAATGACCCATTTGGGGGCCGGCATCTGTTCATAAAGGGTTTTGATGGTCGGAGCCAGCTTATGGGGAATGGTCCCGGCGATGATCATAATATCGGATTGACGTGGGGTAGCCCTGGGGATCATCCCAAAACGCATGACGTCCCAACGGGCCATGGCTGGGGCCATCATCTCGATGGCACAACAGGCTATACCGAAGGTCAGGAACCAGGGGGAATTGACCCGGACGATATCGATCAGTTCCTGCAGAGGAACAAACCCCACCACGGCAGAGGTTTCCTTATATTCCTTTCTCAGGTCTCTGGAGGGCAGACAGATGGGTTCGTTTCTCTTTACTTCCATTTAAAGACTCCTTTACGCCAGGCATAGACAATGGCCAGGGTCAAAATCAACAGAAAGATAAATAATTCGATCAGTTCAGAAAATCCCGTCCCCTTCTGGTAGGCCACCAGGACAGGGAAAAGGTAGAGGACATCCACATCAAAGGCCAGGAAGATCAGGGCAAAAAGATAATAGGAGGCCCCGAATTGCAGCCAGGCCGTCTTGATCGGTTCCACCCCACTTTCGTAGGTCATATCCCTTTTTCCACCCAACATTTTGGGACCGAGCAAGAATTCGACGATAAACATGACTACAGGCAGGGCCAGGCCGACAAGGAAGAAGATAAAGACGAACAGAAAATCACCGAGGCCGGCTTGCATCATCTGTGAAAACACGGTTAGCACTACTCCTTAATGGAAGAGCTTTGAAAACTTTTCGATTTTGTTTACGGTAAAAGAAGACGAAAATTTTAACCTAACGATTACCTTTAGTTGTCTCGATGATTAAAATTTGAGTCTGCAGCAGAGATTGGTTTAAACGGGGACGATGTTCAAAGCTCTCTTTATCTTTTAAGTCTTTTAAGTCTCCGCTTTTTCCAGGCTGTTTAAAGCTTAGAAATATCTTGCACCTCTTACCTGTTTAAAAGGGTTTTTGTCAAGAAAAAAAATAATGAAATACCCTCTCTGAAATTCAATTTTTACTCGGGTAACCCGCCGAAGGCGGGGCCGGCGTATTATCAGATTGAAATTTATGCAAGTTTCTCTTTGGAAAGACAGATCTTGGCCTGCTCGATATCCTTATTGATTTGGGTTTTCAGGGCTTCCGGTCCGGAAAAGGCCCTTTCCCCTCTCAGCCTTTTCAAGAAAAATATTTTTATATTCTTACCATAGAGGTCATTGTCAAAATCAAAAAGAAAGGTCTCTATGGAGATGGTTTTGCCATCAGCAAAGGTGGGATTAAAGCCGACATTGGTCACCCCATAAAAAAAGCCCTGAGGGCTTTCCACCCGGACCACATAAACCCCTCGTTGGGGGATCAGTTGTTCATTGGGATTTATATTGGCCGTGGGAAACCCCAGAAGAGACCGGCCTATGCCTTTGCCGGGGATAACGGTCCCGGTCAGGAAAAAAGGACGGCCCAGAAGAAGCTTGGCCTCCTCCATGGCCCCGGAGGAAATCAGTTCCCGGACACGGGTGCTGCTGACCAGATGGTTTCCAACCGTTACTGGGGGATGGATATGAACGATAAACCCCAGCTTCTCACCCAATGCTTTAAGAAGATGTATGTTGCCTTCCCGTTTTTTCCCGAAGGTATAATCATAACCGACAACAATCTCTTTCATCCCGATTCGCGCAACCAGGACGTCCTGGATAAAACCCCTGGCCGGGATCTGGGAAAATTCCCTGGTGAAGGGAATGGACAAAACCACATCGATCCCGTACTGGAAAATCAGACTGACTTTGTTTTCGTCGGAGACGATCTGCCTGGGGGACTTACCCGGTCTTATGACCTGAGCCGGATGGGGGTGAAAGGTAATGACCAGAGAAGTCCCCTTGGTTTCTTTTGCCCGTTCCCGGACCTTTTGAAACAGGCTTTGATGTCCGAGATGAACACCGTCAAAATTTCCGATGGTTAATATCGGGGCTTTAAAGGGTTTGGAGATTTGTTTGATGTCGGAAAAATATTTAGCCATTACATTTTCCCAAAGACAGCTTGACAGAATTTAATTAATCTTTTATATTTTTAAATAAGTTAAAAATCAATCAAATAATTATTGCCGAAGTGGCGGAATTGGTAGACGCGCTAGGTTCAGGGTCTAGTAGGCAGACGCCTGTAGGGGTTCGAGTCCCCTCTTCGGCACCAAAGACAGTAAAGCGGATGAGGTTTCAATATCTTGTCCGTTTTCATTTTGGAGTGGTTGCGGAGAATCGAGTTTATTGACCGCCTCTCGATTGCTGTTCGGATCAAATGAACATAGATGTCAACGGTCATTGGGATGGAACTATGTTCCAGGCGATGAAGACCTAACCACCCACATAAAATGTGATATATTGAAATGACTGCTGTTTGGCGCGAGCTTCTCATGCCTGTAAGGTTAAGCCTTTTTAATTGCAGGATGTCTACCCTAAAGGCACATTGAGGCCTGAGAAGGTAGGCGGGCTTTTTCTGTCTATGAGATAGGGTTGAACCATCAGGGTCAGGTAGGGAGGAACAAAGGCTAACGCATAGATTACAAGCAAATCGGCCCATTCCGCCGTGTAAGCGAGCAGGAGGAAACACAATACCGCGGCAGGCAGACGCAAAAGGAGTGCCTTTTTATCCAAAAGCAACCTGGTCCTTTTCTTGATGATGAGACAGATCAATAGGAGAGAGATGAGCCAGGTTGTGATCGCCACCTGAGCGGAGCCCATTGAAACAGAGATCCACCTCAACCCCCCCCACCAGTTTATTAATAAAAAGCAATGGGTCCCCAATACAATGTTTAAGACCGACAGGGCATCTTTTTCCTTCACTGGGGTCGTCCATCCGTCCCTTTCCAAAAAAAACACCGCGAGGGCAGCAAAACATCCCCAACCCAAAAGACCGATGGGAGGGACATGAAAGATCCCTGGCTTACTCCAGGACCACAGTCCCGCTCGAACAGCCACCGGTTCCATGAGAGAGGCATCGGTCAGCACGACAGCCCCCGTGGCCAGGGAAATGGCCCATCCTTCCCTCACCTGCCACTGGCGGACTAAATCCCATGCCGAGTGGATCACCAGGGGCCATATCAGAACGACCAGCAAGGGCACATGGGCAATAGAGATGGTCCACTCGGGACTGTAGTTGTAGAAACGGTAGAGAAGGATACAACTCTCTTCATTGAGCCAACCGGCCAAGGCCATCAATGCGAGCCTGGCCATCAAGTTCCAGGGTTGAGGATGCTCTCTTAGGCGAAAAAGGATATAGACGGCGACAATAAGAAGGGCGATCGACTCAAATATCAACATCTCTAAACCCCCGAGCCAGGCAGGCCTGCCGCTACCCACAGATGATAGATCATCAGCATGATGACCCCCATCCAGGTGAGCAGGATACAGTCCTTGGAAGAGATACCTCGCTTCAGACCCCTTTTATAGACAAAAAACTGAACGAGGGGAGCAGCGGCCATGATTACGATGCGCCAGGGCACTTCCCTCAAGAGGTAGCCCGCCATAAGGACCGCCAGAGAGGAAAAAATCAGGCTGTCCACAATATAGACGGCAATTCGCTCTCCGTGTGCGACAGGGTAAGTATGAATGCCTGCCAAGGTATCTCCCCTTATATCTCTCAGGTCATAAATGATCTCATAGCTTTGAATGAAGAGGAAAAAAAAGATAGCCGAAAAAATCACCGTCCCCCAGGTGATACCTGGGGGGAAGCCATAGGGGATCTCGCCCCAATGCTGGGTGGCCAGGGGATAGCCGAAAACGGTAATCATAAACCCCGCTCCTGAGGCCGCATTCTTGAAAAAATAGAGCTCTTTCAAACGACGCCTTCCTGGAAGCAGGGGCCAGTTATAGAAGATGCCCAGAAGATGGCCGGCTATCCGCAGGTTTGTAACCGCAGGATTCACGAAATGGTAGGCGATGAGCGAGGTGATCAGGAGAAAAATTCCCAACCCAACCGCCGTTAGTTTGTATCGTTCAATCAGCTTTGTCCCTCTGATATCACTGGCCACGTCCTCCTTGATATCCGTCGCCCGATTGATCAGGTTGACGATGAACCAATCCAGGGCACATATCCCCGTCAGAAGCCACAGGTATCGACCGGTAAAAAGCCAACCAAAAGTAAACATACCGAGGGCGGCGATCACGACAATATGAAAACGACCGACATTGAAAATCTCAGGCAACTTTTCTTGACTTACAGACCCCATTGGCCTCTTTATGGGCACCCCTGAAAGCTCAATCATCCTAATCCCTGTCCCTCCCTTCTCTGCCTACCCATCGGCTTCTATGGTAACGTCTCCCGTGGATTTCGTCAAACGGAAAGCTGATTCAGACCTATACTGATATTTTTCCTCATCAGCGGGTTGACATTTGATTCGATGAAGGTATATATTTTAGTACGAAAATAAAAATCATGAATCCAGAATCCAGGAGTCAGAATTCAGAAGAAAAACTCTTAATCGCTTGATTCTAAGGTTTCCTTTCAGGTTTCATAGTAATCTATAGGGGCATGAGGGGTCAGTAAGAAAATAGGATTCAAGGATTCAAAGTTTTCTAAAAACAATCAAACTCATACGAAATTATAGGAGGTGCAGTATGGCGAAATTGAAGGTGTTTGAAAATAAACAGCCTATCCTCGGTATTAACGGGCTGGGAAGAATCGGAAAGCTGACCTTGTGGCATCACCTGGCGCGCAAATATTTCCAGGAGATCGTCGTCAATACAGGGCGGGAAGTGGGAACAGGTTTGGAGACCATTGCCCAGCGTATAGAAACCGATACCACCTACGGACTCATTCACCGTTTTCTTTATGGGATAAAGGCCAAACGATTTATCGAAATCGTTGATGAGAAGGCCGGGAAAATGAGGATTGACGGCATCCCCGTCACGGTCTTGAGAGAATCACGAAATCCTGGGGAGATCAAATGGCGGGATTACGGAGTGGATATGGTCGTCGAGTGTACCAGTCAGTTCAGGGATCCCACCCTACCTCCCAATGACAAGAAGGGCTCCATCCGGGGACATTTGGCGGCTGGAGCAAAAGTTGTTATCAATTCCTCTCCATTCAAGATAAAGGATAAGGCCCTGTCTACACCGGAGGATGCGGTTACGCTGATCTATGGCATCAATCATAACGCCTTCGACAAGAAAAAGCATCAAGTTCTGTCGGCCGCTTCCTGTACAACCACGGGGCTGGCCCATATGGTCAAGCCACTTCTGGAAAACGAGGCGACCAACAAGATACTCACGGCTTCTATGTCCACGGTCCATGCCGTAACCAATTCCCAGGCTGTTCTCGATTCCATGCCCAAGGCGGGTGAGAAGGATTTAAGAAAAAACAGGAGTATTTTGAATAATATCATTCTTACCTCCACCAATGCCGCTGTGGCCCTGGCGGAGGTCATCCCGGAGGTCCGGAATATCGGCTTCATGGCCGATTCCATACGGGTGCCAACCAACACGGAATCCTTGATTGTCCTAAATGTCACCTTTCAGAGTAAGAACAGCAAAAATGGGGCGGCCTCCGAACTGGACATAAATACCATCAACCGGATCTATCAGGAAGTCGGGGAGCGGGATCCGGAAAAACTGCTCGTTTTTTCTATGGAGCAGAATGTCTCCAGTGACCTCATCGGTTTGAATGCGGCCGTTGTGATCGAAGGTCAGTTCAATCACACTAGGACCTCTTTTATCGATATCGATTGCGGATGTATCCCCGGTCTGCCTCCGGCAGTACTTCCTTCCCTCCCCTCGAATACGATCAGGGTGCCGGTGGTCCATGCCAAGATTTTCGGCTGGTATGATAACGAGTATGGGAGCTATACCAACCGATTGGGGGATTTAACGACCTTCGTGCATAAGCAGCTAGTGTAGAAACGAAAAGAACGTTCGGTGTTCAGCGTTCGGCGTTCGGCGAAAACAACTGTAATAGGGATCAAAGATTCAATGAAGGTTTTTTATTATTCAATGCTTTTCACTTGAATCCTTGATCCCAGGAACCCTTGAATCCTGCTTTTACAGCGTCACCCGGTTGGATTCCTTCGCTTCTTCTTCGTGACGGCCCTGATAGACGGCCCCGCTCCAGCCGTCGATGGAGATGAAATCCCCGCCTCGTATAGTTCGGCCGTCCACTGTGCTGTAGCCTTTGGTTTCATAAACACTCAACTTGGTAAAACCCACCACACCGACCTTGTCGAGTTGGGGAATGGTTACCGCGGCATGAGAGGTGCTGCCCCCCTTGGCCGTCAATAGACCCTCAACCAGGAGGATTACCCCGACATCATCAGGAACCGAATCGGGCCGGATGAGAATCAGAGGAGTATCCGGTTCTTTTTCTCGGTAGTGCCGGATTTCCTCTTCGGTGTACACGGCCCTTCCTGATAAGGCCCCGCCGCTCACCCCGATACCGGTGCCCAGAAGATCCCTTTTCAGTTTCTTGGTTTCTTTGAACATCTTTAATTTTTGTGTCTCCCTTTGGATCATATCCCGGGTCTGAAGTATCTGGAGACTCTCCCGAGTGGCATTCTCAAAGGTGAACTCGATCTCCTGGTGGTCGAATCTTTTGTTGTAGATCAGTTTTTCTGAAAGGTAGATGAGTTCTCCGTAGATCTCGGGAAAATTGGCCTCCAAAGATATGTCGGTATCTTTTCTCTCCCTCAGCCGTTGTTTCTCCGAAATGGGATAAGTGGCGACAAGGCCGGAAACAATATCGTCCCCTTGAACCCCAAAAATGAAATCACCATAGAGATTGATACCGGGAGAGGACTCTTTGGGATCTCGGGTAAGAATCACGCCCGACCCTGATTGGTCATTTAGATTTCCGAAGATCATCGGCTGCACGATCACAGCCGTCCCCCACTCATCCGAGAAGTGCATCTGACGACGAAAAATTCGGGCCTGATCTGAATTCCAGGAGGCAATGACCTGTAGAACGGCATCTTGGAGCTGCTCCGTAGGCTGGTAAGGTACCTTGATTTCCCTTTCCTCCAGAGCCTGTTGGTAGGCCAGGGCTACCTGCTTCATCTGATCCGGGGTAAATTGGATTTTTCGTTCGACCCTGTCTTTTTTCTTGAAGGTGTCGATAATAGAGTCAAAAAAATTCCGGTCCAGTCCCCGCAACATTCCATAACTTTGGAGAAACCTGCGGAAGGAATCCCAGGCAGCCCAGGCAAAGTCAGGTTTTTTGCTGAGTCCCTCGGCGATTTTTTCATTGATGCCTACATTTAGAATTGATTGCATCATCCCCGGTAAGGAAAGCGTGGCTCCGCTGCGCACACTTAAAAGTAGAGGATTTCGCTGATCACCAAATTTTCGACCCACCATCCTTTCCAGCCGCCGGATCTCTTTGCCGATCCTGTTATTCAGATCTTCCAGGATATATTGGTAGCCCAATAGGCCTTCAAACCTGCGGAAGACCTCCGTGGTCAGGATGAACCCCGGGGGTATCGGGAAGCCCATTAAGGCCAGTTCCTTTAGAAAATAGCCCTTATTTCCCAGGAGCAATTGATTGTCGAGCCTTTTGTTGCGCCTGTAGATGGGTGTGATCGTCATTTCCGGATCATAGGACATGACCAGGGTTAAAATTTGTTTGTTTTCTTTGAACTTTTCCAATTCAGCTTGTAGGGTGCGAAGGATGCTGTTAATGAAATTATCGAGCACCTGAAGGCCGAAGGCCGACGATATAGCAGCCCGGATAAAATTCTCAGATAGCTGATAGAATAACTCTTCTTCCCTGGCCGAAGAGGTTTTTACATTTGAGGTTATGTTATTTTTCTTGAGGATTTGACCTATAATGATGGAAAGATTGGGACGGTGGGCATCGATATAATAGTCCCTGATAATGTCCTGAATACCTTTGGAGATGAATTGGAAAATATTGATGTACTGATCGATGGAGAACTGTTTGATCTCCAGGGCGTTGCTCACATATTTCATTTTGGCGGTCAACCCCTCAGTGGCAATCCCTTCAAGGTCGAGGGCTTTTACATAGAGCCAGAGATAGTGATGGATTCTCATCAAGGTGCTTTTGGTGATGAACGTCAGGTTAAGTGATTGGATCAGTTCCTCGAAGAGGACTGTGGCCAGACTCTCGAGACGCAGGGAAAGCCCAAGGGCTTCAAATTTTTCTTCCCGGTAGGTGCCGTACATGGATGGGATATCGGCGGCAATATGCCGTTTATGGTAGATATTCTCAACGTACTCTGTTTTCTGTGGAGAGAGGATCTTCTCCTTAAGTTGGACCAGGAAGTCGAGGACGATGGCCAGACTTTTATCTTGTTTTTTTTCCTGAATATAACGTTTAAGAGTCTTTACTTTTGTCGGTTCGAAGAGGTAGGAGGCCTCCAGATTTTTAATGACCTCAACATGCTGGTGATTATATTTCTTGTAAAGAAGTTGATAAAAACGGATGAGGAGCCTGGCCTGTTCTCGGTCTCTCTCGGGCAGGCCCGGGACGGCTTGAATCTCTTTGACTATCTTAGGGTCATCCCAATCCAGGAAACCCCTTGGATCACCGTGGACCCGTTCAAACAGGTTTTGAAATATGGCCTGAAGACTATTGGTTTTCTGGTGGCCTTCAGGAATCTGCTCATACACCTCGATTGGCAGGTGGTCACGCAGAAGGTCCTTTTTTCCTGAAACCCAATAGTGGAAAGCATTTTCCAAAAAGGTGACCAGTAAGCTGTTACTCTCCACATGAGACTGTTTGCGCATGAAATGGATAACTAGGTTTTGTCGAAAGGAGATCTCATCCATCTCGGTCGATATTTCCCGGAGTTCACCTTCGGCACCGATTTCATTGAAGTAGATTGGGAACAACCTGAGGAGTTGCTTGACCAGATTGTAGGCCGGAGCAATGTCGGTATTCAGAAGGGCCGAGATGTTTTTCTGGAGAAGGTCTGTGTCCCGGATGAAGACTCCGCCTAATTTCAAGTTGATAATAAGGGCCGAGAGCAGTCTTTGGGTCCAGCGCGGTTTCAGGGCGATGATTTCAAGCCAGGCGCGGATATTCTCGATATGAGCCGGATTTACCCGGATCTGCCATTCGGTTGTAGTTCCGGATAGCTGCGGATGCTGGAAGCCGAATGAAATCAGCTCTTCAATAAAGGTATTAACCAGAGGGTGATGATTCAGTCTGAAGACCTCCCGGGCCACCGTGATAATGCAATTCAGGATCGTGCTGCGGTATTGGGAAAAGGTGGTGCAGTTTTTGAGGAGATCGAATATTTTTCGAACAAAATCGTTTAAGTTCTCCGGTTTTTCATCCCGGAATACCATAGCCAGGCAACGATTGATCTCGATCAAAGCCCGTCCATGGATATCGGAAAGGGCAGGGACATTGATGATATGAAAAAGGAAATCGAGTTTGACTAGATATTCATGGCCGGTGAAGGCCTTCGACCTCTCCAGTTCATCGGCTACGAGCAGATAGCCGTCAATGATCTGCACATAGTCCGGAAGGGTAAGATACGAGGCCGTCCAGTTGCCGTCGTTTTGAGAGCAGAGAGTCTAATTTATCAAGCAGATCGGTAATGGACTGGTGAGTCAGGGGATTGACGATCGAATCATAGTCGAAGATCTTCGCTGCTTCCTCATTCTCCCTGCTGAACCAGTCCCGAGGGTCCGGCTGATCAAGCCAGAAGAGATAGGTTGTCTTGAAGCCATTGTGAAGAAAATGCTTCCAATGGTCCGTATCCAGGGGGGCGGAATGCTCCAGGGCCGTCTGGAGGAGCTTTTTCCCATAGGTCGAAACCTTTCTGAAGAGCAAGGGATCTTTTGGGTAGCAATCAATTAGGGATTGAATGAGATCGGGAAAGAGGGCCAAATTCCGGGAGAGCAGTCCATTGCTCTTGGAAAGGATAAGGGTTAAAAAATCAAAGAGGTATCGGACAGAGGTTTCCCTGGTTTCTTCACCGGCTGGGGAGCGTATAGTCTCAACGTAGATACCGACCAGGGTTTCCAGAGCTTCAAAACCTTTTTCATGGCTGTTGAAATCATAGAAATCGCCCATGGACAGGGTCCGCAACTGCTTCAGAACATGTTCCCAATTGACAAAGGGATGGTTCTTCTCTGTAAGAAGGTCCTGTGTCCTTTTGAACACACCATAGTGCTCACGGGCAATACTGAGCAGGACCTGGTACCTGGCCGGAATTTCCACCGTAGCCGCTGTTCGTTCCAGGTTTACCTGGAGGGCCGAGGATGTAAATTGAGTTTCTTTTTCTGCCATGGATTTTTATTCAAACGAGATAATTTTTAAGAAGCTGTTTTTTAGTTCGGAGTAATTAGTTCGGAGCGAAGACAAACCATGAAGCCTCCAACTCCGAACTCTGAACTAATAACTCCAAACTACTGTCTCCGAACTTCGAATCGTCAGACTGAGTTAATAAATTTTAACCTTTGGCTTGGTTTCCTTATTTCATAACAAAAGACAAAAGTTCCAGCATTCGATTGGAGAAACCCCACTCGTTATCATACCAGGAGAGGATTTTGACTAACTTGCCCCCCATAACGTAGGTGTTGGGGAGATCGACAATCGAAGAATGGGGATTTCCATTGAAATCGTGTGATACCAATTCTTCGTCACTGCACAAAAGAATACCTTTAAGAGGACCTGCGGCATATTCCTTAAGTTTGGCATTCACTTGCTCCTTGGTGACGGGCTTCGATAAAGTGGCCACGAAGTCCACCAGGGAAACGTTGGGAACAGGAACTCTTATGGCCAGGCCATCCAGTCGGCCTTTCATTTCCGGTATGACTTCAGATATCGCCTTGGCCGCCCCGGTTGTTGTCGGGATCATGGAAAGAGCCGCCGCCCTGGCTCTTCGAAGATCTTTATGGGGCTCATCCGTAACGACCTGATCATTGGTATAGGCATGGATGGTGGTCATGAGACCATATTCGACACCGAACTCCTTCTGGAGTATCATAACGATCGGCGCCAGGCAGTTGGTGGTACAGGAGCCCATGGAGATGACGTTATGTTTCGTGGAATCGTATTCTTGCTCATTGATTCCGAAAACCACAGTTACGTCCGGATTCTTGGCCGGTGCTGAAATGACGACCTTCCTGGCGCCGGCCATTAGGTGTTTTCTCGCTCCGGCCCGGTCGATAAATTTGCCGGTACTTTCCAGGACCACATCCACCCCAAGCTCCTTCCAGGGCAAGGCCTCCGGATCTTTTAAAGCAAAGGTCTTGATTTCTTTTCCGTTCACCAAGAGAGAGCTGTCTTTGGTCTTGACCTCTGCATCCATGATTCCATGGACAGAATCATATTTTAAAAGGTGGGCCATGGTGTTGGTATTGGTGAGATCATTGACAGCCACAAATTCGACCTCTTGGCTCCTGAATCCGGCCCGAAAAACCAACCGCCCAATTCGCCCAAAGCCATTGATGGCCACTTTGATCGACATTGTATCCTCCTATTTTTATTAAAAAGTTTCCCCAAAAGTGGTTGCTTGTCTCTTGGGTGAATTAGTCGATTAAATAGTAACCCAAAGATAGGGCCTTGTCAACTTTTTGCAATGATGAAAACGATTGCAGATGGGGTATGTTTTAGGGTAATGTTTAGTTACTCTTTAGAAGATCACCATTATCATGAAAATGAAAGGGGAAGGCTGGATGGATCTTCAATTTATTCAGGCCCGGGACTTACCCGATGCCTGGTTTCAATGTGTTTCTGCGATCCTGGACCATGGGCAGGAATATGTCATCGACCGGGGCAGTTTCACAGGCCAAAAACGACTGGAGTTTGATTATCTGACGATTCAGATCAAATATCCTGGGACCCGTCCGTTGATTCCGGATATTCCTCTTGCCCTCGGTATCCCCAATCCGGTGGCCGAAGGTTATGTCGAGCAATATCTCCCCTACCTGATGACCTCGGTAAAGCAGCCTAATGAGGATTATACCTATGGGCAATATCTGGAACCTCAGATTCAAGAAGTCATCCGCATGTATAAGGAAGAGGGTTATGGGACCAACCAAGCCTATATGACCGTTGGGAACCCAGAGGCCATTTATTTGAATGACCCGCCTTGCCTGCGGGGGATAGACACACGGGTCCGGAACAAACAACTCCATTTTTTCATTTATTTCCGATCCTGGGATTTATGGAACGGCTTCCCGGCCAATCTGGCGGCCATCCAGTATCTCAAGGAATACATGGCCCAAGAAATCGGGGTCGGGGACGGCGAGATTGTGGCTGCCAGCAAAGGACTCCATCTCTATGATTATGTCTGGGAATTAGCCAAGCTGAGGGCATTGAAGAAGTGAGGGGTGACAAGAAGAACTTTCAAAATGCAAAATTCAAAGTGAAGAAGTTACCATACTCTGACTTGCCGCAACCCGCAATTCGTAATCCACAATCCGATTTTGATGTTATTGTCATCGGCGCCGGGGCCTCAGGGATGATGGCTGCGGGCCGGGCTGCGGAAATGGGGGCCCGAGTCCTTTTGTTGGAAAAGATGCCCCGCGTTGGATTGAAGCTCGGTATAACTGGCAAAGGGCGTTGCAATTTGACTAACCAGGGCGACATCAGAAACGATCGTGGTGTAGGGTCGCCGTGAACACTCTGTTACTAATCCACTCAACGCGTAATTCATCATCAACCAAAATCATTTTCAGAGTGGCATTATTCCTCAAATTTTTGAGTACGCAACGCCCTTCTTTATCAATGGTGGTCTGTTGCCTAATGTAGCCACCAACGAAATTCATGGAGCTGCCCACTGAACTCACTACCGTAGCATTGATTGTACCATTACTGGGGTCGATTTCGATTCTCTCAAATACAACCTGTGCATTCGACATAATTTGTTCCCTAAGAGTCATGTATACTCCAGTCCACTTACCGGAAAGTTTGGCGATGCTCGGTGGAACTTCTGGCCCCGGCTCCACGATATTTAGGTCTTTTGGTAGCGGAGACCATTCCGCGATAGCTAAATTAACTATAGCTGGGTTAACTCCAAAAAAACAAACCATGGCCAATAAAACCATCAAAATAACACTTCTTCTCATTGTCTTTCCTCCCCATTATTAAGTTTTTTGTGTGCTTAAAACAATATACGCTATTTTGTATAGGCATATTATATATGGTTAGCTTAGCAAATTATAAACACTTTTTGATAAGACTTTTCTTTTGATGGGAGACTATAAAATAAGGGAAAGATAGAATCAAGGAGAAAAATGAGGCCAAAGATAGGGTGACAAAGGGGGACTTCAAAAAAAAAGGTATTTTACCGGTCGAAATATTAACAATAGAGGGAGATAAAGAGAAAAGAAGAGGCAAATTGCCAAGATTTGAACAAACTACTCCCTTTACATCCTGATTTTCCCTTAACCGGAGGAATGATCTGAGGAAGTCCTGAAATCCTGGTCAAAGGCTTCCTCATAGAAAGGAAGTTGGGAGTCCGAGTAATCTATCTGAAGTTCGAGGGAGTTGGGTTTGGGTGGGGGTCTCTGATTGGTTTGCCATAAGCCCAAGTGCAAAAGAATCTTGTTGATTACTTCCTGATCGTCTATAATACTGATAATCCGCATCGGCCCTTGGCATTTGGGGCAGGTCAGGGGATCGACTTCGTAAATCTTTTGAATCAAGCGAGCCCAATTCCGGTTGGGTTTGGCGTTCTCATCTGGTTCCAGGACACAGGGAATGAGGGCATCTTCATTTTCTTTTTGACGAAGTCCCCGGGAGACGTTACTATAGAAACCATAATAGCGAACCATTTGTTCACGCTGATCGGGGATATGGGAGGTCATGGCCGCCAGCCAATCTAAGGCATCGAAGATTTTTTCTTGCCGGTTGTCCTTGGAGCGGTAGATGATCCGGGATTCTTCCGGGAGATAGGGCATTCGTTCCTGAGAGAAAGAGGCCCGGATGATATAGCGTGCCAGGTTTTCCATAGCCTCTTTTTTTCTTGGCAGGATTCGGGGTCCGCAAAAAACCTGAAATCCCGAATGCCTCCAGGATTTCAGCAGATTAATATGATCGGGAGTGATTTTACCTTTAGAGAGAAGCAAGGTAAGAACTTTGGATCTGTAGATTTTTTCCAGATATTTAAGATTAACAGTCGGGACGACCTTAAAAAAACCCTTCTCGGGGAAACAACCATCGGTAATCAGAACATGGCCGTGGGGGTTAAAGCCCAGAAAATCTCCAAAGGTTTGGATGGCGATGACCGCCCCCGGAACGGATTTTTTACCCGGGTGGGAATGTTGATAATAGATTTTCAAAGATTCCCAAATACAGCGGCTGAGTTCTAAAAGCAACCTTCGATCGTAGAGAAAATATCTTCGCAAAATTTTAGGGATACCGAACACGAAATGCCTGTGAGGGACGGCTTTAATTACGTTTTGACAGAGCCATTCCCCGAATTCCACTACCCTCTTTTGATGACAGGATGGGCAAAAGTGACGGCGTTTACAAGAAAAGGCCAATAGATATTCATGGCCGCAGTCTTCGCACTTGATCCTGGCAAAACCGTTGAGGAGATTGCCACAATCCAGATACCTCTCCATAACCTTTCTGACATGTGGTCGAAAGAATCCGTATATCCTTTCAAAACGATCTTCATAAACTTGTTCCAGGGTTTCAAGGTGGTCTTCAACGCAGCGATAGTAAGGGGTCTGTTTGGGATTTCGAGGACGGTATACGGGTGAAGGGACGAGCATGTTGCTGGAGACTGCATATTCTTTGCCATTTCATTTAGGTCGTTATTTTAAGCAAAATACGGGATAATGAAGAATAATGTTGTAGATAACAGCGAAGAAACTTTACACCGATTGGAACTTTTAGTTTCAAATCAGAAAAAAGAAATATTTTTTTGGATGAAGAAAATTGGCCTCTTTCGTTTGCCCTGACTTCCCGCAATCCGCAATCCGCAATCCACAATCCGATTTTGATGTTATTGTCATCGGCGCCGGGGCCTCAGGGATGATGGCTGCGGGCCGGGCTGCGGAAATGGGGGCCCGAGTCCTTTTGTTGGAAAAGATGCCCCGCGTTGGATTGAAGCTCGGTATAACTGGCAAAGGGCGTTGCAATTTGACTAACCAGGGCGACATCAATGCCTTTCTGGACAGTTATTCTCCGGACGGCCGGTTTCTCCGAAATTGTCTGGCCCGTTTTTTTAATCAGGATTTGATGAATTTTTTTGAACAGCGTGGGGTGCCTTTAGTCGTGGAAAGGGGAGGGCGGGTTTTTCCAAAATCAAATCGGGCCCTGGATGTAGTTTCCGCTCTGGTGGGTTTTATAAGAGAGAAGAAAGTTACAATAGTCAAAGAAGATCCAGTCCAGGAAGTCATGGTTCATTCCGGCCAAGTGGAAGGGGTCGAGACACAAAATGGAGCCTTCAGGGCCCAGGCCGTAATTTTGGCCACAGGCGGGGCCTCATACCGGAAGACCGGTTCGACCGGGGAAGGTTTTCGAATGGCACAACAGGCTGGTCATAAGATTGTACCCATCCGTCCTTTTTTAATCCCTTTGAAAGTCAAGGACCCTTGGGTCAAAGAACTCCAGGGGCTTTCTTTAAAAAATGTCTCGGCATCTGTATTAATAAATGGCCGGAAGGATTGTTCGGAGTTTGGAGAGATGCTTTTTACCCATTTCGGGGTTTCCGGACCGATCATCCTGACCCTGAGCGGCCGGGTGGCCGATGTCCTCAAACAAGGCCGAGTAGAAATCTCAATTAATCTTAAACCCGCTTTAACCCAGGAACAACTGGATGAGAGATTGAAAAGAGAATTGAAGACCCATCATCTCAAAGGACTACAAGGGATATTGAAATTTTTATTGCCCAACAGGATGATCCCGGTTTTTCTGGCCCTTTCCCAAATTCCAAGGGATAAAAAAGGAAATCAGATTACCGCAGAAGAACGCTCACGAATGAGGACCTTGCTCAGCGACTTCAGAATGACAGTGACCGGGACCCGGCCTCTGGAAGAGGCGATCATCACTGCCGGCGGTGTTCTCTTGAAAGAGGTGAATCCCAAAACCATGGAATCGAGAATTATCAGCGGACTTTTTCTTTGCGGCGAGGTTTTGGATATTCAGGGTAAAACCGGCGGCTACAACCTGCAGGCCGCCTTTTCTACCGGCTGGGTGGCCGGAGAGAGTGCGGCGAAACGAGTGACAAGTGACGAATGACGAGTTACGAGTTTAAAAACATTTGAAAGGCTGACTTGAAAACCATAACTCGCAATAAAAATCATTTATGACCTCAAAAATCGATCTCCGAAATCTGACTTTCGAAGAATTGCGGGACTGGATTGCCGGCCTCGGATTAGAGCCTTACCGGGCCGAACAGATCTCTCGTTGGATCTTTCAACCGGCCATCACCACCTTTGATCAAATGACTAATTTATCCAAGAAATGGCAAGGCCTTTTCCAGGAGCAGGCTTATTTAAGCAGGTTGTTAATTCAGAAAATCGAAACATCCTCCGATGGATCTCAAAAATTTCTTTTTAAGTTGGAGGATGGAGAGCATATTGAAAGTGTCCTGATCCCCGAACGGGGTCATTACACCTTGTGCATTTCTTCCCAAGTAGGTTGTGCTCAAAAATGCCGTTTTTGTTTTACGGGTAAGATGGGTCTTAAAAGAAACCTCAAGGCTTCGGAGATCATCAACCAGATCCTGGGCGTTCAAGAGACATTAAGAGACAAAGATCCCCTTTTGACCAACATTGTTTTAATGGGCATGGGGGAACCCCTGCACAATTTTGAAAGCACAATTCGGGCCTTAAAGACCATGCTATCCCCGAGGGGAATGCAGTTTTCTCACCGCCATGTAACTCTGTCCACGGCCGGTCTGATTCCGGAGATCAAGGCCCTGGGTAAAATCCTTCCGGTAAGTCTGGCGGTTTCCTTGAATGCGGCCGATGATACGACCAGAAATCGCCTGATGCCTGTCAACCGGAAATATCCCCTGGAATCCTTGATCCAGACTTGTCGGGAGTTTCCTTTGCCCCACGGTAAAAGGATCACCTTTGAATATATCCTGATTAAAGGCATCAATGATTCCCCACTGGCAGCCAAGGCCCTGGTCAAATTACTTTCCGGGGTAAAGGCCAAGCTCAATCTGATCCCTTTCAATCCCCATCCCGGCGTTGGCTTTGAACCTCCTGATGAAAAGGATCTCGTAAGGTTTCAAGATATCTTGATCCGTTCTCAGTATACCGCCATCATCCGTAGAAGCAAGGGGGCCGATATCTCGGCTGCCTGCGGGCAGCTCCACGCCGAATGGACCTCGCCTCATTAAAAGGATATTCTTTAGAGAAACCAAATGCAGACAGTTTCAATAGGTTGACACGATTTCCTTTTAATATTATAATGTTTTAAATTGATTAGGAATTCTATTTTTTTACTATTTTTGTTTTCCAAAATGGAAACTTCCCATGGAAATTAAACTTAATTTTGAGAAAGGAGACGGACTTCTTCCGGCCATCGCCCAGGACTGGCAGACCGGACAGGTCCTCATGATGGCCTTTATGAATCGGGAGGCCTGGGAGAAAACCTTGACCACCCGTAAGGCTCATTACTGGAGTCGTTCCAGGAATGAACTTTGGTTTAAAGGCGGCACTTCCGGGCATGTACAGGAGGTCAAAGAGATTCTTGTCGATTGTGATGGGGATTCCATCTTGTTGAAGGTGGAACAACTTGGCGGGGGGGCTTGTCATATGGGCTATAAGAGCTGTTTCCATCAAAAAATCAAAGAAGACGGGACGATGGAAATTGTCGGTAAAAAAGTTTTCGATCCCGAGGAGGTTTATAAAAAATGAACCCGTTAAAACTAGGCATACCCAAGGGGAGCCTTCAGGAAGCCACGATTAATCTGTTTAAACAATCGGGCTGGAAAATCGATCTCAACGGCCGGAATTATTTTCCGGAAATTGATGACTCGCAAATCCAATGTTCCATTTGTCGGGCACAGGAGATGTCCCGTTATGTGGAAAACGGGACCATCGATGTGGGTCTAACCGGAAAAGACTGGACCCTGGAAAACAATTCCAAAGTCAAAGTAGTGGCCGATCTTTTGTATTCCAAGGTCAGCCATCGTCCGGCCCGCTGGGTCCTGGCCGTGGCCAATGATTCTAAGTACAAAAAAATCGAGGATCTGAGCGGGAAAAAAATCGCCACTGAGCTAGTGAATTTTACTCGGCGCTATTTTTCCGAAAAAGGCATCCCTGTTCAGGTGGAGTTTTCTTGGGGGGCAACGGAAGGGAAGATCATCTCCGGTCTGGCCGATGCCATTGTAGAGGTGACTGAGACCGGCAGCACCATCCGGGCCCACGGCCTGAAGATCATCCACGAATTGATGATATCCAATACCCAGGTCATTGCCAATCGAGAATCCTGGAAAGACCCCTGGAAAAAAGAAAAGATCAAACAGATCGTTTTGTTGTTGCAGGGGGCCTTACGGGCGGAAAAGATGGTCGGGCTGAAAATGAATGTCCCGGGAAACAGGCTCAAGGATATAGTGGCCATCCTTCCCAGTCTGAACGCCCCGACTATTGCCAATCTTTATAACAGTGACTGGTTGTCGGTGGAAACCGTGGTCGAAGAATCCCTGGTCAGAGAATTGATTCCCCAATTGATTCAAAAGGGAGCCGAGGGGATCATTGAATATCCCTTGAATAAGCTGATTTAAGTCATGAGGCAAGGTGCAAAAACGTTCGGCGTTTCCCGCCAGGGGCGGGATTTGTCGAAAAAAGATTTAACAAACCCAGACTGTTTCAATAAAAAGATAGAGGAATGCCTAATGACAGTGGTCAATGGCTTTGGATTAAACAGGCATGATATTCAAGGGATTAACGTTGAACGCTCCTGCCCCTCGCAGGCGCTGAACACCGAACGGAAGGTAAGATGGGTTGTCATCTGGTTGCTATTATCCTTCCTGACCGCCTGTGCCTCTTCCATGGATCGGAAGGAAGATGCCATGTCGAGTATGCGCGTAGGGCAATCGATGCTTCAGGAAGGGCGTCCCACCCAAGCACTGGCTGAATTAATCAAAGCCAATGACTTGGATCCGAATAATCCGGAAATACGCAACGTCCTGGGAATAGCCTACATGGAAAAAGGGATGTTTTCCCAGGCTATCAATCAGTTTGAAAAAGCCCTCTTTCTTAATCCCAATTATGTTGAGGTCCATAATAATATGGGCACGGCCCTCCTCCGGGATGGGAGGGTGAAAGAGGCTATCAAGGAGTTCAATGCGGCCCTGGAAAATCCGATGTACCCCACTCCCCATTTTGTTCAATACAATTTGGGTCAGGCCTATTTTGCTTTAAAGGAATTTGATAAAGCCCGGGAACATTATTTGGAGGCCATTAAACTTTCTCCTGATTACAGCCTGGCCTATCACGGATTAGGCTTGGCCTGGAAGGCTACAAACCACATGGAAGAAGCGGCCGAGGCCTTGAAAAAGGCCATTGAATATGCCCCCAAATTTGCCCAGGCCCATTATGATCTGGGAGAAGTGCTGGTGGAATTAAAGCAAGCCTCTTTGGCCCGATTGGCTTTTCAGGAAGTCATCAACCTGGCCCCCGAAAGCGATTTGAGGAGAAAGGCCCAACAAAGGTTAAAAGAATTAAAATGAGAGCTAACAGTCTTGATTTCACGTCGGTATCCCAACGCGCCCGTGAAATAACCCCTTTTATCGTCATGGATGTCATGGAAAAAGCTCAGGTCATGGAGCGATCAGGGGAAACCATCATCCATCTTGAAGTGGGAGAACCGGACTTTGATACACCGGAATGTATTAAAGAGGCAGCCATTCAAGCCCTGCGTGAAGGGAAAACGCACTATACCGATAGCCGGGGCCTTATTGAACTTAGAGAAGCAATAAGCGCCCATTATTTCCGACAATATCGAGTCAGTGTCTCCCCGGATCAAATCATTATTACCTCCGGGACCTCACCAGCCATGTTTATGGTCTTTTTGGCCTTGTTGGAACCTGGGCAGGAGGTCATTATTTCCAACCCTCATTATGCCTGTTATCCCAATTTTATCCAATTCGCACAAGGGAAACCAGTGAAGGTCCAGGTCTTTGAAGAAGATGGTTTTCAATATTATCCGGAAGAAATCCTGAAACGAATCGGACCGCAAACCAAAGGCATTTTTATCAACTCCCCGTCCAATCCAACGGGGACTCTTTTGTCAGAGGAACGGATGAAGGCCTTAGCCCAATACGACCCTTATATTATTTCGGACGAGGTTTATCATGGGCTGGTCTATGAAGGCCAGGAGCATTCCATTCTGGAGTTTACCGACCGAGCCTTTGTCTTGAACGGTTTTTCTAAATTGTATGCCATGACCGGCTGGCGTTTGGGCTATTTAATTGCCCCTAAGGAGTTTATTCGCCCCTTACAGAAGATTCATCAAAACTTTTTTATTTCAGCCAACACAGTGGCCCAATGGGCCGGTATCACCGCTCTGACCCAGGCCCAGGAAGATGTGGCCCGGATGCGGGCCTTATACGATCAGCGTCGAAAAGTGATGATCAAACGGCTTAAAGCGCTGGGATTGGGTCTGAAGGTTGAACCGACCGGGGCTTTTTATGTTTTGGCCAATGCCAAAGCTTTCCATCACGATTCCTATAAACTGGCCTTCGATATCCTGAAAAAAGCCAAGGTGGGGGTGGCCCCGGGGATTGATTTCGGTTCCGGCGCCGAAGGGTTTCTCAGGTTTACCTATGCCAACTCCATTGAGCGGATCGAAGAAGGAATGGAACGTCTTCAGGCCTATTTGCGCCGGGAAGATTATAAAAAAATTCCATGATTATTAGGTCAGCGGAATTCATTAAAAGCGGACTGAAAACCGCCCAATTACCTAAACCTTCTTTCCCGGAGATTGCCTTTGCCGGTCGGTCCAATGTGGGGAAATCCTCATTAATCAATGCTCTATTGCGGAGAAAGTCCCTGGTCCGAACCAGCCGCAGACCTGGCCAAACCCGAACCTTGAATTTTTTTTTGATCAATGATACTTTCATGCTGGTTGACTTGCCGGGTTATGGTTTTTCCCAGGCATCCAAAGAGGTGATTGATGCCTATCAGGAAGCCACGGCAACCTATCTGAAGACAAGAACCAATCTGACCCTGGTGGTCTTGTTGCTGGATATTCGCCGTACCCTCAGTAATTTGGATAAGACTTTTTTCCATTTGATCCAATCCTGCGGCCGAGATGCTTTGCTGGTCTTGACCAAATCAGACACTGTGGGTCGCGGGTCCTGGGGTAATCACTGGTCGGAAATCGCCAAAGACCTCGATGGCCCACAGCTAAATCCAATATTTTTTTCAGCCAAAACTGGGTTGGGAAGAGATGAAATTTGGGCCGGGATCGAAAGCCAGCTTAAGATATAGGTTTTAAAATATATTTATCTTAAAAAATAAGAAGGGAGTTAATATGAAACAAGGAAAGAAAACAATCGTGACTATTGGATTATTAACCATAATTTTTGTGCTTGCTTCGATACCGGCTCTGGCTGCTCCGCCTGATAATTATACCTGCAAAATGGTATTTATGGGCATGTCCATGCCTATGGCCAAGTTAGGTAATAAGACGCGGGTGGAAAATGTAATGATGGGTGGTTTGGTGACCATAAACCTGATGGACGTAAAAAAGTCCATCACCATGAATACAAAAAACAAGACTTATTTTGAACAACCCACCCAGGAAAGGGTCCCCTCGATTTACAACCCGAATGTGGTCATTGAAAAAAAGAAGATCGGAATGGAAACCATTGACGGACATCCTTGTATTAAATATAACGCAGTTTATTATACGAAAGACAAACCGGAAGAAAAATTTAAATCCGTTCTTTGGGAGGCCCAGGATTTGGGAGGATTGCCTATTAAAAACGAAGTAGTGGTCCCTGAGAATAAACGAAAGGAAGGCGGCCCGGAGAAAGTTGCTTCTGAAATAAAAGAGATCAAAATAGGTGCCGCTACGGCCGCCATGTTTGAAGTCCCCAAAGATTTCAAAAAAGTCAGCAGCATGAATGAAGTCATGGGTATGGGGCAAGGAGATATGGGAGAATTAATAAAACAGATGCAAAAAAAGAGCAACTCCAAAGCGCCCAAGGGTGAGTAATAACCTAGAACCAACTTGCTTGATACCGCAGGCAGTGAGAAAAGGATTTCGTTTGATGATTTTTTTTCGGAAAGTTTTTTTATTTTTAGTAGGCACCATCGTCTCGTTGCTGCTTTTTTCGGCCTGCACTACTGAAAAGGCTTATCAGGTGGGCCCCGCAAGAACCTTCAACGATTCTCTGGTCGAGAAGGCCAATACTTGGCAGGGGGGGCTATTGGGGCTGCTTTAGGCAGCCCCACGGAAGGGAAGGTAATGGAAATGTCCGTCCGTGCCCTACAAGAAGCGGCTCAGGAAGGAAAACCCGTAGCCTATCTAAGTCTTGATGGATTTCAGCGAGTAGAGGCTTATCCGGTTGGAAAAGGAACTACCCCCAACTGCCGCTTAATCAGGGAGCAGATTTTTCAGGAGGGTAAGCTGGTTCGTGATGAGGTAAAGGAAGGTTGTTTATAATACACGTCCAGTTATCTACAATTTTTTCCCTTTCCGTGTCATTCGCCTATCAATCAACTGCCAGATAGGCTTTATCTTTTTTCCCAATTAAAAACCCATAATGCCGATCCGTCTCCATTTCCGATGGTATTTTCTTCTAAAATTGAAGACCTCCAACCTGTTTGGCCGAAGTAAAGCAATAGGTTCATAGGGTTATCTGGGGTTTTAAGATAGTCATAGCCGTTATTAAAAACATCATTGAGGTCCCTGTTGCTGCCGAAATTTAGTTTAACCAATTGGAAAAACAAGGAAAAAATTTCCTTTAAATTTTTTGTCCGGCAGTTTATAATACCATCTATTGTAGAATGGATTAAACGCTTCCCCATCTGTTGTAGTTGAAACGGCAAAGTGAGAGCGTTCGCCTCAAACAATAAAATCGAAATTCGGCAGGATAATAGAAAAGGAAATTAAGTCATGACCTCTCAAAATTCCCCGCTTGTACTGACCCCCAATGCCAAAATCGTCCTGGAGAAACGTTACCTAAAAAAAGATGCCCAGGGCCAAGTAACCGAAACGCCGGAGGACATGTTCCGCCGAGTGGCCAAGGTTATAGCTTCGGCCGACGCCCTCTATGGGAAAGAGGACCAAGTCCAATCCACCGAAGAATTATTTTTCCAGATCATGACCCGCTTGGAATTTTTACCTAATTCTCCCACGTTGATGAATGCCGGCCGGTCATTAGGTCAGTTGTCGGCTTGTTTTGTTTTGCCTGTCGAGGATTCGATCGATAGCATCTTTGAGGCTATTAAACAAACAGCCATTATCCATAAAAGCGGCGGAGGAACCGGATTTTCCTTTTCCAGGATCCGGCCGGAGAAAGATATGGTTAAGTCGACTCATGGCATTTCCAGCGGGCCTATTTCCTTTATGACCGTGTTTGACGTGGCCACGGAAACCATTAAACAGGGAGGGACCCGAAGAGGGGCCAACATGGGTCTGCTGCGGGTGGACCACCCGGATATAGAAAAATTTATCGATGCTAAATTACAGACCGACCGCTTGAATAACTTTAACATTTCGGTTTTAATCCCGGATTCTTTTATGGAGGCCCTTAAAAACAAACAGGAATACGACTTGTGCAATCCCCACACCGGCCTGAAAACCCGGTCGATTTCCGCCCAGGCTATTTTTGACAAGATCGTGGATTCGGCCTGGAGAAGCGGAGAGCCGGGAGTGGTCTTTATTGACCGGATCAATCGGGATAATCCTACGCCGCATCTGGGGCCTATAGAAGCCACCAATCCCTGCGGAGAACAACCGCTTTTAGCTTATGAGTCCTGCAATCTGGGTTCGATCAATCTGGCCCGGATGGTTAAGAAGGGGGAAATTGATTTTAATCGGCTTAAAACCTTGGTGCACACGGCCGTTCATTTTTTAGACAATGTCATCGATGTCAATAAATATCCCTTACCCAAGATTGAAAAGATGAGCAAAGGAAACAGAAAAATCGGATTGGGGGTCATGGGTTTTGCCGACCTGTTGATCCAGTTGGGTATCCCTTATGATTCCCCCCAGGCGGTGGAAGTTTCCGAAAAAGTGATGGGTGTTATTGACACCGAGTCCCGTCAGGCCTCCGAACAATTGGCCGGAGAAAGAGGGAATTTCCCTAATTTTGTAGGCAGTGTGTTTGATCGGCCCGACAAAAATCTTTCAGGGATGCGCAATGCCACTACCACAACTATTGCGCCTACTGGGACGATCAGTATCATTGCCGGTGCTTCCAGCGGAATCGAACCGTTGTTTGCCGTATCCTATTACCGGACGGTATTGGATGGGACGCAGTTGGTCGAAGTCAATCCTTATTTTAAAAAGATGGCCAAAGAAAAAGGCTTTTATTCCCCGCGACTCATGGAACAAATTGCCCAGGAGGGCTCGATACGAAACATTCCGGACATACCTGAGGAGATTAAGGCCCTTTTCGTCACTTCTCACGATATCAGCCCGGAAAGTCACATCCAGATTCAGGCTGCATTTCAGAAATACACCGACAATGCGGTCTCCAAGACCATTAACTTTCCCCATGAGGCTACGCCGGAAGATGTTCAGAATGCCTACCTGACGGCCTATCACCAGGGGTGTAAGGGAGTGACCATATACCGATACGGCAGCCGGGAAACTCAGGTATTAAATCTAAATAAATACACCGAAAGTTCTACAATCAATCCCCGGCCGCGTCCCAGCCGAACCCTGGGGATTACGGAACGAATCTCTACCGGCTGCGGAAAATTATATGTGACCATCAATTCCGATGAAAAGGGGATCTGTGAGGTCTTTGCCCAGATGGGCAAGACCGGGGGGTGTGCTTCATCACAGATCGAGGCCACCGGCCGATTGATCTCTTTGGCCTTGCGGTCCGGGGTCAGTCTGCCCTCTATCCTTAAACAGATTTCCGGGATACGCTGTCCCTCTCCCACCTGGGGAAACGGCCATCAGATTCTATCCTGTCCGGATGCCATCAGCCGGGTGATCATCAACTATACTCAGGCAAAAATCGAAGATGATGACCGGATTATGGGCTCCTGCCCGGATTGCGGCGGTCAGGTGGTTCATGAAAACGGCTGTCTGACCTGCCATTCGTGCGGTTTCTCACGATGCAGTTAATTTGGAAATAACGATCGTCGTTGGGAGTTCGTTGTTCGGTGAAGGTCGGGGGCTTTGGGTGAGGGTCTCTTGACCCCTAATAAATATCCCATGAGTTCACCAAGGCAAGGGGCGCAAGAGGGGCGGGTGATCAAATATTAAGTTTGCGCAATTCTTTGCGTAGAATTTTTCCCATGGGGTTTCGGGGCAGGTTTTCTGTAAATTCAATATATTTCGGCCATTTGTTTTTGGCCAGTTTTTCCCGGCAATACTTTAAAATCTCCTCCTGCGTTGCGGTCAGGCCTGGCTTTAAAACGATATATAATTTTATCTCTTCCCCCATAATCTCATCAGGCACGCCAATGGCCACTACGTCCTGAACTGCCGGATGCTGGTAGAGGATTTCTTCCAGATCTCGCGGATAAATATTAAACCCGCCTCGGATAATCAAATCTTTCTTACGTTCAACAATATAAAGATAACCGTCTTCATCCATCTTGGCCATGTCACCGGTGTGAAGCCAGCCATGGCAAAATGTTTTAGCTGTCTCTTCAGGCATTTTGTAATAGCCCACTGAAATATTGGGGCCGGACACCAGTAATTCGCCGACTTCTCCCACAGGGACATCCTGGTCTTCATCATCCACAATACGGACCTGTACTTCAGGAATAGGCTGGCCGATGGAGCCGGGCTTTGTCGGTCGGTGATGATAATTGGTGCTGACCGCAGGAGAAGCTTCGGATAGTCCATAGGCCTCATAAACCGTGCAGTTAAATTTTTTTTGAAAGGCCAGAAGATTGGCTACCGGAAACGGCGCCGAACCGGAAAGACAGCCCTGCAATGAAGACAGATCGTATTTATCGGCCTCAGGACTGTTGAGCATAGTCATGAACATAGCCGGTGAGCCCGGAAAATCGGTCACTTTGTATTTTTCGATCAATTGGAAAACCTTTTCCACCTCGAATTTGGGCATCAAGACATGAAGGTTGCCATACTTATAAGCCTTATTCATAGTTGTCAAACCGAAAGAATGGGAAAGAGGCAGAGCAACCAGAGTTATGTCCGAAGATTGTGTGTCATGGGCGCGGGCGGCATTGACGGCGTTGGAATAAAGATTCTTATGCGTAAGCATGACGCCTTTGGGCGTTGAGGTAGTGCCGGCGGTGTAAAGGATCACCGCCAGATCATCCTCGGCAATGGCTGGGACAACCTGTTTTTCAGGATGGTCATTGATCAGTTGAGAAAAAGAAATGGCCTTCCCGCTTTTTGCTGGGCTTGCAGTCGGGTCATGGCCGTCCCTGATGATTATATGCTGCAGCGTCTCGATGGTTCGCAGTATGGCTTCATTTTTCTGAGCAATATCGCTGATGGTGATCATGGCGACTGCGCCGCAGTTATTAAAAATGTGGGTTAATTCCTGCGGGGTCGTCAAAGGGATGAGGGGAACTATAACAGCACCGCAGCGGAGGATACCCTGATAACTGATAATGACCTGGGGGCAGTTGGGGAGCATGACCAGTACATGATCGCCTTTTTTCACGCCGAGTTTTGTCAAAGAACCGGCCAGATTTTGGGCCTCGCGGATAATTTGCTGGTTGGTGAAGATCTGATCATCAAAAATCAGAAACGGATATTCATTGAAACTCTTCAGATTCTCATCAGCAAGTGCGACAAGGTTCATCGGCCGTCCTCCCTTGGTGAAATATTTGGGATGGATAAAAAATATAAAAAAGTTTCAGGGAAGAGTCAATACCTTTCTGAGTTTAATAAGACTATTCGTTCTAAAGAGGCTACTACAAAACAGGAAAACATGGGATCAAGGGGGAACATAAGGCCAAAAGTGAGGGGGTAAAGGGGGCTTGTTAAGAAAATGGGGCTTAACCAATGTAGATTTTACCAGGTAGAAAGGAAGCTGGGAATCGGAGTAGACCATCTGCATTTCGTGGGATTTGGGTTTGGTGGAAAAAGTATTTTATGAACCTAGTGGACAACGTCACCTTCTAACCCACCGGCAGCTGGCCACATCGGGACGCAGCAATACAGTCATAGCCGTCGCTTGCCTCAGGCCCGCGTCGGTTCTGACGGCACTGTAGATTTCATGGCATTTTTCTGGGACCATCTGAGAAAAGCAAGCCGAATGATGGCCGGAAGCATGGCCAACAAGTATAATATACGGTAAGACGGAGCGTTCTCAAAACCTGTGACCGGTGGTGGGAGGGGCAGCGATTCGCGAGCGGCCAGCTTTTCTTCTCGGAGCACCTCTCTGTCGTCATAAAGGCCGGCCTCGATTTTTTTCAGATGGCGGATATAATCCTTCCGGGCATATCGGGAAAGATTGCGGTTGATCCGTTTCATGGAATACCCAAAGCCGATCCCGAAGAAAGATCGGAACAGGTCTTTGGAAAAGATATTTTTCAGAATGTTCCAGTGGGAAAAGACCTCGTTGTTGATCTCAAAAATCAATTTCTGCAGTGTGCTCGGCTTCATACGCTTCGGGAAATAAGTAACAAAGCTCCCCGTCATATAGTCGTAGTAATCAAGATTGCCTGGTGCCGTTTTATCGTAGTATGTTTTGAACCGCCTATTTAAAGGGGTCAGAAGTTCTTTCGATTCATCGGTTTCCAGGTCATGCAGAATAAACAGGTTTAAAAAAAGCCTGTTCTGTTTGACGAATCGTATTATCTCCCGAGCACTTTCCGGCGTATCTTCATCATGACCGATGACGAATGTGGAAAGCGCGTTCATGCCGTGCGCCTGGATATTATGGATGCTTTTCAGGACGGCATCGTGGGTCTGCTTTTTATTGAAGGCCTCGAGGCTTTTATCGCTCAAGGACTCGACGCCGACAATGATCACTTTTACCCCCGCCTGCCGGAGAAGCTCGAGCATCTCCGGGTCTCTGCCGATCTCATGACGTTCAAAGATGATAAATCCGGCGGCGATGTTTTCCTCAATGATTCTTTGCAGAAGTTCCCGGGTCTGTTGACGGTCGCTGCAGAAGTCGTTGTCCACAATAAAACATCGATCCTGAGGTTTGAACCTTTTCTTGATGTTGGCCACGACACTCTCGACATTTCTCCGCCGGTAGACGCCCTGAAAGAGCCTGTTCGTGGGGCAGAATTTGCAGCGAAACCGGCAGCCCCGCGTGGTCTGAAGGGTGTGGATATTGACCCGGAGCCTTTTGAACAATGGCTTGACGCGGTCAAAACCCTCGATGAGCGTTGTGTCCGGCATGGTTGACGGTATTTCCGGAGGACTTCCTTCCGGGTTATGGATGGCCTGTCCGTCTTTCAGATAAGAAATTCCCGGAAGGCCGTGCGTATCGAGACCCTCATTGAGGCATTCAATAATGCGCGGCAGGACCTCATCGCCTTCACATCGAACGGCATACGAACAGCAATCGAGGACCGTCTCTGGAAAGAAACAGACTTGCGGTCCTCCCAGGATGATCGTCAGGTTCGGCTTCTCTTGTAAAACTCTCTGGCAGAAAGCCCTCACTTTGTTCAGCGCCGGAACAAACACGGAAAGACACAGGACGTCGGCATCCGTTATCACATCAAAGTCTAAATCACTCACACCCTCGAGAAAATATCGGACCTCATAACCCTTGTCCCGCATGAGAGAGGCCAATAGCAAGCTGCCGTACTTGGGAAAGACCGCCATGAGTGTACCGAGCGTGTTGGTCTTAGCATTAAACTCCACAAAATTGATCCTGCGAAGGCGAGACCCTGTCATCAGTATTACCTCCAAATTATCCCCGAATCGGATAATTTTACTTCTTTACCAGCCATTTTTTGTAGCAGGCCCCCCGCGATCTGCAAAGGGCCGCCCTATTCACGGAGAGGCTCGAGTAACCTTGTTTGAGTGCCGCCAGATTTTTCTTTTTTCAGTCTCTTTAATAAGCCCATCGTGGAAATCAGAATGGGCATTGATAGGACTTGCTTTTTATAGGGAGAGTATAAAACAACAAAAAAATAAGATCAAAGAAAAAAGAGGGCCAAAGGTGAGGAGACAAAGGGTCTTCTGAAGAAAAAGTAACTTTGCCGGGTTGTATTTTACAGATAGCAGGCGATAGGGAGAAAAAAGAGGTAATGAGGGGGTCTTCATTTTCTTTTTGACGAAGCCTTCGGGAAGCGTTACTATAAAACCATAATAGCGAACTATTTGCTCGCGCTGGTCGGGCATAGGAGAGTACATAGCCGCTGGCCTATCTAAGCCATCAAATGAACATCCCCATTATTGATACCCACGTCCATTTGGATGAAATTGCCGATCCGGAAGAGGCCATCCTGGAAGCCAAAAAGGCCGGCTTGTCGGGAATAGTGGCCGTGGGTATGGACATCACCTCCAATGAAAAAATCCTGACCTTTTCTAGACAATATCCGAATGTGGTTTTTCCAGCCCTGGGATACCATCCCTGGAAAGTCAGCATCTCCGGAATCAGAGACAATCTGGATTTCCTCCGCCTTCATCTGGATCAGGCTGTTGCCTTGGGCGAAGTGGGATTGGATTACAAAAGTTCGACACCCAAAGAAATACAGGAAGGGGTCTTTAAGGATCTTTTAGAATTAGCCTGGGAAAAGAAAAAGCCAGTTATTGTACATTCCCGGCTGTCCCATGAAAAGACCTTTACCTTGGTTCGAAAACATGATCTGAAAAAAGTAGTCTTCCACTGGTACAGCGGTCCAAAGGAGATCTTAAAAGAATTGTTATTGCTGGGTTATTATATTTCAGCGACCCCGGCCCTGGTTTACAGTCCCAAACACCGGGAGGCCGTAACCGCTGCCCCGCTGAAACAGATTTTAATCGAAACCGATGCCCCAACCATTTATCAAGGTGTGGTTTCTTCACCGGCTCAGGTGTTAAAGACACTGACGGAACTGTCTAGAATGAAAGGGATGGAAATTGAAGAAGTGGCCCTAAAAACCACCCAGAACGCCCGGGATTTTTTTGGCATTACTTAATCTTTCTTAAATCTTAAATATGTCCGACCCCTATCCGACCAAACCCTATCTTGATTTCAAGGCCGTTTTAATTCTTCTTATTCTCTGCCTATTATGGGGTGGGAATATGGCCGCCATCAAATTCAGCAACCGGGGAATGGAGCCGATCTTTACCGCTGGTCTTCGCTCCCTGATTGCCTCTGGATTGATGCTTCCTTGGATGGTTTATCGAAAAGAATCCCTCTTTCCCCGGTCTTTTAAATGGATTCACGCCCTGGTCGTCGGTTTTCTTTTTGGCCTTGAATTCTGCTTTATCTATCTCTCCTTACTTTTCACCATGGCCGGCCGCGGTTATATCTTTTTATATACGGCTCCCTTTTGGGTGGCCTTGGGGGCGCATTTTCTACTCACCGGGGACCGGCTCACCTGGCGTCGCCTGGGCGGTTTGGCTCTGGCCTTCCTGGGTTTGATTTTAATTTTTTCCGAAGGGCTTTTTCATTTCTCGTCCCAAGTACTTTTCGGAGATTTTTTGATGATCCTGGCGGCCTTGGCCTGGGCAGCGACTACCGTTTATGTCAAAAGATTTTTCACCCAAGATTGTACTCCTTTCCAAACCCTTCTTTATCAACTGCTGTTTTCGTTTCCCATTTTATTCCTGTTGAGTTTTATCCTGGAAAACGATCCGATTCGTTATATTGATCTCACAATTTTTCTGTCCCTTTTTTATCAGACCATCATTGTGGCCTTCTTAAGTTACTGGGCCTGGTTTTATTTGATCCATATTTATCCGGTAACCAGTCTATCGGCCTTTTCTTTTTTTACTCCCATTTTTGGGGTGTTTCTGAGCAGTATCATATTGAATGAGCCCTTAAGCCTCTGGTTGTTGATTGCCCTGGCCTTGGTTTCCATAGGCATTTATTGGGTCAATAAACGGTGACGGCTTTGTAAAAAGTCATAAAATATTTTAAGAAAATCTTTTAATAATGGAGGATGTCTTTATTGATGGAAACCGACACGATCATTTTAACCTGCCCCCAATGCGGGGTAAAAAATCGTATTCCAAAAAATCGTTTAACTCTTAAACCTGTTTGCGGAAAATGCCGAGCCTCCCTTCCTTCTAAATCCTTTTTGGATCACCCAATCGAGGTGACCGATCAAACTTTTAATCAGGAAGTCCTGTCTTTTCCTGGATCGGTGGTTTTGGATTGCTGGGCCCCGTGGTGCGGTCCCTGCCGGATGGTGGCACCTGTTTTAGATCAATTGGCAAAGGAGTATGCAGGCCGGATCAAATTCACCAAATTAAATACCGATGAAAATCAACAGACCGCCGGGCAATTTTCCATCCAGAGTATTCCCACCTTGCTTTTTTTCAAAGGAGGGAAGCTGGTCAATCGCCAGGTCGGAGCTCTACCTAAAGGGGAGATTGAAAGACAGTTACAATCCATTATATAGATGCACAAATTAATGGTGACTTCATGATCTCCCGGGCAAAGCCAGTTCCTAAACCTAACTAAAAAATCATTCTAAGATCTCGGTTGCATTTTTCTTGACTGTTATTCAAAAAAGTGTTTTTATTTTGACCCAGAGTCATAATCTGAATCTTAGTCATTAATTTTCCCTATGGCCACCCTTAAACGACTTGCCGAAGAAAAAAAGGAATTAACCCAAAAAGCCATTCAAAAAGCGGCCAAAAAGGTTTTTTTCGAAAAGGGGTATGTCAACGCCACGATCGCCGAAATCGCCAAGTTGGCCGGTGTCGCCAAAGGGTCTATTTATTTATATTTTCAGACCAAAGATGATTTATACCTTTCTTTAATGGTCCCTATCTTGGAAGAGATCAAAAATTCGCTGAGCAGCCTAAAAGACAAGATTACCCAGGGGCAATACCGAACCGGGAGTGAAATCATGACCGGTTTTTACAACCACTATAAGAGAATTTATAGCTTCGACCCTGACGGCATCCGCATTATCCAAGCCTTCCAATTAGGGGATTTGATTTCCGCCATGTCTGAAAAAAACAGGGAAGAATTGAATCTCTTGGCCAGGGAGAATTTCAGGCTCTCCAGAGGTATCTTTTCCCTGGCCATGAAACGCAAATCGATTTCCAAAATGAATCCGGCTCAATTAGTCGATATTTCCTGGTCAACTTTCATCGGGATCGTTCAACTCGAAGAGAGCAAATTACGGCTGACGAAAAAAGATCATTTAGAAGCTACACTAAGGGCGACCTTTACGATTTTAGCAAAAGGGTTATCCCTATAAAACTACAGGGAAGGCATCATTTCGGTCGGTAAGGGCATTCCAATTTTTCGGCTTTCGAGACTGTGTCGCAATTACTTTGTTGTCATTCCGTGCAAGCGAAGCACGACGAGGAGCCTGCCCCGGACTCGATCCGGGGGAATCCAGAGGATATGGGTCTGGTTCCCGGCTTTCGCCGGGACGACGTCTGGCTGCCGGCTTTCGCCGGCATGACAGCCTTAATGGCGTTGTCAGTTATTACAACACAACCTCTTCATCGGAATGACAAAATTTGGGTTCTGTGAGTTTTAAATAATCGTTAATAATAAGGAGGAAACAAAAGCATGTCTTTTTTAGAAAAGAACGGTGTAAAGATTTTTTATGAAGTCAACGGGGCGGCCAGCGATAAGACCCCGGTTTTATTAACCCACGGTTACTCAGCGACGTCGGAGATGTGGCAGCCAAATCTGGAGGCCCTCAGCGCCCGGCGGCAGGTTATCACTTGGGATATTCGGGGACACGGACGCAGTGATTCACCGGAGGACCAATCAATGTATTCAGAGGAGTTAAGCGTGGCCGATATGGACGCCATACTCGATGCCGTTGGCATCAATAGGGCGGTGGTGGGTGGCCTGTCCCTGGGAGGCTACCTGTCCCTGGCCTTTCATCTTCGCCATCCGAAACGGGTCGCAGCTTTGATGCTGTTTGACACTGGCCCTGGTTTCAAACGGGACGAACCGCGGGAAGCCTGGAACCGCACGGCTGAGGCGACTGCTGTGGGTTACGAGACCCGTGGACTCGATGCCCTGCCCAACCGCCCTGAAGTGGGCCGGTCCACGCATTACAGCGCCGCCGGTTTGGCGAAAGCGGCCAGAGGGATACTCGCTCAGCATGATGCCAGCGTCATTGAGTCGCTTTCGACCATTGCCGTTCCGACACTGGTGGTGGTCGGGGCGCTCGATAACCCTTTCCTGGCTGCGACGGACTATATGGCCACTAAAATACCTGATGCAATTAAGTCCATTATCAACGATGCCGGTCATGCTTCCAACATCGACCAGCCTGAAGAATTCAATCGGGGCGTCCTTGATTTTCTGGAACGAGTTTAAGATCCCCAATGGTCAAAAAGAAAATTCTTGTAAGACTATTTTGTGTTTTTCGATGTTGGTCCATGAGGTAGAAAAAGAACTATCAGGGTAATGGCGGCCACAACAATGGCAATCAGGTAAAGGCCGGCTCCAACCGCCAATCCGATGCCTGCTGTCGCCCAAATCGCTGCGGCAGTAGTCAGCCCTTCAACCCCTCCATGTCGGTGCAATATGGCCCCTGCTCCCAGAAAACCGATGCCGGTGACAATGCCGGAGGCAATCCTTGAAGGGTCGCCGCCAACGAAACCCATTTCGGAAATGATGGCAAACAGGGCTGACCCGACGGAAATCAGAGGCAGCGTCCTGACACCAGCCGGTTTATCCTTCCACTCCCTCTGAAGACCAATGACAAAACCAAGGGCAGCGGCGACCAACAGTCGAAGGATCATTTCCATTTCTTGAGACATGGACCTCCTTTATATTCCTTTATATTCCTTGAGGATTTTTTAGCTAATTCAACAAGGTCCTCATTGGCTTTGGGGTTATCTGGTAAGATTTAATTCGCCTTTAATTTTATCGGAAAGCCAGTGGCGGATTAAAGTCTGATAGGGAATGGATTTTGTAACCGCCATTTTTCGTATCATCTGGATCTGAAGGGGGTCCATTTTGATGGTCAAATTTTTAAGCCTTCTCACCCGTTCCCGGAAAGGATCTCTTTCTGAAGCCTATCATCCAAACTGAAATGAACGGGTTCTTCTAAAAGCTCGTTAAGAATATCCCCTCGCTCATAATACTCGGGCCAGTCTTTGTTCGTCGCTTTTCTTTTGGACAATTTATTTTCTCTTATTCTCAGATTGATCTTGTTGCTTTTCTCTTTCTCGGGAGGTCTATTGGGTTTTGGCTTCTTTTTCTTTTTTGACTCGATCGTAAAGCCAGACCTTCATCAAAGCCCCTCGATCAACACCGATGGATTCCCGGATTGCATCGATTTCTTTAACTAAGGATTGGCTGATATCCAAGGTGATACGAACTTTTTTGGCCGGCTTATTGATAATCACCTTGGATATATCAATAAGTTGATGAATGTCTTCGCCTTGGTCAAACCTTTGATCAAACTCTTCATTGGTTTGGGCTAATTTTTTCTTTTTCATACAATTTTTTCTCCTCTTTTCGAGAACGTCTCACCGAAATAATCCTAATCGTCTCATTTCTTATTGTATAGATAGCCGTCCATAAATGATTACGGAGATTTCCGATCAGAATGAAACGATTTTCCAGTGGATATGGTGCTTCAATTTCTATTCGGTCAGGATCTTCCCAAAGCATCCTGGCCGAATAGAAATCAATCCCGTGCTTTTCCCGGTTAAGTCCCCTCTTGATGGGATCCCAATCAAAATTCATGGGAATATTATACATATTTTGTACAAAATTGCAAAAGATAAATTAGGTCTGACCTATGCCTTCAGTATCTCCTTGTGCCGGAGGGCGCGTTCAAGATAGGTGTTCATCTTCATGTCGCGGAACTCGGGGATGACGAAGTCCAGGTGGGCGATGGCTTCTGACTTCTCCTGCGGAAAGTGCTTCAGCAGCAATTCCGCAAGTTCAAGACGGCTGAGGGCCAACTCCGGCCGGAACCTCATCTCTGTGCAAATTCTGATGGCTTCCTGGTAGTGCTGGTGGGCTTCATCATATCTCTCCAGCAGGGCCGCCGCCCCGCCCATGTGGCGGGGGATGCAGGTGGGAAAGAAAATGCCATTTGTAACCACGCCGGTACCGGCGAAGCGCTTCAGCAGCAGTTCGGCCGCTGGTTTATAAGAGGTCAACACAGCAGCCTCGAAAAAAGGGGGGTCCACAAAATTAGGTGTCTCATCTTCATCCGTACCAATAAAAGGGCGCCTCACCACCCCTTGTTTCAATAATTCTATTGCCTCCTCTTTCCTTCCAAGATGAGCCAATACCAGGCAAAGCAATGAAGTTGGCCCTTGACTTGCAATAAAAAGGCGGAGACGACGTTCAAGGTCCTCAAGAGACCTGCCCAGATATAACAGGGCTCTATTCCCAGTCAAGCCGGCTGTTATAATGGCACTTTGGAGCATACCGGCTTCTTCACCTTTGGAGCGTATCTCTCGGGCTGTATCTAACGCCTCTTCTATTCGGCCATCCATAAGCTGCAGTAGCGCATCCATTCCTAAGGACCCAACCAAAAGGTTAGTCAGCCGTGTGCGTTTGGCTATGTCTCGTAGCTCTGTCCAAACCTCCTCCGCTTTTTGCCGTCTTCCTAAAGCGAGAAAGGTACTACCAGCCGATGCCAAAAATCCACCCCTAAGATATGCTTTCACTCTTGGGTTTGACACTTCTATTAACTCTTCGGCAAGTTTTGCGTTCTCTTGAGCGTGCTTGGGTGCCGTCCGATAGGTTAATAGCATATAAGCTCCTGCCAATAAATTATTTGGGTCATTTTGATTTCGTGCCAAATCAAATCCCTTGGTCAGGAGCTTGATCCCCAAAAGCATATTTCCTGTAGAGTAGGTTATAGCCCCGAGAGTCATGTCCGCAAGGGCTCTCCCTAAGGTGTCAGGACTGGTATGACGATCGGCTCGTTCAGCCCACTCCGCTGTTTGAGGAGTGGCAACCCCCGGGCCGGCTTGTTCGCCATTAATGGCCCATAACGCGGACTCACAGACACGAAAAGCTCGTGAACTATCCTTAAGTGCTTCGGCAAGTGCAAAGGCCTCCGGGGCCACTTCGTCCTGAATACGTTTGAATTCCACGGCTAAAAGTAAGGCATCGCATAAGTCCAAAAGCAGGTCGCATCTTTTCGCCTTGTCCTCCGGGTCCAGGATTTCCTGGACCTTGATGGCCTGGTCAAGGAGTTTTACAGCCTCTCCGTAAGCATAAACGGCCGTTGCCCTCTTAGCCGCCATCTCCCCATAGTTCACTGCTTTCGTCAGGTCGGCGGGATCGGATGAATAAGAGAAATGCTCGGCCAGCTCCGCCGCATGCTCCTCCAGCCGTGCCTTGTACACTTCCTCCAAGGCCCTTGCCACCTGCTGGTGCAGCCGGATACGGCGTGGGGCAATAATCTCTTCATAGAGTGTCTGGCGAAAGAAGGCATGGGCAAAGCGATAGTTGACGGTAGCTCCCACACCGGTCCTCTCTTCTATCACTGCCGCCTTCCTGGCTTCCTCCAGGGCTTTAAAGATTTCTTCATCGGTCATCCCGGCGACCTTCTGCAAGACCTCCAGCCGGAAGTCCCGACCAATGACCGCCGCCACGGCCAGCACCTTGTTACATGATTCGCTTAAGCTGGAAAGACGCTTGCCGATGACATCCCTCAGTCCGTCCGGGATGCGCATCTCCACCGGAGTGTCGCCTTTGGTCTGCCAGCGCCCTTGCTCCCGGGAGATGACACCCTCTTCCGCCAGGTAACGCACCACCTCCTGAACAAAGAGGGGATTGCCTTCGGTCTGGCGGTGCACGGCTTCGGCCAGTCCCCAGGGCACCTCCTGCCCGGCGATGCTGGAAAGCATCCTTCTGACCTCATCGGCATTAAGACCTCTTAGGAGAACACGCCCGAAGTTGGGCAAACGTCTTAATTCGGCCAAAGAGGCGGAAAGGGGATGGGCCCGGTCCACTTCAATATCCCGGTAGGTGCCGACCAGCAAGAGCCGCTTTCCCTCTAAGTAACGGCAGACATGCCCGAGCATCTCCAGAGTGCCCCTGTCGGCGCTATGCAGGTCCTCCAGCACAATCAGCAAAGGCTGGGCCTTTGAGGCATTGCCTAAGAAGTCGGTCACAGCCTGTAAGAGACGGTATCTTTCTTCCTCGGGGTTGACCTTGGGATCGGGCTCTATCTTGAGCCGCTCCCTCACCTCGGAGCAAATACGGGCCACGTCGGGTGCACCTGTGCCCAGTTCCTTCCTGAGTTCAGTCAGGTCACGGTCTGTGGCGTAGGACCTCAAGGCCTCCACAAAGGCCAGATAAGGCAGGGATAGTGAGCCTTCTTCATAGCAGTGACCGACGATGGATTTACCACCCCGCAGGCTTACATAAGTAGCCAACTGCTCGGTAAGGGCGGTTTTGCCGATGCCCGGCTCACCCACTACCATTCTTAAAGAACCTTGTCCTGATAGGGTATTATCAAAAGCAGACTGGAGTTGTCTTAACTCCGGCTCCCGGCCGATGAACACCTTCCGGTAGAGGGGATTCTCCACCATTACTTCTTTTGTGGATGCCTTCAAGGTTTTTCCTGCCTCGATGGTTTCCAAAGCCTTCAGCACCTCGGTGGCTGAAGCCGGGCGTTTCTGCGGGTCTTTCTCCAAAAGCTGTAAAATGAGGGCGGACAGGGGAGAAGGTAGATCAGGTCTGTGCCAGGTAAGGGCCACAGGCGGGGTATTGATATGCTGTCCGATGATGGCCACGGCATCATCGCCGCTGAAAGGAGGCCGGCCGGTCAGCATCTCGTAGAGCATGGCTCCCAGAGAGTAAAGGTCTGCTTTGGCCGTAACCTCACCACCCATGGCCTGCTCCGGCGGCATATAATAATAGGTGCCCACCATCATCCCGGATTGGGTCAGTCGGGAGAGCTCCATAGCGATGGCCAGTCCGAAATCGCCGATCTTGGCTGTGCCGTCTGTGCCCATCCAGATATTGCCGGGCTTGATGTCCCGGTGGATAATACCTTTCCCATGGGCATACTCCAGACCTTTACACACGGCCTTGGCTATGCTGAGCGTTTTTTCAGGGGACAGGCGGTGCTCCGGGGCTTTCTCGATAAGACCCTCGACATCGCCGCCGGGCATGAGCGGTAAAACGACGTAGGGTTGACCATTCTCCTCGCCCATATCGAAGATACCGACGATATTGGGATGGTCGCCGAGTTTGCCCATGGCCTTCGCTTCCCGGCTGACACGCAGGCGGGAGGCTTTGTCCAGCTTCTCGGTCTTGATCAGGGCAAAGGCCACATCCCGGTCCAGCACCGTATCATGAGCCAGATAGACTTTCTTCTTTCCCCCTTCACCCAAGAATTTTTTGACCTGATAGCGGCCATTGGCAAAGGAGGTGGGGACAGGGGAGGGCGGGAGCGTAACCGCCGGTGGAGCTTGAGTTAGAGGCTGGCCACATTGGAGGCAAAACTTAGCGGCAGGAGGATTGGCATGTTTGCACTGGGTACAAATCAATTCGTTCTGCAGTGTCCGGCCACAAACCATGCAAAACTTGGAATCATCAGGAAGCTCAATCAGGCAACTCGGGCATTTCATGATAACCTCCTATCAGAATTGCATGATGAGTATAGGTTGGTCATTGGTGATTGTCAAGAAGCCAGGGAATACGGCACCAGTTCGATTCATCAACATTTTCTGCTTTCTCAGGTTGGCTGGATTACCAAAGCTTTGGCATTATGTAAAACTTGATATAATTTGTTCATCATGCTATTTTAATTAAGAAAACATTATGTTTATGTCTATCAATTAAAGGGAAAAAAATAATAAATCCGCGCTGGACCTCAAATCTAAGAAGTGTGGACCTGACATCGATGAAAAAGCAACTGAATATATTGCAGCAAGCAGTTAACAGTATTTTAGTACTTACACGATGATTGAAAATTTATATTGGGTTCAACCTATTTTTCATATAATATAAAAGCCATCTTTATTAATGAATGGAGTTTTATTAAATGAAAAATTTCAAATGGAATGTTTCAACCTGTTGGACCTTGTTTGTTGTGGCTTGCATCTTGATTTTCGTCGGTTGCGCCGGTATTCAAGCCCCGAGCAAGCCTGCTGCCGTTCCTGAGATCAGTCCCGGGCTCCTGAAGGGTTATCTGCCGTTCAACGCACTCCCCAACAGCTTGGCCTTGATTCCTCAACCCCCGACAACGGGCTCCACTGCTTTGGCCCTGGATGAGGAAATTTTTCGTAAAACTCGCACCTTTCGCGGTACACCGCGCTGGGAGCTGGCAACTCAAGACGCTGAGCTGAAGTTCCCGCAGGCGGCCGGGACTTTCTCTTGTGCCATCAATGCCCCGATCACCGAGAAGGATACCCCCCGTCTTTATATACTGATGCGTCGTACCCTCATGGATGCGGGACTTTCAACCTACGCGGCCAAGAGTAAATACAAACGACCCCGCCCTTTCGTTGTGAACAAAGAGACAAGCTGTACCCCTGATGAAGAAAAAAAACTGATGACCGACGGATCATATCCTTCCGGCCATGCTTCTCTCGGCTGGGCTTGGGCCCTCATCCTCACGGAGATCGACCCGGAACATACCAATGCCATATTGGCCAGAGGCAGGGCTTTCGGTGAAAGCCGGGTAGTTTGCGGCGTCCATTGGCAGAGCGACGTGACCGAAGGGCAATTCATAGGAGCAGGTACAGTCGCCAGGTTACATGACGATCCGGTCTTCCGCGCAGATATTGAGGCCGCCAAGGCCGAATTGGCAGCCGTCCGTGCTAAAGGCTTCAAACCGCTTCGTGATTGCCAGGCAGAAGCAGCGGCGATGGCCTTCCAGCCGCCCCCAGCTAAGTAGCCGGCCGATTAAATTTATTTTGACAGGTTGAATAAAGGACTGAGGCTTTGTTATGTGTTTTCCAAAGCCCCAAATGAGGATTGGCCTTAGATCGGAATGACGGTCGCAGGGATTTAAAATTCAAGATTAAAGGTTTTTGACTTTTTTCATTTTAGCAGGAAGGGGTTAACAGCCGCCTCCCGTCGGCACCCGGTTGAACTACACCCTAAGCGTTAAGTGTCTCGCTGATTCTTGTTTTTGTTTCCTCATTCAGGAAATCCCATAACCCCACCTTTTTTAAGGTATTGATCGTTGGGATTCCCGAATCGTTCCAACCCCGTTCCTGATAATAGACTTGAATCAACTTGCGAAGTTGCTCTTTCCTATAGTTCATCAGAATTTCCCGTTTTTCTGATAGGTTCATGGCTGAGATCTCCGGGATGGGTTTTCCCAAAATCCGGCTCACTTCATGATCGTTATAATCCATTTCAGCCTTATAGATTTGATCATCGGTCGGTCCGATGGCCCTGTCGGGTATCCAGTCGTGTTCCCCGGTAGTTTTTCCGTAAGTCATTATGTTCATAACCCGCTGGAGATTGATATCCCGATCCGTCTGCTCGAAGATTTTTTCCCAGGTCATTTCCGTTCCCAGCATGCCGTTATAAAATTCGGCGTATATCTCCTGGGAAGCGGGATTGATGTATTTATCCGTATCCTTTTTGTTTTCGGACTCGGGATTGAACACATCCACCCAGGGGAGCTTGCACAGACCCAGATTGTCGTTTCCCAGACGGACACGGGGATAGGTGATCAAGGCCCTGGCCTTGGCTTCAAAAGTAGGAAAGGCCCCGATTAGATCCAACTTGATGAGCCAGGCGGCGGCATGATGGGCTCCGATATCGCTGGCCGCTGCATAGGAACCCTGCATGGACAAGGAGCGGTGGGTGCGGTAAAGCGAGAAGGGAAGCCCTTTGGTGTGCATGGCAAAGCGTGCCAGCTCTTTTAAAGGAGCCGCCTTTCCTGTTCTCCGAGCATATTTCCCGGCTATCCAGTTGATTAATTCAATCATTCCTTTGCCGGCTGTTTCAGCCAATTCGTTTTCCTTATAGGCAATTTGATGGATAAAGGCCAAGGCTGCTTTTTGATCGCCCCAGTTCAATTTAAATCCGTTGGTATCCTCTTCCGTCAGATAACCTCTTTGAAAGCATTCCATGATCAAGGCCATAATGACGGCCACGGTAATGGTATCCATGCCATAGTTGTCGCAGTGCCAGTTGGCCTCCATGATAAACTCAGGATTCCATATGCCGAGGTTGGAACCGAAGCCGGCGGCTGTTTCATATTCCGGCCCATCCACCCAGACCCGCTCTTGGCGGGGACCGGTGGTCAGGGTCACGCAGCCCCCCTTGGTGCATCTCAAATTGCATCCCGGAAAACAGCCATCCATCCCACGATGCTCAAATAATCGCTCGGCATAGGTCGTACCACATATCTGCCCGGCCTGAGGGTCTGACCCAAACTGGTAATTTTTCACCGGCAGGGACTGATAGGCCTCTTGATTCATGAAAGAGATCAGACCGGCAGAGCCCTTCTTGGACATTTGCAAGGAGTTCGGGTCGACTTCCTTGACGACTTTGTGAAGCCGGGCCCCGGCCTTTTTGACCCTCTCCCAGTCATGAGCGCCATAGGGGTTTTCGCCGTGAGGATATTCAGCCAGGATAACGACGGCCCGTATATTTTTATCCATCATCACCGAACCCAGACCGGTCCTGCCGGCCTGTTTGGTTCGAAAAATGCCTCGGCTTCCATCCATCGGTTTAGTAGGATCATAGTAATGACTGTTAATACATCCATAGGTCGTATTGGCGGCCCCAATACCTGTAGAAATAAAAACGATATCTTTTTTGCCATAACCCTGACCCAAGAATTCATCGACCAGATTCTTTCCGAATGCAAAAACCTGATCAATGGCCGATGCCTCTGTCAAATAGATCTCGCCTTTAAAACCATCGATGACAATCATGGTGCCTTTTGGAGCTTTCCCGATTATTTCCAAGACATCGAAACCGGCATATTTAAGGTAAGCTCCGAAATGCCCTCCGAAATTGGAAACACCGGGGATATGGGTTATGGGAGATAGCGATATGGCCATGCATTTGCTGGTGCCTGGGAACTGAGGGATGCCCCCGAGAGGCCCGGGAGACAGTATCAGGGGATTTTCCGGATCATAGGCCGAGGTTTTTGAGGTTACCCTTCTGTGAAGGAAATATAGGCCCAGTGCCCGGCCGCCTATAAAGAAGTCCCTTATCTTCGGATCCAGTTTTTGGACCTTGATGTCACCTGTGTCCACATAGATGGAAAGTGTCTGATTGGCATATCCGTGATGAAGATGAGGTTTTGAATAGCTCATCATTTTTGACAATACATTCCTCTTTTTGAGTTGTTATAACCGAATTGGGCGAGTATAAGATAGAGAGGAAAAGGGAGTCAAGGAGAAAATCGGTGAAAAAAGAGAAGAAAAATCGGACCGGTTCGAGATAATCGAACGGGAGTTAGAATCGAAAGAAAATGAAAGGAATGAAAAGGGTGGGCGGTCTTCTGGGTGTTACCATAGAAAGAATGACAAAAGAAATCTAATACACCTCGGATCGGCCCTTCTTAAAGCAAGGTGGATAGAAAAACTTCAACCCTTTGAAGAGCGGGGGTACAATAAAAGAAAGGGTGCGGATCGCCGATAGGAGATGAAGATATCCCTACCATGGTAACCAGCACAGAACTTCAGCGGAAGAAATGGCTTGACGACGTCAGGGTCTGCATTGATCTATTTTTTCCAAAAGAAAGCAAGGCAAAGACCCCATAGGGCAATAATTGCTTATAAGAAGAATAATGTACCCACAAAAAGTAGACGTTAGCATGTTTTCGTCATTCCGGTGAAAGCCGGAATTCAGTTTTTTGAGTAGTTAGACTTAAGCTTTGGAATGGAAGCAAGAAATAAACACTGATTTCTTGACGTTTGTTGTAAAGAGGTCTAAGAGTTTAACATGAAAAAAGCTGTTTTTCTATTTTGGATATCCCTTGGATTGTGCCTGACTTCGGGCCTTTCTGCCAAGGAACCGGGAAAGCCCCTCAGGGTGGTCTGTACCATTCTTCCCATCTATTCTCTGACGCTCAATGTGATTAACGGAATTTCGGGTGTCCAGGTTGAACTGCTCCTGCCGCCCCAACAAGGGTGCCCCCATAATTATGATGTGACCCCGGGTGATTTGATTAAGTTGTCCCGGACCGATCTTATTATCACCAATGGTTTAGGAATGGAAGAATTCCTGGGCAAGGCCTTGAAACAAGGCCACCTCAAAGCTCGAGTCATTGAGGCGGCTGAAAAAGTGGAACCCATAGTGAATACCCCAGATGCGAGGTCTTCACACTATTCCAAAAACTCAACCGCTACCGACCATGGCCATGACCATGCCGAATCGGTTAATGGACATGCCTGGGTCAGTCCAAAGGCAGCAGCCGTCATGGTTGGGACCATTGCCGAAGGGCTGGCCATTCAAGACCCTGTTCATGAGCGAGAATATCGTTTCAATGCCAAGCAGTATTCAATGAGACTGGAAGGGCTGGCCCGCGAAATGAAGGCCTGGGTCTCTCGGGCCAAAAATAAAAAATGTCTGGCCTTTCATGATGTCCTGGCCTATCTGGCCCGGGATATCGGGCTGACCATCATCGGAGTCATTGAATCCCATCCAGGGATAGAACCCTCTCCAAAGGATATGATCCGGCTGATCTATATGTTAAAAAGCCAAAAAGCTGTGGCTATCTTTTCAGAACCTCAATATTCTGATAAAATAGCTCGAACTCTATCCCGTGAATCAGGGGTTCCGTTATTCGAACTGGATCCGGTGGCTACCGGGAAACCGGCAGCCGATACTTATGAAAAGGCCATGAGGAAGAATCTTGAGATATTGCGTAAGGCAGTAAAAGAATATGAATAATAGGAGCGAATTAGCACTTCAGTACGAATATTGAATAACGAACATCGAATTTCGAATCAGGAAGCAATTGGTTTCTATTTAACTTCGACATTTAGAATTTTCCTGCTACGTTGCGCCCCAAAAGGGTTTGAGTGTTTATTATGCATCCAGATCAAAATATTGTTTATCCGTCAGCTATTGAAGTCAGGAATCTCGGGGTGTCTCTTCGCAACATTGAGATCCTTAAGGAAGTGAATTGTTCTTTTCCTGCCGGAGAAACTACAGCCGTTATCGGGCCTAACGGGGCAGGAAAGACAACCTTGCTACTGGCCATCCTGGGATTGATCCCTTATACCGGGAGCATTGATTTTAATCAGGCCGTGGGTGAACGTCCTTCCATCGGCTATATTCCTCAACGCCTGGAATTTGACCGGGGTCTGCCTTGTACGGTAGAAGATCTGATCACCCTTTCCATCAGCAGGAAAGCTCTCTGGTTGGGAAAAAATAAAAAGATCAGGGAACGGGTTAGAAGCGGGCTGCATAAAGTTGGGGCCCAGGCATTAAGAGACCGGTTTATCGGCAAACTCTCCGGCGGGGAATTGCAGCGGGTACTTCTGGCCATGGCCTTGGAAGGAAATCCCAAAATCTTGCTTCTGGATGAACCGACAGCCGGGATCGATGCCCCGGGAGAGGAGCTTTTCTGCGACCTCCTGTCTGATATTCAGGATCAGGCCCAGTTGACCGTCATCTTGGTTTCTCACGATCTTTCTGTGGTTTCTAACCACGCCAACCACGTCATTTGTTTAAATAAGACGGTCCGTTGTTCCGGCGGACTCAGCACACTCACCGAAGAGAACCTGCTCAAGACCTTTGGGCTTCATGTCCAAATTTATCCCCATCCTCATGGCCCACATCCATCCATTAGGGATCACAACTCCTGACTATGGAAGCCTTCTTTCAGCCTATATATTCTTTTTTGCAAGTCTGGGTCCCTTTTGAATGGGCTCAATTTGCTTTCGTCTGGCGGGCCATAGGGGCTATGTTGATCATTGCCCCCCTCTGCGCTGTTTTGGGGGTTCATGTGGTCAATTTCAGGATGGCTTTTTTTTCCGATGCCATAAGCCATTCCACCTTTGCTGGCGTGGCCCTGGGAGTCCTCTGGGGCCTGAATCCCATGTTCACACTGGTAGGATTTGGGATTTTGGCTGGGCTCAGCATTACCTTGGTCAAGGACCGGTCTGATTTGTCTTCCGATACGGTGATTAGTGTTATTCTGTCGGCTACCGTGGCTATTGGGATTACAGTCCTTTATGCCCAAAAAGAAACCCGCAATCTCGAAACCTACCTATACGGATCTATTTTAGCTGTCAGTGAATTAAAACTTTTTTTGCTTCTAGTGGTCGGGATTCTTATTTTTTTGGTTATGATCCCCTTGTTCAATCGGTTGTTGTTAATCAGCCTTAATCACCACCTGGCTGCTTCCCGAGGGGTTCCGGTCAGGGGGTTGGAATATATTTTTTCCCTGATACTGGCCGTCATGGTGACCTTCAGTATTCAGGTCATAGGACTTTTTTTGGTCACCGCCATGTTGGTTGTGCCGGCGGCTACAGCCAGAAATCTGGCTGGAAGCATGTCCGGTTTGTTCTGGGTGGCTGTGATCTCTTCCTTGATAGCGGGTATTGCCGGAATCCTGCTCTCTTTCTATTTGAACGCACCGGTTGGGGCGGCTACTATTTTAATCAGCTGTATCTTTTTCCTTTTTTCTTGGATTAAAATAAGATGGTTGTCGTAAGAGACCTTAACAGGTTGCTGAAACCGGGCACCGCCTCGATGGGGTGGGAGTGAGACGAGATGTGGGGCGAACAAAAAGGCCCATTTATCCCGCTAAAGGCGGGACTGGGATATTATTTTAAATCAAAACAAAGCATTTTTTCATTTGACATAAAATACCGTTTTGAGTAAAATATTTTTATTTGAGCGGGAATAACTCAGTGGTAGAGTGCAACCTTGCCAAGGTTGAAGTCGCGGGTTCAAATCCCGTTTCCCGCTCCAGATACAGGGTTCCTGTCTGTAAGGCGGCATAGCCAAGTGGCTAAGGCAGCGGTCTGCAAAACCGTTATTCACCGGTTCGAGTCCGGTTGCCGCCTCCATTTTTTTTAAGTCATTGTTTGCCTGCCTTCGAAACATGAAATCCATTATAGCTTTTTTAATCATTGCTCTTTTATTTTTCCCTTCCGTCCTAACTGGGCAGGACAAACCCAATCCTGCGCTGATTTCCTGGCAAACTCTTTCCCCTGGTCTCTCCTTTCTTCGCTGGGCGGTCCGTTCTGAAAATACCGTAGTGGATACTATAGCCATATTACGCATTCATCCTGAGTACTGGTCATTTAAAGTATTTTTTAACGGGGAACCCAAAACGATCAAGGAATGGCAGCAGACTACCGGGGCCACCGTCGTTTGCAATGGAGGATTTTATCTGGAAAATTTTCAACCGGCCGGAAGAATTCTGGTTGATGGAACCTTCCTGGGACCTCTCAGAAACCGGCACATGAAAGGGATGTTCCTGGCTGAACCTAAAAAAGATTTTGAGCATCTTCCCAAAGCGGTTTTAATTGATTTAAAAGACAATGACAGCGAGGAGCGAATTTCTTCCTACCTGCAGGGGATTCAGTCTTTTCCCATCCTCTTGGATCCTAAAGGGCAGGTCCGGGTAAATCCAAGCAGTTTTCAGACCAACAGAACAGTCTTGGCCCAGGATCGATTAGGGTATATTTATCTTTTAGTAACGGAGAAGCCCTATTTTACCCTTTATGATTTTGGAAATTATTTAAAAGGTCTCCCTTTTGGATTTAAATTCATTTTAAATTTAGATGGAGGGTCTCGAACTCAATTATTAATTAAAGCCAATACGTTTAAATATTTTTCCAGCGGTCAGGGGGAAGGGAAAGACCCTTCACGTCTCTTTTTCCCAGAGGCTGTCAAGCTTCCTTCAGTGATCGGTATTTTCCCGAGAGGCCGCCGTTGACCCAGGTGTTTATAGTCGGATTCGGTAAGTTTGGGAAAATGGCCCTGGCCCAATGGGTTCGTCTATGGGGAAAGGCCCGGATCTGGATTATTGATTCGCGGCCGGAAGCCTTGATAGACCGAGGTCCTTTTCCGGGAATCCGTGTCTTGGCTGACGGCCCGCAATTTTTATCAGACTATCAAGTATGGATTAAAGATGAAGATTGGGTCATTCCCGCTTTGCCGGTTCATCTGGCCTGGAAATGGTTGGGTCTAAATTTAAAAACCCGGCTAAGGCCTAAAGCCATATTGCCCCCTCAAAGTTTGGGTTTAGACCTACCTTATTGTCGAACCGACAGAAAAGGCCTCTATTTAAGTTATGCCGACTTTATCTGTCCTGAAAATTGTCCCGCCCCCCTTGGCCACTGTTTTAAAACCAAGGAGAAGCGAGCTGTTCCTCTCTGGAAATCCCTGGCCGAGCAATCATCCCCAAAGGGGACCTTGGAGGTTATTGAAAGTCGACAAATAGCACCGGGATTGGGTGGATATGCCTTTAAGGAATTAAGAAGGATCGGTAAACTGGCTAAAAAAGCCGGCCCCCCTTTTTTTGTGGCCACGGCCTGCCGCTGTCACGGAGTGATTCACGGAGCGACCTGGTAAGAGAGTGAAGGGGAGAGTTAGAAAAAAATTAGTCAGAATGGAAGGGGTCTTTTTTCTGGTTTTTCTTGACTTAATGAGAGGAGAATGATAATTTACTACTATTAATAATTACTATTTTTTAACCGCCCTGGAATTCATTACAAGTCATAGAAAGGAGCCGGGAGATGATATTAAAAAAGGGTTTCAAAGTATTGAGATGGATGGTTGTCTGTTTTGGCTTGATGGGACTCATGCTGGGCTGCGGCAGTGTCCTTAATGAGCAAAAGAAGGAATCTTCTACCTCAGTGACAGTCCCCCAACCTCAGCCCGACAAAAAGCTGGACCGTCCGGATGCCAGATATTACGATTTTGAAGATATCCAAATCCCCAATGAACTTAAACAGGATACCAAAAAAACCCAGGTTTTTCAATCCCCCAATTTGCTTGCCGGGGTCGAGGTATTTGATGGTAATGTGGAAGTGAAATCATTGAGCAATTATTTTAAAGACGCCATGGCCCGTGACAACTGGCAGGCCAAAGGGAATTTTAAACTGCCTCCCAAAACGGTTTTATTGTTTGAAAAAAAGAACAAGCGTAGTTTCTTTTTTATTGAAGAGACTATGTTTAACACCCATGTTGAGATTTGGGTGATCCCAACCCAGGAGGGACAGTAGGGGAATCTACGACTTTTGCCCTTTTTACTTTGCCTATAGTTAATTTGAAAAATGTACGATTTGCGTAGGACGACAGGCTAAAGTCAACACCCAATTGTGGCAAATTTTATGCTTAAAGACAAGCACATTGTTTTGGGCATCAGCGGCGGGATAGCAGCCTTTAAGACCGTTGAATTACTTCGCCGCCTTTCCGATGGTGAGGCCCAAGTGGCGGTGGTCATGACCCGGAATGCTCAGCGGTTCATTACCCCCTTGACCTTTCAGGCCTTGACCCCTTATGGAGTCTATGCTGACCTTTTCGATTCTTACAGTCCTGGGGCCATGAATCATATCGAGTTGGCCGGATGGGCGGACCTGATCATCCTGGCCCCAGCTACAGCCAATCTGATCGCCAAGGCGGCCCACGGCCTGGCCGATGATTTGCTTTCCACCTTTCTTTTGGCCTGTCCGGCACCCAAACTGTTTTGTCCGGCCATGAACGTTCGAATGTATGAAAATCCCGTTGTCCAATCTAATTTAAAAATGCTAAAAAAATTCGGCCATCGAGTCCTGGAGCCTTCCTCAGGGCCTTTGGCCTGTGGACAAACAGGGCCGGGACGTCTGCCGGATCCGGAAGTCATCCTTGAAGAAGTCCTTAATCTGTTTTCTCCCCAAGACCTGAAAGGAGAAGAGGTACTGATAACGGCTGGCTGTACATGGGAAGCCATAGACCCAGTCCGATTTATTGCTAATCCCTCGACCGGCAAGATGGGTTTTTCTCTGGCCCGGGTGGCCCGGAGGAGGGGGGCTGAGGTTACCTTGATCACCGGACCGACCTATCTGGAAACGGTGCCCGGTGTTTCAACCATTCGAGTCACCTCGGCCCTGGAAATGGAAAAAGAGGTCATGAAGGCTTTTCCCACGGCCTCTATTGTCATCAAGGCCGCCGCTGTTTCTGATTATCGTCCGCAAGAGGTTACCCCCCATAAAATAAAAAAGAAGGGGCAAACCTCTCTTCATTTAACCTTGATCCAAAATCCGGATATCCTCAAGCGGTTGGGACAAAAGAAAAAAAATCAATTTCTGGTGGGATTTGCCGCTGAAACAGAAGATCTCATTAACAATGCCCTTCAGAAGCTGAAAGAGAAAAATCTGGATTTGATTGTGGCCAATCCTATCGGAAAGCCGGATGCCGGTTTCGGCTATGATACCAATCAGGTCCTTTTCCTTTTTCCTGACGGGAAAACCAAGTTTTTGCCGCTGATGCCCAAGGATGAAGTGGCCAGCCTCATTTTTGATAATATTGTCAATCGCAAAAATAAGAAGCTCAAAAAATCGTGACGGTTTCCGATATGTATCCAGCCGGCCTCGATCAATTCGTAGGACAGCTCAAAGAACTTCTTGAACTTCAAAAAGACTGGGGGAGGCCATTTTTACCCTGGCCAAAAAAAAACCGAGAGCTATCGGGCCATACCCGTCATTCATCTGACCACTTCGAATCGATCCCGGATTTAAACAGGACGATACTTGAATGTCAAAAATGCCGTTTATTCCGGAATCGGCTTCAGGCCGTCCCGGGGCAGGGGACTTCAAATTCCCGTCTGATGTTTATTGGGGAAGGCCCTGGGTTTGAAGAAGATCGACAAGGCCGCCCTTTTGTCGGACCGGCCGGGCAACTGTTGACAAAAATGATTCAAGCCATTGAATTGCGCCGGGAGGATGTCTATATTACCAACATGGTCAAGTGTCGCCCTCCGGAAAACCGGGTACCCTTGGAGGAGGAGGTTGAGGCCTGCCGGCCCTTTATCGAAGAAGAAATTCGGTTGATCGATCCTCAAATCCTGGTTCCCCTCGGTAATTCCGCTGCTCAGGCCTTAACCCGATCAAAGAAGAAAATTTCAGACTTGAGAGGACACCTATTTGATTTAAACGGCAGGCAACTCATACCAAGTTTTCATCCGGCGTATCTCCTCAGAAATCCTGAATTTAAACGGGAAGCCTGGGAGGATTTGAAAAAAATCAGGCGTATTTATGATGGATTGGAAAAATAAAGTTCGGAGTTGCGGATTGCGGATTGCGGATTTTTAATGATGGACTGGGGACGACCTTTTCGCTAAGACAAGGGATGACCTATCATCCGCCCTTCCGCGTCCAACATCCCTCGTCCAACATCCCTCGTTTCTCCTATTTCGTTTTAGCCCTAATTTTCCTGGTGGTCTTATTGTCGTGGTCTCTAGCCGTGCAGGCCTCCGAAAAGCCACCCATCTATGTCATTACCATTGCCGGTTCCATCAATCCTCCGGTGGCTGATTTTATAACCCGATCCATCACTAAGTCCGAAAAAGACAAGGCGGCCGTCCTGGTGATTCAACTGGATACACCCGGAGGTCTGGATTCTTCTATGCGGGCCATTGTTCAGGGGCTTTTAAACGCTCAGATTCCAATAATCGTCTTTGTCTCTCCCAGCGGGGCCCGTGCGGCTTCGGCCGGGGTATTGGTTGTCCTGGCTGCTGATCTGGCGGCTATGTCCCCGGGGACCAATATCGGAGCTGCCCATCCAGTTAATGTTGGCGGTAAAGACATTGATAAGACCATGGCCCAAAAGGTTGAAAAGGACATGGTAGCCTATGTGCGCAGTATTGCTGATCAACGAAAGCGCAATGCGGATTGGGTTGAATCGGCAGTTTCAAAAAGTGAATCCATCACTGCTGAAAAGGCCGTGGAACTCAAAGTGATCGACCTGGTGGCCAATGATCTAACGGACTTGCTGCAAAAATCTGACGCCCGGCAGATTACCACTTCCAAACAACCGAAGATGATCCGGACCCAGGGTCTTCCGGTTGTCTATCTCAAAGAAAATTTTCGTGACCGTATCCTTCGGACCATCAGTGACCCTAATCTGGCTTACATATTGATGATGCTGGGCATGATGGGCATTTTTTTTGAATTAGCCCATCCCGGGGGCATTTTCCCCGGAGTCATCGGTGGGATATGTCTGATTCTGGCCTTTTTTGCCCTGCAGACCTTGCCGGTCAATTATGCCGGAGTCCTTCTCATTTTTCTGTCCATTGTCTTTTTTATCGCCGAGATCAAGGTGATCAGCCACGGTCTATTGACCGTGGCCGGTATTGTTTCTTTAACGCTCGGCTCTCTGATGCTATTCAAAACAGGGGAGGGGCAAATGGGGGTTTCTCTTCAGGTCCTGATTACAACGGTTTTGGTTATCTCCGGATTTTTTGTTTTTGTTATCGCCTTGGCTGTAAAGGCCTACCGAAGGAAACCGCAGACTGGGGATCAGGGGATTATCAAAGAAGTGGGACGGGTGCATCAAAAAATTACCCCAGACAATCCGGGAAAAGTTTTCGTCCATGGAGAAATCTGGAATGCGAGCTCCGAAGAAATCATTGAACCCGGAGAAGTCGTGGAAGTAGAAAACATCGAAAATCTGGTGCTGAAAGTGAAACGAAAGCAATAGTATGTCTAATTCAAAAGGGCGATGAACGATGCCCGATGCCCGATGCCTGATAAAAACCGGGGATGACAGTCGGCATCCTGGAATCCGCAATCTACTATCAACAATTAAAAGAAAGGAGTTTATTATGTACTTCCTGGCAGCCATTATTATTCTGGTTATCTTCTTTTTAAGCAGTGCCATACGTATCTTAAACGAATATGAACGAGGCGTCATTTTCCGCCTGGGGCGGGTGTTGGGGTCGAAAGGACCGGGATTGATTCTCCTGATTCCCATTGTTGATAAAATGATTAAAGTGGATTTGCGGACTGTGACCATGGATGTTCCGCCACAGGACGTTATCACTCGGGACAATGTCTCCGTGAAGGTCAATGCCGTGGTTTACTTTCGCGTCATGGATGCCGTCAAGGCCACCATCGAAGTTCAGCAATATCTTTATGCCACCTCTCAGTTGGCCCAAACCACTTTGCGCAGTGTCTGCGGCCAGGCGGAATTGGATAAGATCCTGTCGGAACGGGAAAAGGTCAATACGGAAATACAGGAAATCCTGGATATGCATACCGATCCCTGGGGAATTAAGGTGACGGTCGTAGAAGTGAAACAAATCGATCTGCCCCAGGAGATGCAACGGGCCATGGCCAAGCAGGCCGAGGCCGAACGGGAAAGAAGGGCCAAGGTCATCAACGCTGAAGGGGAATTCCAGGCTGCTTCCCGCATGGCCGATGCCGCCGGCATCATTGAAGCCCACCCGATTGCCCTTCAACTTCGCTATCTCCAGACCTTAAGGGAAGTGGCTTCGGAGCATAATTCAACCACCCTTTTTCCCATCCCCATTGATCTTTTTAAGCCGTTTTTAAAAATGGCGGAATTAGCTGAAACAAAAAAAGGATAAAGGAGAAAAGGCATTATGAGTAAAAAAGAAAGGGCCGAAAAAAAAGAAAAACCTTTGGAAAAAATGACGGCCAAGGAACTGCGTGATGTGGCTTTGACCATTCCCGAGATATCCGGCGTTCACGGGATGAATAAAGAGGAAGTCCTGGCGGCCATTAAAAAGGCCCGAGGGATAAAAGAAGATTCCGGCAAAAAAGGGGATCGATCTATGCGCCAATTGAAAGAGAAGATAATGGAGCTACGGAAAAAGAAATTGGAAGCCCGAGAGAAAAAGGATAAAAAAGGCATTGATCAATTAAGACGCCGGATCAGCCGTTTGAAAAAGAAGACTCGGAAAGCAGCCTAAAAAAAGAAAGGATTCAAGGATTCCAGGGGTCAAGGATTCAAGGGATTTTTCTTGGAAGAAACGGTTAAGAACGATCTCTTTAAGTTATTTGAGAAATCGTTAAAAAAGGCAATCCCTGATTCCTGGAATCCTCGACCCCTGGAATTCTACTTTTTCATGATAACCCTTTCCATCCCCTATGGCAACAAAACTCTCCCGCTTAAGATCCCAAAGAAAAACTGGGGAGAGCTTCTTGCTCCCCGGGAAATTCAGGCCATCTCTTTTGAAACAGGAATAAAAAAGGCCCTTGAACATCCCCTGAACTCCCCACGCTTGTCTGAATTTTTAAAAGGATGCCGGTCGTTATTGGTCATCGTCAATGATGAAACCCGGCCGACCCCAACCGGCCGAGTCTTGGAATTCCTCTGGCCGGAACTTGCTCCTTACCCGTTGAAGATCATGGTGGCTACCGGAATACATAAAAAGAGCAGTGAAGAAGGGTGCCTCCGTATCTTTGATCCCCTATGGCCGGAAGTTAGGAATAAACTTATGTTCCATGACTGCCGGCAGGAACGGGGCATGGTCTTCCTTGGGGAAACAACCCGTGGAACGCGGGTTATGGTCAATCAAGAGATTGTGATGGCCGACCGGCTGTTGGTCATCGGTTCCGTGGAACCCCATTATTTTGCCGGTTATACCGGAGGCAGAAAAACGGTTATCCCTGGAGTGGCGGCCTATTCTTCCATTGTGGCCAATCACTCCCTGGCTATGGAGCTGGAAGCCCAACCGCTGCGTCTGGCTGGCAATCCGGTGCATGAAGATCTGGAAGAGGCCCTGCGATTAATGCCGGTTCCGCCTATCTTTTCCCTGATGCTGGTTCTGACTCCGGAACATCAGCTTTATGCTGCCTTCAGCGGTTCCATTCAGAAAACCTTGATGGCCTCTGCTCAAAAGGCCGATGAGGTCTTCACGCTCCCTTTTCAAAACAAAGCGGATATTTTGATCAGCGTTGCTTTGCCACCTTTGGATATCGATCTTTATCAATCCCAAAAGCCCATTGAACATGGAAAAATGGCCTTAAAGGAGGACGGCATTCTGATCCTGGTCATGCCGTGCCCTCAGGGTCCGGGTCCGGCAGACTTTCAAGAATTGATCCGGCAAACCGGCGACTTGCAAAAGGCTCGGGCATTGCTTGACCAACCTTATCGTTTGGGGAATCATAGAGTCATCAGGAATTTAAAATTCCTGGAGCAGGGTGGGCAGATCTGGGGCCTAACGGATTTGGATCCCCATTTCTTATCCCAAACCTTTATCAAGCCTATGCCTTCTTTGCAAGAGGCCATAGACGCGGCTTTGGCGCAAAAGGGCAGGGCGGCCAGGGTGAATATCCTATTCAATGCCGGCCTTTGCGTTCCGAAACAACGAAACAAGCTATTCCAATAGCAACCGCGTTCGCACACCAGTTTGGGCCCGTGGCCGGTTATGGAGGCGGCCGATATCTTGTAGCTTGGAACGATAGCCGGGAAACTGTTGGCGCCATCTATGGCCAGGTTTTGGAGCAGGCGAAAGTTTCCCAATCTGTCCGTCAGACAGTCTATAAACTGAAGAAGGCGGATTGGACGGTGGAAACCGCACCGATCATGACTTATGCAAATGCCGGACTCGCGTTCTCGGCAAAAGATTCGTGGGTATTTGGTGAATCGGACGCATACCATTACCAGAATGGCATATGGAAAGCTGAGGCGATATTCCCCGTATCACATCTGTACGGTTCTTGGGCGAGTGGACCAATTGACATATGGGTTACAGGTTGGTGTGGTGGATTTAGCCACTATAATGGTCAAGTATGGACATATAAGAACTGTACATGGGGTGGTGATGAAAACCCACATACTGCAACTGCCTTGTGGGGTACCGATTCGACAAATCTATGAGCAACTAAAAACAATGGAAAGCTGATCCATTACGATGGTATTACTAATATGGGATATTATTTGATAGTGGTTTATCGTTTGATCTATCGGATTTATGGGGCACCTCGGCCAGTAATATCTATGCCGTAGGCGAGCGAGGCACTGTGTTGCACTACGATGGCACGACTTGGAGTCAGCAGACAGGTATTCCGACGATTCAGAGATTAAATGACCGTATAAAAGAGGTTATCCAGCGTTTTGTCCTTAACGCGACCCTCAAGCTTATCTTTCCTTTGTTCTCCACTGCTTATCATAGCCTACCTCCTGTTTCCTTCACTTTACCAGCTACAGGTCAGGTGGGCTAAAGGTTAATCGTTAATTTTCTGGTCTATCTTTTTAAAACAGTTGTAAGTGAAAATCGTAGGAAGAGTTATCTGGACACTGTCCGTCAACCCAAATACTAGTCAGAACATTTATGTCACTCTAAGTGAAGTTTGGATTTTAACAAAATATCGATCATTTTTTTTCGTTGGGAAAGCTGTGTGATGCCGCATCCCCTTGAGGTAAGGTCTGCCTATGTTCTTTTGAAGCGGTCTTAAAAAAGTCTAAACTGTTTTTTTCTCAGCCAGCTTGACGATCATTGCTATGATCGTTGGGAAGGCGAATAGGCTTGAGTCAATGCAAAGGTGATAGTTTCGGGCATCCGTCCAATCGACCCCGGCCATATCTCGTATGAACTTGGCCCTGATGTGGTCCGATTCTTTAAGTCTGGCCTGAACTTCCTTTTTGTCTTTTATGTTTTGAGCCTTCATTATCCGTTCAATTCGAAATTCCAGCGGGGCGTGGACAAATACCCGAATCACTTCAGGGCGATTTTTCAGGGTATTAAATCCCCCTCGACCTACGATCACGGCACTGTATCGGTCGGCGATCTCGTTCATGATTTTACACTCCACGGAAAACAATTCCCTGTGGTCCACCGGCCGCCGCTGAGGCAAGGGAAGGGATATTTCCGGCAGGCCGAAAGAAAAACCTTTCATGATCGTCTCTAAAAGGCTGGCCGATCTTCCATCCAGATGTTCAAGCGCCCCGGCATCCGTCCCAAGACGTTCAGCCGCTTGGCGTAATATCTCCCGGTCAATGTACTTGAAACCGAGTTCTTTGGCCGCCGAATAACCGATATAAGACCCGCCGCTTCCCATCTGCCTCGAGATAGTTATGGTTATAGGTGATTTTTCCATCATGCCCCCTCCTTAAAATTGGCCAATCTGTCGTCTCTAATGAGGAATACCAAAGGGATTGAGATCAAGAAAAGCACAGCGACCAAGAAGTAAATATGATTAAAGGCCAGCATACTTGATTGTTTCATAACGATCCCTTCTACCACCTTACCAGCCCTTTGCTCTGCACCAGTCTGGTCCAAGCCAAGTGAATAAAAATAGGATGAAAGATGGCGCAGGAATTCATTCGTAACGTTTCTATTCACGGTTATGTTTTTTACCAGCAAGGCCCTGTTCCAGTTTTCTCCCCGGGTCAACAGGGTAGCCGCCGCGGCGATGCCGATGCTTCCGAATACCTGCCGGACGACCGAGTAAAGGCCGGAAGCATCAATCAAGAGCGGTTTTTCAATAGTGGACAAGGCCGCTGTACTTAAGGAAACAAATATGAGTCCGAATCCGATTCCCTGTAAGGCCTGGGGGACAAATATATCCCAATAGCCGACGGCGAGGGAGAGGCGCGAAAACTGATAAAATGAAACACAAGTCATAAAGAGCCCCAACCCGATCAACCACTTTGGTCCTGTCCGGTTATAGAGCCTGCCCCCGATCGGCATAGCCATGAGCATGGCAATGCTCCTCGGCAGAAGCGCTAGTCCCGAGTTGAAGGCCGGGTAATTAAGGAGCTGTTGCAGGAAGAGCGGTAAGGTGAAAAGACCGCCCATGAGACCCATCCCGAGGAGACCGCCGAGAAAGGTTCCTGAGGTGAAATTGAGATCCTTTAAGATCCGCAGATTAACTGCTGGTCTATCGGTGGTCAATTCCCGCCAGATAAACAGCAGAAAACCCAGGCAGGAGATGATGGCCAGATATTTGATGAAATTGGATGAAAACCAATTTTCTATATTGCCTTTTTCCAACAAAATCTGGAATGCTCCCAGGCCGAAGGCCATGAACAGCAGGCCGGCAAAATCCATTTTTCCTTTTTCTCGAACCAGAAAGGGCGGATCCTTAATGAACCTTATGACCAGGAGAATGTTGATGATGCCAATAGGTACGTTGATATAAAAGATCCACGGCCAGGAATAGTTATCGGTAATCCATCCTCCGAGAGTGGGGCCCAACGCAGGACCCAGCATAACGCCAATCCCATAGATACTCATGGCCCTGGCCTGCTCTTCGGGTGGGAAGGTTTCTCTAAGTATGGCCATGGCCGCAGGTATGAGGGCGCCACCGCCTATGCCCTGAATAATACGGAAGGTAATCAATGAATTCAAATCCCAGCCAAGTCCACAGAGCATGGAAGCACCAGTAAATATCAGCACAGCAATATTAAGGAACCGCTTGCGTCCGAACCGGGAACTCAGCAGGGCCACAATGGGCATGATGATGACGCTGGAGAGAATGTAGCCTGTGGCGACCCAGGTAATCTCCTCGACGGAGGCGCCAATGGAGGCTCTAATGTGGGGCAGGGCGACATTGACAATGCTGCCATCCATAGCAGACATGATGGTTCCGGTCATCACCGTTATGGCGATCAGCCATTTATGAATCGGGGTTTCTTGCTTTTCGTCCACAAGACCTCTATGGATTAGACAGTTTGGAGCCGGTTTGGCGGCTCACGTTCACATCAGGAACAACGGACATGCCCGGCCATAAAGGGTGATCCGGGTCGAATGGAGAATCGATAACGATCTTGACCGGAATGCGCTGCACCACTTTGACGAAATTACCGGTAGCGTTCTCCGGAGGGAGCAGGCTGAAAACAGCGCCTGTGCCTGGTTGCAGACTGTCAATGTGCCCTTTAAAAACCTTGCCGGGATAGGCATCAACTTTTATCTTCACAGGCTGTCCCACAGTCATTTTTTTGATTTGGGTTTCCTTGAAATTGGCCACGATCCAGGGATCCTCTTTAACAATGGAAAGCAGGGTCTGCCCGGGCTGCACGTATTTTCCCACATCAATATTTTTCATGGCGATGATCCCAGCGATGGGTGCCGAGACTACCGTTCTTGACAGATCTAATTGGGCCCTATTCCGTGCCAATTCCGCCTCTTTGACCCGATAATTCTGGGTATTGAAACGGGCCTCAAGGGTTTTTATGGCCGTTTCCGCTCCGGCCGCCGCCGCCGCCGCCGCTTCTTTGCGGGCCTGGGCCACCTGCAAGACGGATTCTGCATGTTCGAACTGACTCGTGGTAACCAATCCCTCTTTATATAAATTATGATGCCGCTCCAATTCTTTGTCGGCCAGATTTTCCTCAGCCAGAGCGGCATTCAAACTGGCCCGGGCCTGCTGGAGGGCTTTCTTTTTTTCTTCTACCGAGTCTTGAATCTCGCCTTCTTCGGCTGTCAAGCGTGCTACCGTCTCTTTCCTTTCTTGAAACAGAGAGTTAAAATCTTCTTGAAAAATTTCCAGCAACGGCTTTCCGGCATCGACCTGTTGGTTGTCCTTAATAAAAATTTTCACGACTCGCCCTCTGACCTCTGAGGCAATGGGCACAATGGTTCCGGCCACATAGGCATCGTCCACCTTTTCATGAGAAAGTGATCGGATAAAATAAACGGCCCCATAAATGACCACGGCCAAAATCACCAATAGAACTACACCCCTGAATGCCCATTTTTTCATGAGTTTCTTCTCGCCTTTCGGATCTGCTCGGCCGGTCTATCGCCGACTGATTTCTCAGTTATCCGCTTCATTTAATTTGATAAAAAATTATTTGCTTTGTTATTTACTAAACAAATGTTATCAGGCCCTGAATAATTTTTCTACAATTAATTTTAGGGTGATATTTTAATTTTTTTTTGCCTCCCTTTTTCTCCTAGATAAGATTAAAAATTTTGCTTTTTAAAAAAACTTATTCTTGATATCTTTCATATTTATGATATAGATATAGGCCTTATAAGCCAACCCCTTCACGCCAACGTTTTTCCCTTAGAAAGGAGATTGAAAATGGAAGCAAGGACTTACCCTGAGTATAGCACTAATTACCCTCTACTCCTCACGACCTTTATGAGAAGGCCTGTTAAAATCTACCCGAACGAGATAGGGATCGTTTACCGTAACCAATTCACCGCTGAATATCAGCGATTCACCTGGCTTCAGTGGTACAAACGGACCTGCAAGCTGGCCAATGCTCTTAAAAAGCTGGGAATCAAGCCCGGCAAGCCGGGAGAACCCGGAGACCGGGTCGGCACCATGGCCCTGAATACCCACCGTCATATGGAGCTCTATTACGCCGTTCCCTGCTCCGGGGCTATGCTCCATCCCATCAATGTCCGGCTAGCCCTGGAACATATCATCTACACCATCAATCATGCCGAAGATAAAGCCATTTTCTTTGACGATATCCTCCTGCCCATGGTGGAAGGCATCTATGATCAGATCAAGGACAAAGTGAAAAGTTTTGTCTATATGTCCGATAAACGGGGACTGCCTAAAAGCAAAATTGAAAATCTTTATGAATACGAGGCCCTGCTGGAAGCGGAATCGGATGAATTCGAATGGCCCCATCTGCACGAAGACACCTTTGCCACCCTCTGCTACACCACGGCCACCACAGGTCTTCCCAAAGGGGCTATGTTTACTCACCGGGCCCTTTATCTGCAAACCATTCATCTGATGGCCATGCAGGCTGTCGGCAATGATCCCAGTGTCGAGTATCTTGGAGAAAATGTTGTGCCCATGATGACTACACCTCTTTTCCACATTCATGCCTGGTGTCAGCCTTTTGCCTATGTATTCAGTGCTGCAAAAATCGTCCTACCGGGGATGTTTACCGTGGATGGTTTTTGCGACCTGGTTCAAACCGAAAAGGTGACCGTGGTGGCGGTCGTGCCGACTATTCTGGCCCTAATTCTGGAATATAAAGATTTGGACAAATATGACCTGAGCAGCCTGAAGTCAGTGGGTGTCGGCGGTGGGGCCCTGCCTTTGGGCTTAAAGGCCAAGGTGGAAAAGCGCATTCCGGGATTCAGCGCCGCTTCCGGATACGGTATGACCGAAACAGCGCCCGTGACCATCGGGGCCTTTGTTAAGAAATATATGAGAAACTGGCCTAAGGAAAAAATTGACGAAGTCAAGGTCAAAACAGGACTTCCCATACTCGGGCTGGACATCGAGGTGGTGGATGAAAAAGGGAATCCGGTGCCTCACAACAACAGCACTATCGGCGAGATCATTATTCGAGGGCCATGGGTCATGGAACAGTATTATAAAAATCCTGAAAAAACGGCTGAAGTCTGGCGCGACGGCTGGTTCCACACCGGAGATATGGCCACAGTGGATGAAGAGGACTTTATTATCATTGCCGACAGGATGTCTGATGTTATTCGCAGCGGTTCTGAAATGGTCCCGACCGTGTTGCTGGAAAATCTGGCCGGTCTGGCCGACTTTGTGCTGGAAGCTACCGTCGTCGGAGTTCCGGATGATGTCTGGGGGGAAATACCCTTGGCCTTGGTCAAGCTGGTTCCAGGTTCCAAGTCCACGGAAGAAGATTTCATTAAATTTCTGGAGGCCGAAGGCGTGTCCAAAGGAAAAATCACCAAGTGGATGCTGCCCAAACTGGTGGCCATTGTGGATGACGTGCCCAAGACCAGTGTGGGGAAATACAACAAACGAGACATCAAAAACAATTTGAAAACCTACCTGGAAAAGGCCAAAAGGATGTAAGGAAAAATTAACAAGGCCTAACTTCCCCTTTTTTCCTTAAACAGTATCGAATTCATGAACGCCGGCCTTATACTTCCGGCGTTCATGAACTTAAACACTTATTCAAACCCTTTTAAGATATCTCCTTATCAAGGAATATCCTGTTTCGGCGCTCCCTCTAAGGTCATTTCCACCTTCGTTGGGTTTCCTTTATGGAATTTTGCTGAAGGTTTTGTTTACTCCCAGTTTATCAAAAATCCACTAAAAACGAATTCAGTTGTCACTAAATCGGCCCGCTATAAAAGGAGATAATTCCCCATGAAGGGCTTAATAAATCCTGATAGGTTAGCCGTTGGCCAACCTTTCGTCCTTCGACAGAAACCTTCCTTCCATCAACTCCCTTGAAGGATGGATTGGTTGAATGGAGGACTGACGTTGCAGACAAGCGAATCATAAACACCTTTATAACCAAAAAGGGGATTAGATTTTTAAAAGAAAGTATGTTAAGCATAAAAAAATGGTTAAAAAAGTTTGATAGGATTGGGTGATGAGGACCTTGGTTTACTTGATGCTGCTTTCTGAACCGTTAGAATCATTGGCCAAAAATTAGGACGGAAAAACAATAAAGTCCCGATATTATATCCCCAAGTTTTCAGGTACCTATTGAAAGAAAATATTCAAGAAATTGCCTCCGGACTCTATAGAATCAGCTTGCCTCTTTCCTTTGGGCTGGATGGTGTCCACACCTTTGCAGCAGTTGAACAGGAACGGCTCGCCCTTTTCGACACCGGGCCTTATGTACCAGCAAGTCTGTCCATGTACAAAAACGTCTTGGCCCGCATAGGGAGGAGCGTGGAAGATGTCGATCGGATATTCATCACCCACTCCCATGTGGATCACTGCGGGTTCGCCGGGCGAATCAAAGAAATTTCAGGCGGCAGTATTTATCTCTCGGAGATTGAATTCGAGTCTATTTGCCGTGCTCATCGGGATCATCGGAAAATGGACTCGATCGGATATTTTTGGCGGCATCATGGACTGGATGAAAAAACTATTTATACCTTTAGCGCCGTATTGGACGCCTTTACATCAGCAACCGCCCAATTCATCACCCAACATTTTCTAAATGACGAAGAATTGATAAAGATTGGAGACAGGACCTTCTGCGCTCTCTTTACCCCGGGACATACCCGGGGGCATGTTTCTTTTTTTTTACCAGAAGAACAAATCCTTCTCTCTGGGGATTGTATTTTGCCCCATATAACACCCAACTTGAGTCCCGACCTGGCCTGTCCGTCTTTTCTCCCTTTGGATCATTTTATAAGGTCTCTGGAACGGATAGAAGGTTTGCAGGTCCAATGGGTCTATCCAGCCCATGGGGAGCCATTTAACAATCTTAAAGCGAGGGTGGGAGAAATTTTAGATCATCACGTCCAAAGAAAGGACTTGACCTGGCAGTCCGTTTCAAATAATCCCCAAACGGCCTCTGAAATATCAAAAAAGATTTTCGGAGACGCTCTTCCCGGTTTTGACAAGGGTCTGGCCTTCAATGAGACCTATGTTCATTTAATACAACTGGAAAAAGAGGGACGAATTAAAAGAACGCAAAAGGACGGTCGAATCTACTTTATTAGAATTTAAGGTGGGGCATGGATCTCACCCTGGTTTCGTTTGGTAAGGAGGTTAATATTGGGACATTGGGCCTATGATTCGATTTTCTACCACATTTATCCGCTCGGATTTTGCGGTGCTCCGCTGGAGAATGATTTTTCCTCTCCTGGCAGTCCGCGGCTGAAACTGATCTACGACTGGCTGGATCATTTACAGAATTTGGGCGTAAACGCATTGTACCTGGGGCCGTTATTTGAATCCACCAGTCACGGTTACGATACGGCCGATTATTACCATATAGACCGCCGTCTGGGTAGTAATGAAATGTTATCACACTTGAGCGCTGTTCTTCACCAAAAGAATTTTCGCTTGATCCTGGACGGGGTCTTTCATCATGTCGGAAGAGATTTCTGGGCCTTCAGGGATGTCTTAGAGCGCGGTGAGCAATCTGCCTATTGCGACTGGTTCCAGGGACTCGATTTTCAGAAGCGCAGTCCTTATAACGATCCTTTCGCCTATGAAGGCTGGAATGGTCATTACAACCTGGTTAACCTTAGTCTAAAAAATTCGTCAGTCAAAGATCATCTCTTCCAGGCCATTGCCATGTGGATTAAGGAATTTAATATTGACGGATTACGGCTGGATGTTGCGGATTCCCTGGATATTGACTTTCTAAAGGAACTATCGAGAATTTGTAAAAGCCATCTTCCTGATTTCTGGTTAATGGGAGAAGTCATTCACGGGGACTACCGAAAATGGGTCAATCCGGAAACCCTGGATTCGGTCACCAACTATGTGGGCTACAAGGGCTTGTACTCAAGTCATGTAGACCAAAATTATTTTGAACTCGCCCATACGCTAAATCGACAATTTGGAGAAAAGGGTATATACCAAAATCTCCTCCTTTACTCTTTTGCCGATAACCACGACGTGAATCGTGTGGCCAGTCAACTCCGGAATTCGGCCCATCTTTATCCGCTCTACACCCTTTTATTTACGATGCCGGGTGTCCCTTCGATCTACTATGGAAGCGAATGGGGCATCGAGGGGAAAAGGACCAGTAAAAGCGATAAGGCGCTTCGGCCGCATCTCGATTTGTACGAGGTCTCTCGCAACAGCCCAAACCGCGATTTGTCCAAAGCGATCAGCCGCCTCGCTCATATTCGGCGTCATTCTATTGCCCTGCGATACGGTAATTACCGCCCGCTGTTAGTCAAACCGGAACAATTTGCCTTTTCACGTCAGACTCAAGATGAATGTGTCATCGTGGCCGTAAATACAGCGGACAAACCGGTTTCCTTTAAATTAACCCTACCGGTGAAGGGGGGGAAGCAGATGATTGATCTGCTGAACCAAGGGGACCGTTTCCCGGTGCAGGACGGAAAAGTGCTCATCCCGGCTGTGAATCCCTGCTGGTCACGTATTTTGGCAGTGCAATAGCAAGCTTGACCATCCTAAATGATTATTTTTCTGTTTTTCCATTAGACCCCTGATGGGAGCTTATTTTGTTATGTTTTTAACAAGATAACGCCAGCCTTAACTTTTTTTCATAAAAAGAATATTTTTTAAAAAAATCGCTTGACTTTTACTTAATTTATAGTAATGTATTATTACTATCATAAAAATTAACTATCATATATGATAACCAAAGGAGGCGTCATGAGAGAAAAACAAGTCGATGAGATCGCTCAGAGCGCACTGATACTCTTTCCATTTCTGAAACAACTATTTAATGGAGATCCCGGTGACCCGGCGCTGGCGCCACTCCGAAACCATACCTATAACATCCTTCGCATATTGGAACGGGAAGGACCGCTCCCGATGTCGGCTATTGCCAGGCGTCTGCTCAGCGCCAAGCAAAACATGACTACTATCATCGACAAACTTAAGAAAAACGGATTGGTCGATCGCAAGTACGATGATAAAGACAGGCGGGTCATAAAAATTATCATAACCCCAAAGGGGATTATGTTTCTAAAAGAGAGTATGCCGGGTCTGAAAAAAATCGTCAGAGAAAACTTGTCTAAATTGAGTAATGAGGACATTGAATCACTGCAGACCGTTTTTCGGGTAATCAGAAACGTCGTCCCTAAATTGCATGATGAAGGACGTTAGGATCAGACTACAGATTGCTGAAATCGGGAAGCCTTGTATTTGAACCTTTTTGAGCAACCTTTAAAAAAGATTTTCCGCATCCCTTTAATTCGTGGATGCAGTTACAAAGCCATTGGGATTTGGCCCGATTGTGGTCTTGGCAATGAGTGAAGAAATTCCGGAAAGGTAAATTAAAAATATGCTGATTAAAGATTTTTCATTAGAAACCGTTGAAGTTGGAGGCTATCCGATTCAAACCTTTAAGAACCGTTTTCGGAATTTGTGGGAAATGTTTCTTAAAAGTGCCGTCACCTATAAAGACGAGATATATCTGATCGAAGGGCAAAAACGAGCCACCTTCGGGAAGGCGGCGGACTTGGCCGTCGGTCTGGCTGCCCACATTAAAGAGAAGACCGGTGCCGGGCAAGGGGACCATGTGGGGATCCTGATGGAGAATTCCATCGCTTTTATCATCTCTTTCTGGGCCATCCAGAACCTCGGAGCAACTGCTGTCATTTTCAACACCCGTTTGGCTGCTCCGGAACTTAAACGGCAGCTTCAATTTTCCGATCTGAAAGGCCTACTTATTTCTCCGCTTTTATCGGGAAAGGTACAAGAGATTCCTGCTGCACCTCTGGAATTCCAACAGATCGTTCTTGGAGATGGTTGGATGACTGACCTCCCCAAAGGGGAGCAGGCACCCATTTTGAAAGGGATTTCTGAAGATGATACGGCCTTTATTCTTTTCACCTCCGGGACATCCGGAACACCGAAAGGGGTCATGCTGACCCATCGCAACCTCATCACCTGTGCCATACGCTCGGGGGCAGTTATTACACAAGGTCTGGCACTGGCTGCTTCTGAAGGTTTTACGATCCAACAGCCATCCAAAGAGCAGTACATGGTGATCGTCGCCCCTCTCTTTCACATCATGGCCATTGAGCAGATGGCAGCGGCCGTTTTCCTCGGTCGGGGCAGTATTCTGCTCCCCTCTTTCAATCCTCAGGAAATTATGGATCTCATCAATCGTGGAAAAATTTTTGGATTGACCGGAACCCCGACCATGTATTGGCTGCTGCTTCATAAAACGACCATTCGTGGCTCTAAGGTTGACAATATCCGGAGTCTGGGTTTTGGAGCGGCCCCTATGGCTCCGGATCTTTTAAAAGAACTCAAGGAGGTTTTTCCTTCGGCCCGACGAAGAAACGGATACGGGATGACCGAAGCCCCCTCGATAAGCGCCCTGCCGGACCTGTATATGGAAAGCCATCCTACTTCTGTAGGAAAACCGAATTTGTGCACCGAAGTAAAGATTGTCGATCCGGAAACCCGAGAGAAATTGGGTCCGCAATGTTGTGGGTGAACTGGCGGTTCGAGGTGCCCTGGTCACCAAGGGGTATTACAAGGCCCCGGAAGAAACCGCCAAGGTCTATCAGCAGGGCTGGTTTTATAGCGGTGACATGGCCTATCAGGATACAGATGGATTCCTCTATCTGGTTGGACGCAGCCGGGAGATGATCAACCGGGGAGGGGAGAATGTCTATCCGGTCGAGGTGGAAAACGTCCTACACCTGCATCCCAAGATTCTGGATGTGGCGGTTTTCGGCCTGCCTGATCCGGTCATGGGCAGCATCGTGGTCTGTGCCGATAGTTCCCAGGCCGGGACCTGAGAGAATCACCCTAAAAGAAATACAGGAATACTGCCGGGATCAACTGGCCTCTTATAAAATTCCCCAAAAGGTTTTCTTTTTATCAGAGATGCCGACCAATCCGGGCGGGAAGGTGATGAAGAATAAGCTCGTCGAACAATTTAACGAATAATTTAACGCAACCACTTCTTCGTGAAAAAAGGAGAGTACACCATGGACAAGCCAGAAATTTTGTTTAAGAAAGAGGAAGGAATCGCTACGATTACCTTGAATTGCCCCGAAAGGAAAAATTCTTTCTCGATGGACATGATAGACCAATGGGCCAATGCGCTGGGGCAATGGCGCTCCGACCCGGAGGTGAAGGTCATCGTCCTGACAGGCAGCGGCGACTCTTTTTGCAGCGGGGCGTATTTGGCACCGTCGCCGGCTGGAGCGGCAACGGCACCCACGGCCTTCGACCAAAAAAGCAATTTATGGGAACAGAATCCATCGCATCCCTCTGACCTTGGAAGATATCGATAAACCCGTCATAGCCGCTTTAAACGGGGTGGCCGTCGGGGCGGGACTGGACATGGCCTTGATGTGTGATATCCGCTTCGCTGCGGAATCGGCCAGATTTGCCGAAGGATATGTCAAGGTAGGCTTTGTCCCCGGCGACGGGGGGGCCTACTACCTGCCCCGTTTGGTTGGCGTGGCCAAGGCCCTGGAACTCTTCTTGACTGGAGACTTTATTTTCGCACCTGAGGCAGAGAGAATCGGGATGGTCAATAAGGTCTTCCCCGACGACAAGCTGATGGAAGAAACCTACAAATTTGCCCGAAGGCTGGCCGACGGCCCAACCAAGGTAATCCAACTGATCAAGCGGGCCGTCTATCAGAGCAGCCGCGTTGATTTGCGGACGGCCCTGGACCTGATCTCCTCACACATGGGCGTTATACGCACCACCAGGGACAGTCAAGAGGCCATGAAGGCTTCAATGGTAAGGCTCAAAGGCGGGAAAAAATAATAATAAATAGAAAAAAAGAAAGGAATGACTCATGGACTTTTCCAACAACTACAATAAGGAGCAGGAAGAATTCGCCAAAGAGGTACGGGCCTGGCTTTCGGAGAACATTCCCAAGGACTTGGTCAAACCGAGGAGGATTTTGGAGATGAGCCGTAAGGAATGGGAAAGGCGGCGGGACTTGTGCCGTAAATTGGGCCAGAAGGGATGGCTGTATCCCACGTCTCCCCGGGAATACGGAGGAGGCGGACTGAATGGAGACAAAGCTGCTGTTCTGAATATCGAGATAGCCCAACAAGGATTGAGTCTTCCCCCGTTGTATGATTCGGGGAGACTGGCCGTCCCAACCCTTATGGCCTGCGCCACAGATGAGCAGAAAAAGCGCTTGCTGCCGCCGATCTTAAAAGGAGAAGCCGTCACCTGGCAGCTTTTCACCGAACCGGAGGCCGGAACGGACGAGGCCAATCAACAGACCAATGCCTTGCGCTCGGTCAAGGAAAAGGATTATTTCATCGTTAACGGCGGGAAAATATTCGTCGGCGCCCTTTATGCCCCGCCCGACCAGTTTCTGTTGCTGACTCGGAGCAGCCTGGAGGCCCCCCGGCATCAAAACCTGGCCATGTTCCTGGCCCCGGCCGATTTACCCGGCGTTCAGATTTTTCCTCTCAATCTTTTCCCGGATGGCACCTTTTCCCAGGTCTGTTATGGATCATCGGACAGTGCACCGGGCGTTAAGCATTCCGTATTCTTTGAGGATGTCAAGATTCATGAATCATACCTGATCGGCGGGGAGCAGGATGGCTGGAAAGTAACCAATGCCACCCTGCAGGTCGAGCATGGAGACCGGGCCAGCGGCCAGCCCAGTGGCCAGGGCAGGGCCGGTGCTGCCTATATTCCCGGTGCCGCCTATATTCCCCGCAATCAGGTAGTGGATAAATTTTTGGACCAATGCCGGAACAATCCGGAAATAAAAAGACGCTTGCTTGAAAATCCCCAGTTGCAAGGGGACATGGTCGAGGCTTACATCGGCGGAGAGATTGAAAGGCTTTTCCATTTAAGGACTATAGGTCTGCGCCGGTCCGGAAAGCGCGCCGCTCACGCGGGACCGCAAAACACCTTGTTTACTAAGACCTTTGGAATGAAGATGACCGGATACCTATCCAGGGTTCTGGGGCCTCTTGCCCTGACCAGTGACGAGGACTGGGGTCTTGAAGAAGGCCTCTTTGAGGTTTGCGAACGAAACGGTATATGTATAGCTCCGGGCGGCACTCCCGAGGCTTTAAAAATCATTATCGCTCGGGCCTTGCGGATTGGGAGATAAGCAAAAGTCAAAAAACCCGGTACAAGGTACGAGGTGCAGGGTACACGGTTTTAACCTTAAACCTCAGACCTTAGACCTTGAACCTTTTCTTTAAAGGAGAATAGATATGAATTTGGATTTGAGACTGACCGAAAGCGAAGAAATACTGAGGACCACGGCCGTCAATTTTTTAAAACGAGATATCAACAAGGAAACATTGGAGGCCCTTCATGAATCCGACACCGGATTCAATGAAGATATCTGGCGAAAAGTGGTGGACATGGGCTGGTTGGGCATTATTACACCCGAGGAATATGGAGGAACCGGATATCCGCTGACCACCGCCGGGATATTATTCGAGGCCCTGGGGAGCGCCCCACTGCCCGGCCCCTATTTTTCCTCTGGGATTCTGGGGAGTTTGATCCTCCAGGAGATCGGGACCGAGGGACAAAAAAAAGAAATTTTACCACAGGTGGCCGAGGGAAAGATTGTATTGTCCACGATTTTGACCGAAGCCGAATTAGGCTGGCATTCCGAAGTCCAGGTTGAGAGAAAAAATGGGGATTTTATTTTGAACGTCGAAAAAGGGATTGCCCATGACGCCTCGGCGGCAACACATCTGATTGTGCCGGTCCGGACCGGGGAGAACAATTCTCTTTCCCTTTACCTGGTGGATAAAAAGACGAGCGGGGTTTCCATAAGGAAGCTACCGGGTTATTTAATGGGAAGGACCTTTGAAGTCAGACTCGATGCGGTGAAATTGCCTCCGGCGGCCCTGATCGGGGAAGCGGATAAAGGATATGCCCCCTTATTCAAGGCCATCCAGAAATCCATCCCTGTCCTTTGTGCCTACAAAGTCGGCGGCTGCCAAGCCGTTTTTGAACTGGCGGTCGAACACAGCCGGGTCAGGGTCCAGTTCGGCCAGTCCATCGGCCGCTTCCAGCGGGTCCAGGATATGATCATCGACATCATTAACCAGGTCGATGCCGCCCGTTGGACGACCTATGAAGCCCTCTGGAAACTGGATACGCAAGGGCTGATTCCGGAAAGCATTCATCTGGCCAAGGCCGTAACCAGTGAGGCCTATTGGCAGTCATGCAACCAGGCGCATCGGGCTATAAGCGGCATCGGCTATTCCACGGAGCATCCCCTGAGCCTTCACACCAGGGCTTCTCGTTATCTATACAATTTTCTGGGCGAGCCGGCTTATCACAAACAGCAGTTGGCAAAACTTTTATTGTCATGAGCCATTGGACGGTTAACCGGCCTTTGGCGCGAGTGTCACATATTCAATAGTTGATTAAATTTGCAGTCATCGTAAGTGGGGAGCAAGACCTGTTTTCCTGTGCTATGGGGGAAAAGCCGTGAAAGAGAACCAATCAAGTCGGACGGCACTGAGCGTGGCCAGGCGCAGGGCCGTCCATCAGATTCTGGATGATCCAAAGGTATTCCATGATCCCCTGGCCTTGCGCATCGTGGGCCTGGGAGGGCTGTGGAAAACTCTAATGCGGTCGAATAGTCTAATACGGAAACTATTTTTCGATCAGTCATTGTTATTATTAGGTCGACGAGCCTTCATGGTCGCACGCAGTCGATATGCTGAAGATGAACTCCACAAGGCCGTTCAACGGGGCGTCTGCCAATATGTTATTTTAGGTGCTGGGTTGGATACCTTCGCTTATCGGAACTCATACCCTGTGGATGTGCTCCGGGTCTTCGAAGTGGACCATCCGGCTACTCAGGCTTACAAGCGAAGGCGCCTTAAGGAAACCGGCATCCCGATCCCCAAGACGCTGACTTTCTCGGCCATCAACTTTGAGACCCAAAGCCTTGAGGATGGATTGCGACAAGCGGGCTTCGATATCGGCCAAGGCACTTTCTTCTCCTGGCTCGGAGTGACTCAGTATTTAACGAAGGAGACGATTGCCGCCACTTTAAAATTCGTGGCTTCTCTGCCATCCGGCAGCGGAATCGTTTTTGATTACCATATTTCCCCGTCCTTGCTGAATCCGGCCCAGCGTCTGGCCCGTGAAAGTTTGGGCCAGCGGGTAAACTTGGTTGATGAGCCTTTTCAGACTTGCCTCGATCCCTCTTGGCTCAAGGGCAGCTTGATGGCCATGGGTTTCGGAACGGTCGAGGATGTAGTGTCGGAGGATCTGAATGCCCTATATTTTCGAAACCGGTTGGATAACCTGAGAGTCAGCAGCCCCTCTCACATCATGAATGCGCGGGTCTGAACAACAGGATTTTTTTGGAATTATCATAAGTCCCACGATTGGCTCAAGCGTTGGAGGAGAGTCGGGAAAAAAAGGAATGACCGTATCAAGAACAGAGCAGGCCTGGTCAAGCCCAGAATGACACCGAAGGATGAATGTGGATATCCGCTGCTTGTGGCGGGAAGAATAAATAGATCTAAAAGGAGGAGTATTTAATGGAAACTCATTACAGAAATAGGTTGATTTTCGGGGCTATGTTACTGTCGCTCATAACCGTGGCCGACATTATTCTCCATGAATTTCACCTTCCTTCTTGGCCGATGTTTATGATCCTGATGTTTTTCTTCTTGGCCCATACGGAAAAAGATGTGGCGCCGAATATTATCATCGGCGCGCTTTTGGGTATCGCCTGCTTTGACATCGCTCGGCCCATCATCGTGCCCCTTGTTCCCTTCACCGGTTTGTTCGGAGCAAGGTTGTTGTACCTTTTAGGCATGGTCGGCTCCATTATCCTGTTCAGGGAATTTGTACCGATAGCCTTCAACGACTATGCCTTCGCCTTTCTCCTTCTTTCGGGGATGGCTTCCAGAGAAAGACCGGAGACGGCCAGTAATCCCATTACTTGGATGGTTGTTACCTTGGTGGCAGGAACCATTATTATCCTGGCTATCCTGGGTATAAGACAAATCATTGTGGTCATTGAGACCCGCCGGGCGCGAAAAGAAGCCAGAGCGGCAGCCAGGGCACGGAAGGTAGCGGCACTGCGCTCGCAAGGTTAAACAAAGGAATTTTAAATAATTGTGAGAGCGCAGAAATAAAAAGGAGAATTGAAATGAAAAGAAATCCCGTAATGTTTTATGTGGCGATCCTATTTTTAATGATTATAGCGGCGGCGTTCATTTATAATAACTTTTCTCACATTTATCCCAGAACTTCTGCTTCTTCTGGGACGCCTTCCGAATTCAAATATCCTAGCTCACCTTCGTCAGGAGAGTCCTCCAGATTCAAATATCCCGGCCCCCCGGCCTTTAGCGTCGATATTCCGAAAGACTTCCAAAGAGGAACTCCAAAAGCCAAAGAAGGACAAATCCTTACCGGGAAAACAGCTTCCGGAGTCGTTGTAACCTTATCCGTCTTTAATATCCCAAAAGACATTTCAATGGAGGATAACGGACCAAAGACCTTCCGTCCCCGTCTGGCCGGAGTTAAAAATCTTAAAATCGATGATATCAAAATGATTAGCAATGAGAAATTTGAACTGGATGACGGTACCCCAGCCTGGAAGTGCGAGATGAAATGGCCTTCCCGGGGCTCGACTATTATCACAACTTATTTGATAACCGCAGATAAAGATGGGAAGCGAGTCACAATAGCGGGCCACTCGTGGTCCAAACAAGCCGAGGCTTTAGGAATTCTTCAAAGTCTGAGTTTTAAATAAATAGTGAAAGGGATTTGTTATGAGAGAGGTTGTTGTTATTGGGGCCGGATTGCATCGATATGGGGTTTTTCCGGATAAATCGATTTCCGACCTTGGCACAGAGGCCATTAGAAACGCCCTTCAAGATGCCCGAATGGAATGGAAGGATATTGAGGCCGCTTATTGCGGCACAATTCAACCGGGAATATCCACCGGACACCGGGTATGTAATAAAATGGGTTTGACCGGTCTGGGGATTACTAATGTGGAAAATGCCTCAGCCAGCGGCTCTTCGGCCTTCAGAGAGGCTTACCTTTCGGTGGCTTCGGGGGAAAATGATATCGTCCTGGCCTTTGGGGTCGATAAACTCAACCCACCTCCGCCGGTTCTGGCAGGGACGAAAGAGAAAAAAGAAAAGCAGGCGATGTCGGAATCCAAACCCAAAAGACAATTACCCGTTCAACATTTCGCCGCCATGGCCCGTCATTATATGAAGGAATACGGCCTAACTCTGGAGCAATTAGGTCAGATCTCGGTCAAAAGCCATTACAATGCCAGTCTGAATCCCTACGCTCAGTTTCAAAAGACCGTCACCTTGGAAGAGGTCATGAGCTCCCGCATGGTTGCCGATCCCTTGACCGTGCTTCAATGCTGTCCTAGGGATGAAGGGGCGGCTGCGGTCATTGTCTGTGCCAAGGAGGTTGCTAAAAGATATACGGACAAAATGTGCCCGACTGTTGCCGCCTCTGTTCTCAAAAGTACATCCCCTGGCGGGGATTTCTTGGTTAATCTTACCAAGACATCGGCACAGGCCGCCTATGACAGGGCCGGGATAGGGCCGGAAGATCTGGATCTCATCGAATTGCACGATGCCTTTACCATCGAGGAGATCATCTACTCCGAGGCACTCGGTCTATGTCCCAGGGGACAAGGGGCCAAGCTAGTTGAGGAAGGGGTAACTTCTCTTAGCGGCCAACACCCGATTAACACCAGCGGGGGCCTTATCTCCATGGGGCATCCCATCGGGCCGACCGGTGCTGGTCAGATAGCCGAAATACTATGGCAAATGAGGCGAGAATGCGGCCGGCGCCAGATTCCCAAACCTGTCAATTGGGCCCTGGCCCACATGGTCGGAGCAGGGGGGGTGTGCCTTATTCATCTTTTCAAGAAATAGCCCCGCTATCATAGTCGGATTTTATTCAACTTTTGAAGATATGAACTTATTAGAGCAGACGGAATGAAAACTAAGAAAAAAGACGAAGGTCTCCTCAATCCATATCGAGTCCTGGACTTGGCCGATGAAAAGGGGCTTTTGTGCGGCAAAATATTGGGAGACCTCGGCGCCGACGTGGTCAAGGTCGAAAAACCAGGGGGAGACCCGGCCCGTCATATCGGCCCTTTTTATCATGATGAGGTTGACCCTGAAAAAAGTCTTTTTTGGTTTGCCTATAATACCAATAAGAGGGGTATTACTTTGGATATTGAATCGGCCGCGGGTCAAGAGACCTTCAAAAAACTGGTTGAGACATCTGATTTTATTATTGAGTCCTTTCCGCCTGGATACCTGGATAAACTCGGTCTGGGATATTCGACCTTGGAGAAAATTAATCCGGGTGTCATCCTGGTTTCCATTACTCCCTTCGGGCAGACCGGCCCCTACAAGGACTTTAAGGGGCCGGATATTGTGACCTGGGCCATGAGCGGCCAGATGATTTCTCTCGGTGATCCGGACCGTCCTCCCATCCGAATAAGTCATCATTCCCAGTCTTATTTGCAGGCCGGCGCCGCCGGCGCCGTTGGAGCGCTGATGGCCCTGATTCACCGCCGGGCTTCCGGTGAAGGCCAGCAAGTGGATGTCTCTATACAGGTCTCAACCGTTCAACTCATGAGGACGTCTTTTTGGGATATGCGGAAAATTCGATTACCCCGGGGTTTCAGGATGGGCATTAAACCGCCCCGGATATGGGCCTGTGCGGATGGCTATGTCCTCTGGGTTTTATTCAGTGGTGCGGTAGCCAGGCGATTGAACGAGCCGATGGTCAAATGGATGGAGATCGAAGGTGAGGCCGATGCCTATTTATCGGAATTTAACTGGGATGAATTCAGTCTCCGTGACACAACACAGCAAGTAGTTGACGCCCTTTGTCAACCTATCCGCCGATTTTTTTTGAAACGCACCAAATCCGAACTCCTGCATGGTGCGGTAAAGTATAGGGTCGTCCTTTATCCGGTTTTCACCATGGCCGACATTTTAGGGAGCGTTCAACTGTCAGCCAGAAATTTCTGGGTCAAGCTGGAGCATCCTGAATTAGGTACCTATCTGACTTACCCGGGACCTTTCACCCAGGCGCAAGCCTGTTCCCCAAAGCTTAGGCATAGGGCCCCTCTGGTCGGCGAGCATAATAAAGAGATTGAGCTTGAGCTGGAAGGGCTTTCCGGGGGAAAGCCGATTTTTAAAAATCAGAATAAGGGGGAAAGGGGAGATTTAACCAGGAAGCCCATGGAAGGCATAAGGATTGCAGACTTCACCAGTTATGCCGCGGCCCCCTTAGCCACCAAGATTTTTGCCGATTTCGGTGCGGAAGTCATTAAAGTGGAAGGAGAAACCAGACCTGATCCCTGGCGGACTTTCGGCCCTTTTAAAGACGGTATTCCGGGAATCAACCGCAATGGAAGTTTCAACCAGATCAATACCGGCAAGCGCAGCCTCGCCATCAATCTCACTAAGCCTAAAGGTGTGGATATCGCCAAAGGCATCGTTGCCTGTGCAGATATAGTTATTGAAAATTTCGCCGGTGGCGTCATGAACCGAATGGGGCTGGGTTACGACGAACTCAAGAAGGTAAAGCCCGATATCATCATGATCAGTTCCTGCATGCAAGGTCAGACCGGTCCCCACGCCTCCCATCCCGGATTGGGCCCTCATCTGACCGCCCTGGCGGGTTTTTGCCATATTTCCGGCTGGCCTGATCGGGGACCGGTGGAACTTGGTGTTTATACTGATCTGATTTGCCCTTATTTTAACGCCCTTTTGGCTCTGGCGGCCTTAGATTATCGACGCCGGACCGGAAGAGGACAATATTTCGATAGTTCTCAATATGAAAACGCCTTGCAGTATATGGCTCCTCTAATACTGGATTATACGGTTAACGACCGAATAGCCAATCGAATAGGGAATTCTCATGCTTCTGCCGCCCCGCATGGCGTCTATCGATGCCGCAGCGAAACCAATATAGTGAGATGGTGTTCCATTGCAGTATTCACCGAAGAGGAATGGAAGAATTTTGGAAAAGTCCTTGGCAATCCTCCCTGGATCTATGATTCGAAGTTTGCCACTTTTAAGGGGAGAAAAGAAAACGAGGAGGAGTTGAATCAACGAATAGAAGAATGGACGGTCCGCTACCCGCCGGAGAAAGTGATGGAGTTGATGCAGGCCCAGGGAGTGCCGGCGGGCCTGGTGGAAAACGGCCGGGACCAATTGGAGAATGATCCTCAATTAAAACATCGTCAGGCCTTTTGGGAGGTTGAGCATCCGGAAATTGGAAAATACCATGCTCCGGCACCGCCATTCCTGTTGTCAAAGTCCGCCTACGAAATTCGAAGAGCGCCCTTGCTGGGCGAGGACAACGAGTACGTCCTGAAGCAAGTTTTAGGCATGACTGATGAAGTTATAGCCGAATTGGTCATCGAAGGGGTCATTGAGTAACCGTTTAAGGCCGGATTAAAAAAAATTCGGGAAAACGTTTAGTCATGTTTTCAGGTCTTGATCGAAAATACCTCCCTGATTAACGGGGAGAGTTCATCAGGACTTTTCGGAAAATATTTCTACCAGCCATAAAACCGAATGAGAAAAGGGGAGCGCATGGACTTCGAACTTTCAGCAGAGCAAAGAATGCTTAAGGAATCAGCCGCAAGGCTTATGGAGCGAGAGATAAAGCCGTATCTCGACCAGATTCCCCGCGGGCGGACGCTGGCTAAGCATGAAATTAAAGCACTTTTAAAAAAACTCAGCCCATTACAATATGTAGGCGCTCTTTTGCCGGAAGAATATGGAGGCGGCGGTCTTGATTTTTTTTCTTATGGGCTTTTGATGGAAGAATTGGACTATCGCATCTACAGCCTGGTCATGGCTACGGCCAATGCGGCGGAAGTTGTCTGCCATCGTGCCTCTGAGCCGCTTAAGGATAAATTGATTCCCTCTTTGCTTTCCGGTGAGATGATAGCCTGTCTGGCCGTTACCGAACCGGAGGCTGGGTCCGACATGGCTTCCTTGGAAACCAAAGCCGTTCGGAATGGGGGATTTTTTATTATAGACGGGGAAAAGAAATGGATCACTAATGGATCCTTGGCCGATGTAGCCCTGGTGCTGGCCAGAGAATTTTCCAATGAAAAGACCAAGGGTATATCTCAATTTGTGGTTGTCAGGGATGATTCTCCTTATGAAATCAGGCCGGTTAATTCAATCGCCGACGGTCCTGTGCCTATTATGGGTGATCTGGTCTTTGAGAATTGTCATATCCCGATCGAGAACCGGATTGGTGGTCCCGGTGAAGGATTGCCAGATACTTTTTTAACGCTCCAGGCCAGACGATGCCTGGGTGCCCTGCATGGCGTCAACATCGCCCAAAAGGCTGTCGATGCTGCCATCCGTTATGCCAAAGAGCGGGTTCAATTCGGAAAGCCTATCGGGCAATTTCAACTTATTCAGTCCATGATCGCCGATATGATCGCCATGACGGATTCGGCACGGCTTCTGGTTTATCGGGCTATGGATCTGATCGGAAAAGGGAAACGCTGCCCCAAGGAGACCTCCCTGGCTGGGTTTTACGCCACGGGTACGGCGGTAAAGGTCACATCCATGGCCATTCAGATCCATGGTGCTTATGGTCTTTCCACTGAGTATCCGGTTGAGCATCTATTTAAGACAGCGAAAACGTTAACGGTCTCTGAGGGAACCCAACAGATCCAAAAACTGGTTGTGGCTGGTGAAACCCTTGAGTTGAATGCCCTGGTGTAGGTTAGGTTATTAAGGGTCTCATAATTGTCTTGACATGAAACGTTTTACTTCACCTTAGATTAAGGACCGGGAAGGTTTTATTTTTGGGGTTGTCCACCCTGAACCTGGAAGCTTCTTTGCCGGGCAAATTATTTAACTAAATCAAGAGCAGGCCTTCACCGGTGCTCGAAACAGGCTACGGTGTATGCCCTGCCTCGAATCAAACTTTACTGGACTGGCCGGGATAGGGCGATAAATTACCCTTTGGACAATCCCCAAAAATAAAACCTCCCCGGTCCTTTTTGTCAATATTATTTTGAGACCCTTAATAATAGGCTGTAGGGAGGAGCTTAAGATCATGTTCGAAAGAAAAAAGGTTCTAAGCATTTTATCAGGCCTGGCTTTTGTTTTTTTTCTGACCGGGGTGCTTCCTGGTATTGAAACAGCCGGACCGGCGGAAAAATCCATTACCGGGAAGGAATGGGCGGAAATGACCGGAATGGAATGGGGGCCGAAATATTATCCTGCCAAACCGGTGCGGGGGGGTATTGCTAATTTCGCCAGTCCCTTGTACATCGGGCTGATGAACCCTAACCACTGGCCGGTAAACGACTGGGTAGCTATTGGGGCTATATATGACAAACTCATTGTGACTGACGGGAATTACAGGCCCACGGTGCCTTGGCTGGCCGAGTCCTGGAAATATTTGGATAAAGTGACGGTGGTTATGAAGCTTCGTCAAGGCGTTCAGTTTCATGACGGATCGTTATTCAATGCCGAAGGTCTCAAGTATCAAATGGATTGGATCATGGATGCCAAAAATGGGGCTTGGACCCGGTCCTGGCTGGAACCGGTCTCCTCAATCGAAGTAGTGGATACCTACACGGTCAAATGGCATTTCAAGAGACCCTGGGGCGGATTCCTGGGGGTTATGGCCAGTGTTCCGGGAGATGTCATCTCAGCCAAGGCCCTGAAAGCCGACATGGCCTTGAGGGAGTCTAAACAATTGGCCAGCCAGTTGGAAAGAGAGAAGAAAAATGTGGAGCAGGCGAAGAAGGAAGTCGCCACAACTTCTGGTGAAGCAGCCGAAAAAGCCAAGGCCAAGCTGGAAATGGCCAGGAAAAAGTTGACCCCCCTGGAAGAAGAATATAAAAAGGCGGCCGCTCTGGCTGCAGGGACCAAAGAGTTGGATAACAATCCAGTAGGGTCGGGACCCTATATTTTTGAGGAAGGGAACCCGGGAAATTACCTAAAGCTAAAAAGGAATCCCAACTGGTGGTTTGCCAAGTTCATCGGTCTGGATATGCCTTACTATGACGGGATCAAAATCAATATTATCCCTGATCCCTCGGTTAGACTGGCCAACCTCAGGGCCGGGAAAATAGATTCCTTGGTTGTCGATCCTTCCCAGGCCTCTATGTTCAAGAATGAACGCAACCTACAGGTTTTTAAAAATACCGTCAATTGGGTCGTAAGCATGAGCTTTAATCTGAAAGACGGGCCGTGCAAGGACATTCGGGTCCGCAAGGCCATCTCCCAGGCCATCGATCGAAAGGCCTTGATTGCCGGAGTGGATTTCGGAATGGGCCGCCCGGCCAGTTGTATGTATCCTGGCGATCACTGGTGCCATAATCCCAGGCTTAAACCGGTCAGCTATGACCCAGCCCTGGCCAAGAAGCTTCTGGCCCAGGCCGGTTATAAAAACGGGTTGACCATAAGAGGGTATATGGCCAACCTGACCCTATCCATGTCCATGTCCGAGGCCATCAAAGCCATGCTGGCCAAGGTGGGTATTACCTGGAAGGTGGAGTTCCTTGATCCGGCAGCCATTTCCGAAAAGCTGAGAAAGGTCGATTATGATTTTACCGCCGGTGGTTGGGGCTGGATTACTGATCCGGATCTGATAGCCACCGGTCTTTACCATCCCGATGGAGGTTTTAATTTCGGAAGGAGTAACAATCCAAAGGCTATCGCCCTGATCGAAGCCGGCCGCAAAGAGGTTGACTTTGACAAGAGGACTAAGATTTATTGGGAGTTGGAAAAGGTCCTTTATGACAACTACGAGGATGTCTGGTTATGGTGGCCCAGATATGTGTCGGCTACCCGTAAAAACATCCAAGGAATCAACAATGATATGGGTAATAGATTCAAAGCAATGTTTGCTGTTTCACACCACCCTTGGTTTAAGGATGGAAAGGAAAATCGTTATTAAATACTAAATTAACCAAGGAGGAAGGATATGGAATTAGGTCTTAAAGATAAGGTGGCCCTTATCACCGGAGGGGGACGGGGTATAGGCCGCCAAATTGCGCTGACCTTGGCCGAAGAGGGGGTAAAAGTAGCCGTAATTGACTTCTATGAAAAACGGGCCCAGGGTGTGGCAGATGAAATAAAAAAGGCCGGGGGAGCAGCCGTGGTGGTACGGGCGGATGTAACCGATTTGGAGCAGACAAAAACAATGGCCCAAAAGGTGGCAGATGAATGGGGAAGAATTGATATTCTCTGTAATAATGCAGGCAATAGAGGAATCGTTGACCCCTCAAAGAAAGAGAGGATCGGGGGTAAGTTCGAAGAGATGAATCCCATCCATTGGTCACAATATATGGGAGTAAATTTTTTTGGGGTTTTGAACTGCACCAAGGCCGTGCTGGACTATATGATCAAACAGAACTATGGCAAGATTATTAATACGATTTCCGATTCCGGGCGAATAGGAGAGTCAGGGAGGTCAGTTTACTCCGGTGCCAAGGCCGGTGTCGTGGGATTCACCAAAGCCCTGGCCAAGGAAATCGGAAAATATTGCATTAATGTCAACTGTGTCTCCCCCGGCGCCACCTATACGGAGGCCACTCTCGGCCGATTTGAAGACAGGACCGAAGCAAGAAAAGAGAGGGAAAAAAAATACTATGGGGTATATCCCATGGCCCGTGGGCTTCAGCGGTTGGGATTACCCGCCGACATAGCCAATATGGTGGTATTTTTATCTTCCGATCGAACCGAGTGGATCACCGGCCAGGTCATCAGTATCAGCGGAGGATATTCTATGGTTGATTAGTTGGAAAAGAGTTCGGAGTTAAGAGTTACAAGTTCGGAGAAAAATATATTCATACTACCTGAGCCATCAAGGGGAGTGAAGGTTTATTATGATATGGCCATCAAGGAGGCACAAATGGCTTATGAAACCATTATATTGGAAAAGGAAGGCAGTGTCCGGATCATCACCCTTAATCGTCCGGACCGCCTCAATGCCCTGAATACTCAGATTCTTTCGGAATTAGCCCAGGCCATCGGCGAGATAGAAAAAGATCAGGAGTGTCTGAGTGTTGTTATCACCGGAGCAGGCCGAGGTTTCTGCGCCGGGGCCGATATCAAGGAGAGGGCCAAACCCGGCGGCAGGCCATCCGGTGGACGGGGAAGTACACGTTTCTCATTATTTAATAGATTGGAAGAGCTTGGAAAACCGGTTATTGCCGCCATTAACGGTCCCTGTAACGGAGGCGGGCTGGAATTGGCACTTTGCTGCGATTTTCGCATTGCCTCCCAAGCGGCCAGTTTTGGGTTCGGCGAGGTCAAGCTTGGAGTCATTCCGGCTGCGGGCGGCACGGCCAGGCTTCCCAGACTCATCGGCCCGGCCAAGGCCAAGGAATTTCTCTATTTCGGTAATGTTGTCCCGGCTGAAGAAGCGCATAGGCTGGGTATTATTAACCGTGTCGTGGCCCCGGATGATTTGATGTCCGAAGCCAGGCGATGGGCTTCCGAACTGGCCGAAAGGCCCCCTCTTTCATTGAGAATGCTCAAGAATTGCGTGAATACGGGTATGCAGATGAACCTGCAGGAGGCCATCGATTATGAATCCAAATGCATGGCCATCCTGGCCAGAACGGAAGACCGCATTGAGGGGATGCGTGCCTTCGTTGAAAAGAGAAAACCTGTGTTTAAAGGCAGGTAATCAAGCCAGGGCTTAATTTGGAGCACTGGAGTATTGGAGTGCTGGAATACTATAAATTTGGAGTACTAGGGTTTTCACCATTACTCCATCACTCCAGTATTTCGTATCAAAGGAGACTAGTTCATGGAGTTTGATCCCACAGATGAGCAAAAAAAATTGCAACTGGAATTCAGGGCGTTTTTGGAAAGAGAGATTGCCCCAGTTGTTGACGAACGCGAGCAATACGGGCCCTTCAGCCGGGAGGAAGTCGTCGGCTACATTAAAAAGCTGAGGGGTTATGGGTTTTACACCGGACGCCTAGGTAAGCGATACGGAGGAGTGGATGTCGATCCGATTGTCAGAATGCTTTATTCGGAGGAGCTAAACCGTGTCTGGGTCAGTTTAGCGGCCACTATCGGAATTGCCTCCGCTTCGATTCCTGCGGTGCTCGGCGCCCCGGAAGAAATAAGGCAAAGGTTGCTACCCAGGCTGATGGAAGGCGACCTCATCGGCTGTGCGGCTATCACCGAACCGAACGCCGGATCAAATGCCGCGGCCATCTTGACCAAGGCCGAACTTCATGGGGACCATTATGTCTTGAACGGCACCAAGACCTGGATTTCCAACGCGACCATATCCGATTTTTGTGTCGCCCTTTGCATTACAGAAAAGGACAAGGGACCTCTGGGAATCTCTCGTATCTTTATTGAAAGGGATGTTTCGCCGTATGAGACCAGGGAATTGCATAAGATGGGCCAGTATTGTTTCCCAACCGGAGAGATATCATTTGTGAATTGCCGGGTACCTAAAATAAACCTGATGACCCCAGGCGGCCGTTCCAGCGGCCGTTCCGGTTATCAAAGGCAAATGGCCGGCTTCGAGCGCGCACGAACCGGAGTGACCATTACGGCCACCGGTTTATGTCAGGCCGCTGTGGATGCCTCGATAAAGTACGCCCGGGAAAGAAAGCAATTCGGACGTCCCATCGGCAGTTTTCAACTGGTCCAACAGATGATCGCCGATATGATTACTGAAACAATGGCTGTACGTTTATTGGCTTATCGGTCCAATTATCTCATTAGAAAAGGGGTGAGAGCCCGGATTGAGTCCTCTGTGGCCAAGGCTTATGGATCTGAAACCGCAGTGCGGGTGACCTCCAGAGCGGTGGAGATTCATGGTGCAGCAGGCCTGGTGGAGACACATCCTGTGGCCAGATTCTATCGGGATGCCCGTACGCTGACCATTCCGGACGGGACCACCCAGATTCAAAAGTTGATCATCGGACGAGAATCTCTCGGAATAAGAGCCTTTGACGGATAAACAAAAAATACTTGCGCCCAGTTCAATGTCTTGATAACCATATCCGTTTAGTATTGGAGATTTCTTGGCCTGGAATGAGGTTCTTTATTTATTAAGCTTAACATATTCTTTAAACCATGACCCCGGATTTTAGGGAAGATCATGGAATAGCTTTGGGAGGATAAAAATGAGCACAAAAATTGAAGAAGGTATGATGAAGGCACATGACGGCACAAACATTTTTCTGACCCGAAATCCCACAGACCGCCCCAAGGCGGCGATTATCATTGTCCATGGAATTTGTGAACACTTGGGACGCTATAACTATACCACTTCCCGTTTTAACGAATGGGGCTATTCGGTTTATCGATTTGATCTCCGAGGGCATGGACGTTCCGGCGGTCAAAGGGGATATGTGGAGAGCTATGAACTTTTTATCGAGGATACTGACCTGATCGTTAGTGCGGCCAAGCAGGAAAACCCAGGTCTTCCGATATTCCTGCTCGGTCATAGTATGGGAGGATTTATTTCCGTGGCCTATGGAATAAAACACCAGGACCGTCTTTCTGGGCTTATTCATTCCGGGTCGGCCGTCATGATCCTGCCGATGGTTAAAGATCTGGGAGAGGGCTTCGATTACAACGCCATGGCTTTATCCCCTATCCCGAATGCCTTATCCAACTTGATCAGCCATGATCCGGAGGTGGTAAAGGCTTATGACGATGATCCTCTGGTGCTCAAAGAGTTTACGATAAAGCTTATGGGAGAAGTTTTTATCAGTGGGGTGAATTGGGTTCTGAAAAATATGGGTAGCTACCGTTATCCATGTTTAATCCTTCACGGTGGCGATGATCAGATTGTCCCATGTGAGGCTTCACAAAATCTATATGATCACATTGCCTCGACGGACAAGCAGATTAAGATCTACGATGGCCTCTATCATGAGATCTTGAATGAACCAGAAAAGGAGACCGTTCTGGCCGATATCCGTCAATGGATTAAAGCTCGGATCTGATTGGTTAACACAAAAAAGGGATCAAGGATTTAAGGATTCCAGGGTTCTAGTATAGTGTCTCAATAATAGGTTTATAATAGTCCAAATTTGTCATTCCTGCCCCGCATCAAGTGCGGGATAGACTCCAGCAGGAATCCAGGGTAAAAATACTGGATTCCGGATCAAGTCCGGAATGACAATCTTGTAAAATGAATATTGTTACAGTAAACTAATTAATTAACTTCAATGCCTTTCACTCCGTACCGCGGTCCTTTGCCTCTGGAATCCTTGAATTCTGTTTTTGACTATTTCCTTTCAATGATCATACAGATGCCTTGACCGCCGCCGCCGCAGATGGTTTCCAGGCCATATCGGCTGTCCCTTCTGGTCATTTCATTAATCAGAGTGGTCAAACGCATGGTCCCTGTGGCCCCGATGGGGTGCCCCAGGGAAATACCCGAACCATTCACGTTTACCTTGGCATCCATGGCTTCGTCATTGAGGCCGGATAGCTTGGCATCGGCCAGGGCCTGAACGGCAAAGGCCTCTTGAACCTCGATAAGATCAATCTGATCAATGGTGGCATTGATTTTTTGAAGGGCCTTTTGAACCGAGGCCGGCACGGCCGGATAGGTCAGGGTCGGATCGGTGGCGGCTATGGCGCAGGAACGATAATAGACCAGGGGTTTGGCCCCGATGGCCTTGGCCTTCTTTTCCGAGGCCAGGACGACCACGGCGGCACCGTCATTCTCGGAAGAGGAATTTCCGGCCGTGCAAACACCATCCTGATATACCGGTCGGAGTTTAGCCAGTCTTTCCAAGGTCGTGTCTCTCCTCGGCCCCTCGTCGGTGTTGAAAAACAGGGGCTGCCCGTCTTTCCCTTTGCCGAGAGGAATGGTCACGATCTCCTGGGAGAATTTTCCCGCATCCTGGGCGGCAATGGCCCTTTGATGGCTGCGAAAGGCCCAGCGGTCGGCCGCTTCGCGGGTGATGTTTTCTTTTTTTGCCGCGGCCTCGGCCCAGGTCATCATAGAGCTCAACTCGCCGTAACGGGCAATAGGTTGGGACATGACCCTGGCCCGCTGAATGCGGTCATAAAAAGGGATGCCCCACATAGCCAGGGCCCCATGGCCTCTGGGCATGAAGCCGTATTTTTCATGGCTCTTTCCTCCCAAGCCCCATTTGATATCTCCGGGGATGTAAAGTTCGGCCTGGCTCATACTGTCCATCCCGCCGGCGATGACCAGATCCGCATCACCAGCCTGGATCTTCAAGGCCCCATAATAGATGGATTCCAAACCAGAACAGCATCTCCGGTCCAAAACTACACCGGGGACTGAATCGGGCCAACCGGCATCAAGAACGGCCATGCGGGCCCCGTTGGCACATTCACCGTTCTGATAAGCCGTTCCCATGATCACATCTTCAATCAGGGCAGGATCGATATTGGCCCGTTTGACCGCTTCTTTAAGGACCAGACTCCCCAGGCGGTAAACCGGGATGTCTTTTAAGGCACCGCCGTAACTCCCGATGGGAGTACGGGCACAACTGAGAATGACGACATTTTCCATTTTGTTTCACCTCGTTTAATATTAAAATAGGGTTCGAGGATTCAAGGATTCGAGGGTTCAAGTGTTTTACTTTCCATGCCTTCCCATTGAATCCTTGGACCCTTGAATTCTTCTCTTCTTTAGAAATTCATGTCTGTTCTAGGCTTCTTTTCACCGGAGGTATAATCATACCATCCCTTTCCGGTCTTTTTCCCTAGGTCTCCGCTTTGAACCAGTTTTTCCAAAATGAGGAAGGGGCGGAACTTGGGATCTTTATATCCTTCATAAAGGGTCCTAAAAACATTGAGACCAATATCCAAACCCACGGCATCATTGAGTTCGAAATGGTCCCATCGGATGATTGAGCCCGAGCTTTACGGCCTTGTCAATATCCTCAAGGCTGGCGACCCCTTCCAGCAAGCAGTTATACACCTCGGCCCTGAAAGCGGCATTGACCCGGTTGACCAGAAATCCCGGGACATCCTTCACACGAACCGTTTCTTTTTTCATCTTGGCGGCTACGGCTTCGGTTATTTTTATGGTCTCTTCTGAAGTTTTCAAAGCACAGATTACCTCGACCAGACGCATAACCGGAACCGGGCTGAAAAAGTGCATACCGATGAATCGGTCAGGACGCCGAGTAGCTGTGGCCAGGGATGTGATTGGGATCGAAGAGGTATTCGAGGCAAAAACGGTCTCCTCCCGGCAAAGATTGTCTATTTTCTGAAAAACGGCTTGCTTGACTTCAAGATTTTCAAAGACCGCTTCAATGATAAAATCCGCATCCTTGGCGTCTTCCAGCCGAATCGATTTTTTTATGTGTCCCAAGGTTTCATCTTTTTGCGCCGCGGTTATTCTTTCTTTTTTCACCTGATTGTCCAGGTTTTTTTGAATGGCCATGAATCCTTTTTCCACTAAGGCCTCGGCCATATCGTTCAGAATGACATCAAACCCGTTCTGGGCGGCCACCTGGGCAATACCGCCCCCCATCAGACCCGCTCCAACGACCATAATCTTTTTCGGTTCCATAATTAGAAATACCTCCTTTATCCGTTTTTTATTGGTTTCTTGTGATATCATTATGGGATAGAAATAAGAGCTAAAAAAAGTTTTTGATGAAAAGAATATAGAATAAACTCAGAAGTGGGGTCAAGGAGAAAAAATTATAGTGGCGGGCGGCGGAGATGATGGTCTGTGGCCTGTTCAAAGGCAAAAGCGGCCTGAAGGATCTTTTCCTCTTCAAAGTGGTTTCCCAGAATTTGCAGGCCGATGGGCAGCCCCTGGCTACTGAATCCGCAGGGCAAAGAAAGGCCGGGGATACCGGCCAGGTTGGCCGAGATAGTGAAGATATCGGTCAGATACATCTGCAAAGGATCGGAGGATTTTTCCCCAAGACGGAAGGCCGGGGAGGGGGCCACAGGAGTGATAATCAGATCACAGGTCTGAAAGGCCTGTTTAAAATCTCCGTGAATCAAGGTGCGGACCTGAGAGGCCTTCTTATAGTAAGCATCATAATACCCGGCTGAAAGGACATAGGTCCCCAGCATGATTCGCCGAATGACTTCCGCCCCAAATCCATGAGTCCGGGTCTTTTTATACATTTCCATCAGACTATGTTCCTTGGGTTCTCGAAAGCCGTACTTGATCCCATCATAGCGGGCCAGGTTGGAACTGGCCTCGGCCATGGCAATAATATAATAGACGGCAATGGCGAATTCCGTATGGGGCAAAGTAATTTCCCGACAGGTTGCCCCAAGCGCGGTTAAAGTGGAAATGGCCTTATGAATGCTTTGGTCCACTTCAGGGTCCATTCCGGCCACAAAATATTCTTTGGGAATCCCTAGGGTCAAGCCGTCTAAACGTTTCTGCAAGTTCTTGCTATAATCCGGAACAGCCTGAGGGACGGAAGTGGAATCTTTCGGGTCATGGCCGCAAATCGCATTCATCAACCAAGCGCAATCAGAAACGGTTTTGCCTATCGGTCCGATTTGATCCAACGAAGAGGCATAGGCCACCAATCCAAAACGAGATACCCGACCGTAGGTGGGTTTCATTCCCACGACCCCGCAATGAGAGGCCGGTTGACGTATGGACCCACCGGTATCCGACCCGATAGCCGCCAGACATTCATCCGCGGCCACGGCCGCTGCCGATCCGCCGCTGGAGCCTCCAGGGATATAACCCAGATTCCAGGGATTATGAGTCCTTTTTATGGACGAATTTTCTGTGGAAGAGCCCATGGCAAATTCATCCATATTGGTTTTGCCGATTAAAACAATTCCTTCGGACTTAAGCCTAGTCATAACCGTGGCATCATAGGGAGGGATATAGTTTTTCAGGATTCTAGAGGCACAGGTAGTCTTGATTCCCTTGGTAGAAATCAAATCCTTGACAGCCATTGGGATGCCGGTCAATGGGCCGATCTTACCTTTGGAAATAGTTTCATCGGCCTGGCGGGCCTGTTGCAGAGCCGATTCTGGGATCAGGGTTATATAGGCCTCGACCTTGGGTTCCACCTGTTCGATTCGAGACAAAACCGACTGAGTCAATTCCAGGGAACTGATCTCTTTGTTTATTAATTTTTCGTGGGCCTGGGTTATGGTTAATTCAAAGAGTTCCATGGTTTTTTTGCTTACCTAATATCCCTATTATGAGCTCTCATGACCGCTTGGGGCGGGCGTCGCGAAGCGTGAGTATTGAACTTAGAATCAAGAAGTTAAAAGTTGTTATTCTGGATTCTGACTCCTGGATTCTGTATACTTGTTTTTATCTTCAAACTAAATAACCTTGGGCACCACAAAAGATCCTCCTCCCTGCTCGGGGGCCAGGGCCAGAACATCCTCTTGATCCAGTGAAGGAATGATCTTGTCGTTCCGAAAGGCATTGGACAGGTGCAAGGCATGGGTCGTGGGTTCAATGCCGGTAGTATCGAGTTCAGATAATTTTTCCATATAAAGCAAAATATTATTGAGTTGAGGGGTAATGGTTTCTATCTCTTTTGCCCCTAACTGCAGCCGGGCCAGATGAGCAATATGCTCTACCTCTGATTTCGAAAGTTTCATTGGAATTAAACCCTTTCCCAGAAATTTTTTTGAATAGCCCAAACTTTTTCAACGATCGGCAAATCAGGGCGAGTGTCGGAAAGTTGTTCCCTGGAAGAAAGAATAGTTTCTCCCAGGAGTTCTTTGAGGACGGCTAAAACAGAAAAATGCAAACCTTCCGGATGATAACCTCCCTCTAAGGCCAATAATAAACGGCCTTCACAAACTTCCCGAGCTAATTGCATGAGGATTCGAGTCATACGGGCAAATCCTTTAGGAGTGACAAGCTGTGCACCTAATGGATCTTCGTAATAAGTATCAAACCCGGCAGAGGTCAAGATCAGATCGGGCTTGAATTGCCGGGCAACGGGTTGAAGAATTCTTTCGAAGATCTGGGCAAAATCTTCATCCTGGTAGCCGCTGGAAAGGGGGCAATTTACCGTAAACCCTTGGGCCGTTTTTCCTCCCACCTCACCCAGCCCCCCTGTACCGGGATAATAAGGATACTGATGGGTCGAGAAATACAGGACCCGGTTGTTATCCCAGAAAGAGTGCTGAGTTCCGTTACCGTGATGGAGGTCCCAATCAACGATCAAAATTCGTTCCAATCCGTGTTGACGCCTGGCATATTCAGCAGCCAGGGCCACGTTGTTGAAGAGGCAAAAACCCATGGCCCGATTGGCTTCGGCGTGATGACCCGGAGGCCGGATGAGGGCAAAACCGTTATCGATATGCCCGACCAGTAAGGCATCGACCAGGGCAAAGAGACCTCCGACGGCCATCAGGGCGGCTTCATAAGATTTGGCGGAAGTCTGGGTGTCAGGATCCAAAGAGGTGTAAGACTTGCTGGCCGTTGAGGCGATCTGCTGGATATAATCCGGCGTATGAATATAGGCCACTTCCGCCTGGGTTGCCGGGCGGGGCGGAACAGAGATAAGCTGACCTGAAAAATTATCTTCCACCATCTGATAAAGCACTTCGAGTCGCTGGGGACTTTCCACATGGGGAACCCCCCTGATATGTTCCAAATAAATAGGGTCCTGGATGAGAGCGGTATTCAATGATAGGCCTCCAAATTAAATTAAGATGAAGTTAACAACAGGTCAGGGGCGTTGTCAAGAATGAAATGGGAGATCGGGAAACGCCTTCAGCTTGTTCCAAGGGAAAAAGCTGCTGAGGCCAATTCATGCACCGCATCGTCAAATCCATCCCACCCGAGCTGAAAGACCTGAAAATGAGCGGCGAGGCTGAGCCCTGCATTTAAATGTGTGCCCTAACGGCTTCCCGTGGCCCTATGTGGACCAGGGAGAATTGCGGGGGAGATGGTGCGTTAGATTGCTGCGGTCGGAAAGATGAGATCGGAAGAATTGCTACCCAACAGAAAGGCCGAGCAAAAGCCTTTTTGGGTTGTGCATAATAAGTTCTATGTTTTTCTCCTTGACTCTCAATTATTCATTTTATAATCTTTCCAGCCAAAAGGAAATGACAAATTTTTCTGCCCTGGAAGAAATCTAAAAAAGGATGAAGTTCGACGATCAATGATCAAGGAACACCAAATATTTTATTATTTTTGAAAGGTAAAAATGGAAAAGAAGACCTATCCCGAATACAGCACTAACTACCCCCTGCTCCTCACTACCTTTATGAAAAGGCCGGTTAACCTCTATCCTCACAGAATAGGTGTGGTTTACCGAAATCCGAAGAACGCCCAATATTTTCGGTTTACTTGGCGCGAGTGGTATGAACGCACCTGCCGCCTGGCCAATGCACTGCATTCCCTCGGCATGAAACCAGGCAAGCCCGGCCAACCAGGCATCCGGGTGGCCACCATGGCCCTCAATCATCATTATCATCTGGAGCTTTATTATGCCGTTTCCTGCCTGGGGACAGTGTTGCATCCGATTAACATCAGGCTTTCCCTGGATCATATTGTCCATACCATTCTCCATGCCGAGGACAAGATCCTTTTTTTCGATGACGAATTTCTTCCTGTGGTGGAAACGATTTATGACCGGATCAAGGAAACCGTCGAAAAATTCGTTTATATATCCGACGAATCCGGGCTGCCGAAAACAAAGATTGAGCCTTTGTTCGACTATGAGGAACTGCTCAAGAATAAATCCTCCGAATTCGAATGGCCCGAACTTCATGAGGATACGCCGGCTACCTTGTGCTACACCACAGGTACCACCGGTCTGCCTAAAGGGGTCCTATTCACCCATAGAACCCTTTACCTGATAAACATTCATAAACTGGCCAGGGATTTTCTCAACAACGATCCGGCCATGGTCTATTTAGGTGAAAGGGAAGTGGTCCTGTTGAATACGCCCTTGTATCATATCCACGGGTGGGGGTATCCGTACCAGTTTCTCTTCGCGGCCAATAGACTGGTCTTACCTGGAAAATTTACCGCTGATGGTTTTTGCGAATTGGTCCAAACCGAAAAGGTGACTATGTCCAATCTGGTCCCTACCAGTCTGGCCATGCTGATTGAATATGAAGATTTGAAGAAATATGATCTGAGCAGCTTGAGGAATATTCAGGTAGGGGGTGCGGCCCTACCCCTGGGTCTTAAAGCCAAGGCCGAGGAATTGATTCCCGGGTTTGTCGCCACCTCTGCCTACGGCATGACTGAAACCGCACCATCGGTGGTGGCCACTTTCATTACACAGGACATGATAGACAAATCCAAAGAAGAGCTGGATGCGATCCGGGTCAAAACAGGCCTTCCTTTGCCGGGGCTGGAGGTTGAGGTGGTGGATGATCAGGGCCGGCCGGTACCCCGCGATGATTCGACTATTGGTCAGATCGTCATCCGGGGACCCTGGGTCATGGAGCAGTATTACAAAGATCCGGTAAATACGGCCAAGGTCTGGCCCGACGGTTGGTTTCATACCGGCGACGTGGCCAAGATCGATTCAGAAGGGTATTTGACCATTGCCGACAGGGTGTCCGATATGATCCGCAGCGGGGCCGAGATGGTTCCGACCGTGCTGCTGGAAAACGTCGCCGCTTCCGCCGATTTCATTCTTGAGGCCACCTTCGTCGGGGTACCGGATGAAAAATGGGGACAGAGGCCCATGGCCATCGTCACCCTGGTCTCCGGGGCTAATAAAACCGAGGAGGATGTGATGGAATATCTCGAAACAGAAGGGGTGGCCAAGGGCAAGATCACCAAATGGATGCTACCGGCTTATATCCTCATCACCAACGACATACCCAAAACCAGCGTCGGAAAATTCAATAAGCTTTACATCAAGGAGCACATGGACCAATTCTTGTCCGGAGCAAAAAAAATGAGATAAGGGTTGACCTAGCCCAATATTTTATTGACATGTCTTTGCCTTACCGTTTAATTATGCTGGGTTTCCAAGGTGGCTTTTTCAAGTACGGTTTTGACATAGGCATTCAGGGTCATCCCTTTATGGGAAGCATTGATGACCAACCGTTCATGAAGATTGGGATTCAGTCGGATATTGAAAGACCCTTTGAACGGTTTTTCGGGTTCTTTCCCTTGTTCCGAGCACATAGTCAGGTAATCATCAACGGCGTTTTGAAAATCCTTTTCAATTTCTTTGACGATTGCACCTTCAAATCCGATCAATGCGGATGAAAGACCAAGGACTCGCCCATGAAAGATCTTCTCTTCTGCGTCAAAAATGACACTGCCATTATATCCCTTATATTTTAAAATGTTTTTCATGGATTGACTCCTATTTTTACTTTTGCTCACTAATAAGCTCCCCCAAGTTTTTAATGATTTGAAACAGATGGAAAGGTAAACAAACTGACTCGATTTACCGGCTAAAAATTTATAAGAGGGGATTACGAACCTTAAGAAAAACGAATTTCCGAAAATCCATGTCCGAGGTATATATAGTTTGAACTCCGTGTTGTAGTAATAAAGCAGCCAAGTGGGCATCAGGTACAAGATTTCCCCTTACAGGAAGCCGGGAATTCACATTTTTATAGATGGCTAAGAATCCTTCCTGCTCGGTTACAATACGTACCCGGGGTAATAATAATAGTTTTTCGATATTGCCTCATCAGGAGACAAAGGATGAGCAAAAATACTGGGATGGGTGGATATTCTCAAATAAGCCATTAGGGTTGCCCAGGCGATACAAAAAAGTTCCGGATCTTTCACACGGCTTTCAAGAAATTCAATCGATGGGAGATAATACGGATTTTGTTGGTCCGAGGCATAGAGCAGAATATTGACATCCACCGAATAGCTCAAGGCTCGCTCCTATCCAAAATCCGATAAATGGTGTCTTTGTCGGAAAGGTCTACCCGGGCCTTCATGGGCCGTGAGGTCCATTTCAATGAAGGGGTTTTGATGGCCGCTTTTCTGGAGCCCAAGGCCTCCGCCAGAAGCCGGGAGATGATTTGGCCTAAGGATCGTCCTTCTTTTTTTTGGAGGTCCTTAATTTCTTTTAAAATAGGAGTTTCTATATCAACAGTTGTTCGTGTCATGATGATTAGATGATATCTATTATTGCATCAGATGTCAAGAAATATTTGTGGGATTGCGGATAAATCTGATTTTGAATTTAACGGTAGGTTGTATTATGTAGGGTGGATGAAACGAAGTGCAACCTACCATAGCACCTGGAATCATTTTGGGGCCAAAAACGAGTCTGTAGGGGTTGAAAATGCTTATTTCTGGGACATCCAGACCCTATTCAAAATAGAAAACAAAAGTTGATGTACTTTTTTCTTGACATGTCCTTAATGTTTACGATAAGGGAATGTTATTCTTCATAGTTAGGTAGTTAGTCTTTCGGCTGTATAGGTTCTTGGTTTAAAACCCACAACCCGTACCAAGCAACATTACAAAGAAGGTCTCATGAGCTTTTCATTGATGGCCCATTTGTTGCGGAGCCCGCTATCCAGCCCGCCAGCCAGTTTATTTCTTCTTAAAGATAGACAATTTTCTAATCTCAAAATCCGTTCATGTTTTAAATACAGCCAAAGGTTAGAGTTCTCTCTTGTCCATTATCCTTTTTATTCAAAAGGAACGGATCGCCCACTCTTTTTCAAAGGGACCCAGATAGAGAAAGGGGAATAACGGATTGTGCCGGGTGATGTAGTTCATATCCAGGAAGTAAAAATTAATTTCTGTTTAATAATAACTAATTGCTATCCCTAGTTTATTTAAATTCTACCAAAGGAGAGAGACCATGATTTTAAAACGGAAAAGTATTTTCTTTGTAGCCATTATCATAATTTTTTCCCTGGGAGGCTGTTCAGCCCTTAATTCAGAATCAAGAAAAGACGATTTTTTTTCCAAGCCGGAAAGAACAGTGGAAGATTTTGAAAAGGCGGGAAAATGGTGGGGCGCCCGTGATTTGAGCATGGGTCTCATGGCCAACCAGTTAGACGAACCGCTAGTACAAGCCCTCATGGATTCTGATAAACTCAGCTTCTTTTGGGTTCATTCCGATTTAAAGGTGGCTTTTGTGAAGGGATACCGGTTTGGTTATCAAGAAAGGACGGCGGACCTGGTCTTAGGCCCCAATATCACTGAAGCAGCCGCTCGCATAGGCGGCGTCATGGCCAAACAGTTTGTAGGAGTCATAAACGCTTTTGAAGCAGGTTGGGCCGAGACGCTCAACCGGGCTATTCAGGTTTTCATTACCTTAATATCCGAGGGATCTCAAGCCGACCGAGAGAAGTTTATTCAACAATTTGTCAATGAATATTCTGTTAAATATAGGGATACGCAGGAAAAGCTAAAAAGAGGCGGGTTCATAACTCAGCAATCGGAAGGTGGCACCTTGTTGTATATAGACGCGAGCAAGACACTCTCGGTTCTTGACATACCTAAGCCTGAGACCATTAAAACCGAGATTTACCATCAAACCTTTAAAGTCATGGGGGATGAATGGGGAAGGCGTTTCAGCCATAATCTGATTAAAAGGGATGAGCTTATAGATCTGTTAAGAAGAAGTCGGACAGCGCTTAATGAAGTTTCCCCCCATCTGCAAGGCAATCTGATCATCATCCAAGACTCCTTTATAAACGCATACGGAACGGATGCCAATTATGTATTTAACGGATTGATTAAGGATGCAGGATTCACGGAACACCCTGCGCCAATTCCTCCTAAAAGGAGATAGGGTCATGGCACAAGAAAAAATCAAGTGTGGAAAATGTGGAACTGATAATTGGGTTGATCCATTTAAGACTACCTCATGTAAGAAATGTGGGGCACCAATTAAAGGTACAAAAGCGAAATAAAAATTCTTAAAAGGGTGGAAGTCAACTGCCCACAGAACTGTATACTTAAAGGCTTCTGGGAACAACCGTTGCAGTGCATTATGAGCAGGTTCTGCCTTTCTACGAATCTCAGGATCTTAAGGTGAAGTATATACTCAGGCCGAGAATATTGTGGGTGATCTATGGTTCACCACTATAGATTTTTTCCGAAATCCGAGGACAGCATACTAATTTTAAAGTAGAGATGGGATTTCCTTTAAGTAACGACTGAAAAAAGATAGGTCGACCTTAATTGGATTTAAGATTAATATGACTGACATCGGTCGATGTGAAATTACGCACCTGAAAAACTTTGGAGGTAAACATGATTAAAGTGGTTCTTATTTCATTTGTAATTCTTTTCGTTGCTTTTTTTGTCTTAAGAGGCGTTATGTTGTGGTATTGGAAAATTAATGAAATAGTCTCAAAACTTGACCTCATGTTATCTGAATTAAAGAAACTTTCAGACAGAAACTTGATCAAATAACAATAGAGAGAGGTTGCATCATGGGCGTGGGAATCAAACCGGAGGCATTAAAAAAAATATTGATACCTGCTGGTATTACATTAGGGGTTATCCTTATCATCGGGTTATTAATTTACATGCTTGCAATACCCTTTAACATCCTCATTATTGGAAAATTATATAGCAATATTGTGGCAAGAATCGTAAATCTGACGGGTATAAACCAATGGCTTGTAAAGGGTATTGTAATAATAGCCCTTATACCGCTTATTTGGGTAATCCCACATCTCTATTGGGGTAAATATAAGAAAAGTGCAAGGGCTATTGCTCTTCTATATTTTGGTGTCTTTTTTCTGTCCTTATTTTTTCTAAGCAAAGACATAAACTTTGCCCATTCGGGTTCAGATCAAATCAAGAAATGGTATGCGCTTACACCCGAAGGAGTAAAATTTTATGATTCGGCTGGGGTTGACACTGACTATGGTATTACCTTAAGACCCGTGACGCCGGAAGTTATTAGGAATTTAAAATTACTTCAGAAGGGCGATTTTAAGCCTATTAACCCTGCCAATGCGCAATTTTTCAATCCTATTACTGGAGCAGCACAAGTCTGGTTCTATAAATATCCTGATGGAAATTATGAATTTTATGATAAGCCGGGTTATCATCCGATTACCGGGGAACCTCTACAGGCTGCAACCAAGAATGTATATTTGGAATGGAAGGAAAAACAGCATGCTCGCCTACAAAGACGTGCCATTGATAGTTGGGAGGTCAGTATAGATAAACGCTCTTGGCGGCCGGTGTCACTCCCGGATACAAACTGGGGTTGTAACTATTGTACAAGATACTACCGTTCTAACTTTGATGGAAAGCCAAATAAAATAAAATTTCGTTGGGCTTCAGATAATAAAGCTCGCTTGATCGTTAATGATGCTATAGCTTTTGATGAATTCTGGAGACCATATTATTGTACAGATGCGCCATGCTGCTTGAAGTGTTGCGATAACTATAATAATTGTATGAGTAGTCTATCAGTATGGCGCGAGTTGGACACGTCACTATTTTCTGACAAGCAGAATGTGATTATCTGGGAGGTTTATCAGGAGGAGGGTGGCTCAGGGTTCTATGTGGAGATGGTTCAAGGAGAGAAATAATTAGATATTATGCTAGATTGTCTGAGGTGGTCCCAAAAAACTGGACAATATGATAAGCTCTGAGTTAACCTAAAAGAAGAAGGCGGCTTTGGCTAAAAAGGAGCGATGACACCTCAATTTCAAGGCCGAGGTAGTCCAACCATTTCTTCCACATTTCCGTAATCATTATTTTTTAGATTCCAGCCCCCAAACAAGACTTGTAGTGAAAGAGGACGTTGTCCTCTTGATTCAGAAAACTATTTACAAGAATAGGTGCATAGATGTTTTTTTTTAAAAGAGCCCTTCCCAGACCCTTCTTTCCTGTCCAAAGGGATACTCACTGCGTTTGGTTTTACTGCCCAACACCATCATCCTTTTTTTTCAGATCGTAAGGAACCTATTTGGGAATACTTTTATGAGTGGGATCCCCGGTCCGAGCAAATGAAGTCCAGGTATCCATAATTTTCTCTTTGCTGCTTTGATGTTGACAATTTGGAAACAGCTTAATATATTTTAAACATTCCACAGACCAAGGGCAATCAAGGTCGGAGGAATCGGATTGCGGCTCTTCAATGGATTAAACCAAACCCGATACAATTCTTTGTAAATCCGCAGCGTTTAACTACATCCGATAAAAACAACTTGATAAACAAGATTAATCGGGATCGATTTTATTCCGATTATTTTTGTATTTGCCGATTTAAAGTGATCAGGCTGGAAGTGCTTTATCGTCATCTGAAAGGAACGGGTTGTTTTGACCAAGGAAAAGGAATCGTCAGGAATGTTCTTCGGCTGGTGGACGGTTTTAGCCAGTGGATTTTTGTGTCTCTGGGGTTTCGGATATAACGCTTACGGAATTTCCGCCTTATTCAAACCCATAGCTTCGGAATTAGGCTTCAACAGGGCTAATACCTCGATTGCCGCCGGTATCGGAAGATTTCAGGGGGGATTTGAGGCCCCTATCGCCGGCTGGATCACGGACCGGTTCGGTCCCAAGTGGATTGTCTTTATCGGAATACTTATAGCCGCTATCAGTCTGCTGTTGATGGCTTTTATCCATTCCCTTTGGTCCTTTCTTCTGGTCTGGGGCCTGTTGTTTGGTACAGGCATCAACACCGCCTTGGCCATTCCACTCGATACGGCCATCACTAACTGGTTTGTTAAAAAAAGGGGTGTGGCCCTCAGTATCAAGTGGGTGTTTTCCGGAATCTCCGGAGCAATCATTCTGCCTATGATCGCCTGGCTCATCCCCCTTGTAGGATGGCGGACTACCTGCGTCATAGGCGGGGTGGTGATGTGCGTAGTCGGTTTGCCCCTGGTTTTGTTTTTCTTGAAGTCCAACCGTCCCGAATACTATGGACTCCTCCCCGATGGCGCCAAGATCAGAGAAGAAATTAAAGATCAGAACTTCATGATCAATAAGGGAATAGAATATGCCGCTGAGGTCCAGGAAGTGGAGTTTACCCTAAGGCAGGCCATGAAAACACCCGCCTTCTGGTGGTTAATAGTCGTTCAAGCCATCTATGGTTTGGTGGCGCCGGCCATTAACATTCATTGCATCCCTTTTTTAACCGACAGGGGCATCAGTCCGTTTACAGCGGCGATCTTGATGGCCCTGATGATCGCTGTCAGCATTCCAGCCAGATATGTTGGAGGATTATTATCCGATCGTGTACAAATAGGACAAATGCGACATGTTATTGCCGGGTCCTATGTCATGCAGGCGGTGGGTATGGGCGTTTATATGCTGCATCAAACAGAAGCCATGATTTATGTCTGGTTTATTCTTTACGGATTCGGCATGGGTGCAGCCCTAACCCTTAATACCTCCATCAGGGCACGTTACTACGGGCGTAAGGCCTTCGGCACCATCCAGGGAATTTCCTCGCTGTTCCTGACACCGGTGGGAGTGGCTGCCCCTATTTATGCCGGCTGGGTCTATGACTCCACCGGCGCCTATACCAGCGCTTTTTGGTTATTTACCATACTGTTGGTGATTTCATCGGTCATTTTGCCCTTCGTTCGACCTCCGAAGGCGCCTGCTGTCATATCCGATATCCTCTCCATCGCTTGATTTTAACTGGTTCTCATCAGAAAAGGATTTCTTTCGGATGAGTGATCTCAGTTGATTGCATTCAACTTAAAGGGGAATCATCTAAAAGACTATGGGTTGACTGATGGATGACGGCTGTTGGCTTTTTCCGGAAAATTTCGATTTCCAGATGGATACTAAATAATTTTAGATTCCCTCAGTTGTCGGATTTTTTCCTCGCTGAATCCCAGCCGGGACGAGAGGATATCATCGGTATCAGCTCCCAATTCCGGTGCCCCTTTATCGATTTTGCAGGGTGTCCTGGAAAATTTTATAGGCGTGCCCGCAATCTTGTGTCTCCCGGCCTGGGGGTGATCCACTTCGACAATCATTTCTCTGAAATTGACCTGAGGATCCTCTACAACCTCTTCTATCGTATTGATCGGGGCATACATCACCTCATGGGCTTCAAAAAGATCCACCCATTCCTGATAGGTCCGGGTCCGCATCAACGCTGTCATTTCCGGATTAAATTGCTGGTAGTTTTTAAGACGAAGGCCTTTTGTCTTATATCGTTCATCGTTAATCCACTCTTTTTTTCCGGCCGCCTGGCAGAAATTCTCCCAGAGTTTTTCAGAATTGGCGACAACAATGATCGGTTTATCCAGGGTTTCGTAGGCTTGAAATGGTGTGGATAAGGGATGACGTGATCCCAGAGGTCTTGAAATTTCCCCGGTACCGAGGTATCTGGCAATAGCATTTTCACATAGCGCCACCTGGCTGTCCAACATGGACACATCCACCCATTGCCCCTCTCCACTCTTTTCCCGTTCAATCAAGGCCGCCAGGATACCTGTGGCGGCAAATATGCCTGCCGCCATGTCGCCGATGGAATAGCCCACACGAACATGGGGCGAACCGGGTTTTTCTGGTCCTGTAATACTAACGACACCCCCCATGCCCTGGGCAATCATATCATAAGCCGGTTTGTGGGAATAAGGTCCTGTTTGGCCGAATCCGGAGATGGAGGCATAGACCAGATTAGGATTTATTTTTCGAATGGTCTCATAATCCAAACCTAATCGTTTCATAACCCCGGGACGGAAGTTTTCCGTGACCACGTCAACCTGTTTGACCAGATCAAAAACGATCTTTTTGGCTTTTTCTTTTTTCAGATCCAGGGTGACACTTTTTTTTCCGCGGTTGACGCTTAAAAAATAAGTGCCAATGCCATTGATTTTATGGGAGCTATATCGGGTTTGGTCTCCCTCGCCAATGCTTTCAATTTTTATGATCTCAGCCCCCATGTCTCCGAGGATCATGGTACAAAAGGGGCCTGATAAAGCCGTGCAAAAACTCAATACGTTTATTCCTTCTAAAGGTCCGGCCATACTTCGTCTCTCCTTTTCTCTATTCCTGAAAATTTTTCTCTAAGTGTTATCTTCTCGAGGTCACCAGCTCATGCTGGGCGATACTAGATGCTTGATATAAATCCAGTATCCAGTATCCAGTATCGGACTGTTCAGGCTCCTTTAAAAACCGGCCTCCTTTTTTCTGCAAAGGCTCGTTTGGCCTCTTCATGGTCATCGCTGACGGCAGCCTGTATTCTCAGCGAGTGGAAGGTTTCAATATCTCCGGCCGAAGAAACGGGGTTTTCGGCAAGCCGGCTGAGTATATATTTAGAGCCGCACAGCGAGAGCGGAGCGCATTTGGTTATTTCATCGGCCATTCCATAGGTGTAGGCCTCCAATTGATCGTGATCCACCAAATGGTTTACCAGGCCCATAGTCAGACATTCCTGACTATCATAGGTACGGCCGGTTAGAAATATTTCCAGAGCCGTACTGTATCCCAGCACATTTAAAAAGCGCCTGAATCCCCGGTAGCTTGAAATCAAACCCATTCTAGATGTAGGGATTCCCATTTTAACGTTTTTTGAAGCGATTCGAATATCACAAGCCATGGCCAGGACGCATCCTGCTCCCAGCGTGTAGCCATAAAGCATAGCGATAACGGGAAATGGGAACATCTGGATGGCTTCAGAAGCCATTTGGGAGTCCCCTTGGTCTTTCCTGGCCTCAACCGAATCTCCTCTTCTGGGCATGGCCGTAATATCCGCACCCGCGGAAAAGGCCTCCTCTCCGGTCCCCCGGAGTATCACCACTCGGATGTTTTTATCCTGAGATAGTTCTTTAAAGGTTTGGGTGATCGTAAAAAGACAGTCGGGGTTGAGGGCATTGTGTTTCTCCGGATTGTTGATGATCAGGGTACATACGGGTCCCTCTTTGACGACAATTAAATTTTTCTTCTCCTCCATGGGCTTTCCTTTTTATGACTTTTTTATAAATTGACTTGGCGAGAAAAATGATTTCAAATATAAAAAAAGGATAGGTTATATTTAGATTTATATTTTTAAGTCTGATGTGATGTCAAGTAAAAATAAAGTGGATATGAAGGAGGAAACGGCGGCTATGCAACCTTTGTCGGGAATACGGATTCTGGATTTGTCGCGTATGGTGGCCGGCGCCTATTGTTCCCTGATCCTAGGCGATCTGGGGGCCGAGGTGATTAAAATCGAACAACCTAAGATAGGAGACGATACCCGCCAATGGGGGCCACCCTACATTAACGGGGAGAGCGCTTATTTTCTTTGCATCAACCGGAACAAACAAAGCCTGACTCTTGATTTTCGGAAGGATAAGGCCAAGGAAATTTTTCTCAGTCTCGTCCGGCAATCCGACGTGGTGATCGAGAATTTTCGTGCCGGGTTCATGGAGAAATACGGATTAGGTTATCAGGAGCTCAAGAAAATAAAACCGGATCTGATTTACTGTTCGATCACCGGCTACGGAAGATCCGGACCCTATAAAGACCGGCCGGCAACCGACACGGCCATCCAGGCCATGGGAGGTCTCTTCGGCCTGGTCGGCGAGGCTAAGGGGAAACCCTATCGGGTCCCATTACCCATGATAGATATGGCCTCAGGCCTCTATGCCCACGGGGCTATTTTAGCTTGCCTGATCAGGCGTGGTCAAGACAAGCAGTCCCATTTCATCGAGGTCTCTCTGATGGACAATATGCTTTCCCTTCTGCTGAACTTTGGGAGCAACTACCTCTTGACCGGTCAGGTTGAAGAGCGCCAAGGCAATGCCAGTCCCAGCATCGTTCCCTCAAACGTATTTGAGACCAAAGATCGCCATGTGTTTTTAACTGCCAGCAACGACACCCGATTTAGAAAACTCTGCCAAACCATCGGTCTGGGGCATTTGGCTGACGATTCGCGATTCACTACAACAGGAGCCCGAATGGAAAACCGTCTGGAATTAGAGAAACTGATCCAGGAAAGGCTGAAAGAGAAGACGGTTGGTGAATGGATGGAGTTAATGTATGAAAATGGAGAAGGGATCCCCTTCGCTCCTATCAGAACCCTGGACGAGGTCTTCCAGGACCCCCAGGTCATGGCCCGGGGTATCGTCCAGGAAATCCAACATTCGTTGATCGGGACACTGCGGATGATCGGGCCGACCGTTTTATACGACCAGATTCGGGGCCGCGTCCAAATGCCGCCCCCCAGGTTGGGTGAACACAATCGGGAAATACTGAAAAAATTTCTGGGGTATGATGAAGAACAGATCGGACGACTGGAAAAGGATGGGGTGATTTGAACATAATAGGGAAGCGACTAAACTCATGAAAGAGGACATCGACATCCACATCCAGGTCAGTTTTTATTCACTCTTACGATTTATAAATTATATTTTGGGCAGCAGGCCCTAACGATTTGACCCTACTACCCCTTTTGATGGCAGGGATTGGATGTCCCTGCCTCTTGATTCTTTCGGGTTCCCAAATAATTTTTGGATCATAAATAATTGGTTAGAATAAGCTGGGGATACTTCCCGGATTAAATCAGTATCAATGAAATAAGGAAGTGCCTCTGGGTTTTCCTCCCTTTGTCCTTTTTCAAGGGCTGACCCCGTTGCCTCTCACGAAAGTCCAGCCTCTCGGGCACTTCTTGTGCTGAAATCAAGACGCTGATTAACTTCAGATGAAGGTATGACTTCCGAGGTAATGTCGAGGAGACTGCCAATAAAGAGTTTTCTAGGCGTGTCGGAACCAGGCTCTACAACAATTCGAAACTCATTTTGATAAGCGAATATTGAACGCTTGCGGAAGCGCCCAGTTTCACCTGAGTACTCCTCAGCATCGTAGTATTCAACCAGCCCGGCTGTGGGGTTAAGGCCAGCATCCTTAGCAGCACCAAAAACGCGATTTAAGAACTCGGTAGGGTTCAAGACAAGCGCGCATGAATCCCCAAACTGAAAATTCTTAGGGTTAACCAATTCCCCATCAACTGGTTTTGTCACGGCAAACATGCAATACACATTGCATGATGCAGTCCTCTGTAGCCCGATTCGAACCGGTCCGGCCAATTCCAATGGGTTTACGGTGAATTTACCGAGACCTATCTTACTCCCGTCAAGTATGATTTCGGCATGCTTGGGCTGGATAATGGTTGTCGTTCCCTCAAAGCAGTCGCCTCTTGCCGTATCCGATTCGAGTTTGGCAAACTCGGCCAACGACTTCATATATAGCAGCCCCTCCCTACAAAACGCCTGAATGTGCTTTTTTTCCCCAAACTTCAAGAGGGCATAAATTATTTGTTTGGCTTCTAACATTGATCACCTCTCTGCGGAAATCTCTCGAATGCGGCCGGATAGATCTGTGCCTCGTTGAAGCTCACTTGCGAATCGTTCTGGGTTCGGCACAACTGATTTGTTCGGCGAGTTTTTCGTGATTCCCATCTCGGCTTCCGCTAGGGCACCATCTGCCCGACTGTTGGGCGGTGTCATCGTCAGGATTCACCTTCAACGAGTTTGATTTCTTCTTCCGTAAGGCCGTACAGTTCGTACACCATACGGTCGATCTCCGCGTCGGTCGCCGTGAAGGCATTCTGCAATGCGGCTTTTTCGGGTTCTGATGTGGCCCCGCGCAGTTTTGGCGTCAGCGCCAGCATCTTCTCCACCAGCAGTACCAGCTTGTCGTGCCGCGCTTTGTCGGACGGCTTTTTTGAATCAATCTTGGGAAAAGGAAGCTCCCGAGTTTGTTTGATAATCGTTTTTGGAAAGTCGTCGCGACGAGCAACCATGTTAACCTGGCAAAAGAACCATGAGATGAGCCGACTATTGAGGATGGCCAGAATACACTTTATATTAGGAAATGTGTTTCGTGGAATCAGGTTTTGAACTGATTGGTTAGTTAAAAATTCTGCCTCGGAATACACAGCTTGCAGCCGGAATTTTCGGCCGAGTAATTGTCGCAACAGAATCCGCTGTCCGCTGAAGAACTTGATTGGTTTTCTGGCCTCGATGTCAGGCGGATAACCTTCATACGCTTCCGGCCCAAGGTCCAACTCATAGCGCAGCATCTCACCATTGAATGCGCGCTTCGGCATTCGGCAATCCTTTGCAGGACGAGGATTGTAGGTTTCGATGCCTCGCATCACTTCAACCGCCGAGTCCAACATGGCTGGACTTCCCCTGAGCTTCTTCACCAAAGCCGCCTGCTCTTTGGAAGACAACACCAAGAATTCTTTGTCGGGCGATCCAATCCAGTCAGCGTAGTTGCCTACCTTTCTGAACAAATCAAAATCCTTCGGGCCTTCGACCTTCCGCCGGATTGGAAAGACGACCAAGTCAACTGTCGTGTCTTCCAAGTCTGTCCATCGTTTATTAGAAACTAAGCGCTGCGCCGTTACAATGATAGTGTCAATGTATGCTCCATCGAATACATCGTAAGGAAGCGAAACGAATGACGTTGGACGAAACTGTTCAGCAAATCGTTCGCGAAGCTTTTTTGATGAAGGCGTTGAAACCCAACCTGACGGAATAATCATACCGAAGTGTCCTTGGGGATTCAGCAAATCACCAGTCTGTTCTACGAACATGATGAACGAGTCGATTGAGTTTGTGACGGCGCGGAATCTATTTCGAATGTATGCTTCCCACTCTTTATCGAAGTCTGCACCATACGGTGGATTGCCGATGATGGCATCGAAGCCTCCGGTTTTCATGGCGTCGGGGAACTGCGCGTGCCAGTCGAAGGCTCGGACGCGGACGAGGTCTTCGGGAATCATGGAGAAGTCGGAGGCGATAAGGGAGTTTCCGCATTTGATGTTTTGGGATAGATTCGGCAATGCACGTTCGTGGAAGAGGTTCATCTGACGGGAGAGGGTAGTGTCGTTTTCGCCTTCGAGGGCCTTCAGCAGCAACGAGAGCTTGGTGGTTTCGACGGCCTGCCGGTCGATGTCAACGCCGTAGATGTGAGTGGTGAGGATGCGTTTGCGTTCGGCGATGGTGAGACGGGTTTCACCTTTGGCGTTCTCATAAACGGCTTTGGCGTGTTTTTTGGAGAAGTTGTCCTGATACCATTTCAGGTAATGGTCGAGCAGTAACTGATAGGCGCCGAGGAGGAAGGAGCCGCTCCCGCATGCCATGTCGAGCACGCGGAAGGAGGGCGTGGTTTTGCCGCCAGCAAGATCGGCGGGGCTTTTGCCTTCAATCTGTTTGCCGATGGTGTTGAGGACGATGTAGTTCACGATATAGGCGGGGGTGTAGTACACGCCGCCGGCCTTGCGCACTTCGGGCTTTTCCTCTACTTTGGCCTGATGCCCGGCAGTCAGGCGGATGACTTTGCCGAGGAAGCGTTCGTACACCGTGCCGAGGATTTCCACGGGTAGGACGCCGAAGTTGTACGGACTGCCATGCTCAAAGTAGAGGCTTTGGAGAATGGGCTTGAGGGCATTATCGTCCACGGCTAGACGCGGCGTTAGCGTGTCCGGCGCATCAGAGACGCCGGGTTCTTTCTGGAAGTGGAACAGGCCAGAGTTGTATTTCTGATCGGCCTTACGGCACAATCCGTTAATAAAACGGTCGTAAATGGCCGGTTGCACGCAGAGTTTGAGTAGTTGCCCGTAAGACTCCAGTCCGCGATCCTCGGCCATCCGCAGAAAGATGATCCGGTCAATAATCCGCTGAACGGCGTTGTTGAGGTCCTCTACCGACAAATCGCTGTTGCGTAGGGCGAGGTTTCGTGCCAGTACATCGCGCCAGCCTTCGATATCCTTCAGAAACTCGCTGTCAACCTCGGAGGTGCCTCGCTTACGTTTGGAGGCAGCATACTGGTCGAAGTTCCCAGACCAGACGGCCTCGCGCGAGAAAACGTTCCAAATCTCCCGCCAACAGTCAGGATACTCGTTGAACAGGAAATACTGGATACGGGCATGGCTGGCCTTATCTCCGGGTCGCGGGCGAGAGGTACAATCGTACACGCCTAGTTCCCCGAAGTCGGTCAGGATAGACAGGGCAAGCTTGGCGCTGAAGCCGTAACGGCGAAGTTGATAGGCCGGTGCGGGATCGGTGCTGATATTGACGCCGCACTTCTTGGCTTCGACGTAGAACTTCGGCAATGTGCCGACCCGGAAGGTGTAGTCGGGGGCCTTCTGTTGACCTTCCACATCCAGACTGTCTTCGGGGACGACTTCGCGATATTGGGGTGCTACCATGGTGTCGTTGCGCACGTCCCAGCCAAGGGCCTCGAAAAAAGGATCTATGAGTGATTGGCGGACGTGGGCTTCCTTGACTCCAGGAGCGAGGTAGGACTGCTGGTTAGTGGCGAAGTATTGACACAGCTTTGCAACTTCATCTTTGCCTTGATCGAATGTCTTACTCATAAGTGCCCAATCCTTATCCCCGGTTACCCGCAACAATCAGACGCCCAACATATAAATCAGCCGACACAGAAGGAAGGAGGCTGGATTTTTTTGTTAGCCATCGGTTACTACTTCCGGCAAACCGAGTTTTCTGCGGTACTCGTTGAAGGCCGCGCGTTGATTTGGATCTCTGTGCTTCCAGTAGAACTGGAATTCGTACGGCTTTGCTTCCGGCATCCGAAGATCCTCGGACCGTGCGGCCATGTCGTCGAACAGCAACTCTACATCGGGCTTGATGGGCTGACCACCTCGCGTCACCGTAGGGTCGTAATCCGGGTACAGGGTCATGTAGTTGGTTCCCATGCCAATGGCGTTAATGAGATCATGGGCAGCCGTCGCGAGTTCCCGAAGATCTACGAACGTGACCCGGGAATTATTGCTGTTGGACGGCTGGCTGGTGATGGCTTCCCTGTCGAGGTGCGCAAAAATACTATGGCGTAGGCGACTGATCCTCCCTTCGATTTGGTTGATTCGGCGATCTACGTCACTGGAGCGCAGCTTGGCAGCAATCGAGTTTCGCGCAACGTCATCGCGGGCATTCGACATTACCTCGTTCCGAAGTTGACGTAGCGTGAGAGAGTCACCATTCGTATCAAGCAGAATCCGCCACAGTCCCACGACTACTGCCGTTTCGAGCGATCCACGAACGAGCTTCCAAAACGGCCCCGGATGCTCAACGAAAAGGTCGAAGGGGAACCGCGCCACATGCTCAAGCACGAACAACGTAGAACGAATTCTTGCCAACTGGTTGTGCAGAACACCGATCTGCGCCTTGTAGGTCGGTATCCAAGACTCGACGAGTAATTCCTCTGGTCTAAGGTCCATGGTTTTCACGTATGGCTAACAATTAATATACGAACTTCGTTTTTTCCTACTTTATACTCTTCATTATAACACCCCATTATATTTAAGAAAAGGTAAAAGTCACATAATAATAAATAAATAGCTATGTTCACGACTTCGTATTTTTTGTTGATAAGAAGCAAAAACGATATTCGTAATAAATGGAAAGTTTCCCCATTACTATAAAAGGTAATTTGGGGGTGAATTAAAACACGAGGCTGTGTCAAGAAGGAGAAACCGGGGACACTTCTATGATTAGATCTATTTTTAAAACGGGGGAGGCGTCTTTAGATTTCTTTTAATCTGATCCGTTTCGACTATTTTTACTGTGAACATCGTCTTTTGAGCTCGATGGCTTGTAATGAGCAAGCCAGAAAAAGGCAAAAGATATTAAAGTGGTAATAAAAGCTATGGTGAAGGCCAGTGATTTCCCGTGCCATAAACCGTCCAACCAAAGCCTGAATTCAGTAACAAGTACATTGGCCTTTCCGCCATAAAGTTCTAAATCCCGTGAATATTTTTTTGAATCTTCAGGCCTAATTGGATAAACAGATCCATTTCCTTCTTCGTAACCCAAAACGTAGTTCGGATTATTATCCGCTGTTTGATAAATCCAAGTGGCGCTAATCAAACCAACCAGGAGGATAACGATGCTGAGGGCATTGAAATAAACATGCGGATCTTTAATATTCCATATCATATCGTGCCTATTTAAAATCATGTCTTTCTTTGGCTGGACGATCATAGATACTGGTTTCTTGATTCTGGATACTAGATGCTGGATTGGCTTTATCTAGAATCGAGTATCGCTTTTCGTTTTTATCCAGCTTCAAGTATCCAGCATCATTTCAAAAGATTGAGACCACACCATCGTAATCGGGTGTTCTGAATTTTATTACTGCCCTTTGTTCCCCGTTGACCTCAACCCTTTCAGCCAAAGCCTGAACCGGTCAAGATACAGGTACATGACCGGTGTGGTATAGAGGGTAAGTAGTCTGACTGATGACCAGTCCGCCGACGATGGAGATACCCAGGGGGCGACGAATCTCTGAGCCGACGCCCCGTCCTAGGGCCAGGGGAACGGCACCGAGCAGAGCCGCCATGGTGGTCATCATAATCGGTCTAAACCGCAACAGACAGGCTTGGTAGATGGCCTCAACCGGACTTACCCCCCCTTTGCGTTCGGCTTCTACAGCGAAGTCAACCATCATGATGCCGTTTTTTTTGACGATCCCGATAAGCAGGATGATCCCGATAAAGGAAATGACCGTCAGTTCGGATCGGAAGATCAGGAGGGCCAGGAGCGCCCCTACACCGGCTGAGGGTAAGGTGGACAGGATGGTGAGGGGGTGGATGGTGCTTTCATAAAGGATGCCGAGTACGATATAGACCGTTATCAGTGCGGCCAGGATCAGAAGGGGTTGGTTGGCTAAAGAGGCCTGGAAAGCCTGGGCCGTTCCTTGAAAACTGCCATGGATGCCAGCCGGGAGCACCATCTGGTGTGTGGCCGCCTGTACTTCTTCCACGGCCTCACCGAGCGATTTTCCCGGCCGTAAATTGAAAGAAGTGGTGACCGAAGGAAACTGGCCCTGGTGATTCACGGCCAACGAGGTGTTATTCCGCTCAAACCGGCTAAAGGCGCTAAGCGGCACCATGGCTCCGTTGGTGGCGCGGACATAGATATCTCGCAGTGTCTCGGGGTTTTCCCAGAAGGCCGGCTCGACCTCCATCACGACGTGGTATTGATTTAGGAAGGTATAGGAGATCGACACCTGCCGCTGGCCGAAGGCGTCATAAAGGACGTCATCGATCATCTGGGGCGTAATGCCGAAGCGCGAGGCCGTATCACGGTCGATGACCAAAGTGGCTTCCCGCCCTTTATCCTGCTGGTCACTGCTCACATCAACCAAGGCTGGCAAGGTTCGGAGCCGCTGTAAGATACGCGGGGCCGAGGTAACCAAGTCCTTCAAGTTGTCTCCCTGGAGGGTATACTGATACATGGCATTACTTGACCTTCCCCCAATGCGCAGGTCCTGCACCGGTTGAAGATAGGTCGGGGCCCCCGGTACTTGGTTCAGCTTTTTGCGCAGCCGGGCCATCACCTCGCTGACACTGGCTTTCCGCTTGCCAAAGGGTTTTAAGGAAATAAACATGCTCGCCTTGTTGGCGGCAGTGCCCCCTCCTCCTCCGCCTCCGGTAAAACCTGAGGCAAAGACTACCTCCGGGTCACTTTTTATGATCTCCAGGACTTTGGTCAGCTTGGCCTTCATGGCCTGAAAAGATATATCCTGCTCGGCCTGAATGGTTCCGGCAATCCGTCCGGTATCCTGCTCCGGGAAAAAGCCCTTGGGGATAAAGACAAACAAGACCCCATTGGTCACCACAGTGACCAGCAACACGAGGAGCATCAACCGGGAGTGGCTAAGGGCCCAACGCAGGGTTATTTCATAGCGACGGTGCATCCAGTTAAAGGCCCCTTCGCTGGCTGCATAGATCCGTCCATGGGCGCCGGTCTTCCCCGGTCTTAAGAACACAGCGCACATCATGGGTGTCGTGGTCAGCGATATGACCAATGAAACCATAATAGCCGCGGATAGCGTGACGGCGAACTCTCGAAACAGACGGCCTACCATACCGCCCATGAGTAGGATGGGTAGGAACACGGCCACCAGAGAAGTACTCATGGAAAGAACAGTGAAGCCGATCTCCTGGGCCCCCAGAAAGGATGCCTCAAGGGAGGACATCCCCCCCTCAACATGGCGGGTGATGTTTTCGAGTACCACGATGGCGTCATCCACGACAAATCCGGTGGCAATGGTCAGGGCCATCAAAGAAAGATTATCCAGGTTGTAGCCGAACAGATACATCACCCCGAAGGTACCCACTAATGAAACCGCCACCGCGACAGCGGGGATGATGGTCGAACGGATGGTTCGCAGAAAGCCGAAGACGACCAGGATCACGAGGAAAAAAGAGACGATCAGCGATCGTTCAACGTCTCTCAAGGAACCGCGAATCGAAGGAGTTCGGTCCATAACGATGAAAAACTCCACCCCTCCGGGCATGGCGGCTTGAAGCTGAGGCAGAAGGTCCTTAACACGATCTACCGTCTCGATGATGTTGGCCCCTGGTTGTCTAAAAATAACCACCACCACCGACGGTTTTCCATTGACCATTCCGGCAGCGCGCAGATCCTCGAGCGAATCTTCTACCTTGGCTATATCAGGGAGATGCACGGCCGCGCCGCTTCGGTAAGTGATGATTAAGGGCAGGTACTGGCTGGCGGTCCGCATTTGATCGTTGGTCTGGATCTCCCAGGTCCTGTTTTCACCGTTCAGTTGCCCCTTAGGCCGGTTTACATTGGTCTGGCTAAGAACACTTCGGACATCATCCAGACTGATCCCGTATTTGTTGGCCGCATGGGGATTAACATCCACACGCACGGCCGGTAAGGAACTGCCGCCGACAAAAACCTGGCCAACCCCTTCGACCTGAGACAGTTTTTGTTGCATAATACTTGAGGCTGCGTCATACATCTGGGCCGGAGTTAAAACGTCGGAGGTAAGGGCAACGAGCAGCACAGGCGCATCGGCCGGATTGACCTTTCGGTAGATCGGAAGGCTTGGAAGATTGGCCGGCAGAAAACCCCTGGCGGCGTCGATGGCTGCCTGTACGTCCCGGGCCGCTCCATTGATATTACGGTCCAGATCAAACTGCAGGACGATGGAGGTGGAGCCGCGGAAGCAGGTCGAAGTCATTTCCGTGACCCCGGCGATGTGCCCGAACTGCCGCTCCAGCGGCGCGGCCACGGATGTGGCCATGGTTTCGGGATCCGCCCCGGCAAATTCGCCGATACATAGATCGTTGGAAAATCGATCTGAGGCAGGGGTGATACGGGCAGCAGGCGAAAGGCGATTAGGCCGGTCAGCCCCAGACCTATGGTCAAAAGGGTAGTGGCTACCGGTCGGGTGATAAAGTGGGCGGAAAGATTCATGGCAATTTCAAGGAAGGGTCTTCATGTCTTGATCTTTTTGCAGGACGATTCTTTATCCGTTTAGCCAACCGATCAAAACCCAGATAAATGACCGGGGTCGTATAGAGGGTTAGAATCTGGCTGATGATCAATCCCCCGACGATGGATATACCCAGTGGGTGTCGCAACTCCGAACCGACTCCGCCGCCTAAGGCCAGAGGCAGGGCCCCGAGCAGGGCGGCCAGGGTGGTCATCATGATCGGCCGAAATCGCAGGAGAGAGGCCTGATAAATGGCTTCCACCGCATCCTTACCTTCTTTACGCTCGGCATCGAGGGCGAAATCGACCATCATGATCCCGTTTTTCTTGACGATACCGATCAGCAGAACGATACCGATCAGGGCAATGACACTGAATTCCGTACCGAACATCAAAAGGGCCAGGATTGCCCCCACACCGGCTGAGGGCAAGGTGGACAGGATGGTGAGGGGGTGGATGTAGCTTTCATAGAGTATGCCCAGGACGATATAGACGGTGATCAGAGCGGCCAGGATCAGCCAAGGCTCATTGGCCAAAGAGACTTTAAAGGCCTGGGCCGTTCCTTGAAAGCTGCCCTGGATGCTGGCCGGAAGTCCCAGTTGCTGAGCGGTCGTTTCCACGGCCTCGACGGCCTTTCCCAAAGAGGCCCCCCGTTCCAGGTTGAAAGAGACGGTCACTGAGGGAAATTGTCCCTGACGGCTGATAAGCAGCGGTCCTGTGGTCTCTGAGATCCGGCTGATGGAACTGAGCGGTACCTGACTCCCACTGCTGCCCCGGAGATAGATATCACCCAGTTTGTCGGGATTTTTTTGAAACTCGGGCTTGACCCCCAGAATCACCCGATACTGGTTCAACTGGGTAAAGATGGTCGAGACGATCCGCTGACCATAGGCGTTGTAAAGGGTGTCGTCGATGAGCTGAGGCATGATGCCGAAGCGGGAAGCCGTGCTGCGGTCGATATCTATGGCCAGACGAAGCCCTTTGTCCTGTTGATCGCTGCTCACCTCCTTCAGCTCGGGTCGTTTGCTCAGGGCCTCAACCAGCTTGGGGGCCCAGGTGTACAACTCGTTGGCATCAGGGTCCTCCATGGTATACTGAAACTGGGTGCGACTGACCCGGGCATCCACCGTCAGATCCTGCACGGGCTGCATAAAGAGCTTTGACCCCTTCCACTTTGTCCACTTCCCCTTGAAGGCGGTGGATCACCTCGCTGGCACTGATCTTTCGTTCCTCCAAGGGTTTGAGGTTGATCAGAATACGTCCGCTGTTGAGTGTGGCATTGGTCCCATCTATACCGATGAAGGAAGACAGACTCATCACCGCCGGGTCACGGAGGATGACCTGGGTTAAGGCCTGCTGACGCCTGGACATAGCCGGAAAAGAGACCGACTGGGGCGCCTCGGAGATACCCAGAATGACCCCTGTATCTTGAACCGGGAAAAAACCTTTAGGTACAATCAGGAACAAGACCACGGTGAGGACCAGCGTTCCTACGGCCACAAGCAGAGTGGCCTGCTGACGCAAGAGGACCCATCGCAAGGTCCGGCCGTAAAAGGCGATAATACGATCGAACATCACTCCGGACGTCCGGTAAAATCTTCCTTGTTTCTCTTTAGGGGTATGTTTAAGTATCTTGGCACACATCATGGGGGTTAGGGTCAGCGAAACGACGGCAGAAATGAGGATGGTTACTCCCAGGGTAATGGCAAATTCCCGGAACAATCGGCCCACGACATCACCCATAAATAAGAGAGGAATAAGAACGGCGATGAGGGAAACGGTTAAAGACAAAATGGTGAACCCGATCTGTTTTGATCCTTTGAGGGCTGCTTGGAGAGGAGATTCCCCTTCTTCGATGTACCGGGCAATATTCTCTATCATGACAATAGCGTCATCCACCACAAAGCCGGTTGAAATGGTCAGGGCCATCAGGGAAAGATTGTTCAGACTAAATCCCAAAAGATACATAACCCCAAAGGTCCCTACCAGAGAAAGCGGGACGGCTACGCTGGGGATGGTCGTGGCCGAAAAATTGCGCAGGAAAAGAAAGATGACCAGAATGACCAGGGCCACGGCCAGCATCAATTCGAACTGGACATCTCTGACCGAGGCTCGAATGGTCGTCGTCCGGTCGGTCAGTATGGAAACTTTTATGGCTGGAGGGAGAGAGCTCTGGAGATTGGGCATGAGTCTCTTGATTCGATTAACGACTTCGATGACATTGGCCCCCGGCTGTCGTTGGATATTGAGAATCACGGCCGAACTGTTGTTCATCCAGGCCGCCTGTTGTATATTTTCCGCATCATCGATGGCCTCGGCCACGTCGGATATCCTGATCGGGGCCCCGTTTCGATAACCAACAATCAATGGCCTATACTGATTACTGGAAAAAAGCTGATCATTAGCCCCAATAATGTAAGCTTGGCGAGGGCCGTCAAAGGTGCCCTTGGCTTGATTGACGTTGGCGTTGGCAATGGAGGACTGCAGGTCTCCCAAAGTCAATCCGTAACTGGCCAGGGTCGTGGGGTTGGCCAGAATCCGGACGGCCGGTCTTTGCCCGCCGCTGATGCTTACCAGGCCCACACCGGGCAATTGGGAGATCTTTTGGGCAAACCGGGTGTCAGCCAGGTCTTCAATGTCTGGAAGAGGCAAGGTCTTGGAAGTCAGGGCCAGGGTGAGAATCGGTGCATCAGCCGGATTTACCTTGCTATACACCGGCGGATTGGGAAGATCCTTAGGGAGAAAGTCAAAGGCCGCATTGATGGAAGCCTGGACCTGTTGTTCGGCTACATCCAGACTGAGTTCTAAGGTGAATTGAAGGGTGATGACCGAACTGCCGCTTGAACTGGTAGAGGTCATTTGAGTCAGGCCGGGCATCTGGCCGAATTGGCGTTCTAAGGGGGCGGTCACCGATGAGGCCATCACGTCGGGACTGGCCCCGGGATAGAAGGTTCGAACCTGGATGGTGGGGTAATCCACCTGGGGCAGTGCGGAGACCGGTAACTGACGGTAGGCCACGGCCCCGGCCAGAAAAATAGCCACCATCAACAGGGTCGTGGCTACCGGCCGTGTGATGAAGGGTTGAGAAATGTTCATCAGCCGCTCCGTCCTCCACGGCCGTTCCCTGGCCCCTTCAATTCCACTTTTGCACCTTCCCTGAGTCTTTCGGCGCCATCCACTACAACCAGGGCCCCCGCAGGCAACCCTTGATCGATAGAGGCTTCTCCGCCTTGAATTTCACCTACGGTGATGGGACGGAGCTCAACCGTTTGATCGGCTTTGACGGAATAGACATAAGTACCCTGTGAGCCTCGTTGGATGGCCGCTGCCGGGATGATAATGGCCTTGTGTTTTATATCAACCAGCAAGCTGGCATTGACAAACTGATTGGGGAACAGTTGCTGGTCCTTATTTTCAAACATAGCCTTGAGCTTAAAGGTCCCGGTGTTGGGATCGATTTGGTTATCGACGGTCAGAAGAAATCCGCTGGCCAATTTTTTGCTCTGCTCCCGATCATAGACATCCACTTGCGGCCGCTGTCCGGCCTTAAGCTGGGGCAGCACCCGAGCCAGGCTATCTTCGGGAAGGGAAAAGATGACGGTGATGGGTTGAAGTTGGGTGATGACCAATAGGCCGTTCGGGTCAGTGGCGTGGACGATATTACCCGGATCGACAAGACGTAACCCGATTCTTCCGCTGACCGGGGCGGTGATCTTGCTGTAAATCAGTTGTAGCTTGGCGTTATCAATCAGACCTTGATCGGTCTTGATAGTACCTTCATACTGGCGAACCAGGGCTTCCTGAGTATCCAGCATCTGTTTCTGAATAAGATCTTGTTTCCATAAGGTACGGTAGCGTTCCAGATCGTCCCGGGCGTTTTTAAGGATCGCCTGGTCTCGGGCCATTTGCCCCTCAGCCTGGGTCAATTGAACCTCAAAAGGCCGGGGATCGATTCGGGCCAGTAGTTGACCGCTGGCGACGATTTGACCTTCCCGGAAAAGGACCTCCATGAGTTGCCCGTCAACACGGCTCTTGATGGTGACGGTATTGATAGGGGTTACGGAACCCAGACCATTGAGAAAAACCTTCATGTCGCCCTCTTTGGCCGCTACGGCCATCACTGGTATGGCCCGGACAGGGGGAGAAGTTTCTTTTTTAGCGATCCCTGGTTGTTTGTTTTCGGACTTACCCCAATAAGTAAAGGTCCAGGCTCCGGCAAGAACGACTACCACCAGAGTGATCCACCAAAACCTGAGTAAAAAACCACGACGGCGTTTTGGTAACTCACTTATACCTTTATTTTTTTCGTCCATAAGATCCTTTCCAAAAAAAATACCAATTTTTTTGTGCCCTTTGCAGTCTGAATGGGTTATTGCCAAGAAATCCGGCGCAGTATTATAAAGTAGCAGACGCAAGCCTGGCCGTCAAGTGTGTTCCGGCTGCGGCAACAAAGAAGGGCGAGCCTTGGTAGGAACAGCGGCCAGCAGCCCGTCTCAATTGCTGGCAACGACTCGGGCTCGTTTATGTTATTTTGCTGCTTAGACTTAAAGACTGATCGATCTCTTTGCTGGTGGCAAATGTTGCCCTCTCGCGCAAGCCGCTCCCTTGAGAGCAGTCAAAGATCTGAGAAATAGACCCGCCGCCTTCCATTGTACCACTCCCGAAGGTCGTTGAGTTGTCAGGGTCGTAATTCAAATCGCCGGATTGGTTCTCAACAATAATATTATATTTTCGATTTATCAAAGAAGGTTGATTTGTCGGTTCCAGAATAAATCTCAGCCTTCTCGGTAAGCACGAAATCATTAATTCTATTATTAAAACGAGGAGGTCCCATACCCCACTCTTCCTTTTCGTTTGAAAATATAAAATCTTCATAAATCACCTCTTCGTCTTCCAGAAGATGATTGCTGTTTTCCTAAGCAAAGATCGGTGCTATTTTATTTCTTGATAGCGGGTTGTGGAGTCAGTATGGCCATATTTTGAGGTTCCGATAAAATCAAATCAAATTGATCATTTTTGAGCATGGTCAGTGCGACTTCCAAAGAAAGGGTTGATTGAATAAGGGCTCCTTCCCTAATCAAAATATATACCACCCTGTACTCTTCATCTATGTGCAGTATTTTGATTGGCTTTTCCATATTCTTTCCCCTTTAGGTTAAGGGCCATAGTGGAGAAAACCCCATTGGTCCTGACCGTTCTTCGGGAAGGCCCATTCAAGGTCGGAAGCCCCGGGCAATGCCCAAATTGAGTTCTGTATCTAACCGTAGGCCAAAGACAGGCAATTTTTCCGCCTGGTCCGGGGTTAGGAATCTTTGAGCTAAAACCCTATAATCAGTGGCCTTGAATTGCAGCTCGGTGTATAGCTCCATAATTTCCCTTTTTTTGGTATTAATCCTATTCTTGTCCGGTTTAGGATCTATCCAGAGAGTTCTAAGTTCTGTAAGTTTTCTCGGAATCTCGCTTCGGAGAAAGACTGTTTCCGTTAAGAAGGTATCCCTTAAACTCTTTAACTGGGCCTCCTTTTCCGGCGAGAGATTTAATATTTTATTTTCACTAGGTTTACTATCCTGACTAAAACTGCTACGGTCTCGGGAGCCCGGACCAAAGGCATGTAGTGAACTTGCCATTAGAACCAAGGATACAATAATCATTATGAAGGCCGGGCCTAAACCTATCATCTGGATATTAATTTTGTCTTTCATTTTATTAACTCCTGTTTTTTAATTTTAAGCGAACCTTACTGCCCTGGTTTTTAGTTAACAGTCCCTTTATAGGGATAGTTTCGTAAACATTCTTAAAATTGTCCTCATGCTTTTGCCTGAGTGAAGAAATGCGGAAGGTACGTCTCATTAGAAGAGACACATCAAACGTATTAGTCAATTAGACAGAGAGGGGCTCATAAAGTTAAACTTTTTATTAACCATTCAGTGAACAAAACGACTTACGATAATTATTAAACCGGAAGAAAATTGTTTTTATTTTTAACTTAACAATATTTCCCCTGTCTAAAAAAACAAACCATACAAATTAGTCGGCCCTTTTAAAGAAAACCTTGGGGCCTAAAAGAAAAATCGAAAGGGGGTAGGCTATAAGCACAAGAAGATTATACGGTTTTTGGATTTCGAGACATGGGAAGCCATTAACGTTAACTTTTTTAAAAAAAACCACGAAGGGAAGAAAAAATGATCAGACCAACTAAAATTTTAGTGTTTTTGTTCGCTTTACTTTTAATAATGAGCGGCAGCGTTTATGCCATGAACCCAGGAGATGGTGGTGCAAAAGAAGGAGTTAAGGCCCATCACCCTAACCTGTTGAATCTCACCCCGCAACAAAAAACCAAGCTTCAGGCCTTGTGGAAGAATTTCCGGAAGGAAACGGTTTTTCTACGCAATGACATTAAGGTTAAACGGCTGGAACTTGAAACCTTGTGGACTGTCCCTAGCCCGGATAAAGACAAGATCATAGCCAAACAAAATGAACTTAACGATCTGAAAACCAAATTACAAATGAAAGCCATTGATTTTCGGCTGAAAGCCAGGAGTTATCTCACCCCGGAGCAGGCTGCCCAGGTTGGAATGTGGGGGCCGGAGATATGGCACCGGGCGCATATGGCCAGGAGAATGCAGGCAGGCCATCAGAAAGACCATGGCCATTTTCTAAATCAACCCTAAATTCGTTCCTAACCATTAAAGAGAGGGGTCGTAATGGCCCCTCTCCGAGAAAAAAGAAAAAGAAGAATTGTTTCTGTTTTCATATTGTTAAATTATATGCATTCTTTAACGAAGATGAAGCCCGGAAAACTGTAGCTGATAATTAAACATGAAGAGTAACGTTATAAAAATAATGGCTTTGGCTATGGGGAAATTAAGTCTCATTATTATTTTTCTACTTGCCTGGCTTTTTATTTTACGCTTTGCTTTTAATTTGACCTCTATGATAAAATTTTAATCAACATGTGGAACAATGAAGGAAGCCGTATACTTTGTTTTTGAAAATAGGAATTATACAGTTTTATGTTGAAGGAGGAGGTAGCTGATGATACTGAAACAGAATATGAATAAACCGGTTAGGGTCGGCCTTTGGCTCTTACTTTTTTTGACCGTTTCCGGGTTGGTTGCCTGTTATCCTATGCCGGAACGGGTGGCTTCCCAACCCATGACCGAAAACACGGGAGGGATTCCTCGACCTTCACCTAACGAGGTCTATTTTTATCCCTTAAAGGGGCAGACCATCGAACAACAATCGCGGGATCATTATGAATGTTATGACTGGGCCATTAAGCAGACCGGTTTTGATCCGGGTCTTTCGACTCTCCCGCCGGAGCAACGGGTCAAGGTGGTCCCCTTACCGCCACCCGGCCATGATACGGCCGTTTATGCGATAGCCGGAGCCGTGCTGGGTGCTATTCTGGGTGGGCCAAGACACGCAGCCGGCGGGGCCTTGATAGGCGCAGCCGGGGGAGCAATCGCAGGAGCGGCCTCGGATTCAGCCAGACAGGAAGTGGCCCAGCAACAGGAAGAGGCTTATGTCCAGCGAAATCAGGCAGGCTACGCGCAATTCGAACAAAAGGAGCTTGATTTCCGGCGGGCCATGGGTGCCTGCCTCGAAGGCCGGGGCTATAGTGTAAAATAAAAAAAACTAAACGGACCTATATTTTTATTTATGGAGGGCATTACCATGTCATATCTTTGCAACACAAAAAATAAATTTTTTATTTCAACAATATTATTGGGGATCATCTTGACCGGGCTTTGCCAGGTGGCCGGGGCGGCTGAACGTGAATTTCGTCATCGTGAATTTATGGATTCCCGTTATCATCATGACCATTCTTATCCGGCTCGCGGTGGGTATGTTAATGTCCTGCCATCAGGACACCGGATGGTGGTTTTTGGCCGGGCAAGATACTACTTTTTTGATGGGGTCTGGTATCGTCCTATGGGGGGGCGTTTCCTCATCGTGGCCCCTCCAATCGGACTGGCCGTCACCTTTTTACCTCCCTATTACACGACCATCATGGTAGGGGGAGTGCCCTATTACTATGCCAATGAGGTCTATTACACGGCTGCCCCCGGCGGCTATGTTGTTGTTGCGCCCCCGATGGGTGATGTAATCCCGGTACCGCCTCCGCTGGCAGTGTCTCCGCAGGCCCTCCCCCCCGGTACCGCCTGCCGGAGGGCAAACGTCGGGTGAACAGTTATTCATCTATCCCCGCCAAGGCCAGAATGAAAAGAAACAGGCCGATGATCGATATGAGTGCCACCGCTGGGCCGTAGGCCAGACAGGGTATGACCCGACCAAACCGCCCGTCAATATGCCTGAAGGACAGACACTCCAGAAATATGCGGACTATAAACGGGCTATGGGTGCCTGCCTTGATGCCCGAGGGTATTCCGTCAAATAGCGGTCATGAAAATTTTCTATTTTTCCGCGAAAAGGAAATGGTGGATATTCGATTTTCTAATCCTTCTGATAGAATTGATTTTTTCGTGCCTGCCCAAACAGCTGAAGCTTATTTTTGAACCGAAGGGTTTACTATGCGACGAAAAATTGGAATAACGATCCTGATTGTTTTCGGGCTGGCCGTAATCAGTGGTCTTGGTTTTTGGTGGTTCTGGTCCAAAGGGAACAAGGGGCCGGGGTTCCGTACAGCAGCAGTGAAACGGGGCGATATCGTAGCCACGATCAGCGCCACGGGCACGGTTGAACCGGAAGAAGTCGTGGATGTGGGGGCCCAGATCAGTGGAAAAATCGAGGCCTTCGGCAAGGATAAAAACGGAAAGGTCATTAACTACGCTTCAATGGTGAAGGCCGGTATGGTCTTAGTCAGAATTGAGGATTCTCTTTATGCAGCCGCCGTAAAAACGGCCCAGGCCCAGTTACAGCAAGCCGACGCCAATGTGATTAATGCCAAGGCCAATGTACTTCAGATGAAGGCCAAGTTACTGGAGGCCCAGGCGGACTGGAATCGGGCGCAGAAGCTTGGTCCTTCAGACGCCTTATCCCAGACCCTTTATGACCAATACCAGGCCGGGTATGAGGTCGCCAAGGCCAATTTGGCCTCGGCCGTGGCCGCAGTCGAGCAAGCCGAGGCGGCAGTAGAGCAAGCCAAGGCCGGCCTTAACACAGCCCAGATCAATTTCGGTTACTGTACCATCAAAACCCCGGTCGATGGTGTAATTATCGACCGTCGGGTTGACATCGGACAAACCGTGGTGGCCAGTCTGAGTACACCCAGTCTCTTCCTTATTGCCAAGGATCTCAAACATATTCAGGTCTGGGTGGCGGTTAATGAGGCAGATATCGGCAGCATTTCTAAGGGTCAGTGGGTGACCTTCACGGTGGACGCCCTTCCTAATCAGGTATTTCAAGGCCAGGTGGGCAGAATTCGCCTCAATGCGACCATGTCTCAGAATGTTGTTACTTACACCGTCGAGGTCAATACCAACAACGATGACAGTAAGCTCCTACCTTACCTAACGGCTAACGCCAAGTTCATAGTCGGCCGTCGCCAGGGCGTGTTGCTGGTCCCCAATGCGGCCCTGCGATGGTCACCACGGCCCAACCAGATTGCACCGAACCTCCGGCAAAGATCAGGCGCCGGGGCCTCGAAACGAAAAGGTGAAGCCGGTTTCGTCCGCACGGATCAGCCGGCGACAAATGGCCTCCTTTGGGTTCCGTCAAGGGAACTTTGTTCGCTCGATCCGCGTCACCACCGGCTTGACGGATGGCATGTTTACAGAGGTCGAAGGCCGCGATTTAGCCGAGGGTCTGTCTGTGGTCGTCGGTGAACAAACCGAGGAAACCAGAAGCAAGCCGGTCACCGAGACCAGTCCGTTTACACCCCAGATAGGTCGTGGATTTCGTCAAGGCCAAGGGGGCCCGGCTGGGTCCGGTGGAAATCGCTGAGTCCGTATAAAAGTTGTCTGCTATGGACTTGATAGAACTCCGAGACATACAAAAGATTTACCACCTTGGGGAAGTGGAACTGCCGGTTCTCAAGGGCATATCCCTGAACGTCGCCAGAGGCGAACTCGTGGCCTTGATGGGCGCCAGCGGCTCCGGCAAGAGCACTTTGATGAACATCATCGGCTGTTTGGACCGTCCGACTTCCGGAGAGTATTGGATCGATGGCCATCAGGTTTCCTGGACAACCGCCAAGGAACGGGCCAGACTGCGGCGCAGGATGATCGGTTTCGTTTTCCAGAACTTCAACCTGCTGGCTCGAACCACAGCCTTGGAGAACGTTTTGATGCCGCTGACTTACACCAGAGAGGATTTGACTAAGTCTCAAATAAACCAGCGGGCCATTGAATTGCTGCAAAAAGTCGGATTGGAGGATCGCATCCATCATCAATCATCTCAACTATCGGGTGGAGAACAACAGCGCGTGGCCATTGCCCGGGCCTTGATTAACCATCCGCAGGTCCTCCTGGCCGACGAGCCAACCGGTAACCTCGATTCAAGAACCAGCAAGGATATCCTCCAGATGTTTCAGCAACTCAACAGCTCGGAAGGCCTGACCATCGTTCTGGTCACCCATGATCCCGAAGTGGCCCAACATACCCAGCGAATCATCTCCATTAAGGACGGCCTCATCAGGACATGAAATCATTCCGCACCCTGAAAACGGCTTTTGGAGCCCTTCGGCGCAATGTTATGCGGGCCGTGCTCACCACGCTGGGCATTATCATCGGCGTAGCCGCGGTGATCACCATGATGGAGATCGGTAACGGTGCTTCCATCGCCATCCAACACACCATGGCCAGTATGGGCGCCAATACCCTGGTGATCTTTCCCGCCGCCGCTTCCATTGCCGGCGTCAACCTGGGGGTCGGCACCATGATGACCCTGACGCCAGAGGATGCCAATACCATCTCTAAAGAATGCCCGGCCGTAAGCTACGTGGCCCCGATCGTACGGGCCCGCACCCAGCTGGTCTACGGTAATCGCAATTATGTCCCGACTTATATCTACGGCACTGCGCCGTCTTTTCTACAGGTCCGCGAATGGACCGATCTGGACGAGGGTGAAGCCTTTACCGAACATGAGGTTCGAAATGCCAGCAAGGTGTGCCTGATCGGACAGACTATTGTGAATGAGCTTTTCGGAGGCCAGTCGCCTGTCGGCAAGGAGGTCCGCATCCGCAACGTCGCCTTCAAGGTTGTCGGCGTCTTGCAGAAGAAAGGGGCCAATGTCATGGGCATGGACCAGGATGATATTCTGTTGGCGCCGTGGACGACCATCAAATATCGGGTGGTCGCTTCCTCGTTGTCCGCCGCCAATCAAAGCAGCGCGACCACCACCACCAGCACGGTTAATACCCTTGACCAGATTTACCCCAACATCCAGCAAAATCTTTATCCAGTCCCATCCGATACCGAAGTAGCCGACTATCCGACAACGAATCGATTCACTACTATCGACCAGATTTTGCTCTCGGCGCGATCCGGAGCCCAGGTTCCTTCGGCCATCCAACAGATTACCGACCTGTTGCGGGAACGGCACCATCTTCGTGCTACCAATCCTAATGATTTCAATATACGCGACATGACCGAGGTCACCAAGGCCTTGAGCTCAACATCAGAGTTGATGACCAAACTGCTGCTGTGTGTGGCCATGATCTCCTTGGTGGTGGGCGGCGTGGGGATTATGAACATCATGCTCGTTTCCGTGACCGAACGGACCAGGGAGATTGGACTTCGTATGGCCGTTGGCGCCGAGCCAAACGGTATCTTACGGCAATTTTTGGCCGAAGCCGTCGTGCTCTGTCTGCTCGGGGGCTTCGTGGGTATCCTCTTGGGGCGTGGTAGTTCCTTCCTGGTTAATACGGTACTCCATTGGCCCACGGCCACTTCGGTCGGAGCTATCGTAGCCGCAGTAGTTGTCTCGGCCAGTGTAGGTATTATTTTCGGTTTCTATCCGGCCTGGAAGGCCTCGAGACTTGATCCTATCGAGGCCCTACGATATGAGTGAGGAAAAGATGGTGAAAGGGAAAAGATACCGACTCTCGCTCCCGGTCGTGACGGGCTCTCTTTTATTAGCTCTGTGTTTGTTAAACGGATGCCTGGTCGGCCCGAATTATCATCCGCCGCCGCCGACTGTTCCCAGCGTCTGGCTGGGTGTCACCGAGGCACCAACCAGTGAACCATCCGTGACCACTGCCCAGCAAGCCGCCCTGACCCGATGGTGGCAACAGTTCGACGACCCGATGTTGGCCGCCCTGGTCGAAGAAGCGTTGGGAAAAAATCTTGACTTGCAGATCGCTGAGACGCGCTTGCGCCAAGCCCGGGCTGCCCGGGGTGTGGTCGTCGGAGGATTGTGGCCGGCGGTTACCGCCTCCGGCGGGTATCAGCGAAGGAACGTCCCCGGCGTCACCCAAGGTGACCAAGATCTCTATCAGGCCGGTTTGGACGCCGTCTGGGAACTCGACCTCTTCGGCGGCCTGCGCCGCAACATTGAATCGGCCAACGCCACAATCCAGGCCGCGATTGAAAATATCCGTGACGCGCAGGTCAGCCTCATCGCCGAAGTGGCCCTCAATTACATCCAACTCCGCGGTTACCAGCAGGAAATCGTCATCGCCCAGAACAATCTGAAGGCCCAACAACAGACTGCCGAGATCACTCATAAACAATTAAAGGTGGGCTTCGCCAGTGCCCTCGACGCGGCCAATGCCGATGCCAATGTTGCCACGACCGAATCTCAAATCCCGGTCTTTGAAACATCGGCCCGGCAATCCATCTACGCCTTAAGCGTGCTCTTGGCTCGGACACCGGGAGATTTGGTGAAGCAACTATCACCGACGGGCAACCTGCCCAAGGTTCCGGCCCGAGTTCCCGCCGGCCTGCCTTCGGACCTCCTTCGCCGTCGGCCCGACGTTCGTTCCTCTGAGGCCCAGCTCCATGCCGCCACTGCTCAGATCGGTGTGGCTGTCTCGGCTTTCTTTCCCCAATTTTCGCTCACCGGTACAATAAACTGGCAGAGCAACCTGTTAAGCACCTGGTGGGTTAATGCCAGCAAATCGTTCTCCGTCGGTCCAGGGGTGACCTGGCCCATTTTTCAGGGCGGTGCGATTGCCTCGAATGTGCGTTTGCAAGAGGCGCTGCGTGACCAGGCCTACATCACTTACCAGAAAACGGTCCTGGCCGCCTTTCAGGATGTGGAGAATGCCTTGATAGCCTTCGCCAAAGAACAACAACACCGCCAGGCACTCAACGACGCCGTCGTCGCCAACCGCAAGGCCGTGGGCTTGTCCTTACAGCTTTACACCGAGGGTATGGCCGATTTTCTAAACGTGCTCAATGCCCAGCGTAGCCTTTACATCTCCGAAGACGCCTTGGTCCAGAGCGAGCGCAACATCGCCACCGACCTCATCGCCCTTTATAAAGCCTTGGGCGGCGGCTGGGAAGAATGATTTAATATAAGAATCTAAAAAATGAAAATGGTCTTTGGGTGAATTTGGACCGTGCGCCTCTTTTTTTTGACTTGCTATATGAATATATGAGAGAATTTCTGAGAAGGGAAGTGAAATTGATGAAGGAAATAATCGGAGAGATGGCCGGAAGAATTTGGAAGACTCTGGTTGATAAGTTTCAAAATCATAGATACCGTGATTCACCCTAAGACGCCAATGACTATTGACTCGATTATGACTTGTGGGTAGCTGAAGGTAGATTCAAAGTATTCAGTCACCTAACAGGTCGAGATAGCTAAAAGAAATCCTAAGCCTTCAAAAACAAGAATACCTTTTTGTCCATAAATCTTAGATAGCCCAGCCTGAGAGCCTTTTATTATACTCATGCCGATAACTTTATTATGGTTATTATCCATAAATTATCAGATCACTAAGGGTCCACAAAGTTAAATTATTTTTGCAGAATCGTTGGGTTTTAATTTGATTTTGCCCCAGAAAGTCAAACCACTAAAAACCAAATGGATCACCGGAACAAACAAAGCCTTCAGATACCTATTAGCCTTTAAGGTTTCCGGCTTTGCCCTAAATCGCATTGAAATTTCAACACGAACTTAGTAATTTTATTAACTCGGAAGAAAATTGTTTTTATTTTTAACTTAACAATATTTTACTTTGTCTAAAAAAACAAACCACATGAATTAGGTCGGCCTTTTTAAGAAAGACCCTGGGGTCTCCAAAGAAAAATCGAAAGGGGGTAGGCTGTAACCAGAGGAAGATTATACGGATTTTGGATTTCGAGACATGGGAAGCCGTTAACGTTAACCTTTTTTAAAAAAATTACGAAAGGAAGAAAAAATGATCAGACCAACTAAAATTTTAGTGTTTTTGTTCGCTTTACTTTTAATGAGCGGCAGTGTTTATGCCGTGAGGGGGCCAGTTGGTCCGGTAACGAGTGGCAGCGGTTGTGCCATGGGCTCAGGAGATGGTGGCGCCAAAGAAGGATTTAAGGCCCATCACCTTAACCTATTGAATCTCACCCCGGAACAAAAAAACAAGCTCCAGGCCTTGCGGAAGAATTTCCGGAAGGAAACGGTTTTTCTACGCAATGACCTTAAGGTTAAACGGCTGGAGCTTAAAACCTTGTGGACTGTCCCTAACCCGGACAAAGACAAGATCATAGCCAAACAAAATGAACTTAACGATTTGAAAACCAAATTACAAATGAAGGTCATCGATTTTCGGCTAGAAGCCAGGAGTTATCTCACCCCGGAGCAGGCCGCCCAGGTTGGGATGTGGGGTCCGAAGATTGGGCACCGGCGGCATATGGCCGGGAGGATGCGGGCAGGCCATCAGAAAGACCATGGCCATTTTCTAAATTAACCCCCAATTTGTTCTTAACCCTTATATAAAAATATGGGGTAGAAGGCATCATCCTGTGTTTCGGGGAGAGGATTAGGGTTCCTAAGCGACAGAGCATCTTTTAATTGAAAGGGAGCTCTTATAAAAGAGTTCCCATAAAACAACTTGATTAAAAGGACCTTGGCCATTTTTTAAGAGAGAAGTCATTTCCGCCTCTCCCCAGGAGGAGAAAATGGTCACTATTTTACATACCGAATGGTCCAGAGGATGGGACGGCCAGGAGATAAGGATCATCCAGGATTCTCTCGAATTCGTGAAAAAAGGGTATCGGGTGATGATTCTTTGTCAGCCCGGAAACAGGATTTATAGGACCGCTGAAGAGAAGGGCATTCCGGTAATCCCTTTAACCATGCGATCAGGGTTGGACCCTTGGGCCAACGGGATGTGCCTTCGGATCCTGAAAAGGAATTCGGTTGACTTAGTTCAAACCCAAAGTTCAGTCGACCGTTGATGTTGTTCCATAAACGTAAATGGGTTAGAGCCCGTCCTTCATGGTCCTTTTGCTTCAAATAAATTCCTTGCAAACACGGCCAAAGCCATCCATAATGTTTTTAAAGATGAAGATAATTTTATCGGCATGGTCTTTAGATAAAAAGGGAAAACCGAGGTTTGAGGGTGGTAAACTTAATTATAGAATAACTTTTGGGCAACTGGTGTTTACGACGAAATTTTAATGTTAAGGAGGATGTATGAAAGGATTTTCAAGGTGGATTGGGATTATCATTGTTTTGTGTTGTACATTGGGCCTTTCTTTTCCAGCACAAGCTGAGGATCAAAGACCGATGTATTTAGTCTTAAAAGGCGGCATGTATTCACCGCAAACATCCAATCTTAATGACTTTAATGCAGGCGTCAACGGGGAGATCGCTTTCGGGTATTCTTTTGACAAGAACTGGGCGATAGAGGCCGGTCCAGGGTATTTTGAAACCAGTGCGAGCAAAGGGGCTAAGTTCGGTGCTGACTCAACCCAAACGTCTGTACATCTTAGAGTGGTTCCGCTTACCGTTGCCATTAAGGGATCAATTCCTGTGAATAAATTTGAGTTCTATGGAATCGGCGGTATAGGGGCCTACGTTTTGGAGGTTGACTTTGATTCGTCGGAAGATTCTGATCATGGGCGGCACGATTCCAACGGAGAGTCAGAGACTCTATTTGGTGGCTTTCTTGGCCTAGGTGCCAGATTTAATGTAACATCTAAAATGTTTTTGGGCTTAGAAGGCAAATATCTCTGGACTACGAAGTCCACTTTCAATGATGCAGAGACCGACCTTACCGGTATCCAGGCGACTTTTAATATAGGATTCAGATTCTAAACAACCTTGGTCAGACATTTTGCAGAGAGGACATGAGTCCTCTCTGCCTATCCTCTACTTCTTTTTTCTGCACAATGAAATATGAAGGGTGTTTGTTGTGAGCCCCCCATTAATAGGCTTTTTTCAAGAAGAAAAACTTCTTCATCTGCGATAATTAGCTTATTTTATAACGCTGTTCTAGGTGTCCACAAATACTATACCAGTTTCTACACCATTCATAGGTCCGACGTAGTTGTTCGTACTAGTCGAGCCCGCTTTACTGCTCGCATCCCTATTCCAGAGCGCTTGTGCTGGGTTGTAAGACTTCGGGGATCCAAAGGTCACGGATAGACTGAAGGTACTTCAGCAGAAGAGTTTTCATTTAGATACAACAATCATCTCCTCTTCATAACTCCTTTCACAATGAGGATTCTTGGACTCTCCCAGGTATAATTTTGCGGCCAAAAAATAAAAACGGTGGTGTGGTCTAGGAGTGCCGGAATTGGACGAAAAGTTATAATCCTTCATTTGCATTGAAATATCCATTGATAAATGATAATCTATCCACAATTCATTTTTCCCTTATGAAATCTTTACGCTCCCTTTCCTTACAAGTATTCAAAGCAGCCTTGTTCAAGGCCGATGCTTATCAAGCAGTTAAAGAGCGGCTTTTTCTTCTATATCCTTTTCTGTTAGTGAAAGAAAATTCATCCATTCTTCAGAAATTCGATTTACGTTTGTTTAAAAGAGTTATTGTTTTGGGTGCAGGAAAGGCCGCCGTCCCGATGGCCGCCGCCTGCGAAGCCATTTTGAAGGACAGACTACAGGATGGGTTGATCATCACCAAATACGGATATGCAGGCAAGTTAACGAAGATCCGGGTCATAGAAGCCGGACATCCCCTGCCGGATCAGGCAGGTTATAAGGGCACCCGGCAGATCGTTTCTTTGCTTGAGGCCGCACGATCAGATGACCTGATTCTGTTTTTGACCTCGGGAGGCTGTTCCGCCTTGTTTACTGCACCGGCGGCATCCATTCCTCTGAGGGAAAAACAAAGAACCACCCAGCTGTTGCTTAAAGCCGGGGCAACGATCCAGGAAATGAATACCGTGCGTAAGCACCTTTCTTTGGTCAAAGGAGGACGTTCAGCCGCGCTTGGCCTTTCCGGCAACAGTAATCAATCTGGTCCTATCCGACGTCATAGGCAACCATCTGGACATCATCGGTTCCGGACCGTTTGTCCCTGATCCCTCATCTTTTCAGGATGTCTGGAATATTCTGGAAAAATATAATCTGGTCAAAAAGATGCCGTCTTTTGTCGTTGCTTATTTGTCCAAAGGCACCCGGGGTCGGATCGAGGAAACCCCAAAAGTCGGTTCACCCTGTTTTACTAAGGTATTTTGTTCTATAGTTGCCTCAAAATTGTATGGCCCTTAAAGCCGCAGCCAACGCAGCCCGGGGTCTTGGATTCAAGACCTTTATTTTGAGTGCCCAGATTCAGGGGGAAGCCCGGGAACTGGCTAAATTTTATGGGGCTATGGCCAGAGAAATTTTTCAATCCAACAACCCCTCAAAAAAACCGGTTTGCCTGCTGGCTGGGGGTGAACCGACCGTGACCGTTACAGGAAGAGGGAGGGGGGGGCGCAACACCGAACTGGCCCTGGCCATGGCCTTGGAAATCAAAGGGCTACCTAGAACCCTCTTTTTAAGTGCCGGGACAGACGGGACCGACGGTCCTACCGATGCCGCTGGAGCGATCGTTTCCGGCTCCACTTACCTTAGGGCTTTAAAAAAGGGGATTTCGCCTGAAGCCCATTTAGCTCAAAACGATTCATATACCTTCTTTAAGAAGGCCGGAGGTTTGCTCATGACCGGTCCCACCAGGACCAATGTCATGGATCTACATATCCTGCTGGTTCAATAAATTTAAACACGGCCTAAAGGAAGTTTGATGCAGAAAAAAGGAGAGGCCTCATGCAACAACAAATTACCGAACGGATGTGAACTACTCGATGATAACGGACTATTGACTAATCCCGGATATGCCACTAAGGCCTTCTGGCGATATGACCGAAAAAAAATAAAGGCTGGTTGGTATCGGATTAAGGAATGGGATTATTATGCGGTTCTGTCGATGGAAGACGGATTTGGCATAACCTTTACTATGGCCGATTTGGGTTATATCGGGACAGCGGCCGTCTGTTGGCTTGATTTTAAGGAAAAAACCTACAATCAGCTCGGGACGATGTCGAGTTTACCCAAAGGGAAAATGGGATTTCCTTCGACTCCCGATAAAGGAGAAGTGGCCTTCGCAGATAAAAAGATCAAGCTCAAATATATCGTATCCGGTTCAGAGAGGATTATTCAGGTCGATGCGCCCGGCTATATTAATCAAAAAGGGGACAAGGGATTGAAGGGAGAGTTGGTATTATATCAGGCTCCTGATATGGACAGCATGGTTATCGCCACCTCCTGGAAGGAAAATCGAAGGGCATTTTATTACAATCAAAAAACCAATTGTATGCCGGCCAAGGGAAGCATTACCTTGGGTGACCGGATTTACGAGTTTAATCCGAAATCATGTTTCGGGGTGCTGGATTGGGGACGAGGATATTGGACCTATAAAAACAGGTGGTATTGGGGATCGGCCTCGGGTTTGCTTAATGGTCACCCCTTCGGTTGGAATATCGGCTACGGTTTCAGCGATCGTTCACCGGCCACAGAAAATATGCTTTTTTATAAAAATAAAGCCCACAAACTGGAAGAGGTGACTTTTCATATCCATACCGACGATTACCTGGCACCTTGGAAATTTACCAGCAGTGACGGTCGATTTGAGATGGATTTCAGCCCCATCCTCGACCGACAAACTAAAACGGAACTTGTGTTTTTAAAATCAATTCAACACCAGGTCTTCGGGACCTTTAGCGGAAAAGTGGTGCTGGGCGACGGGACCGGGCTTCAGATCGATAACTTCCTCGGGTTTGCTGAGGATGTGCTTAACTGGTGGTAATACCTTTTCTTGACTGATTTTATTATTTTTGGTTTACATTTTATCTGGCCTCGTCTATTTATAATTTTAAAGTTTTTAGAAGGGTGTTAGAAAGACCAAATGATCGGCATTTTTGATTCGGGTATCGGTGGGTTGACGGTTGTAGGCGAGGTTTTGGAAAAACTTCCTCAGTATCGGATCGTCTATTTCGGCGATACGGCCCGTACCCCTTATGGGACCAAAAGCCAAAAAACTATTATTGAATATGCCATAGAGGATACGGAATTTCTTTTATCTAAAGGGGCCAAAGTCATTATCGTAGCCTGCAACTCCGCTTCATCGGTTGCCTTTGAAACCCTGAAGGAACGATTTAAAATCCCTCATATTTGAGGTGATTCGGCCGGCGGTTGAAAAGACCCTTCGATCAACTCAGAAACAAAGGATCGGTGTTATCGGGACTCGGGCTACGATTGGAAGCGGAATTTATGAGCGGTTGCTGAAAGAGGCCCGGCCTGAGATCCAGGTATTCTCTCGGGCCTGTCCTTTATTGGTGCCGCTGGTGGAAGAAGGATGGTTGAAAAGACCGGAGACCAAACGGATCGTCAGGAAATACTTGTCACCGCTTGAAAATGAAACAAGTAGATACGCTGGTCTTGGGATGTACCCATTATCCTTTGCTCAAAGCCGTTATTCAGGCCAAAATGGGCAAAAGGGTTCAGGTGATTGACTCTTCACAGGAAGTGGCTTTGTGGGTGAAAGATTACCTGGAAAGGAATCCGGAAATTACCGGAAGTTTAACTCCCACTACCGGCCAGGATGGGCATCGTTTTTTTGTCTCTGACCTGACACCGAATTTTGAACATATCGCCAATCAGTTTTTAGGAAGGCCTATTAAATTAGAACTGGCCTGAATTCTCTACAGTCGGTGGCGATTAGAACTCCTCGAACCCCTGAACTCTAATTTTAAAAGCGGATCTCCATGGCCTTGTAAGAGCAAACCGGCAGACAGGCCTCACAGATGATGCACCGCTCCCCGTGAAAAGAGACTTTCATTTCTTCCCGGTCCACTGATAAGGCATCAGTAGGACAGTGTGGTATACAGGCCGTGCAGTGGGAACAACGCTCCTTAATGTGATGAACTTCCTGGGCCAGAGGTTCCACCTGGATGCCTATCTTTTTAAGATAATCCAATCCTGCCGCCACAGATTCCCGGCTGCCGTTTAACTCGATCACCAGTCTTCCTTCTGCCTTTGGCCGAACCGTGGCTCTCAGGATATTGATCCGGCAATCGTAGTTTTTGATCAGGTTATAGGTGATCGGTTCTTCTATCAGAGTTGGGGGAAAGGTCAGGATGAATTTCTTCTTGGTCATGACAATCTCCTTCAATATTTAGGTGCAAGGTTCAAGGTACATGGTAAAAGGTCCAAAACAAAATTTAAAAATAACGATAATTCAAATCGAATTTTAAGTTTTGACCTTAAACCTTAGACCTCAAACCTTGAACCGGTTTTTATGCTCCCGGCAATGGGGCCACCGGTTCGGTCAGCAGAAATTTACCTTTAAGCAGCCAGCGCTTCAAGGTTTCGGCCACTTCTCTGGCCTTATGGTAACTGGAAAGCCCGCCGGTAGGAATATCTTTCCCCTTAAAAGTAATTTTGCCCGACTTTAATTCAGCATAATTGACTTCACCCAGGATTTTTCCTGTTCCTTGGGGATAGTCATAACTGTAATCAACCACTGGAGCCCAGATATCTTTATCTTCAACCGAGGTGAAGATCACCATCTCTTCATCCAGGATCGGGATGGGGACCCCGATACTGACAGCCAGGGTGGGACCATATCCGGTTATCGAAACCCCTCGCAGCCATTGGGCACTCATCTGTTTCAGGTCCCCAATGACAGCCAAGGTCCCGGCCCCTGATTTAGGCACTTTATTTTTTCCTCTGGGGGCTGTTGGGTTATGCTGGGTCCCCGGCCAGCAGACATAGCCTATCCCCCCTCCCAGAAAGATCCTTGTGCCCAGCCCGATGGTCCGATACATGGGATCGTTCATTAACGGGGAAAGCTGACCGGCACTGCAATAGTTGGCGTTGCCCATTCTGGGGCGCAGGACGCCCATATAGGTATAAATAACTCTGTCAGAAATATTCACTCCCACATTATAATTTTGATATCCGTTACGGGGATTAAAGAGCACGGCGTCATTGAAGTCCTTGAGGGATAATTTTATTTCTCTTTTTTTGTTCGGATAACAATCGGTCCCGTAAGCAGTCGCCGTCAAGGTCACCATTTTCCCGGCGACCAGTTCTTCAATGACATGAGCCCCGCCGTATAAAAACTGGCCGGGATAAACGGCATTTCTAGGATCGTCATCAGGCATGGCCGTAGCCCCGAGAAGGATATCGGCGGCTGCAAAGCCGGTATAAGCAGGAACATTGTTCAAATAGGCCTTACCACCCCCCATTTTCATCTTAGGAGTGGGTTGTTTAATATTGAAATAGGCTCCCGAAGAACACATGGGGCTGAAGGTACCGGTGGTGACCACATCGACTTCCTGGGCCACCTTTTTTATTCCTTTTTTTTTGGTTAGCTCGATGATTTCTTCAGCGGTCACCACAACCGCTTTCCCTTTTTTTATTTTTTCGTTGATTTCGGCAATAGTTTTACTCATGGTCAAACCCCTCGGCACTAAATTAACCTCATTATTCTTATCCCGTTATGTAGTATAATATATTCCGCTTTTATGGAAAGATGTCAAGAGAAGAAATTGTTTATTTGGGGGGTGGCGAAAGATAGGTCTTGATGAGTCTTTGCGTATCCTCCGGGTTGAGCTCTACTACCCGCCAGATGCCTTCCTGCTTCCGCAGCCCCATCCGCAACTGATCCTTGTCCTTTTTTAAGGTCACCAGGGCATAATTTTGTTTTACCTTAAAATCGGCCAGGGCCAAGAGAGCAAACACAGAGGGCAAGGTAGAATTTTTCGGATCTTCCAAGTATTTTTGTAATTGTTGAACAGCCAGCTTGCTCAAGCCTTTATTGGTTTCCGGTGTTAAATGGATTTTTATTTCCCCCAGGGAGCTGGCGATTTGGCCTATAGAGCTGGAAGCAGTCAGCGAAGAAAGCAAGGTAGAGATAGACCCTGAAACCTGTTGATTCAGGATGGATTCGACGTCGATATACGTCAGGAAGGTGTTCAGATCCCTATTTTTTAAGCCGGCCCCGATTTGATACAGGGCGTAATATGGGGTCCCTTGGACCCATCGCCATAAAAGTCCGGCCCCAAAGGCCAGACAGATAATCAATATGGCAACGACTATGGTTCGATTCGTTTTCATCGACCGGTCACTCCGTTTCCAACCCATGCTTCAACATCCTATACCGCAAGGAACGAAGATTGATTTTTAGAAGCGCCGCCGCCCGTTGTTTATTTCCCTGGGTTTTTTGCAGGGCCTGAAGGACCAGATTTTTTTCCAGGGAGTCCAAGGTTTGATCCAGATCTAATCCTTCTGAAGGGAGATTCATAGCGGGAATGGTTTTTGTTGAGGAGGTCAGCCCTTTATACTGAGCCAGGACCAGGCTTTCAGGAAGGATAATGGTCGATCGTTCCATGGCCACCGACCGTTCAATAATATTCTCTAATTCCCGCACATTTCCGGGGAAGTGATACTCAGAGAGGATTTTGAGGGCGTAAGAAGAGATTTTCCTAATCCTTTTCCCTCCAATTTTGGAATATTTTTCTAAAAAAAAGTTGGCCAGCAAGGGGATATCTTCAGGCCGGTCTCGCAAAGGGGGAAGCGAAATAGAGATAACATTGATTCGATAAAACAGATCTTCTCGAAACTGTTTGGCCATGACTTCATCTTCCAGGTTTTTATTGGTGGCGCAAATAACCCGAACATCTACGGATTGCTCATGGGTCTCTCCCAGGGGTTGGAAGGTCTTTTCTTGCAGCAGACGAAGGATTTTAACCTGTAGACTGAGAGAAAGTTCCCCGATTTCATCTAAAAACAAGGTCCCGTTTCGGGCTGTTTCCACCAGGCCCATCTTCTGAGTAACGGCACCGGTAAAGGCCCCTTTGCGATAGCCGAACAATTCGCTTTCGATCAAGGTCTCCGGAATCCCAGCACAAGAAATGACAATAAAGGGTTGATCCTTTCGAGGACTGTTTTCGTGAATGGAACGGGCGACCAATTCTTTCCCGGTGCCGGACTCCCCAGTGATCAAAACATTGCTGATCACTTGGGCGGCTCTTAAGATCAAGTCATAGACCTTTTTTATTTGCGGACCTTGACCGATAATCGGTCTGGAATCAGAAAAAAGTAAGGATGGTTTTTCGTCGGCTGGGGAAGGTCCCCCTTCCGTTTTGGACAAGGCATCTTTGACAACCTGTTTCAATTCCTTATTGTTAAAGGGTTTGGGGAAGAAGTCGTAAGCCCCTTCGTTCATGGCCTCCATAGCCGTTTCCTGATTGGCATAGGCGGAAATCATGATCACTTCGGTTTGAGGGCGAAGAGCCTTGATCTCCTTCAACAGGGAAAGTCCGTCCATGGGGCGCATGCGGATGTCGGTCAGGACCAGATGAAAGTCATTTTTTTTGAATAGTTCCAGCGCCTCCGGGCCGCTGGCGGCCAGGGCCACCTGATACCCTTCCCGGGTGAGAAGGATCTCCAGCATCTCACGCAGACTTTGATCGTCATCAACAACTAATATAGACTGGGTCATAATTCCACTGTCGGGGTCATTTGATTAAAAACAATCCGGCCATCGATCATGGTCAAGACGGCCTTGCCTTTCAATGTCCAACCATTGAAAGGAGAATTCTTGCTCTTGGACAAGAAGGAACGTATATCGACTTGGAATTCAAGATCGGGATCAATGATCGTCAGGTTGGCCGGTCCTGAAGTTCTAAGCTGACCAAGGCCGTTCAATCTTAAGATCCGTGCCGGTCCCTGAGTCAACTTGGCAATAGCTTGAGGGAGGGTTAATATCCCTTTGTGAACCAGGTTGAGGGTCAGAGGCAGAGTGGTTTCCAGCCCGATGATCCCCATGGACGCCAGGTCAAACTCCACTTCTTTTTCCAGGGGACTGTGAGGGGCATGGTCAGAGGCGATGACCTCAATCGTGCCGTCTTTAAGCCCTTTTTGAATAGCCAGGAGGTCATCTTTGGTCCTTAACGGGGGGTTCATTTTAGCCAGGGTATCAAAACCGATAACGGCCTCCTCGGTTAAAGAGAAATAATGAGGGGCAGTTTCGGCCGAGACGGGAAGCCCTTTTCTCTTGGCCTCGCGGATCAACTGGACTGATCCGGCTGTACTGACATGAGCAATATGCAGAGGGGTCTGGGTCATTTGGCAAAGCTGTATGTCCCGGTAAACCATAATTTCCTCAGCCGCGGAAGGGATACCATGAAGGCCCAATCTGGTGGAGGTTGGGCCTTCGTTCATGACCCCGGGCCGGCTGAGGGTAAGGTCTTCGCAATGGGAAATGATGGGCAGATCAAAGGCCCGGGCATATTCCATGGCCCGCCGCATCAACTGGCTGTTCATGACCGGATTTCCGTCATCCGACAGGGCCACGACCCCGGCCATCTTCAGGTCTCCGTATTCCGCTAAGGCCTCACCCTTCAGGCCGATGCTGACTGCACCGACAGGAAAAACCCTGGCCAGACGGGCTTCTTTAGCCTTGGTCAAGATAAATTCAGTAACCGATCGGTTATCGTTGACCGGAAGAGTATTGGCCATACAAGCCACGGCCGTGAATCCGCCAGCCACAGCCGCCTGGGTACCGCTTAGGATGGTCTCTTTGTATTCCCAACCCGGTTCCCTTAAATGGGTATGGATATCGATCAGTCCCGGGGTAACCACCAGTCCTTCGGCCGGGATGACCCGAAAATCGGAGAAAGATTTTAAGGATCTCCTAGGAGGTATAGGCTGCATATCTATAATTCTCCCCTGGTGAATATAGATATCCATCATGTCATCAACTTGATTCTCCGAGTCTATTACCCGGCCACCCCTAATAAGCCATTTCACTTTTTGTCCCTCCTAAGAGCAAATAGAGCAGGGCCATACGGATGGCCACCCCGTTGGTCACCTGGTCGAGTATCACCGAAAAGGGGCCGTCAGCCACTTCGGGATGGATTTCCACCCCCCGGTTGATCGGACCTGGATGCATAATGATTACATCACGTTTAGCCTTTTTCATCATCTCCAGGTTTAAGCCGAAAAACTGGGAGTATTCACGAAGGCTGGGGAAGAGCATCTGCTTCTGTCTTTCCATCTGGACCCGTAGCATCATGATAACATCGGCCCAGGCGACGGCCTCTTGAAGTCGATAGGTAACGCCCACTCCCAGGGATTCGACAAATGGGGGAATCATAGTCGGAGGACCTGAAACCATAACCTGGGCCCCCATGGTCTTAAGACCGATGATATTGGAGCGAGCCACTCGGCTGTGGGCAATATCCCCGATAATGGCCACCTGCAACCCCTCAATACGGCCTTTTTTTTCACGGATAGTCATTAGGTCCAGAAGGGCTTGGGTGGGATGTTCATGCATGCCGTCCCCGGCGTTGATAATTGAGGATTTAATCATCCGGGAAAGCAGATGGGGGGCTCCGGCCATGGAATGACGCATAATGATGACATCCGGGTTCATGGCCTCTAAATTCCGGGCTGTATCCACCAAGGTTTCTCCTTTGACCAGGGAACTGGTACTGGCTGAAAGGCCAACCGTATCGGCACTGAGACGTTTGGCGGCTATTTCAAAGGATGTCCTTGTCCGGGTGCTGGGTTCATGAAAAAAGTTGATCACGGTTTTACCCCGGAGGGTTGGGACTTTTTTAATGTCCCGATAGGATATTTCCTTTAAGGATTCGCCCGTGGTCAGGATGGTCTCGATTTCTTCCCGGGTTAGACCCTGCATCCCTAGTAAGTGATGGCGGGAAAAGTTCATAAATTTTCCTTTTTAAGAGCAAAAAAAACCCCCTCGATTCTGAGCACCGAGGGGGTCTTACAGGACCTTTCATATGGAACCCAAGGCATAATCTCTCCTTATTTCTTGGAAAAAGCATGACCTGAAAAATTAAATTTTAATATGTTCAGGCTGTTGCTTATTTTTAACAGGATGATCCAAAAAGTCAAGAAGGTTTTTTAAAAAAAATAGGATTTACGAAAAAAATCCCTTGACGACCATAGGGGAAGATGTTAACATCACTCACGTTAATAAGCTTGGGAAAGAAATTAAAAGGTGGCTTGGATCCAACTGAAGTTGGACTGAGACTTCCAACAAAGACCTGTAAAGCCTCTGGGGGAAGTCCAGAGGCTTTTTTTATGAGAATTATCAAAGAGATTCATGAAATGCAGTCTCTGGCCGAAAAAAGTCGGCGAGAAGGGAAAAAGATTGCCTTGGTGCCGACCATGGGGGCCCTTCACGAGGGTCATCTGACGCTGATGGACTATGGCCGTAAAAAGGCAGACCTTTTGGTGGTCAGCATTTTTGTCAATCCCATCCAATTCGGGCCTAAAGAAGATTTTGAGAAATACCCCAGAGATCTGGAAGGGGACGGCCGATTGACGGAAAAAAGAGGGGTGGACATTATCTTTTCCCCTGAAGCCAGGGCCCTTTACCCGGAATTTTTTCAGACCTATGTGACCGTGGAAAAGGTGACTCAAAATTTGTGCGGGGTTTTCCGGCCCGGACATTTTCAAGGCGTTACAACCGTTGTTTGCAAACTGTTTCATATTGTCAAACCCCATCTGGCCATTTTCGGTCAAAAAGATTACCAACAATGGATCGCCATTCGACAAATGGTTCATGACCTGAATATGGATGTCGAAGTGGTCGGACGACCGACGATTCGAGAGCCCGACGGGTTGGCCATGAGTTCACGCAATAGATACCTTTCCCCAAAAGAAAGGGATTCGGCCCGATCCCTTTCCCTGGCCTTGAAAGAGGCTCAAACCCTTTTTAGGAAAGGCGAGAGAAAAGCAGAAGTCTTGTTGGGCCAGGTTACAGGCTTGATTGGACAAAAACCGGATACGCGGATCGAATATGCCAAGATCTGCCATCCCCAGACCCTTGAAGATTTAGCCGTCATCAAGGATCAGGGAGTTTTAGTCTTGGCGGTGTGGGTGGGCGCCACCCGCCTGATCGATAATTGTTTAATGGAGGATAACGGACAATGACCAGAACCATTTTAAAGTCAAAAATTCACAGGGCAACCATTACGGAAAGCAATCTCCACTATGAGGGCAGTATGACCATCGATCAAGACCTGATGGAGGCCGCTGATATTATTCCCTATGAACAAATCCAGGTCTATAATATAGCCAATGGAGAACGCTTCGCTACTTATGCCCTGGAAGGTCCCCGAGGCTCGGGTGTCATTTGTTTGAATGGGGCCGCGGCCCGAAAAGGGGTAGTAGGAGACCTCGTCATTATTGCCACTTACGCTGTGATGGAGGAGAAGGAGCTTCAAAATTTTAAACCTAAGGTTGTTTCAGTGGATTCCCATAATCGGCTCCGTCTCAGGGCGGCTTAAGGGAAGAGTGACGGGTCGTTATTAGATAGAATCATTGACAACAGCAACATTCTCCGTTTCTTGCCCATTGACACTCGGCAAATTCCACCTCTCTTTAAAAGAGGTGAAATCTGTCAAAGGATGATTAAAGACTTCTTTTATTGGCCCATTCAGGGAGTTGCTTGATTGCAGTTCAAGACTTGGCTTAAAACTTATCTACTGACCGGGTTGGTCGTTGTTGTTCCGATTACCATAACTATCTATATCATTCAGGCCCTGATAGGGGTCATGGATAATTTTCTTTCTTTTCTGCCTTTAGCTTATCATCCTGATACCCTCCTCGGTTTTCATCTCCCTGGTCTGGGATTGGTTTTAGTTTTCATCCTGGTTTTTCTAATCGGCCTTTTAACCCATAATTATTTTGGCAACAAAGTGGTTCGACTATGGGACCTGCTGGTTGGACGGATCCCAGTGGTTCGTAATATTTATCAAGCAATTAAACAACTTACCGAGGCTGTTTTCAGTAATACTGGAAGTCATTTTAAAAAGGTTGTTATGCTGGAGTTTCCCAGACCAGGCCTATATTCCATTGGGTTTTTAGCTGGTCCGGCCAAGGGAGAACTGGAAAACAAAGCCGGTCAACAAGTGATGAGTATCTTTATTCCCTGTACCCCTAACCCGACTACAGGCTATTATGTTTTGGTTCCGGAAAAAGATTTGATTGTTATGGAAATGAGCGTGGAAGATGCCTTTAAATTGATCATCTCCGGGGGACTGGTCACTCCGAACCATTCCCTTCCATTACACTCCAAGGAAGAAGCATCTTTAAGCCTTCATCATTGAATATCCATTTTCCTTACCATGTTTTTTAAATCAGGCTTTGTGGATCTGAAAGATCCAGTTATTTTTTTAGTAAAATGAGCAGGCCATGATTTTAGTGTAGAGAAGACGAACCCAAGGAAAAGAAAGACGTCACAGGTGTCCCAAATCCTTTACTCGTTGATAACTATTGGGCATTATTCACTTGACAAAAACTGGCGGATGACTATGATAAATCCATTTTTTAAAAGGAGGACCTTGATATGAGTTCATCGAATTATTTTTTTACCTCGGAGTCAGTTACCGAAGGGCATCCCGACAAAGTGGCCGATCAGATTTCTGATGCTATTTTGGATGCTATTTTAGCAGAAGACACCAAAGGGCGTGTGGCCTGTGAGACCATGGTCACCACCGGATTGGCGCTGATCGCCGGAGAGATTACCACCTCATGCTATGTGGATATGCCCAAAATCGTCCGGGAGACCATCAAGGAAATAGGATATAACGATTCTTCGATGGGTTTTGATTGGGAGACCTGTGCGGTCCTGACCACCATCGATAAACAATCTCCGGATATAGCCCAAGGAGTCAACAGCCTGGGAGAGAAAAAAGAACAAGGGGCCGGGGATCAAGGCATGATGTTCGGCTTTGCTTGTAATGAGACCAAAGATTTTATGCCCATGCCCATCTGGTATGCCCACCTTCTGGCCAAACGCCTGGCCGAGGTTCGCAAAAAGAAAATTCTTAATTTTTTACGGCCCGATGGCAAGACCCAAGTGACCGTGGAATATCAAGACGGGAAGCCGGTTTCCATACCGGCTGTGGTTATTGCCGCTCAGCACAATCCGGATATCAGCTATAAAAAATTACAGGAAGGAATTATCGAGACCGTCATTAAAAAGGTCATCCCGGCCAAGCTCCTGACCAAAAAAACCCAGTACTTTATCAACACCACCGGACGGTTTGTCGTAGGAGGACCCATGGGGGATTGTGGAGTGACCGGACGAAAGATCATTGCCGACACCTATGGGGGCCGGGGAAGCCATGGTGGCGGGGCCTTTTCCGGAAAAGATCCCTCGAAGGTGGATCGAAGTTCCTCTTATATGGCCCGCTATGTGGCCAAGAATGTAGTTGCTGCCGGACTGGCCGAAACCTGCCGACTTCAGGTCGCTTATACCATCGGTAAAGCCGAACCCCTTTCCATTTTTGTCGATACCCGAGGGTCCGGAAAAATTCCGGACTTCCAATTGAATCAAATTATTCGTCAGACCTTCAGTTTTAAACCGGCCGAGGTCATTGCCAATCTGGACTTATTACGTCCGATTTATAAAAAGACTGCGGCCTACGGCCATTTTGGTAGAAATGAGCCCGGTTTTACCTGGGAAAAGATTGATAAGACCGAAATCCTTCGCGAACGGGCAGGACTGAAAAAAAAGTAATTGTTAGGGTTCAAGGAGTCTAGGATTCTAGGGTTCGAGAGGAAGCTTTCTAAACAGAAAAACAATCGAATCCTCAACTCCAGGAAGCCTTAAGATTCTTGAAAATCTCACAATTCCCGTCACCCCGGCGAAAGCCGGGGTCCAGGATGCCTCGAACCAGCTGGATCCCGGCTTTCGCCGGAATGACGTTTTGGCACTTTTGCAAAAGGCCACCTTTTTTATTTTGAAGAAGAGAAAGGAATCCAACGTGAAATACGATATCAAAGATATAAACCTTGCCGCTTCCGGTGCTTTAAGGATCGAATGGGCCAATCAGAGTATGCCGGTTTTAGAAAACATCCGAAAACGCTTTGCTAAACAAAAACCCTTAAAAGGGATTCGCCTGGCCGCCTGCCTTCATGTCACCACAGAGACTGCCGGCTTGATCAGAACCCTAAAGGCCGGAGGGGCCGAGGTGACTTTATGCGCTTCCAATCCGTTAAGTACCCAGGATGATGTGGCTGCTGCTCTGGTCAAACAGGACCGGGTTCCGGTCTTTGCCATCAAAGGGGAAGATGGAAAGACTTATTATCAACATATCTATCAGGCCCTGGAAGTCAAACCTCATATGACCATGGACGACGGGGCCGACCTGGTGTCCACCATTCACTCTGAAAAAAGGGTTCTTTTGAAAGGGATCATCGGGGGCACGGAAGAAACGACCACCGGAGTGATCCGCTTACGGAGCATGGCTGAGAAAAAAGTGTTGGCTTATCCGATTATCGCCGTCAACGACGCTAATACCAAACATCTTTTTGATAACCGCTACGGCACCGGTCAAAGTACGGTCGACGGGATCATTCGGGCCACCAACCGTTTGTTGGCTGGAAGCAAACTGGTAATCTGCGGTTATGGATGGTGCGGCCGGGGCGTAGCCATGCGGGCCAAGGGCATGGGAGCTGATGTTATTATTGTCGAGGTGGATGCCCTAAAGGCTCTGGAAGCAGTTATGGATGGCTTCCGGGTTATGCCGGTGGCTGAAGCGGCTAAGGTGGGTGATATATTCTGTACCCTGACCGGGGATATCAGAGTCATCCGCAAGGAGCATTTCCTTCTGATGAAAAATGGGGCCATCGTAGCTAACTCCGGACATTTTAATGTCGAGCTGGATTTGAAAGCCCTGGCCCAGATGAGTAAAAAACGTCGTGCCGTTCGAGAATATGTGGAAGAATTTACCTTAACCAGTGGGAAGAAGATCAATGTCCTAGGGGAAGGCCGTTTGATCAACCTGGCCGCAGCCGAAGGCCATCCCCCCAGTGTGATGGATATGAGTTTTGCCAATCAGGCCCTGTGCGTGGAATACATGGTCAAAAAGGCCAAGTCCTTAAAGAAGACCGTTTATGGCGTCCCGCAGGAAATCGATCAGGAAATCGCTCGCCTTAAACTGGCCTCAATGGGGATCAAGATTGACAACCTGACCCCCGAACAGAAAAAATATCTCTCGTCTTGGGAGATGGGAACTTAGTAAAATGGACGATGGGAAATGGGTGAGTGACGGAATTAATCATCCTTTTTCTTGACGCCTCACAGAGACATGAGAATTTCTTAGAAAAACCCCGATGGCTTTCAGGCTGTCGGGGTTTTTTATTGGAGATTTTTTTGATAATTTGGGAAGAAGTTGCTCTAGATATGTCAACAATCAGGCAGAGGCCTTATTTCTTTTTTAACTTGAGATAGGCTTTCGTCTGTTGGTTTACAAGGTCGATGAGATTTCCCATCGCCAGATTCATGTCGATCAAATGCAGTCCCCAGTCGGCCAAAACCTTTCCGCCGACCATCACATCCCCCATAATGTCATCGGTTCGAGGATCCTTAGGATCGCCCTGGACGGTGATTTCAAGATAGGATACATGGTCATTTGAAACGCACTTTGCCTTGAGCAACCCGGGGACGCTCACAAAGGGTGTGGTAATCGCTTTTGGGGGTTTGACCCAGCTAAATGGATTATCGGAGGTCAAAGGACCCCCGCGAGATGCTGCCAGGTAGGCGTGGAGGTCGCCGCTGCCGCCGCCCAGGGCCGCCGGATTTGTACAGGCGTAGGCAAGATCACCCTGATTCAGTCCGAAACGGCTGTTCTCCGGTGGGGGGACCGTTGACCGAAATGAGGAATAGGCAACAATACATCCCGTATCGTCGACCTTTCGGCACAGAGGCATATGTTTGAACGTACCGCCGACGTCTTTATTGCGTGGAACCATAACTTTCCCACCGATCAGCAAGGCCGATATGATCTGAGACTGTATGGGCTTACCCTCAATTTCATTTTGGATGAGCTGGGTCAACATCCTCGCGCCTTGAGAGTGACCGATCAAAACGACGCCCCTTCCTTTATTTTCGTTCTTGAGGTAATAATTCCAGGCATCAAGAATATCATTATAGGCAAGATTTTCATCCGCTCCCATCGGTTTACCAGCCATCTCGGCCCGCAGGGCCGTTAAGGTCTTCTGACGATAGAGCGGCGCAAAGATGCGGCATTGAGAGCCGAACCGGGCAAGCTGCTGAACAACGACGCTTTTCTCTTCAGGTCCCGGATTCATATTGCTGTTTGGCGTGGGATCGTTGGATACGGTGGGGTAGACATAAAAACAGTCAACGGGAGCATCGGGATTGGCGGCCCAGTTTTCCCGGGTCAGGGTGCCGTCCGCGGAAATAATTGTGCTGGCCTGATCGACAACACAGGCATCCTGCTGTCCCGGCCGGCATAACCAGGTAGAGGGTTGGCTGTAATCATTTTTCGCCACAACCTTTACCGGAGCATCTTTGGTTTGAGCGAACGCCGGTATGACTGAAGAAAAACCGACGCCGAATCCCACAGCAAGTACAAAAACAATAACAAAACTTTTCTTGACCATCTCGTTTATTCCTCCCTATTTGAAATTATATGTTGCACCGGCTATCAAGGCATCAGCAACAGCTGCTTTAACATTGGCTGTCTCTTAAATCTGATTTATGACTTCCGGATTTTGGCTCCCCTTTATTTGTTTTTAAGAAACTTCTGTGCCTCGGTGCTGAACGACTGACCACTTCTCGCCCCAAGGCAGATGTCGGTTTCCAGACGTAAGCCCCAGTCAAGCGGTGTGGACAAGGACATATTAACCGCTCTCTTGGCTCCGGCGACATGACTCGGATTCAATTTGGCCATTTCTCCCGCCAGTTTCTTGGCCTCCGGTAATAACTGGTCTTTGGGATAGACATGGTTGACCAAGTTGAGCCGTAGGGCTTCCTGGGCGTTGATACGACGTCCGGTAATAATCATTTCTTTGGCATAACCGGGTCCGATAATACGGGGTAATCGCTGGGTGGAGCCGAGGTCGGGTATGACCCCAAGGGGCATCTCGGGCAAGCCAAACATGGCGTGTTCGGCGCAAAGACGGATGTCACAGCAAAGGCTGAATTCAAAGGCTGCCCCAAGACAATGACCGTTGATAGCGGCGATCACCGGTACTGCCAGTTCCTCATACATGGTAAAAATGGACTTCAGGCCGTAAAGACGGTCGAAGCCGTCTCGGAAATTACCCAATAAGGATGAACCGGATTTTCCTTCGGCGATCATCTTCAGGTCCATACCTACACTGAAGGCCCGCTCGCCGGCACCGGTTATGATGACCGCACGTATTTCAGGTGTTTCCTTAATTTTTTGGGCTGTAGTCATCAGGCCTCGGTAAGAGTCTTGATTGAGGGCATTCAGGGCCTCCGGCCGGTTAAAGGTCACCGTGGCAATAGCATCATCGATGGTTAACAGAACGCTTGATTCATCAGTCATAGTCTATCTTCCTTCTTTTTGCTTTGTAAAAGATTTTCTGGGTGATCATACGATTGAAGAGATCAAGAGTCAATAAACAAGAAAAACGGCGAATTGCCTTTTTATTCCCCCTGAAGCTATGATAAAAAAATAACCTTGGGTTTTTAAAGTAAGAAAAAGAGCATTCGAGAGTACGTAATAGAAGGCCAAAGGTAAATGGTCTGGCAAGGGACCTCAAGGTTCATTGGGAATAGGAGGAAAGCAGGTTGAAAATCATTGTATTGGTCAAACAGGTCCCGGCCACCGATAAAGTGAAGATGGATGAGGAAACCGGGACGATGATCACGGGAGGGTATAGAATCCGAGGTCAATCCCCTCGACCTTTATGCCATTGAGGAAGCCGTCAGGATCAAAGAAAGGAAAGGGAGGGGGTGGAGATCAGCGTTATCTCCATGGGCGCCCAAGAACGCTGTCGAGGCTATAAGGAGCGCCATCGCCCTTGGCTGCGATAAAGGGTATCTTCTTTTCGGACCAAAAATTTGCAGGATCCGATACTTGGGCTACGGCCTATGCCCTTTCCATGGGGATAAAAAAGATCGTCGATGAATTTGATCTGGTCCTTTGCGGTGAGAGGGCCACAGATGGGGAGACCGGACAGGTCGGTCCGGAAGTGGGCGGCCTATCTTAGGTCTTCCGGGTCCTCACTTACGTCAGCAAGATAGAGGAGATCGGAAATGGGAAGATCATCGCCCACCGGGCCGTCGAAGGGGGACATGAGGTGGTTGAGGCGCCTCTGCCGGTGCTGGTGAGTGTAATCAAGGAGATCAATACACCCAGGATGCCCAATTTCAGCGGGAAGATGAAGGCCAAAAAGATGGAGATTCCTCTTCTCACTGCTGAGGACATCGGGGCTGATGAACAAAGGCTGGGGCTTAAGGGATCTCCGACCAGGGTGGTGAAGATTTTCCATCCGCAGGTAGCCAGAAAAGGGAAAGTCGTTTCCACGATCGGTGATCCGGAAAGTGCCGTAGACGGGTCTGGTGGATTTCTGGCGGGGAAGGCGATTATTTAACCGAAAACAACCGGTATAAGGTTTGGGGTACAAGGTTTAAGGTTTTTCCTTGGACCTTACACCGTGAACCTTGTACCGTTTTATAAAAGGTATATCAGATGAAGGAACGGGATTACAGTCAATATAAGGGCGTGTGGGTACTGGTGAAGTAAGAGAAGGGGGGAAGATTCACCCGTGTCCTATGAACTTCTGGCTTGGGGGAGAGGATTGGCGGACAAGCTTCGGTAGACCTCTCCGGTGTAATCATCGGGAACAATATCCAAGATAAGGTCAGAGAACTTATTCTCAGGGGTGCG
>CAWDKY010000026.1:0-61100 GCA_963802945.1 uncultured delta proteobacterium
ATGATCGACTCCACGTTGTCGTTCAGGCACAAGGTGCCGAAGGCTCCCAAGTTCTCATACTCGGGCCGGTAGGTCTCTTTGAGCGGCCATTCGCCTTCGTTGACTTCATAATCGGCCCCGCAGCCAATAACACAATTGGCGCAGGCATACTTCTTGGTCCTGTACTTCTTGTCCGCGTGAATGGTGTCCAGTTTATGAGCCCTTTCTTCACCGAAATCGACAATGCCGACCCCTCCCCAATTTTTTACCGGGGTGTCCCCGGAAAGGGCATTAGCCCCAGTTCCCATGCCGGTACCCAATTCTCCAAAAGCCTTGACAATCGGGGCCATCGGCCCATCCTTCATAGCTGTCCTGACGGAATCGTTGATCTCTTTAAGTTTTTCAGGGTCGGCCACCGGCACCTCTTGCTTTCCCCGAACAACGACGGCCTTAAGTTTTTTTGCTCCCATAACGGCCCCTGGGCCGCCCCGGCCGGCTGCCCGGTGATGATCGTTCATGACACAAGCCATTAAGGACAACTTTTCTCCGGCAGGGCCTATAAGTGCGGCTCGAAGCATTTTATCCCCATGTTCTTCAATCAAGGCCTCCACGGTCTCGGTGCAGTCTTTGCCCCATAATTTCGAGGCATCCCGGATCTCGGCCTGGCCGTCTTTGATCCAGATATAGACCGGTTTATCAGTCGCCCCGGATACGAAAACGGCATCGAATCCGGCTTTTTTAAGTTCCGGCCCAAAAAAGCCGCCGGAGTTGGCATCGTTCCAGCCTCCCGTTACAGGTGATTTGCAGACAACGGTGTAACGCCCTCCCATGAAGGCCCCGGTGCCGTTCAAAGGGCCGGTTACAAAGCCGATAACATTATCCGGGCCCAGGGGATCCACTCCCGGTTTCATCAGATCGTAAAGAACTCGGGCGCCGATTCCATAGCCGCCGATAAATCGTTTGGCCATCTCTTCGCTGAGTTCTTTTTCCTCGATTTTTCCTGTGGTCAGGTCCACGAAAAGCATTTTGCCGGCATATCCACCCTTCATTTCCATTCCTCCTTAACCCTCTCAGTCTAATTGGAGAAAGCAAGCTTCTTTTCCCCATCCATAGGCTCAATAAGTCTATTATGTCAAAAATGACATAACGAATTAAAATCAAAAGAATATTTTGAACAGTAATTATAAAGGATTTCTAAAATTCAGTCAATAAGATAAAATTCATCACAGTATGGGTGTAGAATTTTAAAGATGGGAGAGAAGGCCGAAATGAATAATCCTCCTAATTCTGTATATCATGTCGCTTGGAAGAAAATACATACCTCAAATTTTAAGCGATAAAATCATTTGTTAAGATAATATTTATCATTTATAATAAGTTACAAATAATCTGAGGGGGTAGGCAAACCATAAGTCATCTCAAACAGAATAATGATCAGGGTTGCCTTCCACAATTTAGACTGTAAAATGTAGTGTTATCCAGAAAAACTATAGAATAACTTGTTGGGGTAAAGGTGAGAAATGGGCACAGGACGCAACAATAAACTTGTCGGACAAACCGGTGAATATCTTGTTGCAGCTGAACTCTCCCGAAGAGGACTGATCGCAACCACATTTACTGGAAACGTGCCTTACTATGACATCATTGCCTCAGATGAGGATGGCAGGCATGTTTCAGTTCAAGTTAAAGCCAGTCGATGGCCTTCTTGGCAATTTGGCGACATCACGCAGTTCTGCGATATTTCGTTCAATAGAAAGCACCAAATTGTGGGAAGACCAAAGCTATGCCCAGTTCTGCGCCTCATCGTGGTTTTCGTTATCATTGATGCAGATGGCGCTGACCGGTTCTACATCCTGACTTGGCGCAGGTTACGCGATTTAATCGTAAGAGGCCACAAGGCTTATCTTGCGAGGCATGGCGGTAAGCGTGCTGAAAAATGGGATTCCTTGCACAGTGCCATCACAGAGAAGACTTTGAAACCATATAAGGATAAGTGGTCCATCATCGAAGAAAACCTAATGTAAGAAAGAAAACACCAATCGGCTACAATAGATCGCCGAAAAGGCTGGTTTCCACTAAGCCGTAAGTAAGGATTTGCATGGAGGGAATATGAGTGACATTTTTTTTCCGGAGAAAATAGGCATTCGTGCAGCGCAGAAAGACGAGTATTGGCTTCAGGACCAGATTTGGGAGAATCCTTCGATTCTTACTTTGGGAGATTTGCAGCCCATAAATAGGGAAAAGAAGCAATCAAGCGGTGGAAAACTGGACATTTTGCTAAAAGACCCCCGTGATAATTCAATGTATGAAGTCGAGGTAATGTTGGGCGAGACTGATCCTTCTCACATCATAAGGACCATAGAATACTGGGACATAGAAAGGCGGAAATGGCCATCAAGACAACATTATGCCGTTCTTGTTGCAGAATCCATATCGAGACGGTTCTTCAATGTTATCCAGCTGTTGAGCTTAAGTATACCAATGAAAGCCTTGCAAGTAGAACTGTTAAAGATTGGTGACCAATTGGCCCTCAATTTCGTGAAGGTTCTTGATTCTTACGAGGAGCCAGAAGAACAAGAAACGATTAATGAGGTCGATGAAAGCTACTGGGTTAAACATTCCTCCTGGACACTGGAATTGGCTCGATACTTTCTTGAAAAGCTTCGACCAGTTTTTCCGAACCTGGAACTGAATTGTGTTAAAAGCTACATTGCGATCTGGGATGGAAGGCGGAACTTGTTTGGCCTACACAAGAGGAGTAATCCTAGGTCGCTGATGATCTTCAACGAAAGGGACCTATCTGCAGTTGAACTGATCAAAGACCGATTAGACAAAGCCAATATCACCTATGACTACAATAAATACAATGACTTTGTCGTTTATGTGGATAAAGCTGTCGTGTCAAACAATGCCGGAATCTTCATTGATATCATGAAAACGCGTCGAAAGATCGAAACAGAAAATGAAGCATCCTAACTAAAAAATTCAACGGACTCATAATGACGCGCCGCTGATTTAATCCGTAAAATGATACATCAAATAATAAAAGTGGATAATAATATTGAAAAATTAGAATCTCATCTTTATTCATGGGATCTTGAAGACTTAACCTTTACAGAACGTTTTTTTGATCTTGCAGAAGCTTATCTTTCTTGTAGTCGCCATTTGTTTAAAGCTTTTCTAAATGAAGCTCTTAATCCTATCAATTACAGTCATTCTCAAGTAGCTGCCTTTTTATTTGAACACTCTATTGAACTCTTTTTAAAAGGGGCAATTTTACAGGCAGGTAAAAATCTAACTAATACCCATAATTCGGAACAATTATATAATGAATTTAAAAAACTTTATCCGGGGAAAAAGTTTACATTTAAAGGGAAGATTGAAGAAGCAACAAAAGACAACCCGTCAAGGCCAACTAGTGAATATGCACGATATCCAATAGATAGTTCAAAAAATTTATGGCCTGGAAATTCTCATATTATATTAGAAATTTGGTTAGAGCAAGTTGAGTTATTTCACCAAGATTTTGAAAAATTGATACCTTTAATTAAAGAACGATATCCAGAAAAAGGTAGCTAACGATTTCATGTACCAGATGAGCAATTCGCTGGCGCCCAATTCCCACTGGTGATGATATCGTTATGTTGCCTGAAGGAATATTGCTGTGGAAACCCGAACTCAAAAACTGACGGAACAGATTAATCGCCTCCTCTCCAAGTTTCCTCATGGGGGTGGGGTCAAATTTCTTATCTTGAAAATTCAAAACGTTTCTTTAGAAAAAAAGGTTTTTTATGAGGAGTGCGCGTCTGCCTAAAGTCAAGGATAAAAATTTGACCCCGTTTTTGTAACTCAAAGCGGCGTGACGCGCCGGTGACCATTGTGTTATCCCTGAAAAGAAGGAGAAAAAATGCAGGACATTAGAGAGTTATTGGCAATACTCAGAATATCGCCAAAGATATTATCTGAATTCGTACAAACCATCCCGGAAGGCAAATTGGATGTACGAAGAGGAGAAGGCTTCTGGACGGTCGCGGAACATGTCAGCCACTTAGCTCAAACTCAGCCTATGCTGTTAAAGCGCATTGAACGATTCATGACTGAAGACCACCCGGAGTTCATCCCGTACTTCCCCGGGAAAGAGGAGGAAGACTACGACCCCTCTTCTCTTAAGGATACGGGAGAAAGCCTCCAGCAGTTTGCACAGGGCAGGGAAAAACAAATCGAGCTCCTTGAAAAAGCAGACGAGGCCACCTGGAAAAAGACAGCGACACACCCCGAATATGAGGAGTATTCCCTCTATATAATGACCAGGCACGTTCTGATGCATGATTACTGGCATATGTACCGTATGGAGGAGCTTTGGCTGACCAGAGACCCCTATCTAACAAAGCTATAAAGCAGAAAACGCACACTGGGGGCAAATCTTTTATCTTTACATTTCGGCCCCTATTGCGAGTTTGCATTTAAAGGACATGAAGGAAATGTTAAGCGTAAAGGTCCAACCCTAAATTTCCCTGTGACCAGTATTCGATTTAAAGAGACTAATGAAGAAAGGAAAAAACTATGAATCTGGAAACCGTACTGTATGATGTCAAAGAAAACATCGCCCAAATCACCATGAATCGTCCCGACAAACGTAATGCTTTAAACCGTCAAATGCTTGAAGATCTGGATGCCGCCTTTGCCGAGGCGGATAAGGACCGCAACGTCAAGGCCGTAATCCTGGCGGGAGCAGGACCATCATTCAGCTCGGGATATGATCTTAAGGGGAGCCCCTATACCAGCATCCCCGAGGGCTACGATCAATGGACCACAGATAATGCCATTCGCACCCTGCGTAAGATCAGCGAACGGTATCAGATGATCATGTACTTCCCCAAGCCGGTTGTGGCCAAGGTCCAGGGGTATTGTGTGGCTGCCGGCTGTTACCTCCAGATGTGTTGTGATATAGCCATCGCTTCGGAGAATGCCGTCCTGGGACATCCGGCCACACGCAGCGGAGGAGTGACCAGCATGCCCCTTTGGGTAACCCTGTTGGGCTTGCGCAAAGCCAAGGAATTGCTTATGACCTCAAAACTCATCTCCGGTAAGGAAGCGGAGAAGATCGGCCTGGTGAATTATTGTGTGCCTGAGGACAAGCTGGAGGAAGCGGTCTGGAAAGAAGCCAAGCTGATGGCCGAAGTCCCGGCAGACGGTATGATTATCCTGAAAGAAGCCCTGAACACCCATTTGAGGATTCTCGGCATCGATGCGGAATTCACCTATCATCGACAGTTGAATGCAATGGGACGGGTAGGTCGCAGGCAAGGTTACGGTTTGAGTGTTGAGGCCGCAAGACAACAGTCCAAAGGACAAACTCCGGTCGAACCTAAATAATAGAAACAGAAGAATTATCGGTCACTGGGGTCAAATCTTTTATCTTTACAATTCATAATGTTTCTTTAGAAAAAAAGGATTTTTTATGAGGAGTGCGTGCCAGCCAAAAGTCTAGGATAAAGATTTGGCCCCATTTTTAGTTAATGGAGAAAAATGAATAGGAAAACATTGCTGAGTTGGAGTAGCGGTAAGGATAGTGCCTGGGCGCTTCACCTGCTCCAACAAGACCCGACGATTGCGGTTCTCGGTCTTTTTACCGTCATGAACCAGAAATACAACCGTGTGTCCATGCACGCCACGCGATTGGAAATGCTGGAGCGGCAGGCTGCCGCCGTGGGACTGCCGCTCCAGACGATCTATCTTCCCGATCCATGCACCATGGGGCAGAGCGACGAGATCATGCGGCAGTTCGTGATGGAGTCCGCCGCCAAGGGGATTGAATGCCTGGCCTTTGGAGACTTGTTCCTTGAGGACGTCCGCAAATATCGAGAGAACCAACTGAAAGGAACTGGGATTGAACCCGTTTTCCCTTTGTGGGCAATCCCCACGAGAGAACTGGCGGAGCAAATGCTGTCAGCAGGACTGGAAGCCTATGTCAGTAGTGTTGATCTCAAAAAACTGCCATCGCATTTTGCCGGAAGGAAATGGGCAAGGGAGTTGGTTGCAGAACTCCCACAGGATTGTGACCCATGTGGAGAGAACGGAGAGATTCATACCGTCGTTACGGGAGGTCCCATGTTTCGGAAGCCGATCCCAGTCAACGTTGGCGAGATGGTTGAACGGGATGGGTTCGCTTACGTTGACATCATTCCCGTGATCTGAAACGATTGTCGAACAAGGCCTCGCACTTTGCGTCGTATTCGGCGCAGAGATGAAGGCGGATATCGGCGCCGACTGCGTCGTCGCCAATGCGGATCACATAGTTCATAAGGATCGGCGACTAGATTTCTTTAGGAGGTATCAGGCATGAGTAATTCCCATATGTTTCGGGCTAATTATGGTCTGGATGCCCCAGGCGTTGTTGCAGGGCTCTCCATCGGAGGACTGGCCTGCCTTCTGATAGGGTTTCTCTTTCGTATCCTTGGCGGTCCTCAGCACTCCGTGTTGGTGATCTCGGTTTTTGTCTCAGGCGTTCTGGCAGGCGGCGGCATGCTCTTTGTTGCCGCCGTAATGTTATGGAGCAGCAAATCCGGCAAGCTTCTTGAGTGCAGGCGTCTCATTCGCTCTCTTCAGATCAAGGAGCATGAGAACATCCTCGATGTAGGGTGCGGTCGCGGATTGCTATTGATCGAAGCCGCGAAGTACCTTAAATCAGGTAAAGCTATAGGAGTCGACCTCTGGCAGAGTCGAGACCTATCAGGTAATACAGCGGAGGCGGCTCTCGCGAATGCACGGATTGAGAACGTTGCTGATCGTGTTGAGATTAGGACGGGAGATATGTGCTCCCTGCCGATGGAAAATGACAGCGTTGATGTTGTTGTCTCAAGCCTGGCCATACACAACATCCCAACCCAAGAAGGCCGGGTTCAAGCTATTGAAGAAATTGCAAGGGTGCTGAGACCTGGAGGCCGTGTGGCCCTTCTTGACTTACACTGCACACACGAGTACGCAGGGACCCTTAGGCGTTTGGGATGGTCGCCAGTGGAACGGTCAGGACTCATCTTTTTATTTTTTCACCCTGTTCGGGTTGTCTACGGGACAAAGCCAAAAAGGCCATTGGAAGGGTCATAACGAGTCGTTCCACTGGAGCGCTATCGCTCCCGGTAAACTTTGTGTTACCTATCAAATAAACGAGGGAATATGGCACCGACGAAAGAAGAATTCATAGGGATCATTAAAGAAATCCGTGAGGTGATAGCCTCTGATGAATGTACTGAATGTTCATGCTTTAATATCAGATGCGAATTACACGGAGATTGTTACAATTGCGTAAGAGTTTACAGACACTTTGGTCACCAGGTGCCAAGATGTCTTCAGTTCGTTTTAGATAAGAAGAGCGCAAGCATTTCCCAAACCATGGAAAAAGAAATGGGAAAAAGGCCGAAAACACCTGATGAATATTATGATTATTTAAAGGCGATAATGCCTAAAGCCGATATTTAGTCACTTCCAGGCTATTTTTTTTGGGGCTCGTATTTATAACCTGTACCGATCAATATATCCCATAACGGAGTGGTAACACCGAAGTTAGTATCGGGATGGTGGTGATGGATATGATGATTGGCCGCCCAGTCTCGGGCGAAAACATAATGAAAACGGTGGTGGTGGATGGTGAAATGACTCAGCCCATAAGTGACGTAGCCGAGAGCCACGGTACCGGTCAATATAAAGGCATAGTTCCCGGGCATAAACAAAACAAATAGGCCTATAAGACCCAGCAGTATCAAGGCGGGCACAAAAAAAGGTAAGGCGTCATAGCCCAAGGGATTCACGTGATGCAGGTGGTGACTCTGGGCTATGATCTGCACAGATCCGTGAAACAGCCAGCGGTGAATGGCGTATTCAAAAAAACTGAAAAGGAACAGGCCAAACAGGATGGTCAGAAGAACCGCGATTGGGTTGTGTTTACTAGTCCGTAGACCTGCAAAGATCAGTACCACACCCAACGGAATATCGATGGCGAATTCAGCCCAGTAATTAAACGGGGTCTTGGTCAGCTTCGTAATGGTCTTCAGAACAGTGTCGAACGGTCGCATTATTAGTTGTTCCGCCTTGGCCAGGATCGACAGCGGTAGCTGGGAGGGCTTTTGAAATAGATATCCATCCTTCTAACCGATGGCCAGCATTTTCTCGACGGCCGACAAAGCTTTGATTCGAATTGATTCCGGAACCGTGACTTTATGCTGCATATCCTGTAAAGCCCAGAGGACCTTTTCCAAAGTAATCTTTTTCATATTGGGGCAAACGGCTTTGCTGGTCACCGGGAAAAAATGTTTTCCGGGATTTTCTTTTTTCAGGCGGTGGAGAATGCCCGTCTCCGTTCCGATAATGAATTCTTTCGCCGAACTTTCCTTCACATAACGTATCATGCCGCCGGTGCTTATGACTTCATCGGCCGCCTCCTTGGCATCGGGACGACATTCAGGATGCACCAATACCAAGGCACCGGGGTGTTTTTTCTTTTCTTCGGCAATTTCTTCTCCGAAAATCCGCATGTGTGTGGGGCAATACCCCGGCCATAAGTGCATTTTCCTGCCTGTTTTTTGGGCCACCCACTGCCCCAAATACTGGTCGGGAACAAAAAGAATTTCCCGATCGGCGGGTAAACTCTTCACTACTTTAACGGCGTTGGCCGAGGTACAACAGATATCCGATTCGGCTTTGACGGCCGCCGTGGAATTTACATAACAGACGACAACAGCGCCGGGGATTTCTTTCTTCTTCTCAATCAATTTTTCCGCTGTAATCATATCGGCCATGGGACAGCCGGATTCGATCTCCGGCAATAAGACCGTCTTCCCCGGATTGACAATATAGGCCGTTTCGGCCATAAAATGAACCCCGCAGAAAACAATGACCTCGGCGTCGGTTTTAGCCGCCTTCTGGCTTAATTCCAGAGAATCGCCGATAAAATCAGCGATATCCTGAACCTCCGGGCGCTGGTAATTATGGACCAGAATGACGGCATTTTTTTGCTTCTTCAGGCGCATAATCTCGGCAATGATTTCATTATGATCAGCGGGCATTATCCATCCCTCCAATTTAAACCCAGGCCCTTATGGGCGCTACGATGCCTTGCAAAAGAATTCAGGTAATGAAGACCAAAGGTGCAAGGCGCAAGGTTCAAGGTCCAAGGAAAAACCTTATACCATATACCTTAAACCTTATACCGATAACATTTTAAACTCTAATCTCATCGAATATTATTTTCATTTTGAAATGAAAACCATCACAACCACCGATCCCCTCCGGCCACACTATCCTCCCTGAAATGACAGCCCCGACTCTGTCGGTTGTGACGGGCCGCCTGGGCGATGATCAAGCCCACCTCGACGGCGTTACGCAGACCGATCAGACCGTCGCTCAGCTTGGTCTTACGGTAGAAGGTCTCGATCTCGTTCTGCATGTGACGCAGTTCGCGGATGGCCCGCGAGAGTCGGTCGCCGGAGCGGATGAGTCCCACATAGTGCCACATGATGTTTTGGATGGTCTGCATGTCGCCTTGAAGCAGGGCCGGATCGGATTTTTGGGTCAGCCCGGATTCGTCCCAGGCCGGGATGTCCTCAGGGGTTACCGCACATTTCGAGCCGGCGGCCAAACGGGAAGCGATATCGCGGGCCGCCCGCGTTCCCCAAACCAGACCTTCCAGCAGAGAAGTCGAAGCCAGACGATTCGCCCCGTGCAAGCCGGTGCAGGAAACCTCGCCGACGGCATAGAGACGGTCAATGTTGGTCCGGCCCCATTCGTCCACGGCTACTCCCCCGCAAAAATAGTGCGCCGCCGGGACAACGGGAATCGGTTCCATAGTGATATCAAGGCCGACTCGTTGGCATTCGCTGTAAATATTAGGAAATCGATCTTTGATTTCCTCGGCCGGCATATGCGAGGCAATGTCCAGCAGGACGTAGGAATAGCCCTCCGTTTCCATTTCGCTATGGATGGCCCGGGATACCACGTCCCGCGGGGCCAGATCTTTCCATTCGGGAGAATACTTTTCCATAAACGGTCGGCCGTCAGGCCTGAGCAGTACACCGCCTTCACCGCGCACGGCTTCACTGATAAGAAAACCCTCGGCCCCCGGAACGGAGAGCACCGTCGGATGAAATTGGATATATTCGGTGTTAAGGATACTCGCCCCGGCGCGATTGGCCATGGCCAGCCCGTCGCCCCTGGCCCCTGACGGGTTGGTGGTGTTGCGATAGATTCGCCCAATGCCGCCGGTGGCCAGAATGGTGAAAGCAGCTAACGTTCGGTGAACGGATTTTCCCTTGCGGTCGAAGACATAAACGCCGTGGCAGGCAACCGGCTCGTAGGCCGCCAGCGGGTCTCGGGAGTGGTGGGGATAAGTGATCAGGTCCACGGCGGTGGCCTCGGTAATCAACTCTATGTTGGGCTGCTCTTGGACGACCTGCATCAGGGCGGAGATGATCGCCTGCCCCGTCCCGTCGCCCACATGTAAAATACGCCGACGGGAATGGGCCCCTTCTTGTCCCCAATCAGGGTCACCGTTGTCTTGTTCATCAAAAAGGACTTTGGCCTTCTCCACCAAAACTTCCTGCAAAAGGGCAGGGCCCTCTTCGGCCAGGATGCGCGCCGCACGCGGCAGAGAGGCGCCTGCACCGGCGGCCAGGATGTCTTCAACCAACAACTCCGGGGAGTCTCCCGGTCCGCGGCCGATAATTCCGCCTTGGGCGTAACGCGAATTGGATTCGCAGGGGTCAGGGGCGCGGTTAATCAGGATGATGTGCCGTTGCGGATCCTGGGCCAGGTTCAAGGCGGCCGTTGCTCCGGCTATTCCCGAGCCGATGATCAGTACATCTGTAGTTTTCATAAATATCCTTAACTAATATTCCGGGAAGATTTGGTTATAGCCGCTACGATAAATAATCAAAGGATGCGTCAAATACCTTTACTGAATGGGTCAGCGCCCCTGTTGAAATGAAATCCACCCCTGTCTCGGCAATCCGGCGGACAGTCGAAAGCGTCACATTGCCGCTGGCTTCCAGTTTGGCACGGCCGGCCGTCAGGCGGACGGCATCGGCCATCATTTCGCAGGTCATGTTATCGAGCAGGATACGCTCGACCTGAAGACTCAGGGCCTCGCGGACATCATCCAAGGTGCGGGCCTCCACCTCGACCTCCAGGCCGGTGTGGGCGGACCGGGCCCGCCTCACCGCCTCGGTGATGGACCCGGCATAGTCTATATGGTTATCTTTGATAAGGATCATATCGTACAGGCCGATGCGGTGGTTCTCTCCTCCGCCCCGTTTGACAGCCAGCTTATCGGCCAGGCGCAAACCGGGTGCGGTCTTTCGCGTGTCAAGAATAACCGCCTTCGTCCCGGCCACTGCGTCCACGAATTGATGTGTCAGCGTGGCGATCCCGGACATCCGCCCCAGGAAGTTGAGGGCGGTTCGTTCACCGGTCAGCAGACTGCGGGCGCGCCCTGAAACCAGGGCCAGCACCTGACGGTCGGCAACCCGTGCGCCTTCATCCACTTTGCGTGACGGAAGTCCACTTCCGCGTCAACCATCTGATAAACCGCCCGGGCCACATCCAGTCCGGCTACGATACCGTCCTGTTTGGCGATGATCCGGCCGCGCATTCTGGCGTCGGCTGGAACAATACTGTCGGTGGTAGCGTCTCCCGGTCCAATGTCTTCGGTCAGGGCCCGCCGGATGGCCTCAAGAATATCGGGATGCAGAGATTTTTGAATAATCATTTTAATGTTTGGCGGGGAGATTTTTTAAGGGCCGAAGGTTCTTTTTCCTTCCGTTGGTTCTGGCTTTTGAGGTTTTTATGGTTCTTCCTGAGAAACTACATAATCTATCATAATACTAAGAAAAAATAACATCGAACCATCTAAAAGTAAAGCCTATACTTCAACCAAGATCTTTTTTCCATTTTAAGCTAAGGGATATCGTCAGTCTTTTTTTCCTGGGAAGACGGTATGATCAAACTGAGAAGCATCAGAATTGTTAAAAAGGGGACGATTCAAGTTGATAATCTTTTGCCTCACCATTTGGATGTGCTCTTTAAAAATGAAAACTTCATCATAAAAAGGAACCGAAACCTTAATGCCGTCGACGGCTTTCTCGATTTGACCGAGATGCTCCTGGTAATCATTGAAATATTCCGGCCGGTAGTGTTCCGTTAGATCCTTTTCAAAATTTCTAAGTTCGCGGTACCATCGATAATATTTCGACCGGTTTCTCCAGGTATACAGCCAGGGCAGGATTCCGATCATGGGAATCAGTATCACTCCCAAGGGAATAAGTAACAGGAGCATGCTCTCGATGAATGCTGCTGCCCAAAAGGGCAGGATTTCATACAGTACCGAACCGCCCGATTTGTAAAACCGCTGAGCCTGCTCACTGATCGGGAAATCCTGGGTCTTCAATGAAGGGAATTCACCTCCTTTGTGGAGCCAGCCGGCACCGCTATAAATCTCCACAGAGGCCTTCAGAAGCAGATAAACCAATGCCGGATGCAGGTTTTTGCGCACGATGAGATTTACCGTCGAGGCCAGAAGATGAATATCTGAAGAAGGATATCTTTCGGTCAGGTTCACTATTCCCTTTGGCAAAACCACATGAGACAGGCCAGGGAAAAGCCTGGTGTAGGATTCCGCTTGGTTGAAACTCATTAGTTTAATATCTTTATTGTGAAGCATTTCCTGCACAAACGGGTTGTCGGCCGCGCTGAATACCATAATCACATCGATCTTGCCCTCCATCATCGCCTTTTTGGAAGCGGCCTGGGGGAACTCATATATTTTTGTCGGAGGATTAAGAGCATTGGCTGCTTTCAGTAAATCAAAAGTGAATTTTCGTATGCTGCTTCCTTCCGGGCCGGTATTGATTCTTTTACCTCTGAGTTGTGACAAATCATCAAGGGTCTCATTGCCTTTATAAAAGACCCATAAAGGTGTGTAGAACACACTGCCAAGAGACACAAGATTCGACAGGCCCTCCACCCTGCCCATGCCGTCCTGGACAAAACCGGCATCAAGCCTCTGGGATTGATCCATCAGGCGTCTCAAATTCTCCACGGCGCCTGATGATGGGAGTAGTTTTACCTTGATGCCGTTTCGGGCCAGTACCTGCCGGTAACGCTCACCGAAGATAACAAATGAGCCTTGTTCCCTGCCGGTGCTCATCACCAGGGTATTCGGGGGGATCGGTTGAACAAAATGATAGCTCGCCCAGCAGAGGATCGCGATGATCAAAATGGCAGGGATGAAAAATTTCAAGATTACTTTTAGATTTAATTCCCTGATTTTGTTTCGGCCCATTGTCTCTCTCACCTCTTATGATTATGACCATAGTACCATTTTTGGAGTTCAAGAGCCATCGGTCATACTTTTTGTTAATGGGACAAGAGCTTTTTTCCCGATGATTTAAGTATAATAGAGGAGCAGACTGCAAGTCAAGGGTTTAGGGGAAATCGAAGATCCCGTACCTCATCTGGGCGCATTTCCGGTTTGCCCGATGCTCAGCTAACCCGCTTATTGGTGGGGACGTTCGTTTAGAAATTGCTTACTATAGTGGGATAAAGGAATTTGAATAACCACGCTGTTCGATTTTGATCGGCTAACGTCCCCGATCAGGAGTCTGTGTTGCCCCCAAAGCAACGTAGGTAGCAATGCCCCCTCATTATCCGCATCAGTGAAGCGATGAGCGTCTGTCGAATGAAAAGTTTGCAACATCTACTCAAGAAAAATTATATAACGCCGTCCAGTTTATCGGCTACCGAAGTTTTGCACGCCCGGCAATGTTGGGCACTTCGGTAGAGCGGTTTGCCGCAGGAGGGACAATGGTAGCGTTCACCTTCGGTCTGAGCCCATTCAAGGACCCCTTTTCAGTACCATGCTCAGCCACCTTGGCCTGCCTTAGGGGAATGAATCTTTTCATTACCCTTAAAACTGAATTTTTGACTTGAGCAGGAATAACATCAGCTAACTCGCTGTTTTCCAACTTGTCGCAAGGACATTCCTTGCATTGATGGCACAAATAAAAACTAAAGATGGTCGCCTGTGCCGGCACTTTTTATTTAAAAAGGTAACGAGAAATCATATCCGATAGTTCCTCTATCATGAGATCCCTATCCTTTGAGGTTGATCTCGTTGCCGAATGAATGATTTCCCTTATGGCTATTGATATAAACCAGGCCGTCAGCTCTATATTTTTTTTCCGCAACCTGTTTTCGATTAATTTTAAATTGGCCGTGATCTGGCTCCTCGCAGTTTCTTCCTGTTGTTTGATAATCTGATCAATTTCGGGATCGACATTTTTCAGTATCTCCGCCTTTTGATCGAATTCGAGGGTTGCATAGTGCGATTTCCATATGGTTTTTACCAGGTTTTGAATTAATTCGGATTGGTTGGTATCCGTAATCTTTTTTGATGAATACTCGTTTAAAATCTTCAAGACATTTAAACGATGAGTCTTTAGCAGCTCAATGAACAATTCCCGTTTATCTTCGAAATAACTGTAAAAACTTCCAATAGCTACTCCGGCCTCGGAGGCAATCTCCCTTGAACTGGTTCCATGCAGGCCTTTTTGGCTGAACAGCCTGAAACCGGCCTCTAATATTCTATTCTTTGTATCTATACCCCTATTTTGTTTTGGTGCTCTCTTTTTTTGCATTTAATCCTCTATATTTCTGAACCCATAAATCCTTGTGATTTCGGAATTATATCACGAAAAATATTTTTCACCTATAAATTGAACAATAATTCATATTTTTTGCTTGACAACATGAACAATTGTTCATATAAGATGGACATGAACAATTATTCAACAATAAATGTTAAGTTTTTAAGGAGGCAGAAATGAAAATTCAAATTCAAGAGGTCGACAAAATTGAAATATTGACTCTGCAAGACAATTATATAGATTTATTGTCTTTGCAAGATACGGAAATAATTTCCAGGGCAAAACCGATTAAAGGAAATGAGGTAAGCAACAGCATCTTGGCTGAACATGGCTTCTCCTTACTGGTAACCGTCACCATGGAAGGAAAAAAAAGAAGCCTTCTCTATGATTTTGGGTTTTCCAGCCACGGAGCGCTCTATAATGCAAAGGCGTTAAACCTCGATTTGAGATCGGTCGAATCATTAGCCCTTTCGCATGGACATCTCGATCATTTCGGTGGAATAGAGTCACTTACCGGTCACATTGGGAAAAAGGGGATTGAAATGGTGCTTCATCCGGCTGCTTTCAAAAGCCCACGCTATTTTAAGCTATCAGAAGATTTTAAGATCAATCTTCCGACGTTGTCGCGAGAACTTTTAAAATCGGCAGGAATTAATATTGTCGAGACCCGAAAGCCCTATGCACTTCTCGACGGCTGTATCTTCAGTACCGGTGAAATTCCAAGGAGGAATGATTTTGAAAAAGGCGTGCCCTACTTATATAGTATAGAAAATGGCATTGAAAAACAGGATCCAATTGAAGATGACATGGCTTTAATTATAAATGTGAAAGGCAAAGGCCTGGTCATATTGACCGGCTGTGCGCATGCCGGGATCGTGAACACAGTGAATTATGCCAAAGAGATAACGGGAGAGGAAAAATTTTATGTGGTTATGGGCGGTTTCCATCTGACAGGACCGGATTTCGAACCGATCATATCCCTCGTTACGGGAGCACTTAAGACTATGAATCCCAAGTATATCGTGCCTACCCATTGCACAGGCAGAAAGGCGATCATGTACATGGAAAAAGAAATGCCTGAACAATTCATATTGAATATGTCAGGAACGTTGCTCACATTTTCCGTATAATTGCTATTTTGCTATCGGTAGGAAGAACTATTTGTTTTTTCTTAAAAAGGAGGAAAAATCATGAATTTGGGTATACTCACCTGTTCTTCGATCACTCAAGATCTGGCCTGTTCTTCATTTAATTGCCTGAAAGAATTATATGATGGTAAAGGGGAATTTTCAGTATATAAAGGGGAGGCCAAGCTTGTTGGTATTATCAATTGTTCTGGTTGCCTTACGATTAATGCACCTGAAAAACTTCTTAAGCGAATTCGTTCATTAACAGAACTTAAGCCGGATGCGATCCATCTAAGTACTTGTATGGTTGATATCTGTCCATTTAAAGATAAATATTTTAAATTGCTAACTGAAAATTTCCCTCAAATTCAATTTATCGCCGGAACACATGGCTGGCCGGAAGGGATGAGTAAAGAAGATCACATAATAGTAAATAGAAAAATGGTAAATGATCTATTTAAAAATGGGAAAACAATGGGGGATATGATTCCGTTTCTCTACAATCCAAGCAAATAGATATTTTGGGATCATCGGCTCTTTGAGCGTGTTCAAACACTTATTATGGAGTGAATTAATAAGATTAGAGGTGAATAGAATGGAATGTCAAAAATGTGGCCAACTTATCGAAACCGGGGGAGAAAGGGAAATGCACGGCCAAACCTTATGTGAAGACTGTTACATCGATGCCCTTTCTCCGGTAAAAGCCTGTGACCCCTGGGCGGTTCATTCGGCCAAGCGACTTGAGCAGGCGGGGACGGGCATTCAGGTAAGTGATCTTCAGAAAAAAATATTGACATTTTTGAAAGAGTCCGGCCCGGTGTGGCCGGACATAGTCTGCCGGAAACTCAATATCTCTCTCAAAGAATTCGAAAGGGAATTTGCTTCCCTGCGGCACATGGAAAAGACCCGAGGGGAAAAAATCGGCGACCAGGTCTTCGTCCGTCTTTGGTAATCAAATATAAATAAAGTCGGTTAAGATTAGAAAAGGGGATGCCGTAAGCTACATACCGAACCCGTTAATTTAAAACTTTCGATGAAAGGAGAAAGCCGTGAAAATTCTCAACCTTTATTTTTCTTCCACAGGCAATACCGCCAAAGTGGCGGACCGGATAACCACCACCGTGGAGCACCTGGGACATCAGATCGACACAGTAAAAATCACCGGGGACGCCGAAATCGATTTACTCAGTTATGATTTTATCTTCGTGGGGTCAGGCGTTTATCAGTGGATGCCTGGCAAAGTCATGCAGGAGTTTATCTTGGCAAGGCTTACCCAATACGTCTCCGCCGGGGAGATCAAGCCCGCTTCCCCCCGGCGCCTCGGGAAAAAATGCGTGGTTTACTGTACCTTCGGCGGAGCTCATACCGGCGTTAACGAAGCCCTCCCGGCCGGGAAGTACCTGGGCCAATTATTTGATCACCTGGGTTTTGAAATCGTCGCTGAATGGTATTTCGTTGGCCAATATCCGTCAGAAGGACGATTGAAAGATATGTCGATCCTGGGCCGTCTCGGTAATATCATGGGCAGGCCCAGCGATGCTGACCTCGAGGATATAGCCGAAAAGGTTACGGGGGTGCTGCGGATATAATGTGTCTTAAGGAACTCAGCAGGGACAAGGTTTAGACTTGAAAGTCGAGATCTGGAGAAAAGGATTCGAAGAAATCAAAAAAATAATGTCTGAATCCCATTGTCTTTTCTTAAGAAATTTTTTAAATATAGACAAGGAGGATTTTAAGAAACAATTGACATTATCATAATTTGACGGAAGAAGGACTTGACTTGACAGTTAGGTAGCAAGGGGGGCCAGATACCTCCTGGATTGTTAGCGGCAATTAAAAAGGAGGTAACGAAGATGACCACCCAAGAGGAGCTTATCAGAAAAAAACAAAGTTTGATAGAGTTAGCTGAGTTTTTACAGAACGTCTCCCAGGCCTGCCGAATTAACGGGGTATCCCGACAACATTTTTACGATATCAAGAAAGCCTATGAAGAGCAGGGGATTGAAGATCTGAAGGAAAATGCCGCCGATAACCCTGCTTGAAGAACCGTGTGGCTCCTAAAGTGGAAGAAGCGGTAGTGAACATGGCCTGATCCACTCCTGTCTACGTTGCTGTGGTGGTTTGCCGGTATATCTTATATTGCACCTGTCATTTCCAGGGCATGAACAACAACCTTCTGATTGGATTTATCCGTAATGATCTCCACATGGACTCTCCGTCTTTGCGCTGTGATAATAGCTGCAGCAATTTCCTCGGACTTGAAACAATTTCCTTAAATGATGATCTCTGCAGATAGATATCATTTCCAAAAACCATCTCAACCCAATACGGTCCTTGCTATAGAACTGAACCTCTTGGAGAGATCAAAATCCTTCAAGTCTTTAGTGGCCAGTTTTTTTGACGGGCACATGTGCAAACACTTGCCGCAGAAATCTCCGCAGATGATGCCAAAGCAATTATCACGCATAACATGGTCAAAAATCTTGGAGAGATCAAAATCCTTCAAGTCCTTAGCGGCCAGCAGGTCAGAAATGTTGATATTCCCGCTCGTAAATTCAGAATAAAAGTGCATAAGCTGTCCCGGCCCGTCGGGGATTTTAATATCACTTCGGCCGCCGGAGCCCTTAACCATCCCTAATAATCCGTACATACACCTGATATTGTCGTGCATAGAGTAAGTGATTGTTTTACCATCTATGGTTAACGACTGGCTTTCAGTCTTGGATAATGCGCCCGTTGGGCAGAGACGCACACACTTAATACCGCACTCTTTTTTGCGGCATAGAGGCGGGCCGTTATAGAGCGGTGTAGGCTCCAATTCGGCCGTAGTGAGTATCGAGTTGAATCGCTGCATCGAACCGAATTCAGGCGAGAGCCCGAGACCGTTCCAGCCGAGGTCTACAATTCCGGCAGCCGCGGCAGCGTGCCGATGCGAGAATTCTGCCCGCGCCTTGTTGGTCGCCAGCCATTCCTCATAATTCTTATATTGCGAAGTCATCCATGTGGGCAGGAAACACAATGTTTTATACCCTTTATATTCCAGCAATTTCGCCATTCGGTTGACCATGCGGGAGCTTTCGAGATTGGTCAGCCCATATCCATAGAAGAGATACGGCGTGATGGTTTTGCCGGGCTTATCATATTCTCCCCACACATCCGCTGCTCCTTGAAATAGGTGCAGCGCAATCGAGACGACTGACTTGCAGCCGGGCAGGAAATCGGTCGGCTTATGACCTTCGGGTGCATTCGCAAAGCGCTCTGCCGGAGCAATTCCGACAAGGTCAGCACCCCAATCCAGCAAGTTTTCAATGACAGCCTTTGTTAGCTTGTCCATATTCATTCCTCCTTGATAAATTTGATAAGTCATCTGCTCCAGTCTCAATCAGGCAATAGATGACGATTTTTCTTTCATAATTCATGGGGATTATTTCTTTAATTCATCATTTTACGTAAAATCATTTTACACCTATTCCGGTGTCTGGAAATGTTATAAAAATATCAATATCACGGAAAAAACATTTCGATGTCGCCTGCGCATTCGCCTTGCATGTAGTTGCCCTGGTTATGCCTGCCTTTGCCGACCTTTCCAATCATATAGTCCACAAGCTCATCAGGATCTGTAAAATAGAAGGGTTCCTTGCCGGCCATCATGACTCTTTCCTTTTTTACTTCCCATAGTGAAAGATTTATCGATGCGTCATCTCCCCTTAAGGAAGGATTACCTTTTCTGTCTCCACTTTCCCTCGAACAGGGTTATTGATACGGCTGTAATATGGCCCTTTGGAGAGGTAGAGCGCAGCCAACGGGTTATGCCCCAACACACGATCTTTAACAGCGAGTACCGTGCACGGGACTTTGCAATATTTTAAGAACAGGGTATCATGCCCCACACACAGACCGAGGAGCACGGCCAGGTCCACGTCCTCATTATTTATAATCTCAGCCTGGGCGATCGGGTTGCACATTGGTTCCATGAGTTCTGGGCCCATGATCTTCTCATGGCCCTCAATTCCGATGAACTCCTTAGGAATGCGGCCTACCTTGCAGTTTACGGATACCACCTCGAAGTCATTGTTTTCGAAGATGGTGGTGACCATGCGGGCTTCTTCCCTCAATCCCACGCAAAATGCGAGCCCGATCCTCGAATATCCGCACTTGTGCACAAACTGAATGGTCTCTTCAAGCCTAGGTATTTTTGTCCTGAGGCCCTCCGGTGTGAGTTCGTAACACTGCGCCTCCTGGATGGAAGCGAGCCTCGAGAATTCCCGTATCTCCCGATGCTCATACTGTCCGGCACTCTTTTCCATGACCTCCGGGAAACGCTTCATGGGACAAAATATCGGTGCTTTATCAAGGGGCGGTAAAGGGTCGTTGACAGGTAGAATCGGATAGCAGGAATTACCGTTACATTTTGCACAGGTACTTTTTTTGTTTCCTGGGTCTCTACTCATTGATCCACTTCTTCTTTCATAGAATAATTATGGTTTCCCGGATGATCCTTTTCGGGAATCCTAAAAAATCCCTTCATCATATGGAATACTGGTGCTCATTAAATTTCACAGATAATGTTTCGCACGTATAACGTTTCTCCCATAAATCACAGCCGCCTTATTTTTCCATCCTCGATCAGATACCTTTCCTGTAATATATCAGGATGTTTGCTGTTTTTTGTAAAACACTTGCAGCAGTATCGGCCCTGCCTATCTCCATCGATATGGCGAGTATTGCTGGTGCGTGAAAAGCTGTTACATCCGAAGCCGCCTAGTTCAGAAGGTATGATGAGCTTCTGGAGACCGATATCAAGACAAAGTTTCTTTCTCTTTTTTAAGAATAATGTTCCATATTTTTCTCGGTACACCATGCGTTTGGATATGACCTCTCTGTTGGCTCATTGCCTCACAAGTGCAGCAACATCTCTGGATTCTTTATCCATCAAATCAGTTGGTAAATAACCCCGTACTCCGGCACGGGGTATTCAGGGGGTTTTGAAATAAAAAGAAGAAGTCATCGACATTCCTGTTCATAGAGCTTCCTTGTATTTGCTATGCAATATGAAGCTGCAGAAATTTTTATTATAGAAATTAAAACGAACGTTCGATATAAATAAAACAAAATAATTGCCTTGTCAAGAAAAAATTAATAGTGTTAAATTTCAACAAGAGATCTCGAAGAAGAAGGAACAACATCATGCCAAAAATCGTTGACCGCGATCAATTCCGGGGAAAACTGCTGGAGGGCTCTTTCAAGCTCTTCAGTCAAAAAGGGTATGCCAATGTTACGATTCGTTCGATAGCTCAGGAAATCGGCGTCTCTACAGGGAGTTTGTATCATTATTTTAAGAACAAAGAAGCTATACTCGAGCAGATGTTTGCCTATATCCAACAACGGACCTTCGGGGAATACCGAAGAAGGATCGATGGAATAGACGACCTGGATAAACGCCTCAGGATAATCACTGATTACTGGAAAATCCATATGAGTGAATATCAAGACCTCATGCTCCTAGCCATTGATTATTATAGACATCATGGCCGTTCCAAAAGGGCGAAGAAGATCTTCAACGATTTTGCAACATATTATATTCATGTCTTCTCCGAGACCTTCCAGATCACACCTGCGAGTGCTGAAACACTCTGCACCTATTTTGTCGGCATAGTGTGGACTTCTCTATTGGCTCCGGAAATATTCAGTCTGAATGACCATATCAACTTCCTCGCCGGGTACATTATAGAGGCTATGAAATCTGCAGATCGCAGACCTGGACTCCGTAGGTAAGCAAAGACGCTTTTGATGGCAGAGCCAAAGCCGTTCCAAAGGAGTTTAATCGGGATTGATTCCTTGAATCCTTCAATGACAAATATTTTTGTGACTATCTGGTTACCAGGAGCTTTCCGACGCAGCCCCTTGACCGGCAATGCGGCCGAAGGCCAGGGCCTCAGGAAGATTGCTCCCGCTTTGGTAAAGGTGGCCGAAAAAGGACCCCAGCTCTCCGGCTTTATAAAGCCTGGGGATGGGCCTGCTTTCCATCTCCAGGACCTGGGCCCGGCTGTTGTGTTTCGGCCCGCCCTGGGTGTTGATGATGCTCAAACACAACTCCACCCCGTAAAAAGGAGGTCCTTCGATAGGGGCCATATATTTTGATGAACGTCCAAAGGCGTTCGTCCTTCCTTCCCTGGAATCCAGGTTGTTTTGATTGATTGTATTCTCCAATCCCAGCGGATCGATGCCCAATTTCGCAGCTAATTCTTTTATCGACTCACTCTTAACGATCCACCCCTTTTCAATCTCGGCCCTATTATTCCGGCTCCATTCATCCAGTCCCTGCCAGGAGGCGTAGCCTACCTTTGAATTCTTCAGCCCATAGAGGGGCCCGCCTTTTATAAAATTCTCATCGAAGATACCGTAAAAAGGAAGATTGGGATATTCGGCTCGTTCATGATCAAAATAAGTGAAGGCCAGCGGTCCTTTTCGGTGCGTGATAGACATCGATTCGTTGATAAAATTTTTCCCATACCGATTTACAAAAACAAAGCTTCCCTTGTGCCGCCTGAAAGCCAGGGCCACCCCGATCTTCTCCGTGGGTCCTTTTAAAGCCGCCCCCTGCCATTCCGTAGTGGCAAAGTGCCACTGGTCGGCCCCAAGCTCATTAGCTATCTTTATCCCGTCGCCGGTATTATGGGGTGTGCCGAAGGGATACAGTTTAAGACCTGGAAAATTGAAATGCCCTTGCATTTCAAAGTTATTTTCATAACCCCCCGTGGCCAGGACAACTGATTTTCGGGCCATCAAAAAAGTGGACTTCCCTTTCTGTTCAGCCATAACCCCGCGGATGGTATCGGTCTTTGGATCTTTTAGGATCTTTTTCGCCGCAGTCTCATAAAGGATTTTGATCTTTCGCTGCCTTACGTTAGCAGCCAGCCGTTCAAATAAACCTTCCCCCAAACCTGCCGACCAGTGGTCGATACATTGCGCTCCTGGCAGTGTGGGAAAGGTTGGGGTGTTTCTGGTGCGGAGCTTTAATTCAATGCCCCAGTCCTTCAGTCTTTCGGGAAGGGAAACCATGGCTTGGGCCAAGGTGCGGATAAGATCTTCGTCCGACACGGTGCCGAAAGACAAGGCTTTGTAATAATCCACGGCTTCGCTCACATTATTGGGAAGAAACAAGTTGCCCACGCTGCAGGCCGTGTTACCTCCTCCGAAAGGGGCTTTTTCGATGATGACGACTTCAGCACCGCTATCCCGGGCGGCGATAGCCGCACAGGCTCCGGCACCTCCATAGCCCAAAACGACCACATCCGTCTGAATATCCCATTCCATGTTTTTCTTCATGGTCACCTTTTTTTCATTTCCTTATCCCAACCGGTTTTCTCCCAATATTTCTTATTCATTATTGGAATTAAAGATTCCGGAGTTAAATGATTTCCCAACCCCGAATTAAATAAATTATCAATATTCTCGATTAGTTCTATTGGACCGAGGATCTTATCTGTATGAATGATATGGTCGGTCTGGCCATCCCAAGTAATATTCCATTCAACATTTAGCGGTCGATAAAGAACATCAAATGATATCGAATCAAGACTGGGATCAGCAAAAACCCAACGATCATCAATTAAAATCTGAACGAAGCAGTGATAAAAAGGATTGTTTAAAAATTGAACATCATCTCCTATCAAAGGTTGTAAAAATTCTCTTTTCAAAGGAATTTTAACTAATCTACTGAGTATGAATGAATTCCTGAGCAAAGCGATCAGTAAAAGGGCTTTATTCCAACAGGCCCCATACCCCTTTTTTGCCGTCTCCGATGCCTTGACCTTCACTCCATCAGAGCAAAGCGGATAGTTATCCCGAACGAATTCAAAAAGTGTAATTACGTTGGAATGTGTTGGCCCCAATATTTTTTTTGACAGATTTTGTAAAATAGGGTTATGAAAATCTCAATAATAGGTTTCTTGTAGATATAGCTCTTCACCATTTTTCATAGCCGACCTCCGTTTATTATTTATTTCTCAAAGAAAAACCAAAATGTTTCAGCGGCCCATGAAAACAGGCTCCCTTTTTTCCAGAAAGGCGGTAAAGCCTTCTTTGACATCCTGGCTCTTCCTCACCACTCCCAATACATAGGCCTCATAATCGATGGCCTGGGCCAAATCCCATTTTAAAAAATTTTGCAGACCCCGTTTGGCGAAGGAAATCGGGATCGGTGCATTCCTGGCGATCCGGCAGGCCAGCTCCCACCCGGCCTCCCCTAATTGCTCATGGGCCACAACTCGGTTAACCAACCCGATGCGCAATGCTTCTTCGGCCTCGATCACCTCTCCGCTGAAGATCAGCTCCGCGGCCTTCGCATAGCCCACCAAACGGGGAAGAAAGTAGATGCCCCCCCAATCGGGATGGAGTCCCCGGCGGGTAAAGACCTGCCCGAAACGGGCCTTCTCGCTGGCGATACGCATATCGCAGGCCAAGGCCAGGTTGCATCCCCCTCCGGCAGCCACCCCGTTGACCACTGCGATAACCGGCTTTTCCATAGTGTTGATGGCCAAAACCGCTTGTCCCATGGCCGGGCGCAAAGCGGAAACCTCTTTGGACAGGGCCTGCACTGAGCCGTCGACAAATTCATTGACATCACCACCGACACAAAAAGCCTTTCCCGCGCCGGTGATGAGAACCACCCGGACCTGAGAATCGGCAGCCGTGTCATTTAAGACTTCCACTAATTCCTGACGCATCCTACCGCCGAAGGCGTTGAGTTTCTCCGGACGGTTCAAAGTGACGAGGGCTACCTGTTCTTTCTTTTCCAAGAGTATGTGTTCCAAGTTCATTAGAAGTTCTCCTTAAAAAAATGAGTTAGTGCCGAAGATCCCCTTTCGGCCTGATCCATCAGCTCGGTGATGATGGCTTTTATCGGCTTAAGGCTGTTGATGAGTCCCGCACTCTGACCGGCGGGCATGAGAGTATTCCCCCGTTCGCCCTGCTCATTGGCGTAATCAAAAACCTTGAGATGGGCTTTCGATTCCCTTCCCTGTTTACTCAGGGCCTCTGCTGCCTGGTTTTTTAAGACCCTTAAGGGCATGGCTTCTCCGCCGACCAGAAGGGTCCCAGTGTCGCTGGCTTCAATTAGGGCTTCTTTGTAAAATAAGGGGACCGAACATTCCGGGGTGGCTAAGAAACGGGTCCCTATCTCTACCCCCTCGGCCCCCAAGGCTAGGGCCGCTAAAAAGCCTCGAAAGTCGCTGATGCCCCCGGCGGCGATGACCGGAATATCCAGGGCGTCGCATAATTGGGGGACCAGACACAAGGTGGTCAATTGGCTCCGGCCGCCGTGGCCGCCAGCCTCAAAACCCATGGCAATGACTACGTCTACGCCGGCCGCCTGGGCCTTCAACCCCATGGCCGTGGTGGAAACCTTGTGCAGGACCGTGATCCCGGCCGCCTTGGTCCGATCCATAATTTTGATCGGGTTTCCGCCTGAAGTTGTAATAACCCGAATCCCCGTTTCAAGAACGATCTCCAGGGCCTCGGCCGCGTTGGGGGTATGCAAAGGAATGTTGATGCCGAATGGTTTGTCGGTCATGGCCCTGGCCTTCTGAATTTCTTCCCGGAGCTTGGCCGCCGGCAGGGTTGAAGACGCGATCTGACCGAAACCGCCGCTTTCGGATACTACTGCAGCCAGGTGACCAAGGGTGATTTGTCGCATGGGTCCCTGGATTAAGGGAAATTTAATTCCTAACAATTTGATGAGTCTGTTTTCCATGAGTGTACATCCTCTCCTTGGCTGCCCGTTCCATCCCCGCCAGCTAATCCAAGAACGAGAGCTTGGTCTCACAAATGGGTTACTCTGGCCAATCTACAAAACTCCTGCCCGTTACAAATTCCGCAAGTCTTCTGAGTGCCTCCAGGGCAGCTTCCTTCCTTATTATTACTCCGTCGTTTCCATACCTTGGCCCGCCTCTTTTCTGGTTTGTTCATCAAGCGAGGAGAATTTTTTTTGAATTTCTTCCAGATCCTTCTCGCTCTGTTCGCCAATGGCTCCCTCCGAAAAGAGCTGGTTGATAACCTCTCTGTTGTAATGAAGCACCTCGGCCATAATTTCTCGTGTGTGCTGCCCGGCAAGCGGTACGGGATCAAACGTCTCTGCAGTCTCGGATATTTTGATGGGATTCCCAACCGATTTGTACGATCCCCTAACGGGATGATTGACCTCCACGACCATATTTCTCGCCAGGACCTGGGGATCAGAAAGGGTACGGTCAATGGTATTGATCGGCGCCCAGGGTACTTCGAATCGGTTGAAAAGCTCCCCCCATTCTTTGATTGTCTTCGTCAGAAAAATATTCTCCAGCGTCTCATTAACCATATCCTTATTGGCGTAACGCATTATTCCATTGGAAAACATCGGATTTGTCATTAGATCTTCACGCCCCATGGCCTGGCAGGCGGCTTTCCAGTGCTTATCGTTGAAACAGGCGATTGTGAAATAGTAATCCTTGGCACGGTAGGCCCTGTAAGGGATGAGCGTCTCATGGCCGCTCCCCTGTGGACCGGACACAAGACCGCCTACCAGAAAATACTCAGATATATAGGTCAAGAGTGATACCTGGCAATCCAGAAGGGCCACATCCAGCATAGTACCGCTCCCAGTTTTTTCCCGCTTCCATAACGCCGACAAGATAGCTATGGCAGAAAAAAGAGAGCCTGCCAAATCGCCCATGGCCAGGCCCATTCGTACGGGGGCCCAACCTGGCTCTCCCGTTAAGCTCATGCTCCCGCCCCTAGCCTGTATCGTGATATCGTAGGCCGGCATATTGGAATCGGGTCCCGTTTTCCCATAACCGCTCAGCGAGCAGCATATAATATCATCTTTGACATTCTTCAGAGTTTTATAATCGGCCCCCATCTTGGCCAGGGCGGAAGGCCGCGAGTTATCGAAGACCACATCCGAAATCCGAACAAGGTCGTAAAAAACCCTCAGTCCTTTTTCGCTGGCAAGATCTATTCCCATGCTTTTTTTATTTCGGTTTATGGCCAGAAAATAGGCTCCTATTCCGCCCACATGATACTTGGCGGGAATTCTCGAAAAATCACCTGCAAAGGCCCCACCTTTGGGATTTTCGATCTTGATGACCTCTGCGCCAAGGTCAGCCAGTATCATGGTACAATATGGTCCTGCCAACACTGTGGAAAGGTCCACAATCCTAATCCCCTTCAGGGGTAGCTGATTGAGTGGCATTTTATTCACCTCTTTTTTCGCTTTGATTTATTCATTTCCGGGGGTAGTGATAAGCCCCTTTTAAACATTAACCCACAGGGATGTTTTTTTGGATAAAATTGACGATTTCTTCGAAAGAAGCCTTTTGTGTAAAGACCTCTGCGACACCTATTTTCTTCAATACGGGAATGTCCTCATCGGGTATCACTCCGCCCATTACCAAGAGCACGTCCTCCATATGGGACTCTTTCATTTTTGTAATAATCTTTTCGGCAAACTGTTTGTGCGACCCGGATAAGATGCTCACACCTATGATGTCGACATCCTCCTGGATGGCCGTATTGATAATCTGCCCCACCGTGTTGCGCAGTCCGGTATAAATGACCTCCATCCCCGCATTCTTCAGTCTGGAGACCACGAGTAAGGCTCCCTTATCATGTCCATCCAGGCCAGCTTTGGCTACCAGAATTCTGATTTTTTTCTCCTCGTTCATTTTGTGTCTCCCATTTAAAGGAATATGCCATAAAATTACTGGATGCCTCGTCCAGTCGTTTCAGGAAAATCGTTACCCGGATGTCGGTATTATGAAATTTTATTTTGCCTCGCCAAATACGTTCCTTAAAACCCGACAAATTTCACCCATAGTCGTATATTCTTTCACAGCTTCAACGAATAGGGGTATGAGATTAATCCGGTCGTCCTCTGCCTCATTTTCGATTTTTTCCAGACAGGCCTGTACCTTCCGGTTATTCCTATTCTTTTTTATCATCTGAAGATTTGCAATTTGCCGCTCCTCGGCGTTCTCTCGCCGATGGGCCTTATAGAGAGATGTCCGCGGCACCGATACTTCTATCTCGTCGGGCTCGGTATACTTGTTAACTCCCACCCGAATTACTTTGCCGGTTTCCACATCGCGCTCGATAGGCGTCCGCTGAGGCGACGATCTCCCTCTTCATCCAGCCGCTTCCAATGGCCTCGATTGCCCCACCTCTCTCGTCGATCTTCCGGATCAGTTCGAATATCTCCGCTTCGTAGCGGTCAGTGAGGTTTTCTATGTAGTATGAACCTCCCAAGGCATCATACACATCGCCAAGTTCACACTCCTCAACGATGATCCTGGCCGCGTCCGCGCCGAGTTGGATTGCCTCGATGCTGTGCCCCAACCCTAGAGGCTCGTCGAAGGGAGGCTCCATTCCCGGTGGTTCGCCAATCATCGCCGAAAAGACGGCCCCAACGGCAATACGGATCAGATTGTTAAGTGGCCTCTGCTTGGTGCAGGGCCAGTAGCCGGCAAGCCCGCCGCCTAAATCGCGGTATATCCAATTGGCAGGCTTTTTTGAATGGAATCGGTCTCGCATAATCTTGGCCCATACCCGGCGGGCAGCTCGACGGCAAGCAGCCTCTTTCAGCACCTCCATACCACCGCCGAAGTTGAGAAAGGTCACCTGTTTAGCAAATAGATCGACGTCGAGCCCTGCCTCAATGGCCGTCTGAAAATAGGAGATGGCATTGGCAAAGGTAAAGGCTACTGCCTGCACTCTGGTTGCGCCGGCCTCCCGCATGTGAAAGCCACATATGCTTATGGTATTCATCTTAGGTATGTGCTCGGCACAATAGGTGAAGGTATCGCGTGTCATCCTCATTGAAGGCCTAGCGGGGAAGAGATGCGTACCTCTGGCCACATATTCCTTCAAGATATCGTTCTGAGGAGTCCCCCGCAATTTTTCCGGCGGAATCCCTCTCTTTTCGGCCAAGGCAATATACATAGCCAGCAGGATATTGGTTGTGCCGTTGATTGTCCAGTTGGAGGCTATCTTGTCAAGGTCGCGGTCTCCGGTCCAGGCCTCGTAGATGATCTCGAAGTCTCTGAGAGTATCTACGGCCACCCCGACGCGGCCTACTTCGCCATTGGCCAATTCATCATCGGAATCATACCCGATCTGTGTGGGCAAATCGAATGCGATATTCGGCCCGCCACCTCTCCTGTTACTTTTATCCATATAAAAATCGCGCATATCCTCCGCTGTGCCGTAGCCCGAATAACCGAAAGCTGTTTTGATCATCTTGCCGGCACCAAGTTGTTTCCCTCTACCCCACAGGGCACTATAGAGGGGGATGGCATACCTTCCTGAGGTAAATGGAAACTCGCCTGGAAACCCCACTTGCCTTAGATAATCGTGGTCCTTCAGGTCGGCAGGCGTGTACAGCTCAAGGGGGCTTTCCGGTAATCCCAGCCGCTTCAGGGATTCCTTAAGAGTGCTCTCCTCCCATTTTGCCCTTGCCGCTTCTATTCTGTTCTTTTCTTCCGATGTCATACGCTGTACTCCTCTTTGTAATATCTCCACCAATTTTACTATCTCCCTCAGATCGCAGTGCTGTTCGTTATTTCTCTAATAATGGATTTTTTTGCTTGAGACCTTCCTGGCTGATGAATTGATTTTTGCGAGTTCTGACATATACTTATATGCGTCTCCCGGAAAGCTAGTGATTGCCAATTCCAGCGCGCGACCAGATGATGAAAAATAGATTCGCTCCATAACCAGGAGAGGATGCCCTTCTTTGACTTTGATCATTGAGGCAATTTTTTTATCGGCTACCGAAGCGGAAATGGATTGTTCGGCACGCCTTACCCCTTCTAAGGCTTCTCTTTCCACTCTATCGATTAACAATGAACCGTCAAAATTTGTTAGCCGAATGTTTTTTCCTAATTCTTCCGGAACATAGGCCTGAAAAAAAGCACAATGTTCGGCATACAGATGACGGATTCCCTCAAATAGATATAACCTTCCGTCTTTATTCAGTTTCATTGAACAGGCCATGTCGAGACTAATCGCCGTTAATTTTTTAGAAAATAGCTTTAATATGGTCTGTGCACCTAACTGATGGAGGTCGTCAACATAGCCGTAAAGATTGAGATTTAAAATAGAGCCCCTATGTCGGGTAATGAAAGTCCCTCGACCCTGTTCTCGCCGAATAAGCTCATCATTCTCAAGAATACTCAATGCCTGTCTTACCGTAATCTTACTTACACCGAATTCCTGACAAAGCTGATCTTCAGTTGGAAAAATTTCATCCGGTTTGAATTCGCCATCAATGATTCGTTTCCTCAGCAACTTTTCCAATTCAAGATAGAGAGGAGCTGTAGTTTTATTTAACATCATCAAACTCCTGTTCATCATAAAAAAGTAAATCTAATTTAATTAAAAATTCATTATAATATTATAATGAATTTGTCAAGAAGTATTTATGCGATTTTTCATAATATGAATTTCCTACTGGGCTTAACAGTTTAAAAATACGAAATTTATAAGTAAAAAGGTCATGCTTCTTTAATGATGAGGAAGGGGATGACTTAAGAATCCCGGAAGTGTTTGAGATGGGGGGATTGTCTAATCGAATGAAAAGATGTTTTATGGCTTTGAATAGACTTCGAAGGCGTCTATTCATCTAACAATATAAATAGGTTCTATCTGGAAATTATGGATTTCCAGATGGAACCAAGGGCACTAGACACTTGGCCCCGTTCAAAACCATGATATCCTGATTCATCTCCAACGTGGTGTACAGGACCGTCGGCTCAAAAGTGATCCGCTTTTCCATCAACGTTGCCGTGGCTGGATACAATTTCTCCCCGCAAAACTTGGGCAGCCATTCCTCTTTTTACGCCTCTGTCTCAAACTACAAAATCGGCATTGCCATCAAAAGGGGTGAAAGGGTCCCCAGGGCCAGACTGCCATCTTCCCAAGCCAGTTCTTACACCATGATGGCCGCATTGAGGGCCGAGCGTCCCATGTCATAGCCTCCAAATTTCTCTGGGATGATATTGGGACAAAATCCCAGCTCCCAGACCTTGCTTAATAGCTCGGCCGGCAGTTCGTCTTTCTCATCGCAATCTCTCGAAATCGGCCGCAGCTCCTTCTCGGCAAACTTACGCATCATGTCCTGAATCTGTTTCTGGTCTTAGTCTAATGTAAAATCAGCCATTGAAATATCTCCTTTATCCTTTTACAAGGGTTATTGTTATAGATTATTAGGCCATTTTAGGCCGGATTCGCTAAAGGCTTGCCTAGCCTAGATCCTATTCATTGAGAGTGTTCTTTTCTATTTCAATAAACCTATTCATAACAAAATTGAAAAATTTAAAGCATCTGTTTTTGTATTTCTCTTCTTTCCGATACCTCTCTGCCTCCTCGGGTTTACTGAAGTCACATTGGGTGAGATTTTGGCATTGAGTGGCTCCAAATTTTTCTATAAAGTCTTTATAAAGGGCGTTTACGGCGGATATGGCCTTGTTTCTCTCTTCTTTATCTTCAAGGGGAAAGCAAGTTTTCCCTTGTCCTGAACGCAGACCAATAGCCACGTTGCTCCCGACCAATAAACCGCAAGTCGCATCGCCTGAATTGACGGCGCCTAAATATCCGGCGGTCGCCCAGGAATCTTCGCCAAGCGGTAATCCCCAAATCTCTTGCAGCCCCTGCAAGGTAGCTTCAGCTCAAGTGGAAGCAACAAAGGTTTTGAATGTCCGTTCTAAAATCTCTTCATAATTTTTCTCTTTTGTCATTTGATCCTCCTAGATATGTGACCCAACGTTTAGGTGAAAAGCATTATCTCTTGTATTTGGACTAATCGGTCCAATCAACGCCGCAGGATCGGCAGCGGCGGGCGCCTCGGAATAGCTGGGCACCGCAGTTTTTACAGCTGAACCATTTCATTTCGTGCTCGATCCACTTCTCTGTGCCGAGTTGACTCCAAAGGGGAATGGCGCGCTTTATCTGGCTTCGCGCGGCTTCAAATGAAAACTCCTCGACGATGTTGCACGGCCAATCAGGACAGCGATGACATCCATCGAGACTCTTCTCTTGTGTGCAGCTCTTGATTGGGCAGGTTTTGCATAATACAAATTGATTTTTGGAAAGACATCCTTCACATTTGATGTCATTTTGATCGACGCTATAGGCTGCGGCCATTACAGCTATGAATTTAAGGTTGCCGGATAAATAAGCCATTCGGATGCCGCAAACACCACAGTATAGTCCACAGGGGCTGAGCAAGTTTTCATCAATCATGACGATACACCTCCAATCATTTGAGGATAGGAATTCCCTACAATTTGAATTTCCCTTTGAAATACGTATCCCTTACATTTTTCACTTTATCCTTTAGGCCATAATGGGCCTTACGGTGATCGTTTAGACACAGGCACAGCGGCGACCATTTCAGTCGCGAGCGTTGAAACGGCGCATGATCCGAAGATTCCAAGGTCATCGGACAGCGTAGCCCGGGCCAGTCCTGTTCCCTCGTAAGAGACCCGTAGGTCTACGGCAACGCAGATCCACTGACTCGAGGGCGGTCGGTTCAAATGCATCGTCACTTCAGAGTTGATGAATCGAAGGCCCTCAGGAACCATGAACGAGATGCCTGAAAGGTAGTCCGCCGCTGCAGCCGCGCGGGCCGCCGGCGAAAGAGGTTCATGGGAAGTCAGCAAAAATGGAATGTTTACCCAAGCGCAGGCGAGCTTTTCGCGTTCGCCAAACGTGATCGGCCGAATCTCTGCGACGTCGATGAACCGCGGGGGCTCGCTGGCTGGACGTATGGGCTTCGCCAACGCATCGTGGCCCATCGGCGCCGGCCCGAGCGCGAGGTCGGGGACGTTAATCCCCTCCGGCGATGATTCTTTAAGGAACAGGCCCAAACATCGCGCAACAAGGACGTCATTGATCATCATACTCGCGTCTGCCACCCGCACCCGGCTTCCCTCTCGTATGACCGTGTGAGCAATCCGGACGTCACCCAGGGGAGCCGGCCGGAATAGTTCGACCGACGATCGCGCCAGACGAAACCCACCGGTCCCAATCGCCGAGTCGAGCGCTTGCACGAGCGTCGCCTCGATCGCTGCGCCGTGCATCACATCGCCCCATGGGCCCAGCGTGTGACTTGTGGGTCTGAACACGTCGCCGGCGCGTTCGAAGAGATATGGAGATACGTCCATAACAGTTTTCGAGTGATTGCCTATCTCCATTTAATCCTCCAGTTGTTGAAACGGCCTTAACATTTTAATACCTTTTATTTATCGAAGAAGAACCGGTACGTTCCGTGGCAACTCCCCTGTGAATGCATCAGACAGCCCTCAATTTTTGGATCGACCTGGTATTTCAGGCCGAGGGAATCGTACCAACAATTGATCCTGTGCATTACGCCGCATCGGTACCCCTCGATGATCCCGATCTCCTTGATTCCTTTATAGGCAAAACAGCCTTCTTTCTCCCACTCCCACGCGATAACGTTCAGCTCAGGAACGGTTAAAGAAGTCTTCATGAAATCTGGAATAATGAGATCATGGGCCCCGCGTATAAATTCAACTATAGTTAACGCCATAAATAAGTAGACATTATGTGCATTCCATGCTATAATGACTCCCAATAAAATCACATTGGGAGGAAAGCCATGAAAGCTCTAAGCCTCGATCACCCAAAGATGACGCGAGAGACCTTGTTACGAATGGCCGATGAAATTCCGGGAGCTTGGATCGGCATGCGGATCGCCGGTTATCTTCTGCTCTTGGCCGGGTGGAAATCCACGGCTGTTGCCGAACTGTTCGGGTTGACCCGGTGGACGGTGGTGAAATGGATTCATAAGAGCAACGAGGAGGGAATTGGGGCTGTCCGCGATCGATTTCGCCCTGGCCGGCCTTCCCACTTGGATGATCGCTTGAAGAGGGAACTGGACGTGGTCTTGTCCAAGTCTCCGAAAGACTATGGCATTGCCCGGGTCCGGTGGGATGGGGTGGTCTTGACGGAATATTTGAAGCGTTTTCATCGCATAACCATCCATGTCCGCCATGCCCAACGGTGGATACGTCAGTTGGGGTATTCCCTGAGGCAGCCGATGTACCGGTTTGTTCAGGCTTCCCAGGAAGGGGTAGAGGCATTTCAGAGGGAATTAAAAAAAACTCCGCCAGGCCGAAAAGAGCGAAGGAAGAAGAATCATTCTGTTTGAGGACGAAAGCGGGTTTAGTCTTCATCCGAGGCTGGGTCGTGTCTGGGTAAAGAAAGGAACGCAACCGTACGTCTCCACCCGGAGCCAACATCAGAAGCGGCTTAATCTCTTTGGATGGGTCGCTCCCGTTGATGGGCTGCATGGCATGATGAAATGGAGGAAGGGCAATACCGAGGGCTTTATGCGGCTTCTCAAAAGCATCATGATACGTTTCAAAGATAAGAGTATCGATCTTTGGATAGATCGAGCCCCATGGCACAGGGGAGAGATGGTGGAGCACTTTCGGAGTCAACACCGTCGAGTGCATCTTCACTATCTTCCGCCCTACCATCCGGAGCTGAATTATCAAGAAACTCTTTGGCGAACCATGCGCTATGAGGAAACAACGAATGCCTTTTTTGAGACTCTTGAAACCCTGGAGGTCTCTGTCTTTAAAAGGTCGCAACGATGGAAACCTCAAAAGATAAAATCTTTATGTCCACTTATTTAAGACGTTCACTATAGTTCATCAAAACTCTCAAATTTATCGCTTGCCCCCAGTATCTTTTTCACCCTTTTCACCTCGAACGGGGCCATCATCTGAATCGCTGTGAGGTTCAATTTGTTTCCTACCTCAATACCACATTCCCTTACCGCGCTATAGTACCACATCGCGTCGTGCGTGATCCATCCCTTTGAGAGAAACTCTTTCAGGTCTTTCTTATCAATTCGATCCAGTGCATTCATGGCCACCCCCTTTTTCTATTATTAGAGAAAACGGCAATATACGACAAATAACTTTCTCGATCACCACCATCCGCAAAAGCCAACGAAATGTCATCGCTGAAACGGAAATCTTTGCTGGGATGAAACAAGACCAGTGCCCGGGCCTTGCCCTCCCCACAGAGGTACTGGTGGAAGTAGTCCGCCTCAAGCTCTACGAAGATTGAAAAAGCAGTCCAGCCGGCAAGAAAGAACAGGCCTATTACGACTACAATCTTCTTTATCTCAGCTTTCTGGTTATCCTTGTCGAATATCGCAGGGTTCATCGGGAGGTGGGCGCCCTTTCCCGCCGATACGGTAAACCGACTGGTTCGACAGCCCTTATCTTCAGCAATTATACTACCTACACGAAATCGCTGTCGTATCTTTTGCACGCGCCCATAGGTGACAGGGGCGTCTTGTCATCAGTTTCCCTCTCAAGCGCTATGTTCGATATCGTCGGGGTATTTCCCATGCTTGAAAGCTTCAAACCAAATGGATCTCATTTCAGGGGTTGAAAGATTGAGTTCATTGAAAACATCCATTGCGAAATCAACAGAGCCCAATCCACTAGCGCTAATAACATGCTGATCTCTGATTGACAAGGAATCAACATAATTATCATGCCCCGAATATTCGGGAACCATTGTTGATAGGTATTTTAGAGAATTGCTTGTATGCTTTCTCTCTCGCAGGATTCCGGCTCTCGCGAGAACTGTCGTTGCCGCACAAATCGCAGCAATTGGTATCTGTTGCTTCTCAAGACGAATCAAGAACTGATCAATCTCGGTTTTCGGGTACAAGCCCTCCCACATATAACCACCGGGCAGCAAGAAGATCAGAACATCGCCAAGGTCAACCTGAGATAACACTGTGTCAACCCTGACACTCAACCCTCCCATTGAAACTACGGGTTTGTCTGAGAAACCTACGGACACCACGTCAACTTTTCCGAAACGCCGAAGTTCAGCAAGGACGTTTCCAAGCTCCCAGTCAGCATACCCGTCAAATAATAATACATAGGCCTTCTTCATTTCACTCTCTCTTTCCTTTTATCAGGTATCGAACTCGTAAATAGATAGATCTTCTCATCCCAGACCGGCCTTTATCGCCTCCCGCAGGGCTTTGCTATCTTTCGGAGGCTCCGGAAAATCGGGTTTATTGACCATGCCGATGGCTTCGGTCGGGCAACCGGTAGCGCATACAGCACAGCCGAAACAACGATCCAGGTTGACTTGGGGGAGGTCATTATCCCCCATAGTCAGTGCCCCCGGTGGGCAGCGATCAATACAAATACCGCAGGCCGTACAAAGATCGGAATCAAAACGAGGTTCAAAACCCGAGTTGAAAAACAAACCGGGTTTGGGCCTGGCCAGGACGTTGGTTACGACAATACAGTGCCAGCGATCACAGCTACAAAGGTACCCGATATCCTCGGTGGTATTTTGACTCATGTGGATGAGCCCCGCTTTTTCTGCCCGATCCAGGATCGCCCTGGCCTCCTTCTTGGTCACTTTTTTACCCCCCAGTCTTTCAATGACGTATTGGGCTATGGGGCCGAATTGCATACATACATTGGTGGGCATCCCATGGATGTCCTCTCCACGCAAGACCGCCGCATGACGGCAATAGCAGGTGCTGACCGCAATAGGATCGTATTTGTCAATAAAAGATTGAACCTGGTCATAGGTATGGACCTGATTGTCGACCTTCACCAAGGCATCGACGGTGATCACCCTGTTATTGGGAAAAGTCGGTTCAGGGAGATCGGCTTTTTGATTATAAGTCTTTTTATAAGCATGGATGAGTTCGGCAATTTTTTTGTCTCTCTCAGCGGTCCTGCCGGGCATGAATTGAAATTCCAATAGTCCGGGCATACCTAATCTAGCCGCCTGGTAAAATCGGCCTTGATCCGTGGTCAAGGATAGGCAAAGCCCTTTGTCGGCCATGGCCTCGAGAATATCTTTGATTTCTCCCTCATCACGGCCTATGCCTGCCGCCATATCTTTGGCCGTGAATGGTCCTCTGGGCATGGCATTGTTGATTTCGGCTTCCTGAGGGGAGAATAATTCTTCCACCAGGGCGAAGAATTCAGGTATATCCATACCGGCGTACCTTCCTCCACGTTTTTGCATCACCTCAAGTAATTGTCGGTATACTTCGTAACTCATGTTGATTTCCTCCAACTTTATTACTGACACTTTTAAAACCGATTGAGGATTATCCGATTCAAAAAGATCCCTTTCACCATTTGATCCTAAAGAGAATCTCGCAGGCTCCGTTGCAATTATCCATGTCACGCTCGTTAATGACCTCTCCTTGTAAGCCGCAGCCTTCCATCCAGCCGGTAAATCGGAATTTGGCTGCGCAGTGGAAAGAGCTTGTCGTTCCCACCTTACTCACATTCTTATAAACATAGCAGTCGAGGACGCGGCCTACAACAGAGTGATCGTCTAATTGTTCAATCTCGTATTTATGCTCCTCCGGCATATAGAGATCGCAGGCAATAACCAAGAGCCTTTTAAAATTTTTCGAATTCATGATCTCCCCCCATTTCGTCGCGGCCATCAGCCGCTTTATCTCTATCTTCCCAAGCGACCCGGCAGCCGCCTGATTCAGCCTACTGGCTACAGCAAGGCCGGACTCCTGAGCAGTCTTTAATACCCACTGCCCATCATGTGAAATCCAGCAGGCTCGTATGAGCCTTTCCTTTTGTTCCGGAGTAAGTCTGACTTCGTTTGCATTCATATCTTTTACCTCCTTAAAAACAAAACTGACAATCACAGCCCTATTTATTTTTCAAAGAAAAACCGATAATCCCGAAAACATTGGCCGTGGGTGTGCATCATGCAGCCGGTGACTTTGGGCTCCACCTCATATTTAATCCCGAGCGTATCGAACCAGGTTTCTATCCGGAGCATAATGCCGCATTCATAGCGGTCTGCTACTCCTAATCTTTTCATCCCCTCATAGGCAAAGCAGGGTTGCGCCTCTATGCGGATACTATTCTTTTTTGGAAAACTGAAGTTGACTTTCATGAATTTTCCAGTAACGATTTTTATCGCTAATTTAAAAAAATACGTCATTTCGTCAAAGCTATCAAGCCGGGTGACCCCTAGGGCCTTTTGATAACGTTTGATCTCTATTGCTGACATGGATTTTATGGCCGCCAAGTTGAGCTTGTTGGTCTTTTCTATTCCCAATTCCTCCAGACAGTTATAAAACCACATGGCATCATGGGTCATCCAGCCTTTATTCAAAAGATCTTTCAATTCATCTTTGTCAATGGGAAGATTAACTTTTTTCATTTTTAAAAACTCCCTTCTGGCTAGTTATACCCCGATATCAACCCTTCGCCGAAATGGATAAGGGGATTAACGTAGTACCCCTTATTTTGGAGGTTTGTTCCATCAATTCACGCCCACTAACCGGAGGAGTCATATGCTGCTCTTGGGGTTTTTGCAATAGTGCCATGGCTTGGCTAGGACAAGTAGTCACACAAAGGCCGCAGCCAATACACCGATCCGTGTTGACGAAAGCCACCTGATCATCATTGATGCCAATGGCCGCCATCTGGCAGCGTGTTAGGCATGTTTCGCAGGCCGTACACAACTCGGGATCGACTGTGGCATAGTAATGGCTAAAGACCACCTGAGCTGGATTGGACATCTTGTTGAGCTCTCGAAGAAGGCCGCAGCAGTCCCCACAACAGTTGCACATACCTCCGGGATTGATCATATTGGCCGGCTGGTTCACCAGTCCCGCTTTCTCGCTGATATCCAAAACTTGCAGGGCTTCCTCCTGGCTAATATAGCGGCCCAATTTGTTTTCCACATAGTAATCCGCATGGAATCCGAAAAGCAGGCAGACTTCCTTTGGCTTATCGCATTCATTGCCAACCAATTTCTGCTGTACCCGGCAGATACAGTCGGCTAAAGCAATTTTCTCTTTGGTCTTGATGATTTCCCGGGCTTGCATATAGGGCGCCACCGGCCATTCAACCCGAATGGATTGCTGGACCGGAATAGTCCTCAAGGGGACAATATTTTTTCCCGGGGAAAAATCGAAGAAGCCTTCTTGGAAATAGGCCTCCACCATTTCAGCAAGATCGCGGTCCATATTCTTAAGTTGAAATTCATACGATCCGATCACAAAGGCCACGGCCGCATACTTGACCACTCCGTCTTTGCGCTGGCGGAACAGCAGTCCTTTCTGAGCCATGTCGGTCAGTAGTGTGGAAACTGCCTCTACATTACGCCCAGTTCGCTCAGCGACCGACTCAGGTGTCTCCAGCATCATAGTCATATCGAGATACATCTTGGCTTCTTCTTCCGTAAAAAGCTTCTTAAGAATCTTGATCTCGATACCGGATGGGGTGGGTGGGAAACCAACCGAATACTGATCCAATTGCTCCCTGAGTTTTTCATATATGGATGAGTTCATGAATACCTCCTTATCCCGTTTTTCTGAAATTCGGCCAAAAGCGACGATTCACCTTTAGTCGTCGATTCTTTAAACCCCATCTTCTGAAAAGCATCTCTCAGATCACGATACTCCAGGAACAGACACATCCTCTCAAAAAAATCCGCCTTTTCGTATCGTTTCAGTATCTCTTCTTCTCGTTCCATAAAAATATATCCTTAATTTATTTTTCAAAGAAAAACCGATAATCTCGAAAGCATTGGCCGTCGCTGTGCATCATGCATCCGGTCACTTTGGGTTCCACTTCATATTTTATGCCCAGCGTGTCGAACCAGGTTTCTATCCTCAGCATGATGCCGCATTCATAGCGGTCGATAACTCCCAAGGCTTTGATTCCTTCATAAGCAAAGCAAGATTTCCATTCACCATGGATTAAGTTAGTTTCCGGCATACTGAAGCTATATTTCATAAATTTTCCGGTAACGATTTCCATCACTATCTTAAAAAACCTTTTTAACTCATCAAAGGTATCAAACTTACCGGCACCCAGGGCCTTTTGATAACGCTTGATCTCTATGGCTGCCATGGCTCTGATCGCAGCCTTATTGATCTTGTTGGTCTTCTCAATCCCGCATTCCTCCAGGCAGTTGTAAAACCACATGGCATCGTGGGTCATCCAGCCCTTATTTAAGAGCTCCTTCAGTTCAGTTTTATCAAGGGGAATATTATCAGATGTCATTATAAATCTCCTTTTTAGACAGGATTCAAGGGGCCAAGGACCGCAGGGCGGAGTGAAAGGCGTTGATAGTAACACCCTTAAACTCTTGATTTGCGAAATCCCGGCATCCTTTCATTAATATTTTTTCCGTTTTACTTCAGTCTTCAGCCTCACTATTGCCAAAGTCCCTTAGTCATTTCGCCCACAAGGACGGGCTCGAAGGAATCAAAAATAATATCCCTCACCCTGGCAAATTTTTCCCACAGTAGCGCATAGCCTTTTGTCCCTTTGGCTATGGCGATCTTTTTCTGCCAGGCCTCAACTTCATCTGGGGTTGCCTTCCGCAATTCTCCCACCGTCCCCATCAGCCTTACACCAGGAGGTGTCGAGAATTTTCCTTGAACCAGCGAATTCAGCCAAAAACCCTTGTCGGCGTTCACAGCCAGAATGCAGACCCTGGGGTTTCGTTTCAGATTGTGCGGTATCCTTACCGGATTTTCTTCGAAATAAAAACCTGTTTTATCTTCGAGTAGAATCAGCGCCCCGATAGGTGTCACGTGAGGTGATCCATCTTCATTGACGGTGGCCACTGCAAAATGACTACAGCTTTTAAAACCTTCTTCAAATACAGTCCTGATCGTTTCCCAATGTTTGCTTATTTCCAAAAGACACCTCCTGTTTCCGTAAAACAAGTTGTCGTTAATAATATTTATATAACAATATGTAATAAATGTCAAGACAATTTGTTGTTAATTTAGAATAAAGTTGATTTTTATAACTTATTGTTATAAATTGTTCTAAATTCATAATCTATGAGCTGGGATTAAGTTAAAAAGGAGAGTTCAATGGATTCTGAAGCAGTCAAAGCAAACGATAAGCAATTTTTCGATTATGTAAATAAAAGAGATAGGGAAGCCATGGAAAAAGGGATTGATACATTTGTAGCAGAAGATTTTATTAATCACAGCCCTGCCTTAAGGGATGGGATCCAATGAGATCATGAGCCTTGCCATGGTCAAATATAAGGATGAAAAAATTGTGGATAGATGGGTCACTTTTGAAATGAAACAGCAATAGAGACCTACTTGGGTTACGAATTGATTAAGAGGGGCGAAAATGCGCCCGTAAATTGTAACGAGAGATGATCTATAAAACCATCGGCAAAAAGATTCAAAAAGCCAGAGAGGAGGCCGACCTTTCCCAGGAGGAACTGGCCTCTAGGCTGGGATATACCCAGGCCGCCCTTTCCAATTATGAATTAGGAAAGAGGCGTCTCTATTTGGCCAACATTGAACAAATAGCCAGAGAACTGGACAAACCTTTGAGTTATTTTCTGGAGGAGTCCCATTTAACGGCCCATGAAATTCAGAAGGAAACCAAAGATGAAATACAGACGGAGATTGTTCAGTTGTTATCCGAACTGCCGGTAGAGGAAAAAAAGAATATCCTCGAATATATAAAGTGGAGGAGGGATCGTTTGAAATGATCGGCTTCGATCTTACAGAAGAACAGCTTAGTTTTCAAAAAATGGCCCGAACATTCGCTGAAAAAGAAATGAAACCCTATGCCGATGAACTGGATAGACAACAGGGGGCAGCCTTCGATTGGAGAATCGTCCATCGATTTGCAAAGGCCAATCTACTGGGACTTAGTGTCCCAAAGGAATACGGCGGAATGGGGGTCGATCTTCTCACTGCCAATCTGATTGCAGAGGAATTAGGGGCCATTTGCCTCGGAATTTCCGAAGTGGCCGGTGGTGCCTGGCTGGCCACAACGTGCCTTACTTTGGTGGGGAATGAGGATCAGAAAAAACGCTATCTTCCCCTGGTCTGCGGAGAGAAGGCCGTACTTGCGGGTCTGGCCATAACCGAAGCCGAAGCTGGGTCGGACATTGGCGGTATCAGGTCCACGGCTGTAAGAAAAGGGGACCGCTATATTCTCAATGGATCTAAGGCATTTATAACCAATGCCGGTCTGGGAAGCTTTTACATCGTCTTTGCCACGACCGATCCTCAAAAGCGACATACCGGGCTGAACGCCTTCATCGTGGACGGTGATGCGCCCGGCCTGACACTTGGCGCCGTTGACGACAAGATGGGGCTCAGGGCTGCGCAAACCGGGGAATTGATTTTTTCTAATGTGGAAATCCCGTTGGAAAATCTTTTGGGCACAGAGAATACCGGGTTTCTTATTGCTATGCAGACCCTGGATATGTCCAGACCATGTTTGGGAGCCGGGGTCATAGGTGCAGCCAGAGCAGCTTACGAAACGGCCCTGACTTACGCCCACGATCGGGTCATCTACGGCCGACCAATTTTTGAGAACCAGGCCGTCTCCTTTATGCTGGCCGACATGGCCACAGAGATTGAGGCGGCCAGACTCCTGACCTGGAGGGCCTGCTGGCTGGCCGACCAGGGGATGGATTCGACCAAAGCCTCATCTATGGCTAAAATTTTCGCCACCGAAATGGCCGAAAGAGTCTGTAGCCGGGCTATTCAGATCCTGGGTGGCCAGGGATATACCCGCAAATGGCCGGTTGAAAAGTTTTACAGGGACGTCAAAGCTAGCCAGATTTATGAAGGAACCAATCAGATTCAGAGGATGATCATCAGCTCCATGCTGTAACCGATAGGTTATTGCGCCGTTATCCTTAGGACCTTGGCCCCCCGGACCTTTCTTTGCTTTAGTTCAAGCAGAGCTTGATTGGCCTCTTCCAATTTATATTCCTGGATTTCCGGTTTGATGGGAATTTCCGCGGCCAGGGCCAGAAATTCTTCCACATCTCTTCGAGCGACATTGGCCACGCTTTTAATCTCCTTTTCCATCCACAAATCCCGCGGGTAATCGATTTGAAGCCAGGCGGATTTGTCCCGGTTCTCTTTTCGGATGGCATTGATAACCAGCCGGCCGCCTTTGTCTAAATTTTTTAAGGCTTCTACAATTGGTTGCCAGGCTGGGGTGGTATCTATGGCCCCTTGGAGTTTGGCCGGGGATTCGGCTTCGATCTCTCCAGCCCAGACTGCACCCAATTCTTTGGCAAAATCCTTCTCCTGATCGCTGCGGGCGAAAACAAAGACTCGGGTGTCAGGATACTTGTGCCGGACCATCTTGAGCACCAGGTGGGCCGAAGCCCCAAAGCCGATCAGGCCCAGATTTTGGCCGTTTTCGATCCCGGTCAGTCTCAAGGAACGATAACCAATGGCCCCGGCGCAGAGCAATGGAGCAGCCTCGGCATCGGCAAACACCTTTGGAATTTTATAGGCAAACCGTTCAGAAACAACGGCATATTCGGCATAACCCCCATGGACGTCCCGTCCGGTGGCCTTAAACTGATCACATAAGTTTTCGTCACCCCTTAAGCAAAAAGGGCAGTGACCGCAGGCCGAATGGATCCAGGCGATGCCCACCCGGTCCCCTACGGCGAAGCGCTTGCCCATGTCCCCTGCTTTTTTAATCCGGCCGACAATTTGATGGCCTAAGACAACAGGAAAATTCGGCGGCGGTGTCCGGCCCTCGATCTCATCCAGTTCCGTATGACAAACGCCGCAGACCGAAACTTGGACCATGAGCTCGTCGGCTTTCGGGTCCGGTTCAGGCAGGTCTGTCATCTCAAGAGGATGGTCATTTTTTTCAAGATCGGCCAATTGCTTTAAAACCATGGCCTTCATGAAGAGCAGCCTCCCAAAAAGGGTTTATTCATCGGTTCTTCTTCGCAGTATTTGTGAAAACTCTTTATTACAGGTTGCTCAAAAAGGTGGGATTGATGGGCCTTTTTGTTCGACCCACATCTCGTCTCACTCCCACCCCTTCGGGGCGGTACCCGGTTTCGGCAACCTGTTAATTTTTTACCCGTCCGAAGAGACTTCGATATTTGCGGCAGCCGTCGAATTTCAGATAAGGGATGACCGCATTCGTCTCTTCTTCATTCATGGGCAGAAACTTTCCTTTGGCCCGAAGGCACGCTTTTCCTTCAAAGAAAAGTTCTCCCTGACAATAGGCGATGCGCCTGCCATCCTTAAGCATCTGGCCGACGATCTCAATCTCTTCTTTCACCGGGACGGGAAAAAGATATTTGACGGTCAGCTCTGCGGTGACAAAGAAAGGATGCTGACTGCTAAAGACCGTGGCTGCCCAGCCCATGGTTTCATCCAGAAGCCCGGCCAGGATACCGCCATGGGCGATCATTTTATATCCGTTGTGATGCTGGGGAAGAATAAGACGGGTCCTGACGGTTTCTCCCTGGACAAAAAAAAGGGTCTGTGCCCCACAGGAATTTTCATCTCCGCATAAAAAACAGCCGCTGGAATGAGGCAGATATTCATGTTCCATTTGGTTCATAGAATTTCCTTCTCCTTGATCAGTCTTATGGAAAGATGTGGAATAAATATTCATACCCCAAAACAGAAAAGACATCAAGCCGGATAAAGGGAACGCTGGAATTTTGGGCGACGGGGGTTTCTTAGGATGTGAAGAAAATAGGGACAGATGCCCCTATTTCAGCCTTCCCCTTGGCTCGACACATTATCGGGCTGTGTTCGGGTAAGCGGCCAGGCGCATGATTGTGCTTGACCGAGGGGCGTGTGAAGAAGTATGCTCAAAAACGGTAAAAAACACTTTTTTTCAGCAACGTGAAGACGGTTTTGCCTTTGCCGGGTCAGGTGAGGAACGATACGGGCTTTTTCGGGGTCAGAGAGACAATCCCGCAACCGGGCACCGGCCCAAACACCCCCGAAATGGCAAGACCGCCGCATAATTCCGGTTAAGATGTTTTTGAGCTAAAAACCTTAAAAGATTTTGACAATATGTATGATTGTTGAAGGAGGACTATTTATGAAAACAGTGATTGACCCACAAAAAGAAATTCCAGTATATGCTGAGGCGGATGTAGTGGTGGTCGGTGGCGGTCCTGCAGGCATCGGCGCGGCTTTATCCTCTGCCCGGAATGGCGCCAAAACCATCCTGCTGGAGCAATTCGGCTCCCTGGGTGGTTTGCAAACGCAGTGTTTTAACACCTGTTTCTCCTATGTTGACCCTGAAATTCAGGGTGGCGTCATCCGGGATATTATGGACAGGCTAAAGAAGGGCGGCGGTATGACCAAGGACGCCTCTGCCGATACCCGGCAAATGCGTGGTATGGGCGGCGTCTTCTTCGATGCGGAGTACTACAAGTTCTTGCTCGATAATATGATGGCCGAGGCTGGAGTTAAACTGCTGTACCATGCCTTCGGCGTTGGCGCTATCAGAGACGGCAATATCCTCAAGGGCATTTTTATCGAGTGTATGGAGGGGAAGAAAGCCTTACTGGGGAAAGTTATCATCGATACCACAGGTAATGCCGATATCGCCTGGAAATCTGGCGCCTCAGTAATGTCAGGCGGGTTCCCTTACGGTCCAAAGAAGGGAAGAACGATGGGATACGGTTATGCCTTCTTTCTGGGCGGCGTGGATGTCCCCAAGTTGAAACAGTTTAGAAAAGAGTATCCAGAGGAGTGGGGCACGATGCATGCCGGCGAAAAAGCCATCGCCCAGGCCAAAGCAGAGGGGAAGCTTACCGGAATGCGCCAATCTTACATCCTCAGTGAGGTTTACCGCGGTCCGAGAATCTGGGTAATGGGAGCGCACCACCCCATACCGGCGGGACATCAAAATTGGATGCTGGAAGATCTGACTGAAGGAGAAATACACCTGAGACAGGCGGCCTGGGGATCCTTAAATCTACTTAAAGAAAACGTGCCGGGATTCGAGAATGCTTACATGGAAAAGACCCCGAACATTCCCGTCCTGAGGGATACCCACAGAGTGCTCGGACAATATGTCCTCACGGAAGAGGATATGCGCCAGGGCAGAGCCTTTGACGATTCCATTGCTATCAGCAATATGTGGCCCGATATCTTCGGTCCCGATTACGAACACGCCGATATATTCTATACGCCACCTTATGATATTCCCTATCGCTCGCTGGTTTCAAAAGACACGGATAATCTTCTTGGCGCGGGCGCTACAATCTCGGCTGATTTCGTTGCCTGGGCGGCAGTAAGGTATTGCTCACCCAGTATTTGCACCGGTCAAGCCGCCGGCACCGCCGCCGCTTTGGCCGTCAAGGACAAGGTGACACCGAAGCAACTCAACGTGAAAAAATTGCAGGATACTCTCCGCAAACAGGGCGCGCGTATTACGGTCAACGAAGTACCCAAGCCGGTTATGGATGAATATTACAAAACAGTAGAGAGACTGGCAGAAAAAAAGAAAGAAACTGTAAAAGCATAAAATACCTGCTTTCAAGCGCCGTTAAATCCACATATTTTTCTTAAGTAGAAAATGATGAGGGTGAGATTGAGGTCTTCTCACCCTCAAATACCAACAAAGTGCAAACTCTGAACTCATTTCGATTATTTGCCTTAAAAATTTAGAGATCCAATTCAAAATCCGTTTTGTAATTATGGGTGTTGTTATTAAATCATTCACTATATTCTCCTACAAAAAAACTTGATTTATACCGGGGTAACCAGAGTGAAAAAGCTGGTTGTAATTGTTGGAACCAAGAAGGCAATGGCTATTGCCATCAAAAATAATAAGACAGAAAAGAAATATACTCTTTTAAGGGAAAGGTTGATCGGAGGTTAAAAAATGTATCCTTACAGGGTCGTCTGAATTTATTTTATCTTTCCTATCTCATAACCCAACTGGGCTTCCTTATTTCTCAATAATTTAATAGCCTTTCTGAAGCGTGCATATCTCCTCCCGGCCTCAAGGATTAAAAGACCGCCCAGGATGATAAAAAGTACGCCCACACCAAAATAAAAGAATCCTTCCATGAATTTTATGATCACCAGTCCAACCGAGGTGAATGCCAACCCGGTCTGCATATAGGAATGCATGGTTCTCTCTCTGGAAAGAAGAGTTTGTTCTTCAAGGAGAACGAGTTTTATTTCCTCATTTTTATCCAAATTTAATAACTCCTTTGGAGTAATACCTTGCTAACCCCTTCAATGCCATTTTGAGGGCATCCTTGTCAACCTCTTGGCATTATATATAACCTACCAAATATAATGATCCTGAATATATTATGCCATTTGGTGTAACATCTGTAGGAGAAAATTTATCATCATTATTTCCTAATAAGGTTCTTATCCCTAAAATAATAGCTTTTAAGTAACCATATCCAGGACCCAAATTATTTTTAACGAATTTATTTGTATAATCCTCTATGTCTGGCCTTAAAAATGGCAACCTATACACGCCAATATGAATAGTTCTATCTTTGTAAATCTCGATATTTCGTTTGATTTTACCAGCTGAGATCCTTTCAAAAATATAGCCATTTCCTGCATAAATACCACAATGGCTCCAAGAGCCATTATCAATTGAAGCAATAATCCGGCTTATTCTGCTCTTGGTATTAAAAGCAAAAATTGAATCTGCAATATTTAATTTTGATATTAGATTATCCCATTCTGCATTATATTCGCTATTGGAAGAATAAGTTTTGAATTTCGGCATGATATTTACCGTATCAAATACCTTCAGATTTTCGTTATTAAACGCCCTAATACCACAATTAAATAATCTATAATTGTTAATTGAGTTCGGAAAAAAAAAGAGGCGATTTTTTGAGTTAATTCAGGGTTGGTATGTTTACAAATAAAAACTTTTGAGTTAACTAAATCTTCGATGCCAATTTTCCTGATTTTTCTATTTCTTAAAAATAAAATATCTTTATTGGATATAAAAACACCAACCTGATTATATTCAGTTTTGGTATCTGGTTTTATTTTCGTTTTTTTATCATTAAACAAAATAAAACTTCCAATAAGGTTTTGTTTATCTTCAAAAGTCATTTTTATATTAAAATTATTTTTTATGGTTGATTTCCAAATTAAGGACGGGCCTTAACTGGAGACTCCAATTTATAAGATCTAGGAAAATAGGGACAGCTGTCCCTATTTACACTATTTATTCTAAAGTTTTCTGTATAACTTCTCTTCCCAAAGGCTTCCTTTGGAGTAGAAGCACCGACCATTTGTCTTTTTGGGTTGACCTATGGTTTGCCAACCCTCTCAGATTCTTTATAACTCATTTTATAGCGGAATCGGGTTAATTGATTTGTTAGCAACAAATTATTTCATAATGCCTTTTCAAGACGTTCCGCCACCCAGACTTTGATGATAGATTGTCGAGGAACACCCAAACGTTTTGCTTCTTTATCCAGCAATTGAATCATCCACAGAGGAAAATCTACATTTACTCTTTTCTGCTCTTGTTTAGGCCTCCTGGCCTTTGATACATCAAGGTGTTTAGAAATATTTTCCCCTTTGTCAAATTTCTTTTCAATTTCATTAGCTTTCATATAAATCAACATCTTCTTTTCTTGATCGGCGTACTGAAATAATTCTTATCTTTTCTGTCAGATTCCAGGGAATTAATTATAAATGATAAATATTATCTTGACAAATAATTTTTATCTCTTACCTGGTGCAGGGGAAATACGAAGATCTTAAAATTGACAAAAAATATGGGCAAAGATCTGGGCGTCTTGGATGAGATGAGAAATCCGGCAGAATTCGTTGGGTTGATGGGCGGTACCGGAAGAAGTGAACCAGACGGCAGCCGGAAGACCGACTTCCCGGAAAAACGCAGCCACGGTTCCTCCCCCAATTCCCCAGGGAAAGGCCTTTTTATGATGCACGGCTTGAACGGCTTTTTGTAAGGCCAGGACCACCGGGGCATCGGCCTTGGTCGGCGGTGGGGCTTGAACAATATTAACCACTTCAATTTTGATACCCAGTCCGGTTTTTTTCTCCACCTCGGCGGCGATCATTTTTATGGTCTCAATGACCTTAGTTAATGGATATTCGGGCAGGACACGGCAATCCATATAAAACACATCCTGACCAGGGATGGTATTGATGTTGGGCACATTGGCTTCTTTTTGCGTGGGCTCAAAGGTGCTTATGGGGAGATCAAAGCGGGGGTCCTTTTTTTTGAAAATATCGAGGCAGTTTTTCCAGGGCCATGATTAAATGGGCCGTCCCTCGCAGGGTATTTATTCCCTATGTCAGGCCGACTGCCATGACATTGTTTTCCCAAAAGGGTGAATTTCATCCAAAGCATGCTTTTTTCCGCCACCTCGATCATGGTCCCTTCCCGGTTTCCGGCATCGGGAACAATAATCAGGTCCTCGGCCTTGAACAGGTTGCGTTTTTTTTTCAAAACATATTGCAAACCCTTTGGGCTCCCTGTTTCCTCGTCGGAGACCCAAATGAGCCCGATAGGATAGGCGGGGCGCACGCCTTCCTCCTGCAAGGCCTTGACGGCAAAATACGAAGAAACAATACCGTGCTGGTCGTCCTCGACTCCCCGGCCGAAAAGGAAATCTCCTTTCCGTTTCAAGGTCATAGGGATCAGCTCTTCCATAACCGCCTGTCGCCGATGGGCACAATATCCATATGGCTCAAGATCCAGATGGTCCGGGAAGAATTCTGGCCTTCGAAAAGGGCCAGGAGATTGGGGCGAATCCCCTGGGGAACCCGAGGATCAGGGCAGCCCAGGTTTAAAAGGGTTTGAGGTGATAAGGCCTTTAATTGTTTTTCCAGAAAAAAGGCCTTGGCATATTCCCCTTGCCCCCCATTTTGAGGACCCTAAGGCTGGAATAGCCGTTAAATCCCGCTGAAAGGCCACCATCTGTTCTTTATACCCCCGGATCCGGTTCTTTATTCCCGGCCAGGGGTTGGAGGTCTCTCTTATTAATGGGTCGTGGGCGCGGAGCCATTTTGAATCCCCTCGATCTGTGATGACAGGAAATGGACTTGTTTGGAAATCTCCGGATTTTTTTTAAGACTCTTTTCCACGGTGTTGACCGCATAGATCACCGAGGTCGTGTCCCGATTGAAGGCCTGGCCGATGGTCTCCAAGGTATGGCCGGTATATTTCCGGCTTAAAAAAATGGAGAGGTTTCGGGGGAGAAGATGGACCCGTTTCCGGGAACGGGAGGTCATCTCTTCCGGAGACACTCGAAAATATTTTCCCACCAGATTCTTTATAGTTTGAATGGAGACCTCATGTTTTTCCTGAATCTGTTCCTGCACCACCAATTCAGCCAGGGAGAGATCCAAGTTCTGGTTCATCAAGTTGGCCTGAGCCGACATCCTGATCAGACAGCCCTCTAACTGCCTCATGTCTTTGAAAGGCTTGCCGGCCAGAAATTGTTTGACCTCCTGATGAAGGGCGATCCCCAGGAAATTGGATTTCTTTTCCACTATGCCCAGTCGGGTTTCAAAATCAGGGGGGTCAATGGAACCTATCAAGGCCGAACTCAAACGGGACTTTAATTTGCTGCTCAGACGCGGGATATCCTTGGGCGGCAGGGAACTGGTGAAGATGATTTTTTTATTGGCGTTAAACAAGGTGTCCAGGGTATAGCCCAACTCCGTCTGGGTGGTTTCTTTTCCGCTTAAGAAATGGACTTCTTCCAACAGAAGAAAATCGCAGTTTTTTCTATATTTATCTTTGAAGGTGTTCATGGAATTGGCTTTTAAGCACTGGATCATTTCGTTGGTAAAGTCTTCAGTGGAAAGATACAAGACCCTGGCCTGAGGTTTATGTTGGTGAATATAATTACCCACGGCTTGGGACAAATGGGTCTTGCCCAAACCGGAGGATGAAAAAAGATACAAGGCATTGTTATGCAGATTTTTTTCTTCAGCCAAGGCCTTAGAAGCCAGGTAGGCGAAATGATTACTGGGACCGGTCACGAATTGATCGAAAGTAAAACCTCCGTTCAACTGCTGTTGCCCTTTCCGGTCGAACCCCGGTAACATCCACTGCTGAGGAGGAGCAGAATGGGATTGGGATTGACTGGGCCGGGGAGAAGAAACCTGCAAGCCGATATTCAGGTTATTGGGGTATAGATTATTGGCCGTCTGAACGATATGGGTGTAATATTTTTCTTTGACCCAATTTAAGAAAAAGAGGTTGGGACAACCCAAGAGGAGGTCCTGGTCATTGGACGGGAGGAGATCCAGAGGTTCAATCCACATTTGATACTGATTGGCCGGGATTTGGATCTGGAGTTGTTCTTTAATGGTCTGCCAGCATTGTATCCTTCATAAAATCCAATTATTCTCCCCACATTCCAAATACGAAGACGTAGACCGGGATGCTAGTTACAAGTCTTAATTTCAGATCCGCTTTTGGGAGATCAAAAAAACGATAATAAAAGGTAATTTACCCTGCCGGGAGGCCCAAACTTAGGTCGAGATCCTTTTGGGGCCGGTTGACCACTGACAAAAAGGTTAAAGATAACGACACCAAAGTCTCTTGCTTAAACATTTTTTCAATCAGCCCGCTTTGTATGTTGCGGGAAATTGTTAATTCGTTTGTTGCCAAAGACATATGTTGAAGGATTCAAAAAGGAGAACCCTGTGGGTTGGATGAAGGTATGTTTATCTTAGGATTGAACGGCTGTCAAACCCCAATGAGCGGACTTTGCAGTTAGACTTTTGGAAGCACCTGAAGAAGATAAAAGAGGCTTCCATCCTGAGCCGAAGAAGATTACCCCGGCTAACTGCTTAAAACTATATTCTATTAATGGATATTGAAAAACAATTGGGAATTTAGAAGGTTAGAAAAGAAAAACAAAAAAGGGCCCTTTTCTTCTCTTTAAACGATCTTCTGTTTTCTGTGTTTTCCTGTCTTTTTTAAAGGCCCCTTGAAGATGGGTTTGAAAAATCAGTTATTGTCCCTGTCTCGGATTGACAATCCTTAAAACAGCCAAGGGTTTTGAATGGTCGAAGTTCCCTTTGAGGCATGGATGGGGAATAAAAGAAAGATCTGCAGAGAAAACCATCCCTATTTTAGTGCCTTGCCTGATCAGAAATTTTTTTGAACCTGGTGAAGAATTCCTTCAATTAAATTTTGAATCTCTTGTAATCGTTCCGGGGACCGGGCTTCAAAGCGCAAGACCAGGACCGGCTGGGTATTGGAAGCCCTGATTAATCCCCATCCATCCTCAAATATTACCCGGACCCCATCCACATCAATGATGGAAAATCTTCGGGCCAGTTCTTTTTTGACGGCTTCCACTAATTGGAATTTGGTTTCTTCCTTGGTTTCCACTCGAATTTCCGGGGTGGAATAGGTCTTGGGCAGACCGGATAACAACTCAGGAATTTTCTTGCCGGTTTTTGATAAAATTTCCAGGAGTCGCAGGGAGGCATAGACCGCATCATCAAAACCAAAATAGCGATCGGCAAAAAACAAATGGCCGCTCATTTCTCCGGCCAGGACCGCCTGAACCTCTTTCATTTTCTGCTTGATCAGGGAATGGCCGGTCTTCCACATGATGACCTTTCCTCCATGACGGGGAATGTCATCATATAAATTCTGGGAACATTTCACCTCACCGATAAAGGTGGCCCCTGGCCGCGTTTTCAAAATGTCCCGGGCAAAAAGGATCAACAACTCATCCCCCCAGATGATGTTCCCGTCATGATCGATCACTCCCAGCCGGTCTCCGTCCCCGTCATAGGCCAGTCCTACATCGAGATGCTCTCTTTTAACCAGGTCGATCAATTCCTTTAAATTTTTTGGTACGGTCGGGTCCGGTTGATGGTGGGGGAAAGACCCGTCTATTTCGCAATATAAATCAAAGACCTGGCAGCCCAGTTGGCGGATGATCGGCAGGGCCGCCCAACCTCCGGTGCCGTTTCCTCCGTCCAGGCCTACCCGCAGGGCATGAGGCAACTGAATATCTTTCAAGACAAATTCCCGGTAAGCCGGAAGGACATCTTCTTCCCGGACCGACCCGGTTCCGGTCATGAACTTTCCTTCCTCGACGATCAGACGTAGGCGTTGGATCTCGGCCCCGAAGATGGTGTCCGGCCCGCTGCAGACCTTGAAGCCGTTGTATTCCGGAGGGTTGTGACTGGCCGTGATCATGATCCCGCCGTCGGTCTTCAAATGGCGGATGGAAAAGTAAAGCAAAGGAGACGGACAAACACCGATGTCGATAACCTGACAGCCGGTGGACAATAAGCCCTTCAATAAGTGATCGCGAAAGGCCTTGGAACTAAGACGACCGTCCCGGCCTAAGGTGATTTGTTTTTTCCCGGCTTGTCCCAGGTAAGTGCCCATGGCCTTACCCATGGTCTCCACTTCTTCCAAGGTGATCTCTTTATCAACAATGGCCCGTATATCGTATTCCCGAAATATTTGTGGATTCATTCATTCCCCCCTGATTGGTAAATCATAACAGCTCACGTTTTCCCTGGGCCTCCAATAACTCCACTATTTTCTTGACCTCCTGGGCCCTATCTCGGGGACAAATCAAGAGGGCATCTGGGGTATCCACCACGATCAGATCTTTCATCCCAATCAATCCTACGGCCTTTTGAGGGCTATGAACCAGACAGCCTTGGCTATCCAGGACCATCACCGGACCGTACAAAAAGTTCCCCTGTTCATCCTTGGGTTGCAGTTGATAGACCGCCTCCCAACTGCCCACGTCATTCCAGCCGAAATCTCCGGCCAGCATAAGAACTTTGTCTGCCCTTTCCATAACGGCAAAGTCAATGGAGATATTCTCCATGGCCTCATAACCGGCCCTTAAGGCCTCTATCCCATTGGGGGGTGCCCAGGAATTTTTTTAGTTTTGTCAATTCCTCATACATGTCCGGGGTCAATTTGGACATCTGGTTCAAGATAGCTGAAACCGTCCAGACAAACATCCCGCTGTTCCAAAAAAATCGTCCAGTCGAAAGCATAGCCTCGGCCTTGGCTCGGTCCGGTTTTTCATGAAAGGCCTTAACCTCCCAAACCCCATGACCATTGATCTCCGTAATCTTCTTTCCTTGTTCCAGGTAGCCGTATCCGGTTTCCGGAAAGGTCGGAAGGATACCGAGGGTAATCAGATAGTCTTCGGTTCGAGAAGTTTGGGCAGCGGCTAGTAAGGTCTCCTGAAAGGAAGGGACCTGGGAGATATGATGATCAGCCGGCAAGACAGCCATGATGGCTGATGGATCGATTTGTTCCAGGATTATGGCTGCCAGGCCGATACAAGGGGCTGTATTTCTGCCCAAGGGCTCTACGATCAGCCGGGCTTTGGGTAAGTCTGGAAGCAATGCCTTGACGGCCTCGGCCTGGGAGACCTCAGTCACCACAAGGATATGCTCCCAATCGGTTATAGGAAGGAGGCGGTCAATGGTCTGTTCCAGGATGCTTTTAGAGCCGACAATGTCCAAGAGCTGTTTGGGCCGTTTGGTGCGGCTCCTTGGCCAGAAACGGGTGCCTCTGCCCCCGGCCATAACGACGAAGTATAATGAGGTGTCCATAGTTCTTTTACCCAATCAAAGGTCTACGGTTTAAGGTCCAAGGTGCACGGTCTAAAAATAAGTTACCAAGAATTTTTAATTTTATCCCTTATTCTTGAACCTAATGTTAGCTCAATATTCAATGTTCAACGTTCAAAGTTAAAAAATGGCTGTTAGTTGGATTCCTTTCGACGGTTTGAAGATTTTCATGATCCTAAAGCTTGCATCTATAATCTAAACCATAAAACCTTGAACCTTGAACCCTGGACCTTGAACCTATTCTCCTTATCCTCCACCCACTGCCATTCGGCCTTTACCTTCTTTCCAGAAAGGGGATATTTCCCGGAGCCGGCTGATGATCGGGGGAAGATGTTCCAGGACAAAATCGATCTCTTCCTCGGTATTATAGATACTCAAGCTGAAGCGGATGGATCCGTGGGCAGCCGTAAAAGGCACACCCATGGCCCGGAGCACATGGGAAGGTTCCAGAGATCCGGAGGTGCAGGCCGAACCGGAAGAGGCGCAGATCCCCAGATTGCTGAGCAGCATGAGAATGGATTCACCTTCCACAAACTCGAAGCTGACGTTTAAGGTGTTGCTCAATCGTTCTTGCTGATGGCCGTTGATCATGACCTTGGGAATGGTTTTCAAAATACCTTGTTCCAGTTTATCCCTCAAGGCCTTAACCCGACTGTTTTCGTCCTTCAGATTTTTTTGGGCCAGTTCGCAGGCCTTTCCCAGGCCGATGATATAGGGGACATTTTCAGTCCCTCCACGGCGGCCTCTTTCCTGATGACCTCCGATAATGAAAGGGGTAAAGCGGGTCCCTTTGCGGATATAGAGGACCCCAATGCCCTTGGGGGCATGAAGTTTATGGCCGGAAAAGGAAAGGAGGTCAATCGGAATTTGGGATAGATCGATGGGAAGTTTGCCCACGGCTTGGACGGCATCGGTATGAAAGACCACTCCCCGGCTTTTGACCAGCCGGGCAATCTCTTCAATCGGGAAAAGGACCCCGGTTTCATTATTGGCCCACATGATGCTGACCAGGGCCGTTTCCTCGGTGATGGCCGAGGTCACCTGATCCGGATCCAACCGGCCTTCCCGGTCCACCGGCAGGGTAGTCACTTTAAACCCTTTTTTGGATAGATAGGTGGCCAAATTGCCGACCGCCGGGTGTTCCACCCTTGTGGTAATGATATGGTTTTTTTGGGGATAGGAATTCAAGGTGCCCCAGATGGCCGCATTGTCGCTTTCGGTGCCGCAACTGGTGAAGACGATTTCAGTCGAATCGGCCTTAACCAGGGCCGCCACTTGTTCTCTGGCCTGCTGTACCGGTTTAGCCAACTGTCCTCCGAAAGAATGCATGCTGGACGGATTGCCGTAAAGGTCCGTAAAATAGGGGAGCATGGCCTCGACCACCTCAGGGGCCGTCTGGGTAGTGGCGTTGTTGTCCAGATAGACGACCTTCATTGCTTTACCTCCTCAACAATGATTTCCGGAGAAACGAATTCTTGGAATTTAGTCTCCACATATTGTTTTAAGGTGACCTCTGCGGCTCGGCAGGAAGAACAAGATCCACGGAGGGCGACCAGGACCCTGTTGCCCTCTATGTCGATCAGATCGATATCGCCTCCATCGGCCTTCAGGGCCGGCCTGATCTCCCGTTCTAAGGTCTCTTCAATCAGTTTCATTTTTTGGATGTTGGTCAGAGGTGCGGGCTTCGATACAACCGGCATCTCGATCGGTTTTTTTTCTTCCTTGAGTATCCGGTTCAAGATGGCCTCAATCTTGTCATGACAGGATTCGCAGCCTCCTCCGGCCTTGGTATAATTGGTCACTTCTTCCCGGGTCTTGAGATTGTTCTGCCGGATGACCCGCTCGATCTCTTTGTCGGTCACGCCAAAACATTCGCAAATGATCTCCCCTTCTTCAACCTTGAGGATGGGTAGCCCGCGATAATTGGCAATGGCTGCGGCCAGGGCCTGTTCTCCCAGGACCGAACAATGCATCTTTTCCTTGGGCAATCCCCCTAGAAAGGCGGCAATATCTTTATTGGTGATTTTCTCCGCTTCCTCTAGAGTTCTGCCTTTAATTAATTCCGTAAGGGCGGATGAAGAGGCGATGGCGCTGGCACAGCCAAAAGTTTGGAACTTGGCCTCGTTGATCCGTTTATGTTCATCCAGTTTAAAGGAAAGTCGCAGGGCATCCCCGCAGGCCAAAGAGCCGACTTCTCCCACCCCATCCGGATTTTCCACTTCACCGATATTTTGGGGATTTTCAAAATAGGCTTTAACCTTGTCCGTATAATCCCACATGATAAACCTCACTGATCTGAAAAAAGTAAGTTAATATTTATGATGGACTAGAAAAAAACACCCTAAATCCAGATTCGTCATTCCGGTCCCGCATTAAGTGCGGGATAGACTCCTGCCGGAATCCAGTATTTTTGCTGGTTATAATCTCCTGGACCCCGGCTTTCGCCGGGGTGACGATTTTTTTATGAACTCATCATCTATGCCGTTTGTAATAATCCTTAGGTAATTTTTTTTCTCCGAACTCCGAACTCCAAACCAAATACTATTAATGTTCTTCCTGTACCAATTCAATCAATATCCCATTGGTCCCTTTGGGGTGCAGGAAGGCAACCCGGGTTTGATGGGCCCCCGGACGGGCCTGTTGATCGATCAAGGGGACCCCCTTGGTTTTCAGTTCTTCTATGGCCTGGTCGATATCTTCCACTTCTAGGGCGATATGATGTATCCCCTCTCCCTTTTTTTCAATAAATTTATTCATAACCCCATCGGGATCGGTAGATTGGACCAATTCAAAACTGGTCTCCCCTACGGGCACAAAGGCAACTTTAAGTTCTCCCTGGCGTTCTTCATGGGATACCGGTAAAGCAAACATTTCTTGAAATAAAGTTTTTGAGGTATCGGTATCTTTAACACCCACCCCGACATGGGCAATCCTTTTTATTTTCATGAGATAAAACCTCCTGCTCTTTCTATTATCTTATAGCCATTTTTACTTTTTATTTCAAGCCAAAAGCCGGAAATAAGTGAAAACCTGTTCTCTCCGGAAAATAGGAAAGAGATTGAAATATTTTCCCGGAAAAATAAGGTTGATTTTATCCTAAAAAAATAAATGATTCATTCGGACCTTTTGGGCCCTACGGGGGACAGAACAGTTAAACCAATCCAATGCCCCTTTGAACGATGGAGAAAAAAACTGGTTTTTTTTACCACTGTCCGGCGGATAAAGTTAGAGCTATAGCGGCAAATAAAAAGTATATCCTATATCATGTCACTGGGGATTTTTTCTTGAAAGCATGTAAAAGACCCCGAAGAGCGGGTATTCATTCCTGAAGTTCTCAACCCTTCATTTTGAATAAAACGAAAGAGTTCAAACAGAATCGTTGTCAATTTAGCAGGAGATTTAAACCATTGGCAAACCAACCCGAGATTCCCACCTAAACCAAAAGCTCTCGAACTTCAGTTAGACTTTTCGGATTTCCGGCTTCCTTTTTACGAGGATCAGGATTTCGGAAATTTCTCGAATCACTCGACCGTTTGAGATAATATCAGGGCCGAGATAAAAAAGTCTTTCCAAATTTCAGGGGATGATCTTTTCAAATACTCTTGATCGCACCTTACTTTGGGTAGTTTTGCCTCCTAAAGTCCCTTTCTCGGTTAAAAACACCCAGTCGCGTACCTTTTGTCATTTTTCTCCCTTGGCTCATTCTTTTTCTTATTTTATCCTCTACCCATCAAAAAAGAGTCTTATTATTTAAAATGATAACAATCTAAATAATAATTATTGACAATATATTCAGATTGTGATATCATTACCGAAAATTGGCATTTTGAAGCATACCCATTAATGAAATTGTCTCTGAAAAGTGAATATGCCTTTCTTGCTCTTGTTGAGCTTTCGGCAAATTATGGGAAAGATCTGCTGAAGGTTGAAGATATTGCTTCAAAATATGAGATGCCTGCCAAATTTCTTGAGCAGATACTACTTCAACTCAAATGGGCTGGCATTGTAAAGAGTAAAAGAGGGTCAAATGGCGGTTATGCCCTATCCAAAGCCCCGGAACAGACAAAGCTTGCGGATGTGATACGCCTGCTTGATGGGCCGCTTGCCTCTGTAAGCTCAGTAAGTACCTATTTCTATGAACGCGGCCCAATCGAAAAGATTCCAAAACTGAAAGATCTGCTCCTGGATATCCGGAATTATACGTCATGGAGGCTTGAAAACTTCACATTAAAAGATTTGCTGTAATAAAAAATTTTAGAAGAATTTATGATAAATATTATAGACAATATCATAATATAAGGAAGGTTTATATGAATATAGACAACCTCAAAATTATCGGTGGGTTCGATAAATCGGGGGCCAGAGAATCGGTTGAAGAAGTGGTCTTTCGGATGGGAGATATCGCGAGTATCGTAGGACCGACCGGCTGCGGTAAGACGACCCTCATTAACGATATTGAGCTTTTTGCCAATGGGGATACCCCTTCGGGGCGAAAGCTGTTGATTAATGATCTACCGGTGAGTTCCGACGAGGCCATTTCGGAAAAGCATGAGCATCCTATCGCTTTAATTTCCCAGCATACTAATTTTTTGTCGGATTTGCCCGTGCAGCATTTCCTCGAGATTCACGCCGGGGTGCGTCAACATCAAAGCATCGCGAGCGTTGTCTACGAAACGCTGGAGTTTGCCAATAAGCTCACAGGTGAACCTCTTATCAAGGAAAGTCCCATGACTGAACTTTCCGGCGGCCAGACCCGGGCACTTCTGATTGCAGACGCTGTAATCATCGGGAATGCCCCCATCATCCTCTTGGATGAGATCGAAAACGCCGGCATTCATCGGACAAGGGCGCTTGAACTTCTCAAAAAGTACGAAAAGATTTTTATCTTTGTGACCCACGACCCCCGCATTGCTTTGCTCTCCGATTTTCGTATTGTCATGGAGAACGGCGCCATGACAAAGATCATTATCGGCGATGGGGATGAAAAGGTTGTGGCCAAGGAGATCAGTAAACTGGACGATATCCTCCTCCATTTCCGCATGCGGATCAGGAGAGGAGAACAGCTTACCTCGAACGAATTGGAAAGCCACTTAAAAAACCTTGGCTACCTGACCTAAGTGATGAGCAGATTATTGAAAAACTGAAAAATGTCGCTCTGAGAGCGAATTGAGATTTTTCGATAACAATTCTTGGTGAAGCGAAACGGCCGTAAATGTAATATTTGAGCCTGAAAGGCGAGTTTTACATTTACAAGGAAGCGTGCCTTAGAATTGCCGAAAAAATCTTTTGAGCCATGAAGAGTGACTTTTTCAGCATCGTATAAGAGGAGGAAAGGATGAAATTAGTCATCTGCGCCGGCCCGTCTACGACCGGAAAAACAAGCGTATTGCGTCATGTGATTCGCCGCCTGCAAAAAAGGGGGGCAAGGCCGTCCTATTTGAAGATTGATGTGCTCTATGCCGAGGAACAGTCCATCATGGAGCGGGAATTTTCTATTCCAGCAAAAACGGTTTATTCCGGTGAGTTATGCCCGGACCATTGTAACGTCATGGTATTGGGAGAGGCATTGGAGTGGGCAGAAAATCAAAAAAGTGACTTGCTGATTGTGGAAACCGCCGGACTTTGTCTTCGATGCTCACCCTATGTTGAAGGGTCTTTGGGAATGGTGGTGCTCGAAGCCACCAGCGGTATGAACCTTCCCCGGAAAATAGGTCCCATGTTGACCTTAGCCGACATGGCCGTCGTCACCAAAATCGATCTTGTCTCCCAAGCCGAGAGGGAAGTGTTTCGCGCCAGGATCAAGCAAAGTGCAAGCGGTATCCGAATCGTCGAAACTAACGCTCTTTATGGGATCGGCATCGACCCTCTCATCAAAACGATTTCGGAAGCCAACGAAATTGTGTTTCCTCTGTTTTTAAGAGGCAATCCGCCTGTAGGAACCTGTACGATATGCGTAGGGAAAAAGGAGGTCGGCTGGAAGCAGCACTTTGGGGTCGTTCGTCCCCTGGAAGGTGAAATTTTTTATCGCGGAGAATAGATGATATTTCTTCCCCAAATATTCATGACCATTTTTAAGTTTGTCTCGACAACTTCTGTTTAAGAAAGGAGCCGCTATTATGAATAATCATTCCGAATCAAAAGAGAACATCCTTCAGCGATTGCCCGGACTTGACTGCGGGCTGTGCGGATCCAGAACATGCGTCAATTTCGCCGAGATCCTGCAGGAAAAGCCGAATGAATTGGCAAAGTGCATTCATCTGGGTAAAGAGACCGTTAAGTCCATGATAGAAAAACCCATGGAAGCAGGATTCTCGTGCCAGACCTGCAAGGAAGGTATGATGGATATTCCTTTGACATGGAAAGACTCTCTTGGGCGGGATTATGATTTTATTCTCGATTCGCTGCCGGGAGACCCGGGTCCCCGTGAGATCATCATCCCGCACAATCCTTCTCGCACCAAAGACCTGGATATTCAGAAAGGAGATACCTTGATCGGGAGGCCCATGGGGATGTCCTGTGGTTGCCCGATTACTCACTGCGGAGTTGCCAAAGAGGTCGATCCTGTAAACGGCGTCATCACCTGGTGCGTCACAGGCCCCCTCAATCCTCGGACAAAAGGGTTTAAGGATGTGGGTTATTATTCGGCCGAGGCTTACGAAGGAGTGGTTACCGCCTCCCAATCTGAATTGAAGATCGGCATACGATACTTTTTCATGCCTCATCGTTGCATGTTACAATGGCGTCATTCGGGCCTTGTAAATTTCATTAATAAATTCAATGACCATTTATTTATCAGACTCGAAGGCCTGTTCATTGGTTAATAAAACAGACCCATTCACTCGGTTGTTTTCAGACCCGGTGTCCGGATCC